>NJBM01000033.1 GCA_005223045.1 Planctomycetes bacterium B3_Pla | reverse complement strand
GCGTGATGATTCGTGAGACACTTGAGCCGGGTTCGACGCACGCTTTTGCCTGCGTGACACCTGAGAACGGAGTTTCCTCACAAGGTCGCGCCGATACCGGCGGTTCCAGCTTCAACACCGCCGAGGGCGGTATTACCGCTCCGCACTGGGTGAAACTGGAGCGCAGCATCGCGGGCGCCTTTACGGTTTCGCATTCGACCAACGGATCGAGCTGGGTGCCGGTAGCCGGCGCTAATCCGACGAACATCCAGATGAGCTCAACCGTCTATATCGGCCTGGCGGTGACTTCCCATAGCGCCGGTACAACGTGCGAGGCAGTCTTTTCCAACGTCACAACGACCGGCACGGTCAGCGGGCAGTGGACGAATCAGGACATCGGCATAGCCGTCAATGATGCCGAGCCTATGTACGTCGGCATAGCCGACAATGCAGGCACACTTGGTTTTGTCGAGCACGAAGATCCAAGCGTCACACAGATCGATACCTGGACGCGATGGTCGGTGGATCTGGCCGAGTTTGCCGATCAGGGCGTGAATCTGGCCGGCGTTCAGAAGATTATTCTTGGCGTCGGCAACCGGGCCAATTCGGTCCCGGGCGGATCGGGCACGATGTACTTCGATGACATCGCGGTCGGCAATCCTGCACAGCCATAGTAGGAGAAAATCTATTTGCTAATGGCGGCTTTGAGGACGGTGTTCTCGATCCGTGGAACACGTATGGCGGCGTTACCGCAGAAGTGGTTCAAACATTGGTGGGCGCAGCGGTCCCTGAATATCCGATCAAGGGATGCTCTTGTCTGCATGTTAATGTTACCGATCCGGCTGCGACACAGATAACCGGATGGAACGAGTGGGTCATCGACCTGACGGCATTTGCAGACGTGGACCTTACGAATGTCAATACCATTACCATTGGTCTCGGCACAAAGGGCAGCCCGGCAGCCGACGGCGGCACAGGTACGATGTACTTCGACGATATCCGGTTGGTTAAATAGGTTGTTTGGATACCAATTAAAGCAGCAAGTAACTGCGCTGCTAAGAAGATAGATTTGCACCAGTTCGGGGTCTATGCTGATTCACTCGGTATAGGCCCCGGTTGTTTTACTCTAAGCCTAACTCAGCGCCGATTTACTACATTGGTTGACCCGAACTAACATTTTTCCGTCGCTTTAATATATTTCGACAACTTTGCCCAAACTGCGCCAATTGAGAGAGACACGGTGTGTTTACACAAAATGTTCAGATCTCACACCAGATGTGCATGTTTTACAGCAATGAAAGGTTTTTCGGCTTACAATTGGCAAAACTATGAGTAACTCGGCTGTTTGGCTTTAAAGACTCTTGGTTCATCTACCATATCCAATCCTTTCAGGTCTTTCTGCCATGCTCATTTTCTGGCTATTAGTGTGAAAAGCCGCAATCCGAACACATAAATGACAGCGATAACAAATGTCAGGAAAAACAGATTACCGAATCCCATTCCAGAGCCAACAAGATGCACCAAGGATTCAGGCGTTAAGTGAGCTACGCCCATTAGTGCACCAGAAGCCAAGAAGGTTAAGACCGCAGTTAAGGTAGAGATAAATTTTGGCCCAAATCTTGAATATTGTAGCATGATAAGTGTAATTGCCGCGACTGCTATAAGTCCGTAAACATAAAGAGGATTCAGAGTCTGGTAATCAATAACTTGTTGAATCTCAAAGATGTTATACAAACGAAAAGGAGGCCAGAATAGATACACGATGACAGCCACAACTCCACACGGAACTGCTTTTTTTATTTCCCCCTTCAGGTCCTTACTTAGTTCAGGATCACTCACACGTCTCGACAAATCCAAGAGTTCCAAGTTCAGATAGAGCATCCACAGCAACAGAGAAATAGCAAATCCGCAGGCGCTCAATTCCAAGAACTCGAACGTCCTTATGATTGGATCCAAATTGTCTGGATCTTCATAGATGTGTCTGAGGCGATCGACTTTCTCTGTTAGATTCTCTTCGATCTCATCTTTCTCACCCTTAGTCTCTGCCTTGCTAAGGGACGTTATTATAGCTCTGTTCAATTCAGCGGCTTCACTCGCATCTCGCTGTTTCTTGTGGTAGAAATCAGGAGTAGTCCATTTTATATCGACCGTGGCAATACTAAGGCAGATCACGAGAGAAGAGGCTATAATTACTCTCCTTCCCGTTAACCGCTGCAAGAACGTTGCATTACGAATAGACTGATACCGATCCTGTGATCCTATCCCTAAAGTTAGGTTCGTCAACTTGTAGGTTTGTAAAAGCACAACAGGAAAGAAGAGGGCGAGGAATAAGAACTGATCGGGTGAATGGCCGATTATGGAGATGATTGTAGCCCCATCGTGAATCCAAATTATTCGTATCAATGGCAAATTCGCGAGCACGTAAAGGGCCAAGAAGGAAATGCCTAAGAGTGTTCTTACGCGTCTGTTCATAGGATCACTCCAATTGATCCCTTCTATTAGTTCTTTGCATTGTACGACCTAACAGAAATCCGTGCAAACGGCAACAAATTTATTTATACCAGTACGACGGCTGCACTTAAAAAAGAAACTCTATCGCGTTAGGGCCTGTTTGTTGTTCTATTATCGCACTACCCCCCAAAAGCGAACCTCCTTGTAAAAACACTTTTGGGTGGTCAGGCATACTGCATTAAACGTTCGTATAGACGTCTTCCTATAGTTAAAGGCGTTTCTCGTCCGGCAATTGTTGATACTTTTTTGAAAAAAATCGTCTTTTTTCGAAAATTCTTGGCCTCAAGGCCAGATATGGCTGTTGTGGTAACTACGCATTTATTGGGTAATCGGGATTTGAGCGGACGTCTGAAGCCGTACAGGCGTGTCGTTCGCTCACAGGGCAGTGTAGGAATTCTAAGGGGCGTCTGAGTAGTGGCTCTGCTTTTTGTCTATGCCGGGGGAAGTTGATGGGTTCCTCTAAGGGGACAACCACCTATCTGCTGTGCATTTAATTCCTCAAGATAATTTTCGACGTCTATGTCTTCTGGTGGGAGGTATTTCACTGTACCGGCTGCTCTTACCGTACCTGCTTCTGATCCGATCGAACGCTTTATCCAGCTTCTTTTGCTTTTCTTCTTCCGGGTCGATCTCGGAAATTCCTGTGGACAACAGGCCCTGCGATACTGATAATAGCGAAACGTTCTCCAGGGCTTCGTCAAAGTCCTTCCGAGATAAACTAAAACAGTCAACCAAAGCGACGATTTGGAGGTTATGGTACCGATGACTAAGAAAATACATTCCACAGAAGCGCTCAATAATCTCAGCAGGAACGAGCGAGCCTTTGCTCGCCGCGACTTACTCCGAGCAACCGGCGCTGCGGCAATCGCGGCTTCGACCTTCCCCTTGGGCTGGGTTGCCGCCGGCGATAAGAAGAAGCAAAAGGTCCTTTACTTCTCGCGCTCGGCCGGATTCGAGCATGATGCCGTCAAAATCAAAGACGGTAAGCCCAGCATCTCCGATAGAATCCTCACCGAGCTGGGCAAGAAACACGGCTTTGAAGTCGTCTGCACAAAAGATGGCCGCGTGTTCGACGGAGACCTTGACCAATACGACGCCATCGCCTTCTACACGAGCGGCGTCCTGACTAAGCCCAACAAAGCCAAGACTCCGCCCATGTCCCCAGAGGGCAAAAAGAAGCTTCTGCGCACCATCGCCGCCGGCAAGGGTTTCGTAGGCTTCCATGCCGCGACCGATTCTTTCCACTCAAAAGGCCCCAGAAACGAGAATCAAACTGAGGTCGATCCCTACATCGCAATGATTGGCGGCGAGTTTATCGTTCACGGTGCTCAGCAGGAAGCGACAATCCGCGCCGCCTCGCCCGATTTCCCCGGCGTAAAGCAGTTCGGCAAGGTTCAGAAGCTCGAAGAAGAATGGTACACGCTGAAGAACTTCGCCAAAGACCTGCATGTAATCCTCATCGAGGACAACGAGGGAATGAAAGACGACTGCTATCAGCGGCCGCCGTTCCCCGCCACCTGGGCACGTATGCACAACAAGGGGCGCGTTTTCTATACATCCTTCGGCCACCGCGACGACATCTGGACCAATCCTGACGTCCAGGCTATCATCACCGGCGGTCTGGCCTGGGCCATGGGCAACGTCAAGGTTGACGTAACACCGAATATCGACAAAGTGACCCCCAAAGCCGGTCAGTTGAGATACTGATGACGAAAGCTTCGTCGATTTTGCTTTTTGAATTCTGACATTTTACTTTTGGGAGGCACGAGATTGTTATGCGAAAACATTGTATATTTCTGGTATTTGTGATGTTGGCCGTTTCCACAGCTCAGGCGGGCGATTGGCCGCAGTGGCGCGGGCCCTACTTCAACGGCTCCACGGACGAGAAGAACCTGCCTTCGGATTGGAGCCAGACCGAAGGAATCGCCTGGAGCGTCGATTTGCCCGGTTCTTCGGCTGCTACACCGATAGTCTTTGGGGACCGAGTATTCCTGTCGGGCCTTGATGCCGACAGGCGCGTGCTTCTGGCGATGTGCTTCGATCACACCAACGGCAAACTCCTCTGGCAGCACGACATTACAGAGGGAATCAGCCGGGATCGTCGCAGCACCTTTGCCGCTTCCTCGGCGGTTACGGACGGCAAGATTGTCTTTTTCTTCTACGCTAACGGCGAACTCGTATGCTTTGACGTCAAAGGTGAGCGTCAATGGAAACGCAACATTCAGGACGACTACGGGGAGTTCGCATTCCAGTGGACTTTTGCCAGCAGCCCCACGTTGTTCGGCGGCAAACTATACATACAGGTATTGCAGCGGGATGTGCCGGCGAGAGGCCACGGCATGAAAGACAGGGTAAACGAATCGTACATCCTGGCGGTTGAACCGGGCACCGGCAAGACCCTGTGGCGGCAGATACGTCCAAGCAAAGCGCGGGCTGAGTCGCGTGAGGCCTTTACCACCCCGATTCCTTCCACTATTAACGGCCGGCAACAGTTGTTGGTCATAGGAGGCGATGCGCTGACCGGACACGACCTTGAAACGGGTAAGGAATTGTGGCGCTGGGGCACCTGGAATCCCGATCGTATCGGTCATTGGCGGCTGGTTACTTCTCCGGTTGCCGGCAAAGACATAGTCCTCGCCTGCGGGCCAAAGAACGCGCCGATCTATGCTATAAAGCCCCAGGCGACCGGCGTACTGGATGACAGCGCCATCGCCTGGGTCAGCCGGGACGTTCGAGAAGTCTCAGCCGATGTTCCGACTCCGGCCTTTTATGATGGGGATTTCTTTATCTTGAGCGACCTGCGCAAATCCCTCTCGCGCGTGGAACCGAAGACGGGCAAGGTCAAGTGGACAATCGCAACACCCGGCAGCGCCAAATACGAGGCTTCGCCGCTCGCTGCGGACGGCAGGATTTACCTGATCGACCACTCCGGGGAAGCCGCAGTGATCGACGCGGCAGACGGCACTGTCCTAAGAACAATCACTATGGACAAAGCCGGCGGCAGCGAAGTCGTCCGGGCGTCAATCGTCGCCGCACACGGCAAGTTGTTCATCCGCACAACGCGAAAATTATACTGTGTAGGCAAATAGCGTGAATGGCAAGACTATACGGGTTCTTGTGGCAAGTTCCGTGACCGACCATCAAGTTGTTGCCTTCTGTAGATAGACGCAAGGGCCAACAAGAAAGGTGGACCAAGATGACGCAAGCGAGACGCGCAGAACATTCAACCAAGGACAAGTGGCTTGGGATGAGTATGCTGTTGTTGGGCTTGCCGATGCTGTGCCTGATGCTTATGTTGGCAGGTTGCGCACACGAACAGGCGTACAAGAGAGGGACCAAACTGTCACGGCAGGGCCAGTACGACAAGGCCGTTGAGGAACTCGAAAAAGCCGTCGCACTGGCGGAAGAGAGCGATAAATACGATGCCGCGCAGCAATATCGCCAGAAGCTCGATGAAGTCAAACTCGAAGCCGGCGAGTTCTACTACCGCAAAGCCGAAGAGCAGTTTGCCCAGGCGGACCTTGGCGCAGCGCGGGATTTCATCGAGCGATGCATCAGGCATTGTCCGCAGAATCAGACGTACCAGGCGTTTCGAGAACGTGTGAACAAGGCGATTTCCGACGCCGGACAGTTGCGCGCCGAGGCGCTGTCATTAGCGGAGCAGAAGCAGTGGGGGGCCGCGGTCGAACGCATCGAGGATGCTCTTCAGTTATACCGGACTCTGCCCGGCGGACAGGCCGATCTAAGGCAGATTAAGGAACGAGCGTATAGATACTATCTGGGGCGGGCACAGGATCGCCTGCGGCAGAATGATCTCGAAGGAGCCGAGGTAGAGGCCCAATCGGCGCTGTCCTACCGTGATACGGGAAGTGAAGCAAAAGGGGTCGTACAGACGGTGAAGGATCGGCGCGAGGCGACCAGGCTGGTCGCGAACGGACGCAGGCTGCTGGAGCAGGGTGATTGCGAAGAGGCGCTGCGTCTTCTGGAGCGAGCGGATCGGTTGTACAGCTCCCATGTCGAATTGCCAGGTCTGTTGAGACGTGCGAGACGGGCGGTATGTGACAGGTGGATCGATCAGGGTCGCCGTGCGATGGACACGGGCGAATACGCCGGGGCGCTGCGCCTGTTTCAAAAGAGCCGGGACCTGCTGAACGGATATGGGGGCGTCGGCGCCCTTTTGGCTGATGCGCGGTCTCGTCTGGCCGAGGTCCACCTCCAGGCCTCTCGTAACTATCTGCGGGACGGGATGCCGGGGTGCGGCGTCCTGCATGCAGCGGCAGCGATGGGCTATCGGCCCGGCAGTACCGAGGCCCGGCGGCAACTCAGGCAGTGCGAGTCACAGGCGCGGCAGGAAGTACGCTACACGATTGCTCTGGCTGGTTTTCGGGCGCCGCCGCGCCACCGTGCGATTGCAGACATATTGGGATCGGCGGCGTTAGTGCACCTGACTCGGATGCGTCCCTCCAACGTTGCCGTAGTGGAACGAGTTGACCTGCATACGGTTCTCGATGATCTGGATTTGAATACGACTAACCGCATCGATTCGCGGTTCCGAACGCACGCCGGCAGGCTGCATGGGGTCGATGCTTTAATCATGGGACAACTCTTCGATAGCAGGGTCACAGTAGAGGGCGGGTACACGGGAAATGGCGAATCGGTTTACCATGACGGTTTTCGACCGGAGCCGAATCCGGACTATCTGCAGGCGGCAGACGAGGCCGATGCGGCGTTAAACAGACTCAGGCGGGCGCGGGCGAGACTCGCCGAGGCCGAGGCGCGACTGGCGCGGTATGAGCATGTGCATCCGGGCGATGCCGAGGCGATGGCAAGAAAGCGAAAAGCCCGGGCGGACGTGGCTGAGGCGCGGCAGCGCCTCACGAACGCCGCCACCGACCTCGGTATAGCGCAGGTTCGACTGGTCGCGACGCCGCGTGACGTTATGGTGCCGAACATGGTCACGCATCAGTATCCGATTGAAACGATAACCAAGACCGCAAAGGTCAGTTGCATGTTGAAGATGGTGGACACAGCCACCGGTGAAGTGATCCTCGCCGAGCGAGTCGAAGGCAGGCGCTCACACTCGGACCGCGTGGTGCAGGCCGATCCGGGGCGAAATGTGCCGGAGGACCCGCTCGAACTTCCCGATGGCCTGACGATGCTCGATGAAGCGGCAAATTCGGCGATTGACAAGCTGAAGCGGTCCCTTACTATGGCGTGCAGGAGACACGGGCATCGGTTCGTGGTGCAAATGCGGCGCGCCGAAACCGCCGGTGATACGGTCCGGGCCGCGGACAACAGCATCAAGTACCTGTTCGCCCACCCGGTGCGGCACGATCATACGGATAGGATGGTGAATTTCCTGCGGAAGTATCTCGGCGAGGAAGATGGGCTTGTGGACATAGCAGCGCTGTTGCGAACCCATTGTAATCTGTTGCTGGAGCCTGCGGAGTTGCCGGCGCGACTCGAAGATAGGGACGGACGGGTCACTATACAGCGGTTCTACAAACGGCCGTCGGAAGATGTGCGGTGTCCGTGCACGTTGTTATCGATCAACGGCAGGAGCGTACATTCGATTGCAGAGGCAGAAGCACTACTGGATCATTACGGGGCAGAGCAGGAAGTGAGCATAACCGTACTAAGCCGTGGACGCCATGTGACGACGGACCTTCAACTGCGACAGCGCGGACAGTGAAGCGCGCAGCGAGGTCATGGCCGGTTACTGTAAGATGTCTTCTTCCGACGATCAGTCGATAACAGCCTGATACACTAATCTCTTGAATCTGCCGTTAAGTGTGGCCCCGCCATTCGGGTGCAGTTGGCCCATACATATACCTATCATTTCCTTGCCAGGGTCAACGAAGAAGGTCGTGTACCAGAATCCTCCCCATCCGAATGAGCCAACGCAATCCATTCCCCCGGATTCCTCGGAGTTCCTTGTCACGCTGACACCCAGGCCGAAACCTTCACCCTCCTTGAGTTGTCCCACATGATCCCTTGTCATCAGTCGAACGGTCTTGCGCTTTAGCACTCTCTTGCCGTCCAGCTCTCCGCCGTTTAGCAGCATTTGTGAAAAGCGAAGATAATCGGTAATTGTCGAACACAAACCGCCTCCCCCGGAGAAATACCTTCTTTGCCCTTTGTAGGGATGGTCGGCGCAATAGACGAACGATTCTTCCACGATTGGTTCGCTGTCCAGTCGCTTCAAGCCGCCCTGCGACCTGGGGGCATACACCGTTGCCAGTCGGGGCATCTTGCCGTCAGGTATGAAAAATTGGGTGTCCTTCATTTTCAGAGGCTCAAAGATTCGTTTCTTGAAGAATTCCTCTAAAGTCTTTCCCGATGCCACTTCGACCACGCGACCCAGCACATCAACAGAAAGCCCGTATGTCCACTTCTGGCCGGGGTGGTGGAGCAGGGGAATGCGCGCCAGCTTCTTCATCTTTTCACCAAGCACACTGTCGTCCTGGGCTATGCCGTGAGTGATGCCCGCTTCTTTGTACAACGGGCCTATTTGCTTATCCCATTGGTACGTCAATCCCGATGTATGCGTGAGAAGATGTTTGATGGTTATCTCTTGTTTTGCCGGCACGGCTTGCTGTCCTTGCCTGAATACTGTCGGGCCGCTGAATTCAGGTATGTACTTGGAAACCGGATCATCGAGCCGGATAAGCCCGTCGTCATATAGCACCAACACCGCAACGCTGGTAATCGGTTTTGTCATGGAGGCAATGCGAAAGATGGTATTTGAACGCATGTCGATACCGGCTTCTATGTCCTGCTTGCCGATGCTCTGCAGATAGGCGACTTTGCCGCGACGTGCCACCAATGCCACGGCGCCGGCGAGCTTCTTTTCCTCCACGTGCTCTTGCATGAGCGAGGTAATATCGGCCAGGCGCTGCTGTGACAGGCCGGCCGATTGCGGTGTGGCTTCGGCAAGTCCACGGCACCATGCTGTCGATGTAAATAATTGAAGGACAAGCAGACAATAAATGAGTTTACGGGCGGTCTTGTTCATTTTGAAACTCCTCTGTTCTAACATTGGCTGATAACAGCTTCGTTTCAAGTGTTCCATCTACATACTACCGTGGCAGCGGGAAAAAGTATTATAACGTGGATAATCCTCTAACCGCAGTTGGCACATAATTCAGGGCCAGATCAACGTCTCAAGTTTTGCTTCTTGAGAAAACAAGTACACTATCCTTGTCTTGCTCGAATAAAGCTCCGACGTCCTCTCTGGAAATTACTTCGATTAAGTCATCTGAAGATGATGTGACAGTGACTTTATCAGAATGTTGCCCTCGTTTAACTACATCTCCTTTGAGCTTTCCCTCTTTAATAAGCTCTTTGACTTTCTGCTCAGAAAAAGGTTTCATAACAAGTTTATCGTTACTCGGACGTTCATAATTAAATATATAGAAAACAGACTCCCCAACTTCCTCATCACTATAAATGTGGTCTTTTTCTCGAAAACGAAGGCACAAGAACTTCTGTTTATTTACAAACGTACTATAGCCTTCTAAAACAAGCACGTCAATTCCATCTTTGGATTCTTTCTCGTCTATATTGAATATGAATACTAAATCAATCCACCCGCTGCTTCGCTTGAAAATAGACAATTGCTCTTTTGAACCTGAATATCTTGTTCCAACCCATGTTCCCAATATTTGATGGTCCGCTTTTAGCTCAGATGGTGGAGGAATAGGATTCTTGAATTCAGGATAGCAAGAAGCAAGGGAAATCAATAGAAGTAGGGATAAGAATGAATAGAGCGAACTTCGAAATTTATCGCATACGTTTCTTGTCATAATAAATATACTCCCATTAGTTGACAAACTTACAGCTTGTCTATGATTCTTAAAAGAGCAACATTTCGTATAATAACGACAACACTTGAAATATCAAGTGTTTGTGGTAATATCCGGTTATGGAATACATGTCTAAGAAGAAAACTCAACGCGACAGCTTGCCCTGCCCAAGAGGAGGACTACTCATGAGAACGAAGTGTCGGTCACTTGCAAATCTTGCTTTTGTCGTCTGGATTTCATGTACTCTGTCCGCTGCAACGGCCCAACAGAAAGGTCACGAACAGCGGGCAAAAGAGATTTTAGACGCTACGGACGTCAAAGGCGGCCTAATCGTGCACCTCGGCTGCGGCGACGGCAAACTTACCGCGGCGCTGCGCGCCAACGACAAGTACCTCGTGCACGGGCTCGACGTCGACCCGGATGCAGTGGCCAAAGCCCGCGAGCATATCCGGAGCCTCGGCCTGTACGGCAAGGTTTCCGTCGATACGCTCGACGCGCAAAGCCTGCCGTATGCCGACAATCTTGTGAACCTGCTGGTGGCCGGCGACCTCGGCAGGGTGCCAATGGCCGAATGCCTGCGCGTGCTCGCGCCCAAGGGCGTTGCTTACGTTAAGTCGGACGGCAAATGGGACAAGCTCGTAAAGCCCCGGCCTGACGGGATCGACGAGTGGACACATCATCTCCACGATGCCGGAGGCAACGCCGTAGCGAACGATCAGGTAGTCGGCCCGCCGCAGCGCCTTCAGTGGACGGCCGGGCCGTTGTGGGCACGCAGCCACGGATGGACGCCGAGCGTAACTGCGATGGTCTCGGCCGGCGGGCGCGTGTTCTATATATGTGACGAGACATTGGCCTGTGTGGACGGCACCGTGCCGAGCAAGTGGTTCCTTGTGGCGCGGGATGCCTTCAGCGGTGTGCTGCTGTGGAAACGCCCTGTTCCAAACTGGGATTCCGTGCAGTTCAGCGGAACGCCCGACAATGGCGAGGGAGTAGCCAGCGTCGGTCGCTTTACTATGCCGCCCAATGCAGGCAAGCGCCTGGTCGCCGTGGATGACACCGTGTATGTTACCCTCGGCTGCAATGCACCTGTTACGGCGCTGGACGCGGCCACAGGCGAAGAGAAGCGAGTCTATGCCGAGACGGCACACGCCGATGAAATCCTTTGCACAGACGGGCGGTTAATCGTATCAATCAATCCCTCGGAAAGACCAGCCAATGCGGCGGTCCGAAAAGGAGAGTCGCCCCCCGCAGCGCCAGGCAAGCACGTTTGCGCTGTCAACGCGAAGACCGGCCGGGTCCTATGGAAGAAGGGTCCGTTCTCCGGTGTCCGAGCCACCCAGATCCAGGACCCGTTCGGCAGGCTCGAACTGGCCGCGGGCGACGGTAAGGTCTTCGTCCTTACGACAGAAGCAATCGAGTGTCTGGACGTAAACTCGGGCGAAAGTATCTGGCGCAACCCCCGCCCGGCGCTGCCGCCCGATGCCGTGCGGAGGATAGGCTACTCGGGAATGTTCGAATACCTGCTGACGGTGATGGTGTATCACGACGGCGTGGTGCTGCTGGCCCAGCCCGAGCCGAACACGCACCACACCTACCACACCATGCCGGGCACACTCTATGCCTTCGCCGCCGAGGACGGCAGCCAAATGTGGAAGCACGCATACGGCGGCTGGGGCCATTGCACCCAGCCCGACGTGTTCGTGGTGGGCGACGTGGTGTGGAGTCACGTGAATACGGAGGCCGAGTTTGGATCGGTGTGGGGCAAAGGCTTCAAGGCGAAGGATTCGAGCATGGTTGACTACCGCATCCAGGCGCTCGACCTGCGGACCGGCAAGCTTCGCCGGGAGCTTCGGACGAAGGATATATTCAACGTCGGGCACCACCACCGCTGCTACCGGAACAAGATCACCGAGCGGTTCCTCTTATCGTGCCGCCGCGGCGTGGAGTTCGTGGACCTGTCCACAGGTGACAACTACCAGGACCACTGGGTCCGCAGCGGCTGCCTGCTTGGCTATCTGCCGTGCAACGGCCTGCTGTATGTGACCCCGCACCCATGTAGCTGCTACATCAACGCCAAGCTCACAGGTTTCAACGCCCTAGCGCCGAAAGGCCAGGTTACAAGAGAACAAACCGGACCGCGACTCAAGAAAGGCCCTGTTTACAGCCAAATCGCCAATCGAAAATCGAAAATCGAAAATCCCCTCGATTGGCCTACGTACCGGCACGATGCGCGCCGGAGCGGCGCCACCGAGTCGGTCGTTAGCACGGACCTGGAGGTCGCCTGGCGGGCAAACATCGGCGCCGAACCGAGCGCCTTGGTCGTCGCAGGCGGCAAAGTGCTTGTTGCCGGTGTGGATACGCACACCGTCCACGCACTTAGCGCCAAAGATGGCAGGGATGTGTGGAAATATACTGCCGGCTCGCGCATCGACTCGCCTCCTACGCTGCACGATGGGCTTGCGATATTCGGCTCGGCCGACGGTCGGGCTTATTGCCTCCGCGCATCGGACGGAGCACTTGTGTGGCGCTTTAACGCGGCGCCGAGTCATCGCCTGGTGACTGCCTTCGGCCAGTTGGAGTCGCCTTGGCCTGTGCCGGGCAGCGTGCTCGTGCACGACGGCAAATGCTGGCTCGCCGCCGGGCGCTCGTCATATCTTGACGGCGGTATCCGCGTCTATGCTCTTAACCCACGAACGGGTGAAGTTATCCGCGACAAGACCATCTACAGCCCCGACCCCGAAACAGGGAGGATGACGCCTGAGATCAGCGCTAATCAGATGGCCGGAGTGCTCAACGACATCCCTGCAACCGACGGCGCGAATGTTTTCCTCCGGCAGATGGCCGTCTCGTCCCCGGATACGCCCAGCGGACAGCATCTATACACCACCGGCGGCTACCTCGACCCAAGCTGGTTCAATCGGACGTCCTGGCAGGTTGGTCAGGCCAAAACGTCGGGCCTGATGGTGCTCGGCAAGGACGTCGCATATGGCATGGAACTCTACGGATCGCGAAGCCGCGAAACAGTCTTTAAGCCCGGCTCAAAAGCTTATAGGCTCAGATGCATCCCGTTGATAGCCGCCCCTCGCAGTTCAACCGGCAACAAAGCCAGGAGTAATCGCCGACAGCAGGGACCGAGACCGCGCTGGGAGAAGAATATTGGTATTAGGGTCACTGCGATGGTCCGGGCGGCAGATACGATTTTTGTGGCCGGCTCGCCTGATGTGGTCGATCCCAAAGACCCCCACGGTGCATGGGAAGGCCGAAAGGGAGGTGTGCTGGCGGCCTTTGCCGCTGATGACGGCAGGAAACTCGCAGAGTACAAACTGGCGGCCCCTCCGGTCTGGGACGGTATGGCGACTGCACGCGGCCGATTGTTCATCAGTACCTGCAATGGGAACATAGTCTGCATGGAAAAGCGTTAAATAATGATCGGCGGCCGCCTGTCAACGGTGGTCGTCAGCCAGCTCGAACATATCGAGAATTAGTTCGAGCGCATCGTACGGGGCGTTTCCAATGTCCACCGTCAACTTGTCGTCCCTGTTGGAAACGCTCTTGACGTGTCCGGCGGCGAAC
This sequence comes from Planctomycetes bacterium B3_Pla, assembly GCA_005223045.1. Classification (GTDB taxonomy): domain Bacteria; phylum Planctomycetota; class Phycisphaerae; order Sedimentisphaerales; family Anaerobacaceae; genus SG8-4. The sequence goes on along the minus strand of NJBM01000033.1, from coordinate 17,842 downwards.
AGGATGTTGCTGGCCGCTTTCTGATGACTGGTTCTGGTCTTCACCTGGAACGCCGCCAGCGACGGGTGCGCCAGGAATTGCACATCGGTTACCAGAGCGGCAATGGGCTGGCCTTTGCTGTTGCGGCCTAAGTCGCTCAGTTTGATGTGAGAGACCTTCGGCGTGCCGGTCAGCATATCCACAGATGCGTGGCGGTAGTAGAAATCGCTCTGGGCCTGGGCCTGTCCGACCCTGGCTAATTGCTCCCTGGCCTCAGACGGCTGGTCGGCGCCGGGGCAGAACAGGACCGTGGGCTGATGCGCGAGGTAGCCGTCCAGCAGCAATCCCAAACCCACGGGAGCGCCGTCTTCCAGCGACAACAGGCTGGTCACGTTGCCGGTCACCGTGTAAAAATTCGAGCCTGTTACCGGCCGGCCGGCAGGTCCGAAGGGGATCGTGTTGCCGAAATCCTCAGCATACATATGGATCGCCACGCCCACCTGGCGGAGGTTCCCGGCGCAGGCCGCCCGGTGGGCCTGATTCCTGGCTTGCCGCAGCGCCGGCAACAGTATAGCTATCAACAGGGCCAGGATAGCTATGACTACCAGCAGCTCGATAAGGGTGAAGCCGGCCCGCTCCTCGTCGTTGACGTTCGATGGATAGCTTACTTTGTGCATTTCATTTCCCGGACAAGGCTCTTGTTATCCGCCATGCCCGGTCCGCTCCAAAATGACAATTACTCCTTAATCGTCAACGCTATTTCCGGATCAGGCAGCGACTCGGCGAGCCTGACGTTATCCAGGTCCCAGAATCCCCCGGCCTCGAACGGTATCCCGGTTGCTCGTATCGCTATGCCAATATTCTGCCCGGCCCATGTATCATCGGGATTTACTGTTGGCAGGTGTACCGAGAAATCCTGTAACTTTGTAGATGATATTCCTGTCGTTCCAACAGTTAGAGAAACAATGTCGATGGAAAGATTAGGGTTGTTCGCATCACGATAATATAAACTCAGCTCGATAGGATCCGACGGTTGATATGGATCTCCGGAAACACACACTGCAACGGTCAGGCGATAATCACAGCCGGTTTTATATACAGCATTGAGGTCCTGCTCCAGGGCATTACCGAGAACAGAAGCCAGAAAAGCCAGTTGGTTGCCATCGGCATTGATTATATGATCTTTGCTTCCCTGAGGTGTATTGCGAAACACGCCTGTATTTCTGCTGAATGGATCCGGATCAATTTCCGTCCATTGATTAACATCAGGCTCTGCTCCGTAAGGATTAATGTTGGGATCCACTACCGGTGACTCGAACGAGGCGTTCTCTATGGGAATTGATACAGGCAACGACTCTACGAGGCGCACATTGTCCATGTCCCAGAATCCGCCCGGCATCCCGGCGGCGCGAAGCGCCACACCGATGGCCATACCCGCCCAGGCATCGCCGGGCTGCACCGTCGGCAGGTACAGCGATATGTCCGTCAGTTCGGTCGCCGACAGGTTCGTGGCGTCAACAGTCTGCTGCGCAATGTCCACCATGTCGTTGGCGTCACGATAATATAGCACTAATTCCAGCTTATCGAGAGGCTCTAACGTCGAAGGCGGGAACAGGCCTGAGAAGCCCACTGCCACGCTCAGACGGTAATCGCAGCCTGCATTGTATGTGGCGGCCAGGTCCTGCTCAAGGGCGTTGCCCGTCTGCGAGCCTAAAAAGGCCAATTGGCTGCCGTCGGCGTTGACTACATGATCCGGGCTGCCGGCGGCTGTATTGGCGAATACGCCCGTATTTGTGCCGGCGACGGTATCCACGTCGATCTCGGTCCATGAGCCTACGAAAGGCACAGCCGGAAAGCCGTTGGGATCAATCAATGGGGCCTCGAACGAAGCGTTCTCTATGGGAATTGATACAGGCAAGGACTCTACGAGGCGCACGTTGTCCATATCCCAGAATCCGCCCGGCATCCCGGCGGCGCGAAGCGCTACACCGATGGCCATGCCCGCCCAGGCATCGCTGGGTTGCACCGTCGGCAGGTACAGCGATATATCCGTCAGCTCGGTTGCCGACAGGCCCGTTGCGTCAACAGTCTGCCGTGCAATATCCACTACGTCATTGGCGTCACGATAATAAAGCACTAATTCCAGCCTGTCGAGAGGCTCTAACGTCGAAGGCGGGAACAGGCCGGAGAAGCCCACCGCCACGCTCAGGCGGTAATCGCAGCCTGTATTATATGTAGCGGCCAGGTCCTGCTCAAGGGCGTTGCCCGTCTGCGAGCCTAAAAAGGCCAATTGGCTGCCGTCGGCGTTGACTACATGATCCGGGCTGTCGGCGGCGGTATTGGCGAATACGCCCGTATTGGTGCCGGCGACGGTATCCACGTCGATCTCGGTCCATGAGTCCACAAAGGGCACAGCGCCAAAGCCGTTCGGGTCCACCACCGGGGCCTCGAATGAGGCGTTATCTATGGGAATTGATGCCGACCTTGCCGGGGCGGCAGCCCAGGAACCCGTCATTAACAGGACACTCGCACACATAACTTTACGCAACATTCCCAATTCTCAACCTCCTCTCGAAGCGAGCCGGCTCATCATGGCGCACAACTGAGACCACTTACTTAACCGATCCAGCTTCTCTTTCAATGTTCAAACATGTTTAATCAACGAGCAATCCATAATAACGTCTCCCGGGATAATAAGCAAGGGATCTTCCCTGACTATTCGGCAGTGTGCTGTGTCTGGGAAGAGAACCTAAGTAAGTAATCAGGGCTGATCGCCCAACAACTCCGAAACGGACTGAATGACGCTGGGATCGATAACGTCATATTGATCTTCCGGCGGCCTAAGCGCCCCGCCGAAAGTGATGTGCGGCCGGTTGTGCACTGACCGGTCAATTTTCTGCTCGAACGCCGATAGATGAACCTGTTTTGTGCCGGTCTGTTCGATGACCGCCCGGACATTGTGAGGTCGAATCCCTCCACCCGGCAGGATTTCGATTCTGCCTGCGGCGTGAGCAATCAGCTTCCTTATCAGTTCCGCCCCTTCCGGCACGGTCCTCTGCTGGCCGCTGGTGAGGACACGTTTGAAGCCAAGTTCTATCAACTGATCGAGTGTTTCTAAAGGATCAGGTGTTACGTCGAAGGCCCGGTGAAATACAGCTTCCTTGCCTTTGGCAAGGCCAATGATCTGCCGGCAGCGCTTCACATCGACAGAGCCAGCCTGTGTTAGCACTCCAAAAACTATGCCGTCGGCGCCATGTTCGATGGCCAATTCGACGTCTTTTAACATTACCGCCATCTCTGCTTGCGTATAGCAGAAGCCCCCACCTCTGGGGCGAATCATGACCATTACAGGAATGCCCAATCTCCTTTTAGCTTCGATTATCGATCCCAGAGACGGCGTCAGGCCCCCGAAGAACAGCGAAGAATTCAACTCGACCCGGCCGGCGCCGCCGCTCTCGGCCATGACGGCATCATCCACCGAACCACAACAGACTTCGATAAGTATCTTAGACGACACGTTCAATATCTCCCGATTAAAAATGACAGACAGAGGAAAATCAGATCCGCGCACACGGAGGATTCACAGCTATTGGACATCTTTTCTTAAAACGTAGTGCAACAATATCTCATCCGTTTTGTGCAGTCTCCTGCAGGCTTCTCTGGCAATATTGAGGAGCAATATGCTAAAGAGTTCGAGATCGGACTTGAACAACGACAGCAGGGCGCTGCGCGGCAGCACAATCAGCTCGGTATCCTCGACAGCTATTGTCGTGGCGGCATGAGGTTGAATTCCTATCACCGAGGTCTCGCCGAAGCATTGGCCTTTCTCGAAAACAATCAGTTCCAAAGGGGTTTGCCTGGCATTAACAACCAACTTTATACTGCCCGACTGAACAACATAGATGTGGCTCGGTTGACTGCCCTGCTCGAAGATTTTTTCTCCGGCCTTGTAGTGGGCCTTTTCAAGCAGCCGAAAAAGCGCCGACAACTGCTTGTCCGAAAGCCCCGCAAAGATGGAGATATCATTGAGGATCGGCAGAACATCTTCGATGTCCAGCAGCGGAAACAACGGTTTCTCGCCGCCCAATATACTATTTTCGTCGGACATGGTCAGTCCCATTCTGGCTCGTCAATCTTCAAGGATATTACGGGCGGGGGAATGTCGTGTCCAGTGGAATCCTGTGCACAGAGGAAAAACCGACAAGCCCAACTGAACTGTCCGGCCAAAACCGGCGTAGTGAACACAGAATTGGGACTGTTGATCGGGACAGAACGCAACGTCGCTCGGGAATGTGAGCTATGGGCTATCGCAGAATTAGAGGCATTACAGGCTTGGTGTACGAACCCGAGCGCGGCCGGCAAGAGAGCAAGCACAAATGTAAGGACTGTTTCTGTTGCCAGTGGTGCAGTGACAGCAGATGTGCGTCGTGCCTTAAAAGCAAGACGTGTAAGAAGAAGAAAAAGTAGCTATCGAAAATACCTCATTCAAACACTCAAGGCAGAATTTCAAGCCTGTTTTATCGTGTACTGGGGGATATTGAGCGTCTCGCCGTCTTTGAGCGCCGACTGGTGGGCGATAATGCCCGGCACGGTCATCGCGAGTGCCTCGTAGATGTCCACCAAAGGTTCTCGGTCTTCCAGAATCGCCGTGATGAACTCGTTGGACAGCAGACCGTGGGAGCCGCCGTGTCCTCCGCCGGGCATTCCGGGCGGAAGCGGTGGACGGGTCGTGTCGGGAAGCTTCTTCTCCGCTCCGTGATATTCGGTGCCGTCCATCCATCCTCGCTCGCCAAATACGCGGCCCCTCTCGACGACGAGTTTGTGGATACCCTTGCACATGAGCATTCGAGATGAGCCGCCCTCGCTGGTCTTAAACAGGGCGACCTCGTCCGTAAAAGGATTGTCGTACTTGTTGGCCCCGGGTTTGTAGGCGTCGAATCCGGCGTTGAAGCCGACACACGACACTGAGGTGAATCGCTTGCCGGTCACACCGACGTAGTAAGCTGTCGAGTGCGTGGGGTACCATAGCGGCGGCATGCCGATTCGCCAGCCTTTGAAGGAGCCGATAGGCTTTGAATGATAGTGGTAATATTCTCCCTCCGAGTAGATGAGCCGCCCGAATCCCCCGGCCTGATATATCTGGCGCATTCCGTAACAGTCGGCTCGAAAGCAGCTCGTCTCGGCCATCATGTACTTAAAGCCGGTCGCCTGAACGGTCTCGACAAGCTGCTCGGCCTGTTCGAGCGATCCGAGCACCGCCGGCACGGCAGTCATTACATGCTTATCGTGCTTGAGCACGTCCATGCAGTGCTTTGCGTGGTTGGGCGCATCGGTAGCTACGAAAACAGCCTCGATCTTCGGATCCTTCACCAGGACCTCTAACGATTCGTACGATTTGTCGCATCGGCAGGCCTTCATCAATCCTTGCCTGCGGTCGGGAATCAAGTCGCTGACTGCAACGACCTCGACATTCGGGTGATCCTGAAAGCCGAATGCCGCCCCGAAGCGGCATACTCCGTAGCCTACAATGCCAACGCGGACCTTTCGCTCTGAGACAGGTTTCCAGACCTTCGGCGTTTGCTGCTCGCGCGCATCGACCGCCCAGCCAGAAAGCCCTCCGGCGGTAAGCGCCCCCAATGAGATTTTCCCCAGCCCCTCTAAGAAATCACGTCGATAGATAGGATTGCCTGACATGGACTGACCTCCTTCATCTGACCTTCATTTTCGAGCGAATGCTGCGCCCGGCACATTACCGGCCGTCTTGTCCGGCCATTCTATGAGAGGCATGTCCGTTGCGTCAAGTACCCAATTGGCACACCGTCCGCAGATAATCGTTTTGGCATGATTGCCCTCTTTATGCTATCATTCGTTGCAGTTCCAGGAGACCAAACTATTTTGTGAAATAATTGTCAGCAAGAGGTGGACACAATGAAAACGTTGACTCGAAGATCGGTACTAAAGAATACGGCAGGATTTGTTGCATCGACTATTGCCGTGCCGTACTTTGTTCCATCGTCGGCGATGAACAGAGCCGGCGCAGCGGCCCCGAGTGAGCGACTTACGATGGGCGCCATCGGCCTGGGCGGGCAGGGAATGCACAATCTGCGGAACTTTCTTACCTGCGAGGACCTGCGCGTGCTGGCCGTCTGCGACGTAGATACGAAACACCGTAACAGGGCAAAAAACACCGTCGATTCAGCCTACGGCAACAAAGATTGTGCCGCATACAACGACTTTGGCGAAATTCTCATGCGGGACGATATCGATACGGTGCTGATAGCGACGCCCGACCATTGGCACGCCATCCTTTCTATCGAGGCGGCAAAGGCCGGCAAGGACATCTATTGCGAAAAACCGATCTCGCTGACCGTCGCCGAAGGCAGAGCTGTTGCCGATACGATGAAGCGATTAGGGACCGTCTATCAGTCGGGTACGCAGCGGCGGAGCAACGCCTGCTTTCGCTTTGCGGTGGACATCGCTCGCAGCGGCATGCTTGGCAAGCTGCACACTCTGCATTGTTATTACCACAACGGCCCGACCTGCCCGCCGCAGATGCCCGAACTCGTGCCGGAAGGCTTTGACTATGATAGATGGCTCGGACCGGCACCTTTTGAGGCGTACACGCCGAGGAGATGCCACGGCAGTTTCCGCTGGCTGTACGATTATTCCGGCGGACAATTGACCGATCTTGGAGCACACTTCAACGATCTGGCGCAATGGGCGAATGACAGCGATTACTCAGGCCCAATCGAATACGAAGGCCGGGCCGAGTTTCCCAGGGACGGCCTGTTCAATACGCCGGTGCGTTTCGAGGTGGTTGCGACATACGCCGACGGCGTCAGGATGATTTATCACGATGAGACCGAGCCAGGCAGAGGTCCGAGGGGAAACAAATTCGTCGGCGCCGAGGGCTGGGTCAGCGTCGATGACACCGGCAAGATTACGGCATCGAGTAAAGCTATCATGCAGAAGCTCAAGGTCTCGCAGAGGGGCTATGGGTACATGATGGGTCATCATCGCAATTTTCTCGATTGCGTCAGGACTCGCAGGCCGCCGATATCCAACGCCGAAGTTTCGCATCGCTCGGTCACCACCTGTCACGCCGGAAATATCTGCCTGCGCTTGGGGGCCAAATTACGATGGGACCCCGATAACGAGCGCTTCATCGACAACGAGACGGCCAACAGGATGCTCGCAAGAGCCATGAGATCGCCCTGGCGTTTATAGACAAAGGTGGCAGCAGGCCTGTTGAAAAAGTCCCACCGTAAAGCCTGAGATTGCCGCGCGATTCTGCGAATCGGCTCCTTGGGGCCTAGCTCGCAATGACATAAAAATGGACCTTTTGTCATTGCGAGGAGCCCTTCGACGATGCTCAGGATAAACTGCGCGACGAAGTAATCTCACGTTTTTCAACAGCCCCGCAGCCAGGTTTGTTTGGCGCCCTTGCCATAACGCACGATTGTTCCCCGGCACACTTTGATTCAAGGTGCTTTTCCTGTAGCCTCACGGAGGGCTTTGAGAAACTCCGGAGGAATCTGCGCCCCAAGACGTTGTGCCTTGCGGACGTCCCTCCATGCATCGGCATGTTCGCCCTTCTTGTAGTGGGCAGTTGCGCGGCCGGTGTAGGCTTCGGCAAACTCTGCGTCTATCTGAACAGCTCTTGTGTAATCTACGATGGCGCGATCGTACCGGCCTTTGTCTCTGTAGGTAGTCCCGCGAAGACTGAAGGCCAGGGCATCCGCCGGGTTTATCTCAATTGCCCTGGTGAAATCTGAGATGGCAAGATCATGCCGGCCCTTCATGGCGTACACGAGCCCGCGATCATTGTGGAAGAGAGCATTCCCGGGGTTTATCTCAATGGCCTTGGTGAAGTCCGAAAGGGCCCGGTCATATTGGCCTTTGTAGTTGTAAGCAGTTCCGCGACTGTAGTAGGCATCGGCGTTCTTTGGGTCTATCTTAATAGCTGTGTTGAAATCTGAAATTGCCCGGCTATGTTCGCCTTTCAAAGCATACGCAACCGCACGCTCTTTGTAGGCCGAAGCATTCCAGGAATTTATCTCAATAGCCATGGTGAAGTCCGAGATAGCCGGATCATACCGGCCCATATTGCTATAAACAAGCCCACGACTGTAGTAGGCTTCATAAGAACTTGGGTCCATCTCGATGGCCTCGGTGAACTGCGATATGGCCTGGTCATACTGACCTTTCTCCATATAGGTCCGGCCCAGGTAGTAGTTTCTGTTTCCACAACCCAAGAGCAGCAGACAAACAATCATCAATAAACACAGCATTGTTCTATTAAGCATTTTTTTTGTCCTGATTTACTTTTCCGTAAGCGATTAGGATTTTGATAAAAAACCTACTGTGGAGGCGATAATGCGCTGCCGAAGATTCTCTTGCCGCATGCTCGTTTGCTGCTCCTCTTGAAGATCCTTGAAACTTGCGCGGCAGAAATGACAGCCCATTGTCGCCAGATGAAAGTCCACGTAGTCGAACCATTCGGGTGACAGGTCCTCTAACAGGAAAGCGCCCAAAGTACTGCGCTTTATGCAGCTCAGGCGTTGATCTTCCCATACTTCGGTTAGAAGATCTTCGGAATACGAAATAGAGATATCCGTTGTGGGACAACGCTCGGCGATGCTCTTGCGGATTCGCTTGAGACAGCGGTGCTTGAAGGTCCTGACTTTCCCCGCGCCCATATTGAGCTGCCTGGCTGCGTCAACGTTCGAGAGCTGGCAATAGAACAACAATTCAGCCATTTTCAAATCGTGCAACTTCTGCGCCTTATGGAAACCCTCGACAACGTCTCGCAGCGCCCCTGTCAGGACCTGCCGGAGGAGTTCGTGCCCTTCATCATGACTGACACACCAACTGGTGCTTGGGCTGGCAGCGCAAACGTATCCCAGAGCATCGGCCGGCTCATAGTCTCCGTTTTTTCGGTACACATCCTGGATCAGGCACACTCTTTTCGCCCACTGCGTTCGGACACGGTTGACAATCTCATTGCGCAAAATGCTGAACAGGTAGGTTTCAAGGCTCACCTCGATTTCGAGGCTGCCGGCTACTCCGACAAAAGAAGTGAACGTATTTTGAACGATGTCTTCTGCGTCGGCGCTCTGAGGAACGCGGGCCATTGCGAACCTCAAAAGCCGGCCGTGATATTGGTTCACCAACTGAGACCATATCTCGGCGTCGCCGCGCCGAATAGCCTCCAATACAGACCTGTCTGTTTGACCGGGATTGCTCATATACTATTATTTGACCATACTCGCTAATTTGGTTCCAGAGGATAGTTGTCATTTTACGGAATTAGTAAACCGCAGCCGTGTGCCTCTCGGGCTGACTGCCCTCACCGTCGCCAAACGCCTCGACCGGACCTAAGTATTGATCCAGCCATTTTACTATTTCCCTGTTGCACTGCTTATGATATTCCCATGAGATACCGTGCCCTCCGGGAAAGATAACGTGTTTTTTGTGCGCTTCCGGTGTTCCCAGAAGGTTGAACAGCGGTCGTTGGGCCGTCTCGTATGGGAAAACCGAGTCATCTGTGCCGTTAATCATGAGTATCGGGATTTTGACGCGAGGCGCAAAGTTGGCCGGGTCGGAGGTGGGGTGTCTCTCACAAGCACAAATGCCGCCGTTGAGAAAAACCCCCGTCTTGAACCGTTCTTCCGGGGCTATCATTACCGAGCCCATCAGGGAACCCCAGCTAAAACCGACATAGGCGAGCTTGTCGACGTCCACGTCCTCCCGCGTCTGGAGGTAATCGATGGATCTTCGCAAATCCTGCGATCTCTGGACGTACAAATTCCTGCTCAGAATCCCGTCCGGCGGATAGAACGTCTTCTCAAGACGGCGCTCATAGATCCCTTTGTAGAAAGGCACTATCAGCGCACGGCCGCTCTTGATGATGGCGATCATCTCATGCCTGTACGCCCTCTCGCTCCACGGATTGCCTCTGGCGCTGCCGCCCGGATACCAGACTGCTATCTGATAAGGCGGTTTCATGCCGGTCGGCAGGTGCAGATAGGCGATGACGCGCTCGTTCGGATAAGCCGCATCGAATGTTATCCTTTCCCTTCGGCAGTAGCTCAGCTCGTGATCGACGGATTCGATTCTTGCGTTCAGCTCCGTTCGGTCGTACTTGTACCATGTGTTTATATACGAATCCAGGACCTCATCTGAAACAGGCTTGAAGTTGACAAAATCCCTGTGTTTGCATTCAATAGGAGCAAACGCAAGATCAGGTACGGCGTCTTTTCCACCCACGTATTCCACGCAGCGAAGGCCATTGGCAATGTCCCTGTCCCACGGAGACCGGGTCTCACCGTTGAACAAATACACCGGATCGCCCCAGGCTCCGCCAAGGATGGCTCTGAGGCATTTTTCGCCTTCCACAGCATTATGGCACCACTCTCTTACGTTGCCCGCCCCGTCATATAGTCCGAACTTGCTCATTACGCCGTAGCTGCCTGCGGGAGTCGGACTGTCGCCGAAATTGCTCAACGGCGAAACGCGGTAAGGAATGTCCTTTGCCCCGGTCGCCAAAAACCAGTGGAAGAGCGTCGGCAGGTGCTTGCCTCTGAAGTGAGCATAGGCCGCCGCTTCGTACCAGCTAATACCGCCGACCGGGTAATTGGCCTGCCCTCGGGGATATGTTCCGTCGCACCAGTTGGCCGGGCCGGGACAGCCGGTTTGATCGCGAAAATGTTCCATGGCCTTGGGCCACGCGAGAGTCTCGCCGTCTTTGACGAACTCCTCCTGCCAGTATTCGGATTTCCGGTAGCCGCTGCTGTCGATGAATGTCTTAAACTGCCTGTTGGTGACCTCGTACTTGTCAATCAGAAAAGCAGGGGCCGAAGGAATCGTCAGGTCAACGTGCCCGAATTGTTGCTTGAGCTTGGATGAGGGTATAAACACCATGTCGGTCGCAAAGCTGCCGTTCCTGTGCAAAAGGAACTCTATGCTCTTGGCCGGCAGCGAAGCCGGATCGACGGACGGCGGAGGCAGATCGTTAGAGCGGACCACCTCCAGGCTCATGAATCCGGCCCTCTCGACTTTCCACCGGTGCGTGCCGAAAGGGATCCTGGCGTGTTCAATTGGAGAGCGGCCTACGTACTCCCAGCCTTTGCCGTCAACGGAATATTCCCCGATGTAGATCTTGGCGCCCGGCGGAGTCGTCTTGACAGAATAATCCCGCGTTAAACGAGACCATCGGTCAACGAGCAGGGGATCATCCGGAATGTATCGGGAGGCCTTCCTGGCAAGCACAAACGCAGGAAAGTAATTGTTCTGTGCGATGAGCCTGTCAATCTGGGGCATGGCATTCTGTTGCGCCCACTGCGTCCTGTAGTGTTCCCAGGCGATAGAACCGGCCACGACCGTCGCAAGCACGAGACCCGATACCAATGCCGTTCTGACCTTGTGATGGAGGACAAACTTTGCCAGTCGCCCCACAGGGCCTGAACGCCTGGCCTTAATGACGCGGTGGTCGAGATAGCGGCGCAGATCATCGGCGAACTCGCTCGCGTTTTGGTAACGCCGATGCGGGTCCTTCTCGATTGCTTTGCAGCAGATCGTCTCCAGATCGACGGGAACGCTCCTGTCAATCTGCCGCGGCCTGAGCGGTTCCTTGTTGACAATCTGGCGGATGATCTGTTCCTGCATCTCCCCGTCGAAAAGCGGTTCGAGAGTCAATAGTTCGTATAAGGTCACGCCAAGCGAATATATGTCGGAACGGTGGTCCATCCCTCTCGAATCACTCTCTATCTGTTCGGGGCTCATGTATCGCGGCGTCCCAATAAACGAGCCTGTAAGCGTCATCGCCCGCTCCTCACAAATCCTCGCTACTCCGAAATCCAGAAGAACCAGCCGGCCGTCACCGGTCAGCATGAGGTTCGACGGCTTGACATCTCGATGGATTATGCCCTCGCCGTGAGCGTAATTCAGCGCTTCGGCCACTTCGCTGATCAGGCGGGCCACAGTGTCAAAGTACTGCCGCTTCGATGCGCAGTTGTCAAGCAGGCACGAGGTCTTTGCAGCGGTCTCTGTCTGGCTTTCTGTCTGAGGGCGATGCTCAATCTCAGATACCTGCCGAGCTGATGGGGCGCTTCTATTAGCCTGAAAAGAGTTGGTTGTCCGGAGCTTCTTGATGATTTGGCCGAGGTTTTCGCCGTCGATCATCTCCATGGTGTAATAACAGACTGTGTTCTCGGCGCCTTCGCCAAAAATTGTGACGATATTTGGATGGCGCAGTTTCGCGGCGGCCCGGGCCTCACGACGAAACCGCTCAACCGCCGAAGAATCCACGGCAAAACCCAAAGGAAGGACCTTCAAAGCCACGTGGCGATTCAAAGATTCTTGCAAAGCCTGATAGACTACTCCCATTCCGCCGGCGCCCAGCCGTCGCTGGAGCAGGAAATCTCCGAGCCTCAAGTTCGGCTCCACCCCAAAAACAGGCTGCTCATCCGCCGAATGGTCCTTTTTGGTTTCGCCGTTTTCGGCGCTGCGGCCGGCCGGTTCCGCCCCGGCACGAAGTCGAGCAACCTGCGTGGCGCATGAGTCGCATATTCTCAGATGGCGCCTCCATGCCGCTAATTGGTCCACAGGGGCATTCTCATCCACGAACGCCATCACATCTCGCTGTGACAAACAACTCTTCATTGCTCTACGTTTCCCGTAAACATTTCCCAGAGCTTCTGAATCACATTATAACCTTTTCCCAGTCATAAAACAACGCATCTCTCTTTTTAGGCAGGATTAACAGGATTATTTCGTATGGGCGACCCCCTCGGCAGGCTCTGTGTGGTCGCCCTTTGATACTATTATCTGACATAATATGGTCTCCTTTCCGATAGCTGATGTCATCAACATAACTATCGGCTACGGGAGACCTTTTTCTTTGATAACCTTAACGGACCGCCATTCGTGACTGTCCATAGTTTCCCCTATTCGTTCTACGTTCGGCGTACTGCGTTTTGCAGACAGCATCCAATGGAGTTAAATGTATGATTCGGCTACTCCTGGATTTGTTTATTGCGGTATTGAACGTAGGATTCGCGCATTGCAATATATGGCTCTACGGTTATGGATTTGAACGACTCGTATTCACCGAGACAAAGCGAATTGCTGTTTGTGAATTGAACGGCGGATATGCCGTAGGACGTCTCTGTCGGCTCAACATAAGAGACGGGATTGAGAAAGCTATCGCCTAATCTGCCAATCGAATCCCGCGCATTCGACGGCCCGAACAGTGGCAGGACGAGATAAAAGCCGTCACCGAAGCCATAAACAGCCAGGGTTTGGCCCAAATCCTCGTAAACGGGCTCGAGGCCGTATTGGTCCAGGGCCGGGTCGCCGAAGCCCAGGATGCCGCACGTCGTGTTGATTGCGAATCGGCGCAATTCCGTATCGGCGCCTTCGCCCTTTCCCTGGAGCAGGCAATTAATATAACGCGCCGGCGTAGAAAGATTGTCAAAGAAATTATCAATACCAATCCGGGCCGGCTCGGGGACAACGCCGGCGTAAACCTCAGAGACCGGCTTGACAGCCCAGAAATAAAGCGTGTCATTAATATTAAACATAAACCGATTAAAAGGCTCCAGCGGATCCGGAATACCGACCATCTGCTCGGCATATTCTTCTTCCAGCAGATCGAAATCTTCGTTATCGAATTCTTCGGCCGAGACGCCGGTAAAATCTACCGCTTGCATGGGAGGAGCGTTTTGTGCGGAATTTGCACAACCACAAATCGTGCCGGCAATAACAATAAGAATCAAAATCAGGAGTTTAGTGTGATATTTCATTACAAATGCTTGTATGCCTTTCAATACCATATACATTTAATCGAAGGCTCAAGCTTCTTTGCAAAACGCCCTTCCCAGAATCATCAACCGCGGTAACAGCGTCAATGCGGCAAAAAGTGCAACCAGCATGGCCAGCCCCGTCAGCAGACCGAAATAAACACTCGGCATAAAATTGGACAAGACCAAAATGGAAAAGCCAATGATAATCGTTACCGACGTATAATACATAGCATGGCCGATACTTCCGTGACAGCGATGCATCGTCGGCAAATATTTCCGGTCCGTCTGAAATTCGTTTTTGAACCTGTGAATATAATGTATTGTGTTATCGACCGCAATACCCAAACTTATGGCCGCGATAGTAATTGTCATCATATCCAGGGGAATATTCAGCCAGCCCATTATACCGAGCACGAGCAAAACCGGAAGCACGTTTGGAACCATCGCGATTACAGCAATTTTCAACGACCTGAACAGCACCAGAAACATCCCCGTCAGCGCAATCACGGTAATGCCCAAAGTAAGCGTTTGAGAGCCGAACAGGCTTTGCAGCATGTTATTGTACAGAACCAGCAGGCCGGTCAAATGAACACGCTCGGGAGCAAGCCCAATGGTGCCGGTCAGGTCGGCCCGGATCTTCTTGAGCAGCTCGTCGCGTCTCAGAGTTTTATCCGAATCCCTGACCCGAACCCAAAAGCGCACCTCGTCGTTTTCCACGGAAACAAATGGTCGAATCATCATGTTCTTGATTTCTTCCGGCGCCTCATTGTAAAACAGGGCAAGTTCGAGACCGTCCAGAGGCTTGCCTCCGTTTGCCTTCTCCATAAAACTCATCATGGTATTCAACGACATAACCTTGCCGGTTTCCCGGAGGGTTTCAAGATAGTGATGCACGGCCTTTATCCGGGCCATCTTTTCGGAGGTAAACCAGTACTTCTCTTTCGTCCCATCCTCTTCGAATTCATCAAACTCATCGAATTCGTCGAAATCGTCATCGCTTTGGGCTGCCGCCGGCTCATTAGCGATCGGCGGAGTATCAGGCCCTTCGAATTCTACAATAACATCGAGAGGAGTCGTCCCGCCGAGCCGCTCGTCGATGACTCTCATCCCCTTATAAATCTCAGTGTCCTGGTCGAAGTAATCGATGAAGCAGTTCTCCACTTCCAGTCTCGACATACCAATGACACTGAGAACAAAAACCAGAGCGCTGATACCTACGATCAGAACACCGTAGCCTTCGGTAAACCGAGCCAGGATAGATGTCAGAGAAAACCGCCACTCTCTCCTTTCGGGAGGTTTTCCTTTGGGGATCAAAACCAGCACGGCGGGAAACAAGATAAAAGTCACAATCAGCGATACAATCAAGCCGACAATCATCATCCAGCCGAATGCGATGACCGGCCGGATATCGCAAAGAACCAAAGAACCAAAACCGGCAATAGTGGTCAGTACCGTATAAACACAGGGCTTGAGCTTCAGGCGGATGGTCTCGAAAATCAGTTGGCGATTCGGGGCCTCCGGTGTTTTGGCGTGCAGTTCCCGATACCGCACAATCAGATGGACTGTTATCGCCATTGTAATAATCAACTGCAGCGAGATGAAATTAGAGCTTATAACTGTCACCTCCCATCTCAGCCACCCCAGCAGGCCGATCATGCAAACCGCAGAAACAACGCAGCAGAGCATCGGCAGCAATATCCAGCGGATTGCCCTGAAGATTATACCCAAAGTCAGGATCAGAAAGAGCAGAACCCCGACGCCGAATACCTTCAAGTCGTTTTTAATAAAGCTGATCATGTCATCCGCAATCATGCTGACACCCCCGAGAAACAGATCCGCATCCCGGCGATACTTATCCATAATCGACCGTATAGCGACGATATCCTGATGACGCTGGAGCCTCATTTTGTCACGATGTTCCTGGAGGCGCTGCTCTGCAAGCTTCAACTCGGAATATTCGGCCGCGGTCACCGAGCCGGATTCTTGCTTCTGCCTCAAAGCATTGCGTTGCTCCACCAGACTACGGTAAATCTCATCGCTGGAGAAATTAATCAACAGTGCCGTCGTCTGCGAATCCGAACTAAGCAAAAGATCCCGGCAAAGCGGACTCTCAGCAAGTTCGATTCCTGCCTGGTTCAAGTCAACGCCCGGCGATTCGAGAGTGGGCAGATCGGCGCTTATATCTTTAAGAGACACAGGAGGATTCCCCAGCAAAGGGACATCCAGAATGGAACTGACCGAAGTGACATGCTCCAGAGAGTTCAATTCATCTCGAAGGCCGGCCAAGGTACTTAACGTATCCGGCGAAAACAAGGTGTCTTCGGGAATGTACGTAAGAACCAGAAAGTCACTCTGTCCGTATCGGGAATTAATCTGGCGGGAGTACAGCAGGTCTTCGTCATTCTCCAGTACCAGCGTTTCCGCCGAAGCATCCAGCCGGAATTGCCGGGCGTGAAAGATAAGCAGACTCACAATCGCCAGCACGCAAATAATAACTATGACGGGATGCTGCAGTACTAACCGGTCGTAAAACACTGATACGAATGAGTGCTGTCTCGTCATGGTATGGATCCGATGCATCGAATCGAAATTACTGCTTCGGCGGTTTGGCCAGCCGAGATAAAAAGTCCTCAACAGTGCCGCTGCTTAGGATGTCATCAAATTGCGACCGGTAGATCAAGAGGATGCTTACACCCTGTATCTCCAAATCGTAAATTTTCCAGCGTTTACCACTCTTGCGAAGCTTGTGCATCAGGGCTATCTTTTTGTCCTTGGATTTCAGCTCCACAGGGACATAAACCGTGTTCTTTTTCTTCACGGCAGGTTTGAACAAAACTTCTTCGTTCGCATAGAACGAGACTTCCTGTCGGTATAAAAACCTCAGCCGTTCACGGAAAAGCCGGGTGTATTTCTCCTGCTGTGCCGCTGTTAATTTGGGCCAGTGTTTTCTACCCAGTGCAAGTTTGGCCATTAATGGAACATTAAAGATCGGGCTGATAATCTCGTTGATCTTCTTTATCCTTGCTTCCTCACCCAGGTCTTTCGATTGTAGAACTGAAATGACGGCATCCCATTTTGTCCGAATCAATTCACTTGGATTATTCGGGTAATTCGGATCATTTTGCTCCTTACTGTCAGCACTAACAGCAACCGATGCAATCAGGATTATTATAACAACACTCCAAAGTCTTCTCATAGTCCACTCCATACATTACCTGAGTTTCCATACTTACCCCAATTGAACTATCGGACAAAATACGCGGCAAGCATGAATATAAACCTCCGGTAGCTTAATATTCGTTATACCAGTATTGTATAACAGCATTGACATACGCTTTCTCGCTATCCTGCCCGACGCTCGACTGCTTGACTACTATGGACAGCCACCAATTCTTTTCTTGACACCACGTATGATTAGCAGTTGTCGATACGGTCGCGGATTTTTTTCGTGTCTCCGTCGTAAGGCGTCCCTTTCGGGAGTCGGTAGGGTGCGATGAATCGCACCGATAATGTCCGAACATGTCAATGGTGCGATTCATCGCACCCTACATGATCTGCCTTTACGCCTAAATAATCCGTGTAAATCCGTGTCTAAAAAATATTTATTTAAAATACCCTTGACAGAAAATACTGCACTATATATGATATATATCTAACAATTATCATATCGTATATTGTATATAGTATGTCGTATGTCGCATAATGAACAATAAATCGTCAATCGAAAACTTGTGCCGGTGAAAGCGGGTATCGCAAACAAACAATAATCAATAGAAAATAATCAATAATCATTTCAGAAAGGGGTTTTCTAATGTCAACCGAAGCTCAAATCAATGCTAATCGACAAAACGCTCAGAATTCAACTGGCCCCAGGACCGCCGAGGGCAAGGCCGCGGTCGCGCAAAATGCGCTCAAGCACGGGCTCTTTTCAGCCGCCGACGTTGTCTTCGACGAGAGCCGGGAAGACTACGACCTGCTGAAAGAGAAAATGCTGGCCGAGATGCGCCCCGCCGGCTACATGGAATTGATATTAGCCGAGCGGATTGTCAGCCTCTCAT
>NJBM01000020.1 GCA_005223045.1 Planctomycetes bacterium B3_Pla | reverse complement strand
CAAACGGTTTAGTGTTGGGATGAGTGAATTTCCTGCCGACTTTGGGAGAAACTTTGTTTGGAAAAAAGCCGCATGACTAACAAGCGGAGCTGTGGAAAAAGCCAGCTTTTTCAACAGCCCCACTGTCACCTATTTACGATAACAGAGTACGGTGACTGTCCCTAGTATTGTATGCCCTTAGTCTCATACAGGACGGGATCTGCGGCAGGAAGTTTGCCCATCGCGATATCACGCAGGCATGGAGCTAATCAGGGATTGTCCATGAGATGTTATCCATGATTGCTTGACGGCTTGTGCAGGTGAATTCTACTTTCACGTCGCCGGTCTTGTTTAGGTCCTTGATTTTGAAATAATGGTTGTTCCAGCCGCCCTCTCGGATGGGTTTGAATGTTCCCATCGACTTGCCGTCAACTGCTACTTCAATTTCGGCCCCCTTGTACATGGCAAAATGCAGGTCGGCTATGCCGCCGGAGATGGTTGCCGATAGCGATGAGCCGTTGCGCATAATTATAAAGGCGTCAGTCAAAATCTCTCCGTCCTTGCCGGTGCTGACGTTGGTGTAGGTCCATTTGATGCCGTTGTCGCCTGTAAAGGCGCCCGTGCCGGAGGCCGGGTGCATTTTGTCGAAGGACTCCCAGTTTTTCAGGCTCGCCTGCAGGTGTTTCAGGTACGCATCGAGGCCGTCCGGCTCATTTTTGTACCACCCCGAATAGGGCGTATTGCGTACCGTCTCGTAAACTACCTGGTGGATGACCTTCGCATCGCGGGGGCTGAATTTCAATCTGCGCCGGCCCCTGCCGCCGACCACGTCGCCCGGCAGCTTGCGGACGTCATACCGGTAAGCGCCGCAGAATGTAAGACAGGCCTGAATGTAACGACCCATCTCACTGAGATGGATGCTGTCACTCATCAAATCATCAGGATGTTTGTAGCGATCCAAATCGCCGGCGGCGATTTTCTCTCTCATGACCTGAACGGCCGTACCTATTGGGATGATGTACACTTTGTGGTTGAGCTTGTTGGCCATCAGGTTGACTATCTTGATCGCGCCCAGATTCATGCCCCGCACGTTGTCCCAGCCGTGCAGTTCCGGATAGAGCGACCTGTCCGGTGGAGAAACGGTCCAGTAATCATGGATGAAAATGTGGGCGTTCGGATTGTGCTTCAAGAGCAGTTCACTGAAATACGCGCAGGCTCCCGCTTCGACCTCGGTGTAGCGCCAGGGACGCGTCGCTGTCATCGCCAGGACATCTACAGTACCCGTTGCCAGTTCATGGAGCGGATTACCCCCATCAAGAGGTCTGCCTGCGGCACGCTGCCGGACACTGTTCATGTTGCCGCCTATCTCGCTGCGGCCGGACTTGAGGGGAATGCCCG
The DNA here is from genome assembly GCA_005223045.1 of Planctomycetes bacterium B3_Pla. Lineage (GTDB taxonomy): Bacteria > Planctomycetota > Phycisphaerae > Sedimentisphaerales > Anaerobacaceae > SG8-4. The sequence goes on along the minus strand of NJBM01000020.1, from coordinate 102,171 downwards.
CCGAATCGGCCATGGATTTGATGTACTGATGGTCGATAGTGTAGCTGCTGCCGATGCAGTACACGTCGTACTCAGCCGAGCAGACGCCGGCAAGCAACAACAAAGCCGCAATTACCGCCGTTCTATTATAAGTGCCGATGCCGGTCATTATCATCTCCCTACATGTTTTGAATCCGCCTCTGCTTATAGCTCTGTAACGACGCTCAAGAATGTAACAACAAACAAAGCAGGCCTCAAGCGTTCTTTCCAGAGCCGGGCTGAACGCCCCAAAGCAGGTTTTGGGACCAAACATTTCCTAAACTTTCGCTTGACATTGGTCGAGTAATGGTGTAGTGTCGATTTGCGAATGTTGATTTTCGATTGGTATTGTACATTGAGTTGGGAACTTATGAACGGTCTCAGGAACATTGCGATTATTATAATTTTTGCGGAGAAAATGAAGCTGCCCTGAGAAAGCTATAGAGCCAGGTAATGACAAGCCTTCCAGAGCAGCAGACTTTGGAAGGCTTTTTTTATTGCCGCAGATTTCACGGACGTCATCCCGAGCGCAGCCGAGGGATCTATTGAATTAGGCAGAGATCGCAACAAATGTGGAATTAACAGATGAAGTTTGAATTTGACGGCGAGAAATACAAGCAGGCTTCGGGCCAGCAGAAGGCGTGGGGAAAGACGCTGATTTCGGAGTTGCAGCTTAGAGGTGACGAGAGGATTCTGGACCTCGGTTGCGGCCACGGCGCGCTGACTGCCGAACTGGCGGCCCTCGTGCCTGATGGGGCAGTTTTGGGAATTGACGGCTCGGAAAGCATGATCGAGACGGCACGAAAAGACCACGCCGGGGTAAACTTGCGATTTGAGCTGCTCGATATTGACGCGATGGACTTTGAATCTCAGTTCGATGTCGTTTTTTCCAATGCTACGCTTCATTGGATTAAGGACCACAGTAAGCTGCTGGTGAATGTGTTCAAGAGTTTGAACAACAGCGGTGCGGCACGATTTCAGTTCGCAGGCGAGGGCAACTGCTCGAATCTGATCAGAATTTTGCGAGAAGTGATGTCGGAAGGAGACTACACAGGTTATTTTGACGAGTTTGACTGGCCCTGGTTCATGCCGTCTGTAGAACAGTATCGTGCACTGCTGGACGAGGCGTCTTTCGCCGAGAAGAAAGTGTGGGGTGAGAACGCCGATAGATATTTCGAGAGCATCGAAGCGATGGTCAGGTGGATTGACCAGCCAAGCCTTGTTCCGTTCTTACCTTGTGTTGCCGGGACGGACAAGCAGCGTTTCCGCGACATTGTGGTTGAACGGATGATTGAAGAGACCGTTCAGGACGACGGGACGTGTTTCGAGACGTTCCGGAGGATCAACGTGTTTGCACGGAAATAGGTCATGCAGCCGGCCTTGACAGAAGGTTCCGGTACGCTTATGTTACGTGGTTTACATTCTTGATTTGAGGATTTGTCAGATGTCGGAAAAAAAGACAAAAGGTTATCGTGATACACTGAATCTCCCGAAGACAGGCTTTTCCATGAAGGCCAATCTGACCCAGCGTGAGCCGCAGTTGCGGAAAAAATGGGCCAGGGAGAATATTTACGGCACAATCCGAGAGGCGCGGAGTGGAGCTCCGTTGTACATCCTGCACGACGGGCCTCCCTATGCGAACGGCGACATTCACATGGGGACCGTTACAAATAAGGTCCTAAAGGATTTTGTCATTAAGTCCAAGACGATGGCCGGCTTCGATGCGCCTTACGTGCCGGGCTGGGATTGTCACGGCCTGCCCATCGAGTCGAAGGTCGTCACAGAGCTGGGCGAAAAGGTGCGCGAGATGGGTAAGCTCGACATCCGCAAGCTCTGCTACAAATACGCGAGCAAATACGTCAAAACCCAGAGCCGGCAGTTTCAGGAACTGGGTGTGTTCGGCGATTTTGGCAATCCGTATCTTACGTTCAAGCCGTCATACGAGGGCGGGATACTGGAAGTTTTCGCAGAGATGGTGGACAAAGGACTGGTCTATAAACAGCTCAAGCCGATTCACTGGTCCATCGGGTGTGAGACGGCACTGGCCGAAGCGGAGCTGGAGTATAAGGGCATTTCATCGCCGAGCATTTTCGTGAATTTTCCCGTCGCAAAAGAGAGTATTGACAAACTCATTGAACTTGGATTGGTGAAGCAGGATGAGGCTCAAAATGCAAAGGTCTGCTTTATGATATGGACGACCACGCCCTGGACATTGGCGGCGAATCTGGCTATTGCGGTCCATCCTAATCTCGATTATGCCGTAATAGTTAACTATGAAAAGCATGGACACAAATTTATCTCCATAGTTGCTGCTGAACGTGTCATGCAAATAGTTGGCCAAGGTGAATTAGAACCCGGAAAGTTCTTTGTTGATCCAAATCGGGTAGTTAAAGGCAGCGAACTCGAAGGGCTTCGCTATGAGCATCCGTTCGTGGAAAAGAACCCGACGGACAAAGATGCTTATATGGTCCTGCTCGCCAATTACGTGACGACCGAAGATGGCACGGGGCTTGTACACACAGCTCCGGGTCACGGGGTCGAAGACTACATGTCCGGGCAGAAGTACGGTTTGGCCGTCTATTCACCGGTAATGGACGATGGCCGATACGACCAGACCGTGCCGGAGTGGCTGCGGGGATTAAACGTGCTGGATGTGGACGCCGTCGTGAACAACGATTTGCAGCAAAAAGGGCTGCTGTTCGCCCAGGGCGAGATAACGCACAGCTATCCCCATTGCTGGCGCAGCAAGGGGCCGGTCATTTTCCGGGCGACCGAGCAGTGGTTCGTCGGCGTCGATAAGGAACTGCCCGGCGAGGGCAGGAACCTGCGTGATCTGGCGCTTCAGAGCATCAAAGATGTTAAATGGATACCCACATGGGGCGAAAAACGTATCGCCGGGATGCTCGAATCGAGACCAGACTGGTGCATCAGCAGGCAGCGCAGTTGGGGTCTGCCGATCCCCGTTTTTGTAAACGCCGCCGGCCGGTCGCTGCTGACGAAAGAATCCGTGCTGGCCGTGGCCAAATACACCGCCGAACACGGCTCGAACAGTTGGTTCACCGATACACCCCGGCAGATTTTAGGCGACGATTTCAATCTGCCGGAAGGATTTGTGCTGGATGAGCTGCAAAAGGAAGAGAACATCTTCGACGTCTGGTTCGAGTCCGGCTGCAGTTGGTACAGCGTCTGCGTGAAAGAAACCGGTTGGCCCGTGCCGGTCGATTTGTATCTCGAAGGCTCGGACCAGCATCGCGGCTGGTTCCAACTGTCACTGCTGCCGGGATTGGGAGCGACAGGCAAGCCGCCTTTCAAGAGCGTCCTGACGCACGGCTTCACCGTCGATGAGAAGGGAATGAAGCAGTCGAAGTCGTTAGGTAATTATGTGAACGCCCAGGAAGAGGTGGCCAAGTACGGCTCCGACATTCTGCGGTTGTGGGTCTCCAGCATCAATTATCAGGAAGATATCCGCTGCAACGACGAGATAATAGGACGGACGCAGGACGCCTACCGTAAGATCAGGAATACGCTGCGATACTTGTTCGGCAACATCGACGATTTCGATCCGAAGTCGATGAACGTCGCCTACAACCGGATGCTCGATATAGACAAGTGGGCGATGCAGCAGTTGCAGAAGCTGATCGCCAATGTCACCGAGGCGTACGACAACTTCGTCTTTCACAAGGTCTTTTCACTCATTTACAATTTCTGCACGGTCGAGATGAGCAGCATCTACATGGACGTGCTCAAGGACCGGATGTATTGCGACGCCGCCGACAGCCCATCCCGCCGAAGCGCCCAGACCGCTATGTACAACATCCTCGACGCCCTGGTTCGGATGCTGGCGCCTATCTTAGTGCACACGGCCGAAGAAGCCTGGGACACGCTGAAGTTCAAGTCTCAGGACGTCAAGAGCGTGCATTTGGCTGATATGCCGAGAGTCGATGATTCTATTGATTGCAGGAGTGGTGAGCCGAAATGGCAAAAGCTGATGGCGCTGCGCGACGAGGTCCTGCGCGTCCTCGAAGGTCTAAGACAGGAAAAGAAAATTGCCAGCAATCAACAAGCGTGCGTAACGATCAACTGTGACGAAGAATACGCCGCAATTCTGAACGAATTCGGACTCGATCAATTCTCAGCGCTTTGCATCGCCAGTGAGGTAAAGCTTCAAAAAGTCGCAGGTGAAACAACAGTTGCCGCACAGAAGAGTGCCTATGAAAAATGTCAGCGATGTTGGAATTATTGGCCCAGCGTAGGCGCCAACGGCGAGCATCCCGACCTGTGCAAACGCTGTGTCGAAGTCGTCTGTAGGTGAATGGTGCGAAATATCACACCCTACATCGCGACGAAACTGCATGTGCAACGAGTTGCGGACTGTGGCACACCGATAAGTATGTGAAAGGACATGAAAATGAAGCGACATAGTGTTTTGGTTAGCTTGGCGTGCTTTTTCGGTGTGGTCGGCATGGCCTTTGGGGCGGAGGCGTCAGGTGAGCTTGGACCGGAAGCGATTGAGGTACGGATCCGGCAGCATCGGATGGGGGAGCTGATTGTAAGGGCCAAACCGGGAGCGGCGGTGCGCGTCGAACAGTTGCGGCATGAGTTCTGGTTCGGCGCTGCTCTGTCTTCGGGAGCATTCAGCGGCCGGCTTAGTGCAGAAGACCAGCGCCGGTACGAGCAAACGTTCCTGGCCAACTTTAATGCCGCTGTGACCGAAAACGCGCTGAAGTGGCATGACATGGAGCGCCGGCGGGGGAACGTTAATTACAGCGTTGTGGATGCTATGCTCGCGTGGACCAGGGAGCATGATATCCCACTACGAGGACATTGTGTATTCTGGGGCGTTCCCGGGCGAGTCCAGGATTGGGTGAAGCAGTTGAATAACGACGATCTGCGCGAAGTCCTGAAGAACCGGGCGATGGACATCGGACGTCGCTACCGGGGCCGGTTCGCAGAATATGACCTCAACAATGAGATGATCCACGCCAACTACTACCAGGACCGCCTGGGACCGGGCATTACCAAGAATATGGCGGATTGGTTCAAAGAGGCTGACCCGGAGGCCAGGCTTTTCGTCAACGACTATGATATTCTGACAGGCAACCGGCTGGACGATTACATCAAACACATTCGCGGGCTGCTCGAACAGGGCACGCCTTTGGGTGGAATCGGCGTGCAAGGGCATCTGCACGGAGAGTCCTTTGACCGCGAGGTATTGCATCACGCCCTCAACGAACTGGGTAAGATCGGGCTACCGATTCGTGTGACTGAGTTCAACATGCCGGGCCAGCGATCACGATTTATGCGACGCCGAGACTTGAAGCTGACCGAGCAGCAGGAGCAGGCCAAGGCAAAGGCGCTGGCGGACTACTATCGAATCTGCTTTGCTCATCCGGCCGTCGATGGAATTCTCATGTGGGGTTTCTGGGAGGGCGCCAACTGGATTAGGCAGTCCTCACTCTACCGTCGGGATTGGACGCCCACGCCGGCAGCCGGAGTGTATCGCGACCTCGTGTTCAAACAATGGTGGACCGACTGGGAGGGCAAAACTGACGTAAACGGTCAATGTCGAACCCGCGCCTTCTACGGCAGGTATGCCGTGACGTGCGGGGAACAGAGGCGGCAGGTGTCACTTAGCAGGGAAAAGGGACGAGTGACTGTCCGCTTCGAGTAGCGCAAGGTAAGTGGTGCGATTCATCGCACCCTACATGGCTTGGCAAGGAAAAGGGGAAAGTGACCGTCCGCTTCGAGTAGTGCCAGGTAAGTTGTGCGAAATATCGCACACTACTTGGTTCAGGTGTGTAGGGTGCGATGAATCGCACCGATTATGGCTAACGATGACATATATCGGATGACCTTCTATGAACACAGCTAAATGGTCAATGATTTTGTTGGTTGTCTGCCCCGGTGCTGTCCGGGCGGGATCGGATATCACATCCATTTCTTCTATGGATATTCTCCAGTGGGAAAAAATGGCAGCCGGTGTTTGGAAAGCGTCCATCGGCAAAAAGGAGCTGGCGTCCATCGATTACGCCGGGCCGCCGAAGCTAAAGGCCCTTTCCGATATGGGGGACGCTAAATTTCCCTTTGAGCGAAATACGGCCCGCGGACAGATCAACGCATCCGGCACGTCCGTCAGATTGCCGCTGGAAGAATCTGAGAAGATCTACGGCCTTGGACTTGAGTTCAAGGGCATCAACCGTCGCAGCAATGTTTACCATCTCAAAGTCGATCATTACGGCGGCGTTAAGGGCTACACTCACGCTCCGGTGCCCTTCTATGTTTCAAGTAAAGGTTACGGCGTTTTTGTCTCAACGGCCCGGAGGCCTTCCTTTTATGTCGGCATCGGCAATCGCAAAGACAGCAAGCTGCCGCCATATATCGACAGAACGACCGGCGGCTCGAAATGGAGCGCCCGACCTGTTTCCGACGCCGTCGAAGTCAGCGTCAACGGCCAGGGGTTGGAAGTTTATGTCTTCGGCGGCGGCAATCCTCTCGAAGCCGTGAGGCGGTACAATCTTTATTGCGGCGGCGGTGTTTTGCCCCCCCGCTGGGGTCTGGGATTCTGGCATCGGATGCATACTCGAAGCTCAGATTCCGATGTGCTCAAGGAAGTCGCCGATTTTGAAAAGTATGATTTTCCACTCGATGTGATTGGGCTCGAACCGGGCTGGCAAAGCTTTGCCTATCCCTGCTCCTTCGAATGGGACAAAACGCGTTTCCCCGAGCCGAAACGCTTCCTGAAGCAATTGTCCGAGAAAGGCATCAGAGTCAACCTTTGGGAGAATCCTTATCTCGCTCCGACATCGACCATCTCACAGGCGATGAAGCCTTATACTGGAAGCCACACGGTCTGGCTCGGCGAGGTGCCGGACTATACGCTGGAGACCGCCAGGAAAATATTGCTCGATCACCACCAGAAAAACCACCTGGATATCGGCGTCAGCGGCTACAAATTCGACGAAGTGGACGGCTACGATGTCTGGCTCTGGCCCGACCACGCCTCCTTTCCATCCGGCCACAGTGCCGTGCAGATTCGTCAGTTGTACGGCCTGATGATTCAGAACATGTTCATGCAGCGCTTTCGTGAAATGAATAAGCGAACTTACGGACTGGTGAGAAGTTCAAACGGAGCGGCGAGTCCTTCGGGATTCGTGATATACAGCGACTATTACGACCACCGGGGATATGTCACCGCCTTAGTGAATTGCTCGCTGGCAGGCGTGCTCTGGACGCCCGAGATTCGCAGTGCGAGATCGGATGAGGAGTGGCTCCGGCGTTTTCAATCGGTCTGTTTCTCTCCGATGGTTCAGCTCAATGCCTGGTCGTCAGGCAAAAAACCGTGGAGTTTCCCCAAGGTAACAGACCTGGTTCGGGATGTCATCAGGTTGCGAACGCGCCTGCTTCCATATATTTACACGGCGTTTTATGATTACAATCAAAGAGGCATCCCGCCGTTTAGAGCAATGGTGCTGGAGACCGGCTTCGATCACTCGGAAGAAATCATTGCCGGCAAGCTGCATGGCGAAGACAATCCGTATGCAGAGACGATGCGCCTGGAAACGACGGATCAATACATGATGGGACCGTCAATACTGGTCGCGCCGGTATTTGCCGGGCAGAAACGTCGTAAGGTAGTGTTGCCACGAGGAAACTGGTACGACTTCTACACCGGCAAAATCGTCGGAAATGGTGAGACCATCACGATTGAAACAAGACTTGAGCAAATCCCCCTGTTCGTGAAAGACGGCGGAATCGTACCGATGATGCCTTCGGTAAACAACATAGCCGGCGCAAAAGGGACTATCGATCTGGAGGTCCGTCACTACGGCCGGAAGGAAAACACTTATTTGCTGTATGATGACGATGGCCAAACGTTTGATTACGAAAAAGGTATCTTCGCAGTAACGGAACTGAGCGTCAAGAAAAGCAATGGAAAACTGACCGGCAGTTCATCTACTTCAAATAATAAATGGCAATCCCGATATAGAAAGGTGTCTTGGAAGTTCATGAGCCAATGATCCAACTGATTAACCTGCGTAGAAAACACCTGTCATTTCGACCGAAGCGTCCCATAGGAACGTGCAGTGGAGAAATCTGCTTTAGATAAGCATGTAGGGTGCGATACTTCGCAACGCTTTGATTCAAAAGCAGAAGGTTTCCGATTTTTCCGCATGAGTATGTCACGACAGTCCGCGACGTATCTGTTACTCCGTAATTGGTGCGATTCATCGCACCCTACCGACTGCGTATAAGACACTATCTCAAAGCTCATAAATAGAACCTTGACAGTATCTCGCTTGGCACCGGCGGACAGCCGGAAACGAATATTCCACAGTTTTTATGCTTGGCGGTACAGTTGCCTACGCATAGAGTGCCCTCCGGCAGCTCCTCGTGACCTTTGCCGATAGCGACAGTAATATCCTCGTTATCCGATGCTTTTTCGCGCAGTTGCTTTCCATATCTTCTCAAGAACATTAGTAATGTCGATTGACATGCACTGCAGGATTGCTGATCTAAAATATTGAATCCTGAGAATTCTATTGATAGCTTCTCAGGAGGCCGGGCGAAAGGATCCAGGACTTTCTTGAAGTTTTCAGGAATTACATCAATCGAATCCGGCTCAATTACACCATGTCCCCTCCCGGCGCCCATTCGCAGATGCGGCACATCATGGGCGGAGATTCCCATGATGGCGCATGCGACCGAATCGGCCGCAAAGGCATCGACGCCAACCACCACCACGCCCAGCGGCTTAGGCGTGCCGGCACTCGGCCCCAGACCTTCCATGCCGATTGTTCCATCAATGATGGATAGGTGCGGACGCAGAACCGAGGACATATCGGCAATAGCTATATCCAACGGTTTTTCCTCGCGTCCGGGAAGCTGTGAGAGCATGTGAAATTCCACTTTGGACCGCCGCCACAAACATCCCTTCATGTTCTTGACAGACAGGGTCACGCCCGTGTGCATGTGCGTTTTCATCACCGGAATTGAAACAATAATGTCGTATTCTGAAATCTCCCTGCACACCTTAAGTAATTTAATTGCGACGCCATCGGGAATCTCATACGTCACATACGGACGCACATCCATATCGATCAACGGGCAAATCCGCTTTTTGGCAACGGCGGCAATACCGCTGTTCTCAAAGGCCTCCGACATTGTAACGCCTGCTATCGGGCTTTCACCTACGGCAACGTCGGCGCCGGATTCTCTGAAGGCGTCAATCGCTGCGGCGACGACCTGAGGATGCGTTGTGACACCTGTTTGAGCCTCGGCGTTTCGACCAACGTTGGGCTTGAGCAGCACACGTTTGCCCTTAGAGGCTGACAAGTCAACGTTCGATAGGGCCTGTCGTGTATTGTTGTAAGGATCGTCTCCCGATGCCCAATAAACCAATGGACGAGAAGCATCAAGCTCGAAAGGCGTGCGCGGCAGAACGCTGTTGACGATAGTGGGGCTGCGATCAGTATCGGCAGAGCCGGGTGCGTTGTCAGCGTAAGATTCTTTCATAGTCACATTGTGCCTGGATTCGGGTTTTGACGAGGCAAATTCCCACCCAACCCCTCCACTTTTACACCATATTAGTCCATATTCCCCAGCAGCGGATATTTCTTGAGGCAACTCTTAGTTCGTAGGGTGATACCACAGCGATTTCCAATAGGCCCGATCGAGGGCATACGCGTCGAGCGGGTCGGTATTCGGGTTGCAGTCAGCCGGTAGTATGCCGTACTTTTTCATCTCGCGGACGTAATGTTCGTCGGGCCGGAAATCGGGCATATCGAACCGTTTGCGCCGGTCCAGATCATCTTTCAAGTCGTAAATGTCGGCCAGCACTTCCTGATAATCCGGATCGTCGGTATCGATGAAAACACCAACGTCGTTGCTGTCGCCTGGCCCGGACGATTTGGATTTGCACAAGGCGTATCCTCCCGCTTCTTCGGCCAGAGGAGCCAGCAATACTAACGATTGTTCCGGCCTGGTCAAATTGTACCGTAATTCCAGGTGGACGGGAAATTCCTTCGGGTGACAACTCGCACAACGCCGGGCCATCGCCTCGCTCTTCTTGACGAACAAATCCCCATCACGCCCCTGCAAGTTAATCATACCGGTTCCCAGGGCCGCGTACGTGCCGGCATAGGGGGCGCCGGATTCGATCCAGTAGCGGACATAATCTATCTCGCGGGCGCTGAGTTTGGCCTGATAATGGCTGCCGTCAATAAGCTTCATCAGCCGGCTGGCCGAGGCGCCGATCCTGCGGGGCGGCAGGTTGCCTACCGCATCTTTGCCGTGACTGACATAGCGGCCGAGCAAAGTTACGTAGGAATGAGAATATATCGGGCTGCGGTCACCGGTCAACACCAGACCGCCCTCGCGTTTGTCGTAATTGTGACAGGCTGTGCAATGCTTGTCGAGGATGGGCTGTATGTCACGGGGGAAATCGAACACCTCCGGGATTCCGGCGATCGGCTCGATCTTGCTGGGTTGCCTTCGCATTGCCATGAGCGTGGCGCCGGGTTTGTCGCGGGCGGCATCGGTTCGGTTCTCGTGACACCCGGCGCAACTGGTTACCTCGCCGGGCATGACCGTAAGGAAACTCTGCATCCGCTTGACCGACAAATCGTTTTCATCCAACGCCACGAAGAACAGACTGCGCAAGGCGGGCAGCTCCATGTACGCCGAGCCGTCCGGCTCGACCGGGACGGTGCCGAGTATGCGAGGCAGTGTGAATGTGCCTCCCAGGCTGATAGGCTCCATAGTGCCGGAATGGTTGATCGGTTTAGGGAGGGTCTCCATGACGAGCAGTTTCTTGATCTGACCCCGCTTGACGCCCGCCATGTTGCGACCATGGGTGACATCGGCCAGGATCAGACGCCCGGTTTTCGACCCCGTACTCGTGCGCGACGGAATTACCGGTTCGCGCTTGCGCCGGCGCAGAGGCCGCGGTTCGTGCAGCCAGTAGTCTTTATGTTCGGCGCCGAGCGAATGGATTGTGCGCGTCCGGCCCTGTCCGTTCATCAGTACAATGTCCCGGGCGTGAGCCGCCAGGATGCAATCGGCCGAGAGCGGATAGGGATCGCGAAATCGAAATTCGTCCTTCCTGTTGAGCGTCCGGGCATAAGACAGCTCGTCGGGTCCGCGCTTGGGATTGACGATGGTAATCGCCCCGGCGTGTTCCCTCCTGCCGTGACCGGGCGAGAAGACCGAGACGACGGCTCCCGTGCCCGGAATAGGCTTGGCGTCGATCATCACGGTTTTCGGGTGCATGTTGCCGTAATAGATCATCTGCCCGGTGCCGTCGGGATTCATCGACCAGAGATGATGGTACTGGACACGGCTGCGATCGACGTATTCCCAGCGGGTGTAGAGGACGCGGCCGTCGGGGAGCATCCACGGGGTGTTGTCCTGTTCGATATTGGCCGAGAGGATTCGCATGTTGCCGCCGTCAGCGTCGCAGCGGTAGAGGACGGCGACCTGCGTGAACCAGCAATTGACCCAGCGCTTGCAGCGCGAGGAACAGAACATGATCCCGCCGTCGGGCAGGTATATCGGCTCCAGGTCGTCGAAGGCCCCGTCGGTCAACTGGCGCAGGTGCGTGCCGTCGGCGTTGATTTCGTAGAGATGGAAATATATCGAACCGGTCTTGCGATACGAGAACAGTATCTTCTCGCCGTCATAATGCACGTGGGGATCGCGGATCGTGCCGCCTTCGTCGTTCAGAATGTCGCGGCGCTGTCCGGTCCGCAGATTCAAGGCGCAAAGCCGGCTACCGTCTCTGCCGTACATCATCCGATCGGCGTTGGAACTCCAGTATCCGAAATTCGCATACCAGTGGCCGTCCTTGCCCACCGAGCGGACGGTGAAGATAATCTCATCGGTTCCGACAAAGGGGCCTTCGAGTAATTCAGGTTCGAGCAGTGCGGCGCTGTCCCCGGCCGCAGCGCGGGCAAAACCCCCGGCCGGCAGAACCGAAATGCAAAGCACCGTCAGCAGGAACAGCGGGCGGCACGTCAGGAGTCTCTTGATCATCGCCGGGATTCCCCATATACACTTCATTGGACCACTCCTACGGGTTTCAAGTTTTATGATACCGTTTTTCACCTCAATTTCAACAGTATTCCAGCCGAGCGTCAGAGCATCCTTGCGTGCCTGATCCATTGGTTCTCGCGCATCCGATAGTCAAGACTGGTTTGAATGGTGTCCATAGGTTCTATACTATCAAGTTCAACTCCATTTGTCACCTACTACATGGTAAATCAGGGCTTGGCAAAGAGGTGAGAATTGTCAAGATTTAGCCTGCAATTGTCGCCACCGGTGTCTGTCAGTTCAACACGAAGTGCTTCTCCGGATTCCCCCTGTTCGGCAAGGCCCTCTTGTTGTGTGGAGCGGAATCGAGTTGCCCGCCCTATTTATCTGCCCGGCTATCCAATTGCTCGCAAACATTTTGATATACCTGATCGACGGTAATGGCTTTGATGTCATGTTTGGGATCGGCGCTGTTGATGTCGAGCCCCCTGCCGTCCGGATCAATCGCCACTACGCAGTGTTTTCTGCCGTAAGGCGCCACCCTGATGGGATTTGACCGGCCGAAGATCAGAGCGAGCGGCACACCTGAAGCGGCAGCGATGTGCCCCGGGCCGGTGTCGTTGCTCACCACAAGCCCGGCGCCTTTAAGCAGCGCCATCAGTTCTCTGAGCGAAGTCTGCCCGGCAAGGTTTACAATCGGAACACCGGCCTTTGCCTTCAATATCTCGATCACGCTCGCTTCGGGCTTAGTGCCGGTGGCGATTATGGACAAGCCAAACTTTGCCGAGATCTTGTCGGCCAGCTCGGCAAAACGCACGGTGGGCCAGCACTTGTCCGTGTGGGCCGAGCCGGGCACAAGAACCGCATAATTGCCGCCCGTAATTCCGTGACTTGCCAACACCTGACGGATTGATTCGACAGCGTCAGGAACCTCGGGCAAAACAAACTCTGCGTTGTCGCTGTGAGCACCGGCGATGCGGATAATCTTCAGATAGTAGTCAACCAGGTGAGCGCAGTGCATGTCCTGAGGGACCTTGTTCGTGTAAAAGACGTGGGCGAATTCCCTGGCATGTGCTCTGCCGAAACGCTTCCTGCAGCCGGAAAGCCAGGCTAAAGACGCCGTTCTAAATAGACACTGGAAGTCGAAAACCGCATCGAATCGGCCGTTCCGGAGCCGCCTGATGAGCGACACAAGAGCGCAAAACGCACCGGGATTGAACCAGGCTTTGCCTAAGAGCTTGCGGTCGAAAGGTATTATCTCATCCAGGTGCGGATGGTTTTCCAGCAGCGCTGCGAAGATGGGCCGAACGAGCCAGCTAATCTTTGCGTCCGGAAAACTCCTGCGCAGTGCCGTAAGGGCCGGAAGCGCCAGCACAATATCACCTAACGAGCTTGGTTTTATTATCAGGATGTTCTCAAGACTTCCCGGCATAGCTTTTTCGTATGTCGTATTACGAAAGACTCTTCATTGTTGGGGCATTGTAAGCTATGGATTGATTTGAGGCAATCGGCATTAGAAAATTAAGAATTAAAATGCAAAAAGCAAAAGTAAACATTAGAATGCGAACCACGGAATTTATTTTCTATGGCTAAGAAAGGCAAATACATATACGACTGGCCCCGACCGATGGTTACGGTCGATGCGGTCGTCTTTGCCTGCGAAGGCGATAAGACCGAGGTGCTGCTAATCAATCGCAAGCATGAGCCGTTCAGGGGCCGGTGGGCGGTGCCGGGCGGATTCATAGAGATAGACGAGGAGCTGGAAGACGCCGTCGCCAGAGAATTAGCCGAAGAAACCGGACTCACAGGCATAGAGTTGGAACAAGTGCACACCTTCGGCAAATGCGGCAGAGATCCAAGAGGCAGGCAGATTTCAATAGCGTTCATAGGCGTCGCAACACAGGAACAACGGGAAACAATAAAAGCCGGAGACGATGCGGCAAAAGCAAAATGGTTCGACATAAAGGAGTTGCCAGAAAACATGGCGTTCGACCATGATGAAATGGTTGGATTAGCCATCGAAAAGTTGAACCAGACAGGGATGGATTCCTGCTTTGGCAGGAATGACATTTGAGAGCAGGCAGCATGAACGAAAGCGTTGATATTTCAGTTGATTTTGCGGGATTGAAGCTGGCCAATCCGGTCTTTACGGCTTCAGGGACGTGCGGGTATGCCGATGAGCTGAGCGACTTTATGGATGTCAATTGCCTCGGCGGGTTTATCACCAAGAGCATCACGGTCAAGCCGAGAAAGGGCAACGCCACACCCAGGATTGTCGAGACCGATTCGGGGATGCTCAACGCGATTGGACTGGCTAATATCGGCCTGGAAAGATTCATCGAGGAGAAGCTGCCTGTCCTCGAAAAGTTCTCATCGGCTGTTTTCGTGAACGTTGCAGGTCAGACCATTGAGGATTACGTCGCAGTGACCGAGCGGCTCTCGTCGGAGAACGCAATCGCAGGCTTCGAGCTGAATATTAGCTGTCCCAACGTCGCCAAAGGCGGGATAAGCTTCGGCACCGATCCGGAGAACGTAATGGAGATTACCTCGGCGGTAAAAAACGCTGCCGGTGAGAAGGTCCTGATGGTCAAGCTCTCGCCCGCCGTGACGGACATAAGCGTAATTGCGCGGGCGGCGGTTGACGCCGGCGCCGATGCGATTAGCCTGGTGAATACCTTCACCGCAATGGTAATAGATATCGAGACCCGCAAGCCGGTCCTTGCCAATCGGACCGGCGGATTATCAGGCCCGGCGATAAAACCGATAGCGGTCTATCTGGTCAACAGGATTTACAACGAAGTGGCCCGGGACAGCGGCATCCCGATTCTCGGTCTGGGCGGAATCAGAACTGCCTCCGATGCTATCGAGTTCATTATCGCCGGGGCGTCGGTGGTAGCTACCGGCACAGCGAATTTTGTCGAACCGGATTGTGCGGCCAAAATAATTGACGGCATAAGAGAATATTGCGCTCGCAACAACATTGTAAATATCAAGGAACTAACTGGCTCACTACTGATGAAGGAGTAACGATGAGGTTGGAAATGTGTTGGCCGGGCAGAACTGCAATTGCCACTCTGTTGCTATTAGTGTTTTCCCTGCTGGAGATGACTGTTGCGAATGCCGCCGATGTCAATGGTATGACCTATGAGCAGGCGAAGCAGCGAGTGCCGCAGCGGCAGATACCCAAATTCTGGATAGGTGATGTCGCGGGCCTTCCGGCACGTTTTGAGAAGCTCACTCATGGCAAAGTCAGGACGATAGCTGTCTCTCCCGGAGGCAGGCCTGTGCATCTGGTTGCCTATGGGCGGGCCGAGAAGCTCGAACGCAAAGCCAATTTTAACTCCGCTATCGGTGGCAGAGAGCCTGCTGCGTACATGAATAAGGCGGCGAGAAAGAAGCCCGTGATTCTTTTTATAGGTCCCGTGCACGGGGCGGAAGTCGAAGGTTTGACGGGTTTGGTGAACTTGATACATATAATGGAGAGCGCAGAAGACCTTCGGGGAAAAAATCAGTCGGAGCTTCGCGCCCTCGGCCGACAGTGCCGACTGTTGATCGTACCCGATGGCAATCCCGACGGCATAGCCCGTTTCGAGCCTCGCAGCCTCTGCGGTATGGAACTCAACGACCTTCGGTTCTGGGGTCAGGGCACATGGAGCGACGACACCTTCTGCGGCTGGCCTCAGAGCAAGCGCCAGCACCCAATGGTGGGCGATAATACCGGCTTCTTGGGCTGCTATTTCAACGACGATGGAATCAACCCCATGCACGATGAGTTCTTCGATCCTATGGGGCCTGAAGCGCCGGCGATTCTGAAGGTCGCAAAGGAAGAAGGCCCTGATCTGGCGGTCTCGCTCCACAGCCACAGCAACAACCCGGCGATCTTGCGCCCGGCTTATGTCACTGCGGAAATCCAGCAGGACGTTCGCTTGCTGGCGCAGCGATGCTACGAGCTTCTTGCCGATCGCGGTTTGCCCTATGGGAGCGTTTTCAAAGCCGCGACCGAAGGCGGCAGGAATCCCAGCTCGTTCAATCTGACCAGTGCAATGTACCACATCAGCGGCACAAGCTCGTTTACCTTCGAATGTCCCCACGGGCTTAAGGAAGGCTGTCAGGTCAACTTCGAGCAGATTCTCGATATACAACTATCACTTTATGAGGCAATGATCCAACATGAAATCGAAAAGAAGAAACTTTAGATACAACTCGTTCAGAAATGTGACCGGTATGCTGCTTGTGTCGCTATTGCTCGCAGCGGCTTCGGCTCAAGATCAAACAGTAAAACTGGACCAGCGCCCCGCCGAACCCGGCGAATGGGGCTACCGCCCCGCTGCCGGTGCGGTTTCCCAGGTCAATCCGCCGAGTTTTAGCTGGAGGCCGCAACAGGGCCTGACATGGGAAATCGAGTGCGCCCAAGATATGAAGTTTAGGAAGATCGAATACCGGGCGAAAAACATGGAGTTCAACGTTCACTGCCCGCCACGGACTTTTGAGCCGGGAACTTATACTTGGCGCTACCGCGGAAAAGACAAGAACGGCAGCTATACAAACTGGAGTCGGGCGCGAAATTTTATCATTGCCGATGATTCTGCGACTATGCCGCTGCCGGCCCGTGAGGAGCTTATCGCCCGCATCCCAAAAAGCCATCCGCGATTGTTCGTGCGCCCTGAGAACCTCGACCGGCTGCGCAAGTCGGCGCGTGGTAAGATGAAGGGCGAGTATGATGTGCTCGTGAAAGAGTGTGAGAGGCTTCTTGCCGGGCCGCCGGCAACCAAGGAGCCGCCTAAGTATCCGAAAGATATTGTCCGAGGAGGCGATCCCTGGCGGAAAATCTGGTGGGGCAATCGGACATATACCATCCGGGCATTGAACGCTGCCGCGACTCTGGCGTTTACACGATTGCTGGGTGGGCAGGAGAAATATGGCGCCGAAGCTAAGCGAATTCTGCTCGAATGCGCCAAATGGGACCCGGTCGGCAGCACTGGCTATCGCTACAACGATGAGGCGGGTATGCCCTACAATTACTATTTCTCCCGAACATACACTTTTGTGAACGACCTGCTTAGCGAGGATGAAAAGGAAATCTGCCGGAAGGTGATGAAAGTGCGCGGCGACGAAATGTATCGGCACCTGTGCCCGCGACATCTGCGGCGCCCGTACGGCAGTCACGCCAACCGGGCGTGGCACTTTCTCGGTGAGGTCGGCATCGCCTTTCTCGGTGAGGTCGAGGGCGCCGAGGACTGGGTCTGGTTCACGATGAATGTGTTTTATAATGTTTATCCGGTCTGGAGCGACGACGACGGCGGCTGGCACGAAGGCTCATCCTACTGGTCGAGCTATCAGGGCCGCTTTACGTGGTGGGCCGATGTGATGCGAGAGGCGATGGGTATCGACGCTTACGATAAACCGTTCTTCTCGAAGGCAGGCTACTATGCCATGTATCTTCTGCCGCCGGGCAAAGTGGGCGGCGGCTTCGGCGACCTGACCGCCAGACGTACGGCTGAGCGGAACGTCCCGTTAGTGAGCGGCTTTGCGGCACAGGCCCAAAATGGGCACTGGCAATGGTACGTCGAGCAACTGGGAGGCCCAGATCCCGCAGACGGCTACATCGGATTTGTTCGAGGCGGACTGCCCAGGGTCGATGCTGTGCCCCCCGACGACCTGCCGAAGTCGCGATTGTTCGCAGGCACGGGACAGGCCTATTTGAACACCAGCCTGACCGATGCCGAAAACAGCGTACAGGTCGTGTTCAAATCCAGCCCGTTCGGCACGCAATCCCACGGCTACGAAGCGAACAATTCCTTCCTGCTCTGGGCCTACGGCAAGCGTCTGCTGATTCGCTCGGGATACCGCGACAGCTACGGCAGCAAACACCACAAGGAATGGATGTGGAGCACCCGCTCGGTCAATAATATCACAGTCAACGGGCGAGGCCAGGGCAAACGCACCGCCAAAGCCCGGGGCAAAATCGTCGCCTTCAAAACCACGCCGACAATAGACATCGTCGTAGGCGAAGCCGGCCAGGCTTATGAAACGCCGCTCGAACGCTTCACTCGCGCTGTCATCTTCGTCAAACCAGAACTAATCGTCGTCTATGACCGCCTGGAGGCTAAGGAACCTTCGACGTATGAATACTGGCTGCACGCCATCAACAAATTCGACGTGCAAGGCCGGCACAAAATCCAGGTCCGAAACAACGACGTAGTATGCGACATAGATTTTCTAACGCCTTCCGACCTGAGCCTCAGGCAAACCAACCAATACGACCCGAATCCCCGCCCTCGGATTACATTGCGCGAATGGCACCTGACTGCAACAACGCCGGAAAAATCGAAGCGCATGGAGTTCGTAACACTCTATCACCCGCACAAGGTCCGCGATGATATCAGTTGGCGAGGAACATTGCGTTCGGTCCCCGGCGGCTACGTCCTGACAGCCGGAGCATCCGGCAAGAAGCTAACCGCCCTGCTGCCCACAGATGATATCAAAACGCTCGAAGCCGCCGGTATGACAACCACAGGCGCCATAAAGCTCAAGCTCGAACACCCGGACGACCAGCCACCCCAAATCCTCGAATTGCAGGGAAACGGCCGACAATGATCAGTGGTTGTCCGCGGGGCCCTTGCCGACCGAGGATGCGTTCTCTTGTTTCTCTTCCGTGTCGAAGGGTCGGACTCATTAGCGGGAAACTGTCCGGCCGCTGGACTTGCTCTTTTTATGTGTCGTCGTCCTATACTGAAGAGGGTAATTATCTGGATTATCGAGATTGTCAATTTCCAAATCGACATCGAGTTGGGGCCAATACAAATGATAGCCGTGAAGCAATTGGACATCCTGTATTGCACTGAGCACCTGCTCCCGGAAGTACGGATAGTCCTTATAGTTGAGAAAGTACTCCTTGCCTTTCACAAAAAGCCAGATGCCGAATGGCGTTATGTTCTCAACGCTTACAGAAATGGTCTTGCCACGCTTTGATGACTTCATGTTTACGTGCCTCGACGATTTTGTGAATTTCATTCAGCCTTCTTGGTTTCAACCCGTGGGATACTGCCAACGAGACGATCGGTTCCACCCAGAACTTGGCCTCGCCTTCTTCGCATGTCACATGGATATGGATGCGATCCTCTTCACTTGGAGAGGAAATAAAACCTATATCCCTTTTCCCGAAAGATTGAAGGACTCATACGTTTTGCATCCGCTGCATTGGGCGGCTCCAGAAGGTATCAACTACTTATAGGATATCATAGAATGCGAGATATAGCAATACTTTCGTTCATTTGCCCTTATCTTATTACTTGATGTTTGGGGCGAGTTGGAGTATTTTTGTGTGGATTGGTGTGTTTGAGAATCCGGGCTAACGACTAAAAAGGAGCGAAGCGAAATGGCCAAGACCACGGAACAATTATACGCCGAGCGGATGAAGCGTTATATCACAGCGATGCGGAATGAAAAGCCTGATATGATTCCGATTCGGCCGTTCGTTGCCGAGTTTACGGCTAAGTACGCCGGGTACACGTGCCAGGACGTGGCACATGATTACAACATGGCCTTCGAGGCGGCCGTCAAGTGTGCGAAGGATTTCGACTGGGACGCGGTTGTCCCCAATATGGTCTATGTCTGGACAGGGCTTGCGCAGGCCGCCGGGCTTCGCTACTACGGCATCCCCGGCATCGGCATCCCCCACACGGTCGGCTTCAACTATATCGAGCCGCCCGAGGGTGAGGCCTTCATGCAGCCGGACGAGTACGATGCGCTGATCGACGACCCGACGGGATTTCTCTACGAGACTTGGCTGCCTCGCATTTCCACCGAGGTCAGCAAGGTTGGCGAGGCCTCGACAAACCGCAACAACATGGCGCTGGTCAAGAGCGGGATGGCCATGCTGCAATACTTTTATGCCTTCGGCCCGCAAATCGCGAGGCTGCGCAGCGAGTGCGGCACCGGATCGGCCATCGCGGGGATCTTCAAGGCCCCGTTCGATATCATCGCCGACAAGATGCGGGGCTACCTCGGCCTGGTGGACGATATGCAGACGCAGCCTGAGAAAGTGCTCAAGGCCTGCGAGGCGCTCATGCCGCACTTAGTCAATGTGGGACTGACCACCGCCGATCCGAGCAACCAGGTGCCTATCGGCTACTGGATGCACCGCGGGTGTGCGCCGTTCTTCAACCCGAAACATTTCGCGTCGCATTACTGGCCCACGCTCAAGCCGTGCATCGAGGAATTCTGGAAAAACGGCCACCAAACGCTCTTTTACGCCGAGGGCCGGTGGAAGCATCATTTCGAGACCTTCCGCGAGCTGCCGGACCGCAGCATTGTTTTCCACTGCGATCAGGACGACATCTTCGAGGTCCATCGCAGCTTGCACGATAAATTCGCAATCAGCGGCGGCATACCGAACATGAAGTTGAGCTGGGGAACAGAGGATGAAGTGCGGGACTTCTGCCTGCGGGTCATCAGGGATGTGGCCAAAGACGGCGGCTACATAATGGACGCCGGGGCGATCATGCAGGACGACACGAGCGTCGAGAACATGAAGGTGATGAATCAGGTGTGTCGGGAGCACGGAGTTTACTCGTCCAGCACGTATGAGACTCCGACCGATACGCCTCCGTGCGATTTGCCTTCGTCGGTGGAGTCGCGCGAGAAAGTCACGGGTATGGCGGGCCGGGCGACGCCGTCGATCAAACCCGGCGTGTGCTTCCCCTGGGAGCAGCGTGTCAAGGACCTGCCCGAAATCACCGGCGATCCGGCGATGGTCCAGAAAATCTGGGAGGATATCGACGCACTCGGATATACGTATATCTGGCAGTTGCTGCTCTCGTTCTGAGCAGGTGATCGGCAAGCAACGAGCGGCAAGAACTGGAGGTTGTAATATGAATTGCAGGCAGTATATCACACGTCGCGCCCTATTGAGAAAGGCCGCAGGCGTCGCCGGAGCGGCAGTGGCGTTTCCTTATTTCGTCCCTTCGTCGTCACTTGGCGCCTCGGGCGCTGTCGCGGCAAGCAATCGGATTACCATAGGCTTTATCGGGGTAGGTGGTCACGGCAGGAGCGTCAACCTGAAGAACTTCCTTGGTAATGCGGACGCCCAGGCCGTTGCCGTTTGCGATGTCGATCCGAACAATCTCAATATTGCGCGGGACATGGTCAACAAGAAGTACGGCAACAAGGACTGCGCCGTGTACAGCGATTTTCGTGAGGTCTTGGCGCGGGACGACATTGATGCGGTAATGATTTCCACGCCCGATCACTGGCACGTTTCGATTTCAATCGCCGCGGCTAAAGCCGGCAAGGATGTGGAATGCGAAAAGCCGACTCTGACTATTCAGGAAGGCCGGGTGCTCTGCGACGTGATGAAACGCTACGGCAGGGTTTTCCAGTGGTCCACGGAAGATCGCGCGGTGGACGTGTATCATCGGATGTGCGAGCTGGTTCGCAACGGCAGGATCGGCAAGGTTCATACGATCCGCGTGGAACTGCCCAGCGGGCCGGACACGCCGGGGAACCCTGAGCCTATGCCGGTGCCGAAAGGCTTTGATTATGATATGTGGCTCGGCCCAGCGCCGTGGGCGCCATATACCAAGGACCGCATACACTGGAACTTCCGCTGGATTCTGGACTACTCCGGCGGCATGTTGACCGACTGGGGCGCGCATCTTCTCGACGGTGCTCAGTGGGGCAACGACACCGAGCATACCGGGCCCGTCGAGGTCGAGGGCAAGGGTCAATTCTGGCGAGACGGGCTCTACAACACGGCGAAAGAATTCCAAATCGAATACAAATATGCCGACGGCGTGCGGCTGATCGTGACATCTGGCACACCGAGCCTGCGATTCGAGGGTTCCGAGGGTTGGATCGGCAACCGCGGCTGGAGAGCGCCGCTACAGGCCGAGCCAAAATCCATTCTGGATTCGGTGATCGGTCCGAATGAGATTCATCTTTATACGTGCAAGGCGGGCGAGCAGCGGAACTTTCTCGACTGCGTCAAGTCTCGCAAAGACTGCTACTTCCCGCCCGAGATTGGACAGCGGTGCTTTACGGTCGCTCACATCGGCAATATCTCGATGCTGTTAGGGCGAAAGCTGAAATGGGACCCGGACAAAGAACGGTTCGTCAATGACGAGCAGGCCAATAGAATGCTGTCGCGGGCGATGCGCAGCCCGTGGAGACTCTGAAATGAT
The DNA here is from genome assembly GCA_005223045.1 of Planctomycetes bacterium B3_Pla. Taxonomy (GTDB): domain Bacteria; phylum Planctomycetota; class Phycisphaerae; order Sedimentisphaerales; family Anaerobacaceae; genus SG8-4. The sequence goes on along the minus strand of NJBM01000020.1, from coordinate 79,945 downwards.
TATTGATTATTGACTATTGATTATTGAAAAGGAAGAGTCATGAAGGTTCGAGGTGAAATGAGACTGGCAGTGTTGTTGGCTACTGGGATTTTGTGTCTCTCATTAGCGGCAACTAACGGGGCGGAGCGGGTTACTTTGACGGGTGATGATTTGTCTGCGTGGCGCGGCAATACGGGGCAATGGGAGATTGTTGGCGATACGTTTACGAATCCCGCGAATGACAAATTGCTTGGCCGCAAGTCGGGGACGGGAGTCATTGTGAACGGGCCTAAGGGTCGGACTTCGCATCTTCTGAGCAAAGCTGAGTTCGGCGACATCAAGGCGCATATCGAGTTTATGGTCCCCAAAGGCTCCAATTCGGGCGTTTATTTCATGGGTCGGTATGAGATCCAGGTTTTTGACAGTTGGAAGAAGGAATCGCCGTATCCCGGCATCGAGTGCGGCGGCATCTATCAGCGCTGGGACAATAACAGAGAGCCCAAAGGCTTCGAGGGTCATTCGCCGAGAGTTAATGCTTCGCGTGAACCGGGACGGTGGCAGACGTTCGATGTCGTCTTTCGGGCGCCGCGTTTTGACAAGAAGGGACAGAAGATTTCAAACGCCAGGTTTGAAACCGTCGTCCATAACGGCGTAATGATTCATGAAGACGTGGAGCTTACCGGGCCGACCCGGGCCGGAGCGTATAACGATGAGAAGCCGACCGGGCCGCTCATGTTCCAGGGCGATCACGGGTCTGTGGCGTATCGCAATATTTGGGTTGAGCCTGCGGGGCCGAATCCTTTCTTTGCGATGGACACGGCAACAAAAGACGACCGGCACAAAACCGCAAAAGAGCAGGTCGCAATGGTCAAAGAATTGGGCTATGCCGGAATTGGGTGCACCGCGGGCAAAGGGCTGGCCGAAATGGCCGAAGAGCTGGACAAGAACGGCCTGCGGCTTTTCACCGTCTATCTCGGCGTAAACATCGATCCCGATCAGCCCAAATACGGCTCCGAATTGAAAGAGACCATCGAGGTATTGAAGGGCCGCAATGCGATGTTGTGGCTCTTTGTTCTGAGCAAGAAACACAAACCTTCCTCGCCGGACGGCGACGAGCACGCAGTAGAAATCATCCGGGAGGTCGCGGATATGGCGGCGGATTCAAAGGTGCGAGTGGCGCTTTATCCCCACACCGGATTCTGGTGCGAACGGGTGGAAGATGCCGTACGAATCGTCAAGAGAGTGGATCGCAGGAACGTCGGCGTGACCTTCAATCTGTGTCACTGGCTCAAAGTCGATGACGAAAAGAACATGAAATCGCTGATAAAATCTGCAATGCCGCATTTGTTCGTAGTCACGATCAATGGCGCCGACAGCGGGGGCAAAGACTGGAAGACCCTGATTCAAACGCTGGACCGCGGCTCCTTCAACATGAAGCGATTTCTGAGAACGCTGACAAATTCAGGTTACACCGGCCCAATAGGATTTCAGGGCTACGGCATCGGCGGCGACGCTCACGACAACCTCAAGCGTACAATGAACGCCTGGCGCAAATTGAACGACTCGGCAGGGTAGCTCGCGAATGGGGATGGCATATTTCACTGCGCTGATTCTTCCTGCGGTTTTCATGCTTCTGCTGCTGACCGAGCAGATCGTTCCGCTAAGGCAAAGGACCAGGCCGCTTTTTCGGCGACTTGCCAAAAATCTAATTCTCACTGCGGCAGTCTTCCTGGTTGGATCGCTGGTAGTTAGAAACGCAGGTCTTGGGACATCAAAGTGGACAATGGAGCGCGGCTTCGGGGTGGTCCTTTTGGTTCCGCTGCCAAGATGGTGCCGCGTGGCGATTGGCATTCTGCTGATGGATTTGACCTTTTACTACTGGCATTGGGCAAACCATCGGATACGCCTGCTCTGGCGTTTTCACAATGTCCACCACATAGACCCGGACCTGGACGTTTCCACGTCTTTTCGCTTCCATTTTGGCGAGATCGCGTATTCGGCCGTTTTTCGACTTTTCCAGATGCTGCTCATCGGGGCTGATCCGCTCACATACGCGATCTACGAGACGGTATTCAATGCCGAAACCATGTTCCATCATTCGAATATCATGCTGCCTCTGAAATTGGAGCGTTTGCTAAACAAGGTTATCGTGACTCCTCGGATGCACGGCATCCACCACAGTGCCGTCGGGCCGGAGACAAATTCCAACTATGGCGTCATCTTTCAATGGTGGGACAGGCTCAGCAGAACATTGGTGCTGAACGTGCCGCACTCTTCGATCAGAATCGGCGTGCCGGGCTACTTAGAGGTTAAGGACAATAGGTTGTGGAACCTGCTGACTATGCCTTTCGTCAGGCAGAAACGTTACTGGCGTTTCGCCGACGGATCCCAGGCCAGGAGCAACCGGGACAAGACCGTTAAGGCCACGGAGATGTGTGCGTGAAATTCGGCTTCAGAAAGGGATATTAATGAAACGACGGACATTCCTCAAGGCCTCGGCAATCAACGCGGCGGTCGCAGCGGCCGCATGCTACGGGGCGAAGCTGCCTAAGAGCAGACGCGGCAGGCCTAACATTCTGCTGCTTTTCAGCGATCAACATCACGCTGGTGTCATGGGGTGTGCGGGCCATCCTGTGGTCAAGACGCCTCATCTTGATCAACTGGCGCGCGAAGGAGTTCGATTCTCCAGGGCGTATTGTCCGGATGGAATTTGCGTCCCATCCCGCACTTCGATGTTTACAGGGTTGTACCCCAGAACGACGGGGGTGATTTACAATAGCGACGCTCCACCGCATCCGGAGAGGCTCCATCCTCTCCATTCAGTGCTTCGCGCGAACGGTTACATCACGGGCTGTTTCGGAAAAAGGCATTTTCCCCGCGGGCTGAACGAGAGGGATTGGGACGCCTCGTGCACGACCATTAATCCCAAACTCGATCCATCCGATGAGAATTACCGGGACTGGATCAATGGGCGCGGACAGTACGATTCACACAATCGCGATTTCAAAGAATCGCACAAAGCCTCGCTGATGGCTCACATTTCTCGTACTGCTGCTGAGAACCGGACAACCGCTTACGCCGCAGACAAAAGCATTGATTTCATTCGCAAGGCCAACCAGGAAGGTCGCCCGTTCTTCTGCTGGTCTTCGTTCATCTACCCTCACCAGCCCTATACGCCGCTGCAAGAGTGGGCCCGGCTTTACGATATCGACAAGATCGAGCTGCCGGGCAATATCAGCGAACCTGTGGAGAATCTTCCGCAACGAATGAGGGAATGGCGCACTCGGACCAAACCGCCCTGGAACTGCGGCACGGCGGCAAAGGACCATGCGATCTATCGCAGGTACATCGCCTACTACTATGCACTTGTAAGCGAAGTGGATCATCATATCGGGCGAATACTCTCGGCACTGGCAGAGCTGGGGCTTGCAGAAAACACGATAGTCATCTACTCATCCGATCACGGTGATTTTGTCGCCGGTCACGGCATGGTTGAGAAATGTGCCGTGGGCCACAATGTTTACGAGGATACCCTCCGGGTTCCTTTGATATTCCATTGGCCCGGCGAGTTCGCAAAGGGCCTGACCTGTGACGGGCTGGCGGAACTGACGGATCTGTATCCAACTCTGCTGGAGTTGACCGGGATTGCCCGGCCCGGCGGCGGGTACGCTTTGCCCGGTCGTTCGCTGGCGCCTGTTCTGACCGGTGGAAGTATTTCGCGGAAACCGTATGTCGTTTCGGAAAACTGGTCCCAGGTAACGGTAGTTGGCGAGCGCTATAAGCTGGGCAAGTGGATTACGCCTCCGGCAAAGTATGCTACGTGGAACTGGGGCAGGACTCATCCGGGGATGTTATTCGACCGCAAGAACGATCCGCTCGAAGTGAACAATCTGATTGGGGAGCCGTATATGAAGCACGTCCGGGATGAATTGGCACGGTTCCTGGCTCAGTGGGAAGCTCGGACCCCCGACGACGGCAAGATGGACGTCATCAAGTCCTTCGATAAGAAATGAAATGATGCCGGCACGAAGACGAATGATGCCGGATGCAGATATTGTGATGGAATCGGAAGTTAAATACATGAGGAATCTTCGCATGGGCTGGGCAGTCTTAATAATAATCGCCGTAGTGGTTGTCGTCGCGGTAGCGGCCAAATTATACATGAACCGGAGCGGCGCCGATGTTTCGCAGGCGCAGTTTCAGGAGTGGATGCAGCAGAAAGCCGACGTATGTTTACTCGATGTTCGTTCGGCCCGCGAATACAATTCGGGCCACATTGCCGGTGCGATCAACATCGGTCACACAGAGGTCTCGGCCCATCTTGACAAACTCAGGCCCTACGCGGACAAGAACATCGTCGTTTACTGCGAAAGAGGAGTCCGGGCGCGAATCGCCCAGAAGGCTCTGACAAGAGCGGGTTTCTCCAGCGTCTATCATCTTACCGGCGACATGGCGGGCTGGCGGGATGCCGGGTTATCCATGGAGACTCCAGGCGACAGGCCTGACTGAGAAACACCCGCCCTGCAACTCGGCGCATACCGGCTACCGCTGTCTTCGATTCAAATCAGTCATTTCACACTTTCTCCCTGCAAATAAAGGGGTGCATTTTTCTATATCTTTGGTAACATGAGAAGGTCGGAAGAATTCTGAAGCAGAATTCTCTTACTCGAAAGGATATGAGTTAGCAGGCGACTGATGGAAACTCTCAAGATATTGCGCGACTACTTTCCGATGGCGGTCTTTACCGGCAAGTGCCTCGTTTTCATAAGCGAGGACTGGCGCGTCGAGCTGACCGAGCATAAAGACAGCGATTTCACACAATCCGAAGGCCAGCCCTCCGTGATACGTGTCAGGATCTGCAAGAGGACACTGGAGGGCGATCTGATTCCGGGGCATTACGAGGATTTTCAGCTTGCCTTGGTCGGCGAGCTGGCCGGGCAGATTGAAAAGTATGTGCAATTGGCGATCGGGGCGAACCTGCGGGAGAATGTCGAGTAGTCGGCATCCGGGAATTGCATGTTTTTGTTTTTTCGACCGGAATCCCCCAGGGCAGGCCTGGGGGCTAAGCGTTGACATGGCGAATCTGACGATTCAAGAACTCGACGGGGGCGCGGTTTTCACCGTGAAAGTCGTGCCCGGCAGCAGCGGCAAGACGCGGATATGCGGCTTGCTCGACGGGATGTTGAAAATCAAGATCTCTGCCGCCCCGGAGAAAGGCAAGGCTAATCGGAGCCTGATCAGGTTCTTAGCCGAGGAGCTTGGCGTAAAAAATAACGAAGTCAGCATAATCTCCGGAGTGACCGGCTCGATCAAGCGGGTGCAGGTGTCGGGGATTTCCGCCGGCGCGCTAATCGAGAAGCTGAATTTGAACTAACAGGGTATTCGTTAATGACTGAGGAATCGACACTACTATCGCACACTGCTGTCAAAGACGAGACCTCGCTCAAGTACATGCTGAGACTGGCGGCCCCGATGGTGGTCGCGCATATCTCTTTTACCGTCATGCAGTTTGTTGACAGGTTCATGGTCTCGCGGCTCGGAACCGAAGCGCTGGCGGCGGTCCTGCCGGCCGGGTACGTCAGTTTCGTGCCGGCCTCATTTGCGATAGGGGTGATGACCAGCGTCAACACGTTTGTAAGCCAGAGCTTCGGCAGAGGCGACAAGAAGGCCTGCTCGAATTACTGCTGGCAGGCGATCTATATGGGTCTGGCATATTCGCTTGTTACGTTAGCGATAATGAGGCCGGCGGCGCCGGCGATATTCAGGATGCTGGGCCATGAGCCGGCCGTTGCCGCCATGGAAGTGACATACCTGCGAATCATGCTTTATGTCCAGGTATTAGCGATTTTTGTCTGGGCGAGCAGCCAGTTTTTCATGGGGGTGCATCGTCCCGTTATTATGATGTACTCGGCGATTGCCGGGCAGGTGGTCAACGTTGCCGCCAATTACGTGCTGATTTTCGGCAAGTTCGGTTTTCCCGCAATGGGAATCGCCGGCGCCGCCTGGGGGACGTTTATCGGAATAGCGGCAGGATCCATCATAAGGATGGTGGTATTCCTGAGCGGCGATGTAAACGCCAATTTCAAGAGCAGACACAGTTTGAATATCAATTTCGCCAGAATGGCGGACCTGCTGAAGGTGGGTTTTCCGGCGGGAATCGGCCTGATGGTGAACATTGCGCTTTGGGGAGTGATTTTGTTTGCAATGGTCGGTCAATTCGGAAAAGACGCCCTGGCGGCTACAAGTGCCGTTCTTTCATGTGTGAACGTTTCGGTCATGCCCGTAGTAGGCCTCGGGACGGCTTTGACTGCCGCGGTGGGTAAATCCATCGGGGAAGGGAAAAAAGACGTGGCGATGAAACAGACCAGCGTATCGTTGAGAATAGCTTTGGTTTACATGGGACTGATAGGTCTCTGCCTCTTGGTATTTCGCAACAGAATCATGGCGTTCTGGTCGTCCGACGACGTGGTGATCGGCATTGGCGTGAGGATAATCGTTCTGGCAGCGATCTACCAGGTATTTGATGCCGCAACGCTTATATATAACGGCTCGCTGCGCGGTGCCGGCGATACACTCTGGCTCGCGGCGGTCTCGGCGTTCGGCGCCATTGTCGTACTGGGAATCGGTAGTATGTGCCTGATTAAGCTGTTGCCCGGACTTGAGGAGCTGGCGCCGTGGATCGGGGCTACGGTCAGCATCATTACTGTCGGACTGGCAAACCGATGGCGGTTCAAAAGCAATCGCTGGATGCGGATAGACCTGTTCAAACGCGGCGCCGCCGAGGTGCCGATTCGCGACGGTGCAGTGATCCAATAGCAGATGCGCCGGTCAGTCCGGCAGCTTTCGCATGTGGATGTTGCGGACCGCTCCGCTTGTCTGCCAGGTTGCAACGCCCATCGGCTGGCACATATCCATCTCAGCTCGCGTGTCGATCTTGCGGTCGGTAATGTCCATATCCACGAGCGGTTCTTCTCCTTCTTCTTCGAGCCATGCCTGAATCCTGTCGGGCCGTACATGCAGGCGGACGTGATACCACTTGCCGGTCTCGAACGAGACGATCCGGGTGGTCTCATTGTTGGCGGCGTCGTAGTAGTCGATATTCGACAGCCCGCAGAGCGTCCCGCCCCAGCCGCCGAGGACGAGCGAGCAGAAGTTCTCGCCGACGGGGAAGGTCAGCCCGCAGAAAAAGTCGCTGCCGTTGACCCGCATTGCTTCAAGCGTTATCTCATAGTTTGTTTTGGCCGGCAACGGAGCGCCCCAGGTTATGCCGGTCATATCGTTGCCCATTTCGAGGTAAATGCTGCCGTCCTTGACATGGACGTCGCCCTGTCCGCCAAAATCGGTTATTTTCCAGTTCCCCAACGTTTTGCCGTCGAATAGGCTGGTATCGGTCGGTGGCGCAGCCTGCGCGACATTTGGCTCACTCGGCTCACTCGGCTTGTTCGGCTTGCTTTGAGGCCCGGAGTTACGACATGCTCCAACGGTCAGGACACCAAGAAGCAACCATGCCGTACATAGCTTTCCGGGCAGCGTACGATAAAGTGAGGTTTTAGTAGTGGTAATGTGTTCAGCGGCCATCATAATTCTCCGATATAGAATAGCATTGAATAAAATCGGCTGATATGCTATAATATACTGCGGGATTTCCTAATGAAAAAGTTTTTTCCGATAATAATTTGTTTTTTGCTTCTCTCACCTGCGGCGTTTGGCCGCCGGCAAGCACCCCTGGCAAATAAAGGCAAATCCGGTCTGTACGCAAGATCGATCAAAAAGGTCCTTCGGCTAAGAGATGAGCAAGTCGATCTGGCAACAGCCGCTTTGATTGTTTCCGAGAACTGGAGTGATATGGTGGAGGGGCGAAAATACCTGTCGAGACTGGACGACATGGCCCTGGAGATTCGCGCAAGGCTCAAACGCAAAAGGCTAAAAGTAAACTCCATGGCGATTCCGGTGATCAACGAATACCTGTTTAATGAGCTGGGATTCAAATCTATCACCGAGGCAAACGATCCGAACAGTTTGTTCCTGCATACCGTGATGAATAAGAAACGTGGATACTGCCTGAGCCTGTCGGTTCTCTATCTGGCCCTTGCCGAAAGGCTCGGCCTGCCTTTGTACGGCGTGGTTGTTCCAGGGCATTTTTTTGTCAGATACGACGACGGGCGCCTGCGATTTAACATCGAAACGACAAGCAACGGAGGAACAGCCTCGGACGAGCACTATATAGCCAAATTCAACGTGCCTGAGAACGGAAATAACGGCATCTATATGAAGAATCTGGATAAGATTCAAACGTTAGGCTGTTTCTTCAATAATCTTGGAAACAGCTACAGCGATATCGGTAATATGAATTCTGCGCTGCTGGCCTTCGAGCGAGCCGTAAAGATAAATCCGATGCTGTCAGAATCCCGGGCGAATCTGGGGAACATTTATCTCAAAAAAGACATGGTGAACAAGGCCATAGACCAGTACCTCAAAGCTCTGCGTATCAACCCAAATGATGCCAAGACGCACAACAATCTTGGAAATGCCTACACTCAGCGGGATTCGCTGATTCAAGCGGTCGACGAATACAAGCAATCGCTTGAGCTGGACCCGGAATTCGCCGATGCGCATAAGAATCTGGCCATAGTCTATTCCAGGCAGGAAAGATACGGCCGGGCGATAGGACAATTGAACAAAGCAATTGATCTGAACCCGAAAGACGCGAGTTGTTACAGCCAGTTGGGCGACGTTTACAGTCAGATGAACGATTACGAGCAGGCAATAGCCCAATACAAGAAGGCGTTGAAGGTAGATCGGAATTCAGCCGAGCCTCACTACGGTTTGGCGATTTGCTACAAAAAGCTCGGCCTGGTCGATGATGAGATTTGGCAGTACAAGCAGGTTCTTGCCGTCAAGCCGAATATGTTGGCCGCCCGGGTGAACCTGGGCAATGCGTATTTCACACAGGACAGATACGGTGCAGCCATTGAGCAGTACAACAAAGCTGTTCTGATTGAGCCTGAAAACGCCATGATCCATTATAATCTCGGGGCGGCGTATTCCAAAAGCAAGAACTACCAGCAGGCAATAGACGCGTACCTCAAGGCCGTCGAGATTGATCCGGCGATTGGCGACGCCCACTACGGGCTTGCCTTCGGATTCTATCAGGCAAAGAAGTACGACCTGGCCTGGACACACATCGAAATCGCCCGGAGACTGGGCGTGGAGGTCACGGAAGACCAGGTCGAAGCCATCAAAAGCAGGTTGCGTTAGCGTGCCCCAGTGGCAAAACGCAAGACAAACCTCGCACATCCGGCAGTAAATCTTTCATCCATGATTTTCCGAAAATATTCTTGATTCCGTCATGCTGAAGCTTATAATTATATCAGCTTCTGTCGCGAGAATGTGTAGGTTTGCATTAGCATAGAGTGCAGATACAAAAGGCAGTTCAAATCGAGAGCCGAAAAGAATAATGAAGCGGCCGTTACTTGAGAGGATACAAATGAAAATAACAACTCTAAAAAACTCGGTAGTAATTGTTCTTTTTGTGTCATTGGTGCTGTCGGCTTGTGGCTGCTGTAATGATGGCGGCAAACCCCTGAAACTCAGTCCCATTTACCAAACGGCATTGGGTGGCGCTCTTATTGGCGGCATAATAGGCTATCAATCGGACGAAGCTGCCGCAGGCGCTGCTTTGGGGGCCGCTGTTTTCGGCGTCGGAGAGCTACTCAATCAAACCGACAGGATGCCCCACAAAGAAAAAGAGCATAAGAAAAAGGACAAAGTTGTGGAGGAAGTCCTTATTCAAATCCGCAACGACAACGGATCATTTACGTCCGTAGTGCTCAAGAAAAAGAGCAGCACTTATATTGGTCCGAACGGCGAACATTACAAGGAGCTGCCGACCGCAGAGCAGCTCAAACCTGTTTATGGGCTATAGCACCCGGCCAATAATTCGGGAGGAAACAAATGAAGATACTAATCAAAAAAACAGTACCGGTCGTTCTTATCGCCTCTCTGGTCCTGGGTCTCTGTGGATGCTGTGAGGAACACCGCAATGACGGCGGCAAACCCCTGAGACTCGGTCCCATTTACACCTCGGCAATAACAGGAGCCATTATTGGGGGCATAGTCGGACATCAGTCCGACGAACCTGGGGAAGGCGCCGCTGTTGGAGCAGCTCTTTTTGGTGTTGGGGCGCTTTTTGGTGAAATCGACAGGCAACATGAAGAGAGCAAACACAAGCACGACGGTGGATGTGCGGAGGAAGTCGTTATTCAAGTCCGCAATGACAACGGCTCAACGATGCCGGTAGTGCTCAAGAAGAAGGGCAGCACTTATATTGGTCCGAACGGCGAACATTACAAGGAGCTGCCGACCGAAGAGCAGCTCAAACCGATTTACGGATTATAGCCACAAGCGTCTCTAAGCCATCGGATTATGAGGGCGTGATAAGAAAGGATCACTGTGTCTTACTTGCTAAACAGAACGCTGTCGTTGTCTTTATGCGCCCTGATGTTAATGCTGGTCAATACTGCTGCGGCACAACAGGCCGTCAAGCCGATCCGACTGCATCCTGACAATCCGCATTATTTCCTGTGGCGCGGCAGGCCGACGGTTCTAATAACGTCCGGCGAGCATTACGGGGCCGTGCTCAATCGGGCATTCGATTACGAGAAGTACTTCAAGGCACTCGAATCACTCGGCTTTAATCTCACCCGCACGTTCAGCGGCGCTTACTGTGAGCCTTCCGGAGCATTCAAGATTCAAGACAACACGCTTGCGCCCAAGAAGGGCCGGTTGATATCTCCCTGGGCGCGGAGCGATCAACCCGGCTACGCCAACGGCGGCAACAAGTTTGATCTGACTAAGTGGGATGCCGCCTATTTCAAACGCCTGCGAGACTTCGTCCGCGAAGCGGGCAGACGCGGCGTTGTCGTCGAGCTGGTGCTGTTTTGTCCGTTCTACAAGGACGACATGTGGAAGCTCAGCTCGATGAACGTCGCCAACAACATCAACGACGTCGGCAACACCGAACGCACCGAGGTCTATACGCTTAAATATCCCAGGCTGTTGGCTGTGCAGGATGCGATGGTGCGCAGAATAGTCCGGCAGCTAAAGGATTTCGACAATCTCTATTATGAAATCTGCAACGAGCCGTATTTCGGCGGCGTGACTCTCGAATGGCAGGCACATATCGCCGAAACCATTGCCAAGACCGAGGCCAGTTTCAAAACCAAACACTTGATCGCCCAGAACATCGCCAACAAACAAAAGAAGATAACCGATCCCAATCCGAAAGTGTCGATCTTCAATTTCCATTACGCCAAACCGCCTACAACGGTCGCCGACAATTACGGCCTGAACCGGGTATTAGGCGACGATGAGACAGGCTTTGCCGGAAGCAAACCAAAGGCCTACCGGCTCGAAGGTTGGGATTTCATAATCGCCGGCGGTGCAATATACGACAACCTTGACTATTCGTTCACAGTAGGCCATGAGGACGGCACGGCGAAAATCAACGCCCCCGGCGGAGGCGGTGCGATTTTGCACAAACAGTTAGGAATTCTCGCCGACTTTATCAACAGTTTCGATTTTGTCAAAATGAAGCCCGATAACTCAGTTATCAAAGGCGGCATCCCTGACAAAGCAACCGCACGAGCATTGGTCCAAAAGGGCCGTGCATACGCCATCTACATCAACGGCGGCAGCAAGGCAAATCTGGAGCTGGAACTGCCCAGGGGCAATTACAGAGCCGAGTGGCTAAACACAAAAACGGGCAAGATCGATAAGAAGCAAACATTCGAGCACACCGGCGGCAATAAGACGCTACCCTCCCCGTTATATAATGATGACGTCGCCCTTCGGATACTTGGCTCGGACAAGTAACGCATTACTCAGGGTTCTTGGGTAATTTTCAGATAACGGCCGTACCGGCTGATGGCCACCACAAAACCCACAAAATCGTTGATGTTATTGTGCATTCGATGTATATTCTTATTGTATGGATCTCGTGAAAGACACAACCAAACAAGGATGGCAAAAAGTGGAGGTTTTTCATTGTGAAGCTTAGTACGGCTACACTCATAATCGCTCTTGCGGGCGCAATCCTGACCAATGTCGATGCCCGGCAAACCGATTCGATTGATATTTCAGAGTACTACGGTTTCGAGGAAATAGAGATAATCAAACTGGACTGGGGGATCAAGGGTTTGAGGGTCGCTGATTTCAACCGGGACGGCCGCAATGATATTGCCGTTGTCAACAACAGAAAGGCCCGGATAGAGCTGCTGGTTCAGAAAGAAGCCGTGGGACCGGGTGAGACGGAAGTAGCCGTTGACGCCAATGATATAGACGTAAATGCAATCATCCCGGCCACCCGCTTTGACAGGCAGAGCATAGCGGTTTCGCAAAAACTGTTCAGTCTGGTCAGCGGGGATTTGAACTCGGACGGCCTGCCTGACCTGGCTTTCTACGGCGAGCCAAAGGGTTTGTATGTGATATTGCAGAAGGCCGATGACGCCAAATCCGAAAAACCGAGATCGTTGAGCTGGCGAACGAGAAAGAAGATACGAATTGACGACGGCCTGGTGACATCCAATGCGCTGGTGTGCGCGGACTTGAACAACGACGGAGCCGATGACTTGGCCTTGGCCGGCAGCGACGGTGTATATATCATAGTGCAAAAAGATGCCGGATCATTGGCCGAGCCTGTGAAGTATCCCACCTCGGCGCGAATACTGGGCGTTAAAGTCGGTGACCTGAACGGCGACAACGTAAACGACCTTGTGCTCAGAACAAATGACATGGAAAAGCCCGTGCACGTTCGATTCGGCCTTGGAACGGGACAACTGGGCCCGCAAGTACGGTTCTTTACTGAAAGGCCGTTTCCTCTCATGGTCCATAACATAGACGAGGCGGCAGGTGATGAAATACTGACTATTGATAGTGCGAGCGGACGCCTGATCTGTTACAAATCCGCCGCGGAGAATCGCAAGGATGCCGACTGGCCGATCTTGTTTTATCCTCTGGCATCGGGCCAGGAAGGTGCCAAGAGGGACCTGGCGCTTGGCGACCTTGACGGCGACGGCCTCGTTGACGTGACGATAAGCGATCCAGGAGCAGCCGAACTTGTTCTCTACAAACAGACCGCGATGATCGGACTGACCGAACCTGTGAGATTTCCCGCCTTCGCCGACATCACGAGTCTGTCTCCGGCGGACATTGACGCCGACGGGAAGATCGAATTGGGCATTTTAAGCGTGAAGGAAAAGGTGATAGGCCTGAGCGAGTTCGAGAACGACAGGTTGTCATTCCCGCGACCTCTCGATGTGACTGGCGAGCCTGTGGCAATGGAGTTGGCCGACATTGATAGTGACGGCGCCATAGATTGTGTCTATGTCTCCAAAGAAGCTGATGAGGTCAGAACGCTGAGAACAATCCATGATCTCGCCGCGGCACAGAAGCAGCGGATCGATTCGGCAGAGGGCACAGCCCTCGTGCTTGAGAAGCTCACGTCCAATCCGGATGGCTTGAAAGTGCTTGATGTTGACCAGGACGGCTTGCAGGATGTCCTGATATTTGTCAGCTATGAGTCGCCTGTATTGGTTCGCCAGGCTGAGGGCGGCAAATTCGAGGTTGTGGATCTGGCGAAAGCTCAGGGCAGTTTGATAAAAGACGCAAGCCTGCATTCAATCGCTCTGGCTGATGTGGACGGCAAAGAGGGCCGGGAGCTGCTGGTAGCGCAGAAGAACTTTGCGAGAAGCCTGGTTTTTTCAGAGGGCCGAAACTGGAGCGTTATCGACCAATATAACGCCAAAACGGGTACCGAGAACAAAATATCCGCCGTCGCAGCTTTCAATATCGACAGTGACGGTCCGGCTGGCAAACCCGCTATCCTGCTGCTGGACGGGCAGAAAGGACGGCTTCAGATACTCAAAGCCGGCAGCGACAAGACCTATCGCGTTGACAGGCAAGTGGACGTCGGCAAGTGGAACAGTGTGGCGCATCTGAAAATGTTGTTTGCCCCGCTCACTGGCGGTGAGGCCAAAAGCCTGCTGCTGTTCGACAGCGCGAAATTTGCGCTGATAACTCCGCCGAGCGCCGGCAACGTTGCCCAACATTTAGAACAGCAGTTCAGCTACGAGACAAGAATCAAGGACGGCACATACGGTAATCTCACGGCGGGCGATATAAACTCCGACGGCCGGACCGACGTTGTCATGGTGGATTACAAGCGCAATCACATCGAGATACTTGCGCTCGATGCCGGCGCCAGGCCCGTTCCGGCGATGCGCTTCAAGGTGTTCGAGCAAAAAAGTTATCGCGGCAGCAGAGGTCGCTCGAAAGCCGGCGCCGAGCCGAGAGAATTGAAGGTCGCTGATGTAACAGGCGACGGCAAAAACGATTTGGTGACCGTCATCCACGACCGCATAATCATTTACCCGCAAGATTAATATGCAGACAAATGACAACATTTTAGACTTGCTGCGAGAAAAGGGTGCTGAAGCTGCGCGCAATACCCTGCGAGGGCTGATATTACAGCCGGGGGCAATCGGAGACTGCATATTGACGCTGCCGCTGGCCGCGTTTGTGAAGAAATCGCTGCGATTGGGCGGGATCGATGTCCTTGGCCATACCGAATACATTGGTTTCCTGCCGGGCAGGTCCTGCATCGACGGTGTTCGTTCGATGGACTCTATGAATCTGTACCGGCTGTTTACTGAGCCGCAATCATTTGAACTCAAGGATAGAGATTCTTTGATAAACGCTTTTTCAGACTATGCCTGGATTGTGACATTCATGGGTGAGCCGGAGAGCAGTTTTGAACAGAACCTGATATACACGGCCACTTGCAGTCACAGTGCGGAAGTCATAACGTTCTCTATGAAGCCGCCCGAAGACCGCCCCGAACATGTGGCTGACTTCTACGTTCGGCAATTCATCGAACGAACCGGCCTGGCTGCATCATCTGAGCGTCCTCGAGCCAACGACTGCTTGGTAAAAACCACCAAAGCCGACGTCAACACCGGCAGAGAAATACTCAAAGAAGCAGGCCTTGGCTCCGGCAGAACGCTCGTAGTTATTCACCCTGGCAGCGGTGGGCAACAAAAATGCTGGTACATAGAGAACTTTCTGGCCGTGGCCACAGGTCTTGCCTCGAAAGGTATAGAAGTTGTGTTCCTGTTAGGGCCGGCTGAGCGGGAAAGATTCAGCGGTGCTGCGATAAATAAGATAAACAGCGTGGTGCCATGTCTGACGGATTTGTCTTTGATCCGGGTGCTGGGTTTGTTGAGCTGTTCGGACGGCTTCGTCGGCAACGACAGCGGGATCACGCATCTGGCCGCGGCATTGGGCATCAAGACGTTGGCCGTTTTCGGACCTACGAATCCGGCTTTCTACGAACCGCTCGGGCCGGCTGTAACGGTATTTATCGACAGCGAGGAGACTTTTGCAGAGAAGCCCTCGCCAAAACTACAGCGAACGCTGTTGGATGCCTTGACGGCATAATGCCCGTATCGAGTCGGCGGCTATAAATGTGAGGCGTTTTCTGACGGGTGGAGCTGCCATATCGAGCGCAATACCCGGTTCTGTTTTACGCCGAGGCAATAGTTGACCACGTCCGGGTTTTTGTTATAATGCCCGAATCATGTGTTGCCCGGTGATTTGCGGAAAAGCACGATACCGTACGTAGCAGACTTTTTGCTGAGGTGTTTGAATGCAGGAAAGAACTTTAGGTGAGTTAGCCGAATACGTGGGAGGGCGGGTTTACGGCGACCCTGATGTAAAAATCAGATCGGCCTCGACGCTTGGCCGGGCACAAGAGGGTGATATCAGCTTTTTGACCAACCGCAAATATGAAAAGCAACTACGCTCGACCAAGGCAAGTGCGGCGATCATAGGTAAAGAAGCCCCCAGCGCCACGGTCCCCCTTTTGATAGCTGAGGACCCTTACTATGCCTTTATGCAGGTAATGGTGCTGCTCCACGGGCATCGCAAGCACAAAAAGATGGGGATCAGCCCGAAGGCTTCGATTTCCGACACTGCGAAAATCGGCGCCGACTGTCATGTCCATGACTTTGCGGTGATAGAGGACAAAGCAAGAATCAAGGACGGGTGCATAATCTATCCGGGTGCATATATCGGACGAGGTGTGCAGATTGGCAGTGACAGTGTGATATATCCCAATGTTGCCGTTTACGAGGGCTGTAAAATAGGCAACCATGTAATTATCAACGCCAATTCAACTATCGGCGAAGACGGCTTCGGTTACGCGACGCATAAGGGCGTACACCACAAGATACCGCAAATTGGCGGTGTGGTGATAGAAGATGACGTTGAAATTGGCGCCTGCTGTGGGATTGAAGGGGGCACGCTCAGTGACACTGTAATAGGCCACGGCAGCAAAATAGGCGATTCGGTGACGATAGGTCACGGCACCAGAATTGGCCCGCACTGTTTGCTTGTGGCTCAGGTTGGAATCGCCGGCTCGACCAATATTGGCCATCATTGCACGATCGGCGGACAGGGCGGCATAGTCGGTCACATCAATATCGGAAACAACGTGACGATTGCCGCACAGGCAGGTGTTATCAACAACGTTCCGGACAACAAGGTGGTTCTGGGGGCTCCCGCCGTCGAGGCGAACATGGGCAGGCGAGCGTACAGCATGATACAAAACCTGCCTGAAATGCGGCAGAGCATTCGAGACCTTCAGAGTCAGATCAAGCGAATCACCTCACCTGTGGAGCCTGATTCCGAAGAGCAGGCCGGGCCGGACGGCGAGGCATGATCCATAGCCGACGACCGGCGGGACGAATTATCGGGTGTGGTTCGCCGGATTCAAATATCGAGCAACAAACGTTGAAGAACGCGCTTTCAACGCTTCTATCGGTTTTAGAGCGGAACAGTTGTTTGAACGAAGCACAAGACACAAAATACGAGTCACGAGACGTGCTCGGCTTAATTGCCGGAGAGGGCAGACTGCCCTTTCTTGTGGCGGCGGGTGCCAGGAAAGCTGGATTAAGAGTAATATGCGTCGGCCTGGGGGAAACCTACGAGCGCAGCCTGGCTGATAAGGTCGATGTGTTCCACAGGGTCGCGATCGCTCGGCCCGGGACCTGGATACGCAAGCTCAGAAAACATGGTGTAATCGGGACAATCATGGTTGGCCGAGTTTCCAAAGGACGCCTCTACACCCCCTGGCGAATCGTGCAGTATCGACCCGATTGGCGGGCATTCAGGATATATTACTGGCGGCTGCGCGGAAAAACCAAACAAGCAGACTCATTTTTGTGCGCAGTGGCCGATGAGCTGGCCACTGGAGGGATAATATTGGAGAATTCAATCATGTATTGCAAAGAACATCTGGCGTCGGCCGGCGTGATGACGGGCAGGCAAATACGCCCGTCGGTTGAAGGTGATATCGAATTCGGCTGGGAAAAAGTCAAAAGGCTCGGTGAGCTGGACATAGGCCAGGCGATTGCGGTAAAAGAAAAGGAAGTCATCGCCGTCGAGGCAATAGAAGGTACCGCCGCAATGATCGAGAGAGCGGGCCGGCTCTGCGAATCAGGCGGCTGGACGTTGATCAAGGCTTCCAAACCACAGCAGGACATGCGATTTGACGTGCCGTGCGTGGGGCCTGATACCATTAGAAGTCTTTCTGAAAACGGTGGCAAATGCCTGGTCGTTGAGGCGGATAAAACAATAATCATCGACAAATCCCAGACGATAGGGCTTGCAAAAAAATTAGGAATTGCTATCCTTGGTCGGTGAGTTGTCATGATTTCGTCGGACTAAGTGCACTAAAACCGGGATCGTATGCCTAAATCTTCTTTTCAACTGTTCGCAAGACGCACCCATCCGGGCAAACGCGCAGATTCGCTTGCAAGCCGTGGGCTCGAAAAGTATCTGCCGATGCGCAAGGGAAATCTGCAAACCAATACCAGCCGGTACGTGGCCGAGTTTTCCAGCGGTTTCTATGCCGGGCGGAAGCCTCATGATCTGATAGAGCAGATAGAAGCACTAACGAATGCCGGGCAGACCATCAAAGGCGGCGACACCTGTCACGTCTCCCGAATATCCTGGAACGGCAGGGATGTGGTGGTCAAACGCTATAACCATAAGGGGCTCATCCATTCGCTGCGTCACACGATAAAGAAGTCTCGCGCCCGCAAGGCGTGGCTGCACGCGCATCGCCTCGAAGCGCTGAACATCGCCACCCCGAAACCGCTGGCGTACATCGAACATCACAAAGCATCGCTTGTCTGGCAATCCTATCTTGTAACCGAATATGTCGAAGGGCAAATGCTGTATAACTTCATTCGAGAAGAAACCATTGCCGAGCCGCAACGGCTGGACGCAATCCGGCAGGTCGTGGAGCTTCTCGATAAACTGTGGAGACATCACATAACTCACGGCGATCTGAAACATACGAATCTGTTGATAACTCAAAACGGACCTGTTCTGACGGATCTTGACGGAATGTTGGTGCATAGGCACATGTTGCTGTACAGAAACAAGCGAACGAAAGACATGGAGCGATTTCTGCGCAAAACAAGCGTCTCACCGAAATTGTACCGGCATTGTCTGGAGCTGATTTTAAGCACGGCGGTCTCTAACGGGAAGTTTATGGACGATTTTGAGCAGACGCGGATCGATAATTGGACGGTCCGAATTCGCAAGAACTTCCCCATGAATGAGATTGGAAATTTGCTTTCGCCAAGTGATTCTTCCGATGGCCATAGTAGATTTACCAGGGTGCTGTCGTCAGATCAAACGCGTGTGTTCAGATGCAACGTTTCTTTTGACGGCACAAACCATCCGTTTTACCTCAAGCGGTACCTTACTCGTTCAACGTTGGATTTTGTCAAGCATATCTTTCGCCCGAATCGGGCCAGGCGGGCGTATAATGCCTCTTTGATGCTCCAACGGAACGGCTTTGACGCTCCAGCCGTCATAGGACTTTTTGAACGCCGTCTCGGTCCGTTTTGTGTTGACAATTCCCTCCTGACCGAGGATGTTGAGAATACCGGGTCAATGATGCAGGTTCTCACGGACATCTGCCGGGGCTCCGGCGGGGATGCGTTGATTCGCAAACGCGGTTTGATTGAGGCCTTTGCCCAAACCGTGGGCCGACTGCACGCCAGGGGCATTTTTCACGGAGACCTTCGCCTCGGCAACGTTTTGGTCGTGAAAGAAGGACGCAAATGGCGCTTCTTCTTCATCGACAACGAACGAACGAGAAAGTTCTACCGGTTACCCTCCAGATTGCGTTTGAAGAACCTTGTGCAGGTGAATATGATTGTGCGCGGCATCAGCAATACCGATCGTTTGAGGTTCTTCAGGACTTATCTCAGCATGAATCCCTCCGTTCAGAAGCGTTACGCCGGATGGGCGCAAAAAATAATTGCGAAAACAAATAGCCGGCTAAGCAGAAAAGACTGGTTTGAGAACGAGTCCCCTCAGCCGTGATTCTGGCTTGTCATATATTATCTTCCACAGAGTATATCTTTGCGTCCTATTGTTTCAACGTCGGAATTGGCCGGCCTGGCGTCCAGGGCAGACCGGCGGCTTCCATATCCTTTTGCAATTTCACGAAATCCACTTCGATCAGTTTTTTCACCGGGCCAAGGACCGCTTCGAATTCTTCTTTTGCAATCTCGTAATCCTGCCGATGCGTCTTTGTCGGGCCGTGGATCGATCCGGCGCCGTTCATTGCCCAATTGACGCGATTGAGGATGGAGATACGGTCCGGTTCGCTATACTGTCTTTTGGCGCCCCTGCCGGCCAGCGACTCGCTGCTGTCTTTCAACTTCAGCTCCAATGTTCGGGCTTGTTCGAGTAATTGTCCGCTGCCTCTGGCTGCCCCCTTTAGCGTTTGCTTGATTTTGGCCAACTGGTCCAGAGCTTCGTTCACTTTGCTCACTGTGCCGCGAATCGTCCGCTGCAGCTCGCCGGCGGTCATGTAGAATTGGAGAATAGCATCACGGCTGCGCGCAGGCAAGGATGGGGCGAGCATGATTTCGACCCTGACTGTTTGCGGACTGCCGAGAGGCGCGACCTCGTCCCGGACGCGTTCCTCGGCGGCTACCGTGTATCTTCCCGGCATAACAAAAGGTCCGCTGCCGCCGGTAGATGACAAGGACGCATAACGCAGGTTCCAGCTCACGCGATGGAAGCCGGCCGACGTCGGTCCTGTGACACGATTCACTACGTTGCCATTGGCGTCTTTGATAACAAAGGTAATGAGCGGACTTTCCTCGCGCTGTTCCTCCTTCAGCGCATCCCATCCTGGATATGGGTTATCGCCGCTCTGCTTTTTGATCTTGCCTTCTTTTTCACGGCGGGCCTCCTTTAGAGTCTTCAGCGAGTCCTTTAGGTGGTAGGTGAAGACCGCACCGGACGGGGGATTGGGTGCGGTGAAAAATCCATCGCCCTGGCTTCCCTTCTCGCTGCCCAGAGCGCGGGCGGGGACATGCAGCAGGGCTTTCCGCACGCCGAACAGAATGAACTCATTTTCATCCAGCGTCTTCTCGCCGATCTCGCGCAGGAAAGAATAGTCGTCTAATACGAAGAAGCTGCGACCGAATGAGGCGCCAACCAAATCATTCTCGCGGCGCTGTATCTCAATGTCCCGGAAGGAAATCGTGGGAACATTTCCCTTGAGTTTGATCCACTTTCCGCCTCCGTCAAGACTGAAATAGAGACCGAATTCAGCGCCAATAAAATACAGGTCCGGCTTGACGTGATCCTGTGTGAAACGCCAGAGAATCTGCCGTTCGGGCAAATCCCCGGTAATTGAGCGCCAGGTCCCGCCGCGGTCCTCGCTCTTGACCAGGTAGGGTTTGAAATCTCCGGTCTTGTGATTGTCAAGCACGGCGTAAACTGCGTTCGCATCATAGCGGTCCGCCTTGATGTCATTGACGAACGCTTCTTCGGGGACGCCGTAAATCCGCTCTACCTTTCGCCATATCCGGCCGCCATCCTCGGTCACCTGGATAAGACCGTCGTCCGTGCCGACGTAAATGAGTCCCTGCTGCAAAGGGGATTCGGAGATGGAGGTGATGTTGCCGTATTGCGACATGGCGGCGGTATCATACACGGCATTAATGCTCCAGATCCTGTCCATGTGCTTGAGCTTGTAGCGGTCCCGGTTTCGCGACAGGTCCGGGCTGATGGTCGTCCAGGAATCGCCGTGGTCGTCGCTGCGGTGCAGTTTTTTCGAGCCATAATACAGGCGGGCCGCCGAATGAGGACTAATGAGGATTGGGGAGTCCCAGTTGAAGCGCAGGTCTTCTTCGCCCTTGGGCGGGCGTGGACGAATGTCAACCACCTCGCCGGTTCGCCGATCAACGCGTTTCAAATATCCCTGCTGCGATTCGCCGTAAATTATATTCGGGTCCTCGGGATCAATGGCGCAATCATGCCCGTCGCCGCCGATTATCGCTCGCCAGTCGCTGTTGCGAATGCCGGAACTGTTGCCGGTGCGCGCGGGGCCGTACTGCGTGGCATTGTCCTGGGTGCCGCCCACCAGATGGTAGAACGGCTCGTCGTAGTCAACGTCCACCTTATAGAACTGAGTCAGAGGAAGGTTGGCGAAATATTGGAACGTTTCGCCGTAGTCGAAAGAGCGATACAGCCCGCCGTCGCAGCCGACCAGCAGAAAATCACGGTCACTGGGATGGAAGACCACGACGTGATTGTCCACGTGTTTCCACCGGCTCTCGACGGTGTGCCAGGTCTTGCCGCCGTCTTCGGTGCGTCCCAGCCGGACATTCGCCTGATAGACTACGTCGAAGCGGTGTGGATCGCAGTAGATTTCCTGGTAATAGTGCGGACCGGTGCCGCCGCTGATATAATCGCTCATCTTGCTCCAGCTTTGGCCGGCATTTTCCGAGCGCCAGAAACCGCCTTTGCGCCCGGCCAGCTCGATTGAGGCATAAACCACGTCGGGCTTGATCGGAGAAACAGCTAAGGCAATCTTGCCTTTGTCCGCATCGGGCAAGCCGCTTTTCAATTGCCGCCAGTTTTTGCCCCCATCGACGGACTTATGAATGCCCGACTCAGGGCCGCCATTGACCAAAGCCCAGACGGTGCGATGACGTTGATGCGTCGCGGCATAAAGTACATCCGGATTGCGAGGATCGAACACGACATCTGTCACTCCCGTATAGGGCCCTTTCGAGAGAATCTGCTCCCATGTCTGGCCGCCGTCTCTGGATTTGTAGAGCCCTCGCTGCCCTCCCGGGGACCAAAGCGGACCCTGGGACGCAACATAAACGATGTCGGAGTTGCGTGGATCCACGAGTATCCTGGAGATATGCTCGCTGTCCTTGAGACCCACATTTTTGAAACTCTTGCCGCCATCCAGGCTTTTGTAAACGCCGTCGCCGTAACCGACGTGGCGCCCTCCGACGTTTTCACCCGTGCCGACCCAAATGACGTGATGGTCGGCAGGGTCGATCGTCACACAGCCGACGGAATAAGAGCCGTATTTGTCGAAGATAGGAGTCCAGGTCGTGCCGGCGTTGACAGTTTTCCATACGTTGCCCGAACCGGCTGCGACGTACCACGTGTTGGGTTGGATCGGATCGATAGCCGCGTCGGCAATGCGCCCCGACATCAGGGCCGGGCCAATGTTTCGCAATTTGATTCCGCTGAAGGTATCGGCGCTGAGTTTTGTTTTTTCCTTCTTCTCGACCTCTTCATCCGCGCGCGTCGAAGGGGCGAGCAGAACAGCAAGCAGCAGCCCAAACAGAAAGTTTCGCATAATTCGGATATCCATTAACAAATTGTGTATGGTTCAATACCTTGACGCCGGATACGCCATCAATTATTGATTTCACCACGCTCCCCCGAATTGGCCGGCTCATATTACCAAATCTGTGCCGGCAAAGCAACACTGCCACTTATACCGGACGACGTCGAGGCCTGTCCGGTGCAAAAACCACCTCTATTCCATGGCACGGGAAAACATAACACAGATGCTGTTCGTAAAACTCCTGCAATGATCGGTGGCAATTGAATAAGAAACCCAGAGGTTTCTTTAACTGCCGTGAGAGCCAGAATGGGGACCTGAACACGAGTCTTTGGGATACGACATTTATTCTTATGTCCGTGTAGAAATTCGGGACTTTCCTTTTCAACTGCCTGTCTTCAGCTACAAAATAATAGAAAGTGTATAAGCCAAAGAATCTCTTGTGTGTGTAATCTGAATAATAGTACGGATTGGAGAAATGAGGAACAAAAACATAAGCCCGCCCGCTGTTTTTAAGCACTCTGACGATATCCCGCATTAAATTCTCAAAGTTTTGTACGTGCTCAAGCACACTCCTGCAATGGATCTCGTCAACCGAGTTGTCCGGCAGAAATCCGAGGCCGTCCTCCATGTCGGTCACTACGTCCACGCCGGGTAAATCCACCTTGTCAACACCGATTCTGCCCTGTTTCTTCTTCCGGCCGCAACCCAGCTCTACGATTATTTTCTGACCGCTTTCAATCAAAGCGTTAAGGTCGATCCTGACCGCTGTATCCATCGTCTTGCAAAAACTCCTCGACAAAATCGGATTTTTTTATGTTGCTGATGTCTCGGCTTTTTCTGCTTTGTCCTTCAGCTTTCCCAGCATCAGAACATTTGTTGGTGCGAATACGTGCCGATACGCTCCGGGACCACCTATCACTCCAAAACGTAACAGCAGCTCAAGAAGCTTGGCGGAAACGCCACGCAAAGGATGACCGCGCTTCCAGTGCTTGCTCAGGCTAAGAGATATCTTGCCAAGGTCATCATCCAGTTCCTGAAATTCTCCGTCTCTCGATGTGGCGGCCAGGCTATATCCGAGATTGAAATCGACTTTGGGAAATAAACGTTTGACACCTTCAGGGGTGAAACGCCAGTAGTCATTCGGGTAAGCATGAATCCTCCAGGAGAATGGTACACCAATACAGATATGGCCATCTTCGTGCAACAAACGTGTCATGTTATCCGCCATCTTAAACGGATTCTCGCAGTGTTCCAGCACACTCAAACAGAAAATTGTGCCGAAGCGATCGCCGCCGAGCTTCGCATCAATTTTCTCAAAATCGTCGGTAAGATTCAGGGCCATGTCAACTCCGGGGCCTTGGCCCATATCAATGCCGACGTACTTTCCTCTGTCCGCAAACAGTGGTCTGAAATCCTGAGTGTTGCCGTAATTCCTCGATCCGACCTCAAGGTACGGCGCATTCAGTCGTCCTAAAAATTTCTGAACAAAGAGGAGCTGGTTTTTATCTCCCATTTCGCGACAGGCCCAATAATCAGTTAGTGGATGTAATGTCCGGGCTTCCGTATTCTTCAGGCATTCTTTGATCTGCGAACGCAGATTACCATCATGTCTGCCTGTTTAATCAATGCAAGCAAAGTTGTCAACGGTAAAAGAAGCTTCTTTAATAAGGAAGAGCCTCTGAGCCGTTTGCGTTGTTTGAAAGGGATGGTGTCGTCTCCAAAACGATACCGCAATGAACGTAAAAGCCCCCCTGCGGATTTGTCGAAGGCGATTGCCGCGACAGACAATCCCGCTTTGTCCGATAACTTCTTGATCGTATCCGGCGAGTAAATATACAAGTGCCTGGGACAATCAAGATGATACCACCTCTCCTTGAATACTCTGGCGTTGAAGCTCTTGAAATTGGGGATGCTTATTATGCACGAGCCGCTGCGCTTGAGGAGATTTGATATCTTTTGCAAGACTTCCAAAGGATTGTTTACATGCTCTAAATACGCCCAGGCGGTTATCACGTCGAAATGGTGATTCGGGAAAGGTGACTCTAAAATTGTGCCGGTGAAAACGTCCAGCCCGTAATTTTCTCCTGCCGCTTTTGCGGCGAGCTTAGAGCTGTCCACTCCATAGGCCTGGCAACCGGTCAAAGTTCGTATTTCATTGAGAAAACTACCATTTCCACAGCCAATATCCAA
The DNA here is from genome assembly GCA_005223045.1 of Planctomycetes bacterium B3_Pla. Classification (GTDB taxonomy): domain Bacteria; phylum Planctomycetota; class Phycisphaerae; order Sedimentisphaerales; family Anaerobacaceae; genus SG8-4. The sequence goes on along the minus strand of NJBM01000020.1, from coordinate 55,029 downwards.
CAGGCGTGCATCCTGTTTTAACTTGCCGCAAATAGAGGTCACGAAAGATCTTTTGTGAGATTTGCTTTTGAACACGTGTTTGCCCGACTGCTGTTTTTCCGGTACGGTCCTGTGGGGGCCGTAATTGGCAGGATAAAAGTCTCCTGCGTCGCCTGGTGAAATCTGGGGATTCATATACACAAGGCCGCATCTTTTGCATTGCACATAAGTGAATGTCCCCTCACATCCGTGCAGCCGATCTTCCGCATCAAAAAGAAAATCGTGGTCATTGGCCCCGCACAAATTACATGGAACGTCCCTTTTCTCAATCACTTTTGAGTTCCTTAAGTTACTTTAGACGGTGCACGTGACGTGCGCAGAACCGCCCGACCCCAGGCAGTTATCAATAATATCGTAGAATTGTTTTCCCACCGTGGCAATGTCGAACCTCTCAACCTTATGCCTTCCGGCCAGGCCCATACTCCTTCTTAGCTGGGAGTCCTTTATTATCGTGCTGATGCTCTCAGTCCATTCCATAACACTTACTGCATGGAATCCTGTAACACCGTCACTGACATATTCTGCATTTACGCCAACCGGCGAGGCGATTACCGGCAGCCCTGCGGCGGCATATTGCAGAATCTTAAAGCCGCATTTGCCCCTTGTAAAGCGGTTATCAGGCAACGGCGCCAGGCCAATATCACTCGCGGCTAAATCAAGAAACTGTGTTTCATGGGACCATTGGCGCTTCTCCACCTCCACATTGTCAAGGTCGAAAAACTCGTCACAGATTATCCTAAGAACAACATTGTCAAATCGCGAGCCGATTTCTTCGAGGGCCGGCTTGATTCCGGCAAGGTACTTGAGCGTGCTTTTGCTGCCAATCCAGACGAGGCGAATCTTGCCGTCGTTTTTGACTTTGGCTTTTACCTCGTATGATTTCATATCCAGGCCCGTAGGTACTACCTCAACTCGTGAGTTGAATTCCTTTGCATGGCCGGCAAGATACGAATTGCCTGCTATGACAACACTGGTCAGTTTGACAGTTCTTCGAAAAGGCACAAAGTGCGAACGGCTGTGACGCTCGGGGTTCCTGTCGCTGTACATTACCGCATCGTCAAAATTGTAGATTATTTTCCTGCCGTACTTGCGGAGGTAAAAAGCGTCAAGGCAATTCAAGCATTTCTTATGGAGAAGAACGCCGTTGAAATCCATCGCCCGCTTGAACAGCTTGCGACGCGCCAAAGACCCGGTAGGCAATTTCGCAACTTCACAGTTTATGCCGCCGGCCCGCAGAGTATCGAGGTAGATTCCAATTCGCTGCCTGAAACTCGCCCGATCCGGATTATTTGTCAAAATAAGCAAATTCATCTACTGAGGAGCCTTGGCGTGAGTCCTGATAATGTCGTCTTTGATCTCGAAGATCCAGTTCGGATGAATATCCATGATAAACTTCTCAAGTGTTTTGGGCGTAGTAGGTTCAGATTAGTCCAGGCCCGTCTGTAGCAGCATTCGATTAGGCCTTCGAGCCGGGCATCCATAGTCTCACTTGCTCCCAAAAGATGGCTCTCCAGGTTCATACGCAGGCACGAGAGTATGCCCCGTCTTCGAATCACAGGGCTTTTCCCTGGTCTGGTAACAATCCTTGATACGATGCTGGTTAAAAATGGATTTTGAAGACAAGTATTATTTGATTTTAAAGACAGTCGCTACCGACTCTTAGCGAAAACAAATCCAGCCTGGTCGCCCATACCATCTTTGTTCAATTGAATAGCTTTTTGTCTATATGTCTCTATATCCACTTTAGAAAACAACTCAGCTTCAACTTTTTTTGTTAATGGTATATTTCGTAAATATCTTTCACTGCCAATGAATTGAAATTCCGAAGAATCAAAATAGGTTTGTTCTAATACAAATCCATGCGCATTAGCAAGTCGTTCAATACTCTTAATACTGTGTAGAAAAAGATGTCTAGGCGCATCAAGCTGCACCCAGTTTTCTCTATAATGCTCCCATGCCCAGGAGGAACAGATTGGTATTCTAATCAAAAGCCTTCCTCCTTGTTTCAAAACTTTATGTGCAGAGGCGATAGACAGATGCTGGTCAGGTATATGCTCCAGGCTATGGTGCATCATCACAAGATCAAAGGAGTCTTGCCTATTTGGTTCCTTCGCTATGTCCGATAGTCCCTTCTTAAAAACATTAACCCCACAAGAGTAACTCACTGTCTCATTGATAAAAGGATCAAGCCCCTCTATATGTAAAAATCCTTTTTTTCTCAATTTCAGTAGCGACTGTCCTGCGCCACAGCCTACGTCAAATATTTTGCTCTTACTATTTACTTTAATCCATGATACCCACTCCGGGAGGTTCGGTTTGGTCAAAATAATACTGGCCAGATTCTGTTTTAAAGCCGCATTTAATCTAATTTCTCTAAATCTCGATAGCAATTTGTTGTTGCTATATCGTTTTTTTATTATCTGTGAATAATAAGTTGACGGATAATATTTACCCAAATCCCTTGGAAATTCGACTATTTGAAGGCACCCACAACTGGCGCATTGCCGATATTGAAAAACCTCTCTCTTACCAAAGTACATTTCTTTAACGTTATATATCTTTGAATCCAAAAATTTGTCACAAACACGACAGTGGTTCATAACAATATCTTTCGAAAAAGTATGAAAAAAATAAGGAAAGTGTTTCTTCTGCCCTACATCACATTGTCAAGCCACCAAACCACAATTAACGCCTCAGCAGATTAGCGCATAAGTAAAAAGTGAACAAGTCGTAGGCTAAGATGACATGCCAAAGCTCGGTATCCGCCAGTGTAGATTTGTATCATTCCTTTTGCCAAAAAGCACTCACCTGGTCAATTTTCACAAGTTTACTTTTGATATTAAATTTAGCGCGAAAGTCATCAATTGCCTGTCTGCACCTTTTAAGGGCATAGTCGTCAACAATACAAAATCCATCTTTGGACAATTTGGGATAAAGATTATTTAATGCGTCCATTGTGGACTCATACGTATCGCCATCCAGCCTCATTAACGCAAGTTTGTCAATTGGCGCAGTTGGCAAGGTATCTTTAAACCATCCTTTCAAAAATACTACCTGTTGGTCGAGAAGACCATATTTCGCAAAGTTAGCTTCTACTTGCTCCTTTGAAACCGCAAGAAATTCGTGCTTATAGTGCTTGTCTCCTCTGTCCTGTGGATATTTGTCTTCATTAGGCTTTGGGAGTCCCTCGAACGAATCAGCAACAAAAACACGTCTGTCCACAACCCCATGTGCAGCTAATACAGCTCGCATAAAAATGCTTGCTCCTCCTCGCCAGACACCTGTTTCAATTAGATCACCGTCGATGTTGTCTTGCAAGGCGCTTTCAACGCAAAACTGAATATTATCCAGTCGTTTCAGTCCTACCATGGTATCCGCATTCATAGGCCAAATCACGCCACCTTCTCTTTGCTGTCTTGTGTACTTAACAGGCTTAACAGCCTGCAAATCGAATAATTTGAGAATACGTGAAAAGGTACGAAGAAGAATGCGTTTTTTTAAGGAACGTTTATAGATGAATGTTTCTATTGGGATACCAGGCTCATCCCACAACATAAATGATAGTGTTTTTTTCATCAAATCCAGATACAAATGCTCAGGTTTCGTATTCATTAGAAGCAACCAAACTCCAAAGTCCTTTTAACATTTTTCAGTATGTAACTGAACATTTCCACTCTTCTACTTTTGTAATAATCATTAGGCTTCGAATATGAATAACTAATATTTCTTCCCAAGTCAATGCCTTTTATATTCCTATGTCCGGCAAAGGCTCAGGCATCCGCCAGTGAGGATTTGCATCATTTTTCTTGCTCAGCAATAAGGTCTTGCATAAGCCTGAATAAAGCCGTAGGTCTGCGGGCCAGTATCTAATGGCATGTTTATACAACGTGATGGCTGCTGATCGATTCTGCCGGTGACGATATGCTTCAGCCACCTTGCGAGAAGCATGGCTGAGCTTTCGCCTGGCTATTCCCGCTGGTATCAGCTTATTTCCGCCCAACCTGAAATAGAACCTTTCCAGGACCATGATCCTTGTGGGAAGGACACCTACTTTTGCAGATAAGTTTTCGGCATGTTCTCTCTTAATTGCCTCGACGTCGCCGACAAACAAGAACGTACACCGCGTTGATAACCTCAAAAAAAAGTCTCCATCCTCATAGGATTTTCTGAGTGATTCATCAAAGTAAAAATCTTTTAAGAAAGACTTACGAATCACGGTAGCCGAGGTCCAAATAAATCCTCTCTTAAATAAATCTAACGTTACCCATCCGCTCTTGCCCTCCGGCCTCTTATATGATTCGACCTTTCTGCCGTCGGGATGCACCACCGTAATGGGACTATACACTGCACCAATTTCACTGTTGTCTTCCAGATGAGATACCATGACTTCGAGGTAGTCCTCGGGCCACAAATCGTCATGGTCCAAAAAAGCGATGTAATCACCTCCTGCCTTTGAGAGTCCGAAATTACGGGCGCTGGCCGGGCCGCCGTTCGTCTTGTAGTAGTAGCTGACTCTTTTATCAGCCATATTTTCAACAACGGAGCGGGTGTCGTCCATAGAGCCGTCATCGACAACAATGATTTCCGAATCCGGTTCTGTCTGGGCCAAAACGCAGCCAATGGCCTCTTTAACTGCGCCGCTGCGATTGTAGGTCGGAATTATCACGCTTGCTTTGGGCACTGCACCCTCGCTTCAAACTCATTCTCATACAGATTGTTAAGCTTTTCTCCAACTACCTTATGCGAATAGAAACGGCCAATTCTGTCGCTCGCTTTTTCAGTAAGCTCTTCGATCTGCTCGGTGGGGGCTTGTGCAAGGTCGATCATCGCCCGGGCGAGGGCTTCCGGATCTTTTGACGGGACTAACAGGCCTACTTCCCGGCTGTTGATAATCTCCGGAATTCCTCCCACTTGGGTGGCGATACAGGGCACACCGGCGGCCATCGCCTCGAGGATAGCTCGCGGCATACCCTCGGCAACCGAAGAGAGCACAAAGGTGTCCATCGCCCTGTACAACTGCTCGATATTGTCCCTGTGACCGAGAAAGTGTATTGAATCGCGGCATGACGTCGTCGAAGCCTGCTGCTCGAGTTTGGCTCGGGACGGGCCGTTGCCGAGCAGCACGAGCCGGGCCGATGGGATTTCTTCCTTTGCTCTGGAGAATGCCTCGATCAGGTAGGGCAGACCCTTCGTCGGGGCAAGTCGCCCTACCGTACCAAAAACAAACGCGTCGGCCGGCAGCCCCAGCATCTGCCTGGCTTCTGCCTTGGTTATCGATACATTGACAAAACGCCCATAGTCAACGGAGTTCTCCAGGACCGACACTTTCTCAGCCGGTAAGAGCCAGTTGTTTCTAAGAACATCTTCTTTGACGCCGTTTGCAACGGAAATGATTCGGGTGAGTTTTCGAGACAACAGGAAGTTCGCCAGTTTCCGCCTGAAGTTGCCGCTCCTGCCCAATCCGTGCACGTGCGACAAGACAACTGGTGTCCCGGCAAACCTTGCCGCCAGGATCCCGTAAAAGGTCGGCTTGTGAACATGGCAATGAAGTATGTCAATCTTATGATCTCTGATGATTCTGATCAGCTTGAATAAAATCGAAAAACGAAATGCGTTAATCAGCTCGATATTTGAAAGATAGAAGACCTTGTATCCTTCCTCTTCTATCAGATTCTCCTCGATGCCATATCCGCTTAGGTAGATGAATATTACGTTGAAACGCTCTTTATCCAATCCCAGGACGAGATCATTTACGGAGGTGACTTTGCCGTCATGCTCCGGCCACAATAAAGCCAGGTTAATCTTGTCTTTAGTCAAAAATAAATCTCCAATGGTGCTTTGCCTTCACCGTGATTTGACGCCGACGGGAATTTCTTTGCCGGCTTAGCGGTTTTCGTACATCGATTGATAATACTTCTGATAGTCGCCGGACACGATGTTCTCAAGCCATTCCCGGTTCTGAAGGTACCAGTCTATAGTCTTATTGATACCTTGCTCAAAGCTCACCGACGGCTTCCAGTCTAATTCATTGATTGCCTTGCTTGCATCGATTGCGTATCGCCTGTCGTGCCCCGGCCTGTCGGCAACATGCTTTATCAGCGACTTGGGTTTATCCAGACGGTCAAGTATCAGGTTGATCACTTCCAGGTTTGCTTTTTCGTTGCACCCGCCAATGTTGTAAATCTCACCGGGCGGCGCTTTTTGCAAAACCTGCCATATAGCAGTGCAATGGTCGTAAACGTACAGCCAGTCCCGCACGTACAAGCCGTCGCCATAAACCGGCAAATCCTTATCGCCAAGAGCATTATTTATCATCAGGGGGATCAGTTTCTCGGGGAACTGGTATGGGCCGTAATTGTTTGAGCACCGGGTGATGTTGTATTTGACGCCCCACGTATGCCCGAATGCCCTCACCAAGTGGTCCGCTGCGGCTTTGCTCGCCGAATATGGCGAATTCGGACTCAGTGGTGTCTGCTCGGTGAACTTTCCTTCAGGGCCGAGCGAGCCGTACACTTCATCGGTGGAGATTTGGACAAACCGCTCCATGTCCTTATCCCGGGCGGCTTCGAGCAGAGTCAGCGTGCCGGTAACGTTGGCTTCGATGAAGGCCTTCGGCCCGGTGATGGAACGATCCACGTGGCTCTCAGCTGCGAAATTGACTATCGTATCGATTTGGTGCTCGTCTATGACTTGATCAACCAGCGCGGCGTCACAGATGTCACCTCTGACGAATTTGTGATTCTGATGCTCCAGGAATTCGGCAAGGTTCTCCAGATTGCCGGCGTACGTTAGCTTATCGAGGTTGACGATAAGAGCGTCGGCGTGCTCGGACAGCACCATTCGCACAAAGTTGCTGCCTATAAATCCTGCACCGCCTGTAACGAGAAATCTTCTCATAATTGCCTCAAAAAACGCTCCAACGGCACCTGCCAGACTTCGATTGGCTCATCAAGCAAACGGGCAATTTTACTGCAATCGAAACGGCTGTTCAAGGGCCTTGCGGCAGGACTTGCAAAATCGCCGGTCTTGCAGGCCAGCAGCTCGGCATCTATCGAGAGCTTGCCGAATATGAATTTTGCCATCTCAAACCGTGTGGCGTAGCCTGCACTCGCGAAATGGTATATGCCCTCCGGCTTCTTACCCAACAGGTTGCAGATCGCTCGCGCAACCTCGGTCGTGGCTGTCGGCGAGCCTACCTGGTCGTCAACCACCTTTATTGCCTGGCCTGTTTCCACGCGCCGCATTAGCTTGGCTACGAAATTATTGCCGGCAGAGCCGTAAGTCCACTCAACACGGATAATGCAATGCCTGCAACCGGTTTGGGCCAAAAGTTGCTCTCCTGCCAGTTTTGTCTTGCCGTATGTGTTGATTGGATTTGGAATATCGGTCTCGATGTAAGGCCTGTCCGACCGGCCGTCAAAGACAAAATCAGTGCCGATGTGCAACACCCATTTATCGGCATCGCGGGCCACAGCACCAAGCCGCCCTACCGCTTCTGCGTTGACCCGATGAGCCAATTCGGCTTCGCTCTCGGCGCCGTCCACGTTCGTATATGCGGCACAATTCACTACCATATCGGCGCTGGAAACAGCCTGCCGTAAGTGGTCGCTATCGGTGATGTCGAAGTCCGGCAGGTCCAGGACTATCGGGTCAAGACCTTGCTGCCGGCAGGCTGAGGCTAAATCCGTGCCGAGCATGCCTTTGCCGCCCAGAATGGCAATTCGGGTTGTATTAGTTGCCATCTAAGTCCTCGAACTGCGGTAGCTTCTCGGGCTGAAGGTCTTTTAGCCTGGTATAGCCGGCGTCCTTGGATGACAGGATCGGCTCGGCCACCGGCCAGTCAATACCTATGTCCGGGTCGTTCCATACGATGCCGTTCTCGGTTGCCGAATTGTAGAAATCGGTGCACTTGTACGAAAAGAGCGCCGTTTGGCTCGTAACACAATAGCCGTGCGCGAATCCCGGCGGAACATACATCTGTTTGTGGTTCGTCTCGGAGAGCACCTCTCCGACCCACTGGCCAAAAGTGGGAGAGCCGGCACGGATATCGACGGCAACATCCAAAACCTCGCCCGACAAAACCTGAATCAACTTGCCCTGCGATTGAGGGTACTGAAAATGTAAGCCGCGCAAAATATCCTTCCTGGAAAATGAGACGTTGTCCTGCACAAACGTGCCGTGGATGCCAATGTCCCCGTAACGCGCTGCATTCCAAGTCTCTAAGAAGAATCCTCTCTCATCAGAGAATACATCCGGTTCCAACACCAGCACTCCCGGCAGCTTTGTCTCTTTAACGTTCATTCTGTTTTTGGATCTCGACCAATAACGCAAGGTACGGTCATCACTCCGTTCCTGCGTCACAGAGGCGGCTCCTTTGCGACTAATTCATTGGCTCTGTTGAGCGACTCAAATGTCCCCGCATCCGTCCACCAGCCATCGAGGATATCGTAAGTCAGCTCGCCTCGTGCGATATAGGCTTCGTTCACATGTGTAATTTCAAGCTCGCCGCGAGCCGACGGCTTGAGTTCTCGTATTATGTTAAAAACATGGGCGTCGTAGAAATATATGCCGGTTACGGCGTAGTTCGACTTTGGCTCTTGCGGCTTTTCTTCGATGCCGACAATCTTGTCGTCGGACAGCTCCGCGACGCCGAAACGCTGCGGATTCGCCACCTGTTTGAGAAGTATCCTCGCCCCTGTCTTCTGGGCGATGAACTTCTCGGCATAGCTCTTGAGGCTTGCCCGGAAGATATTGTCGCCGAGAATGACAATTGTAGGGTGATTGTCGGCGAAATTCTCAGCCAATGCCAGGGCCTGTGCAATCCCGCCGGCCTCGTCCTGGACCTTGTATGTAAATCGGCAGCCGAAGTCTTTGCCGGAACCTAACAGACCGACAACGTCGCCCATGTGCTCGATCCCGGTCACGATCAGTATCTCCTCGATGCCGACGGCTGTCAGCCTTTCAATGGGGTAATATATCATTGGCTTTTGACCGACCGGCAGCAAATGCTTATTCGTGACCTTCGTCAACGGCATAAGCCGCGAGCCTGTGCCCCCGCCAAGGACTACGCCTCTCAAGTCCATATTCGACTCCTTGTTCTCACGTTATTGCCTTGGTAGCCCCCGTGGTGAAACCGCCATCGACTAAGATCATCTGGCCTGTAATATACGCCGAAGCGTCGGATGCAAGGAAGATAACCGTGCCGTCAAGGTCATTCGGCAGACCGGGACGATTTAAGGGAATACGGCTCTTGACATTAGTCAACCACTCCTTGTTCTCGTACAGAGCCGCGTTTTGTGCCGTCTTGAACCAGCCGGGGGCCAGTACGTTCACTGTGATTCCGTATTTGCCCCACTCGGCGGCCAGACTCCTGGTCATCAACAGGACTCCGCCCCGGCTCGCCGTATAGGGTGCGATGCCTTCCATGCCGAAAACACACGTGCACGAACCCATGTTTATTATTCTGCCGTAATTGCGTTTTATCATCTCCCTGCCCACCGCCTGGGCGCAGAAGAAATTGCCCTTGAGATTAGTGTCCACGACCGTATCCCAATCCTCCCAGGCAAACTCGGCGCTTGCGCTTCGAATATTCAAGCCGGCGTTGTTGACCAGAATATCAATTTTGCCATATTCTTTTATCGCCATCTGAACCATGTTCTCAATGTCACTTTGACAAAGCACATCCATCTGAACGGCCAGCGCCTTTCTTCCTAAAGATTCTATTTCCTGCTTGAATTCGGTCAGACTCGCTAACGTCCTGCTGGTAATGACCAGATCGGCTCCGGCATTGGCAAGCGCCCTGCCGAAATACTGACCCAGTCCCCGGCTGGCCCCGGTCACGACTGCCACTTTGCCGGAAAGATCAAACAAATCCTGCATATTCAACTCCTCGAATTCTATGGCTCCAGGACGATTTTCAGCAGATTTTCCTCACCCTTGAGCAATCTGTCAAAGGCGCCAGGTCCTTCCTCCAGGGGCAAGACTTCGCTGATCAGAGGCTCAACATTGATCTTGCGTGCAGCTACCAGATCGATGCAATCGCGAAATTCACCCGAACTTGCATACGAACCTATGAAAGTATGTTCTCTGGCGACCAATTGCTGCAAATCGAAATCCGCTTTCTTCTCCAGATTGCCTACGGCAACAACGTGCCCGCCCATTCTCGTTACCGAGACCGCATCGGCGAAAGTCTTCGCATACCCCACCGCTTCGAGAGTAACGTTAGCTCCTTTGTTGTCTGTTTCCTGTAGAACCGCCTCGGCCAGATCGGATTTAAGAGGGTTTATGAGCTTGTCGGCGCCGAGCTTTTTCGCCAGGTCGAGCCGAAACTCGTTAATATCAACCGCGATGACTCTACCAGCGCCTTGCAGCCTGGCGCCCTGCATAATGAAAAGACCGATTGTCCCGGCCCCGATGACCGCCACGGTGTCGCCCGCGGATATTGCCGCCCTGTTTGCGGCGTGCGTGCCTATCGACGCCGGTTCCAAAAGGGCCGCGTGGACGAACGACAATTCATCCGGAATCTTCGAGACAATCCACCACGGGACCGCCACGTACTCGGCAAATGTGCCGTGCCTCTTGAAGGCCGGGACGGAGACGCCCAGCACCTGGCGCTGGTCACAGCGATTGAAACGGCCCTGCCGGCACGCCTGGCATTTGTTGCAATAGACTGTCGAGTCGAAGCAGACCCTGTCGCCCTTCTCGAAGACGTTTACGTTCTTGCCGGTATCCTCGACGATTCCGGCCGCCTCGTGGCCCATGATAAGAGGCGGAATTCTCCTGCCCGTTTTGCCGGTGTAGCCGTGAACGTCCGAGCCGCAAATACCACAGGCCTTAACGCGAATCAGCACATCGTCGTCACCGGCGACCGGATCGGGAAAATCCGTATATTCAAAGGTGTACGGCTTTGTATAAAGTAAAGCTTTCAACTAAGCTCTCCATCGAATAGAGTCAAAAACCGACATAAGCACACAAAATTCGGCCTGATTATAGTGCGGCGACAGCAGACTGTCCACTCATTTTGAAGTCATCAGCCCGGCTGGTTAGATAAGGCAACATTCCTGCCCGCGCCTTCAAACTCGAATATGTGAACTTTCTCCAGGTCAACGTACATTTCCACCGTATCGTTCGCCCTGAGCCGGGTGTGAGGATCAATGCCGGCGATGAATTTCTGCCCGCCATGATTAGTTAAGTAAACGTCCGTCCTTGCGCCTAACGGCTCGACTACATTGACAGTTGCGGAAATGACGTTATTCGCCTGGCCCGGAAACTGGTTTGATGAGATGTTCTCAGGTCTTACCCCCAGGATCATGTCCTTATTACGGTAATCTCTCAGCGCGCTTGTCAAACGTTGCGGCAGTACGATGACCTGATCGCCTATTACAAAACAGACCTCATCCGCCCGGTACGTTATACAGCCCGAAAAGAAGTTCATAGGTGGTGTGCCGAGAAAGCCCGCTACGAATCTGTTGGCCGGTCGCTCATACACCTCGACGGGATCGGCTATTTGCTGGATTACGCCGTCATCCACCACACAAAGCCGGTCGCCGAGGCTCATTGCCTCCGCCTGGTCGTGGGTAACGTAAATAGTCGTAGTCTGCAATCTGCGGTGCAGGTCTTTTATTTCCGCGCGGGTAGTCAGCCGCAGCCTCGCGTCGAGATTGCTCAAGGGTTCGTCGAACAGAAAGGCCCTGGGTTTGCGAACAATGGCCCTGCCGAGAGCGACTCGCTGGCGCTGGCCGCCGGACAAGGCCCTGGGCTTTCGTTTGAGCAAGCGCTCGATGCCGAGCAGCCTGGCGGCTTCGTCGATGCGCTTGTTTATCTCAGCCCTGGGGCACTTTCGCATCTTCAGAGCAAACGCCATGTTCTGACGCGCCGTCATGTGGGGATACAAGGCATAATTTTGAAACACCATCGCAATATTGCGGTCTCTCGGCGGCACATCATTGACCAATGTATCCCCGATATAAATGTTGCCGGAAGTAACTTCTTCCAGCCCTGCAATCATTCTTAGAGTTGTGGTCTTGCCGCAGCCGCTTGGCCCGACGATGACCATAAACTCGCCGTCGGCAACCTCTAAGTTGAAATCTGAGACAGCGGCAACTTCGCCGTCAAAAACCTTCGTCACATTTTCCAGTAAGATTCGAGCCATAACTTGTGCCTGAGCAATGATCAAAAGATGTTTCGTCGGAATCGACACTTGGCGCGCCAGGCAAAGAGCAAGCCCAAGGACACATAACCGACCATACAAGTCAACATCCAGATTGTTGATGCTACACCATCGGTGGAATTCGAGCCACCGTAATTGAACCACCGGTAGCTGCCGGGATTGTCGACAGCAGCCTCGAAGATGACGACTGCGTGGACAAAGGGATTTGTATCTATACAGGTCTCAATCAAAGGGCGAACTTCACGATGGATCCCGCCAATTATGGCCATTATGAAAGGGATTATCGCCCAGATTACAACTGCCAGAGCAGAATTCATCATGACCGCCGTGGTCGTACGCTTGTAGCACGAGCTGAAGTAGAGACCGCTGCCGGCGAGAAACACAATCACCCCCGTCATGAGTATGCCTGTTTGAAGGATGGCAACGGGATGGAGGATGGCCGTCAGGCTAAAGAGGACAGTATGGCCGAGCAACAAGAGCCATACTGGAAGACATCGGCGCACCGTGCCGACAAACTTGCCGAACAGGATGTCTTTGTCATCGAGAGTCGTAGTCAGTAGCAGAGGCCAGGATCGAGACTCCTTTTCAGAAGTGATGCACGTCGAAGCCAGAACAACGGTGGACAGCATCCCGAGTCCAAGAAAAATCACGGCGTATGTCATTTGGATCTCTTCGTCATCCAGGATATCCTCCATAAGACAAAGGACGTATGTTACCAGCAGCACTATGAGACAAATTGAGACCGCGCCGATCACGGTTAAAAGTTTACGCCGTCCCAAGGTGTGAGATCTTAACTCTTTCCAAAGAACCGGAGGCCCCGTTATGCGTCTGTGCTCTACCGCGAGATCCTGCTCACCTGCCAAAGCCTGAGAGGGATTCTTGCACGAGCGGCGCTTTCGAGAAGATGAACCCAACTGCCCCGTAGCTTGGCGCAATCCTACTTTGCGTACTCTGATCACACACACTGACAAAAGCACCACCGAGGCGGCCAGGATTATGCCGCAGTGCAGGGGCCAGGCGAAAGAAGGCATCCCGCCCGGCAGACGTGGTGTCGTCATAATCATCGTATTAAAAAACAAGTTGCAGTAGGGATTCGGCAGAAGGAGTATCTCAAACAGAGTCTTCTCAGAAATGGCCGGCCGCAGTTCGAAAGCGTGCCAGAACATAAATGCCATGAACGGCAGCAACGCGAAGAGCGCAGCGATTGTCAGGCAAGTCAGAATGATCACAACGTAGGCCTTCCGCGTGAAGATAGAGAAAAACAGGCTGAGCGAGCCGACGAAAATAATGGTCGCCAGGGTGATGCAGAGGCTGGAGATAACGTAGCTCCACGGCACACCGCCAAACACGCGTACGATAGCCAGCAGGGGCAAGCTTATCGCCAGCAGCAAAATCAATTGCAACAGTTTGCTGAGGAGTTTTCCCATGACAATCTGGAAGCTGTTGATCGGGGTGGTCATCAGCAAACCAAGCGTGCGGTGGTAGATTTCGTCGCTTATCGAGGTGCTGAGCATAATCACGGCGACGATTTGAGTGACACAAAACTGGAACCAAACAATACATGCAACTATGGCTTTTCCCGCCTCGGCCATTCGGGACATTCGATACAAGCCGGAACCGCCATGATCCATCACTTCGATCCAAATCAGAACAAGGAAGGTGGTCAGGAAAGCTAAATAAACGAATCGAAGAACATAGTTTCTGCGCCGCCGGCTGGAGACACGAAGTTCCTTATCGAAAATAGGTCCGGTCAGCCGTGACAGGCTGAAAAAACACCCGAAAAAGTTCCACAAAGCAGTAGTCATGAGCATTTGGAACACTTCTCAAAAAATATTTCGTCGGAACCGGCGCTTGGCGCGCCAGGCGAAGAGCGCACCGACCAGCACGTGTATCGCCATAGTGACCAGAAGAACACGCATCGTAAAGCCAAAGCCTTCGTTGCCGTAAGGCCAATCGAAACTCAGTTGCTGAAGTCCATGGTGAGCTTCACCAACCGTGCCTAACATGATTACTATGATATGCACCATAGGATTGGCTAAGATATAAACCTCGCCAAGGTCGGACCCGCGTTTTATTAGCCCGATTATACCCAGCATAATCGGCGCGATGACCCAGATTAACCCGGCCAAAGCGAAATTCATTATCACCGCCGTGGTGGTGCGTTTGAAGCAGGAGCTGAAATAGATGCCCGTGCCGGCAAGAAAAACTGTAATCCACATTACCAGAATCGCGGTCATGATTATGGCAATCGGATGGATGAATCCTACCAGACTAAATAAGACGATATGGCCTATCAAGAAAAGCCAGGCGGGAAAACAGCGCCGGAGGACACCAACAAATTTGCCGAACAGAATTTCTCTGTCATCCAGAATTGTTGTCAGTAATATCGGCCAGGAGCGAGATTCCTTTTCGGAAGAGATGCACGTGGCGGGAAGGACGAGTGTGTAAAGTATCCCAATCCCCAAAAAAATCGTCGCATATATCATGTGAGTTCCTTCATCATCCAATGCGTTCTCATCGGCGCACAGGAGGTATGTTACGAGCAAGAGTATCAGGGTAACAGCGATAGCTATCAAAGCAGCGACTTTTCGCCGTCCTAAAATTGGGAATCTTAGCTCTTTCCATAGAACGGGAGGGCCTGTGACGCGTCTGGTTGTCGCTGTGAAGTTCTGCCTGCCTGCCGGAGCCTGCGTCGCATTCTTGCCGGAGCGGCGTTTGCGAAAAGAAACACCAAGCTGACCGGCGGCCTGGCCCAGCGCCACTTTGCGCACGCTAATCACAGAGACAGACAAAACGACCGCCGAGGCGGCCAACATTATCCCGCAGTGCAAGGGCCAGGAGGGAATGGGCACCGGTGCGGCCGCACGCGGTTCTACCATCATTATGGTGCTGAAGAACAGATTGCAGTAGGGATTCGGCAGAAAAATCGCGGACAGGATGCTCGTTTCCGATATGGTTGAGTTCGTGACGTCCCAGAGAGCATAAAGGCCGAGCGGCAGCAAGGCGAAGAGCACTCCGAGCGTCAGACAGCTTACAATGATAGCCACGTATGCACTTCGCGTAAAGATGGAGAAGAACAGACTGAGCGAGCCGACAAAAAGGATGGTCGTCAGAGTAATACAAAGACTGGAGACTACGTAGTCCCATGGAACCCCGCCGAGGACGCGGACTATGGCCAACACGGGCAGACTGATCGCCAGCAGCAGAGTCAACTGAAGCAGCTTGCTGAAGAGTTTTCCCATGACGATCTGAAAGCTGCTGATCGGCGTGGTCATCAGCAAGCCGAGGGTGCGGTGGTAGATTTCATCGCTGATAGAATTACTGAGCATGATCACAGCTACGATTTGAGTAGCGCAAAACTGGAACCACACGACGTATGCAATTATGCCTTTCCCGGCTTTGTCCATTCGGGAGATTCGATATGACGCAGAACCGCCATGATCCATCACTTCGATCCAAATCATAACAAGGAAAGTGGTCAGGAAAGCCAAGTACGCGAAGCGAAGAACGTAGTTTCTGCGTCGGCGGCTGGAGACGCGAAGCTCCTTATCGAAAATCGGCCCGGTCAGCCAGGACAGGCCGGGAAGACGGCCAAAAAAATTTGACAAAACAGTAGTCATGAGCAATTTCGATGCCGGTCAAAAGGACCGACGGCGTATATTAGTAACTGCAATTGCATAAGCGGCAAAAGCCAGTGACAAGTATATTGCCACAAGAACTATCAATGCAAGCCCCGAAATCAGGAACGTCCCGAGCCAGGCCCCCCATCCGGAGGCCGCTCGGAACGGAACATCTGAGATTCCCTGCCAGCCGCCCGTGACGGCTAAGATAATCACCGCCGCTAAGAGCGGACTTGCCGGTAAGGGCTGGCAGATCGGCAGGGCAAACCAAAGAAACAGGATCAAGTTCACAAATGCGGACGTCGAGCTTCGTTTGAAGCAGGAGCTGAAAAAGACGCCGACGGAAGAGACAAGAATCGCGCTGCTCACGATCAATGCGGCTAAAGGCAAAACGGCGGCAGCAGGTATGCAGCGCGCAAAGCCGAACACTACCACGTGTGCCGTCAGCAGGAGCCAGAAGGGCCAGCCCGCCAGGCAGGAACCAAGGATTTTGCCGACGGCAATTTGCCTTTCGGTCAGCGTCGTGATCAGCAGCGTAGGCCATGTGCGGGCCTCCTTCTCGGAGGTTATGCTCGTGGCGGCAGACGTTGCTGTCCGAAGCAAAGCAAAAAAGAAGTAAACCAAAATAAAGCCTGTTTGCACCCCTTTGTTGGCCAGGTAGTCCATATATGCGAAACACCCATAAGCGGCGGCCAGGGCGAGGACGACCAAAACAGCGCTGAGGATGGGCATGAAGCGGCCGACTCTGACTGACATGGTTCTCATCTCTTTCCAGACAATCGGCGGGCCTTTTACACTCCTGATCCGCCCGGAGATTGCTGCCGGACCGGGCTTTGCTCTGCGCCGGGCATTGGCGGCCCGGCGCTCTTTGCGGGAGGAGAAGATGCCGGCCTGGCCGGTTGCCTGACGCAGGCCCACCCTTCGCACACACATCGTTGTTAGGGCCAGCAGTAAAATCGAGATGCCGGCCATGATTGCGCAGTGCAGGGACCAGGACTGAGCAAGACCTGCGGCCGAAGAAGAAAGCATGTTGGCAGTGGCGACACCCATAATGATGAACGGGTTGATATAAGAAAGTGTGCTGCCGGAGACTATACGAACGTCATACGCGAACTCCAGCAGCCCCACGATCAGCGACGGCCCTATGTAGAAGAGAAAACAGACGGAAGAAGCACGCACTATGACCGCGTGCGTCTTGCGGTTGTAAGTGGAGAAAAGCAGGCTGACGGACCCTGTAAAAATCGCCGCGGTGAAAGTGACGCAGAGACTCAGCACGACATAATCCCAGGGCACGCCGCCGAAGACGCGGACAATCGCCAGAAGCGGCATGCTTATCGCCAGCAGCAGAACTAACTGCAACAGCTTGCTAAAAAGCTTTCCGGCGACTATTTGAAAGCTGCTGATAGGCGTGGTCATAAGCACGCCGAGCGTTCGCTGCTGTATTTCATCGCTGATCGCGGAACTCAGCATGACAACGGCGATAAGCTGAGCAGTGACGAATTGAAACCAAACGACGGTGGTGACGATGTGCTTGGCGACTTCCGGCATGCGCGAGACTTGAAAACTCGGCGATCCGGAACGGCCGAGGGCGGTTGTGAAAATCCAGGCATAAGCAACAAAAGCCGTCAACAGAATCACATAAGCGAAACGCAGAAAGTAATTTCTCTTTCTGCGGCTTGATACGCGCAATTCCTTCTCGAAGATTGGCCCGGCCAGCCGGAACAGGCCCAGGAGACGCCCGAAAAAATCTAACACTGTAGAAATCATAAGTATCTAAAGCACATGGTGAAAAACATCGCGTCGAAATCGGCACTTGGCCCGCCAAGCAAAAAGAAGCCCAAGAAGGATATAACCCAACACATAGGGCGTTGTGTCGGAGGAGCTGTAATGTCTGCGCGACCAGACTGTTTCCATCGCCTGAACGTATGGAATAGTATCCCAGAAACAATCTAACAGCGTTCGTCTATAAGAGGGCCGAAATGGCAGCTCAAGAGAGGCCAACGACAGATGCAGAATGCCCCAGACTGAGGCTGCCAGGACAAAGTTTGCTGCAACCGCAGCGCTGGTTCGTCTCAGACGCGAACTAACGTAAAAACCTGTGCCGCAGAGCAGTACAGTCGTCCCGATCACAAGTACGGCGACGTCGAGCACGCCAAAAGCGAGTATAGACCAGAAAGGGATAAGATAGACCATCAGCATCACCCAAACGGGGAGACTGCGTCTCATTACGCCAACTAACTTGCCGAATATTATTTCCCAGTCGCTCACAGTTGTGGTCAACAGCAGCGGCCAGGACCGGGCCTCTTTTTCCGAGGCGATGCAGGTCGCCGAAAAAACGGTAACCGATAGCGCCCCAAGCCCCATGAAGATCCCAATGTATGCCGCGTGGGCCTCTTCCATGCTGGTTGCGCTCGCTATGTAGGGAAAGAGATACATCGCTGCAATCATTACCAGTTCTGTGCCGATGATTGTCATGACAAAAATCTTCTCTCGGCTGGACCTCCGCGATATCAGTTCTTTCCACATAACCGGAGGCCCCGTAACGCGCCTGATACGCCCGGCGGATCTCGCCTCGGCAATCTTTTTGACAGATTTGGTGGGCATTGCGCGCCACAACCGGGCAAAGACGCCGGCGCCGCCGATGGTCTGGGCGAGGGCGATCTTGCGGACCAGGCGGACACACGCGAACAGAACGGCGGCCGAGGCGGCCAGCATTACGCCGCAATGAACGGGCCATAAGAAACTCACTGCGCCGGTCAACTTTGGATTAAGCATTGTGTCGGTATTCACAGCCAGCAACATGTACGGATTCAGAAGAGACGACGCAGCGACTGGAGCGCTCAATTGTCTGCCCCGTCCATAGAAGCCAAATATTCTCGTTGGGAGAAAGCAGAACAGCCCAAACAAGATGCCCAGGGCCAAAACTGTCAGGATGATGACGATGTAGGCCCTCCGGCTGAAGATGGAGAAGAACAGGCTCACCGAACCGGCAAAAATTACTGTCGTGAGAGTTATGCACAGGCTGGAAATGACGTAAACCCAGGGTACGCCGCCGAAGACCCGGACAATCGCCAGCAGCGGCAGACTTATCGCCAGAAGCAGAATCAACTGCAACAGCTTGCTGGAGAGCTTTCCCATGACAATCTGAAAGCTGGTGATTGGCGTGGTCATCAGCACGCCGAGGGTGCGGTTGTAGATTTCGTCGTTGATGGACGTGCTGAGCATGATTACCGCGAGGAACTGAGTGACGCAAAACTGAAACCAGACGATGGTCATGATTATTGTCTTGCCGGCCCGGGCCATCCGGGAGGCCGAGTATATACCGGAGACGCTGATATTTTGGGTCTCTTCGAGCCACACGACAACCAGAAAGACCGTCAGCAGAGCCAGATAAGCAAAGCGAAGGACATAGTTCCTGCGTCGCCGGCTGGATACGCGAAGCTCCTTGTCGAAAATCGGCCCGGTCAGCCATGAGAGGCTCGCGAACTGCACAACAGAATCATTCAAGCGAAAAGCCATCGTCACGTCAGGAACATTCAGAAGATATTTCGTCGGAACCGGCATTTTGCACGCCAGGCAAAGGCAAGGCCGGCGAACAAGTATATCAGCATATAGACTGACAAAACGCCGGTAGTAGTGCTCGCCTTATGCCAATCATCATTGGGCCAGTCGTAATCGAGCTGAGAGAGTTTCGCTCTTGCGTTCCATTCGCCGCCGGCTCCGCTCATGATAATGCCGGCCTGTGCCGCGGGGTGTGCCGAGACGTACGCATCAAAGGCTTCTTCGTAATCGCCGTGTTCAAACGCCGTCATCAGCCCCAACAGTGCCGGAGTAACAGCCCAGAGCAGCAGAGCCAGGGTAAAGCCGGCGACTACGGCTGATGTGGTCCGAGTGAAACGCGCGCTAAAGTAAAGACCGGCGCCCGTGAGAAACGGTACAAGCCCGGCAACGAGCATGAACGCATGAACCAGGGCGATCGGGTGAATATATCTCATACATACGAAAAGCACAATATGGCCGGCCAGAAGAAGCCAGACAGGCAGACACCTGCGAAATACCCCCACGGCTTTTCCCAGAAGAATATGCCAGTCGTCCATGGATGTCGCCAGCATGATCGGCCAGGCCCGCGACTCCCTCTCGGAGGTAATGCAGGTGGCCGAAAGCACCATGGTAAAAATCGAGCCTATCACCACGAACATCACAGTATATGTAATATGAGTAAAATCCTCATGCAGACACTTTGTATGTTCACACACGCCGTAGGTCAGCAACAGGGCAAGGATGGTAATCACAAGACCGATGATGCTGTTTCTGCCGTCAACACCGCTAATCATCGGTGCTCGAAGCTCTTTCCAGAGCACGGGTGATCCTTGGACTCGTCTGATAACGCCGGCCTGCTCCTGCGGCCGGATACCCGCCGGAGATGGTTTCTTTGACCTTCGGGTGCGCCGCTGTTTGGGAATAAGCTCAAGCTGTCCCGTGGCCTGGCGCAGCGCCACTTTACGCACGATCTTAACAGACAAAGCTATCAGCAAAGCCGAGGCGCCCAACATCATCACGCAATGCAAAGGCCAATGGAATGAGGTCAACGCCACTGCTCCGGCAGGCGAGACCATCATTGCGGTATTGGCAGACATTGCACCAATAGGATTCAAGTGGAGAAGGATGGAAGTCAACAGGGGAAAGGAAACATTTGGAGGCCTGGATGCGAAAAGCCAGCGCGGGCTTAAGAGTGCTCCGGTAATTATGGGAACAAACGCAAAGAGAAAGCCGAGAGCAAAGACGGCTTTGATGATGACGACGTAGGCGCGCCGGTTGTTGATTGAAAAAAACAAGCTGAACGATCCTGCAAAAATCACCGCGGTGAACGTTATACACAAGCTCGACAGCAGGTAACTCCAGGGCACGCCGCCGAAGACGCGAACTACAGCTAACAGCGGCATACTTATAGCTAACAGCAGGACTATCTGCAGCAGCTTGCTGAAGAGCTTTCCCATTACGATGTGGAAGCTGCTGATGGGCGTAGTCATCAGCAGGCCCAACGTGCGGTGCTGGACTTCGTCGCTAATCGAGGTGCTGAGCATGATAACGGCAATGATCTGGGTGGCGATGAACTGGAATGTGACTATGGTGCTGATGATGCTCTTGCCGGCCACGGCCATCCTGGATTTCTGGAAAGCCGGGGAATACTCGGACTCGACCACACCGAGCCATACGACGGCAACGAATATAGTCAAGAGCACTACATAGAGAGACCGAAGTACATAGTTTCTTCGCCTTCGGCTGGAGACGCGCAGCTCCTTATCGAACAGCGGTCCGGTCAGCATGAAAGGGCTGAAGAAACGCGAAACAGAATGTACCAAAGTTGCCTTCATATTTTCACAAAAGAGCCATCAGAAAATATCGCGTCTTACTCGCCAAACCGCACGCCGCCCAAGCGACACGCCGACACCACCAAGAATGAAGCTGTAAATTACCGATGTTGCATAGTACATCCAGATCGTCCTGCTACCCAGTGCCATCCCAAAGAACAAACTGGAAAAAAGTCTAAGCACTGTGCCAAAAAAAAACTTCACCATTAGATATGAGCCGACCGTCGCCGCGACCGCCGCGGTGGTGGTCCTGTAACGCATACCGAAATACAAGCCGCTGCCAATCACAAACAGTACCGAGCATACAAGGCCGGAAACGGCCATAACAAGCATACCCAGGGTTTGCGAAAGCATGTTTCGGCCGGGACGAACGGTAATGAAGAAGATGCAGGACAGGGCAAAATATAGTAACAGCAGAGGGAGGTTCCGGCGAAACGCTGCAATTGCCTTGCCTCGAACAATCTCTTTATCTTCCAGCGGGGTCGCCAGCAGTATGGGCCAGGTTCGAGTTTCTTTTTCCTGGGTGATGCCGCCCGCAGAGAACACCGCCATGCGAATCATGACAATCAGGTAGAGGCCCAATACAAGCAAGTTCGGAAAGAAGATAAATCCACGTGGAACAAAGAGGGGCGAAATAGCTACCGGCACGGAAAGCCCGATTAGCAGAGCAGACGTCCTTACGCCCAGCTTCTTGCCCCCGATGAAGCCCTTGCGCATCTCTTTCCAGACGATTGGCGAACCGGTGACCGGTTTAATAGAACCGGCTTCAGCCCGGGAGTGCGCATTCTCGACGCTGCGACTGCCTTTTAGTTTTAATGCTCGCCTGAACCACAGCTTCGTCGGCCGGCCCAAGGCTTCGTGCAAAGCAGCTCTTCGCGCCCGCCACACGGAGATGGTTATCAAAAAAGTCGTGACAGCCAACATGATTAAACAGTGCACAGGCCACAAGAGGAATTTGGCAGTTCCGCCTTGAGGCAGCAACATCGCACGTGTGGATGTCATCAAGGCCCAGAAGGGATTGGTTAGAGCAATTATGGAAGATGTCACCTGCCGGCTAAGTGATCCCTCGGCCGCGACCCATATAAATATGCCGGGCAAGGCGGCAAAAAGAATCAGATATACTACGATAATCAGTATGATAACGTTGTGGGCGCGGCGATAGACCATTGAAAGCAACAAACTCAAGGCGCCCGCAAGGACGGCGGCAGTCAGAGTAATACAGACACTCGAAATTACATAATCCCACGGCACACCCCCAAAGACGCGGATGATTGCCAATAGCGGCAAACCTGTCGCAAGCAGTAACATCAACTGCAATAGCTTGCCAAGGAGCTTGCCGGTCACTATCTGGAAGCTGCTGATAGGCGTTGTCATGAGTACGCCCAGTGTCCCGCTGCGAACTTCATCACTGATAGAAGAGCTGAGCATAACAACAGCTATGAGTTGTGCGGCAACGAATTGAAACCAGATAACGGCAGTGATAACGGCCTTTCCCACCTCGGACAATCTTGAAATTTTATAAACAGCCGAGCCGGAACTGCGGATACCGAAAGTAGAGTACCATGCAAGTAAGATGTAAACGCTCAATAATGCGATATAAGCGACGCGAAGCAGGTAGTTTCTCCGTCTTCGGCTGGATACACGCAGCTCCTTATCGAAGATGGGACCGATCAGCCGGATCGGATTGAACACGTCTGATGCGATGCTTATTAGTCCCGTAGTCATGAGGCTCTTTTCTCGCTTGTTGTCTAAAGTAGCAGCCGCCCAGCCTGAACTCGCGGCATCAGTGGACGATGCCCTTGGTCAACTGCAGGAACGCATCGTCAAGTTTGAGCTGCTCGGGCTGAATGGCGATAATGTCCAGATTCGCCTTCACCAAAGTCCGGGCGATGACTCCGTCGGCTTTCTGGTCATCGTGGAACGTCACGGCTATTTCGTCGCCGAGCGCCTGGACCTGACGAACCTGGGGCAATGCCGAGAGCAGCTCGACGGCTTTATCCTGATTATTGGCGACCTGCACCCGGACTTTGCTATGAATCCCCAGATGCGGGCGGATTTCCTCCAATGTACCGCTGAAAACCAGCTTGCCGTGTTCGATAATACCGACGTGATCGCAAATCTCCTCGAGTTCGCTGAGGATATGGCTGGAGATCATGATCGTTTTTCCCATGCGCTTGAGCTCGCGCAGCAGCTCTCTTATTTCGATTCGGGCGCGTGGGTCAAGTCCGCTGGCAGGCTCGTCTAATATAAGCACCTTGGGATCGTGGATCAGCACGCGCGCCAGGCCCAGACGCTGCTGCATACCCCGTGACAGACTATCGACGGCGGCGCTTTGCTTGGACTGAAGGTCGGTCAGTTCAAGCACACCTTCGACGATGGATTTGCGCTTCTTGCGCTCGATGCCGAAAGCCGCGGCAAAGAATTCAAGGTACTCGAAAACTTTCAGATCGTCATAGACCCCCATGAAATCAGGCATATACCCGACTAATTTGCGGACCTTCTTGCCGTTCCTTCTCACGTCCAGCCCGTCGATAAAGGCTTTGCCGGCGGTAGGCTCCAGCAAAGTCACAAGGATGCGCATGGTAGTGGTTTTGCCGGCGCCGTTGGGGCCGATGAACCCGAATATATCACCTTCCTCGATGGTCAAACTCAGGTCGGCGACGGCGGCCAGATTGCCGAAGTTCTTGTGGAGATTCCTGGTTTCAATCATTTCCTGTTTCCTCTTTTTGTTCTTTGGGAAAAACGATAAGCCGGGCCAATTGTATGTGATTCTGCGTGCATGAGCGGTCCTCTAAACCAAACGATATGGGGGCCTGGTCGTATTCGACAGAAACAACTGCGGCCCCGCGCGCAACATAGTTGCTGATGGCCCGCGTACGCTGCAGGGACCCCTGGGCATAAAATGCGTTCTCGTTCATGAATCTGCCGGAGTAGCGGCGCCCTCTCGAAGAGTATGATTGGTTGTAGCGGTTCATAGTGTAATCGGCCATTATCATGGGTCTCAAGTTTTTGCGGAACTCTGTGCTGGCGCCGGCCGGGACGGGGCCCAGATTTGCGCCGCGACCCTCGGCAACGAAGACATTAGCGTTTAGAATCGCCGATTCGGATTCATTCACTATACTGACAACAACCTCACCGGCTTCACGCCGCACCTCGGCGGCAAACGGCAGCTTCTGCACGGGCGACTCATTGAGCAGGCACTGGATCGTCCATATATTGATGGGCAGTGAATATGGGATATTTCCGCCATCGTGCTGAAAACAATAGATTCTCCTGCCGGCAACTTCCCGGTTGTACTGGTAGATCGACTGCTGCGTCGGAGAAATGCCGGACCACCATTGATTGGGCTGCAAGCCTTCGAGGCGATAGTCGTCGCTGGATGGAGCGAACAGGCCGCAATAATCGGTGGACCATGCGTGGTCGGTGTTCTCGATTCCGTCCAGGACCGAAACCACTCTCAGCTCCATGTCACCGCCTCGCAGGGCCTCAACGCCGTAATAAGCGCCGACCGTGAACAAGGCGATCCAGAATGTGCAGGTCAGCCAGGTCAGGGGCAGACGCCCCTTTCGCTTGAGCAGCTTGTAGTCCAGAGGCCCCAGCAGAACCGCCAGCGTGGTCAACAGGAATATCACCCACCAGATGCTCAGGGGCTTGATTCCCTGGTACAAAAACTCCATGACCTTGTTGTTCGCATCCTGCGCCTGGCCGATTTCATATCGACCGCGTCCGCGATTGCGGGATCTACGGGATCTGTTTGTGGTATCTTCGGTCTGTTTGCCGAACACGATGCTCCGGCTTATCCGGTTTGACTGGAGTTGTCGTTCCACGGTGCTGCGCGGCAGCGAAGGGTCATTTTCCAGCATTACTCTGATGCGGGAGACCCAGAATCTCGCGGCATTTGCCTGTTGTCTGTCCGTCAAAGTCGAGGGGTCAAAGCCCAATACCCCTACGCGGCCGAAGCCGGCATATCCGGTAGCGAACAGACATTCGCCGGCGCTGTGAGTCTCGGCTTTGTAGAAGCGGGCGTCGGATTTGGGCGCCAGAGGCCATGCAGTAACGTTCTCCGGCTCGCCCTCTCGCAGATCCCATTCTCCGAGGGTCTCCGACGGTATCGAGGTCTGCTTGACTTCCCGCAGTTCAAAAGGCAACAGCTCAGCTATCGGATTGGCCGGCGCCAGAGGGTGGCTGCCCAGCACCAGCAGCAGCTTGCCGCCGTTGGAGATCCATTGGACAATCGCGTTCAACTGCTGCCGGTTGAACAGGTTCCAGTCGGGATCGTAGAGAATCAGCAGGTCCAGCGGAACAAAGCCGGTCCAGTCCCAGGGAACCATTCGCGGCAGCTTATCTCCAATATGCACCTCTCCCTGGTCCCTGCCGGATTTACAACTTGTCTGTTTGGCCAGCCCCAACAGGCCGAACTTCCTGCGTCCGACAAGTCCGATTAACAAGTCATTTTCATTGACCGTCGTTATCAGACGGTTGCTCCTCGAAAAGTCCCAGAGATTAAAGTCTTGGGCCCATTGTGTTCGGCCGCGTTCATCCCGGATTGTCAGACTGCATTTGTCGGCGGTATATGCGAGCTTTGTAACCAGCGGCAGATGGAGTCGGATGTCCGGCGTCAGGACAAACTCATTGGTGACGTTCATTATGTTCATGCCGTCCTGTTGGGAGGAAACGGTGAAAGAGCCGGCAAACGGCTCGGTGAGTTCCGAGGTGCCGCCAATTTCGATCTCCACCGGGGTCCACTCCATGGGACGATAGTAGCCGCCCCAGCCACATCGAAAATCAACATTGAAAGGGTCTTCTTCAGAGGCGGGCGCCACCACGGCCAGCGCCAATACCGCCAATAGAATCTGTTGGACGCGCAGCATTTGTAAACCTCTCCAAATAAGAAAGTTATGTTCTATATTCGCACCTTGACAGTATATACTAACCATTCCAGACACACAAGAACCAGCGCCAGACCGACAAGGAAGGGCCAGAGCGGCAAATTCGACCGGCTCAAGGCCTGTTCCTCGGCCTCGACAGCCTGCCCTGAGAAGACAATCTCTCGCCGCGGCCCTACGTTACTCTCTTTTGAGTCGAGCAGGTTGACGGCGAAGAATCTTGCCGGCTGGTCCGTGATGCTCAAGCTGTACGGCCCGGCCCGGCCCGTGCCGGGGAAGCGAATCGAACCGGCGGCATTGGATTTGAC
Organism: Planctomycetes bacterium B3_Pla; assembly: GCA_005223045.1. Taxonomy (GTDB): domain Bacteria; phylum Planctomycetota; class Phycisphaerae; order Sedimentisphaerales; family Anaerobacaceae; genus SG8-4. Next base: position 28,635 of record NJBM01000020.1, on the reverse strand, counting down.
TTCCACACCGGCGACATCCGGCCCGTCAATCCGAGCTGCAATCTCGGGTTGGAGACCATCGACAACAATAGGTTCGCCTACCTGCAAGTTGGCTTCCTGATCGCGCCCGACCTGAGTACCTAAAAAGCTGGCGGCGTTATAGCAGAACAGAACAAAACCAGGCTCGAACGGCCAGTTGGTCTGGAGAACGTCGAATCCGGCCAGCAGGAAGACGCTGCCGTTTCGTCGCACAAGAGCCAGCGCCGGCGTCTCGTTGAACTCGGCGAGAATCTCCGCATCACGAGGCAACACCATTTCATGGGACTTGGCGGCAAACAGGTTCATCAGGTTGACATATTTCAATACCGGGTGCTTCGTCCTCCAGTCCACGAGGACCTGGTTCTCGAGCTGTTGCCGGACCGATACGTCGATACCCTCCGGCGGACGACCAAAAACGAGATACCGGCATTTAGGCAGCCCGCCCGGTACGTGGTTGTCGAGCACGATAACGTCATAAGGCTGCTCGATGCTCAGCGTCAGGTGGTCCATTGCGTCGAATTCCGCCGGCGTCTGTAATTCGAGCCGGGCAAGGGAGCAGGCTTTCAGTGCCGATTCGAGCACGGCGTTGCCGGCGGTAACGAGCAGGACCGACAACCTCTTTGGAGGCGACAGGATGGCCCATGCGGCATCGTCACAACTCAGACAATCCGGCTCGCCTGAGCCGGGCAACTGTCTTACTTCGAGCACTCCCGCCTCGGCGTACGATAGAGAAAAATCCACCGCTACCCTGCCGGGCTGCAGGGCGTCCGAGGCGCCGGCGTCGGTCTTCGCCGCCGGGACGGTTACCGATCGTACCGCACGCACATTGTCATTTATGCTAAGCTGAACATCGTGCGTAACCGCAGTATCGCCGTAATTGGCAACCGTTGCGAATACATCTACCTCTTCCGGATTCTCATAAGACCTTCTGGCCTGCATCGCGGTTATGGCGACGTTCTGCTGAGACTCGCCAATGCAGTGAAAGACCAATTCGTCGTCGGCGACCACGATCTGGTTCAGGTCGCGGATTTGTCCGTCGCTGAATAATATGAGCTGTGCCGGCTCCTCGGCGCTGAGGAAGTCGGCCTCGACACCGGGCGATTGAGCGAACGCGCGGGCAACCACAATCGGCTCGGCCAGCGAAGAAATATCGTCGCCCGGCGTTATCGAATCTATTGCTCTGAGCAGTTGCTGCTTGTCCGAGGTGAAGTTGCACATCACCTTGGCGTGACTATCGAAGGCGATGACCATCGTCTGGTCGGACTTGTCAGTCAGTGAGAAGAAGGAGCCGGCGCGCAGCGACTCGACGAACACCTTAGCCTGGTCCTTTGCGGTTTCCAGACGTGTCGGCTCGACGTCGGTGGCGTTCATGCTTGCCGACCTGTCTATCAATAGCACGTATCGGCTGGCCGGCCCGGCAAGCAGCGAAAGGATCGGACCGGCCAATGCGAACAGAATAGCCAGCAACATTAATAATTGCAGCAACAATAAAATATTGTGCCTGAGCCTTTGGAACGGGGCGTTAACCTGAAGGTCCTGAACAGCCCGCTTCCACAGCAAAGTGCTCGATACAATCTGCTCGCGCCGTTTGAGCTTGAGGAAATACAACAGCAACAGCAGCGGCACGGAAACCACAGCGGCATAAAGTGCTGTCAAAGGCGTAAGCCATTCCATAAGTTTATGCTCCAAAAACCGATAAGAAAAATCAAATATCAAAATGCAAAATGTAAAATTAAGGAAGTCATCGCTGCGAAGCGGCGATTCCACTATTTTGATTTTTGATCTTTGATCTTTGCATTTTCATTTCTAACGGAGCAGTCGAATTCGGCGCAGATAGTTCAGCACGAGCGACTCCACCGAGTCAGCCGAGTTGGCAAGCACATAAACGGCCCCCCGGCGATTGCAGAAACCCTTTAATTCGTTGCAGTATGCCGTCACGTTTCTCTTATAATATTTCGACAACGCCGCACTGACGGTAATCTCGGCGGCGTCCGCATCTTCGATATCAATCAACTTCAACTCGCCTGTAAGATCGGGCGAAAGCTCCTGGGCACTTAGCACCTGGATAACGTACATGTCGTATTGCCTGCCGATCAGCCGGCGCAGACCCGAGTCGTAACCTTCTTTGAATAGAAAATCGCTCAACACAATCATCACCCCGGAGCCGATTCGCCCCGCCGCCAACTGCCGGCACGCACCGTCGAAGTCCGAAACGCCGTCGCAATCGGCGGTAAGAAGGAAATCGGCCATCTGGTGCAGGTAGTTTCGGCCCCGCATGTTGGCGAGTTGGCCCATCACACCATCGGTAAAGAAGCTGATGGTCACCCGATTGTTGTTGACCAGGCTGACGTAGCCGAGCGCAGCGGTGAGTTTCTTGATGAAAAGCTCCTTCGAGGGCTCTCCCAAACTCATCGAAGCACTGCCGTCAACTACTATGTGCACTGTAAGGTCCTGCTCTTCGAGGAAGAGTTTGAGGAACAGTTGTTCCAGCCGCCCGTAAACGTTCCAATCCACGAACCGCAAATCGTCGCCGGCAACGTACGGGCGATAGTCTGCAAACTCCACACTCTGGCCGCGACGCTTGGAACGCCGCTCGCCCTGGAGCTTGCCCTGCAGAATCTTGCGGCTCAGAACATCGAGCGAATCCAGCCGGGTCATGAAAGCCGGGTCAAGCAAATCGGTCAGTCGTCTTTGTTTAGGGGACATCAAGTTTCTGCTCCAGCGTCTTGGGAGTGCTTTGCAATATCTGATCGAGCATCTCGTCTGTTGTGATTCCTTCAGCCTGGCCTTCGAAGTTCAGCAGGAGGCGGTGACGCAGCGCCGGCAGCACCGATTCTTCTATGTCGCTGTAACTGACGTGGTAGCGCTCGTCGAGCATTGCCCGGACCTTGCCGGCTAAAACGAGGGCCTGAACGCCGCGCGGCGACGAGCCGAAACGAACGAAATTATTCGTCACTTCCGCGGCAAATTCCCCTTGCGGATGCGTTGCTAACACCAGGCGAATGGCGTAGTCCTGGACGTGCTCGGCAATGACCACGTGTTTAACTAATTCCTGGGCCTGGATTATCCCCTCGGTGCCGATTACAGATTCGGCCCGTGGGTCATGCCCCGCCGTTGTCCGGTCGATGATTGTGCGAAGCTCCTCGCGATTGCTGTAAGGCACAACAAGTTTGAAGAAGAACCGGTCCAACTGCGCTTCGGGCAGGGGATAAGTGCCTTCTTGCTCGATAGGGTTCTGCGTTGCGAGGACCATGAACGGCTCAGGCAGTTTGCGAATCTGCCCGCCGGTCGTGACCGAATGCTCCTGCATCGCTTCGAGCATGGCCGACTGGGTCTTGGGAGTGGCGCGGTTGATTTCATCGGCTAAGATGATCTGTCCGAAGATCGGCCCCGATTGGAACTGGAACTGGCGTTTGCCGGTCGTGGCGTCTTCCATGATGATATTTGTGCCGATGATGTCGGCGGGCATCAAATCCGGCGTAAATTGAATGCGCTTAAACTCGAGTGAGAAAACGTCGCTGAGCGTGCGCACTAACAGGGTCTTGCCCAGCCCGGGGACTCCTTCCAGCAGAACGTGCCCGCCGCAGAAAAGTCCGATGAGCACATTGTCAACGACAGTCTGATAGCCGACAATGACCTTGCCGATCTCACTTCGCAATGAATCGAACATCCGGCGAAAATCCCGGCATTGTTCTTCAACGCTTTTTTCGTCTTTTGACATTTCAATTATCTCCTAAGCATCTGTTCGTCATTCTTCGGTTTTGTCATCCTGTTCCAGGCCGGCAGCCTTGCGTTTGGCCTTGAGCAGCCTCTGGATATGCGTGGCCTGCTCGGCCCCTCGCTCACGCTCAGTGCTCTGTGGCTCTTCTACAGGCTTGGGCCTGACTTTTCTCGCAGTGTCGGCTACGGGCAACTCGCCCTGGTATTCTTCGCCGGCCTGATAGCGTCTGGAAGCGGCGGCATCGGCTTTGCGGGCGGAGAAACGGTCGCGCACTTTCTGTCGTCTGGCCCGGAGGCGTTCGAGGGTCCGGTCGGGCTTGCCCTCGGCCCTGCGAAGGCGAGCGAAAGCTGCAATCCGCCGGGCCATAGCCCTAAAGTCCAGGATGATCCTGCGCATCGCCACGTCCAGCAGGAACAGCACGAGCCAGATAAACATCAAAGGCCTTAGCAGCGGCATTTCGGTTTGTGGAAATTTCAACCCGGTGTAGTCAAACAGGTTGGCCTGGTTGGGATCTGAACGCAGGTCAAGGATCCTGCCGCCGCTGATGTCGCTGACCTCCGCCAGCAACGGCGCGTTATCGGATAAATCGCGAAACTCCGGCGCGAACGGAATCGTCACCGTCGTGTGGGTGAAATGAGTCTTTTCTTCGCCCCCGAGCTTCTTATAGCGCAGATTCACGATGTAACTGCCCGATACGGTTGCCTGGAACTGGCCGTTGTACTGGCCCGGACCGACCTGAGTAAGCTCAATCGCACTGCTCGAGACGTCCGGTGCTATCACCTGTCCCTCGATGTTGCCCAACCGCAGGAACTTGCCTTCGGCGTCAAGCGCCTCGACGTTAACGGTAACCTGGCGGCCCTGAATGTCGGCGGAAACCTCGCAATCGGAGGACTGGGCCGGCTTGGCCGCCCAGCGAATGGTCTGCTCCCAGAATCCCTCGAAGCCGGGCCATTGCAGCCAGCTCGAGGCCCACTGGCTGTCCACCGAACTGGTGAACGCCGCGCATCGACCAAGACCGGACTGGCATGTTGCCAGGATGGGGTCCGCCTGGTGACTGGAGAGAACTACCTGATTTAGCCCGCCCTTGGGGCCGGTCACCACGTAACCGTCAAGGTTTGGAAGTGCGGAGGGCAATCCCTGTATGATTTCGCTGAGAGAGTAGGTAATTTGAGGCGAGAAAGTTTCCTCTAAGATCAAAGCGCGCCTGACCACCTGGGCCTCCTTGATAAATATCTGGGGAAGCTGCTGCGGATCCATGACATCGTAGAACCGGCCGCCGGTAAGCTGAGCGACCCGCTTGAGGCTTAGTACATCCTGAGGCGAGTGTGGAAAAATGCCCACGCCGGTGCAGGTGATCCCGGCCTGCTTGCATTGGTTGAGCAACTGTGTGGTGGGCGCCTGGGGGTCGCCGTCGCTGATTATTATTACATGCTTCTGTGCCGCATCGGAATTCTTCAGTGCATCGTATGCAGCCTGTAAATGTACGTGAAGGCTGGGCATGTCACCCATTTGCATTTGTTTGAGAGCGGAGATGACCGCTTTCTTGTCGCCCGCCGGAGAAAGGGGGTAAACCCAATCGCCTCTCCCCCGCCAGCCATAAGCCAGAACGCCTATCAGGTCCAGCCGACTCAAAGTCTGTGCCGCAGCAATGGCGACTTTTCTACCCCAGAAGTTGCCCTGCGGCATCTCACAGGCGTGCATAATCAGCACCAAAGCTCCTTTGGGCAACTGCTTTTTCTGAGGTGGGTCCAGATCTATAGGAAGAACTTCCGCTACGGGCGAGCCTATCCACCCGCCGGCTCCGAATGATTCGGCCCCCCCTACCATGACCAGGCCTCCCCCGAGGTCGGTTACGTACCGGCAGAGCATTTCCTGCTGCTCGAAAGTAAAGTTGTCGCAACTTGTGTTGACCAGAATGATGGCGTCCGTGTCCATCAGCCTGGACAGATCATCTGGAAAATCGGCGGTGGTGCCGTATTTGACGTCGATGTCGGAATTCTGCAAAGCACCGCTCAAAGTCAGACCGCTCGAACCATCCGCATCGACAACCAAAACATGACCCGGCCCGGCAACATACGTTATGGCGCCGGCCCGGTTGTTTTGAACAATCTGGTCCCGTCCCGGCTCGTCGGGCATATATACTGCCTCGAACTCATGTATGCCGCGAGTGCCGACCGGCATGGAGATAGTTTTGACGTTGGTGCCGGGCTCCAGCTCCACTGGCACGGCTATCTCCGGCGAGCCGGGCACTAAGTCAACAGGCTCACCGTTGAGACTCAGCAGCAGTTTGCCCTTGGTGGGCGCTGTGCTGTTGAGGATGAATCGAAGTGAAACGGTCTGCCCGCTTCTGGCCTGTGCCGGAGCGGCTAAGCGTCGGAAAATGACCTCGTTTTCGTACTCGTAAGGTATGGCGAGCACGTCGATGGGAATTTTGTTGGCCGCGGCGATTCGAGCCACTTCCTTCAGGTCGCCGGCAGTCTCATTTCCCTCGCTGACGAGCAATATCCTCACAGCCGTATCCGGAGGGGCGATGGCCATAGCCATCTGGACGCCGTCGGCCAAATTGCTCTGCTGGCCGTTAAGAGTTGTGTTTCTCCGCCGGACGGTAATATCGCCGCAGGGCAATTTGGAAATGCTCGCAGCCTCGGCGACATCGACAACTGCCAACTGGTCGCGCGGGACTTTGTGAGCCAGAGCCGCGTCGAGGTAATCCAGGCTCGCCTGCTGAAGGTAAGGCGGGATGGATTGGCTTCGATCAATCACGGGAATCACAGTAAGGCGCTGGCTTTTCCTGGTGAGCATGGGCCGGGCAAGTAGAGCGACAAGAATCAGCGTGACCAGGCAGCGCAGGACAATCGCGAGCGTTCGCCGAACCGGCCCTAAGGCGGCGAGATTTCGCCGGCCGAGCCAGATAATCGGCACCAGCAAGATGCAAGCTGCAAGCCACAATGGCTGACTGAAATAGAAACCATACGAATATGTCATAGCTGCCACACCTGAATTCGCATATTGCCGGAGTCAACAACAAACGCGCGACGCCGGCTATCGACCGCCACGCCCCAGGGATACGCTAATTGCCCCAACTGCCGGCCTGCACCGCCACAGACGGCAAGACTTTGACCCTCGGCGCTGAATAGTTGTAACCTATTATTTCCGTATTCGCAAACGACCAGAGTCCCATCCGGCAGCAGCGTCAGGTCGTAAGGGTAACGAAGCTGACCCGCAGCGCGGCCGGCCGAACCGATGTATCTGAGCAACTTGCCGTCAAGATCGTAAATGGCGATGCGATGATTGCAGGCATCGGCTACATATAGACACTCGCGCGACTTGTCCACGCAGAGGGCCGCAGGTCTGGCAAATTGGCCGGAGCCGCTGCCGGGATCGCCGAAAGAATACAGGAAATCCCCCTGCTCGCCAAAGACGCTGATCCGGTCGTTGCCGCCGTATTCACCGACGAATATTCTGCCGTCTTCGGAAAACGCCACGTCGGTCGGATATATGAAGCAGCCGTCTTCCTGCCCGAATCTGCCGAATTCGCCGATGACCGTTCCATCGGGAGAAAATATTACGACGCGGTGGTAGTGTGTGTCGGCCACGTATAGGTTGCCGTTCGCCGCGATGCTCAGTCCGGTGGGTTTGCCTGTCTCAACGAGAGGCATTTCCATTACACCGAGAAAATTCCCTTCAGGTCCGAGCTTCTGGATTCTGCCTGTCTTATCGACAATGAAGAGAGTACCGTCGCCTGCGATGTCGATAGCTCGCGGGTAAACGAACTGGCCCTGCCCGCGTCCTGCCGCGCCGAAAGTATCCAATACCTCTGCTCCATCGGTTTGGTGGGATCTGCCGTCGCAGCCTGTCAGAGCAGCCGTCGAGACGACGAGAAAGAGGGACACTGCCAGCCAGCGTAAGCGCGCCACGCGCAGCAGCAGCACTATGACCGCAGTGAGCACCAGAAACAGAAAAACCAGCACAAGGCAGGAAGCAATGACCTGCTGATCTCGGGCGTAGTGCATCTGGTTGAGCAGGCGCTGAGCGAAGTTCGGCAGCCCGGCCGGCAACAACACCATAGTCGCAGACAACTCCGTGATGCCGAACATGACGATTAGAATAAACGTCCCGACGAAAAGGGGCCAGGTATGCGGTAGATGCACATACCACCATGCCTTCAAACCTGAGGCGCCATCGAGCGAGGCCATTTCCGAGAGGCATTGTTCGTGAGCATGTCGGCTCAGGAGCAGCAGGATCAAAGCGACTCCAGCGAACCGACCGGCCTGCCCCGCCGAGACAGTGTACCAACTCTGTCGTACCGCCATCGGGAGATTGCTGACAGCCAGCATCTTGAGAAGTGACACTGCAACAATGGAGGCCGGGACGAACATGACAAGGAATATGGTCGTGCGCACTATTAAGGATAACACTCGGCAAGAGTAGCGTCCGCGGCGCCGGCCAACCCTTTCCAGCGATAATGCCCCGAAGGCAATCAAATGGGCCGCGCCGGCAGCAATTGCAGCAATGCCCAGCGACCAGGCCAAGTCATCCGGATGCAGCTTGAAAAACTGCCTGAGCGCCTGCGTGTCGGTCACGTTGCCGATAAGCAGCGCCATCGGCGCCACCAAAGAAACTCCAATCAGAACCGACAGCAATATCCATTGCCACCTGTGCGAGCCGAGTTCGACCGACCCGATTGGCGCGGTACCAAAGCCCCATGAACGAGAGCTTCTGCCCAAGACAAGCGCAACTACCAAAGCCACAGCCGCCACGGGCCAGGCTGCTCTGGCCAGATGACTTTCCGAGCCTGTCAGCTCATACAGAACAGCCAATTCCGTGCCTATCGTCTGGACACCTGCTAAGTGGAAGGTGGCAAACTCAGACAGAGACAAGACAAAACATACTCCGAAGGCCAACAGCAGCGGGCGGGCAAGCAAAGGCAGTGTAATCTTCCTGAATATTCCAACACCGCCGGCATCGAGCGATGCGCAGTCCCAGACTTGCCGGTCTATGCTCCGCCATCCCTGGGCGATCAACAACGCCGCCAGCGGCCAGTACCAAAGGACCAGCACCGAAGAAGAGCTGAACGTGCCGACAAACCGGGCCAGATCGGGCTTGCCCGACAGGTACGCCCCCAATGTAGTGGTCGGGCTTAGCAGCAGCGTCCACGCATAGTAGAGAACATAACGAGGCAAAACCAGGGGCATCAACAACAATAGCAGCAGCAGGTCTCTGCCGCTACGGCACGTTCCGAGCAGACGTCCCGGAACCCAGCCTAAGAGGACAGCCACACCGGCAATAATCCCAGCCAAGGCGAAAGAACGGAACGCGGCGGGAACAATCCGGCCTGCACCTTCCAGGTCGGGAGCCGGGGACACTGCCTGGACAAAAAAAACCACTAACGGCAGAAGAATCACCACTGCCCACAGAGCCACAGAGGCTATCGTCAGAAATTTCACTGGGCCAGTCTCGTCACTCACCGCAGAATCTCCCTCGCAGTCTGGATGGCCGTCGGCAACTGCTCGGCAATCTTCTCATATTCCACGCTCAAAGGCGCCGGAATTGCATACGATTTGAATTGCTCAGCCAGAGCCGGGTGTATTGGGCAATTATGCGAATCGCTGCGGACCAGCATTTGCTCGAGCTGTTCGCTTAGAAGAAAGTCCATCAATTCCTTAGCTTGCTCGGGATGGACTGAGCCTTTGATGACCGCGGCGGTATTTGGTATCGTCAGGACGCCGGCACCGGCCTGATCGAGATAGTTCATCGCCACAGGCCAGCCGTTTCGCTTGCCTGCATGGACATCATCGGTATCCGTGAAGCAAATATCGGCCTGTCCGGTTGCAATCATCCTCACGGCTGTACTGTTGCCGGCGACAAGGCGTATGTCATTTGCCTTGAGTCCCTGGAGAATCTGCCGAGCTCGGGCGCCGCCGTAATGCGCAAACCAACTGGCAACGTCTCCGCCGGTCGTTCCGAATTCGGGAGCGGCCATAACCAGCCGGCCTTTCCATTTGCCGTCAAGGACGTCCTCAAGGGACTTCGGAGCGTCGCCGGCAGAGATTCTGTCGGTGTTGTAGGCTATAACTCGCGCGCGCAGGGCAAAGCCGTACCATCGGCCGTTCGGATCGGCGTACAGAGCGGGCCAGTCTTTCGTCGCATCGCTGCTGTAAGGGGCCAGAAGAGACTCTCGGGCCAGACGTATCGTGTGGAAAATCTCGCTCGACCAGAAGACGTCGGCAACAGGCGAGGCCGCCTCGGCCTTTATTCGCTGAACCAGACCGACAGTCTTGCTCGCCTCCGTGTCGAATCGGGTTAGGACTTTGATGTCGGTTTGCTTTTCAAACTCGGCGATGATCGGCTCGGCAATCCCCTGGTCCACCGAGCAATACAGCACGACTTCTCGACGATTCTGCTCGGGGCTTTCTTTGCAGGACAACGAAATCGAGAACAACAAAACTGCCGGAATTGCGACAAGACAGGGAGGAATTGCTGTTATTTTCTTTCGCATACCATTAGTCTTCCGGTGCGGTATGTTCCTCACTCGCCGCCGGACTGTTCGAGCTGGCCGAAGTAGCTCTTTATCGCTTCTTCATACTTTCGCGGGATTTCGTTTTCCGTAATGGCCTCGGCTGCTCCGTCACGGGCGGCCTGGATAACTTCGGTAAAATCGCGTGTAGCTTCACCTTTTATCTGGGACTCCTTGAAATACCAACTGGCGATGACGGGGCCCTGCCCCGGCTTATTCTTCGTGCGAACTCGTTTCGTTGCCGTCTCGCCTGTTTCATCGGTCTTGCGGGGGCCATAACCGATTCCCGGCCCTCCGGTGCCGCCCCCGGCTCCACGGGAGTATCCTTCCGCAAACGGTCCGTAGCCGCCGGGCTTGTCGCACATACCCTCGCCGAGACAGCCGATGGCGCGAGCAATCTCATCGAGAGTGGCCTGGGTCAGCATCAACTGCTGCTGGAGACTTTCAAGGTCGTCCAACTGTCCCATTACAGCCGCCAGTTCATCGCCGGATAGTCCGCCGGCCCCTGTGCCGCAGGCCGCCATCGCCCTACCGAGACCGGCGCATTTCATGGAGGCCGACCGGCTTGCCGCGGCTTTGCGCAGCAGCTCTTCGATCTTATCCGCGGCCAGGCCCTTCTTTTGCAGAGACTCGCGCAACTGCTGTTCGCTCAACTGGGCCAGTTTCTTGTCCAATCCCAGCTTTTCCAGCTCTTTTTCAAGCTCGTCATTCTTCCTGGCCAACTCGGCAAGCTGTTTGGCTAAGGTCTGCATCTGTTCGGACAGGGCTTTTCGCTGCTGATCGTTTAGTTTGCCGTCGGACAATTCTTTCTGCAGTTGATTGAGAAGATTGGAAGCCTGGGCGAAATCCCCCTTGGCCAGCGCCAATCGCACTTTCTGTGAAAAAGGATCGGCCGAGCCGCGCAGTTGCTTGAACATCTTCTGCAGCATATTTACAGAATCAAGCTGCGCGCTGCTCTGCATCTTCAGGACTTTGTCCGAGAGGTCGCCGAGTTTGCGGATCGCCTGGCGTTTTATCTCCTGCGGCTTGGCATTCTCCGGCATCTGCTCCAGCGTAGTCAGGGCATCCGCCAATTCAGGCTCGCCCAACTGTTTGACCGCCAGCTTGACAGGACTTGCAGCATCTTTGATGTCCACTTTTGCCTGTTGGAGCTGTTTGGTCTTTTCCTGCTCTTGCTCCTTTTTTCTCAGGAATCCGAGCAGGTCTTTTTGAGGCATGTACAAGACCAGCAGCCCGGCGATCAGCCACGTGCTGACTGCGTAAATCCAGCACTTCGGAGGCCGGATTGGAAAATGTCCCCGGAGGTTCGCGTGACCGGCGCTTTGGCGCGCCTCGTTGCGGGCGGCGCCGGCAAAAGGATCCTCCGAGCCGGCCAGCGCCAATGTCGTGCTGAAACGCTCGTGCAGCCTCAGCCTGTCATCGAGCAGCAGCGAGACCTGCATCCGGCTCGGCTGCCTGAACAGCCAGAGCAGAAGAACAAGGACCGCCGCCGCCCCCCAGAAACTCCAGACTGCGAGGGAATTGATTACGGTTAAAGCCAGCAGACGCTCGGTCAGAACGGTCATAACCGCGATAATCCCGGCGGCAATCAGTACCCGCCCGGCGTGCCTGAGCAGCAGGTTGACACTGCATCTGACCCGGACGCTGCGAATCCTCTTGTCGAGTGGTTTGAGCATATACAACTCCTTTCCCGCCGGGGCGCACAGCCCTGCTTCTATAGCGGACGTACCGCCCGGGTTTCCTCGAACAACAAGCGCCGATACTGTATAGACGTGTCTTTCTCGGAAACGTTACTGATTATTTCCTCAATTTACGGAAAATTTACACTTATTCGACGCCTGCAACGATTTCCACTGCTCCATTATAACCATCGCCGGCAACCTGAGAAAGCATTTTATTTCATGTCATCGCTCGACTGTGAAAGTCACGTCCCAGTTTAACCGTCTTCCTTTCCTCGTCTTTTGCGGCAGTTTTTCCTGGCCGCCGTCGTCGCTTAGGTCCTGACCGATGCTGTAAACCACGAACCCGGGCTCAAGCTTCCTGTATCGCAGATCATTGCCGTCGAAGGGGTCCCTCGGCACGCCGTCAAGATAAGCGGGCACAAGGTCTGCGAGCGTATCTGGAAGCTTTCCGACAGCGAGGCGATAGCGCTGGACCGCAAGAGCGACTCGAGCGGTGCGCACGTGAGCGAGAGTGTCAAAATCTACGGTGATCCGCGGAAGGGACCTTCCAAAAGTATGCAGCAATATAGAGTGCTGCGATGTCGATCTCAACCTGGTCGCAATGGCATCGACCACTTCGTGGCGCCGCTCCAAAGGCAGTCCAAGGGCTGCTACGCAGTCGTTCGCCATGTCGAGGTAAATGATCGTGTTCTTATCGACCAGACCGGCTTGCTTGCGAAGGGCAAAAGTCACAACACGCAGATGAACCGACAGCGGTGATTCATTGCGACGACCGTTGTCGAAAAACGAGAGAGCTTTAAGTTGCGCAGTGGACATTTTGAACATGGCAAGTCCCACACATCTTTCCCCGACAAGCGCAGGTAACAGGTCTGTACGATCCTCAGCATCGGCGAGAGCCTCGCCCAGCCTGGCCAACTGTTCATCTGTCAATTCAGTCCTGTTGATGATGCGTTCGAGACTCAAGACGGCGAACTGCTGGCAGGCACGCTGGTTATAATAGGAGCCTATCATGGGTTCTCTTGCAAGGGAGCGACCGAGATCAAGGGTAGACATCACGGATCGGACTGCCAACTGAGGCTTGACTTTCTCGGCGTGTAAAATGGCTTCGAGCTGGAGAAGCCTTGCGCCGCGACGCAGGTCCGACAGATATGACATCTCCATATTGATGCCGGCACTAAAATCTACCGGATAGCGACAGTGTTCTATATCTGCAACGGCTTTGTGCAACATATCGAGGGCCTGTCGATTATCGTCGAGATACTCTGACATTAGACTCATGGTCTCGGAGGCCAGTGGTTCTGTACGGGCAGGGAGTTCTGCGTGACCGACGAGCGGCAAAGGCTCAAGGCTCTGATGCTCCCACTCCTGACAATATGACAGCGCATCCAATATTGCATCGGCGGCGTTCTCGGCGCCATCGGGCATTGCGTACCACTCATCCAGCTCGGCAAAGGTCACGGGATAGCCGGCAGCGCGGATAGCTTCGATTCTGGCATTCAGCTTCAATCGCAGGCTGAGCCGGAAAATCGCAAAGGCACAACCGGCGACAAGAAGCAATACCATTATCACGCGAAGGACTGTTACTCTGCGACGCTTTTTGGGGGTTGTTTTGTTATCTTGCACTGCGAAGTCTCTTTCTCTGCAAATCATCGCTCGACTATGAAAGTCACATCCCAATTGGGGAGCTTTTGTCCTCTCGGCCTCCTGGGCGGCTTTTCCTTGCCGTCGTCGTCGCTCAGGTCTTCGCCGACGCTATAAACCACGAAGCCGCCTGTATCGAGTTTTCTGTATCGTAGCTCATTACCGTCGAACGGGTCCTTTGGGACGGTTTTGATGTAAGCCGGCACGAGGTCCGCCAGTTTGTCGGGCAGCGCGCCGGCCGCGAGACGATAGCGCTGGATCGCAAGGGCAACCTGGGCGGTGCGAAGGTGAGCTATCGCTCTCATTTCTATGGTTGTGACTCTCGAAAGTGCAGGCATGATCATGTGCAGCAGTATGTGGGCTTTTGAAGTCGCTTGGAGTTTGGCCTCAACAGCTTTGACGGCCTCTCGACGTTGATGCAGAGGAAGCCGGGCGGCCTTCAAGTATCCGTCCATAAGATCAAGGTAAATAACCGCATCGGCATCCGCCATGCCCGCGGCTCTGTAAAGCGCCAGGGCAGGTTTGAGAGGGACGCCGCCGCCAAGAATATTCGAGCCGACCGACCCCGGCGCGCGGAAGACGCTGATTCCTGTGCAGCGTTCGCCCACGAATGCACGGAATATATCCGAACTACGCTCGCTATTGCGGACGTGCTCGATAAGTTCGACCAATTGCTCATCTGTCAGTTCAGTCCGGTTGACGACTTGCTCGACAGTTAATATCGCAATAGCCTGGCATCCGGCGCGAACAAGTTGAGAAATCATCACAGGCTCTTTCGCAAGCGAACGGGCGATTCCAAAGCCCGATATTGCCGAGCGTGTAGCTGAGCGGCCGTCTCCGTTCTCGGCGTGCAGAACCGCTTCGAGTTCCAGCAGTCTAACGCACCCGCGCATTTCACTCAGGTTGGGCACTAAAGTCGCAAAGCCGGCACTCAGGTCTATAGGATAGCGGCAGTGCTCCACAGCGGCGCCGGCGTGGAGCAGTTCAATAGCCTCGTTGTTGTCGGCGATGAACTCGACAATCAGAGCCTTCATTTCCGCTGGTAGTGATTCTGTGCGGGGAGGTAGCTTCGCCTTGCCGACAAGCGGCAGAGATTTGGATTTCTCCCTATCCCACTTCTTGTAGAATGAAAAGGCATCCTCGATTATGTAGGCGGCGTTCTCGGCATCAGGCGGGATATTGTACCACTGGTCCAGCTCGGCACAGGTCACCGGATAGCCCGCGGCGCGGATGGCGTCAATCCCGGCCCTTAGCTTGAATTTCGTGCTGAGTCTGAAATACGCAAACGCAGCGACGCCTGCAAGAAGCAATGCTATCAGCACGTGAGAAAACTTGATTTTTCGTCGTTTCTTGGCGACTGTTCTGCGATCGTTCATTTGTGAAATCTCCCTTGAGTAGGTCTGACAATGTGATTTCGCATTCATAATACCACAGTTTCGTCGACGCTGGCACCATCTATGTTGGAAATTTAGCTTTGCGATATTGCCGGATGGGCCTATAATAAGAACTGGCAAGAAAAGACAAGGCAGAATCGCCGGCGTTGCGCCAAGCGCTATTGATAAGGATGGAACAGGCCCCTGGAGATAGCAGATGAACGGAACTCGAGAAAAAACCACAAGACGCAGGTTCCTTAAGAATTCAACCGCATCAGCCGCGGCAGTCACGCTGGGATTGAATGTCATCGGCGCCCCTGTCTCACGAGCCGCACGCGGCGCCAATGAGAAGATTCGCGTGGGTTTTATCGGCGTTGGCAACCGCGGAACACAACTACTGAGCCGTTTCCTTCAGCAGGATGACGTCGAGGTCGCGGCCCTTTGTGATGTATATGAGCCTTACCTGATGCGGGATTATTCCAAAGTTGATAAGAAGCTCAGGGATTCTCTGGGCGGCAGAGTCCCGAAGATGACGGAAAAGCTGGGCGATAATGTGGCTCGGTACAGAGATTTTCGCCGGTTGCTCGACCGCAAAGATATTGATGCCGTGGTCATCGCGACTCCGGACCATTGGCACGCCGTGCAGGCAATTATGGCTTGCCAGGCGGAAAAGGATGTGTATGTGGAAAAGCCGCTGTCGGTAACCGTGCATGAAGGCCGAAAGATGGTCGAAGCCGCAAAACGATATAATCGTGTCGTCCAGGTCGGCCTTCATCGACGCTCGTCGAAAGCGTACATGCAAATAGCCGAGCACATTCAGGCCGGAAGGATAGGCAAGGTGACAGTAGGCAGGGCCTACCGCGTGAGCAATATGCACCCGAACGGGATAGGTTTGTTGCCCGACACGGCTCCACCGAAAGGCCTGGATTGGGACTTATGGCTTGGCCCCCGCCCAAAACGCCCCCACAAAGACAACCTTGTGTTATACAAGTTCCGCTGGTGGCAGTCCTATTCCTCGCAGATGGCCAACTGGGGCGTGCACTATTGCGATGCGATGCGCTGGGCTATCGCAGAGCAGGCGCCTATTTCAATATCCGCGCACGGCGGGAGATTTGCAATCGACGACGACCGGACTGTTCCGGATACGATGCAGGTGATTTTCGAGATGCCTTCGGGAGCGCTGCTCATTTTCGGCCAATACGAGGCAAACGGCGGCCCCGCCCTGGTGGATGGAGAGGTCGAGCTGCGAGGCACGCTCGGCAATCTTTACTGCGGCGCCGAAGGTGCTGCGTACAAAATTGTGCCGTCAAGGGGCGGGCAATTCCAGGATGCCGACCCTCGGATCGAGCCGCTGGCGGCTAAAAAGGTGGATGGAGACCTTACGGCCCAGCACATTCGAAATTTCTGTGACTGTGTCAAGGCAAGAGAGCGAACCAATTGTGACATGGAAACAGGGCACCGCTCGACGACGTTTGCCCTGTTGGCTAATATATCGCTCGCCACAAAATCCCGCATTGACTGGGACCCGAAGGACGAGAGAATTACCAATAACAAGCAGGCCAATAAGCTGCTGCACTACAAGTACCGAAAACCGTGGAAACTGGGTTAACCCAGGGTAAAGGAAAAGGTGTGATCATGCAGAAATCAAGAGCTTTCACGTTAATAGAATTATTGGTTGTAATTGCCATCATCGCAATCTTGATGGCCGTTCTGATGCCGGCACTGGGCCGCGCCCGTTTACTGGGTCAACGGGCTGCCTGCATGGGCAATCTAAAGCAACTTACCTTAGCTTGGATTATGTACGCTGATGAGAATGATGATAGAATACCCTATGCAAATCCCAATTCGGATGGTTGGGTGGAGTGGGTAAGCAATCAAAACGCACCTGAACAACAAAAACTCGCAGGCCTCAGGGGAGGAACCCTTTATGAATACTGCCCTAATGTGAAGTCCTACTGTTGTCCCACTGGGATACGAGGTGAGGTGGTCACCTATGCGATTATGGACGCGATGAACGGTTATTCTGGACATCCCTGGTCTGATGGGATGACCTTCAAAAAAAGGAGTCCGATTAAACAGGCTTCGAAGCGTTTGGTCTTTATTGACGAGGGACGCCTAAGTCCCAACAGTTGGACAATCTGGTATACAGAGCCCCGCTGGTGGGACCAAATCACCCGTCGCCATGGCCAGGGGACTACGGCTTCTTTTGCAGACGGGCACGGTGTTTATTACAAATGGAGCGATACTCGCACTTTTGAGGTTACAGAAGCGGATTACTCCGTGTGGCAGGGTACTCTACGTCACGGCGACGTATCCCGACAACCTGGTAACCAGGACTTACATAAAGTACAGAAAGGAGCTTGGGGCAAATTGGGCTATACGCCAAACCAATAACGATCATGACAAAGATACTTCTGCCTTTTTGCTCTATTGTATTTTTAACAGGTTGTGCTGCACAGCCCTTAGATCGAGAAGTTATTGCCACAAAAGATGCTCCTGCTGCAATTGGACCTTATTCCCAGGCGATTCGGGTGGGCAACACTCTTTATCTTGCCGGGCAAATTGCAATTGACCCAGCTACAGGGAATTTCGTAACAGGCGGAATTGAGGAACAGACACATCAAGTATTAAAAAATATTCAGGCTGTTCTGCGAGCGGCCGGATTTTCCATAAGCGACGTGGTGCAAAGCCATGTCTTTCTGTCTGATCTCAATAACTATGCAGCTATGAATGCAGTGTACGCAACTTATTTTCAGGAATCACCGCCTGCTCGTGCAGCTATTCAAGCGGCGCATCTGCCAAAAGATGCTTTGATTGAAATCATGGTAACGGCGGTAAAGACCAATTAGCCCGGTAGGGTGTGCAAGATTCATCTTGCACACGCGGGAGAGATAATTGTGATGTCACTATGGCAAATCACAGATGAGCGAGACGTTCTTTCTGATGAATAAACCAGCGTGTGCAACCCGTGCCCAAGGCACAAGCTGCACACCCTACCAGGCTGAGCATACTAGGGACGACGATTATGATCGCAAGCTATGACAAATTGCGAAAGCGAATAATGAATATTTAAGACGTGACCCCCTTATCCCTCTATTTATCCCCCCCATCCCATGGATCCAGATGTATCGGATGTCTTTTCTAATTTAGATCCATACAGTAAGACACAGATGAATATGATACAAATTACAATTCCTATGTAGAGTTTAGGTTTAGACATAAATACTGTGGCTGGTGGTATAATGCAAATAAATGCCCACAATAACCTTTTTTTTAATGGCAGACTCGTCTTTTTATAGTGTCCACTTCTAATCCTCCAATGCATGATTATAGCTGCAACAGGGATAACAATTAAACAAACAGAAAGATAAGTCATGTTTTGTCTCCGAACATATTACTCTGCAGTTTCAGTAAACAATAAAAAAAACACCAAAGAAGCCCTAACGGCTGGCTCAAAATCATGGAGTACGTCGCAACAAACAATATATACCTGCAAGGCAGGATTTTCAAGAGAAAAACAGGATTAAAATAGTCGTTAGTATTTAGTTTTATGCGTTTTTTGAGCTTCTTTGTGGCTTATTACTTATGTTAACTGGTGAATTAGTTGATTGGGTGGATATCTGGGGACACCATATAATGGCACTAAGTTAAGCCCTTCGCCTTGCTTTATCACGTGGCATTTTTAAAAAACCGAATCTTCGCGTCTGACGTTTTATCAATCGTGGCTCAATACGATTAGCCCGGTAGGGTGTGCAATCCCGGCGCGCCGGGATTGCACACGCGGGAGAGATAACTGCGATGTCACTATGGCAAATTACAGACAAGCGAGACGTTCTTTTTGATGAATAAACCAGCGTGTGCAGCAAGCTGCACACCCTACTAAATCTGTGAAAATCCGCGTTAATCCGTGGTTTCAATTTGATGGTTGTTCGTGTTCATTCGTGTTAATTCGTGGTTTCAGTTTTTTGGTTGCGGCCAAAGGCTGTGCTGGGTCCTCTGTGGCATGATTAAGTTGTTGACAGACAGACTCACGTGTACTAAGCTAAACCTTACGGATGCAGAGCAAGCCAGTTTCGATGCATCTGTTTGGAGATTCTTATGCGAGATACGAAAGGACCTCTGTGAAAGGGAGAAATAAAAGATGTCCCCGGATTCCCCCAAGTGAGTTTTGCCTGTGATAAGGCAATCCTGTGCCGGCGTGATGCTTCATTTGCGCGTCCATCCCTCTTGAAGTGCCATCATATCCCGTCGGGGATTCCTCCACGCATCCTCGACCGCATCAACGACAAGCTTTAATACGGCCTGATAGTCCACATCCTCGCAGTTGCGATATGTCACCTTACCGCATTTGCCCGTTCCGCCGGCGGACTTTTCCAGCGGCGCGGTAAGGAAAAGGCTTTGCATGGGCCGACGAATGTCCACCCAGTCCGGCCTCGATACCTCCGGAGCCTCATGGCACGAGCCGCAGCGCCTCTCGTGGATACTCGATATCTCCCTGACCAGCTCCGTATCGGCAGGCAGGCTATACGAAGGCTTTGGCTGTCTTTTGTTCACAAAACTGTCGTGATACGGGGCGTTGCCGTCAATCCACGTCACCAGCCGCAGCCACTCCGACCGGCTGAGCTTTGCTCTCTTTCCACATGCTCCGGCCCGCAGTACCTTCACCAACTTGCTCTTGTGGGAGCCGAATTCAAGAGGTTGCGTGATCCTGGCATCACCCTGGACCTGCGACCATGAAACCAGCTTGTGCTCAATGATCGTCTCGAATGCTCTATTGGCTCCGTACCCGGCAATGTAGGTTGCATGCCCCGGTCCCCGCTCCGGCCCGGCGGTCAGCCCTCCGTAGAAGTCCAGTCCCCCGGCCGGACTCAAACCGCTGTGACAACCTACGCAATGCCGGTCCAGAATCGGCTGAATATCACGCAGAAAGCTGATCGGCCTCTCACCCCAGGGCGGCGGCACAGGATCCAGCGGTTCTCGCGTGAGAGCCAATGGAATGCGATCTTGCCGCGGCGCCTCCTCCCGGCTTTCATGACAGCCCACGCAGCCGCGGACCTCGCCCGGCTGGAAGCTGATAAACGACCGCATCCGCCGCAACTCCATGTGGTCCCGATCCAAAAGCTGGAAGTAAACGGGCGTATCCGCAGGCACCCGAAAATGCGCGCTGCCGTCACTCTCAACCGGGACAGTCCCTATTACCCGCACCGGCGTCCAGTTATTGGGATATGCCTTCTCCGTATAGCGATGGCCTCCGTACTCATTGTCGTACGGCCACTGAAGCCGTTGAGAAATCCTGATATAGCGCGCCCGCCCGGTCGAGATGCCGTCGGCCCCGTATGTCACGTTGCTCACCGCACAGGTGGCGTACGTTACGTTCGGGTCG
Source organism: Planctomycetes bacterium B3_Pla (assembly GCA_005223045.1). Classification (GTDB taxonomy): domain Bacteria; phylum Planctomycetota; class Phycisphaerae; order Sedimentisphaerales; family Anaerobacaceae; genus SG8-4. The sequence continues at coordinate 8,300 of NJBM01000020.1, read as the reverse complement.
GTAAGTTCCGGCAGTATCGGCGGCCGCTCACGAGCGACGAGCGGTATCGGACTAAAGCACGAGATACTCTCGTCCCGGTACACGAGTTCCTTCGTCCCGAAGGCATCGATCAGATATATCCCATAACCGGCCGGCTCAGTCTGGGCGCTTGAGTAGGAATAGCAGGCGAGGAAGTACTTATCCGACAGTGGCCAGACCGTGGTGTAAAATCCGCCCCTGTCAAACACGCCGCCCTCGTCAACCGTACTGCCTGACATCCCACCCTCCGGAGGTTTTACCCCGGGGGTCACGATCTTGATCCCCGCTGGATTGTTCATCCCAACGCTCGGTGTTATCACTACCACCGGGCCGACCGCCAGAGTATGATGACCTGCCGCTACGGCCGAAAGCCTGCTCACGCCAGGTCCCGGAATCGACCGAACGTCCTCGATGGCCCACGGGTCGTTAAAGTGCTGCTTGAACAAGGCGTCCGCCCCTGTCCCGTCCGGGCGAATTACCCAGATTGACTGAATATGGGCCCACCCGCGCTCCTGATATTCCCATCGCGTATAGCCGATTGTGCCGTCGGAAAGCGTGTGCGGCAGATAGTCGCCGTCCTTTGACACGCTCAACCAGCGAATACCGCTGCCGTCCGGCCGGCACGAAAAGAGATTACACGACGTCTCGTCCTTGTCGTACTCATTGCACTGCAAAGAACACCCGCAGCGCTCCGACACGAACACGATGTCTCCGTTCGGAGCATACGTCGGATCCAGATCGCTCCACTGCCCATCTGTTATCTGCCGCAGAGCCATGCCATCGGCCCCGACCTCGAATATGTGAATCGGTTCGACGGTCCGTCGAAGCCGGTAATTCGTGAGCCTGTCCTTCCATCCCGCAGGCGGTTGGTCGCTCGCGGCCTGCGCATAGCCGAATACGATCCGATTCGCATCCCAGGACAGATCCATCCCGTGCACGTGCCCAGGCCCAAGTCGGCTTCTGAGGATGTTGCGCACCTTCGGCTCCTGATCAGGCCCGGCCATCGTGAGTACGCAGATGTCGCCGCCCGGCCGCGAAACCCATGGCATGTGATTCAGGCATACATCAGGATACGTCTCCTGAGTGAAGCGTTTAACGAAAAGAAGCTCCTCGAAGCTAAGCAGCGGATTTGAGAATGCAGCCCGCCTGATGGCGCGTCTCACTTCAAGATACAGCCGGCGTTGGGCGTCCTTGCTGGCCTCCGGGCCGAGGTATCTGAAGTCCTGCTCCAGCCTGCGTAGCTCCGCCCTGAATGTCTTTGTGTCAACCGAAATCTGCTGCAGGTCCCTTTCAAGTCGCCGGCCTCGGTCCAAAAAGTACCCTATCGGGTACGTGAACTCCGGCTCCGGCGACTCAATCCAGACCTCCGCTTGTCTGAGCCAGTCAGCCTCGACCGACGACCATGTCTCAGCCTCCGCAAATACGCACCCCACAGTCAGCAGAATAAGCGCTGTGCACCGTACTATCCGAAAGTCACATCCCATGATAATTACCTGCTCCTTATAAGTAGTACTCCTGTATGCCACCAGCTCCATAATTGACCATAATAACATTATATGCAGTTCATTTCAACGGTTCTGACCGTGGCCTGGGGGAACTGCCAAAATCATCTGATTGAGGTTTGGTGCCGGGGCAGCATTGAATTTTGATGTCTGATAAGATCGTGACTCCTCGGCCTGGAGTTCACTATGGTTTTGCATTCTTCATCCCATCTCTTATGATTTATTTTGCATTCTCTATTCCATTTCTTACGCTTTAATTGGAAGTAGTCCAAAAGACAAACAAGGAGGCTGAGTCAAATTAGACTGTCAGGGCTTCTTCTGTATCTGTTTCTAAGAAGTAAGGTTTTCGCTTAGGATCAAGCCGTTTGTCCTGATCCAGAGCGTCGCACATATTAGCACCTTTGTTGACTTCTTAGCTTATTGGAAGGAGAGAATGAGCTAATGGACCACGATTGGTCTGACAATATTCTCATCATTAAGTTACCAGCGGAGCCGCAGACCGGTGACGAACTCAATGCCATCACCGCGAAGATAGCGCTTGATAGTCCCAAATCCGACCTCATTGTGGATCTCGGGGCCGTTGACAAGCCTACCTGCCAAACCCTCCGTCGGCTTACGACATTGTGCCGCGTTTTGAGCGAACGTGGGTGTTGTTGCATGTTTTATAATCTGAATGCGGCCACAAGGCGAATCTTCCACCTGTATGGTTTTGACAGAATCTTCAAAATAGCCAACGCTTCTGAGATTGTCCTTACACCATCGGTCGAACAGGTGGACAGTGGAATTCTGGAAATTCGTAATTTGGACAATGCTAAGCCGTTGGAGAGAAGAAAGTATTTCCGTTTGAAAATCCCCTGGTGGTTGCAGGTGAATGTGCTCCTTTGGCACGGCGGCCGCTATGACGACTATCACAAGCAGCTCCCGGGACACTTTTGGCACGGAAGGCTCGTGGACATTTCAGAAGGGGGAATCCAGGTGGCTATCGAAGCCACAGAAGATACATTGCTTGGTAAAGGCCGGCTGATGGGACTTGAATTCAAGCCGAACCCCGCCGAACCACTGCTGACATTTGATGCCCAGATCAAAAAGATTCTGCCAACGGCAGATAGCAGGAACGTTTGCCTTGGCTTGGAGTTCATCGGATTAAAAACCAATCCTGAAGGTCGTCAAGCTCTTCAGAAGCTCTATAGCCCTGACGGCACGTATTATGAAGCGAAGGAAAATGTAACTATTTGACCTTTTTCATCAGACAATATCCGACCGGCTTCTTTTGCCGGGTCACTTCCATTTTCTGTAAAGGTAAGAATCTAATCATGGCCAGAGAAAATAACAACGCGACATTCCAAGAGGATCAAAGTAAGTTAAATCAGAAGCAATATGACATTCTCAAACGTTGTTCGGAGAAGCAGAACATATCAGAATGGAACAGTTACTGTGCCGAGCAACCTGAGATCAGAATTCATCTGCAAAATGCCGATCTAAGAGGGGCCAGGCTTGAAGGAGCCAAACTTACCGGAGCCAACCTTGCGGGAGCACGATTTGAGGGAGCCGACCTTCTGGCAGCCGACCTGAGAAACGCCGATCTTAGGAGAGCTAACCTTGAAAAGGTCAACCTTTGGGGAGCCGCCCTCAGCGAGGCCAATCTTGAGGAAGCCTGTCTTGTCTCAGCCAACCTTGAGAATGCCGATCTCAGGGGTGCTAACCTTGAAAAGGCCAACCTTTGGGGGGCTAACCTCGAGGGAACCATCGTTGAGACAGCCATCTTAGAGACAGCTATCGAAGACAGCCAGCCCGGCTTAAAAGAAAAAATAGAAGTGGTTGTCAATCTGGCGGACGACATAACTTATGAAGAATTGGTCAATCTTCTAAAATGCCTGGAAGGGCTAAGTTTGACCTTTGGAGGCTCGCTTCCTCATCTTAATGAAGTCCAGATTTGTCGGCATATAGACCAGCCTGTAAAAGGACATGCCGCCTGGCAGGAAACCAGGATGAACAATAGTATCTCCGTCGATATTCCAAAAAATGTTGCGGAAAACATCCAGGAAGTCTTCCTTTGGAGGGTGGCGGCAGGACAAACGATAAACGATGGAGCCGAAGCTCAAATAGCAACTTGCATGAAAAACTCAGAGGGCTGCGACCAGCTCCGGGAATTCCTGGCAAGTGCAGGTTTCTCTGAGAACGAACGAAACACTGATTTCGCAAGCCGGATACTGCCGGATATGGAAAAGGACGGGATAATAGAAGATCTTTGGGCTGTCGCCAATCTCTTTGAGTACGGACGGATTCAATTTCGGCATAGGTCAAATTAGCAAACGAAATAAGATACATCTCTCATCTACCTCCCATTCGGCTTCGCTCAGAGCATGCTGTGCCTTCGTGGCGAATCCAAGTTCCAAAAGTTCATTTTAGACAGGATTACGGGATTTTTCCAGATTTTGTAGGGGCGACCCTGTGTGGTCGCCCTTTCGGCCCTCGTCAACAGCAAAAAGATAAACCTGACCCCTTCCGGTATTCAGGCCTGAATCGGTGATAGCTGATGCACGCCTTGCGAAACTCTCGACGGCACTTGGCGAGTTGAGAAGCCGCGGCCGAGGACGGTTTTTGATCCCGGCAGCCAATCCGATCAGCAGACTTATCAAAACAGCTCTCTTCAACGTCGGTATCATGCGAGTTTTCATCCCCGCTGCCGCATCGGGCAGGTTCTCCTTATACCGCCTCATCGTCGCTCCATAGCCATCCATGCGCGCAGCCTCAGCGCAGGACGAATCCGCAACAGACCTCGCCCGGCGCTGCTTACAGCAAGTACCATGATTCTGCTGCAACCTCTCACAACCTCACGCAAACCTCCAACTAATGATGATCATAGCTCCAATATCACCGGTCTCAAGTACAAAATGCTAATAATCACGGCATGACCCCTTTAGCCTTGACCCCTTTAGCCTCCTTTAGCCTTCTCAATTCCAGCCGATGTCTGCGTCCCAAAGCTCCGCTGTCCTCTATCAAAACCTGTCATTATCAAGCACAACTCATCGAAAAATGTACCCCTATGGGGCAGGCGTACACCTGTAATTCCGGATTTGCCAATTCCCTTCAATGAAAGGGAGAAATAAGTAAGGTATCCGCCGATTTCCCCAAGGCACAGATGTTCAGAGTCTCTATGATCATTACCATAATAGCTTGATACTTATCACCATAGCAATGAAACAGGCAATCCATAGCACAACGGGCCCGGAGGCGCCGCGAAACTTGAAACCTATGCCTTCAAACTCAACTTTCCCAGTCGTAACTTGCAAAATTGAGACAAGCAAGAACGCACTTACTGTCGCAATCGGTATTCCTACCACGGCCGAGGCGTGCTCTTTCGACAACTCGACCCACTGCTCGTCGGTAAAAAAACTGTACACAAGGACGGCAAAAAACGAACAAGTAAATACTACTCCTAACACCACGACACTGAAAAGACCTATCTTTACGATAAAAGAGGTCGGGGGTAATTCGCTTTTTTTCTCAGGCAAACAATTTTTATCCATCTTACATTCCCCGTAACTCTCGTTTATATGGTTTCCGCACACTCTGTCATCCGGCCAAACATCTCCGTGTACTTGGTCTCCTCTATGGTTCATTTTATAATACCACCATCACCTTATTACTCGCTGTACCTTCGCCGGATTTATTTAAATAATTCCCGAATAATTCCGTGGCCACCACCCTTAATTCCAGCCGATATCTGCGTCCCAAAGCTCCACCGTAATTCAGGGCACCCACTATCCTCCGTCAAAACCTGTCATTATCAAGATCAACTCATCGAAAAATGTACCGTACCCCTTTAATTCCCTTATGCATTCATCTTTATCTATAAGATGCTTCTGAGCGAACAACGTTTACGATCTCAAAATTATTTTGTTTTAAAAGTCTATCTATAACATACTTTGGTGTACTGTTTTTAGGCCCTAAAATCACCTCAACTATTGGATTTTCTTCTAAATTTGATAAAGAATATTTTCTATACGGAACAATTTTATTAGGAAAAGATTGGAAGCAACACTCGTCATCACTAATTTTTAAGAGATAAGAGATCAATCGCCATTCTTGCTCTTCTTGAAAAGCCTTTGTTTTCAATAAAAATAGTTCAAAGATAAGAGGCAATATCGTTAGAGATAAATCCCAGAATGTTTTCTTTATTATTTTATTCTCTGCTTCAATTTCATCGTCCGTTTTAAATTTTAATATAGTTTGAAATTTGAGCGGTTTATAAGCACCTTGATTTATCAGTTCTTTTATTTTGTCATATGTCGCCTGTATTCGTTTCTTTTGAGATTCGTATTCGTACTCAACCTTATTTAGCGTAAAGCCGGATTTTTGGGGATTGAGTCGAACTTCTGAGAGCTTTTCAAGATATTTTTTTGAGAATCCAACAGAAACTCCAGTTGCATCATCAGCGTAGCCACGCCATTGACTTAACAAATCACCTTTTTCAGAAAGGCAGAAACCTAAGCCTTCCATCATTTGTTCAAGCAAAGAAACAGATTCTTTGAGTCTTTGTATGTTCGCTTGGTCTAAACCGTCAGATTTGGCCATTTCTGCAATAACATTTGTAACTAATTTGCCTTCCATTGTATCGCTTGACAGCGAAAGTGCAGATAGCCAGATCGAACGATTCTCAACAATTGATTGGAAAGCAGCATTTGAACAATAGTGATAAAGAACAGTCATTACAATTCCCAATTTTGTTTATTCAAGGCTCAATTTTCTCTTAGGAAAATAACTATGGATTGCCACCTATTAAAATTTACGTAATAATTCCGAATAATTCCGGGGACACCATGTAATGGCACTAAGTTAAGGGGAATCGTGTTCAAGAGAGTAATGTAGGGTGGGCTTCAGCCCACCGACCAAAGCACGTGACATTCTTGAAGGTGGGGCAATACCGTAAGGCATCCCCAAGGGAGCCCCACCCTACGCTACTGCCATTATCAAGCACAACTCACCGAAAAATGTACCGGACACCTCCTTTAATCCCCCTTTAATCCCTCGGACACCTTTAATTCCTGCTTTTGGATACTTCTGTTGACAACGAAATAACCATAATGAGCAGAATTCCTGCCAAAACACCATACCATCTTGCTTGTTCCCAATACCATCCAATTGTAACTTTATTCCAAGCAAAATCCCATAATCCCTTTGTCAGGACAAATGAGAATCCAAACAGAAGTAAAAATAGGTCTCCTAAGAAAGTTAAAAACGTTGAAAAGGCAGAAAATATTAGAGTTATATATACGACAATTGTCTTTAAAGCTGTTACAATCCAGTAATCAATCGCTGGTTGAGTTTTATCAGATTGAGAATCACCTTTTCTCTTTATGGCAGCAATCTGATTTTCCAGTTCTCGTAGTTTTGTCTCGAGTATGGCCTTTTTTGACTCGAGCGACTCTTTCTCTGCCAGTAACCTTTTATTTTCTTCAATAATAGACTTGTCACTTATGACTAGTGGAGTATTTGGTACAAATACCTGATAAAGCACTCCTAATGACGTCACTATCGCCGCGATTGCAGGCACATAAACGGAAAAGATTCTCTGTCGGTTGCTTAATTTTTTAGATATTTTACTCATACCAATACAGGCGGAATTAAGGGAATTAAAGGTGTCCGGTACTTTTTTGCTCAGACTACAGTCTTAGACTCCGTCCCCGTCGGTGTCCCGTAATTGGCGGGCGCGCCGGAGAGCCTTTACGTCCGGCTCGAAAATCGGGAAATGTTCGCTGTTTCACATTGTACCCGCTATTCCGGCCAGAACAAACACATTCAGCGAAAAAACTGCCCTGAATCATAAGGCCTCCATGGCCATCGGCGCACATATTTGGTCCTTCTATTTATATGGCGTTTCTGAATGGGCAAATGTTGATGGTTTTTTTGATTTTTTTTGAAGAATTTGCAAAAAAGTCCTTTTTGGACGGGATCTTTCCCCTATTGACTATTTGCGATTTACTATTGATTATTGTTCTTCTTCGTGGTTCTTCGTGCCCTTCGTGGTGAATTTAAATCCTTAAAGGTCTTTTCTGACAGGATTACAGGATTTACAGAGATTTTGTAGGGGCGACCCCACGTGGTCGCCCTTTGATCTGTCGTAACGCTTGCGAATTTGTATTAGGTTATCAGGGTAACAGAAAATCAGGTAGTGGATATCAGATCATCAGGCTATCAGCAGGTAGGGTGCGATGAATCGCACCGATAATGTGGGAGCATGTCAATGGTGCGATTCATCGCACCCTACATGATCTGCCTTTACGCCGCACGCAATACGATTATTCAATCAGTGTCCGTCTGTGAAATCTGTGGCAAAATATTATTTTTTGAAAAAATTTCCCTTGACAGCCAACAGTGCACAGAATATGATGTATATCAAACAATATCATTAAATTGTTAATGTCAAAAACAATAGTAAATAGTCAGCTTGTGCCGGTGAAAGCGGGTATCGCAAACAAACAATAATCAATAGAAAATAATCAATAATCATTTCAGAAAGGGGTTTTCTAATGTCAACCGAAGCTCAAATCAATGCTAATCGACAAAACGCTCAGAATTCAACTGGCCCCAGGACCGCCGAGGGCAAGGCCGCGGTCGCGCAAAATGCGCTCAAGCACGGGCTCTTTTCAGCCGCCGACGTTGTCTTCGACGAGAGCCGGGAAGACTACGACCTGCTGAAAGAGAAAATGCTGGCCGAGATGCGCCCCGCCGGCTACATGGAATTGATATTAGCCGAGCGGATTGTCAGCCTCTCAT
>NJBM01000019.1 GCA_005223045.1 Planctomycetes bacterium B3_Pla | reverse complement strand
AGCAACAAACAACTCTTCCTGCCAGCGTTCCTGATTGCCTATCACAACTAAGCCTCCGTGCTTGAAGTTGGCCCCCACTACTGATAATATATATATATCAGAATCAGGGGACTTTTTCAACAGCCCCGCTGTCCCTAGTTTCCCCTAGTTTCCCCTTGCTTGGCTTGCCACACATATCACAGTTGTACTTGCTCTCTGAAGTTGACCATGACATATTGTGTTCTCCTAAGAATCAAGGTGCTAACGCTAGGGATGAGCGGACCGCTTTAGCGGGTACGCTTGATCCCTTTGTTCGATTTTAATAATGTAGCGTTTGTTTTCTCTTCCGTATTTTTCCCAGTGCTTGACCAACAATACTTCTTGCTTCTTTATCATTGGCTTTGGCAACTGCTCTAATTAGCATTGGCATTGTTAAGTTCTTGCCTGTTTTATCACGATAAAAGCCCCTCAATTGTTGTAGAGCTTTCTTGCCTGGAATAATTGTGTGTCTCTGAGATTTATCATTCCATTTGGCATTGAATGTAGGAGTATATTTTTTTGTGATTGTTTTCATGTCCAACTTTGGATCAAGAAACTGTTTGTGAAGGGTAAGATAGCTACCATAAGCATCCAGTCTCTCAGAATCAATGAACCTATCCCAAAAACAACCAAACACTTCTTGAAATGCTTCTGGGATAACTATGTTCAGAGTGCTTGGCGATAGAAATAGATTTTCAATTTCTTTACCAGGTGTATAAAGTGTAGATATATCGCCACATGCTAAATCGTCTTGAACTTTTACAAGATGACGTTCTGGGTAATAATCCCTGTCAAGAAACACAGTGTGAGAAACTTTGCCTCCTATAAGCATACGATATGCTTCTCGATAGCATAGTGCTTTAGGATATTCACTAAATCCATGAAGTGGGATACTAAAGATGGAGCAATTGAATCCAAATGCATTTGCAAGGTCTTGAATTATCTTAAAATCACTCCCATCCTCTGTATATAGTATTGTCTCGAATGTTTCGAACTGTGATGCAATTAAATTAAAGTTACTGCCAACTTGAGATCGTACAAGCTCTAGATTCGCTCGATTTGCAGTGCTTTTTATGGTTGGCTTTCTAGATTTCTTCTGTACATGGATTATGTGGCTCACATCAACATTATTCATCAGCTCAATAGAATGTGTAGCGATGATTACACTGCCTGTGTGGTGTTCTTTTAAAACCTGAATTAGATCATTTTGTTTCTCTGCGTGTAAATTTATCTCTGGTTCGTCTAAGACTAGTACTGATGAGCTACGTAAACGAATTAAGTGTGTAATGATCTGAAACCACACCTGCAATCCCTGGCCAGCCCACCCAATTTCACGTTCAATTCTACCTTCTTTGAAGTAGCAACTGAGGATGTTTTCTTCGTAGTTTAACTCGTAGTCTAGTAATTTGATATTGGACCATGTTGTGTTAATTATCTCTTGCACCATTGGGTACTCATCATAGCCAAGAATTTGGTATAGATGATTTCGCAAATGGCGAGGAGCAAGGCTGGTATTAATACATGCTCGAATATACTTAGATGACAATAATTCCTCCGTTTCAGCCAACGGTCCTAACGGAGGAATAAAGCCGAGTATGTCTGTTGAATCTTTTGGTATTACACCACCGTAGTCTGCATATATTAGATTGTGTTTTTCGTTCAGGTATATTGTGACCTGAAAATCGTCATCAAATGTACAATGTATGCGAGCGCATTCGCCACTGTAGTTATGAAGAATTCTACCGATACTAATCCTATCAATGTCTTGCTGAGGCAGCTTGAAATACTCATTGTCATCTAAAACGATAAGCATTTTACGCTTACCAACTGACCTACAAGCGGAAGATAGTAGTTTTAGTGCAAGAATTATATTAGATTTACCTTCATTGTTCTTGCCTGTAAGAAGAACACATGCTGATGGCGTATCCACAAAGGGTATGTCATATCTGTGGAAAGGGCCAAAATTCTCTAAGAGTAGTCGTTTAATACGCATTGTGTAGGTCGAACATAATATTCTAAAGTTTCCTGATAACTCCCCGGCTGAGATATCCTCAGGGCGGAAAAGCTGGTCTTTTCGGCCATTTTCTATCTCGATAACACTCCAATATGCAGGTTATGCGGAAAACTCGATTAATCCGGGTGTTTGGCAAACCTATCTCTTTGTCCGCCACAGGACTCTCCCAGTATTAGCGGCCACATTGGAACTCTCGGAGTCTCAGTATAACACTCCTTTGGCCAAAATCCATAAGTTCATTGTTCTTTCATCACAATTCCCTCTTTTGCAGCGTGGGCAACCCCGGCGCGCCGGGACCCATCCTACCGACTGCAAAATACAAAGCCTGACCCCTTGTGTCCTCTAGAAGTTTGGCACTGACTGGATCTAATGACCAAAGAGATTTTCTCTTCGGAGAGATTCTGGAGTTGCTTTCAGAATAACGCGACAAAATCGCTCTGACTCCCTAAAGACTGTGCGAATTTCCTGTAGTTGGACTGGGTCTAGCTCAGCATCGTCAAGTTTTTCGAACAACGTGATTGCTAATTCGGTTTGTTCTACTTGCTTATGAAAATCCTCGACTCGGTCAGCGATCACCTGATCCTCGCCCAATAGTTCTTTCATGTGTTCGAGAACAAGAGGATGCAGTACTATCTCCACCTGAGCTTGAAGGTCTCTCAACCGTGAGAGCTCAACTAAAAGCTCAGTTCTCATTCGTGCATTTCGAAGTAACCTATTTTCTGTGCCCCATTTACCCTTTCTTGCAAATATTAGAATTGCAATAATTAGTCCTGCCAAAGCTATTGCTATTTCCATCTGTGCAAGCCTCTTTTCTCTATCTTAAGGGTGCGTAATAACGGATAGCGCCATCCTAGCTGAACGACCGACTTAAGACATCAGGAGTTCAAGCCCGTTCGCGAGTTCCCGAGTTTGAGTAAGTATCATTTGGTTGTGTTTGTATATAATCTCTACATTGACAGGATCAAAATCAGATTCGAGAGCAAACAAGATTTCTCTTCCAGTTGAGATGATTTGTTCCTGCATAGTCAACCACTGCACCTCCTCAATTACGGATGCAAAGGTCTCCTCGTCCATGTTAGCTTTCAACTCCTCCAAAAAATCAACACCGAGTTTGTTTTGAAGCTCATGTTGCAGCATGAGCAATTCTGTGGTCAACGTTAGTGTTTCGTCCTTCAATTTAATGTTTCGGAGTCTACGGTTCTCCTTGTTTGTTCTGCTCCATCGTAGGTAGGCAGCTACTGAAACGATCACTGCCGTTAAGCTGATTAGAAGCGTAATCTCCATAGTACTGGCTCCCGGCTCTCGAGAATTAGAGGCCACTTCTAACAAGTTATTATATGGTTTTCCTGATAACTCCCCGGATGAGATATCCTCAGGGCGGAAAAACTGGTCTTTTCGGCCATTTTCTATCTCGATAACACTCCAATATGCATGTTATGCGGAAAACTCGATCAATCCGGGTGTTTCGCAAACCTATCTCTTTGTCCGCCATATAACTCTCCCAGTATTAGCGGCCACATTGGAACTCTCAGAGTCTCAGTATAACACTCCTTTGGCCGAAATCCATAAGTTCATTATTCTCTCATCGCAATTGTCTCTTTTTCAGCATTCCCTAAGGGACGCCCTACGGCGGGGCAATCGGGCCTGGCCTGAGCGAAGCCGAAGGGTTGCCCATACCCTCTGGATTCCGCCTAAGGTGTCCCTTACGGGACTGTTCCTTCGACCTTGCTCAGGACAAGGTTTCACAGGAATGACAGCGGGGGCCTCCGGCGGCGCGCAGAAAGACCCCCCCTAATAGGGGCAACCTGCACGATTTGATCGAAAATCTACAAAACTGTAGGGCCAGTTCTTACGGTAAGTTGTTGTGTGAGCGGGAATAAAACTTTTTTTCAACTTTTTTATTTTTGCTTTTACCCCCCTGCGTGTTTGATGCGAAACGCTGCGCGACTGAAGACCCTGTCCCAAGCGCAGTCGAAGGATCAAAACTCGGCACTAAGAGCGTGTATGAGAAGTGGCACGGGCATCCCGCCCGTGGAGAAAAGCCAATTTGCAGGGCCAGGACGGCCATGCAACACATGGGCAAGATGCCCACGCCACAACAAAGAAGCTTCTCACACACGTTCTAAGAACCATCATCGGTGTATTCGGCGCGCGAGACGACCGAGAAGAATCGTCCGGAGCCCAAAAAAACTAAAGACGGAACCGGAATAGTTGCATTTTTGGGGCAGAGTTGATTTAATAGCCGGGATGGTCGTTTCCTCGTAGAAAGTTTCTGATCCTGGATCAATATAATTAGGTTTTGCTGTAATCACATTGCAAAGGAGTTGAAAAGATGAGTTACAAGAGAATCAAGTTGATCGGTGGGCTGATATTGGTCTTGGCCCTGTTGCCTGCCGGAGTGGTTCTTGCCGATATCAGGCTGCCGGCTGTAATCGGCGATAACATGGTGCTCCAGAGGGACGAGAAAGTCTCTATCTGGGGCTGGGCCGACCCGGGCGAAGAGGTTATGGTCGGCGTTAGCTGGATTAGCATGAAATGGGCGGTCACCGCCGACAAAGAGGGCAAGTGGGCGTTCAAGATGAACTCACCGAAGGTGGGCGGACCCTATCAGATGACTCTCACCGGCAAGAACGAGATAACGATCAAGAATATCATGGCCGGCGAGGTCTGGGTCTGTTCGGGCCAGTCGAACATGCAATGGTCGGTGAAGGCTTCGGCTAACGCCGAGCAGGAGATCGCCGATGCCGATTATCCGGATATTCGGCTGTTCACGGTAACGCGGAAGGTGGCCCAGGAGCCGCAGTCGGATTGCGAAGGCAGTTGGACATCGTGCAGTTCTGAAACGGTGCCGGGCTTTTCAGCGGTGGCCTATTTCTTCGGCAGAGAGCTGCACAAGGAGCTTGGCGTGCCGATTGGCCTGATCCACACATCGTGGGGCGGCACCCCGGCTGAAGCGTGGACAAGACATGAGGTGCTCGAGGCCGAAGCGGATTTTGAGCCTATTTTGACTCGCCAAAAGAATATAATCGCGAATTATCCACAGGCGAAGAAGGAATTTGAGCTGAAATTTCAAGAATGGAAACAAGCCGTTGAAACAGCCAAAGCCGAAGGCAACAAGCCCCCGGGCAGACCTCGTGAGCCGCGTAGGCCGGGGCACCCTCACTCGCCGGCGGGTTTGTACAATGCAATGATTGCACCGCTGATCCCTTACGGCATACAGGGTGCGATATGGTATCAGGGTGAATCGAACGCAGGCCGGGCTTATCAGTATCGCAAGCTGTTTGCTGCGATGATAACGAACTGGCGCAAAGATTGGGGGCAGGGTGATTTTCCTTTCCTTTTCGTGCAGTTGGCCAATTTTAAAGATATCAAACCTGAGCCGGGCGAAAGCGACTGGGCGGAGCTTCGCGAGGCGCAGACAATGGCGCTGTCTTTGCCCAATGCGGGGATGGCGACGATTATAGACATCGGCGAAGCCAAAGACATACATCCGAAGAACAAGCAGGATGTCGGCAAGCGCCTGGCGCTGTGGGCTTTGGGCCAAACATACAAAAAGAAGCTGGTCTATTCCGGGCCTATTTACAAGTCGATGAAAGTTGAGAGAGGTAAGATAAGGCTGAGTTTCAATCACGTTGGCGGCGGTCTTGTTGGCCGTGATGATGAACCGTTGAAGGGTTTTGCCATCGCCGGAGCGAACCGCAAGTTTGTCTGGGCCGATGCCGAGATAGACGGCGAAACGGTTGTGGTCGGCAGCGATGGTGTCTCCAGGCCTGTCGCCGTGCGCTACGCCTGGGCCGACAACCCGGTATGCAACCTCTATAACAAAGACGGTCTGCCAGCTTCGCCGTTCCGGACGGACGATTGGCCCGGCGTGACCGTCGATGCTAAGTAAGAGCCTCAATGATCTTTAAAGAATTGGGGATTTGCGATTTTCTCCCTAGGGGACGCCTTACGGTGGATTGCCGATTGTTGCCCGTCAAATCACAAACTTATCCCGTTCGACAAGCTCTGGGCGAAGCCGAAGTATCGCAAATAGAAAATAGCGTAACAGACCGCGAAGCGGCTCCATAATTTTGCATTTTGCTATTTGATATTTGATTTTGTTTTTATGAAGCGGCTCTCGTTTCCAAAAAGGAAAAGGCTTATCAGCAACCGGCAATTCAAGGCGGTTCTGGACCGTGGCCGGCGTTCGAGCAATAGTCTGCTCACTCTTTATATGGCGGAAAATGATTGCGGCTATTCTCGGCTGGGTGTATCCGTAGGCAAATCTCACGGCAATGCGGTTGTGCGTAATCGGCTCAAGCGTCTGCTGCGGGAGGCGTTTCGGCAAAGCCAGGAGCAGATTCCGACCGGCTTCGATTATCTGCTTATGATTTCGCCTCGCCGGCCAAATCGTCGTGCGTCGTGCGTGATGCGTCGTGCGAAAAAAAACCACAATGGACAAGACGCAATACGCACTACGCAATACGCGATACGAAAGGTGCCGACATTCGAGGAAGTGAAAGCCTCATTCCTGACCCTTGTAACTGCTGCGTGCCAGAGAAATCTCAAATCGTAAATCTTAAATCGAAAATCAATTAGGTGATTCATGACTCCGAAAGAAAGAGTTTACGCAATTCTCAATGGTGGTTCTTACGATCGCCCCGCTGTCACTCCTATTTTCATGGCATGGTCGGCCAATTTCGTAGGGCATACTTACAGGGATTATTACCTCGATGGAGATGTCCTGGTCGAGGCGCAGCTCGCGGTCACGCAGGCGTTCAATCTCGATCAGATAAGCGCGATAAGCGATCCCTGGCGAGAAGCATCTGCGTACGGCATGGAGTTCGAGTATCCGCCGGATGGGGTGGGAAAGCCCAAGGATGTATTGATAAAGAATTCGGACGATATTTCACGCGTGAGGCCGCTCGATATTGAGAATGCTGAGCGAACAAAGCAGCGGATCGAGAGCGTTCGGAAGATGGCCGCCCAGGTTGGACAGACCCACAGCGTGCTGGGTTGGGTGGAAGGCCCCATCGCCGAGTACGGAGATCTGCGGGGCGTAGAGAGCACGATGATGGATCTGATAGATAAGCCGGAGATGTTTGTTGAAGCAGGTGAGATTATCATCCAAAATGCAATTGCCTTTGCCGTCGCCCAGGTCAAAGCCGGCGCCGACATGATCGGGATTGGCGACGCGGCGGCGAGCCTGGTCACGCCGAACATGTATTCCGAACTTGTGTTGCCTTTGGAACAAAAGCTGATCGAGGCTATTCACGAAGCCGGCGGTGCCGTGAAACTACACATCTGCGGCAATATATCCAATATTGTGCAATTCATGCCTGACAGCGGTGCAGACATCATCGACGTTGACTGGATGGTTCCTCTTGCCAAAGCCAGAGAGCTTGTCGGGCCCGAAGTTACGCTCTGCGGGAATTTCAACCCGGCGGGGGTTCTGTTTGAGGGCACTCCGGAAGATGTTGCCGAAACCGCCAGGGAGTGTCTGAAAACGGTGCCGGACAAATTCATCCTGATGCCGGGCTGTGAAGTGCCGCCCGCCACGCCCGAAGAGAATATTCGAGCCTTCTGCCCTTGTAACGGCTGCCTGATTCGGGAAGAACTAAAGTGTTGAAAGTCGGTTTTTCAGGTAACAGCTACGGTGCTTTCTTGAATTGATCTATCCGCTGATTACCCACAGCCAGCTCGTCTATCCAGAGCGTCTGTTCGTGAGGAAGCAGGCCCGGACCGAAGTACGGCGTCAGAAGAAACTGGTTGAACTTCATCTTGGGAAAATCGGTTGAGCGGAAGACAACGTCGTTGCGCTCGACAACCAGCTTGCCGTCGAACCAGCCTCGAAGCCGGCCGTCACTGTTCGGTTTGTCGTTCTTCATATCCAGGCTGTTGAGCTTGAACATCGCTTCGACGCAGTGCCATTTGGCGTCGTCGAAGAGCGTCTCTTGACTGTCGTAATGCCTGCCGTTATAGCCGCCTCTGAGAGGGCCCTGCGTCAGCCCGTGGGGCGCATCTTTGTTCTGGATGTCCGTGGCCGCGAGGCGCAGCTTCCCGTTGACCGGCTCGATGTAGAGGGTAAGGTGGCTGGCGGCCGGGCCGTGGTACTTGCTGTTTTCGGTGGTCAAGAAGTGCATAACATGAGGATGGTAAGGCCTACCACTCCATCCCCAGCCATTTGACAGCTTGATGTAGAAGCGAACGTACACCACCTCGGTAGGTTCAATGAGCCGTCGAATACCTGCGGAGGTTATGGACTTGGTGCTGTTCTTCTTCCAGCGGTACTCGATACAACCTTTGCCGGCGAAGGCATCTTTCTCAGAAATCTTGAACTTGTTGCCGTCGTACCATCCTCGACCGGCCAGATTGGGATCATCAAAACTTTCGCTGAAAAAGAGCCCGGGGATATTCTCCTCGGCGGCGACGTCCGATCCCAATGACAAATCGGCTTTGAGCATCGGGATTGACAACGTAAAGGCCAAAGCCGAGACTAAGAACGGAGTATTTCTTCCTCTCATAATAACAATCAACTGCTCACCAACTGATACGCCCTTATCAGCTCGGCGACGCTCCAGGCCTGGGCGATGCAGCCTCTTGGCTCATGAGGGGCGTCGCCGTCGAATATCTCCGGGATGCTCCCGAGGCAGCCGTCCTCGGTCAGTTGCCGGAGCAGGGGCAGAATAAATTTGGCAGCCTGTCTCTTGCTTTTGCGGCTGAATTCATTGACCTTCAAATATGCTTCCACAAACGGCCCCATCAGGTATGGCCAGACTGTGCCCTGGTGATAAGCCTCGTCGCGCTGCCGCACAGGGCCTGTATATTGGCCCTTATAGTTCTCTGCGAGCGGATCCAGGGTTCGCAGGCCGTAGGGTGTCAACAATTGGTTTTGTACGGCGTCCACCACTGATTTCTGCTGCCGGGCCGACAACGGCGAGAATTCGAGAGAAACTGCAAATATCTGATTCGGACGAAGACTGTCATCAACCGATCCGTCGGGCAAGATGCAATCGTTCAGGTAGCCCTTATCCTGGTTCCAGAACAGATCGCAAAAGCCGGCCTTGACTTTGTCGGCCATAGATTCATAGAATTCGGTATTCTCGGTTCCAAATCCCGAATTCTTCATTTGCATCAGGCAGTTATACCAAAGGGCGTTAATCTCAACCGCTTTGCCGCATCTGGGCGTGAAAGCAACTCCGTCGTGCTTGGCATCCATCCAGGTGAGCTGCGTTTGATCGTTGCCTGCCGTTATAAGTCCGTCGGCGTCGGCACAAATACCGAACCGCGTGCCCTTGTGGTAAGAGTCAACAATCCACCGGATGGCCGGCAAGAGTTCCTTGGCGAACGTCTCTGAATCACCGCCGGCTTGCAGGTATTGAAAGGCGGCGTCGATAAACCAAAGAGAGGCATCGACACTGTTAAAGTGAGCTGTTTCGCTGTTGTCGTCAAACCGATTGGGGATCATACCATTGTCTGCCGCTGCGGCGAATGTGGTCAATACCGATTTTGCCTCGTCAAATCTGCCGGTGCTTAGCAACAGGCCGGGCAAGGCTATGAAGGCATCTCTGCCCCAGTCCGCGAACCAGTGATAGCCGGCCAGAATGGTGGTTCTATGACCATGGCTTGTTTGACGCTCCGTGACAAAGGCTTCTGCAGCCAGGCAAAGCGTCTCGAAGAATTTCGGATTTGCGATTTCCAGATTCGAGCTTTTCGATTGGCAGTTGGCAATCGGAAACCGGAAATCATGTTTTACCTTTTTTGCTTTGCACTTCAAATTTTCCTGGTGCCGACACAAGTCCTGTCGAACCGCGTCTATTGAATCCGGCGCATACTGTTGGGTGCTCAGCTTGTCCGCTATTCGTTGTTTGCTATCTGCCAACTCGGCCCAGAGGACAATTTTAGCCGGGGAATCTATTCGACACTTGAAAAAGCCGGGCGTCCACAAATCTTCGGCAAAGTCCTGGCCTCTGGCCTTGTCGCTGCGATATACAAAATTGAGCCACCATTGCCGGTCCTTTTCAAAGGTTGCAGCCGGGCAGCTCAAGAGCAGCTCACAACTGCTCGGCGTATTGTGGCGAA
This sequence comes from Planctomycetes bacterium B3_Pla, assembly GCA_005223045.1. Lineage (GTDB taxonomy): Bacteria > Planctomycetota > Phycisphaerae > Sedimentisphaerales > Anaerobacaceae > SG8-4. The sequence goes on along the minus strand of NJBM01000019.1, from coordinate 99,090 downwards.
CCAGCAATCCACCTGTTTGCGGTCCAATCCAATTCGAGCCGAGCCGGGCGTAGGATTTTTGCCGGCTGTGGAAATCTCTGAGGCCGACAAACGGCCGCGAGACGAAATCCACCGGCTCCCGCACTTTGGTAAAATCATACACGATTGCCACCGCATCCGTATCGCGCCGAAGGTATACGGATTTGGTCAAGTTGACTTTCGCAAGCTCGTAATCAAAATGCACGCCTATGTCCAGGCGGAATCTCTTTAAATAGCTATAGCCCGCCGGCGCAAACTTATCGGCGAATTCGAAAGTTGAAAGGTTGGATATCTGTCCGTCGGATATTACCATCTCGAGGCAATTGGCCAATGCCATTATCCTGTTGGCCGGAGGCCTTAGCGAGCCGATGAGCAATCCGTGGTAGGCCCTGGTATTGCAGCCGGCAATCGTTGATGATGAATAGCTGCCGCGCCCGTTGGTCAGCAGCCATTCTTTGGTCAACAAGTTCTCAATAGCATGACCGCCGGTCGATACGGACAGGCTTGTTGCGTCGTCGAGTTCTTGCAGTGTTGACACAATCCAACTCCAAAAGACATTATCGTGACAAAATCAGATCCCCGTTCACGACATATTGTCTTGCCGTGAAGTTTCCGATGGGGCCAAAACCGGTATCGGTTCAAGTAGTCAAGGATCCGGGCCATTTACTCCACTGGCTGCAAATCACGCGGATCGTTACTCGAAGATTCCTCACGTGAAAGGCATTCTGCCGCGTTTGGTTGTAGTGTGGAACGAAGTGCACCCCCAATTGCCTGTCCGGAACACCGGCTGTGCAGATTACCCAGCACATTCATGAAGTTTATGTAAGAGTCATAAGGCGAGTCATAAGGATTGAAGTACTTATGTACGTCGCCGTCGGCAAAATATTTTGTGCACATATAGTAGAAGTGATCCGATGCCTGCAATTTGCGCCAGTCCGCGATGATCTTCTCGTCGTTGGTCTTCTTGATCTCTTTCTCAAGCCGGTAGAGTTCGTGAATAGCGTTGGATTGCATTGCGTTTCCAAGCCAGGCAGAGAGGTCTCTTTCGGTATCGGCCCAGCTTATGACATGCGGGACATCAACGGTGCCGATGCTGTTGTAACACTGAACCACTTCGCTGGGGGTCTTGAAGTCGTTGTCGGGATGCCTTAGAATCTCCTGAGGCAGATGTCGCATAAAATCGAAAATGCCGGTGTCTTCCCACTGATGCTCGCCGAATGTTTCATAGTCCATGAACAGGTTGACTACGTTGCCGTTGCCGTTGACGTTGCCCACCCATCGGGCGAACTTGTCGGCCGTCAAAGGCCACTGCGTCCAATCACGGTTGGAAAATCTAAAGGCGATATCGTCGCTGAGCGCATAGTTCTTCAGCAGGAGCTTCAATTTTTCACAACCATTCGGCTTATAGACAAAATTGGGGCTCCTATAGCCTAAGATATGGTCCGCTCCCTCGGTTATTATCGCATCGAAGCAGTCCATCGATTCGATCAGCGCGGCCAGATCGTTGTTGTATATCAATTCGGTGTTTCGAAATATCCTTGGAGTTTGACCGAAAAGATAGTTGATCGCTTCGATGTGCTTGTGTACCTGCTCGATGAATTCTTCACGGGAGTATAGGGAACTCAGACTGTGATAATAGGTCTCGGCCAGAAATTCCACGCATCCGGTTTCCGCCAGAGCATCGAAGGTGCTCATCACTTCCGGCGAGTAACGATCAAGCTGTTCCAGAAGTGTGCCGGTTATGCTGTAGGCTACCTTGAATCTGCCGTCTAATCGGCGTATTGTATCCAGAAGCAACCGGTTTGCGGGCAAATAGCATTTGTTCGCAACCTTTCTGCATATCGAGCCATTCTTGTAATCGTCGAAATAATGTTCGTTTTCGTCAAATACTGTGTAGTGCCTCAATCGCGAAGGTTGGTGCACTTGAAAATAGAAACATACCGAAGGCATAATCCTGTGTCTCGTATTGAGTATCCGCCAGATGGAAGCCCGCTCCGGGCGGATATCGTATTGGGTTTACTTTTTGCCTGACGCCTACGCCGGAACCAGCGTCTCATCGTAGATTCTGGCACACTTGACCGCTGCGTCTTTCCAACGCAGTCTTCTGATCTCGAAATTACCGTGGCTTCGCAGAGTCGTCTGCAACGGCGGAAACTTCAGTACTGCAACAATCTTATTGGCGATTTCGTTGACATCCCAGAAGTCAACTTTGAGAGCGTGCATCAAGACTTCGGATACGCCGCTCTGCTTGCTTATTATGACGGGAACATCGTGGTCCAGTGCCTCGAGAGGCGCAATTCCGAATGGTTCCGATACCGAAGGCATCACGTACAGGTCAGCCATCCTGTATATTTTTTGCACGTCTTCGCCTCGCAAGAAGCCGGTGAACAGCACCTTATGTCCGATTCCGAGTTCAGCAGCCATTTCAATAGCTCGGTGCATCAAATCGCCCGAGCCTGCCATAACGAATTTAACGTTGTCCATTACCTCCATAACTTTCTTGGCGGCGTGGAGAAAGTACTCTGGGCCCTTTTGCATTGTAATTCGGCCCAGAAACAATACGATCTTCTCATCCTGGTCTATGCCCGTTTCGGCCAAAGACCAGGTCCCGTTGCGCTCGACGCCGTTATACACGACTTCGACTTTTTCGCCGCTGATGCCGTACCGGCTGATTACAATATTGCGCGTGTAGTGGCTGACGGCAATCACTCTATCGGCGCGTTCCATGCCTTCTCGCTCGATATCGTAGATCATCTGGTTGACATTCTCGCCGCTGCGGTCAAACTCTGTCGAATGCACGTGTACAATCAGCGGTTTGCCGCTTATAGCCGCGACGGCAATCCCCGCAGGGTATGTCATCCAGTCATGGGCGTGAACAACGTCAAACTGCGCTTCCTGGGCCAATTCAGCCGCCATCGCCGCATAACGATGTACTTCTGTGTACATATCGCTGCAGTAGTCGTTCGAGACCATAAACTGGCTGGCCGAACTGATGTTGTCGCCGAGCATCATCTGCTTTTGCCGTAAAGTTTGTTCGAGCTGCTGTTGGTAAGCTTCAGGTGTGGAGTATGGTTGAAGTGGTGAGCCAATAGTGCAGAACTTCACATTTTTCAGCTTATCAAACTTAAAAGAAGATGCCGATGTCCGCGAATGCGGAGTCAGCATTTTGACGTGAGTTGTGTATTTGCCCTCGACCATCCTGGGCAGAACAAACGTAACTTCCATGCCAAGCTGATCCATCGCTCGCGTAAGACCGTAGCAGGCAGTGCCAAGCCCGCCGCTGATAAATGGCGGAAACTCCCAGCCTAACATAAAAATCCTCATATTATCACCTGCCTGCTTAGTCCCATAACTATCTCTTCAGTGACGGATTACAAATGTTTTCTTCGTCTAAAACCATAATGTATTAAGGACTTTGGTTAGACGACACCTTGCGGTTCAGCCTACTTTGCAGGGTGCCAGTAAGTCCCTTTATCGGCTACAAATCACCCAATCTTAACTTTAAGCTGGCAAAAAAACGGCAATTACTCCAACACTTCTATTATTAAATCGGGATTTTGACTGGAAAAAGTTGAAAGAATTTTAGAAAAAACGCTAATTTTGATGTTGATAAAGGCAGTTTTTATAGGTCGATGGCCAAAGGAAAAAGCCGTTCCACCGTTGAAAAAGTGGAACGGCCTGACTCACATATCATACCACTGCCGGGATGTGCGGCCAGAAAACACCCGGCACAGGTTGACTGTCCGTACAAAAGTCAAAGTTTTGAGGCACTCCCAACGGGGACTACAAATCCTGTGCCTTGACTGTACTGCGCCGGTTGGCCTTGGTTCGGGCCATGGCCGCATCAAGCATGCCGTAGACGTTATCACTGATAGCCCCGATCGCATCGGACGAGGTCATCATCTTCTTGCTCTTAATGTACGCCTTTACTTTGCTGGCCACTACCAAAGTCTCCTTTTTCTTTGCCATTCTCAAAATCTCCATATTGAAAGGTTAAATTGTAATAGGCCGGTACCAACTCCTCGAGTCCGGCACGTCTTCGATCATTCCTATTTATATGCAATCGGCACAACTTGCAATAAAAAATTAGGCTAAAACGTTAAATTTTTGCCTTGATAGCGTCCACACTTGAGAATGCTGATTGCGAGAACCGGCGCCAACGAGCAAAGTTTTTCTCAAGAGTCCGCAATTTTTGATTATTTGCCGGGTCTGATTTGACGAAAGTAGTTTGGCTGAAAGGCTTTTCGCAGGTCTGTTCCGATGCACTGGGACAGATGAGGCGAGGCTCCTGAAGCGGAGCAGGAATGTTTGGAAACACAGTATGTTTTGGAGGAAAAAATGGGAAAGCGTTCCAAAAAAGGGCATAAATCACACGCCAAGCTTGAAGGGTATGTTGTTGTTGCCTTTTCCGAGGATATGGAGCAGGCAAGAGAATACAAAACTCTGCTGGATGCCAACGACATCCCTGCGACTATAACCGAGCAGGACGAACACACGATCGGTTCCAAGGAAATTGCTGTGATGGTGTCGGAGGAGTTTCTTGACGAGGCTCACGTAATAATCGAGTCGCAGCACACCTATGATGATTTCTACGATTTTGCAATGGAAGACGATGACGAGACCGATTTCGAGGGTGACTTTTTCGAGGAAGATGAGTACTAAAATGGACAAAGAACATTCTCCCGAACGCCGCATCAGCAATGAACGCCGCCAGGGTCTTATTGACAGACGCCTGGGCCTGGACCGCCGACGAGGGCCGGGCAGACGGCTGACAGATGAGCGAAAACGCGCTGAAGAAGGGCAGATGTCCGATGATCAGTTCGAGTTTCTAATGGCCATCGACGAATACAAGCGTAAGAACACAAGACCCTTCCCCACCTGGACGGAAATCCTGGAGGTCATAAAGGCGCTGGGCTACCGCAAAGTTGCCGAGCCGCAATCGCTCGAACCGTCCAAAGAGAATTCCGAATCCGATAAAGTATCTTCGGCAGCACAAGTGGGCTGAGAACAAGCTCAAGCAGTAGCACAGGTCTGCTTGATTTTACGTGGAATTTCCTGCCTTTATCGCTGCCGTACGGCAATGCAGAGTGAAGAAGCACAAAGGAACAAGGGCAGATCAAGCGCGGAAATCGCAGAAACGATCAGTTCGTCGGCAAGGGCACAGGCCTGGGACTCAGTGTCTCATACGACATTGTAGTGAACAAGCACGATGTCGAGCTCTTCGCCAAGAGCACTGTTGTTGGGGGCACGAAATTCACAATAAAGCTTCCAATCGGCGCGAAAAAAATGACGAACAGGAGATAATGAGCTATGGAAAAGAGAACAGTGTTATTTGTGGATGATGAGGAAAAGGTACTGACATCTCTAAAACGAGGCCTTCTTGATGAGCCGTATGAAACCCTCTTTGCAAATAGCGGGAAAGAGGCGCTTGAAATCCTCGAGCAGAGCCGGGTGCATGTAATCGTAACCGACATGCGTATGCCGGAAATGGGCGGGCTTGAGCTTCTCAGGGCTGTCAAAGAAGAATATCCCCATATCATCAGGATGGTTCTATCGGGATACACACAGGTAAGCACCCTGCTCACAGCGATAAACCAGGGAGAGATCTTCAGATTTATCACCAAGCCGTGGAAACTTGAAGAAGATTTCAAGCCGGCCGTCCGGGAGGCGGTAGAGTATTACGATTTTCGGAATCAACGCAACAGCCTGGCAGAGGAAACGGAGCAGCATAAGACCGAACACGCGGAGAAAGTGCTGGAAAAAAGCGAATAGCCCATTTCGCTAAAAATGCGACCGAATGCAATTGGCGCTAACCACCAGGGAAATCATTGCTGGCGAAACAGGGCCGGTCTGAGCTGGAAAAACGTAAGCGAAAGAAAAGCTAATGGAAAATAAAAACCAACTTAGCGATTCAGTCAATACGGCGATAATAGACATTCAATCCGAACGTTTGATAACCTCCGCCCAGATTTGGCTGGAGGTTAAAGATGTAATGAGCAAAGATGTGATTACCGTTGGTTCCGAGGAAACCGTGGTATCAGCCGCAAAGACAATGTCTGAGAATAACGTTTCCTGCGCCGTCGTTATGGACGGCGGCAGCCTGACGGGCATCCTTACTGAAAAAGACTTACTTACAATGATTGCGGGTAAGGATAAGAATTTCGCCGAGATAAAGGTGGCTCAGATAATGTCATCCCCCGCAGATAGTATCGGCCCTGATTTGTCTGTTCTTGATGCCAGCGGAATTATGGACACCAAACACATAAGACGACTGCCGATCCTCGAAGGCGGGCAACTGGTCGGAATTGTAACTCAAACCGACCTGGCTCGAGCTCTTACGTCCTATGGTATATGGAAGGATGTTACGGAGATAATGAGTAGCGATATAGCTGCGATACAGACCAAAGCAACCGTTGCCGAAGCGGTGGAAATTATGAAATCCCGCAATATCTCGTGTATTGTAGCTCTGGAGGGAAATGAAGTGCAGGGTATTATTACAGAAAGAGACGTTCTCAAAGGAATTGTTGCACTTAAAAAGGATCCTGCTCATATCAAAGTAGAGACAGTGATGTCTTCTCCGGTAATAACGATACCCACCAGTTATTCTGTCTTCAGCGCCCGCAAGATCATGGATAAGAGGCGTGTTCGCAGGCTGGTCGCCATGGATGATGAGCAGTTGTGCGGGATCGTAACTCAAACGGATATCTTCAGAGCAGTGAAGCAGAAGCTGCTGGAGGAAGAAGAGAAAAACTCCCGGTTACTGGAACGTTCTAAAAGTAACATCTATACCCTCGACTTGGATGGAAGGATAACCTATGTCAATCCGGCATTTATGGGGCTATTAGATGTTTCCGGCCCCGAAGAATTGATAGGCCGGCCTTTTCTACCGGAACGGTTTTTTGACAATCCGGAAAAAAAAGCTCAGCTTTTAAGGGAGCTGAAAAAGGGGAGAGTTGAAGTCAAAGAGTTGGCCCTTAAAACTTCCAGGGGCAGGAAGATATATGTCACTCTCTTTTCCACATTTACCAAGAACATTCACGATGAAATCAACGGAACTCAGGGCATACTCTATAACGTCACAGACCACAAGCTGGCAGAGGAGTCCACGACACGTGCTTACAGAAAACTCAAAAAGACCTACGATGAGCTGGAAGAAACACAATTGCAACTGATACAAAATGAGAAACTTGCATCCATCGGACAGCTCGCTGCAGGCGTCGCACACGAGATGAACACCCCCGTTGGCTTCGTCGCCAGCAATTTCCAGGCACTGGAAGGTTATGTGAAGAAAATCCGCGACCTGCTCGCAATGTACGACAAAATCTTTGGACAAATCGAAACTCTGGGGAAAACAGAACTGCGAAACAAAACAAAAGAGATAGGCCAATTCAGGGATGATATGAAAATAGACTTTATTCTCGAAGATATCCAGGGATTGTTCGATGACTCCAGAGAAGGCCTGGACAGGGTTACCAACATCGTCCAGAATCTGAGGGATTTTTCAAGAATTGACCAGCCGGGAAGCCGGGACGAATACAACATCAACAAGGGTATTGAGACCACCCTTATTGTGGCGAAAAATGAAATCAAGTACGATACCGACGTCAAGATCGACTTTTCCGAAGTGCCCCTGATATTCTGCCACTCCGGCCAGATAAACCAGGTATTCCTAAATATCCTCTTGAATGCTGCACAGGCAATAAAAACTCAGGAAAGAAACGGCAACGAGACTATCACAATCAGGACATATTCGTCCGAGGATAAAGTGATCTGTGAAATCGCAGACGATGGGCCGGGGATTCCTCCAGAGACACTCTCGAAGATTTTCGACCCGTTTTTTACGACCAAGCCCGCTGGCAAAGGAACGGGCTTAGGGCTGAGTGTCTCGTACGACATTGTGGTGAACAAGCACAATGGCGAGCTCTTCGCCGAAAGCACTGTTGGCGAGGGCACGAAATTCACAATAAAGCTTCCAATCGGCACGAAAGAAAATGACGAACAGGAGATAATGAGCGATGGAAAAAAGAACGTTACTATTTGTGAATGAGGAGGAGGGAATTCTGAGGTTTGTCAAGAGAGATCCTCAAACCAAAGCAAGTGCTGCATGTGAGTATTAACGTGCCCGATATGTTTTGGCGAGCTTTTAAGCAAGAGCTGGATTTGAATATTTATGGTAAGTCAGAACATGGGTATTTCAAAAGACACATTTAATAAGGCTGAGGGCATCGGACAAACAAGCGTCCGACGATTTCTCTTATTGAACATAGCGATCGTTCTTTTCTTTGTGGCAATCGGCCCCTGGATATTTTCCTCGGACTGGGTCAGTTCGAGTGATTTTCATTCCTGTATAGAAATTATAAGCTCTTTTATTGCGCTTACTGCAGGCGTTGCGTGCCTGGTGTTCTTTTTTGGATTGAGAAACCACTTCTTCTTGGTAATAGGTTTGGGTTTTTTCATCTCCGGTAGTGGAGACCTTATCCACGGCATATTTGCTTTTAAGAGAATATTTGCAGACACAGGTGTTGATTTTTCAAGATTTATCCCCGGCACGTATGTTGCCGGAAGAATGACTTTGGCCACTCTGATTATTGTTGCGTTTCTGATTGAATGGATAGCAAAGGAGTCGAAAAACGCCAAGCGTGAAGCCATAATCTACTCATCTCTTGCTTTGATGGTTGGCGGAGGCCTTACGGCATTAGCATTTAAAATTCATCTTCCACAATTTATATATCCGGACCGACTGATATCGAGACCTGTTGATTTTGTATCTGCTATATTGTTCCTTATTGCCCTTCCTCTTGCATGGAGACGATTTGCCGCCAAAAAAGACATCTTTTCCAGTATGCTTTTGTCAAGCATCCTGTTCAATCTTTGCGGACAGGTTTATATGTCTTTCTCCAAACAGCTTTTTGATGCGTTTTTCGATTTGGCCCACTACGCGAATGTTTTCAGCTATATTATGCCGGTACTCGGAATATCGTTACAAGGATTGGAGGAAATGACAAAGACCGGCAGGGAACTGGCCAATCGCAAAAAGATGGAGGAAGCACTGCGGGAGAGCGAAGAAAAGTACAGGACTCTTTATGAATCCTCGCGGGACGCAATTATGATGATTGCCCCTCCGATGTGGAAGTTTGTTGCCGGAAATCAAGCGACCCTTGAGTTGTTTGGAGTCCGGAACGAAGAAGAGTTTATCACCAAAGGGCCCTGGGATGTATCTCCGGAATATCAGCCTGATGGACAACTTTCGGCCGAAAAAGCCAAAGATATGATAGAAAAGGCGATGAAGGAGGGCAGCAATTTCTTCGAGTGGCAGCACAAGAAATTGGATGGGAAAGAATTCCCTGCTACTGTACTGCTGACCCGGGTTGACTGGGAAGGCAGAGAATTGCTCCAGGCAACAGTAAGGGACATTACCGAATATAAGCAAGCGCTGGAATTGTTGTTGAAAAGTGAGACCAAGTATAGAACACTTATCGAGAATATCCCTCAAAAGGTCTTTGTTAAAGACCGAAACTCAGTGTACGTATCGTGTAACGAGAGTTATGCCGAGGCCTTAAAGATCAAATCATCTGACATTGCCGGAAAAACGGATTACGATTTTTTCCCAAAGGAGCTGGCCGACAAGTATAGAGCAGACGACAAGAGAATCATTGAATCGAAGATAACAGACAGTATCGAAGAGAAGTATAATCATCACGGGGAGGAAATAATTATCAATACGGTCAAAACGCCTGTGAAAGATGAACAGGGCAATATTACCGGCCTATTAGGCATCTTCTGGGATATTACGGAGCGCAAGCGTGCGGAGGAGGCCACAAAGACTGCCTATGAACAACTCGAAAAAGCTCATAGTGAACTGAAAGAAATGCAGTCTCAACTGGTGCAAAACGAGAAACTTGCGTCTATCGGCCAGCTCGCCGCCGGCGTTGCGCACGAGATGAACACCCCGGTGGGCTTTGTCGCCAGCAACTTTAGGACACTGGAGAATTACGTCAATAAATTTCTGGAGCTGCTTGACGGATATAAAGAGGTTGCCGAGTTAGTTGACACCGGCACAAAAGAGCAGCGACTGGCAAAGCTGCAGGAGATAACGGAAAAGCATGATGAGATGAAGATGGACTTTATTCTCGAAGATATTCAGGGATTGTTCGACGATTCCAAAGAAGGCCTGGACAGGGTTACCAACATCGTCCAGAACCTGAGGGACTTTTCAAGAATCGACCAGTTGGGAAGCCGCGACGAATACAATATCAACAAGGGTATTGAGGCCACCCTTGTCGTGGCGAAAAATGAAATTAAATACGATGCCGACATCAAGACCGACTTTTCCGAAGTGCCCCCGATATTCTGCCACTCCGGCCAGATAAACCAAGTATTCCTCAATATCCTCGTGAACGCGGCCCAGGCAATAAAAGCCCAGGAAAGAGACGGCAACGGGGCTATCACAATCAGGACATATACGTCCGAGGATAAGGTGATCTGTGAAATCGCCGACGATGGGCCGGGGATTCCTCCCGACAAACTCTCGAAGATTTTCGATCCATTTTTTACAACTAAGCCTGCCGGCAAGGGAACAGGCCTGGGACTCAGTGTCTCGTACGATATTGTAGTGAACAAGCACAATGGCGAGCTCTTTGCCGAGAGCACTGTTGGCAAGGGCACGAAATTCACAATAAAGCTTCCAATCGGCACGAAAGAAAATGACGAACAGGAGATAATGAGCGATGAAAAAGAGAACAGTGTTATTTGTGGACGATGAAGATTACATAACTATTACTTGAGAACCTTTATGAAGATAGCCACTAAAATAAACCTTTCATTCTCTGCGGCAGCAGTGGCTCTTGCGAGCTTTTCGCTGTTTGCTCTCTACACAGAAGCAAAGACCAATCTGCAAGAAGCAATATACGCGCATCTGTCCACAACTGCCGTCTCAAGAGCGCGCCATGTAGAGACACATCTGGAAGAAGATAAAGCCAGACTATGGTTGTTGGCTGAATCAGATCAGATAGGAGATAGCATACGTGAAATCATCCACAACGCCTCCAATCTTAAAGATTTTCCGAGAGACTTGAGTGCAATATTGAAAGATTATTATGAAGTGGAGAAGGAGGCATGCGAACTCCTGATCCTGAACCCGGATGGAAAGGTTATTGCCTCTACCGATGAAGGATCTGTCGGCGCCGATGAATCAACCGAGGTTCATTTTCTAAAAGGAAAGGATCGGACTTACATAAGAGAGGCCTACGGCGATAAATCAGGGGCACCGAAATACTCTATCTCTGTGCCTATAAGGGATGATGATTCAAACACGCTTTTGGGAGTTATTGTTGGCCGGTTCGAAATGGCCAAGCTAAATGAGATACTCACTGACAGAACCGGCCTGGGCGAGACAGGGGAGATATATATTGTAAACAAATCCGGCTACATGATAACACCGTCGAGATTTACAGAAAATACCTTCTTAAAACAAAAAATCAACATGGTTAATTTTCATCAAATGAGCGTAGATAGACATGAAAAATCGCACTCTGGACATGGATCCACAAATATCTATCCGGATTATCGCGGCGTTAACGTTTTGGGGACGCATACTCATATTTCGGAGATGCAATGGTTTCTTCTGGCAGAAATTGATGAGGAAGAGGCATTGATGCCTATGGCCTCTATGAAATACATCTTTGTGGTCATACTTTGTGCTGTCCCTGTCATTATGTGGATAGTTGGCACAGTGGTTTCAAAGGCAATAACTTCGCCGCTTAACAAGCTTCAGAAAGGAACTGAAACAATAGGCACGGGCGATTTTGATATACAGTTTGAGATTGAGTCTAACGATGAAGTCGGCAAATTGGCCCAATCGTTCAATGAGATGGCCGGCAAATTGAAGACGATCAGGGATGAGGCGGAAGAATTGAACTACCAGCTTGTGGAAACAACCGCACGCGCCAACGATACGGCCTCCCAGTGCAAACAGGCGGAGGAATCTGTAAGGTGTGCTTATAAAGAACTCGACAATACACACAAGGAACTGAAAGAAACGCAATCTCAACTCATACAAAACGAGAAACTTGCATCCATCGGCCAGCTCGCCGCCGGCGTTGCGCACGAAATGAACACACCAGTGGGTTTTGTCGTCAGCAACTTTGGGACACTGGAGAATTACGTCAATAAATTTCTGAAGCTGCTTGACGGATATAAAGAGGTTGCCGAGTTAGTTGACACCGGCACAAAAGAACAGCGACTGACGAAGCTACAGGAGATAACGGAAATACATGATAAGATGAAGATAGACTTTATTCTCAAAGATATCCAGGGATTGTTCGATGATTCCAGAGAAGGCCTGGACAGGATTACCAACATCGTCCAGAATCTGAGGGATTTTTCAAGAATCGACAAGCCGGGAAGCCGGGACGAATACAATATCAACAAGGGCATTGAGGCCACCCTTATTGTGGCGAGAAATGAAATCAAATACGATGCCGACATCAAGACCGACTTTTCCGAAGTGCCTTTGATATTCTGCCATTCCGGCCAGATAAATCAGGTATTCCTCAATATCCTCGTGAACGCGGCCCAGGCAATCAAGTCCCAGGAAAGAGACGGCAACGGGACTATCACAATCAGGACATATTCGTCCGAGGATAATGTGGTCTGTGAAATCGCAGACGATGGGCCGGGGATTCCCCCGGAGACACTCTCGAAGATTTTCGACCCGTTTTTTACGACCAAGCCCGCCGGCAAGGGAACAGGTTTAGGGCTTAGTGTCTCGTATGACATTATCGCAAACAAACACAACGGCGAGCTCCTCGTTGACAGCAAGATCGGCGGGGGCACGAAATTCACAATAAAGCTTCCAATCGGCACGAAAGAGAATGACGAACAGGAGATAATGAGCTATGGAAAAGAGAATAGTGTTATTTGTGGATGATGAGGAAAAGATACTAAAATCTCTAAAACGAGGCCTTCTTGATGAGCCGTATGAAACCCTCTTTTCAAATAGCGGGAAAGAGGCGCTTGAAATCCTCGAGCAGAGCCAGGTGCAAGTCATCGTAACCGACATGCGTATGCCGGAAATGAACGGGCTTGAGCTTCTTAAGGCTGTCAAAGAAGAATATCCCCATATCATCAGGATGATCCTCTCGGGGTATGCCGACACAGATACGCTGCTGGCGGCGATCAACCAGGGGGAAATTTTCAGATTCATTGCAAAGCCGTGGAAATCGAATGAAGAGCTCAAGACGATTATTCGGCAGGCGATAGAGTATTACGATCTGCATATCGAACGTGAAATGCTGATGCGCTTCGTTGAACAAATAGTAGGTGGAGCGGAGGCTGGAACAATAAATACGCGTCTTATCCGGGCGTTAGTCGGGTTGCGAAAAAAGCATTTATACGAGTGGGATGATAAATGTGAGGTAGTTCCAGCATTCGGCTCGCAATAAAATCTTCGATTAGCAAGCCGGGTCGGCAAGAAAGCGGGATCGCAGAATATGTCTGTTGATTCGACTTGAATCTCTTATTTAGTTACAAAAGGTGACAGCTCGCGGAGCTGGTTGATTATCGGGGGCATTTTTTCGATTGTGTAGTCCACTTCTTCTTCGGTGTTGTATCTGCTGAGGCTGAACCGGATCGAGCCGTGGGCGGCGGTGAATGGCACGCCCATCGCGCGCAGCACGTGGCTTGGCTCCAACGAGCCGGAAGTGCAGGCCGAGCCGCTGCTGGCGCAGATGCCGTATTTGTCCAACATCAGCAGAATTGCCTCGCCCTCGATGTACTCGAAGCTGATATTGCAGGTATTGGGCAGGCGATCTTCCGTGTCGCCGTTGAGCCGGCAGTCGGGGCACTTTTCTGATAATGCGTTCTCAAGTTTGTCCCGCAGGTATTTGACTTTGCTGTTCTCGGCTTGCAGGTTTTCGGCCGCCAATTCACAGGCCTTGCCGAGGCCGACGATGCCGGGAACGTTCTCTGTGCCGGCCCTTCGGCCGGCTTCCTGATGACCGCCTAACATATATGGCGATAGCCGTGTCCCTTTGCGGACGTAGAGAATGCCTACGCCCTTGGGCGCATGCAGCTTGTGGCCCGAAAGACTCAGCAGGTCAATATCACTTTTCGAGAGGTTCAGCGGTATCTTGCCGACCGCCTGTACCGCATCGGTGTGGAAGACCGCCCCTTTGCCGGTAGCCAATTCGGCGATTTTGTCAATCGGGAAGATCATGCCGGTCTCGTTGTTTGCATACATTATCGTGACCAGGGCGGTGTCATCGTCAAGGTGCTCTTCCAACTCCGCCAGGTCGAGCCGGCCTTGCCTGTTTACATTCAGCTCGACGATGGTGTAGCCTTGATTTTCCAGGTCCCGGCAAACGGTCAGCACAGCAGGATGCTCGACCCTGGTGGTTATGATCTTGCGCTTGTGGGGCATGGCGGCTAATGTGCCTTTGATAGCGGCGTTGTCACTTTCGGTGCCGCATCCGGTAAACACAATCTCGCTCGGCTCGCAGCCGAGCAAAGCGGCTGCCTGCTCCCGTGCTTTGGCAATTTTGCGGCCAATCTGCCCGCCGAATGTGTGCATACTCGAAGGATTGCCGTAAAGCTCACAGAACAAGGGCCTTATCTCTTCAAGCACCTCTTCGGCTACTTTCGTTGTGGCATTGTTGTCGAAGTATATAGTTTTCATGTCACTTGATCCTGGGTTTTAGAATGTAGAATATAGAATCAGAAACTCCGGACTCTAAATTCTCAATTCTCAATTGTTCATTCTATATGATTGTGCGGCTGCTCCGTCGAGTCTGCATCTTCCTCGACGAAAAGCTCTTCAGAGACGAATTCTCTCAGTTTGGCTTCGACCACGTCTTTCATCGTCAGCTCAGCAAGCTGGCACTGGGCACACATACCTCTGAAAGCAACGATGACTTTGTTTCCATCGATATCAATAAGTTCGATATTGCCCCCGTGGGCACGCAGTGCCGGTCTTACCTGCTCGTTTATCGTCTGCTGTACCAACTGCATCTTCTGAATGTTGGTGAGTTTGCCTGCTCGTCGAGGCACGGATACGGGCGTTTCTTTTACCTTATCTCCCTGTATCGTTTCGATCATCTTCTCGATTGCGCCCTGGCATCCGCCGCATCCGCCGCCGGCCTTGCAGTAGTTTGTAACCTCCTCGACGGTCGTCAGGTCATTCTCGCGGATAACCCTCTCGATTTCCCGGTCGGTCACGCCGAAGCAGGTGCAGACTACTTCACCTTCAATCTCATGCTTTTTCTTGCCGCCGCCCTGGTAATTCTCAATTGCCGCTTCAAGGGCTTCTCTGCCCATTACCGAGCAGTGCATTTTTTGTTCGGGCAGGCCGCCCAGGTGATCGGCAATATCCTTGTTCGTTACCTTGGCGGCTTCCTCCAGCGACAGGCCTTTTATCATGTCGGTAAGCACCGATGATGTGGCTATCGCGCTTGCACAGCCGAAGGTCTTGAACTTAGCTTCTTGAATCTTGCCGTTCTCGCCGAGTTTGAACGTCAGCTTTAGAGCATCGCCGCAGGCCAACGAGCCAACCTCGCCCATGCCGTCGGGTTCTTCGATTTCACCGACATTGTGCGGGTTGAAAAAATGATCCTTAAGTTTGTCCGTATATTCCCACATGGTTTCGTATCTCGTATTTCGTATTTCGTATATCGTCATTCCTGCGGAAGCAGGAATCTACAACCTTCCACTATCTTTCTACTGGCTCGCCTTCAACGCCTGGTCGAAGTCGGCGATAATGTCGTCAATGTGTTCCGTGCCGGCGGAGACGCGAACATAGTCGCCTGTTACGCCGGCTGCAATTTGTTCTTCTTCGCTGAGCTGCTGGTGGGTTGTGCTGGCCGGGTGGATCACCAATGTTTTGCTGTCGCCGATGTTGGCGAGATGGCTGGCTAATTTGACGTTATTGATAAACTTGATGCCGGCTTCTTTGCCGCCCTTGATTCCGAAGCCCAATATAGCGCCCTGTCCATCCGGCAGATATTTTCGGGCCAATTCGTAATCCGGGTGCGATTCAAGCCCCGGATAGTTCACCCAGGTAACTTGTGCCTGCTTTTCAAGCCATTGACCGAGTTTCAGTGCGTTCTCGGAGTGCCTGGGCATACGCAGATGCAGCGTTTCCAGCCCCTGCAGGAACAGAAACGCGTTGAACGGCGACATGCAGCTACCCATATCACGGAGGAACTGGGTCCGGGCTTTGATGATGTAGGCCAATTCGCCGACAGCTTCGACGTATTTTACGCCGTGATAGCTCGGGTCAGGCTCGGTCAACTCAGGATACCGGCCGTTCGTCCAGTCGAACTTGCCTGAATCGACGATTGCCCCGCCGATACTTGTGCCGTGGCCGCCGATGAACTTCGTGCAGCTATGGACTACAATGTCTATGCCGTGTTCGATGGGCCTGAAGAGGATAGGCGAAGTAACGGTATTGTCACAAATCACCGGCATACCGTTTTCGTGAGCAATGTCGGCTATTTTGTCATATTGCAGAATGTCGTTTTTCGGATTGCCGACACTTTCTATATAAATCAGCCGTGTGTTGTCCTTAATCGCTTTGGCGAAATTCTCCGGGTCCTTAGGATCGACAAAAGTCACTTCAATGCCCAGTTTGGCAAATGTCTGGCTAAACAGAGTGACCGTGCCGCCATATAGTGAGTTCGAGGAGACGATATGACCGCCCGAACCACAAATGTTGAATATGCTTACATAACTCGCCGATTGGCCCGAACTTAGCGCCAAACCGCCGACTCCGCCTTCCATCGCAGCCAGCCGTTTCTCCAATACGTCCGTCGTGGGATTCATCAAGCGCGTGTAGATATTTCCAAATTCCTTCAGCGCAAAGAGATTCGCCGCGTGGTCGGTGTCCTTGAAACAATAGCTTGTGGTCTGATAGATCGGCACGGCCCGGCTGAGCGTATCCGAATCTACTGTTTGGCCCGCGTGCAGGGCCAGCGTCTCCAAACGATATTGTGACTCTTCTGCCATCTTCTCTGATCCTTTCTATTTCACAGGTAGAACCTCTACCATCCTATCGAGGGCTTTTTTCGCCTTGACTCTAATCTGGTCCGGCACTGTAACTCTGTATTGCATATCCTCCAGCGAAGCAATGACTTTGTCCAGCGTAATTTTCTTCATATTCGGACAAATCGCCCTGGTTGTGGCCGGGAAGAACTCCGCCTGCGGGTTCTGTTTTTTCAAGGCATGAATAATGCCTGTCTCGGTAGCGACTATGAACTGTTTTGCCGTGCTGTTGGCGGCAAACTTCAGCATTTGGCCCGTGCTGAGCAATTCGTCTGAAACATCCCTGACCGGCTTAGTGCATTCAGGATGGGCTATTACGGTCGCATCCGGATGTTTCGCTCGGGCGTTCTCAATATCGTCCACAGTTATCACGACGTGCGTTGTGCAATATCCGGGCCAAAGCACGAGGTCCCGGCCGGTCCTTTCGGCAACAAACTGGCCAAGATTGCGGTCCGGCACAAAAATGACGCTTTTGTCTTCCGGCAGCGAGTTTACGACTTCCACCGCGTTGGCGCTCGTGCAGCAGTAATCGCTCTCGGCTTTTACCTCCGCTGTGCTGTTGACATAACAGACCACGAGCGCATCGGGATGCTGCTGCTTTAGCTGTCGCAATTGCCCGGCATCTATCATGTCGGCCATCGGGCAGCCGGCGGACTTTTCCGGCAAGAGCACCGTTTTCTCGGACGAAAGAATTGCGGCGGTCTCGGCCATGAACTGTACGCCGCAAAATACGATCACGTCGGCGTCGGTCTCGGCGGCTTTTATGCTCAGTCCCAGTGAATCGCCCGCGAAATCCGCCAGATCCTGCACCTCGCCGTGTTGATAATTGTGCGCAAGTATCACCGCATTGTGTTGTTGCTTCAATCCGGCAATCTTGTCGACTAAATCTTTTCTCAACGGTTCGCTCCTGCGCTGACGTTGGTCATCTGTTCTTACGCTTCTTACTGTGCCGGTTATTCTTGCGGTGCTCGTACAGTGACTGGGATTTTGCCATCGACACAGTCGTACCGGGGGGAACGGACTTTCCGATCCACACGTTTCCTCCTACGATAGAGCCTTTGCCTATTGTGATATTGCCGAGCAGCGTCGCTTCAGCGTATATGGTGACATCGTCTTCAATCGTCGGGTGACGCTTGGCGCCTCTTATGCTCTGGGCCTGTTTCGGAATACTGATGGCGATCAGCGAAACGCCCTGATAAAACCTGACGTTCTTGCCGATGACGGATGTTTCCCCGACCACTACGCCTGTGCCGTGGTCGATAAAGAAGTTCTTGCCTATCTTTGCTCCGGGGTGTATATCGATGCCGGTCTTGGAGTGTGTACACTCGCTCATTATCCGTGGGATCAACGGCACCTGTTTCAGGTACAATTCGTGCGCGATGCGATAAGTGGCGATTGCATCGATACAGGGATAACTTATCACAATCTCTTCGTGAGATTGTGCGGCGGGGTCTCCGGCGAAAGCCGCGCCGACATCGCCTTTGAGCAGCTCCCGGATCTTCGGCAGTTGTGTCAACAAATGCCGGCTGGCATTCTCAGCCATTTTCCGGCAATCGCAGCCTTCGCATTTCTGGATTCTGCACTGGTATCGATAGGCACGTTCTATCTGCTCGGAAAGCTCGGCATGGATCTGACAAAGAACATCCCCGATAACGAATTTGATGTTTGACTTCGTAATAGATCTCTTGCCGGTATGCCCGGGAAAAAGCACCTCAAAGAGTAAATCGAGTATCTGAATAATCTCGCCTCTTACCGGCAGATTCGAAGCATCAATGAAATTTATGCCTGAATCGCCCTTGTATGTATGGGCAATCCGGTCAACCAGATTCTCGATTTTCTTGTCGGTCAATTTGTAATTCCGCATTTTTGGAATCCTTCTCTGCCTTCCCAACAGTTAGTAATCCAACTACTTTTTGCTCTCTACCGTGCCGGCCAAATCCCGCAGTCTCATTGGTTGAAGACTCTTCCATGAGATAAGACGTCTGAAGAGTATAACCTAATCTGTGGTTTTGGCAAGTATATACCCGCCTTTGGGACCATTGACGTTCCTGATGAGTCCCACCGGTCCAAGATTGCCCCAGGTACTTGATTTTACAGCTCTATTGCCGGCCGGAAGTCTTCAATTACCACTGTTAATCCCTGTTGTTCTGTGCCAGTTTTGCTACGGTCCTCACAGGGCATCTCCTTCCAGCCGCGAGCTTCGTAGTTCAGCTTTTCACTATTTCAACTGTGAAAGCAGGGTATTGTACGCCTCCTCCTCGCATTAGGTGCAAAAGAAAAGCGAGAAAAAGCCGGGAATTTTCAAAACATTTCGGCCAGTTCCATGTTTCCAGCTCCTGAAAATGCTGAATCACTATACTGCTTCCAAAAAAAAAATATTTTGTACGATTCCCAGAGCCAATTCACTTGACGCCGTAGTAGGCGGCGGCTAAAATGACGCAAGGTAGTTTTACACCTGTTTAACATGGGATTTTGTGGATGGCGAAAAGTACCGCGAAAAAAGTGGTGTTTATTTCCTCTTTCCCGCCGAGAAAGTGCGGAATTGCAACTTTCACGTCAGATCTTATCAAAAATGCTTCGGCAGCAGCCAAAGGTGAATTCGAACCGCTGCTGGTCACAATGCGGTCGGAGGACCACAAGTATGAGGATCCCGTCAAGTTTGAAATCCGCCAGAATGTCAAGAGCGACTATATCTGTGCCGCCGATTACATTAACTTAAGTCACGTTGACGCCGTCTCGGTTCAGCATGAATTCGGCCTTTTTGGCGGGGATGGCGGCGCATATCTGAGCCTGCTGCTCGACAGGCTAAAGGCCCCCATAATAACGACTCTTCACACGGTGCTTGATGATCCGAGCAACGATTACCACAAGACGCTGACAGAGGTCTGCAAAGCCTCACACCAGGTGATCACTATGAACGAAAGAGGAGTCGGCATGCTTCGAGATACCTACAGTGTGCCCGACAGGAAAATAAAATTGGTCGCACACGGAATACCGGATCTGCCTTTTGTCGATAGCAACTACTATAAGCATGAAGTCGATTTGGAGGACCGAAGAACCATCTTGACATTCGGCCTGCTCAGTGAGAACAAAGGCATTGAGGTGATGCTCGAGGCGATGCCGGCTATAGTCAAGGTTGAGCCGTCTGTTGTCTATATAGTCCTGGGCATGACGCATCCGAGCGTGCTGAGACGCGACGGCGAATCATACAGACTCGGCCTCCAGCAAAAGGTGGAGGACCTGGGCCTGAAGGAGCACGTTATTTTCCATAACCGATTCGTGGATGACCAGGAGCTTCATAATTTCTTGTGTGCGGCGGACATCTACGTGACACCATATTTGAATCCCAAGCAATTGACCAGCGGCACGTTGTCGTTCGCGGTCGGCGCAGGCAAAGCAGTAGTTTCTACGCCATATTGGGCGGCCACGGAGCTGCTTGCCGACGGCCGGGGCAAACTGGTCCGATTCGGTGATTCAAAACAAACGGCGCAGGCAATAATAGAAATACTTCAAGACGATTCGCTGTTTTATTCGTTGCGAAGAAATGCATACGAGTACGGCAGGTCCAGAACCTGGCCGAAGATAGGCCAGATATACTGGAAGTTGTTTGGCGCAAAAAGAATGCCGCTCGGCATCGCCGCAAAGACCAGGCTCTCGGCAGGCGAGACCATATCGAACATCGAGGTGCCGGAACCGTCGCTGGACCATTTGCAGACGCTCACAGACGACACCGGCATGTACCAGCACGCCACATATACAATACCCAATCGCGAATTTGGCTACTGCACGGACGACAACGCCAGGGCGCTGATTGCGATGGCCAGGTACTATGCCCTGCACCCCGAACCGCAGGCTCTCAAGCTTCTCGACACGTATTTGTCCTTTACAATGCACTCGCAAAACGGTGACGGTTCTGTCAAAAACTTCATGGATTTTGACAGGAACTGGTGGGAAGACGAGCCTCTAAATGATGCTTTCGGCAGGGTTTTGTGGGCGCTCGGAACGATTATGGCCAAACCGCCCACACCGGAGCACCTGTCGATTGCCAAGGACTGTTTTGACAAATCGGTAGGGCTTGTCCAGAGGCAGATGCCGAGGGGCATGGCATATTCGATATTCGGCATGGCCGATTATCTCAAGCAGTTTCCCGGCGCCAGCGACATAAAACGGCAGTTGGAATTAGCAGCAGACGGCCTCGCAACTCAGTTCGAGGAGAACGCGTATCCGGATTGGCAGTGGTTCGAGGATACACTAACGTACGACAATGCCGTCCTGCCGCACGCGTTGTTTGTCGCCGGCTTGACTTTCGGCAACAAGAAATACCTGGAAGCTGCACAGAAAACCTGCGAATTCCTGCTGGCGAACACCTTCAACGGCGAGTATTTCAGCTTCATAGGTTGCAATGGATGGTATGAACGCGGCGGAGCCCGAGCAGTATTCGACCAGCAACCGTTAGAAGCCGCCAGCACGGTCATGATGTTGCAGGCTGGCTATGACGCTACACAAGATGAACGATTCTTGACTCTTCAAAGAAAAGCATTCGATTGGTTCCTCGGCCGCAATGAGCTGCGCGTTCCGCTCTATGATTTCAAGACGAAAGGGTGCAACGACGGTCTCACTCGTGAGGGTGTCAACGCCAATCAGGGGGCGGAAAGCACACTCAGCTTCCATCTTAGCTTATTGACAATGGTTGAGAGCCCAGCCCAGCGCTGGGCTGGGCGCCGGACCGGCCTGACAAAGCAGACAGGTAAAATACAACGGCCGATAAAAGCGATTCGGAGCCAGACTGAGGCCGGGAAACAACAGGTCGAAGAACTCACCTGATGCCCTTGGCGCCACATTGCTCAAGATGCCGCAGAGCCGGCACGTTGTTCGTCGTGCGTGATGCGTATTGTGTAGCACGCACGACGCAATACGATATACGCAATACGAATTAGCGCTCTACGACCTCTTGGCCTTTCTTGCCGACCCACGAAATATCCTGGCCTACCCCCTGGACAGTCTGGCAGCTAATCGACGAAACGGCGATGACAACTAAAGCAACCACCAGAAGTGCTTTCCTAACCATCTTCTAAGGTCTCCTTCTCTTCTTAGAACCGGCAAAACACTATTTGCCTCTCTAAATAGTCTCGTCTTTTTTCTCATCAATTCTCCAGAGGATTTTCCACAACCAACGTATTTTCTTGCCGTCACAATCCCGATGAGAGGCGATCGGGATCCACCCGGGTGATGGGCCGGTTATCGCCCGACCGGGTGAATATCCGGGGACAGTGTACATATTTCTCTGTTGTATTCTTCCGCTAACGAATCAATAAGCTCTTTGACGGAGACGATTTTGTCCACTCTATAGGCATTAGCTCCCGCAAAAGCAAATCCTTCTTCAAGGTTCCCTTTCTTGGCGTTGGTCAATGCAAGAGCAATGCAATATGGCACATTCCTGAAATTACAACTTCTCAAGCACTTCCAGGAGCATCTGAAAGTCTCTTTAACGCCTGACGACACCCGCTCAAGAAACTCACCCCGTATGGCTCGTCCAGGCAATCCGACGGGGCTGTCAATTATGACAATATCCTCTTCTTTGCAGTTCAGATACGCCTTTTTGAATTCTATGGAGGCATCGCACTCATGAGTTGCAACAAACCTGGTTCCCATCTGGACTCCCTGGGCCCCTAACTCCATGAATCTATGAATATCAGTACCCGTATATATTCCCCCGGCGGCGATGACAGGAATGCTTTTGTTGAATTGCTCTTCGTAGGACTTTACCACGGCGATGACTTCCGGCAGTATTTTTTCCAGCGTATAGTCAGGATCGTCGATCTGCTCTTTTTTGAAGCCAAGATGTCCCCCGGCTAACGGACCCTCTACAACTACGGCATCGGGTACGTGGTTGTACCGTTTCTGCCAGGCCCTGAATACTAACTTAGCCGCTCTGCCGGAAGATACTATAGGGACAAACTTCGTAGCAAGTTCGCCCAGCCTATCCAGCGGCAATGTCTTGGGAAGCGCCAGCGGCAGCCCTGCGCCAAGGAAAAGTACGTTTACTCCTTCGTCCACAGAACACTGGATAAGGTTATCGTAATCTGAAAGGGCCACCATTACATTTACGCCAATAAGGCCGCTCGTCCTGGCTTTCGCCTTTCTTATTTCTTTTTGCAAGGCCCTTTTGTTTGCATCCTTCGCATTTGTGTCCCAATCGGGTTCGAACTGGCCAATTCCAGGGGTCGCAATAACACCAATACCGCCGGCATTCGCAACGGCTGAGGACAATTCCGATAAGGAAATGCCAACGCCCATTGCTCCCTGCACAATTGGTATGCCAGCTTCGAGAGCACCTATTCGCAGTGTCGGCATCTTTTTGAGACTCATATATTACCACCTTAATCTCTTTTTGACGATTTGCGATTGCCGATTGACAAGTTGAAATCGAAAATCGAAAACCGGAACTCGAAAATCCCTTTTAACGTTCTATCGCCCGGCAAAGTTCCAAGCATCTGAAATTTGGTCTGACTATAAGGGGAAACAGTCCTTTTGAGAAGCTAAATATAGATGAAATAATAATTGGGATCTTAAAGGACTGTTTTTAAGAGAAGTTAGTCACGAATCTGGCCCATTCGACTGCGCTCAGGACATGCTTTGGGAGCTGGGTTGATGAAAAGGTCGAAACAGCAAAAGACCAGAGCCGAATCAATTGAGAAAGGCCTATGCCGAATTGATCGGCACAAGCCTCGAAATCACACAATGTTTATAGCGATTAAAACCGCCTACGGCAATGTGGTCTGGTCCAAACCAAGGTCATCGGTGATTAAAATAGCGTCAAGCAACGTGCTGTCCTCACGCTTGGCTATCTCCAGGATATGCTCGCCGTCCGGCAGCGTCCAATTCACGACCTCGCTGTCGTGGTCGCTGCTGTGAACCTCGTCCCAAACCCATTGGCTCCCTGGCTCTATGTCATTAAACCTCACCCAGCCGGCACCGGGCTGGTCGGGGTCTTCATGAGTCTGGCTGGTCGCGGTCGTGATCCGAACCCAGAAGGAGTCGTCCGAGTCGGTGGGTGCTATAACCCGCGCAACGATCTTGTACACTCCCGCCGCAGCGGTGAAATTGCAGCTGAGCACCCAATCGGACCCGGGGGCGGCGTCACCATCGCTGCCGTCGCCGTCCTCCGAGCCGATGTGCTGCCTGCCTGAGGAGGCCGGATCGCGATAGAGCCGCCAGCTCGATCCAATGGTATCGGCTGACTCGGCTTCAAATATAGTGTTTGCTTCCTTCGGCACTGGCGGAGCAGTCTCCGGATACAGCCCGATATCGTCGAAGTACATCGTGCCCGAACCGCCGGCCTGTCCCGGCGCGGCATTCCGGTCGCCTACGCCGAGAGCAATGCTGTCAACATCCGTTAGGTTGACGCCCTGATCGGCGAACTGTTGCAGATCGATCCGCCACTCGGTCCAGGTGTCTATCTGCGCGGCGGCGGGATCATCATGAGACACCAGCCCGGATGTGCCGTTGCTGTTGGCTATCTCGACATACATCGACTCGGCGCTGTTGTTCAGTATGCCGATGTCCTGCGATTGCCACTGGCCTGTAACTGTGCCGGTTGTCTGGACGCCTGAGAATACGGCCTGGCCCGTCACGCCGGCGTTATGGCTTGTCAGCGCCAAACCTACATAGACAGTCGAATCCATCAACACGGAAGGCCTCCATACCATAGGCACCCAAGTGGTGCCATCGCTGGAATAAGAGCCTCTAAAATTGCCTGAGACGTCACGCTCTATTTTGACCCAATAAGGCGCTGTGATTGCCATCTGCTCGGCCGTCGCCACGGAGGAGTCGCTCGTGGCGCTGCCGTCCGTGTCCGTCCTGCCCTGGAATCTGCACCCTTGTGTGGGTGTGCCGTCGGCATTCGTGGGCGTGATGTACACTGCGGCAAACTTCGAGCCGGCATCAAGCGTCTCGCGAATCATTACGCCGGCCTTGGCCCAGTTGTCGGTCTGCTCAACGCTATCGACCCTTGCTATGATCGAGCCGACGCCTGTAAGCTGCTTGTAAACATAGTGGAACTCGTCGGCCTGGTTCCAGATGTCGGCGCCGCTGGCGGTGATCGTAAACGTGCCGGCAGGCCCCTCGGTGAAGCTGCCCACCGAGGCCGGGTAGCCTCTGAACCATAGCGACAATTGTTTGACGCCTCTTGCCGTCCAGTCCCGCTGAGAGCTCAATGCCAGGGTTGCCTCGGAAAACGTCACTGAGCCTTGCGAGTTATCGTAGAACAGCGGCATCGACTGACGGTCGCCGTGGACGATTGCCCGCTCTGCGTATGGAGGAACGAGATAGCCGACCTGCGAACCGTTTTCAGTAACTCCAAAGCCATCGACCCAGGCTTGCCAGATGGCCTGGCCGGCCGCGTCATCATCTGTGTAGGCCTCGAAATCGTCCACGACGAGAGATTCGATTGTCGTGAAATCCCAGACCTGGCCCTTCCACAACGCGGGGCTCTCGGCATCATTGACCTCGTCAATCCTCCAGAAGTACATCTTTCCCAAATCAAGGGCCAGCGGACCGTGGCCGGCCTCGGTTACGGTCGTGACAGGGGCGGTGCCATCCTCCACGGCCTGCAAGTCGTCGCTGAAGTACACATCGTGCGCAGCCGCTTCTCTGCCCGCTCTCCAGGCAAGGTCCAGGTCCAGCGGCACATCAATTGCCCCGAGAGCCGGATCAGGCTCGCTCGCCTGGACCGGGATGGAGAGCAAGCGTACTTCACTGAGGCCGAACTGCGGCAGCAAACCTCCCCAGTTGTTGTTGGCTGTGAGCCTGACGTACTTTGCGCCTACGCCGGTCATGTCAATCGTCGTATTGTGGGCATAGCCGGCCGAACCGTCTCCCCGGCCGAACTCATGAGTAGTCCCCAACGTCACGAAATCGACGCCGTCGGTCGAATATTCGACTATAACATCTTTGAATCCCAGGCCGATTACCGGTTCCAGACTCTCATTGGAGTTCCACACCCACATCTCGTGGAGTTTGTGCACATTGTCGAACTCGAACAATATCCACGCCGGCTGAGGCCCTGCAATGTCGCTGAGCCACATGCTGCCCGCGCCCTGGTTTCCATGGAGCAGACCGCTGCCGTCAAGCCCTGAACCGTTCACGGTATTTTCGGGCCCCTTATCCACTGCATTGCTGGAAGCGGAGGCGGTTACATTTTGAATGGGATACGCAAACAACTCGGTCGTAAAGCTCCAGACTGTGCCGTCGAATACCGTGCCGTCCGGCGTGATCTGATCGACGCGCCAATAGTAAGTCGTGGCGAACTCGAGTCGCTGGGGCACCGCATAGCTGCTCGGCGTCTGAGTGATCGCGC
Source organism: Planctomycetes bacterium B3_Pla (assembly GCA_005223045.1). Classification (GTDB taxonomy): domain Bacteria; phylum Planctomycetota; class Phycisphaerae; order Sedimentisphaerales; family Anaerobacaceae; genus SG8-4. The sequence goes on along the minus strand of NJBM01000019.1, from coordinate 72,680 downwards.
CAATCCCATTGCTGACGTCATCGGAGTTCTCACTGAAGTACACTTTGTGCCCGTTTATTGGGGACGTAAGTTCTCCCACCAGCCAACTAAGGACCAGGTCTCGCGGCACATCTGTCGCCCCATTAGCCGGACTTGGATTAGAAGCCGTGCCGGGAAGGACTATCATGGCATTTTGATAATCGTCATCAGTGGGCACATAGTCGGGGTCGTCCGTCCACACGAAGACATCCCAGAACACCGTATCATTGCCCTGCCTGTGAACAATATACATCGTATTCTCGCCGTCTTGAAGTTGCTTGGTATGAGCCTCCCCGTGATCGGCAATGCCCCACGTCCAGGGAGGTCCCTGTGTCTCTTCAAAGACCCGGTGTTCGTTGGTGAATCCCGGCGCTGAACTGGTTCCGGGAAAGGGTGGAGCAGCGGGAAGCTCTGGTTCGCCCGGGTGTCCCTCCACGAGCATGAAATCCGACGTATTGCCGGGATTGATCACGCGTCCCCAGAAATACCAGGTTCCGCCCGTGCCGCCGGCGGTACTTATATCGAATGTCCAGCGAATCATGCCGCCGGCGCCGCCGGACCGGGTAATTGCCTGACCGAACGCACCGGCCTGGTCAACAACCGGGTAATACGTATCGTTGTCGGGATTACGTTCATCGAAATCCTCCGCTTCGAACCAGATCTGGTGCCCGCCTCCGTAGTTGGAGATTTTGAAGTTCTCTACAGCAGACGTCGGCATTGTCATTAATAACAGTGCGACGATAACAATGAGCAAGACTTGTTTAGGCGACTTGTGAAACATTTTGCTTCCTCCTAAATCCTATGTTGATACCTTGACAGTGAACATCCATCTGCACGACAGAAGACCTCCTGACCCGGCTTTACCCTCTTTCCTCACGATGTGTGTGCCCAAATTGATTCAAAACAACAGTAACCTGGCGCTCCATCTACATACTACTTAATCAGATTATCCGGTTTATGTCAAGAGAATTGCCGGTCCTTTTAGCAAAGAGGCACGCCGGTCATTCCATCCTCACGATTCTCGATGAGTTTTGCCTTTACAAAATGGTTCTTTTTCAGCCTCTTGTCCGAGTTTTTGAGATGGACCATGAAGTATCTTTCGCTTCGTCCGCAGATTCGCCCGTTTTCGCTCTCAAGCAGAATCTCGGCAGTTTCGCCAATAAACTGTCGGCGATACTCCAGCCCAAGTTGGATGTTCAGGTCGTGCAATATCTCCGACCGCTGTCTCACAACCTTGCTATCTACGGCACCTTCCATGCCGGAAGCAGCAGTCCCTTTGCGTGGAGAAAAACTGAAAACGTGCATTTTTGCAAAACCCACTTCCCTTGCCAACTCGACAGTTTGCTCGAAGTCGGCATCAGTTTCACCGGGAAAACCGACGATTATATCGGTCGTTATGGCAGGCCTGTCTAAGCGGGACTTGAGCAGATCAACCTTTTCTCTGAACTGGCTAACTCTGTATTGTCGGCACATTTTCTTCAGGATATTGTCCGAGCCGGACTGAAGCGGCAAGTGTAGATGCGGCATGATGTTACGATGTCTGCAGAGGGTCTCGATCAATCGCGGCGTTACGTCGGCAGGCTCAAGTGAGCTTAGTCTTATCCTTCCCATATTGGGTATTTCCGCCATCTTATCAAGCAGGTCAGCTAAGTCGTCGTTTCGCTGGTCGGGCCAGTTCTTTCGCCTGACAGTTTGGCGGCCGTAAGCTCCGAGAAAAATTCCTGTCAGAACGATCTCCCTATGTCCGGATTCCACAAGGATTTGTGCTTCTCGCAGGGCCTCGTCGGCCGGCTTGCTGTGAACAAAAGGCCTGGCTTTGGGTACAATACAATAGCTACAGTATCCATCGCAGCCGTCTTGAACCTTGAGAAAAGCTCTCGTGTGGCCTTTGAATGAAGTCAGCGGCGGCAACATCGATTGATTGTTTACATCGCTTTTATGCTTGATTTCGCTGCCGTTTTTTGTTCTAATTGTACTATCCGGGCAGGATTGTGCCTTTTGGGGAACTGAAGAGGCAGTGTTTCTGCCGGCTATTTGACTCAGGATGGGCCCAAGATCGATTCGATTTGCGATTAGATGAACATTTTCAGCCGGGACGCCGAGTTCGCCGGTCTGTACAGTCGGCAGACATCCGGAGACAATGACCGGGGTGTTGGGATTTTGCTTTCGGGCTCGACCAAGGTATTGTCGGCTCTTGGCTGAAGCAGTGTGAGTTACACAGCAGGTATTTATAACTACCAGGTCGGGTTGTTCGGGCGGTATGACCTTATGAAGACCGAGTTGTTCGAGCAATTCCCGGATTTGCTGGCTTTCATATTGGTTGACTTTACAGCCAAGAGTATTTATGGAAAAGGTCTTCATAATATGGTATAATGTATAAATGTTAGAATGGGTTTACAAGACTAATTGAAAACTGAGCGAGAGGTGTCTTATGGCTGAGGAAGCCGGCAGCGTTTGGGCGATTGATATAGGCAACAACTCCCTGAAGGCATTGTACTTGAGCACGGAGCGCGGTGTCGTCGAGGTGATAGGTTTCGACAATATCCGTCACGGCAAGATCCTTAGCGGAAGCGACGTGACAGATGCCGAGCGGGAAGAGCTTGTTGCATTGACTCTGCGCAAGTTCGTCAACAAGTATGACTTGAGTTTGGATGAGATTGCCGTTTCTGTGCCGAGCCAGAACAGTTTTGCACGCTTTGTGAATCTTCCTCCCGTCGAAGCGAAGCGCATTCCCGAGATGGTGAGGTTCGAGGCGGTTCAGCAGATTCCCTTCGGCATCAACGATGTCCAATGGGACTGGCAGTTGATGACGGAGCCGGACAGCCCTGAAATAAAGGTGGGAATCTTTGCGATCAAGAATGAAGTGGTCAACTCGGCCCTGGAGCATTTCAACAGGGAAGACGTTCAGGCCAGCTACGTGCAAATGGCGCCTATGGCGCTGTACAACTATTTGTTGCACGACCGGCCGGAGCTGGTTACCTCCGACACGCAGGCAACGGTAGTTCTCAATATAGGAGCGGACATTACCGATCTGGTTGTCTGCACGAAGTCGGCGGTCTGGCAAAGATGTATTCTCATAGGCGGCAATGCTTTCACAAAGGCGATAGCCGACACGTTCAGGCTGAATTTTCAAAAGGCTGAAAAGCTAAAACGCACTGCTCCGGTCAGCAAGTATGCCCGGCAGATATTCCAGGCGATGAGGCCTGTTTTCACGGACCTGGCCTCTGAAGTGCAACGGTCCTTAGGTTTCTACAATAGCTCCAACCCGAATACGAAAATAGTGAAGATCGTCGCCCTGGGCGGCGGAACGAAGCTGCGAGGTCTGCTCAAATACCTGCAACAAACTTTGCAGATACCCGTCGAGAGGCCCGATTCGTTCAAAAGACTCGGTATGGGGCCGGGCGTCTCGCCTGCTAAATTCCACGAAAACGTTGGCGATTTCGGCATCGTTTACGGCCTTGCCCTGCAGGGCCTGGGCCTTGCCAGGATAGAGAGCAATCTGCTGCCGAGGAACATCGCCAGATCAATGGCCTGGGCCAGCAAGGGCAAGTATTTTATCGCCGCGGCGTGCATATTGCTTTCCGTCTCGCTTCTGTGCTTCGGGCGCACCGCCTGGGACGGAATGAATCACAATAAAAACGGTCCGCTCCGACTGAAAATCAGCAGAACCCTCAGCGATATCCAGGACGCCCAGGACACGTTCTCAAGTGTGCAGAATCAAATTGCCGACCACAACACTGCCATAGACAAAGAGTTCGAACCTTTCGAACACCGTGAAATTGTCCCGCTGCTGTACGAGACCATACTCACAGCCTTGCCGAACGCAGAGAATAACCAGAAGCAGGCCAGGTTCTACAAGGCCTTTGCCGAGGGTGACGTGCAGGCAGTTACCGCAGTCCCGCGCCGCCGGCGAAGGCAGATATTCATAACGAGCATACAAGCTTACTTCACGTACGACCTTGCCGCCGGGCAGTTTGGCGGTGCAGATCTGTTTAGAAGCAGCCGGGGCATGCCGGGAGGCGAGGGACTCGGAGACGAGTACGGCGAGTATGAATATGAAATGATGATGATGGAGGAGATGGGGGGGATGGGGGAGTACAGCCCTATGGGCTTCCCGGGCATGGGGACTGCGGAGGAAAAAGATTCCGGATTTGTGGTGACCGTCGTCGGCTACAGTCCCTACGGCAACAATACAATGGACTTATCCAGACTGATAGACCCTCCCGGCGTAGAGACACAACCGGATCGATGGGGGCTTGTCACTCGATTGGCGCACCTCGATGACCTTGTTGAAGACGGCAAAAGTCCCTTCGAGCTGTACAAGAAGGATGAGGTCCCCGAGCAGTTTGGCCTGGAAGTAAAAGAAGTAAGCTGGGATGAGGAAATACCCAGGGGGATAGGCGTACAGGAAATAAGATACAAAACACCAATACCCGCCCCGGATGACAGAGGTGAATACGTTCTGGTTGATCCTATGACAAAGGAAATTATCAACAGGGTTCCCAAATTGGACGAGAAAGGACGCCCGGAGACCTTCCAGGGCAAAGAAGTTCCTATAGTTAACGATCATTGGTTTATATTGAATCTCAAATTTATTTGGAGAGACGCACCTGAGCCTCCCGAGCAGCCCATGAATTCTATGTATCCTGGGATGAGGAGATAAAACCGGAACAGGTGGACTGTCGGCGAATATAACTGACCGCAGAGAGGAAGTGTGTGAAGTAAAATGGATATGCCGAGTTTCACAGATATTTTGCAGAAGTTGAGCGTCTTTAAGAACAATAAGTCACTGCTGGCTTCGGTCATCGTTGCGCTGGTCGGCGCCCTTCTTTTTGTCCCGACGCATCTTATGAACAGGAAGGTCAGGGCGAGCGTGCAGCAAGACAGTATTACTGCAAGGGCCGGCAAAATTGACAGGCTGAAGAAAGACCTTGTCACCAAAGACCAACACCAGCTTGCCGCTACGCAGGAGCAGGCTCACGGAAACGACGCCAACGAGATATCGGCGTTGGCTCAGCAGAGCACCATGCGGGAGTTGCTAAGCTATGATATATTTCCCTCACCCGATCCCAACAAAGGCGTCTCCGGGGTGCTTATCCAGGAATTCGGCCAGCGGTTTCGCAGCGGGATCGACGGGTTGATCGCCGGTATGAATGGGGGCGATTGCCCCACGGATATCGAGATAACCAGAGGCCTGGAAGACTCATCGGCCCGGTCGGCCTCGAGGAGGGGAGGCTTTGGCATGGGCATGGGAAGTGCTTACGGCCCTATGAGCCGCGGTGGAGGTCGTCGTCTTGGAGAGACGGCTGCGACGATGAGGATAGGTGGCGAGCTGGATCGCATGATAGTTGACCAGATGTGCCAGGCGAGGGCTGCGTCCGCTTCGGTTTACGTTAGCCCGCTCGATCTGAGCGGGTACGACTATTGGGCCCAGGACAAGGCCGATGTCAATATGGTAGATGCCGTTCCTGATGCCTGGTATCACCAGTTGGGTTACTGGGTCGTCGAGGACATTCTTGGGACCGCGGCCGCCATGAATTCCGGGCACGAAAACATTATTACCGCGCCGGTCAAACGGATTCTGCGCGTAAGTTTCACAATGGGGCTCAAGAGGCCCGGAAGCCGCGGCAGCACTGCCGTGATAAGGGGCATCGGAGGCAGGAGATCCAGGCAGCAGGATCAGGATGAATCTGACAGACCCCTTTATGTTATGTCGGATTCCGATGGCCTGACCGAAACCTGCACAGGCAGATACTCCAAAACTGAGACTCCGTTCGACGTGATACACTTTAACGTTGCCTATGTGGTCGGCGCGAAGGATGTACTGGCGCTCATGAAGGAGCTGTGCAGCGCCAAGGAGCACAAGTTCACCGGTTATGACGGGCAGGACTCGCAGCAGACTTTCAAGCACAATCAGATAACAATTTTGGAAAGCAAAATAGGGGCGATTAACCCCAACGACATGGTTCACAGATACTACCACTACGGCGAAGAAAGCGTGGTGGAATTGGATATGATTTGTGAATACATATTCGACGAGGAAGGCTACGAGCCTATTAAGCCGGAAGATGTCAAGAAAACACTCGTCGCAGAGGACGCAGCGGCGTAACAGCCGGTCTGCCGGCAGGAAATCTGAAACAGGATACGAGATATGAATAAGATAGGCAGGTTTTTCGAGGAACACGTTGAGAAGATGATTCTGGTTGTCGTCGGGCTTGTGTGTGCCTGGCTTATGATTACGCGTGTTATTCTCAGCCCGAATGTCGTTGGCTGGAATGATCGCAACCTCAGCCCCAGCGGCGTTGATGCTTATGTGTACGAGCAGGCCCAGGACTTGGCAGAACAGTTCAACAGGCCGCCCGAGGCGGTGGAGCCTTACGAGCCGAGAATCGGCGATTATCTTGCCAAGGTTGGCTCGGCCATAAGCAGCATCGACGATAGCCTGTGGCCGGTAGTGCCTTCCGAGGCCGCGGCCCGGATGCTCGCCGAGGGCGTGTACCGTCTTCCGGCTATCGGCGAGGTCAACGACGTGGCGATCGGGCTCATCAGGGCGGTCGCTTACCTTCCTATCGACGAAGTTACGACGCAGAATCCTTATGACAAAGCAGGCAACGAGCCGAATGATATCGACCTGGTATCGGTGGAAGCAAAGTTCGACGTCGCGAAGCTGTGGGAGAACTTCCGTGAGTGTTTCGTCGACGACGTCGAACCACAGTGGGCCGATCCGTGCCTTGCCAAGCCGATTTTTGCCGCTATGCAGTTGCAGAGGCAGGAGTTGAATGACGATGGCGGCTGGAGCGATTGGCAGGATGTGCCTCGACCCAAAATCGACCAGTACAGGGAGCTGTTCAAGATCACAGAAGATATCAAGGACCTGCCGCCGGGCGGGCTGAAAGTGCAGATGCTTCAGTTTGACTATAAGCACGTACAGATAGAGTTGTTGCAGCCCCAGGCTTATCAATTCGCCTCGGCCAGGGAAGAGTGGTTTCCGCCTCGTCTGCATGAAGAATACGAGGAGTTCCAAAGAAAAGAATTGCAGGAAGAAAGACGCCAGGAAAGAGAAACGGCAAAAGAACAACGTCAGCAGCAACTCGATAGCAGGCGCAACCGAAGGTCCGCGTCCGACACCACGGGTTTTGGCGCCACCGGAGCGGGGGGGCGAGCCGGCCGTGGAGGAGGCGCGTTCGAGTCGTTCGGGGGTGGAGGCACTGCCGGGGGCACAGGTAGTCGAGGCAGGAGCCGAAGCAATCGTGACAGTTCGAGCGCCAGAGGAGATGCCGGGATCTATGGCGAAGGAGGAGGAGGGCGCTCGGGCGGCAGCCGAAGACGTACGGGCCGCAGGTCAGCCGCGGACCCGACGGCGGATGCTTACGGCCTCGAAATGGAGGGCCAGGGATTGGGATTGGGAACCGGCACGCTTCAACGAGGACCAAGAAGACCTACAATAAACGACGTTTATAACAAGTATACAGAGATCGCGCTGACCAGAATGACTGACTTCGCCAAGATAAAGGAGCCCCTGGTTATCTGGGCGCACGACGACACTGTCGAGCCGGAGAAGACCTACCGATACAGAATTCGGTTGGGTGTTTTCAATCCGGTTGCCGGGACGGATCAGTTGGCTGAGCGGGACAAATCGCGCAAGAACGAAGCCGTCTTGTGGAGCGGTTTTTCCGAAACGACCGAGCCTGTGGAGATTATGGGCCGGCTGTATTTCTTCGCAAACAATATGATGCGTGAAGCAGACAAGACCGTTACGGTCCAGGTATCGAGACTTGCGCTGGGCCATTGGTACAGCCATGATTTTCCGGTCAAGCAGGGCGAGCTCGTGGGCTATGCCCGTGAGCCTGAGATTGAGGAGCCTGATCGCCGCAGCACAGGCCGTGGTTCTGCCGGATTTCGCGGTCCTGCCAGCTTGGGCATTCCGGGCGCTATGATGGGCCCGGGCGCCGTCGGACCGGGCGTCTCAGGGTCGCGGTTCGGTGCTTTTGGCGCGTCTCAGGACCAGGGCAACGTGCCGGAGTCGATTGATTATGCCACCGGGGCCGTCATGGTGGATGCGGTAGCTGTGAGCGATTGGCTGAGCGGAAGGACCATGCGCTCCAGACGCTATTATGACATGCTTTACAGTTTCGACGGGACCAATATTCTGCACATGCCTGTCGGCAATTCGAATTGGCCGACAGAATTGAAGGTCGTGTTCAGCACCATTTCAAAATTAGAGAAAGAGCCGCAGGAGCCTTTCAAGGCCTTTGGCACGGCCGGATCCAGGCGTCAGGGCGGGCAGTATGACCAGATGGAGGGGTATGAGGACATGATGTACGAGGAGATGATGTACGACGATATGGGTGGTCAAGGTCTTCGTTAGTCTGAGTTTCCGCCGCCGGCCTCAGTTCGTGCAACTGCGGAGATGGTTGCGTATCCTGTGTCCCGTGTCTCGTGCCTCGTCGAGCGACGAGACACGAGCGACGAACTATTATTGCAAATCGATGTCCGTCCCATAAAAACTAAAGCCCCAGCGCTGACTGTGCCGATAGACTCAATAGCTTTAAAGGTTTGTCCAGACCGACACGGATTGAGTTGAAGGATAGAAAGGAATCGAGAATGGAGAAGAAAAAGGGATTTGATATAGCAGTCCTTGGGACTCCTCACGGAGGACCGGTCAAGAGAGTCCTGTTGGCGGCGGCGATAATTGCGGTCGGTTTGGGTTTGGCCGGATGCGGCGATCAAATGGCCAGGATTGACGAGAACCAGCTCAAGTTGGAGTCGATGGTAGAGGCCAATGCTCAACAAATAGCCGTCATTGCGGAACGTATCGAGCAGTCCTTGGGACTCCTCACGGAGAATCAGCAGGAGCTGCAGGTCGTAATCGAGAATGTTCAAAGCGACGTGAAGAAAGTGGCCGTCGAAGTAGCGACCGTTGCCGACGAGCAGATGAAACTGCATGAAAACGTGCAAAGCAACAGTCGGCAAATGGCCAATCAGACAGCTTCAATCGAGCAGTCCCTGGGACTCCTCACGGAGAACCAGCAGGGCTTGCAGGCCGGAATCCAGGACGTACAGCACGACACGCGGAAAGTAGCCGCCGAAGTAGCCGCCGTAACGCAAGGGCAGGCAAAACTGTATGCGACGGTGCAGGACAACGGCCGGCAGGTTGCCGAGAAGGTGGCCCTTGTCGAGCAGTCCCTGGGACTCCTCACGGAGGGCCGGCAAGAGCGGCAAACCACAATCGACGGCATGGAGCAAAGTATTCAGCAGGTCGCTACCGGCATAAATGCTCTCGGCGAGGACGTGCTGAAATTACAGGAGATTCTTCAGAACAACATTCGCGAGCTGGTCAGCGTTGCAGAAGTTAACGGCCGGGATCAGCTCAAGTTTCAGCAGAAGATCCAAAATGACCTCCTCGCGTTGGACGATTCGCTCAGTGCCGTCAAGCAGTCCCTGGGACTCCTCACGGAGAACCAGGGCAGTTTACAGAGTCGGCTTGAGGATATGCAAACCGACGCCCGGATCATGAGCACCGACGTACCGCAAGCCATCGCGAAATTGAGAGACGATCTGGACGAGCTGTCCCGCAATACCGCGCAGGCTCCGGTCCAAATAGAGGAAATCGAACCGCCTCCGCAGTCTTCCGCGTCTGCTGAGACGAACAGCGTGGATTAACTCCGAAAGAATCGCCAAAAAGTTGCGAAGGAGCAAAGGCACAAAGCGGCAAAGGGGCTTTGTGCCTTTGTGGTTTTATCCGCTTTTTTATCACTGATTGGCAGCCACTGAACGATCGGAGCGAATGAAGTGGATGGAGCCGACCGCGGTCAGTTGGCTGGCAGCAAGTCCGAGAAGGCGGTTTCGTTGCCGTGGATATCACGAGCCTTGGCGCGAAAACGGTGTCCCTGTCCGCTCCTTCCGAGTTTCACCTGGTACGTGCGCGAGTCCTGCCAGCCGCTGCTAAAGCCCGACTCGGTAGTGCACTGGAAATAATACTGCACGCCCCCGCTCGGGTCCGTGGCTTCTGCTGCCGTCATCTCGGCCCAGAAATCGAACGTTCCCCCGCCGCGATAGACTTCATCCGGCGCCGATTCCCACTGCATCGGATCAGGCGTCGGGGAGCTGATATCCAGCGTGACCTCGACCGAGTCGCCCGTTGTGTTTCGGTTGGGCGATTTGTCCCGGACTCTTACGACGAAGCTGTACGTGCCTTTAGGCAAAGATGCGGCTTCATACTCGGCACTGTCCTGCCAGCCGCTGCTGTAGGCCGGGTTTGAAGTGCAGTCGAAGTAATATTCCACGCCGCTTTCATCGGATGCCGCCGCAGCGACCATACGAATCGACGATGCTGAAGATGCATGAGGCTCGGTCTGCCATGCCGCCGGGTCGGGGCCTGGCGGGGTGGAATCATCGGGAGGAGTTGTTGCCGAGCGCGAGTCTGAGTAAGCTGTCTCGACGCCATTTGCCTTATTGCGGGCCTTGACTCTGTAGGAGTATGTGGTGTTGGCGGTTAAGCCTGCGTCTGTATAATCCAGCTCATTCTGCCAGCCGCTGTCATGCCCGCCGGGCGTGGTGGACTCGAAATAGTATTCTACAGCGCTGTCGTCGGTTGAGACGGCAATCGTGGCGCTCATAGCGATTGTTGTTCTCGACGTGGCATGAGGCGCCGTCTGCCAAGTCATCGGATCGGGTACGGGCGGCTGCGGGGTTGGAGGCTCAGGCTGCCAATTGGCCATGAGAATCGCATAATCTGCGAAATCGACCGCCCCGTCTCTGTTGAGATCTTCGGCCAACGGGACTTCACTACTCAGCCACTGGTCCGTGAGCAACGACAGATCTCTGTAATCCACCCAGTCATTGGCATCGTCAATATCAGGATTCAGATTGGCCGGGTTGCCCGCATCGGAAAGTGACATGCTTGCCTGGACCGTGCCGCCGTAAACGCCCATGTTTATGCTCCTGCCGTGGGGCCACAATTCCCCCGTCCAGTCCAAACCAGGCTCGCCGGCGTCTATGCACAGACTTGTGACATCATCTTCGATCCAGCCCCGGTCGCCGGGGTTCCACCGGCCCGCCTGCGATTTGAGGTGGTAGTCGCCGTCAACCCAGAAGTCGTCGCTTTGGTCAGTGGTTTCGTTGGCGTCCCAGTGCCCGTCACTTGCAAAAAGCGGATCGGCGATGATATCGCCGGGGCCTGCAAACGCGCCGCTTCCGAAGTTTCCACCCTCGTTTGACCAGAAGGCATTGTATGAATTACTGCTCGCCCCATGAACTCCGCCGACAAAACCGGCCCGGTTAAACGCAATTATGTTGCTGCCGACATGGCCAGGGCACTGACCCATAGCGCCGCCGTTTCCATTAGCGGAATTTCCCACGACGGTGTTGTTGCGTATCTGAGTGCAGCCGAACAAGCCGCCGCCGTTGCCGGATCGGTTGCCGGCGATGATGTTGTTGGCTATTTCGCCCCGGCAGTTGCACAGCCCTCCGCCCGCGATGGCGCTTTTATTTCCGACAATGATGTTGCTCTTTATGTCGCCCGGACACTCGTATGCCGCTCCGCCTTTATAGCTTGCATAGTTATATGCAATCAGGTTGCCGGTGATCAGGCCCTTGCAAAACGACAGGCCGCCGCCCCGGCCGAGTTCGCTGTCGGAGTTGTCCGATATGACGTTGTCGGTTATCGGCCCGTCACAGTAAGCGATGCCGCCCTTGTTTGCCGAGATGACGTTGTTTGCGATTGGTCCGTTGCAATGGTATATCGCCGGCTGGCCGTTGAAACTGATTGTGTTCTCCGAGATAATCGGTGCGGCGTCGTTTTCCCCGTGAATGCCGTAACTGCCGCAATTTGTGATAACGTTCTTTGAGATTGTCGGCGAGCTGCCGTAACAGTGAATACCCCGGCCGGTAACGGTAAAGCCGGTAATGATCGAGTCGTTGCCTTCCTCGAAATCAAAACTTACGCTGTAGTTCGAATCGACGGCAATAATCGTCGCCCGGACAGTATTCGGGTCGTCCGGGTCCTCGCTGGTAAGCGTAACAGCCATGTTGTCGAAGGATATTCTGCGGTCGTACGTGCCGGTCTTGACGACAATAGTATCACCGTGCTCGGAGGCGTTGATCGCCTCGGGGATATTGTTGAAATCCGCGGGCCCGTCGTCGTCAACGGTGATTGTCGCCGCCTGCAATGTCATAACCGGCAACAGGTATATGAAAGTGAAAACCAGCTTTTTCATTCCAATATCCATCCTCCGAAAAACTCAAATTTAGCCCACTTATTGTACTAAAAAGGGGGCGCCAATTCAAGTAAAAAGCAGGCGAATTGAGAATGAAGAATTGAGAATGAAGAATTAGAATTCAAAATTCAAAATTCCTATGGTCTTTGTTACAATTTCAAAGTATAGCGTATTGCGTATATCGTGTTGCGTATTGGGTGTCGGGTACTACGCACGACGCAATACGCACGACGCAATACGAAATATAATTTTGAAGGAGATGTACCCATGAAAACGAGATTCGTGACCAAATTAGCCCTTGTTCTGTCAATTTCATGCGCGCTGTCGGTTGCGACGGCACAAACCGAGAGTCCCGGGCAGAAGGCCAGGCGGATTCTGGATGCCGCCGGCGTTAAAGGCGGCCTGATCGTTCACATTGGCTGTAGTGACGGCAAACTTACAGCGGCGCTGCGCGACGGCAACAGCTACCTCGTGCACGGCCTGATCCGGAAACCCCAGGACCTGGCCGGGGCCCGCGGGAACATAAGCAGCGCCGGACTTTACGGCCCCGTATCCGTCGATTTGCTGGAAGGAAAAACGCTGCCCTATATCGATAACTCCGTGAACCTTGTGGTCGCCGAGATGCCGATAGAAATATCCGAGCGGGAGATCATGCGCGTGCTCGTGCCCCAGGGCGTTTCGTACCTGCGTACCGGCGGCAAATGGACAAAGACTGTCAAACCACGCCCGGACAACATAGATGAGTGGACACACTACATGCACGATCCGAGCAACAATGCCGTGGCCCACGATACCGCTATCGGCCCGTTAAGACATCTTCAATGGGACGGCGCCCCGCAGTTCTCGCGCCACCACGAGTTTACATCCAGCGTCGCTGCGGTCGTCTCGGCAAATGGAAGGTTGTTCTCCATTATGGACATGGGAAGTCGAGCTTCGATCCACATGCCCCCCAAGTGGCGGCTGACCGCGCGCGACGCATTCAACGGCATCGTTCTCTGGGAGAAACCGATTGACTCGTGGTTCAATCACCTCTGGCCGCTCAAAGACGGTCCCGCCCAGCCGCCCAGGCGTTTGGTCGCAGTGGACGACTCGGTCTATGTCACCCTGGGTCTGGAGGCGCCGGTCAGCAGGATCGACGCCGCCACCGGGCGAATCCTGCAAACCTACGAGGGAACCGAGTTCACCGAAGAGATACTTTGCAGCGACGGCACACTCTTTCTGCTCAAGAACGATGAGTCGATGAATCCGAAAGATTACTATCCCAAGCTGATGATATGCTGGGATGAGAAGAACCGAACGATGAAACCCTCGGAAGGCTACTTGCTAAAGCCTGAGAAACGCGACATCGTCGCGCTAAACGCTCAAACGGCAGAGCCGTTGTGGAAGGTCGAGCATCCGGTCGAGCCGTTGACCCTGACCGCCGACGACGATAGCATCTACTTCCACAACTGGAAGCAGGTCGTGTGCCTGGACAGAAAGACGGGCCAACCGAGGTGGCGGTCGGAACCTGTTGACCAGCGGGACAACATGGGTTACGTCTATGGCCCCACGCTTGTCGCTTATGATGACGTGATTCTGTTCGCCGACGGCAGGCTTAAGCGCAAAATCAGGGCCCTGGCGAAAAAAGACGGTGAGTTACTCTGGCAGGCCCCGCACTATCCGGCCGGCCACGCCGGCTCGGCCGAAGACCTCCTCGTGGTAGATGGTCTGGTCTGGTGCGGACAGATCGCCGGAGGAAAGCATTCCGGAGTCTTCACAGGCCGGGACCCCAGCACCGGAGAGGTTAAGCGAGAGTTCACACCGGAAGTCGAGACCTATTGGTTCCACCACCGCTGCCACCGCTCCAAGGCAACCGACAAGTACATTCTCACTTCCCGAACGGGGATAGAGTTCGTCGATATTCGCGAGCAAAACTGGGAGACTCACCACTGGGTCCGTGGCGCCTGCACTTACGGCATCGTGCCGTGTAACGGGCTGGTTTACGCCCCGCCGCATCCGTGCGCCTGCTACCTGGAATCCAAGCTCAGCGGTCTGTGTGCTCTTGCCCCGGCTTCGCAGCGGACAGCGGACATGGCTACTCCGGCTGCAAACCGCCTGGTCAAGGGACCGGCGTACGGAACCAGGCTAAAGTCCGCAGGCCAACAAGCGGACCAGTGGCCCACCTACCGTCACGATGCGGCCCGCAGCGGCGCAACACAGACTGCCGTAAATCTGCCGCTGACCGAGCGGTGGCGATCGGATCTGGGCAGCAACCTGACCAGTCCGGTAGTCGCGGATGGCCTTGTTTTTGTTGCATCACCGGAGACCCACACACTTTATGCTTTGAATGCCGAGCACGGCGAGAATGTATGGACATTCACAACCGGCGCAGAGGTGGATTCGCCGCCTACCATATATCGCGGGCTGGCAATCTTCGGATGTGCCGACGGCAGGATATACTGTCTGAGGGCCTCCGACGGGGCACTGGTCTGGCGATTCATGGCCGCACCGAGAAATACCAGGCTCGTATCCTACGGCCGGTTGGAATCGGTCTGGCCCGTCCACGGCAGTGTCCTTGTCAACGACGGCATCGTTTATTGTGTGGCGGGCCGATCCACCTTCCTCGACGGTGGACTGAGGTTCTGCCGTCTTGACGCCGCGACGGGACGTCTGCTCTCGGAGAATGTCATCGACGATCAGCGGAGTCCGCAGAAGGATGTGAAGGTGCTGAACATGCCCGTGGCGTTGCCGGACGTCCTCTCCTGCGACGGGGAACTTGTCTATATGCGCTCTCAGGTATTCGACCTCGAAGGCAAGCGGATACAAACCATCGATCCGACTCTGGAGCCGTTTGAACGGGCGAACGAGCAATTAGGCAAGGGCGCCCATTTGTTCTGCCCGACGGGCTTTCTCGACGACGATGCCTGGCATCGGTCTTACTGGATATACGGCAGAGCATTTTCGTCCGGCTGCAACTGGTGGTTCCGAGCGGGACGATACGCTCCCGCCGGCCGGATGCTGGTCTTCGACGGCGACCGCGTTTATGGTTTCGGACGCGAACCGGGGCTTTTCGTCTGGTCGCACGTGCTGGAAAACCACCTTTTCTGCTCGGAGATACAGGCTGACGCCGATGCCATCGAAAGGGTCAGTCAATGGAGCCAGAAATCGGGACGCGACGCCATGTTTAACCGCCGATTCACGCGTGCCACCACTACGGTTGACCGTCTGGCGCCGAAGCTGCACTGGTCCGTCGTTCAGCCGCCTTTGCACGCACGGGCAATGGTTCTGGCCGGCGATATGCTTTTCGTTGCCGGCCCGCCCGATGTGCTACATGAGGATGATGCGTTCAACCGTCCCCGCGATCCGCAGGTCGTGGCGAAAATAGCCGAGCAGGACGCCGCGTACGAGGGTAAGCGCGGGGCCTTGCTGGTAGGAATCTCCGCAGCGAAAGGCGGGCGGGCTTTCCAGATCGATCTGCCAACTCCACCGGTTTGGGACGGCATGGCTGCCGCCGAAGGCAGGCTGTTCGTCTGCGACACCGACGGCCGGCTGACCTGCTTCGGACAAAAGAATTGAGAATGGAGAATTGAGAATGGAGAATTCTAAATTCAGTGGTGCGATGATCCTGGGGCTTGTGGTCGCGATGGTCGCCGGAATTGCATCGGCAGGCCCGGTCACAGCCGAGTCGATCTATGAAGCAACAGGCGTACAGGGTGGACTTATAGTGCACCTTGGCTGCGGTGACGGTAAATTGACGGCGGCTCTGCGAGTGAGCGACCGCTATCTGGTTCATGGCTTAGACAGTGATGCGGACAAGGTGCGGCAGGCCCGGCAGCATATCCGGTCCCTCGGCATGTACGGCAAGGTTTCGGTCGAGAAGCTCAGGCGCGCCGACCGGCTGCCTTACGTCAACGACATGGTAAACCTTGTGGTGGCCCAGCCCAGCGCTGGGCTGGGCGACGTACCAATGGCGGAGATCATGCGAGTATTGTGCCCTGACGGAGTCGCGTATGTCAAGGAAGGCGGCAAATGGAAACGGACAGACAAACCCAGACCGACCGACATCGACGAATGGACACACTTTCTCCACGATGCCGGCGGCAACGCCGTCGCCGAGGACAGGCAGGTCGGTCCTCCCAAACGTCTGCGCTGGGTTGCCGGGCCGCGATGGTGCCGCAGTCATGAATTCCCCAGCAGCGTCAATGCCGTGGTCACTTCAGGCGGGCGCATATTTACCATCTTCGACGAAGCGCCGACCGGTGTGTACCGCAAGCTGCCGCAGCGATGCAGCCTCATCGCGCGAGACGCCGCCAATGGAGTTTTGCTCTGGAAGGAGCCGATGCGGCAATGGCAGCCCGAGTTCGGCACGGGTACCGGGAACCGGTGGAACATCCATCACACAATACCCCGGCGACTGATCGCCCAGGGCGACCGCGTTTACGTGACGCTGGCTTTCCTCGATTCGCCCGTCTCGGTGCTGGACGCTGCGACCGGCGAGATTCTCACCAAGGCCCTCGAAGGCACAAAAGGCACCGACGAGATGATCCTCTCCGACGGCGTCCTTATCGTCAAGATTACCAAGGGCCGGTCGGTAGCGGCAACTGTCCGCATGGGCAAGGCTACCCTCGACGATACGCTGGCCGCGATTGACGTGGCGACCGGCAGGCAGCTCTGGCGCAAGGAAAACACTCGCGTAATGCCGTATGCGCTGAGCGCCCAGGCCGGGCGGCTTGTTTACCACAACATCGAGGAGCTTGTCTGCCTGGACACCAGGACCGGCAACGAAATGTGGCGCGTTCCCAACATGATCGGCTCGACCTTAGGTGCGGTCAGCACGCTGGTTCTCACCGACGGCGTAGTGCTCTTCCATGGGCACGGGCCTGAGCCTACAAGCGCAACCGAGCAGACCAAGGGCAAGAACAAACCCAAACGCGGTTTCTACCTGACAGCCCTTTCTCTGGAAGACGGCAACGTTCTCTGGAGGCGCAAAGGTGCACAGGGGCAGGCGGGCGCGTGTACGCAGCCGACGGACCTCTTCGTCGCCAACGGGACCGTCTGGTGCGGCGGGTCTCCACAGGGGCTCGACCTTCGGACCGGCCAGATCACACGGACGCTGTCACTGGGCCAGTTAATCTCCCCCGGCCACCATTACCGCTGTCACCGCAGCAAGGCCACCGAACGCTTCCTGATATGGCCCAAGCGCGGGGCCGAGTTTGTGGACCTCGAAGACGGCAATCACATGCGTAACGACTGGCTCCGCGCCCCATGCTTCACTGGCGCCACGCCGGCGAACGGTCTTTTCTACGCGCCGTCCGACCAGTGTTTCTGCTACCCCGGCGTGAAGGTCTTCGGCTTCCTTGCGATGTCGGCCGAACCTGCCGAGGCATTGAAGCCCGCTGCGCAGACCAACCTCCAGCGAGGCAGCGCTTACGGCAAGGTTTTGAACCGACGCAAACTTTCGGATGAAGACTGGCCCATGTACCGGCGCGACGGGCTGCGGAGCGGCTCGACGAAGATGAAGGTGCCGGCCGAACTGACCGAACGATGGCAGGTCCAACTGGCTTGCCAGGGATCGCAACCTGTTATCGTCGGAGACCGGCTTTGGGTGGCGGAGAAAGATGCCCATCGTATTCGCTGCCTGAACACGGCCAACGGACAGGACCTTTGGAGCTTCACAGCCGGTGGACGAATCGACTCGGCGCCGACCGTTCACGAGGGCATGGTGCTGTTCGGCTGCCGGGACGGCTCGGTGTACTGCCTGCGAGCGAGCGACGGGGCGCTGGTATGGCGCTTCGGTGCCGCGCCGGACAATCGGCGGATGGTCTCTTATGGACAATTGGAGTCGCTTTGGCCAGTGCAAGGCAGTGTGCTGATCCAGGACGATGTCGTGTACTTCGCGGCGGGGCGCTCATCGTTCCTCGACGGCGGGATCATGGTCTATGGACTGGACGCAACAACCGGCCGCGTGCTCAACCATCATCATCTGGAAGGCCCCTGGCCGGACATCAAAGAGGACATCGGCACACCGTTTGCGATGGAAGGTGCGCTGCCGGACTTGATCGTCAGCGACGGCAAGGATTTGTACATGCAGCGGATCAAGTTCGACGCCCGATTGAATCGCCTCCAGACCACCCAGGAAAGCCCCCTCGGCGAGCTGGACATGGGCGCCAACCACTTAGTCGCTACGGGCGGGTTTCTGGATGATACCGGCTTCGACCGAGTTTACTGGATGTACGGCAGACGCTGGCCCGGTTTCTATTTCGCCCAGCATGCGCCTAAGAGCGGGCAGCTCGTTGTCTTTAACGAGAGTACGACTTATGCGGTGAAGTACTTCTATCGCCGGATCCAATGGAGCCCCCTGTTCATCCCGGCCGACCAGGGCTACCTGCTGTTCGCCGACGATAATGACAATGAGCCGATCCTCGATGAGCGGGGGAAAGAATCCATTGCCATCGACTGGCTGCCGAAGGAGGCCTACAGCGACAAGCATCGCAGAGGCGGACGAGGCGTCGAGAAGGGAACAGGCTACCTGCGCCAACACCCGGCCAAGTGGCAGAAGATGATACCGCTTCGCATCCGGGCCATGGTCTTAGCGGGCGAGAGGCTGTTCGCTGCCGGCACGCCTGATGTGCTGGACTCCGAAGACCCCCTGGCTGCCTTCGAGGGGCGGGCCGGCGCTATGCTCCAGGTCTTCTCGTCTAAGGACGGCTCGCCGGTGAAATCGCATACGCTGTCATCACTGCCGGCCTTCGACGGCTTGTCCGCCGCACGAGGGCGACTCTACATGGCTACGCGTGACGCTAAGGTGATTTGTTTCGGCGGAGATACTCGCAAGTAGATCAACTATTTTTCGATTTGGTAATCAGCAATCGGCAATCGCTTCACTAATTCGGGGGCGGGTTGTCCACCTTAAACGCTTCCGGCAGGGTGGTTCTTTGACCGTCAGGAGATCGTAAGGTGATGTCGTAAAATCCCTCGGGCAGTCCTGCGGGAACAAGGATTTCGAGACTTCCGGCTATATCGATTGCCGTTATTTCCACTGGGATATCATTTAGAAGAATATCATGACCGACCAAAAAGTTAATCCCTTCAACCGTTAGCGTAACTGTCAAAGGGACACCGCTGTCATTTTGAATTCCAGGCTCTACTGACTGAATAGACAGGAGATTTCTTGAACCGTCTGTCAGCCAATCGAGACTGTTTTGCACAATTATGTCCATCCCATTTCTTGATATGCGCTCAAGAGCAAAAGAAAAGAACACGGCACGATAACTGCCGGTCTCGACAGTAATACCGATGACGTCCTGGGGATTCTGGTTCGTTATAAGAGCCGGTTTCACTACGTCACTGTCATCCGGCACCAGAATGTCCGACATGTTTGGAAAGTCTAAATCGAAGCCCGCGCCCAGATTGGGCAATCCCTGACCGACGGGACTGTCGAGCACGCCGGAAATGTCCAGCCTGGTCTGCTGGTCCACAATATCCCCGGTGGGAGAGTATTGCACAAATGGATCGTGGGTGAATTCCGAAATGTGCAAAACCTGCTGTCCGAACAAAGTCTGTTCTTGATCATCGCTCCAATCCATTCCTGAGACCAGTAGCCGGCCCCCTTGTGCCAGATATTGTGTCAGCGCAACATTGAAGCGAGTTCGGTTGTTGACGGGCAGCGCTTCGTTGCCGCGAATGTTGAAAAGCGACGTGGTAGCCAGGAACCATGCGACAGCCTGGAAATTTTGCATGTATTGCACTGAAGGATAGGCCTGGAGTTCGCCCACATCCCACACAACCGCCTCGTAGCCGGCAAGGTTAATTGCCCGGAGGTATTGCTCTTCGATAAAGTCCCCGCCGTCGTCATCGATCAGCAGCACGCTTGCCTGAGCAGGAGCAACCTTCATAATACGCGCCCAGACAGGAACGCGCAGCGCTTCCGGCTGACTATCCAGATGGATGATTATGTCACCGCTCACATCGTCGGTTTGCCCAAGTTGCTCGGGAGGATTGAATTTCAGCTTGAACAGGATGTCGACACTCTCGGACGGCGCCAAATCAACCTGGTTAGGGAGTATGTCGGCAGATTGTATCTGCTCACCGTGGGGCAAGTCTAACGAGAGTGAAACCGTTTGAAGTTGCTGCGAGACGTTTTTCAGTCGAACGGTCCTTTCCGATTCGGTTACCTCGTCGATCAATACGTTCGCCCAGCTCAAGGTCGGCGGCGTCACGATCAAGGGAAGGTTCATGGCCCTGATGGGATTGACATGTCCCCCTCCCCGTTCCATGCCGGACAGGGAAGAAACGCTCGGCAGTCGTTCTCCGGAAATGATTATTGCCGATTTAATATCTTCGGGCTTCCATGAAGGATTCATCTGTTTGATAAGCGCGGCAACTCCTGCGACCCGGGGTGAGGAGAAACTGGTCCCACTGCTGAAATTGAAACCGGAAACATCAAACGAAGCGTACTCGAAGAACTCGAACTCGAATTCGCCGGGAAGATCGTTCTGTGTCGCTCCATAACTTCCCTGCCCGATCGCAACTATTTCGGGCTTGACCACGTAACTAAGAGACGGCCCCAGAGAAGAAAACGTGCTGAATTCGAAAGGAGTTTGATCCGTTTCTGACGGCGGAGCGGCATAGAATTCTACTTCCACAGTCATTGAGTTCAGAATCGCATCCTTTATAAGCAACCCGGTATTGCGTGAGACGAAATAGGACGGTATTTCCGTATCGGGGACGCTCGGACTTCGCAGCGGCTCATCGGGACCCTCCTCTGCATCGCTCGCGTTATAGACCAGAGCGCCCCAGCCGCCGGCGTCCTGCACGTGGTCAACCTTTGTCGTGAAGGTGCAGATGCCTCGCTCGACCAAAACCCATTTGTCCGCAGCGGAACCGGGCGGCAGGCTCTCGCACACCAACCCATCTTGACTACCACCGAGAGAAACAAGGGCCTCGGCGTCAACAAGTTCGAAGCGTCCGATCAATGGACGCGAGAAGAAAGCTGGATTCGGGGCCAGGACAATCTCCTCATCGGTTACGATTTGCGCCCCGTCGGCATATACGTTCATCATGGCAATGTCAATGGCGCCGGCATTTCCGCCGTTGTGAGAGTTTGTCAGAGATCCGACGGTGATTACTTCCGGAATCTGCCCCGGACTTCCAATTGTCTCCGGTCCGCCGGAATTGCCTGCGGCGGCAACCACCACCACTCCCGCATTTATCGCATTTCTTATCGCCAAAGCCTCGGGGTCCAGCAGCGCATGGATATAAGATTCGGAGCCAAGGCTGAGATTCACAACATCCATGCCGTCCTCGACACAAGCCTCCAGTGCGCTGATGATTTGCTCCAACGTCGTGAACTCGCCCGTAAAGACCTTGTAGTTTCCCAGATACGCATTTGGGGCAAAGCCTGAGACCGGTCCCAACGGCGAGACCGTATCCGGATTTCCCGCCGCGCAGGAGGCTACGTGGGTTCCGTGTCCATTCCGGTCCCGGGGAGTCGAATCTTCAAGCGAATCTCCGTTCCTGGTGAAAACGCGCGCCACGATGATTTTATTGTTCGTGAAATTTGTGTCGCCGAGAGGAAATCCCTCAGGGAGTTCATATCCTTCATCGTCAAACATGACGTGGGTATGGTCTATCCCCGTATCGATGATGCCGATCTTGATCCCCTTTCCGGCAAGCGCCGGTCCGCCGGTGAGCTGCCATGCCAGCGGGGCATTCATCAGATCGTTGCTCCTGGTTAGCGAGTAATTGTATTTCCGGTTCGGGACTATCGACAATACCTCGGGCATGGATCGAATTCTTGATGCCATTCTACGCGGCATTTCCAGAGACAGGCCGTTAAGAAGACCGGTAAATCGACGGCGGGGCACGATGTCGGGAGAGAGTGTTCGCAGCCGATTCTCAAAACGGCTCAACTTGTCTTCCATCTCGATGCGACGCCTGGTCATGCGCTCGACATGTCGCTTCCGTCGCGCAGAAAATCCTTTGTACAGGGACTTTCCTCGTTTATCAAATGCTCTGCTGCTCAGAGAAGGTTCTTTCAGCACAACGATAAAACTGCGAGCTTTTTGCCGGTTCACGGGCCGGGAATGACCATTGTTTGCGGCAAATAAGCAACACAGCAGAAATACCAAAAACTTCTTCCACATTACAATTCCTTTGTTCTCCACATGAAGAAACCGCCGTTTGTTTGATATCGGCACTCGCGGCGTGCGGATAAATGCAATTTCCTGAATATTCCCTTCCAAATCCACGTGCCAGGCAAGTGTCCGAGACTCCCCATCCGGTGACGGGAAAAATTACTTCTTTTTGCGAAACCGACAACAGTACACGGTTCACTTACTTTGTACTTCGGTGACGTTCAATTTGTTCGGCCGGCGCCGGCACGAGAGCCGAAACGCGAGGATAGGCAAAGCACAAATAAAGCGGGCGATGGGGATCGAACCCACCTAGCCGGCTTGGAAGGCCGGTGCATTGCCACTATGCTACGCCCGCGGTTCAATTGATTATTGATTATTGATTATCAATCATTTACAATTCAATAGTAACAAGTCAACAGAAATCAGTCAACAGGAAATTGGAAATGAGTATTCCCGAAATAGCCTCGGCTGCCAAATCGGCCTCGATCCGGCTGGCGACGATCAACACAGATACGAAAAACGAAGCTCTGGCGCAGATAGCCGGCGCCCTCAAGCACAACAGTGACAGAATCGTCTCGGCTAACACAGAGGACCTGTCCGCCGCCAAGAAGGACAAGCTGGCCGCACCTCTGCTCAAACGCCTCAAGTTTGACCAGGACAAAATTGCCCAGGTCATCGCCGGCATAGAGAGCCTGATCAAACTCGACGACCCCGTGGGCAGGACACTAACCGCCACTGAGCTTGACACTGGCCTCGAGCTTTACAAAGTCAGTTGTCCCATCGGTGTTATCGGCGTCGTTTTCGAATCGCGCCCGGACGCTCTCGTGCAAATCTCGACGCTGTGCCTCAAGAGTGGCAACTCCGTCCTGCTAAAAGGCGGCAGCGAAGCAGCAAGAACCAATAGAATCCTGACCAAGATAATCGCCGAAGCCGGCGAAAAAGCAAGCCTGCCGACAGGGTGGATTCAACTGATGGAGACACGGCAGGATGTCGCCGGGATGTTGGCCCTGGAAGAATACATCGACCTGGTCATCCCCCGCGGCTCTAACGAATTCGTCCGCTACATAATGAACAACACCAACATCCCCGTCCTCGGCCATGCCGACGGTATATGCCACGTCTATGTCGATGGCGACGCCGACGAGGATATGGCCGTGAACGTCACAGTCGATTCCAAGTGCCAGTACGTCGCGGTCTGCAATGCCGCCGAGACTTTGCTGGTCGATGCGAAGATTGCCGGGACGTTCCTGCCCAAGGTCAAAACCGCCTTGGAGCAAGAAAACGTCGAGCTACGCGGCTGCAAGAAAACGATATCAATCATAGATGTAAAACCGGCAACCGAAGAAGACTTCTCAACCGAGTATCTCGATTACATCCTTTCGATAAGAGTCGTCGAGAACCTTGATGCAGCTATCGACCATATCAACCGTTACGGCTCAGGCCACACTGACAGCATCGTTACTGAGAACAAGACAAAAGCCGAGCGATTCATGGCCCTTGTCGATTCGGGCAACGTATTCTGGAATTGCAGCACGCGCTTCAGCGACGGCTTCCGCTATAACCTCGGCGCCGAGGTCGGCATCAGCACCAACAAGATCCACGCCCGAGGCCCCGTCGGCCTCGAAGGCCTCCTTATCTACAAATGGAAACTCTCCGGCACAGGCCAAATCGTAGCCCACTACTCCGGCCCCAACGCCAAGCAATTCACACACAAAAAGATAGAGATTAGAGATTAGAGGCCGGAGATTAACGATTCGGCAGAGGCGACCAATAAAGGATATTCACATATTTTTCCCGTTTTCGCTCAGAAATACTCTTGCAGGACTCAAATTTGTCCGATATTCTTAATTGAGTCCAAAGTTGAATGCAAAGCTAATTTGCGCAGGAAGATTGCGAAATTCGCCCTTATATTATAAGGAAAAACAAATGTTAGTTGAATTCAAGGTGGCCAATTACCGATCTTTTCGCGAAGAGCAGACCCTCAGTCTTGTCGCAAGCAAAGATACGGAACTGGGCGACAATTGTGTGCAACAGGGCAAATTGCGATTGCTAAAAGCAGTTGGCATCTACGGACCAAATGCATCCGGCAAAAGCAATCTGATAAAGGCTCTATCTACAATGCGGGACATAATTGAAAAACCGGGCAAGCCCGGGGAGAGACTACCTGTGACACCATTCAAGTTACACGACAAATACAGCAGTGAACCAAGTTCTTTCGAGGTCACTTTCATCCATGAAGAAACACGTTATCAATACGGCTTTACCGCTACTACCGAGAGAATTCACGACGAATGGCTTTACGCATATCCTCAAGGCCGGTCAAGAGACATAGCACAGACCTGGTTTGAAAGAAAGTTCAACAGGAAAACAGACGAAACCGAATGGAATTTCGGATCTTATCTGAGAGGGGAGAGAGAGAAGTTAAAAGACAGAACCACAAATAACGTCCTGTTTCTTTCTGCCGGGGCGCAATGGAACAATAAACAATTAACTGCTGTTTACAAATGGTTTTCGGAAGGATTTCTAATTGTTCTACCTTCGGAACGACCAACAGTGACGACGATCGACATGGTGATGGATGCTCAAAGGGATGAAGAATTGAAGAATGTCTGGTATGATTATTTAGATAGAATTATGCGATTTGCTGATTTTGGAATCCATGGGATAAATATCAAAAAACAGGAGTTTGACCCGGGGAATGTCCCATTTCCACCAGATTTTCCAGATGAAGCTCGTGAGAGCGTTTTGAAGGAGTACAAAGGTAGAGTTAGAGTTGAAGTAGAATTCATTCACCATGCCGAACCTACTGGCAAAGATGTTCATTTTTCCAATCTCGAAGAATCAAATGGAACAAGACGTTTTTTTGAGCTTGCCGGTCCCTGGCTGTTGGCACTTACGGAGGGGAGAGCTTTGTTAGTTGACGAGCTTGAGGCAAGTTTACATCCATATCTTGTCCGCGCATGGATCGAATCTTTTCAGAAACCAAAGGCTTCAGGCGTAGGGGCACAATTGATCTTTACCACACATGATACGACGCTCTTGGACCCGGAATTATTCAGGCGGGATCAAATATGGTTTACCGAGAAGGACAAACACGGCGGTACCCGTTTATATTCGATGTTAGACTACAAGCCGCGAAAGGGTGAAGCTATGCAGAGGGGGTATCTGTCCGGCAGGTATGGAGCGCTGCCTATTATTAAGTCGTTTGAATTGAATGGTTAGCAGAAAACAAAGAAAAATAGAGAGCTACAAGCGTCGAGAAGGTTCAAAGGAACCACGTAAGAGCGTTCTTATTGTTTCTGAAGGCAGTAAGACTGAGCCTATATATTTCAACTCGCTGAAGAGCACTTTGCGATTGGCAATGGTCGAAGTTGAAATTGTTGGAGAAGGCGCCGCGCCTATTACTGTTGTGAATCGTGCAATTGAGTTGAGAGAAGAAAGGAAACGCATTGCAACGAGAAGCCTCACAAAAGCTGCATACGATGTGGTGTATTGTGTGATCGACGTTGAAGCACCCAAAGCAGAGTCGCTGCCAAGAGCTGTGAATAAGGCAAGGGACAACAAACTGGAAGTTGTTTTGAGCAATCCATGTTTTGAGTACTGGTATATATTGCACTTTAGGAAAACCAGTGCTCCTTTTCATACAAGCCAGGACGTTAAGTCGGCGTTAAGGCAAGAGCATCCGTCTTACTGTGAAAGCGATACTACAATATTTAATATTGCTTATCCAAAGACCGCCGACGCGATCAAACATTCCA
This sequence comes from Planctomycetes bacterium B3_Pla, assembly GCA_005223045.1. Classification (GTDB taxonomy): domain Bacteria; phylum Planctomycetota; class Phycisphaerae; order Sedimentisphaerales; family Anaerobacaceae; genus SG8-4. The sequence goes on along the minus strand of NJBM01000019.1, from coordinate 46,571 downwards.
AAGAGGTGTTGAAGGAGCAGCATAATGACGCTGAAGACCTGAGCGACTGTAATCCATCAACGCACGTGCACAGGATAGTCGAGTATTTACAGGGTGCGGCCCAATAAGGTAAAGCATAGGTGATTATTAGTTTAGCAGGTAGAACGTGCGAAATTTTGAGAGCGCAAAACGGATAGTCATAAAGATCGGCACTAATATTTTGACGAAGGATGCCGGGGTGGATGCGGGGTATGTTCGTCGGGTGGCCGGGCAGGTGAATTCTCTGCTCAAAGACGGCAGGCAAGTCGTTATTATCAGTTCGGGAGCCATCGGTATGGGGGTGGGGCAGTTGTCAGGGCATCAGGATAACAGGAAATCAGGGCTGGCCGGCGGAGCCAGGAACATCAAGATGCGGCAGGCTTGTGCGGCTATCGGGCAGCCTTTGTTGATGGCTGAGTATCGAAAGTCGTTTCTGCGCTACGGCGTGACCGTTGCCCAGGTCCTGCTGACCGCCGAGGTGCTCAACCACAGGAAAACGTACTTAAACCTTCGCAATTCCATCGAGACACTACTCAAGCTGTCGGTCGTGCCGATTCTGAACGAGAACGACAGCGTCAGCACCGATGAGATTGGCTCGGCATTCGGCGATAATGATAAGCTAAGCGCCCTGGTTGCCAGCAAGATTGACGCCGACCTTTTGATTATGCTCAGCGATATCGACGCCCTTTACGATAAGAATCCGCAAAAATTCGCGGATGCCAGGCCGATACCGACTGTTTTCGAGATAACCGATGACATTGTACGGAACGCCGGGGGCAAAGGCAGCAGGTACAGCACGGGCGGGATGAAAACCAAGATCGAAGCGGCGAAAATCGCCTCCAACGCGGATTGCCGGATCGTTTTAGCCGATGGCAGATTGAAAAACGTCATAGGCCGGATTATCGCCGGCGAAGAGATCGGCACGATTTTCATGCCGAAAAGGAAACTCTCGAACCGTGCCAGATGGATTCTCAACAGCAGCCCCGCCGGGACGATAGTTATCGACGCCGGCGCCATGCGGGCGGTCAGGAACCGCAAGAGCCTTTTGCCGAGCGGCGTTATCGGCGTTGAAGGCTCATTCGAGCCTGGGGCGGTCGTTATGCTCAATGATAACGCCAAAGCCGTCGCCAGCATCGGCAGCGTTCAGCTAAGAACCTTGGCTGGCAAGCACAGCACCGAAACAAAAAAGCTCCTCGGCCCAAAACACCGCGACGTCGTGGCAATACCGGAAGATATCGTGATAATTGACTATTGATCACAGATAATTGGCATCAAATCCCCCGAAAAAACGCATTTTTAAGCAATAACGCTGCTTTGCCCGCCCATCACGCAAAATATATGAAAAAATTTTTCATTTTTTTGAGAATTAGCATCAACATTTACGCTCCGAGATACGCTTACTATATAGATTGGGAGAGTAGAAGGACCTGATGTTAATTGTAGGAGCAGGACATGTATGAATATATCACCGGAAGTTGCACCGAAATGCAGGACGCATTTAAGGAGCTGTTGTCGGATTGTTCGAAATATCGAGCTTCGACGATTTTAGGCGTTGATTTTGACCTCATTTTGTTCTTCGCATCTGAGGTTTCGATTCTATACTTCACGCGATACGCCCGGTCCTCGGCAGCGGCCGAACGTTCCGACAAGTCTGATGTTCCGTCTCAGGCTTGCCCGTCAGAGAAACTGTGCCAGGCGGAACCGCCGCGCCTGCGGGGCCTGGAAGAGGCCCTGCAGGCCAGTTCCAGCCGGCACGATGGAGGTACGGCGGTTGCCGCCGGTACACGGAAAGTCATTTATTCCTGCATTCTGTGCGTAGCAAATCCTAAATAGTCGGAATTGATGTTCCCGATTTCGATGGCTTGAGTTGTTGCCGGCCCTGGGCAAGTCGGCCTGCTCATGCAGAAAAGGCCAGGCACGTAGCAGGGCGTCGCGACTTCGCACGGCGTCACACCGGGGCCTGATTGTTCACGAGAAACATTAATTACATAACTCCTTGTGATACGGGAACTTGACAGTCTGCTGCCCTTACAACAGCAGGCCCGCCGGGAAAAATCTTGTAGCCTGCTGCCGGTTCTCATGCCTATACTCTTTAGAATGACAAGCCCTGCGTTGATCCGGCGGCGTACCTGGCTTAACGGTAATTAGTCGCGGGCAGTAAAACGGGAAATATCAACTTAACTAAGGAGAAGCAAGAAATGAAACTGCTCAAATGTACCGAAATCGCTCTTTTTGCCTTGCTTGCGGCCATGTTGATTTTAGTCGTTGGCTGCATGGTCTTCAAGAATGACGTGCACTACACCGGCATTGAAGACGAAACACTCAAACAGGTCGAGTACGGCCAAATGACAAAGGAACAGCTCGTGGCGACATTCGGCGAGGCTTCCGAGCAATTCTTGACCGATGAGGGCACAGAGATCCTCAAGTACAAGTGCACCAAGAGAAAAGACAACAAGTTTGTCCTGTTTCCACCTCCCATAGTCATCAAGGACGAAGAGACGGTGGAACATACCGTCGTCTTCGAGCTAAAAGACGACATCGTGCAGCGGTACTGGAAAGAAAGCTAATCACCTGCAAGACGATCCAGGTAACCTGCGACAGGATCAGACCTTGTGAGAAAAAGGAAGGCGATCCCGCAACGACTCTGATGGCCGGCACCTTTCTTGGCTCCCCGCTCCTTCGGAGGCAGCTTCTGAAATTGGGTTTGTTTGGGTTTGTTTTTTCAAGTGCCTTTTTCGCAGTCCTTGGGACTCCTTACGGAGTACGCATCACGCAGTACGCAATACGAGAAAATTGGCTTTGTTTTTTCAAATTGACTCATAGCCACTAAGTTACAGCCTGACAGGATAACAGGATGCCTTCGTAATTGGCTTTCCACTATCAGCTCCGCGCCACACGACATACGATATACGCAATACGATATACGAGATTGGCTTTGTTTTTTCAAATTGTCTCATAGCTGCAGAGGCACACAAGGCAGAATCCCAAATTCGACATACGACATACGACATACGACATACGCAATACGATATACGGTATTGGCTTTGTTTTGCAAAAAGAGTCTCCCGGCGTCCGAGATTTTCCACTAATTACAGCCTGGCAGGATAACAGGATGCCTTCCTGATTGTCTTTCCGCCATACGCTATACGCTACATGCTAAACGCTATAAGAGTTAGATATACAGAATACACGCCATAGAGTTAGCTGTCAAGCGAAAAAGGAAAAAATAAAGAAATTTACCACAGACGCTGTCCCTTCAACAGAGTTTACCCTGAGCGTAGCCGAATGGGAAGAACCACCAAGGAGAACAATAATCAATAGTAAACTTGTCCTGAGCAAGGTCGAATGGATCGCAAATAGTCAATTGCAGGGGCCACGAAGAGAACAATAATCAATAGTAAATAATCAATAATCAATTACAAGGTCCTGTCTGAAAAGCTCTTTTGGAAGTTGGAGCGTGTAGGCTGCGATATCTCGCACTATCTGCATCTAAAAGAATAGAAAAGCAGAATGTCCCCTTTGTGCCCCCTGGTTTATAGACTTACGTCTTGTGCCCCATGGAGCACTGCAAGCACATCGATTTGGTCAGGCTTGATGTAATAGATGATACGATACGGCCCTTCAATGACCTCTCGGATTTGTTTCATTTCATACTCAGGGACCGATCTTCCAGAAAAAGGGAATTCGCCGATCTGTTGAGATCGCCGGGTCAATCGATCCACCATGCGTTTGGCGTAGGCTGGCGAGTCCTGGGCAATAAAATGATAGATCGCGTCAAGATGATGCTGGGCTGTGTCCGTCCAATGGACTTTCATTCCGTTAGGCCGTATTTACTTCTTACATCGCTTACATCCATTGTCCTGCCTGCTTCACTATCGGCAAGACCTTGATCGACGACCTGACGCACATAGATTTCATCGATCAGATCGTCCCAGGTAGAATCATCCGCCATCTTGTCCACAAGCCTATGGGCCTGGTCTTTTCGCATTCTTTCTGCCATGATCGGCTCCGGCAAACCTCATATCAAACACCATGATAACCTAAGTTCTATCAAAATGCAATATTCTTTGACCGAACGACAGACTCATCCGGCAGATTTCCAACACGGTTTTGGATTCACCCGAAGGGCACTGAGAACGCAGAGAAGCATATAGGATGCGTTATTTCGCACCATTAGCATCTAAACGAGCAGAAAAGTACAATGTCCCCTTTTGCCCCCCCGCTATAAGAGTTAGATATACAGAATACACACCATAGAGTTAGCTGTCAAGCGAAAAAGGAAGAAATAAAGAAATTTGCCACAGACGCTGTCCCTTCAACAGAGTTTACCCTGAGCGTAGCCGAATGGATTCAGGGCAGGCTCTGAGCGAAGCCGAACGGGAAGAACCACCAAGGAGAACAATAATCAATAGTAAACTTGTCCTGAGCAAGGTCGAATGGATCGCAAATAATCAATTACAAGGTCCCGTCTGAAAAGCTCTTTTGGAATTTGGAGCATGTGGGATTCGATACCTCGCACCATTTGCATCTATAAAAAACAGAAAAGCAGAATGTCCCCCTTATGCCCCCCCTTATGCCCTGGGCTGTATCCGTCCAATGGACTTTCATTCCGTTAGGCCGTATTTACTTCTTACATCGCTTACATTCATTGTCCTGCCTGCTTTACTATCGGTAAGACCTTGATCGACGACCTGACGCACATAGATTTCATCGATCAGATCGTCCCAGGTAGAATCATCCGCCATCTTGTCCACAAGCCTATGGGCCTGGTCTTTTCGCATTCTTTCTGCCATGATCTGCTCCGGCAAATCTCATATCAAACACCATGATAACCTAAGTTCCATCAAAATACAATATTCTTTGACCGAACGACACACTCATCCGGGAGATTTCCAACACGGTTTCGGATTAACCACAGAGAGCGCAGAGAAGCGTGTAGGATGCGATATTTCGCACTATATGCATCTAAAAGAACAGAAAAGTAGAATGTCCCCTTTTTCTTACAATCTTATCCATAACTAACCACGTTTAGCTAAATGGAGTTTCCAACTTATTGCACACTCTATCCGCCTGATAAGCGGAAGGACATCATTCATCAGTGAAGAGAGTTGTATACGGCTTACACCAAGTGGAACCATATACTTCGGATACTTTCTCCAAATGCTCCGTGGGCATGGCCGCCTCAATGCTGTTCAAGTATTCCATGAACTCGTCTCTGTTATTTGGAGAAAAGATTTTTGTGCCATAATTCACCTCGTCACAGAGAGGTTGCTCAGTCAGATATGTATGACATTCATTGTCAATGAAAATGGCATCACAATATGGCAAAAGTGAAGAAATCATGCCGATGTCGTTTGTCATACCTTTTGTCGGCGGACTTTTTTGACCTGCAGCAGCTTTCCTTGCCAAAGACGCGTATAGCATGGAAGAGATCTTGATTGTTGGAACGTGTCTGAGGCTGGGAGAGCTGAAGTATTCAACTGTCTTATCCCAAAGGACTGTGTCCGGTAAACCTGCGTCTCTAAGGACACGATGACACTCGTGTATTAAGACTACCGGATCTGGGGGAAATATGAAGTTCGTGGTAGGCTCGGTTTTACCTATGGCAACCTCTACATATGTCTTCAAGTAATTGAAATACACCTGCAAGACTAACCTACCATAAGCGCTCCATTCTTCATGGAACCAGTAATCGAAGTCTTTGTCAGTCTCAGATTGCCACCTCGTGAAGGTTTCAAGAAATCCTGAATTGATTTGATCTCGATCCTGTCTAAGCTTCTCAATCCCTCCCTCTTCCCATTCTCTCTTGATCGAAATGAGTAGTTTATCTCGCCATGCGTTGATATCTCCATGAACAACATCTTCAACATCTATGCTGATTGGATCATCTGGACGCCCCGCGATCCAATTCTTCATATTCTCATACACTTGAAATCGCTCAATAGTGCCCCTGTCATAGAAACTTACCCCATGGGAAAGCAATTTATACAACCGCTCAAGTTGTTCAAAATATGGGGACAGCAGTGACTCATTTGTATGGTAGTTGGAATCAGGGCAGATGATCAGCTGCAATTTGGATAGCGTGTCTAGCTTTTCAAACAGAGTGAGCCAGAAGGTATCGAGTTGGCCTTTTTGATAAGCCTTCGTCTTTGGATTTAGAGATTTCATCATCTCGCTGATGACAAGTTGATCAAGATATATAACCTCTTTGTTCAACTTTGGAAGGTCGTAGATTTGAGGCCTATCACCGCCTTTTGGGAAAAAACACTCCCTACATCTCCTCGTGTAGCTATTTTTGTTGATTGTGAGGACTCCAAAGGCCTCCTCGTTACATTTGGGACATTTAATGAAAGGAGGAGATATGAATATCTTAGGGTCAAACTTGAAAGTCTCCATATGAAACACTCCCTATGCAGCCTTGTAGCATGTGCAACTTGTTGCACACGCAGGTCTATTCATAAACAAAAACATTTCGCTCGTCTGTAATGTGACATAGAGACATAATAATTATTTCTTCCGCGCGAGCAAAAATCAATTTGCATACCTTACCCGTCTGTATAAGCAGTTGTTGTCTTTAATTAGATAACTTTTTATGCTTATGGAATACCCAAACCTCAATTTATTCCTTCTTTTCTGGTTGCGGAGGAGGTGGCGGTGGCGGAGGTGGCGGTTCAGGACAGCTTGGAATACTATGGGTATCGGGCCTATCTGGTGGTTCTGGTGGATTAGGTGGTCTATCATCAAACATGACTTTCTCCTTTGAAAAAACGACGCAACGTATTATCCAGTTCCTTTCTTGACTTTGTAATAAGCCATCGGAATCGTGGAGGATGTTCTTTATGTCTCTTTAGGATTTCCAATTCTTCCTCTCTTAAAGTATAGAATTCTTCTTGCGTTTTCTCCTTATAGTCCAAAGAATCTTGTTCAAGCTTATACCACAGCTTTTCATATCGTAGATAAAGCGATTCAAACTCATTCGACATATCTCTATAGTCACTCCCGCGCTTGATAAAAGGGACATAGGGTTTTATAATATGCAGAAGTTGTGAGATACCAAAAACTATTGCCCAGATAGTTGGATATTCTTTCCATACTGCCCAAGTTGCAACGCTAGTGGATGCAACAATTGCCAAGAAAATCGTATATACTTGGCCTATGAAGCTGGCCAATCTTGAACATTCATCAAGAAAGATCGCTTTGAATTTCACGTCGACAAGACTATACCAAACATTATCTCGCATAGATTTCTCCCAATAGATGCGTTAAACTGACTCGTTCGGCATCTGTAAGCAATAACTTAGCACGCGTAAATCAGTCTGTCACGAAGTTTTCTGTGTTTTCTCCTTGAAAATCAGGCTTTGGCAACATACATTTTTGGTAGCGGCTGCCGGATTGTTATGAAATCAACGAGGAAGCAAGTATGGACGAAGAGGCTTGCAGGGCGTGTTGGCAGAACTGCGGCTCGGAAGTCGATGCCGAGATGCTGGAGATCGACCGGGCCGAAGATGCTCTTGGGCCTCTGGACGAACATAGTGCCGCGATAAGGCAGCTTATCACTCGCTTCGAGGTGTGCTATCACGAAGCCGATAAAGAGGCCGAGCGCATTGTCGAAGCCATCGGTGCCGGACGCTGCGGCCAGGAATCGGGCGAGCGCCCGCCGCAGCGCAAGAAGGAACTGGAGAATTGCCGCCGGATACTCTCAAGCTGGTGCGAGAATCCGGCCGGCGAAGCTGCCGGTCTCGATGTAGGCGGCATCCCGGCGGATGAACTGCTGGGATTCATTGGGAAGGCTTCAGCGCTTAAGATTTGGCAGGTGCAGCGAATCATCGACAAAGTCACCGAAGCGCTGGATCCGAGCAGGCCCTATCACTGGATGGCGCTGGATATGGGGGACTACGGCGAGCCGGGTGCTCGTCCGGCTGGCGAACATTATAAGGACAACGCCGCCTTTTTGGAGCAGACCAGGGCGGCCATCATTCACGATACGGTTGACGGCCGCAAAGCCGAGATTTCCTTAGCTATGGCGATTGATATGTTTATGCCGTGTCACTGGGACCTGCCTGGAGCCCTCGTTATTATCCTCAAGGCCATCGGCGGGGACCTCCACCCGGCCAGACCGTTGGCGTGCTGTTCGCGAAATGTCAGTCTAAGCCCCCTTTGCGAGAGGACCAAGACTATCTCTAATACCCTCAGGGCTTTTTGGAAGGGCGAGAAGCTCAATGAGAACACAGACGCCGACATCCTCGCATTACTTGGCGAGGCGACACCGGCAAAATGCTGGCTCGCAGCGTCCTTAGACAAGACGATAAGACTGCAATTAGACACTGCGTCCGACTTTTGGCTCAAATCAGGTTGAAGCGTCAATTTGAAATAAGAGAGGCCATCATGTCTGAAAAATATGAGGTTGAAAATAAGGACATCTCCGGTTCGTAGTCGGCAGCGGCGCCGGCGAGTCGCTCGGCCATTTCCCCCTTGCTTTTGGCAGCATATCCGGCTCTAATAATGCCAACTGATATGAATTATGATGAAATTCGAGGATTTGTTGGAGTAAGCGGTCAAGCAGAACTTTGCCGGAGATTACTATAGAACCGCCAATACTCGACATTCGAGATGTCAGTTACAGAATCGGCGAGAGGCTGATTCTGGACCGTATCTGCTGGCAATTGAACAAGGGAGAGCACTGGGTCATTATAGGACCCAACGGTGCCGGCAAGACCAGCCTGCTGAGAATTGCCTGCGGCTACATCTGGGCCAACGCCGGAGGCAAAATCTATCGCAACGGTCAGGCCCTTGTCGATCTGAGGGAGCTGCGAGAAAGTATCGGTTGGGTGACAATAGCGCTTACAAATCAAATCCCGCCCGGTGAGATCGTAACTCGGACCGTTGTCTCAGGCAAGTTCGCACAGGTCGGACTGCGCCAATACGCCGGGCAGAAGTTGCAGGACGCCGACTTTGCTCAAGCTAAGCGATATCTGGCCGAAATGGGTTGTGCAGGCGTTGCGAACCAGGAGTTCGGAACACTTTCCCAGGGTGAAAAGCAGAGGGTGCTCATTTCACGGGCCCTGATGGCTCGACCGCTTCTGCTGGTCCTCGATGAGCCGTGTGCCGGGCTGGACCCGGGCGGGCGTGAGCTGCTCCTCGAGTCGATTCAAGATTTGGCCAAACTCCAGCGACAAATGGGGTTGGTGCTTGTTACTCAGCACATCGAGGAGATCATGCCCGTTTTTGACAATGTGCTGGCGCTGGCTCGAGGAAGGATAATCGAGACGGGCCCGACGAGAAAAGTCATATCTCCGCAGCTTATCCAGCGCCTGTACGGCGTTTCCACAAGCATCCAGCACGCGGCAGGGCGATATTGGATGATCTGCGAATAATCGCTGTGCCGGCGTTGCGCATTCCTTTTCTATCGGGAAGATTTGATTACAGGCAGGTTTTTTCTCAGAAATGTTGTAACGTTTTAGCCTCGCACACGTCTTATTATCAGTAGCAGTTATCGGCCGTGAGGCTGTTATGTATGGTCATCTCAAGCCCCTGCTTTTCGTCTTCACCTACAAACTCCGCCAAGCAGGGGTTCTTTTGACGAAAAAATACGTAGTTATCACAATAGCTGGGTGGATGATTTTGACACGCGGATGATTTTGACATGCTGTATTAGCCGAAAATCGCCGGTCAGATCAGGAAGGCCAGAGCACTTTCATCGCTAACAGGGCACAAAAGCCTATTGTGCCGAGAATCCAGAACCAAAGTGCAGTATTATCCGTTTTAGCGTTGGTCTGCTGAAGCTGAGGCGGCCGTTTGGCCGGAGATTGCGTCTGACCGGAGCGATATTGCCAGAAATCGTTATTATTATCCCAATCATTGAAGATTGCTCTTTCTCGTCTTGCCATAATTACACTCCTCCAGTTTAAAGTATACGACATAAATCATTCAAATGCAAATCCAAATCCGGCTCCATCCGGCTTGAATATCAGCAGGCAGGGCATTGACTTTCACGAGTATTCTTACGGGGGCGAAGTCTCATTGCGATCGCAATCGCCGGAGATGAAAGCAGAGATTATTGCCGAAGGAGGGACTCGAACCCTCACCCTGTTGCCAGGACGGGATTTTGAATCCCGCGCGTCTGCCAATTCCGCCACTTCGGCGATTTCAACCCACTATCTAACTTCTGTCATCTGTCATTGAGGCGCCAATATAGCAGATCGACGAGCAACCGTCAACAGCAAGTATTGCATCAAGGGAAATTAGTTATCGGTACAAGCTGACGACGGCAGAATTTTCCGAATGTTTGGAAGATTTGTCCTTCGCCAACCAGCGCAGACAAACGCAAAAACGGCCTGCCGAAGTTCAGTACAATTTTCACATTTTGTAAGAGCTGTCTCGACAGCACGTTACGTTTTAAAAAACCACAAGCAGTTTTTGTGTGGCACGCTAATTGCGAACTATCGACCGTCAGTAAAAGCTCTTTTATAAAACAACGGCCCAGTCTTATGCGTTGCGCTACCCGTTCATCTGTGAGAGGGTTTTCGCAAAAGGCCGGGCCTAATCCCTTGTATCAGACGTGGATAAAATGCGTGCGGAAACTGTTGGAGTTTCTCACGGCTTCCGAAGTCTGAAAGAACGCTCTGCAAAGATTCAAGCCGGCTGCTTACAGAACGAACAGCCTGGGCGGTTTTCTAAATGGTGAAGTTTTTTTACAACCGATACTTTAAGGAGAAATAGAGATGAGTTACGCATTGTCAACCGGAGTTACGGGGCTGCAGGCCCATCAGAAAATGCTCGATGTCGCAGGCCACAACCTTGCTAACGTCAATACTACTGCCTTCAAGTCCAGCCGAATAAACTTCGCGGAGCTGCTGAGTGAGACCATAAGGAGGGCCTCTCAGCCGACCGCGACCGTCGGCGGCACTAATCCTCTGCAGATGGGCGGCGGCGTTGACGTAGTCGGCATAACACCCGACATGTCACAGGGTAATATTGTCAATACCGGTAACCCTCTGGATATGGCGATTGAGGGAGAGGGCTACTTTGTTGTCGACGACGGTTCTCAGAACCTTTACACGCGGGCAGGTACATTTGCCGTGGACGCAAACTTTTATCTGGTTGATCCTTCCAACGGCTACTTAGTGCAGCGCATCGGTTCGGTGGGCGAAAGTGACGATTTTCAGGTCCCCGGCGACAGCAATATCAAGATACCGTTCGATGTGGCTATACCCGCAAAAGCCACAACGGAAGTGGCTGTGGTGGGAAACCTCAGCGCCGATGGGTCACTTCCCGAAACGCAGACAAACGTTCTGACCTCCAATAGCGCCTTTACGGTCAACGGAGCCAATGCCGGTACAACCAGCCTTATTTCAGCCCTTGACCAATATACCGGAGCAACGTGGGCCGATGGCACGCTTACATTTTCCGGTTATAAGCCGGACGGTACTGCCTTATCGGGCACAAGTCCAGCGGTCGATCTGATGATGCCTGTTACCTCAACCACAACATTGGGTGACGTACTGACGTGGCTAAACACTGACGAGGGTACTCCTGCGGTCAACGAAATCCAAACGGTTTCTATTGCCGGCGGCCCCACCGGCGGCACATTCACGCTGACTTATGACGGCCAAACAACTGCTGCTATCGCCTGGAATGCTACTGCTGCTGCGGTAGATGCCGCACTGGAAGCTTTGTCTAATATCGGTGCCGGTAACGTGATCTGCACCGGTCCTCCTCCTCCGGGTACTGCAATTACTGTCGAGTTTACCGGCGCCCTGGCCGGCCAGGATGTTGCCATGATGACTGTCGATACGACCAATCTGACAGGTGGAGCACCGGTCGGTTCGGTAGTGGAAACTACGCCAGGCCGTGCCGTGCAGGGTGTCCTTGGCGGTGAGGCCACAGCGTCTCTGGTCAATGGCGGCAAGATACGCATAACCGACACGGCCAGCGGCTACAGTAGTTCGGATTTTGCAATGGCGTGGTCAGACAGTTTCCTAACTCTTCCGTCGTATTTCGAGGTTTCAACCGTTGGCGGAGATGAGGTAAAGAACGCCAGTATTACGGTTTTCGACTCGCAGGGAGGCAAGCACGTGCTCTCCGGTGCATTCGTTCGGACGGATACCAACAATACCTGGGACATGGTGCTTACCTCGATCACAGGAGATATCAATAGCATAGCACTGGACGAGCGACGAATCAGCGGCCTTGAATTCTCGGCCGTTGACGGTTCATACCTGGGCCTGAACGCAGCCACCGGAGATACAGCAGAGTTTGCAGTGACATTCGCACATGATCCCTTAAATCCTCAGACCATCGTAATAGACATGGGTGCTACAGGTCAATTTGACGGCTTGACGCAGTTTGCCGGTAACTCCACTGCCGTGGCGAGAAGACAGGATGGCTACGAGGCAGGTAATCTTTCAAGCGTCTCGGTCGATAACGCAGGTACGGTCATCGGCGCCTTCACAAACGGCATCAAGAAGGACATCGCGACAATACAGATAACGCTGTTCCAAAACCCCTCAGCACTCGAAAGCGTGGGAGGTAACTACTTTAACTCCTCGGGGAACTCCGGAGAGCCCCTGGCCACACAGGCACTTACCGGCGGTGCGGGCTCCGTAAAGGGCGGGGCGCTGGAAAAGTCCAATGCCGATGTGGCAACCGAGTTCGTCAACATGATTCAGGCCCAAAATGGTTTTCAGGCCAGTGCCAGGACCATCAGGGTGGCTAATGACATCTTGCAAGAGTTGACCAACATTATCAGGTAACAACTGCGCCGTCGGTGAGAGTGCCGGCACCCTAAGCTCAGGCATTTGTTTGCACTCTACAGGCTCAACTGCGGCGGTTCAGGCTTTTGGTTTCTTCTTGAAACCTGTTTTTGGGCGGCGCAGCGAAAGCTCACGGTTGAATTTGCTGATATTAGCAAGCAATGGATTGATGCTGGCTGTGAATTCGCTGTTTTGCTGCCCGAGACGATGTTCGAGTTCGATACGTCTGGCAACTTCCTGCTGCAGTTGCCTGCCGGCTGCGGCCAGTTGTGCGACCTGCCTGGCAGCGAACTGCTCAAGCTGCACGTAATCTTCTTCCAGCCCGCTTGACTCCTGCTTCTTCTGTGAGACTTCAGTTTTGAGCTGCTTGTTTGCCGCCGCCAACTCGGCGATTTGTTGCTCGAGGCGCGCTTCGGCCCGCTTGTGCTCGTTTATCATCTGCTTGCCCCCGGCTTTCGCTTTCGCCCCGGCAGTCGCAGACTCGGTAGTCGCTGCTGCCTCGTCTGCCCGGGCCTTGACGGCGGCAATCTTTTTATCGTACCTCTCTTTATTTGCCAAGGCGTCCGACCTGACCTTTGCTATTGCCCTATCAGCCTTGGCCTCGGCCCTGATTATTGACTTCGCAGTCCTGACCTCGGCACTGGTTATTGACTTCGCAGCCTTGGCCTCGCCCCGGGCTATTGCCTGCTCGACTTTGGCCCATACCGCTGCCAACTCCTTGTCGTACTGTTTTTTCTTCACCTCGGCATCGGATTCAGCTTTCGCTATCGCCTCGGCAGCCATAGCCTCGGCCTTCGCTCCTGCCTCGTCTGCTTCGGTCCTCGCCGCGGCTATCGCCTCATCGTAACTTGCTTGCTTTGCCTCCGATTCAGCCCTGACTTCAGCCATTGCCTCCTCAGCTTCGGCCCTGACCGCCGCCAACTCTTTGCCGTACTTCTTTTCCGTCGCCTTGACAGTCGCGGCCTCGGCAGTCGCTATTGCCTCGTCTGCTTCGGCCCTCGCAGCGGCTATCACCTCATCGTAACTTGCTTGCTTTGCCTCCGATTCAGCCCTGACCTCAGCTATTGCCTCCTCAGCTTCGGCCCTGACCGCCGTCAACTCTTTGCCGTACTTCTTTTCCGTCGTCTTGACAGTCGCAGCCTCGGCCTTCGCTATTGACTCGTCTGCTTCGGCCTTCGCAGCGGCTATCGCCTCTTCATAACTTGCTTGCTTTGCCTCCGATTCAGTTCTTACCGCAGCTATTGCCTCCTCAGCTTCGGCCCTGAGCGCCGTTAATTCTTTGCCGTACTTCTTTTCCGTCGCCTTGACAGTCGCGGCCTTGGCTGTCGCTATTAACTCGTCTGCCTGGGCCTTCGCAGCGGCTATCGCCTCGGCTGCTTTAGACTCGGTCTTCGCTACTGAATCGGCTGACTGGGCCTTGACGGCGGCAATCTCTTTATCGTACTTCTCTTTCATTGCCGAGACGTCCGACTCAGCCTTTGCTATTGACTCGTTTACCTGGGCCCTCACCGCGGCTATTGTCTCATCGTAACTTGCTTGCTTTGCTTCCGATTCAGCCCTGACCTTAGCTATTGCCTCCTCGGCTTCAGCTCTGACTGTCGCCAACTCTTTGCCGTACTTCTTTTCCATCGCCTTGGCATCGTATTTGGCTTTCGCTATCGCCTCGGCAGTCGCAGCCTCGGCCTTCGCTGCTGCCTCGTCTGCCTGGGCCTTGGCGGCGGTAATTTCTTTATCGTACTTCTCTTCCATCGCCTCGTCTGTCGCGGCCTTGGCTGTCGCTACCGCCTCGGCAGCCGCGGATTCAGCACTCGCTACCGCCTCGTCTGCCCGGGCCTTGACGACGGCAATCTCTTTATCGTACCTCTCTTTATTTGCCAAGGTGTCCGACCTGACCTTTGCTATTGCCTTATCAGCCTTGGCCTCGGCCTTGCTCATTGCCTTCGCAGCTTTGGCCTCGGCTTGGGCTATTGCCCGCTCGGCTTTGGCCCTTACTGCTGCTAACTCCTTGTCATACCGTTTTTCCTTCGCCTCGGCATCGGATTCGGCTTTCGCTATCGCCTCAGCAGTCGCGGACTCGGCAGTCGCTATTGCCTCGTTTGCTTCGGCCCTCGCCGCCGCCAACTCTTTGCCGTACTTCTTTTCCATCGCGTCGGCTGTCGCGGCCTCGGCTTTCGCTATTGACTCGTTTGACCGGGCCTTGACGCCGGCAATCTCTTTATCGTACCTCTCTTTATTTGCCAAGGTGTCCGATCTGGCCTTTGCTATTGCCTTATCAGCCTTGGCCTCGGCCTTGCTCATTGCCTTCGCAGCTTTGGCCTCGGCCTGGGCTATTGCCCGCTCGGCTTTGGCCCTTACTGCTGCTAACTCCTTGTCATACCGTTTTTCCTTCGCCTCGGCATCGGATTCGGCTTTCGCTATCGTCTCGGCAGTCGCGGACTCGGCAGTCGTTATTGCCTCGTCTGCTTCGGCCCTCGCCGCCGCCAACTCTTTGCCGTATTTCTTTTCCATCGCGTCGGCTGTCGCGGCCTCGGCTTTCGCTATTACCTCGTCTGACCGGGCCTTGACGACGGCAATCTCTTTATCGTACCTCTCTTTATTTGCCAAGGCGTCCGACTTGACCTTTGCTATTGCCCTATCAGCCTTGGCCTCGGCCTTGCTCATTGCCTTCGCAGCTTTGACCTCGGCCTGGGCTATTGCCCGCTCGGCTTTGGCCCTTACTGCTGCTAACTCCTTGTCATACCGTTTTTCCTTCGCCTCGGCATCGGATTCAGCTTTCGCTATCGTCTCGGCAGCCGCAGCCTCGGCCTTCGTTGCTGCCTCGTCTGCCTTGGCCTTGGCGGCGGCAATCTCTTTATCGTACTTCTCTTTCATTGCCGAGACGTCCGCCTCAGCCTTTGCTATTGACTCGTCTACCTGGGCCCTTACCGCGGCTATCGCCTCATTGTAACTTGCTTGCTTTGCTTCCGATTCAGCCCTGATCTTAGCCATTGTCGCCTCCGATTCTGGCCTGCGAGCAGAACACTGTTCCATCACTTCGCACACGATCTACCGGACCGGCGAGCTGACCTCTTTGTATGGCTTCTTCGATGAAATCGCGCACGAGAGTATTCATCTGTTCTTCGGTGTGAAACGTACTGACATGTTTGCCTATCAGTTTATCGGGGGTGTCGTACCTATATGTCGCGGCCCACGCAAGATTAGCGAAGCGGAGAGTGCCGCCTCCGTCAATCAATATAATTCTGTCAGCAACCTGATCGGACGTTGTTGTTATCTGCTGTAGCATCTGCTCATATCCCATTTGACCTTCATCATCGCGTCTTCGGCTTCCTTCCTGACTCTGGCGATTACCTCTTTGACCTCGATCATGCTCCCGTTCGCTGCTTCGGCCCTTATCATGGTAGTCTTATCGGTATATTTGCCTACCTATTCCACGGGCTCAGCTTTGACTGCCGCTATTGCCTCCGTGGCTTCAGCCTTGAGCAGTGCTCGACATCAGATTGCAGGTGTGCAGGAGAGTAGGTTTCCTACCTGAGATGCCCATTTTCGGGCGATTCGGCAATACGCTCCAAACCATCTCGGCAATACGCTCCAAATCACCGATGATGAAAAATAGTTTTTTTTCACGTAGAAAAGGTATTTTATCCGATAATATACTTGATATGTGAAAGATGACTACATAGACTCCACGATTGAGAAGTTAATTGAGTACCGTACAGAAGCTCTATTGTAGAAGATAGAATGGTATCGTAATTGCTCGCCTTGTAGCGAAGCAATGGAATGCTCGCTTTGTAATATCGTGGAAAGGTCTTTGGAGAATTTTGGTAGCTCAGCGGGTGGCGCTGCGTTATCCACCGACGCATGAGGTGTTCCTGTTCCGCAGCTTACTGCAAAATGGGAACTGTAGTCTCATGGGTCAAAGGCGGATACAATGCCGGCAATGGACTGCAAGGAGCTTGTCAGAGTTTCTCGAAGCTCAGACAAAAGGACCAGGCAATTGAACGCGGCCGGTTGTCTCAATGGATAACAAGCTGGGAGTTTCTGGCTCGACAAGCCACAGCGCAACACTTAGGAGAAGAACTAAAAATGGGACTATTTGGATTGGCGCTTGTTGGTGTAGTGCTTGGCGCGGCGGGAACTGAGTTTCTTCGTGTGAAAAAACCTGACCTCGTTGAGAAAGTCGAGGACGCTGCGAAACGTTTCGTGGATTCGGCATTCCCATCGAAATCTGATGATGAAGAAACTGAGTTAGAGTAGAGAGTGAGTTCGTTTTACCGGAAAGAGAGTAAGGAAGGAAATGTTATGCTCAAGAGCCTGGGAATCCTGATGTGTGGAGTATTTATCGGTGCCGTCGGTTCGGAAATCATCTATAAAAAGTATCCGAATACCGTGAATGACATGTATGCGAAGGCCCGCAGGATGACATCAGAGATGAAAGATGCCTTTAAGAATGGATACGAGAACGCCATGCTGTCCCGGGAGGCTACCGAGTCAAGCGCCTGACATTCGCTTTTGCCACGGCATCCATGGATTGTCGAATGCTGTGCAGTGCTCTTGGCTCCGAAGGGGAGCGGAATACACAGAATATGATAATACTTGGACCAAGGAGACTTAAAATATGGCGACTCAACAGAGAGGTGGGCATCCGGGAATGATTGAATCCGTGTCAAAACTTGCCGGCACTGTGGCTGGAAATGCAGTAGGCGCAGGCAAGTGGATCGTCGATTCTGTGACGGGGACGAACAACGGATCGTCGGACAAACCGGGGAAAAAGACCGCGCAGACTCCAGCCAGGAAAGTGAAAAAAGCCGCTCGAAAGACGGGGCCAGGGACATCCGGAACCAAAATCAAGAAAGTGGCAAAGCGAAAAGCGGCAGGCACGGCCAGGAAGAGCACAACATCCGCGAAGAAAAAGAAGTCAACAGCGCCCAGGAAGAAAGCCGCGTCTCGCTAAACAAAGAAGAAAACAGCCAGGAAGACAACAAAGGGCGAGGCACCCGGCGGTTATCAAAACAGCAGGTCGCCGCTCAAAGTCGGCACCAAAATGAATGTTTTGGCCGGGCAACCACGATAGCGCAATTGCCTCCTCTGAAGTGGGGCTGAAGAAGATTATCGCCGCAAGGTCGCCGGGAACCTACGGCCCGGATCGTTGAGTACGGCAGTCGTCGCAGGAATGTCGCGGAGCCGACTCTTTCCGGACCTGTGTCATGAATTTACGCACATGCAGTGATTACGGGCTTGACCGAGCATATTTAGTCTTTGTGCGAACAGCTTTGTTGTCCGGCCGTTCAATTATAGTGAAACACGGGGCAAATTTATAGGACGGAACAAAGGGAGTTCGAGACGATGAAACGCGACGACAAAGAGTCCCCGGGAATAATTTGTGCTGTTGCCAGGCGGGCAGGCACTGTTGCGGGAGCGTCAGTTGTGGTCGGCAACCGGATTGCCGGTTGCGGCGGCAAGACTGTGACCAAGACTGTGACCGTGGCGACTGAGTGGCTCAAGTGGCCTTTGAAGACCATCAGGCAGCAAGGAAACAGCAAGCATGCAGCAGTATCTGATGAAGGTGAACCAATGTCCGAGCAGGAAACGACCCGCCAGAAGGCCGCTAAAGCTCTGATCGCAGCGGGCAAATCGGCTGCCGTCATAGCCGAGCCCGAGTTGAAAAGAGCCGAAAGTGATACTCAGAAAACACAGTCTGAAACCGTCCGGCAGTTTGTCGAGCTTCAGCCGAAGGAAGATTCATTGACTTCTGACTGCAAGCAAGCCCAAAGCAAGGCCAATGAGGAGGCGATAGCGAAAGCCGGATCCGATGACGGGGCTAAGGAAGAAAGTCACGACAGGGAGATAGCCGAGGCAAGGATCAAAGCTGAGCTGGCAATAGCCAGGGCCGAGGCCAAGGCTGTGGAGTCAATAGCGAAGGCAAGATTGGACACCTCGGCGATGAAAGAGAAATACGTTAGAGAGATTGCAGCCGTCAGGGCCCGGACAGACGAGTCAATAGCGAAGGCCGAGTCTGTGGCTGCCGAGGCGATAGCGAAAGCTGAATCGCAGGCTGAGGCGAGTGAGGACAGATACGGCAATGAGTTAGCGATGGTAAGGGCTGAATCGGAGGCGACAATGGCTAAGATCAGGGCTGAGTCGGAGGCAAAGGAAGCAAGTTACAACGATGCGATAGCCGCGGTGAAGACCGAGTCCGCGGATAACGAATCTGTTCTGGAACTTGCGCTTAAGATAAAGGAGGCCGGCAAAGAAGTGAAGGCCGAGGCGATAGCGGTTGAGGAGAGGTCCGTACCCGTAATAGAACTGCCTGTTGAGCAATCAATTGAAGAACTGATCGCCGAAATGCAGGAACAGCCATCCGGTGCGGCAGCCGATACTGAGATGCCAAGTTCAGCCAAGGTGACAGATGTCGAAACACAAGCGGCTGTCTTTGCTAACGCAACCGACAAGATCATCTTCACGAAGGCGCTTTTCGAGATTGCCAGTCAAGATGACACCATTAGAGCAGGTGCCGCAAAAACGATCGCGGCTGTTCGCCATGAATTATCGGTCAGGGTTCTCGTTTCTCAGATGGCTTTCGAGCTATCGGCACGCGTGCGGCGTGCGTGTGTCCAGGCTCTGACAACGGTGAATTTGAAAGGAACACTACCTGCCGTTAAACATGCTTTGAACGATGAGGCAGCTTC
This sequence comes from Planctomycetes bacterium B3_Pla, assembly GCA_005223045.1. Classification (GTDB taxonomy): domain Bacteria; phylum Planctomycetota; class Phycisphaerae; order Sedimentisphaerales; family Anaerobacaceae; genus SG8-4. The sequence continues at coordinate 27,115 of NJBM01000019.1, read as the reverse complement.
GGTCCGACTGGCTGCTGTCTGGGGTATGTACCATTTGGCCAAAGCCGAAAGCGCAGTTGAGTTGGTACGTATGTTTGCTGATAAAGACGAGGAAGTCCGGCGCAGAGCCGCCACCTGCTTCGGCTGGCTTGGCAAAGAGGAGCTTGCGGCAGAGTTGTTACCATTGTTGAATGATAAGAGCGTTTCGGCCCGGCTGGCAGCGGTAAAGGCCATGGGCGATCTGCGCAGCCGGAAAGTGGTTTCATCTCTGATTGATCAATTGAACGACCCTGTCGAATCGATCAGAAAAGAGGTTCTAACCGCTATAGAAACGATCACCGGTAAAAAAATGAGTAAGTCCTTCCCAAAAGATGCGAAGGCATTCAAGAGACTGGTTGCGAGATGGCAGGGATGGTGGAAAGAGGAACTCTTGGGATGATCTTGCTGTACGACAATTTGTGCCGGTTCATGTTTTGAATATAATGTTGCGAGTATGCTTTTGTGAGACTCTCGCTAACAGGAAATAAGGAGATCGTCTGATGCCGAGAACTAAGAAAGCAGGGACAACTGTTAAAAAGAAGAAAAAGAAGTCGACCGCCCGAAGAGCCAGGAAACAATATTCCATTTTAGAAGCCGAGAACCAGGAGGCAAACAAGATGATTGAAATAGACGAGACCATTGTGGCATTACAGTCCGGCCCCGCCGGCATGGGGGAAAGTGAGGTCCAAATAGACGATTTTGCTGACGTCTCTGAGGAAAGAGCCAGTATTATCTCCATCGTCAAGGGTCTTGAAGGACAGGTGGAGACTGCATTCGAGCTAAAAGACCTCCTGGAGGCCGAGCTTGACAACGTTAGGGGCAAGTTGGCCGAAGAGTCGGAAGCTCGCGCTGAACTGGAGGTACAGGTCGAATCGCTCGAAGCCGGGTCTGCTTTGGTCGAGCAACTGCGTGCAGACATCTCCTTTGCAGAAGATGAACGAAACAAACTTCACAGGCTACTGTCTGAGGCCCAGCCGCAACTCGAGGAAGTGACTGTCGAGCGGGATTCGGTCGTCGATAAGCTGGACCTCACTGAGGAGCGCACCAGGGAGCTTGAGGGCGAGAAGATAGCTCTTGAGGCCCAGGTGCTGAATCTCAAAGACAAGATCACCGATACCGACAGTTTACGACAGGAATTTGCGGAAGTGACCGAGGAGCACAAACACTCGTGTAAACAGGTGCACGATCTGACAAAGTCTCTGGAAGTCTCGGAGTCGTCGAAAACGACTTTTGAAAAAGAGCAGACCGCGACCCAGAAAGAAATGCAGGCTCTGCGAAAACAAATGGACCAGCTTCGGGAGCAAGTTACCGACTCAAGAACTCAATCAAGCGAGTTGAGTATGCAATTGGAGGATCAACAAGCCACCAATCAAGAACTAATGGAGTCCAATTCGCGCCTTGAGAATGAAGTCCAGCTCGTGAACAACAAATACGAGGTCACCAAAGGCGAACTCGATGCGTTCAAGAACGCCCTGCGCGACATACGCAGCGAAGCGACTCGAACCAGCGGGCGCGTCCGTCAGAGATATTTTGACAAATAACAGTAACGTCTCAACTCGAGAGGTAAGGAACAAAACCTTGTGGAATTGGTTGCGTATCTTCGCGGATTACACATTGATTGATTCTCATGCGGACAGAATCCATGCCATGAATATAAATCTCGCCCTTAGAATTCGTATTGCACCATTTTAATCTGCTCGCCGGAAACCGGAGGGTTTTCCCGGGGCAAATCAGTTCTGTTTTTTCTCCGAATGCTCGGCGTCCGGGCCCTTGAACCCCAGCCAAAGTGATAGCCGGCTGAGCATTACGTAAAGCGAAGGCACGACCACCAGCGTCAGGATCGTGGCGAAACCCAGGCCGAAGATCACGACAACCGCCATGTTGCGCCACCACTGGCTGGACTCGCTCTTGGTGGCCCAGCTAAAAGTGTGGAAATCGTAGGAGATGCCGATTGCCATCGGTATAAGCCCGATGATAGTTGTGGTTGCGGTCAGCAGCACGGGCCGCAGGCGCGTCACGCCGGCCTCTGCCGCAGCGGCGAGAAGGTCCATGCCGCGCCTTTGCAACTGCCGCGTGTACGCCAGCAGCACGATAGCATTGTTGACCACCACGCCGGCCAGGCTGATGACGCCCAGACCGGTCATAATGATGCCGAACGGCAAATCGCAGACCAGCAAACCCGTCAGCGCGCCGATCAGCGAAAGGACCACAGTGGTCATGATTATCAGCGGGACCATAAGGGAATTGAACTGGATTACCAGCACGAGAGTGACCAGCAGGATGGCGATGCCGAAGGCCTTGAGCAGGAAGACACGCGATTCGTCCTCTTCCTCTTTCTCTCCGGCATACTCTATCTCATACCCCAGCGGCAACTCAAGCCGAACACTGGGTGCGATAAGATTCGGCCAGGCCGAGAAGAGCAACTCACGATTGAGAAATTGAACTTCCTCCTCGGTTAATGTCTCCGGGCCTCGTTCGAGCAAGTCCGCGGCTTTCTCCGAGAGATCCGGCCTCACGAAAGCCTCCTCGTGATATAGAGTTGGCTCCCTGATCGCTTCGTTGAGGGAAGTAAGGATTTGCTCCTTGTGTTCTTTGCTCAACGTCTGCTCTGAGAGAGCCGCCGCGAGATCATCGCGCGGGGCTCTTGACAGGAAACTGAACAAGCCGCGTTTCTTCGACAACACATCCCAGATACGTTGAGCCGGGCTTAGCGCAGATCCTGACTTAGCTTCCAAAAGCAGGCTACGTAGTGCTCCCCAATCATGCACATCGCTCTCGACCAAACGCGTGTCTCCAAGGGGGTGTAGGGACCTCTGCACGTCGGCCAGCACCTCGGAGCTGAGGCGTCCTTCGGCGTCGGCCGTCAGGGTGACAACACGCTTTTGATTCACGCGGTTGATAGTCCCCAATCCGCCACGGTACTCGAAAGAACCAAGCGAGCTGAGCGGCACGGCATGCCCCGAGATGTTGGGAATCCGCAGGCGGTCGAGGTCATCGATATTGACACGCCGGGCCACCGGCAGGCGCACGGTAATGTCATATTCATCGTTGAACTCGCGATAGGTCCCTACTTCGGTGCCGAAGATGGCCATCTGAAGAAAGTTCCCAACCGTGGCGGTGTTGACGCCGAGGAGCATGGCATTGCGCCTGTTGACGGTAAAGGCCAGCTCAGGACGAGTGGCCTCCAGATCACCTCGCAGATTAACGATGTTGGGTACATTTGCGATTATCCGGTAGGCCTGATCGCTGAGACGCCCGAGGATCTTGAAATCCTCTCCTATCACACGTACGACTACTGGCGCACCGGTGGGTGGGCCTCCTTCCTCGCCTGCGACCTTTATCTCCACGCCCGAGATGTCGGAAACGGCTTTGCGAATCTCAGAGATGATCTCTTTGGAAGGACGTTGCCGCTCGGCAAAATCGTAGAAAACCAGCGTGACATTAGCCAGGTGCGGTCCGCCCGCGCTGGCTACGATGTCCGTGCCGGCTCCCGATGCGCCTACGTTCGTGATGATGTGTCTGATCCACGGTCTGTAGGGTTGGATACGGTCCTCGATCATGCGCACGATGCGGTCCGTTTCGTGGATGTTCGTGCCCTGGGGCGCGCGCATGTCGATGACGGCACGCTCCGGATCGCCCTCGGGGAAGAACTCGGTGCCCTTGCCGATCTTGCCGTAAAGGGTCACCATGCCGACCAGCAGGCATAATGCCAGGAACAGGGTCAAGCCCGGATTCTCCAGCCCGATTCGCTGAATCCGCTGATAGCCCCGTACGAACCAATTGTGCGTCTGTCGCCGCTCTGGTGCACGACCGGCCCACGCCGAGCATATAGTCGGATTGAACACGAGTCCTGCAAAGAGTGAGGAAAGCAGACCCAGAGACAGGGTCATCGGCAGGTACTTCATAAAGTCCCCCATGATGCCGGGCCAGAACATCAGTGGGAAAAAAGCGCATACGGTCGTAAACGTGGAAGTGGTGACCGGCCAGGCAACCTCACGAGCGCCGAGGATTGCCGCTTCCATGCGCCCGTACCCAAGCTGAACGTGTCGGAAAATGTTCTCTACGATCACGATGGCATTGTCCACGAGCATCCCCAGAACGAGCACCAGGCTAAAGAGCACAACCATGTTGAGGGTGTAACCGAGCGTCTGGATCAGGAAAGATGTGATGAGCATGCTCAGCGGTATGATCATCGCTACGATGATGCTGGGCCGCCAGCCTAAGAACAGCAGCAGCACGATTGTCACCAGGAACAGGGCGGACAGGATATTATTTTCCAGATCGGCTACCATGCTGCGGATTAGCTTGGACATGTCAAAGGTGATGTCGAACTTCACCGCGCCGGGCATCCGCCGTTGTGCCTCGGCAACAATCGCCTTTATGTAATCGGAAATGTGGACCACATTGGCGCCGACGCGCTTCTGCACGCTGAGGGTAACGTTTGCAGCCCCATTGAGACGCGAATAGCTCATTCGGTCCTTGAAGGTCGCCTCCACAGAAGCGACGTCAGCCAGATAGATGGGCCTGCCGTCGCGCACGGTCAGCAGCAGATGATCGACCTCCTCCGGCGAGACAAACTCAGCGGGAATTCGCACGTTAAACTTGGTCCCTTCGGTCTCCAGACTTCCGGCTGAAATGTTCACGTTCTCCGAAGGAATGAGGGTCAGCATCTCCGGTATTGTCAGGTTATACATTGCCAGCCGCTCAGGGTTGAACTCCAGCCGGATTTCAGGCTCCAACGTACCCAACACTTCGACCTTCAGCACGCCCGGCACCGTTTCGACCGTGTCCTGCAAATTGTCGGCGATCTCCTTGAGCTGCACGGGCGAGACGTCGCCGGAGATGCTGATGAGCATGATGGGAAGCTCGGCGAAGTTTATCTCCTTTATCACCGGCTCTTCGGCAACAGTGGGAAGCTCGGCTTCGGCTATGTCCACGCGGTCGCGCACGCGCTGCATAGCTACCTCGGTCGGAACGTCCGGCGTGAACTCCACGTCGATCATCGACATGCCCTCGGCGCTGCTCGAACGAATCTCCTTGACGCCCCGGATGCCGTTAAGCTCCTTCTCGATCTTCATCGTGACCGATGTCTCGATGTCCTCCGGCGAGACGCCTTCGTACATGGTCGTGACCATAATATGAGGGATCGGAATGTCCGGGAACGCCTCGCGCGGCAATGACATATAGCTGTAGCCGCCCATCAGGATTATGATCAGACCCAGCACGGCGACAGTGGTCCGGTTTCGGATGGCAACGTCGGTGATCAGCATAGTGGGCTATTTGCTCTCTGACACAACGTTCACCTTTTGCCCCGGCGCGACGAAACGATGGCCGGAAACGATCAGCCGGTCGCCTGGCTCCAGGCCCTGCGTCACCTGTATGCGATTGCCCTTGATGATCCCAAGCTCAACGTCGCGGCGATCCGCTTTTGTGGAGTTGACAACGTAAACGGCCTTGCTGTTCTCCATCGGAATCACAGCCAGCAGCGGGATCAGAACGGCATCTTTCAGAACGCGGCGCGTCAGATTGACACTCACGATCTGCCCGCTCCGCAGAAGCCGTTCTTTGTTCTCGAAGGTCAGTTCCATGCGGGTGCACCGGGTCTGCTCGTCGGCCAGCCCGCTGATGAAAGTTATCGTTCCTGCAAGCGATCTGTCCCGGTCCTTGACGTTCACAGAGACCCCCGCCTTCTGACCGACGGCAAAGAATGCAATGTCTCGTTCGGGTACTTCCACCACGACCTTAACCATATCGGTCTCGACAATCACACCCACCGGCATGCCGGCCTGGACGTACTCGCCCTTCTCGATAAGAAGCTCGTTGAGCACCCCGTCGATGGGAGCCAAAATTCGGGTGCGTTCGAGGCGGGCGCCGACTTCCTCCAACTGGGCCTGGCTGATGGCCAGCCGGGTAGTGGCGTCGTCCAGGTCCCGGCGGGGCGTCGCATCGTCTTCGACCAAATTCTTCATGCGCTCGAACTCAATTCGGTCGCGTTTGACCTGTGCCTCGGCAATCTCAAATGCCGGCCGGATAAGATCCGTATTAAGCTCAGTTAACAATTGTCCGGCGCGTATCGGACAGCCCTCTTTGCAGGGGATCTTCTCGATACGGCCGTCGATCTCGGCAGAAACCGTCACGACCCGGTTCGGCTCGACCACCGCCGGCAGCTCGAACGTGTCGACAAACTCCGGCTCGGCAGCGACAGTAATGACAGTGACGTTAACCGGTGCCGCCTTTGTCGGAGGGGCAACCCGGTTTCGGGCGGGCATTTTCGTAATAGCCACAAGCGCCGCTATCGCAACGAGAATTATGACTGCCTTGATCGCGTTGCGACGGAGCCATCTATTACTTGTCCGAGCTGTTCTGGTTTTGGGCGATTGACCGCTCATCGACTGTACCTGTCTCTCGATGAAAAAATGGCGGCTCACAATCCGAGCTGCCGTTTAGTTCATCTATTATAGCTTTAGAGACGGTACAAAGCAAGAGGTGGCGCGCAGCTTTGTCTTTATTCCGGGCGAAAGGGTGTTTTCTCCCCCTGCCGGGGCGGCAAGGCAGAGCCAGATGCCGGCTTTTCGTCTTCCGCCCCCCCTCGACGCGTTATTAGTTTCCTCTCCAGTTTTCCTGTCGCATGCCGTGGTATGTCCGAAGCGTGTACTCGAATTTCCGGACCGATCCGGGTTTGAGCATCAATGTGAACTTTACCGTGCCTAAATCCACCTTCTCATAGTTGTCAAAATCTCCGGTCTCCGTGATGTCCCAGTATTGAGTGTTAAAGTTGCGCTGAATCTCGACTTTAACCGGAATCTCACGGGTGTTCTTTACCTCAATGTTGAACGTGCGAATCTCGTCCCAGCCGGAAACGTTGCCCCGGTTGTCAAATCTATAGTTCTCCGTCTTGAAATCCATCAGCTTGGGCTTGACAACGACATTCGCAACGGGCCCGAGGTTAAGCTCGACATCCTCGTCCACGGGGATGTACTTGAACGAAGATTGGCCCGTATAGGACAGGTGCCCGGCATCGCCAACGCCCCTGTAAACCTTCAGCATCCCGCCGGGGATTGGCGTCTCGCCGAGTTCGTGCTCCTGGTCGTTCTTGAAGCTCAGGAATCGAACTACCGAGCTGCCGTACCGTTTTTCTTCGTATTTATACAGATTCACTACCGGCACGTCCTCAATGTCAAAACTGAGCAGCCGTTTCGACCAGCCGGTGGGAATGGTCTCGGTGCCTTCAATTGTGTAGAGGAAGTATTCGCTGAGACCTTCCTTCTTGACCGCCTTTGGCTTGCTCGGCGCGCCGACCGAGGCTGCCTCCATCATTACTCTGACTTCACGACCGGATTTTCGCCTTGATGCCGGCATGGCCGGCTGTGGCGGCGCTACGCCCGGTCGGCCGTAAGGATATTCCCGCCGAGCGAGTTCTGCGATCTGGTCGAGTATGTGGACCTTGCCGACAATCAGGCGTGTTTGGGCGTTCTCGTAATCTTCGCCGCTGTTGTTGGTCACCCGCACGTAGCCCTGCAGGCGCATCGTCTTTTCGTCTTCGGTGAGCGTGCCCATGTAGAACGCCCGCCAGGACAGGCCGCTGGTTAGATAGGTAATCTCCACCGGCACTTTACCGCCAACGCCGCTGTTGATATTCCACAGGCCCAGGTTCCTCACTCTCGGCGGATAAACCAGCTCCGCTATGTCGATCTTGTCAGCATTGGCCTTGGGCAGCATCTCAAGACTCGTCGGGTCGATCAGCGTATTGGCCCAGGAGAATTGCAGCTTGTTTTGACCGTTTTTGAGCGTCAGCGCCCTGCTTTCGCGCACCAACGTCATGTCCGCGGAATTATAGATCGTAAGCTGAACCGTATCCCGCGACGGCAATGTAACCAAATCCACCTTGGCTTGTGCAGTAGAAATCAACATCAAGCTTACAAACAATGTTAATACACGTTTCATTTTTTCGTCCTTTTCGTATGACATAATCTCACCTTATGCTATTGCAGTTGCGAAGTTGCACTCCAGTTCTCTTGCCTTTTGCCGTGATACGTCCGTAGAACGTAGCCGAATTGCCTTGTTGATCTCGGCTCCATGACGAGGGTGAACTTGACCGTATCCAGGTCCTCTTTTTCATACTGACCGGAGTCGCCGCTTTCGGTCAGGTCCCAGTAGCCGGTGTTGAAGTTGCGTTTGATCTCGACCTTGACCGGAATCTCCCGGGTGTTCCTCACCTCGATGGCGAATGTGCGAATCTCATCCCATCCTGAAACGTTGCCCCGGTTGTCAAATCTATAGTTCTCCGTCTTGAAATCCATAAGTTTGGGCTCAACGACAACATTTGCGACCGGCCCGAGGCTAAGCTCGACGTCCTCATCGACGGGAATATATTTGAACGATGATTGTCCCGTATATGACAGGTGCCCGGCATCGCCGGCGCTTCTGTAAACCTTGAGCAGCCCGCCGGGGATGGGGGTTTCGCCGAGTTCATGGTCCTCGTCGTTCTTGAAGCTCAGAAACCGGACTACGGAATCGCCGTACCGCTGCTGCTCGTACTTGTAAAGATTCACCACCGGCACATCCTCGATGTCAAAACTGAGCAGCCGTTTGGACCAGCCGTTAGCAATTGTCTCCGTGCCCTCGATGGTGTAAAGGAAATACTCGCTCAGACCTTCCTTCTTGATGTCCTTGGCATCAAACTCTTTCCTGAAAAGCCCCCCTACGGCTGGCATGTCTCCCAGGACGGCCACCCTCCGCATAGAGCTTAGGTCGCGGTCTGCATCCTGGAAGACTACACCGGGCCTGTTGTATGGATATTGTCGCCGGGCAAGTTCTGCGATCTGGTCGAGTATGTGGACTTTACCAACTATCAGACGAGTCTGGGCGTTTTCGTAGTCTTCGCCGCTGTTGTTGGTTACTACTACGTAGCCCTTGAGGCGCATCGTTTTTTCGTCCTCGGTCAGTGTCCCCATATAGAAGGCCCGCCAGGACAGGCCGCTGGTCAGATAGGTGATCTCCACCGGAACTTTGCCGCTGACGCCGCTGTCGATATTCCACAGACCCACATTTCTTACCCTTGGAGGATAGACAAGCTCAGCTATATCAATCTTATCCGCGTTAGCCTTGGGCAGCATCTCAAGGCTTGTCGGATCGATGAGCGTGTTTTCCCAGGAGAATTGCAGTTTGTTCTTGCCGTCTTTGAGCGTTAGCGCCCTGCTTTCGCGCACCAATGTCATATCCGCCGAGTTGTAGATCGTAAGCTGAACCGTATCTCGCGAGGGCAGCGTAACCAGATCGACTTTCGCCAGGCCGACATTTGCCGCCGCAGCGATTATCAGTAATGCAGGTACTACGCGTTTCATCTTGCTGCTCCTTTGCATCCGAGAGACCGTATTTACTGTCTTTGTGTTCCCTGCTGCCCGGCTAAGCTCTCAAGTTGTTGAAGTTGTTGCTGCAATTGCCGTATTTGTCTTGTGTTACCCTGAGGGTATCTCGTCCTTGGCGCTGCTCCCGGTCTTATGTTCTTGCGATGGTAGTGCATCTTCAGTTCTTTGACCGCCGGGCCGGAGTCGGTGCGGGCGGGCAGCTTGATCTCGAACTCAAGCGTGTTGGCGTTCTTCTTCTTATACTCCATATTGCACGATTCCATGTCCCACTGGCCCGGGATGTGCTGGATCATCGTCAGCACCGCCTCGCTGTCCTTGAAATTCTCTATCTTGGCGGTGATTTGCTCATCGGTATCGTAGAGAACGACTTGCTGCTTGTTGTTCCGGCGAATGTTGATCTGGGTGTCCGCCATCTTTCGCTGCGTGACGACGATGTCCCGGCTGTCGCCGATATACAGCTCCATCTTCTCGCCGACCGGCACCAATCCGCTCACATCCTCGCCCAAAAAGATTGTGCTGTCGTGCCCGTCGTCCTGGAAAAGCCGGGCCTTGCCGCCCCACAGGGCAAATTCGCCCAATCCGCTATTGGCGTCGTTTACAATGCGATAGCTCACCGGGATGCCAACGTTTTGATTCTCCAGCTTCTCAGGATCCCACGGCAGCTTAGCGGCGTCGAACTTCCATATCTTCGTGATCGGCACCTTTGGAGACTTCAAGAACAACATCTGCTTGGTCTCCTCGTGGTCGATGCCCTGCTCGAAGGCCTCGCCGTAATCCAGCAGCACGCGCGCCTTCTCGAAATCCTCGCCTGAGAAGTTTCGCAGCACAAGATAGCTTTTCAAATCGACAAAAGTCTCGGCCTTGTCGGCTACAGCCTTGTAGGTAATCAGCCTGTCGATATTTCTCAGAAGGTAGCTGATCCGCACCGTCTCGGCGTAATCGCCGTCGCTGCTGATGTCCCAGACGAGGGCCGCCTCATTGGGCGGATAACTTACGCTAAGAAGCGTTACGTTATCCGTGTGGTCGAGCACTCGCAGCCTGATCGAGTCGGCGTCGATCATGACAGACTTCCACGAGAAGTCCACCTTGTTAAGCCCCTTTTGCAGCGTCAGCACGCGCTCTTCCTCGATCAGCGTCGCCCGAGGGTTGTCTAAGCGAATCACCGTCGCCGCCCGCTCGGGCAGCGCAACTAGTTTGATTCTCGCCTGCGAGACCGTACAGCCCAAAAGCAGCAGCCCAATTACCAGTAGTTTGTTTCCTTTGCCGTTCATAATCAATCTCCCGAAAACACATTTTCCACTGTTCAACATTGTCATTCCTGCGAAAACAGAAACCCGGTTTTTTATTTTCATTGCGTTAGCGCTTCTTCCCTTGCGCCATGATACGTCGTGACCGTATATTCCAACGTCTGTTTGCTACGCGGCTCAAGCTCTGCCGTAAAGCGAGCATGTGTGGCATCGTGTTTCTCGTGAGCCGCTTCTGTCCGCAACGTCCAGTACGGCGTGCCGAAGCCGCGCGTAATCTCGATTTCAATCGGCAGCGTCCGAGTGTTCGTGATCTCTATCTTCCAGGTCCGTATCTCGTCCCAGCCGGAGACGTTGCCTCTTCTGTCGAATACGTAATTGTCCGTCTTGAACTCCATCAGCTTGGGCTCGACCTCAACCAGCCTTGCCGGGCCAAGATTAAGCTCAACCTCTTCATCCACCGGAATGTACTTGATATTTGCCCCGCCTACATAAGACAAATGACCTTCCGTATCAGCCTTACCGTATATCTTGACGGCTCCGTTCGGAATCGGCGTATCTCCAAGATTATGTTCTTCATCGTTTGCAAACTTCACGAACCTTATCGCCTGCTTTCCCCAGCGCTCTTCGTCGTATTTGTACAAACTCTCGACCTCGATGTCCTCCACGTCGAACGAAAGCAGCCGCTTGCCCCACTGGTTCGGTATGGTCTCGGTTCCTTCAATCGTATAAAGGAAATACTCACTAAGACCTTCTTTAACAATTTCCTTACGCATCAGTCTGTCGTCGACAAGCATGCCACCACTATCGCCGTTAATACCAAAAAAATGGCGTTCTACAACCAACTCTTGTTCTTTGAGCATTCCCCCTTCGTATCCGCCCAGCCCGCGTGAGCTGAGGGGTCTGTTGTAAGGATACTGGCGTTTTGCCAGTTCGACGATCTGATCAAGGAGATGAACCTTGCCGACAATCAATCGTGTCTGCGCGTTTTCGTAATCTTCGCCGGAATTGTTGCCGATGCGAACATAGCCTTGCATTTTCATCGACTTTTCGTCCTGCGAGAGTGTGCCCATATAAAACGCCCGCCAGGACAGGCCGCTTGTGAAGTACGTTATCTCGAACGGTACCTGGCCGCTGATCTCGGAACGAATGAGCCAGCGGCCAAGCTCCCGCAGCCTCGCTGGAAACACTAATTGCTGTATGTCGATTTTGTCGCCCTGCTCCACAGGCTCTAAGGACAGCGAGGTCGGATCGATCAGCGTGTTGGCCCACATGAGCTGAAGCCAGTTCCAGCCCTTCTTGAGCGTCAAATTCCGCCGCTCCCGCACCAACGTCAGGTCGGCCGAGTTGTAAATCGTAAGCTGCACTGAATCGCGCCTCGGCAACACAACCAATTCAATCGCACTCGCCGGCGCAAAAGGCGGCTCTTGAGATATTTCCTCGTCGGCTAAATCACCCGCGACAGGACCCGCAAACCTTCTGCCGTATTGCCGAGTCTCCTGAAGTCCAACGTCGGAGCGCCGAGGTTGCTTATCCAAAACGTCCTCCTGCACAGGTTTGATCTCGGTGGCAATATCCGCCTTTTCTGCTTCCAGTCCTCGTGACCGGTCGAATGAAGGCTGCTCCGGTTTGTCTTGTGAAACGGGCTGAGAGCTAACGGCCCGGCCCAGACTCTCGGCAGCATCTTTCATATCCGCAGATGGAGGCGCCGAAACCGGCTCCTTCGCTACGATCATCACGTCCGGCTCTTCTTTCACTTCCTGCCAAGGCAACTTCGACTTTTTTGCAAACTCCTGTTGTTTGGGCGCCTGTTCGGTGAAATTGCCGAACATCAATACGAATCCCACGACCAGTACCGCCGCTACTGCACCGAGCCAACTGTACTTGTCGAAAACAACAATCCTCCGCCGCACCGGCTGCCTGGCCTGTTCCACCACCTGAGAAATCAGTTCCTCGGATGCGTGTGTGTCTTCCCGCAGCAGATCCAGTGAGGCGAATTTCTCGTCTAATTGCTCCAGCCGCCGCCGGCACACTACACAGCCGGTCAAATGCTCGGCAGTTGCGCCGGCCTGCTTGTCCGAAGTCAGCTTGAACTTATGTTCGATAAGCTCCTGCTCTGTTAGATGACGGTCCATTTTTCGATTCCCAAAACATCAGGCAGCTTATGAGCCAGAGTCCTCAGCGCCCTGGATATCTGCGTTTTCACCGTTCCAACCGAACAACCCAAAATCGCCGCCACCTCACGATAGCTGAGAGCCTGGTAATAAGCTAAGACAAGCGTTACCCTCTGCCTGTCGGGCAGCGATTTCACGGCCTGGCGAACCAGTTTCTTTCGCTCGGACTTCACAGCCTCTTCGGATGGATCATCACTTTTTTCGGTCACGACGACCGCATCCAACTGCCGGCAATTCTCACCGTCGCAATAGAGTTTCTGATTCAGCGATACTACCCGGAGGCGATTGCCTTTTCGAAAACAGTCCATAGCTATGCGTGTTGCAATTGTATAGAGCCAGCCCTTGAACTGATTGCCCCGCAGGGTATGGGCCTTCTCATGGACCCGCTTGAAAGTCTCCTGAAAAAGGTCCTTCGCCTGCTCTCGATTGCCGCATATTCGTATCAGGTAACCCAAAAGACTGTCTCCATGCCGGCGTACAAGCTCGCCGAAAGCTATAGGATCGCCCTTCAAATGGGCGTCGATTAAACTTTTGTCCGTCTTCTCCATCGAGGCTATTTGCTCCAGCTACCTGTTAAGACGTTTGTCGTAGCCTAATGGTTGACAAGTTATGAAGTAATTTGTTGGGCTATTCCGAATTATTTGAAATTATGATAAATTCTCGTGCCCACGTTATCATTCCGCACTTGATGCGGAATCCAGGACGTCAGCAATTCTGGATTCCCGCTTTCGCGGGAATGACAGGGTACAGAATCAATCGCAACAGAATACTAACGAACAATTGGCGCTGCATGTGATAAGTATCGGCCGAAAACGAGTCCGGGATTAAAAGTTGCCGATAATGAATATCATCTCGGCAACCAGGGAATGACCACTTCGTGGTTCGGTTGAGCATTGCGGTGCCATTTCAGGGTCCACAGGTCGTATAATCCGACCTTCCGCGTCGAGCCGTCCATAAAGCACATATTGATGGCCCGGCTGTGCCGGTCTATGGCAAAACGGCACATACTGCTGCTCCAGGCCGCCGTCGGGTCGGTCTCCCACCAGTAGCGAAAGAGAGGGGGCGCCGACTCGCTCGCAAAGCTGGGGTGGGCCGGATCCGGACGGGTTGCTGGCTGGCCTCCGTACCAGGTGCAATCGCCTAATATGGGAATGCTGCCGCTGAATTTGCTCAGGTCCGTTTTCCAGTGCAGTTCCGGTGCATCCAGCCACCCGTCATCGCCCGGCTCGAGAGTGTTGATCCAGTGATTGACGCCGTAGCTGCCGTAATCGTTTTCGTAGAAGTATTTCGTAGGGATTCCCGGCCCCCAGACTCTTTTTGCGCTGCCGTAGCGCCTCCAGTTGGGATTGCCGCTCACCGGGTCGGCCAGAAAGCACTCCTGCATCGCCGCCGGGCAGACGCGGAATTTCCCCATATCGCCATAGAGCAGCTCCAGTGCCCGCATCCACGTCCCGGCCGGGTCCCGCCTCAGGCAGTACTCGATCCAGTAATCGTTGTCGTTATCCATCGTGTACATAGCGATGATAGTCGCCCACTGCTTGAGATGACTCTTGCAAGCCGCCCCCCGCGCCTGCTCGCGGGCCTTCGACAATGCCGGGATCAGCAGGGCGAGTAATAGCGCAATAACAGAAATCACAACCAGCAATTCGATCAGCGTAAAGGCGCCTCGCTTCTTCATACTCACGTCCTTTTCCTCACGATCGCAGCACGATTCTCTACCAGACCGCCAACAAACAACACGTTTCAGCGAAAGTCAAGCCTATGCCAAGTCCCAATCGATCATATCGCGCCCAACCGGAAAAGCGAGGGAATATCCGAAAAACTCGGAACGGCGGAACGCAATTGTGGCACAGACAAGATGAACGAGACCAAAACAATTCTCAGATTTCCTCTCTTGAATCTCTATGTCCCCCGGTGGTATACTCGCTTCTGTATGTCGAAGCCAAATTTCCGACCATTGGACAGTACAAAAGAGTGCAATACACTTCTTGGATTTTCGGAGGAAGCCGGATTGGTGTCTTTGAACTTCGCAAATCCCAGAACCAGCCGTGGAAGGCGGATAAATTCGTTCTTGAGACCTGCTTCAGGATTTATGAATATCGGCTGGATTCAAAAGATTTACTCCAGGATCACAAACGATGACAGACCCGACGAGTCTATCTTTCACAAGGTTCTTGATGCCCTCGGCATCCAGGTGGAATTTAATCGCGAAAGTCTTATTGATGTGCCCAAAGAAGGATCACTAGTTATTGTCTCAAATCACCCGCTACCCATAGTGGACTGCATTGCGATCATTAGTGCCCTCGTGCCCATCAGAGACGATCTCAAGTTCCTCGGCATATCTCATTTGAGAGCAATTCCAGAAGTCAGAGAAAGGCTCATTCTCGTAAAGGCTGGAAGATCCCAAAGGGACATGAGGAAGAACCGGAGAGCCAGAGAGACAAGTATTGAATGGCTGCGGGATGGACATGCTCTCTTCGCCTGTCCTGCCGGAGATATTTCACATAGTAAGAGTATCTTTGACCCCTGTGCCACTGAGCCAAGGTGGCATAAGGGTGTTGCCGAGATGATAAGAGTCAACCGAGCTACAGTTCTTCCTGTTTTCGTGCATGGTGAAACGAGCAGAACCTTCCAGATAGCACAACGAATTCATGCCGTTCTGACGTGGTTTCTCATGCCACGAGAAATTCGACTTTTGGAGAATTCCGCCATTCGTTTTGAGATTGGCCGTCCCATGCCATTCGATGAGTTGGAAGAGATAGGCAATGATATAGCCTTGATAGAATATTTAAGAGATGTTACATTAGTACTGCCCCGTTAAGGCTTTATAGATTTTTTTCAAGTGCGGATCAGCAGGGCGAGTAGCGGCACAATAACAGAAATCACAACCAGCAATTCAATCAGTGTAAAGGCGCCTCGCTTCTTCATACTCACGTCCTTTTCCTCACAATCGCAGCATGATCCTCTACCAGACCACCAACAAACGGCCCAGCCAGTCGAAAGCCCAACCTATCCCAAGTCCCAACAAATCATACCGCGCCCACCCAGAAAAGCGAGACAATATTGGAGGCGTTATTGCTTGATTGATGGCTCCTTACACGATATAGTTTGCTTAAACGCAGGGAAACGCTCAGCCGAATAGCCGCAGATGAAGCGGAAATAAGTACGGTACCACCGGATTGCGCTCGGATTACGGATTATATGATATACGTACCACTTACTCTGATAGTCAAAAACTATAACATCCGCTGCTTGCGGAAGAGAAAAGAACAAGGTCGCAGTTTGAGCCCTTAATATCTTGTTCGGAAGTTAAAGAGGCAATGATGGCTAAACGGAAACACTCTGATCCCGCCTATGAGTTCGAGCTAAACGTCTACCACTCAGTTCAAAATGCTCTCGCAAAGGGCAACCTTGGCCTCCTACAGGATTCCTGCAAGGTATTTCACCGAAAGCGGTACTACTCGAAGGATCGCGGTAGGTCACTAACTACAGACGTCTCAGTCGAGATATACGTCGCTAAAGCCAATATCCCATGCATCCTATGGATATGGGAATGCAAGAAGTATCGGCGTGCCATCCCCGTTGACGATGTCGAGGAGTTTCACGCAAAACTGGAACAGCTCGGAGCAGACCGCACGAAAGGTACAATCATTGCCAGCGGCTTCTTTCAGAAGTCCGCGCTCAGCTTTGCGAAGTCAAAGGGAATTGGGATTGCTCGCCTGATTCCGCAAAACAGGATTGACTGGGTGTTTCAGGATCGCCAGGCTGGACGTAACAATGAAACAACACAGGAACACATTCTGAATGTGATTCTCGGCGAGGAAGTTCGCGCCCACAGGTTTCAACTTTTTGCCACCTCACCCGACGGCGTGCCATACGCTTGTTGCAATCTGAGCACTTATACTTGTTGTCAAATCAAAGACTGGGTCAATCCCAAGCCAATGGTCGACAATCCGCAGACAGATGCCGACAGCAGTAGTGACTTACAACTCAAAGGATAATCATATGACAGATAGAGTACTAGGAAGTTTCAGGCACGGTCATTTTCCGGACCTCTTTCTCGATGCAACGGCAGATCTTATGAATGTTGAACTTACAAAAATACATGAAAGCATACACCGAATTCTTGAGTATTCTTCCGCCCACGGTCTCTTGATCACATTCCTAATATTCTTGTCGAACAAGGATTTATCCAAGCATCCATTGTCCGCAGAATTGGATAAGGTTATTCGGCTTCTCCACAGAGCGGAGTTCCATGTTCAGGAAGGTTGCGCCACTTTTCTTACATTGAACGCGTGCATGGCCGGATTTGGAAAAGCCCAAGCCGATCGCCTATTGGGAAGAATACCTCAAGAATACCAAGTGGCCACAACATTAGTGTCAGATTGCCTGAGTGCCACACGTAGCAATCAAAAACTAGGGCCCCTTGTGGTAAAAAACATGGAGTTTATAGTTCATGGCATTGCACTTGCCGCGCTGAATAGTACCATCTGCACAGAATTCTCGATGCCCGATGCCATGACAGTTGCGCGTGTACGGTCATTCCTGACCACAGGTGCACCCTCGATCCGCCTGAGTCATATTCGCGAATACCTCTCAATACAACGGAATGTCGAAGCATACGTTGGCTTCTGTGCCGACGCATCAATTCGCGCGGCCGGAGATCTTCCACTCTATGACCACAACTTCATGCGTGAGTACATGACCAAGCATCCAGTGGAGTGGGAAGAGTGTCATAGACACCTAGAAATCGAGATGCGCAGACAGCTCGTCAACTGGTTTTCCCAACAGGGCGTCGTCGACATTGACCCATCTTACGACTTCTTTTTCTCTGATCCTTCTCATTGGTCTCCTATGATTTTGATAAGGGACTGGGAGAAACAACTTGGTCTGAACACAGGGCTATTAGACTCGATCGAATGGACCTCTGAAACGCCCATCCAACGGCACATCGAAACAGTACACTCTGTCAGATACTCGCTTGAGGATAAGCGTCGTGTCTTTGTCCCTAGAGATACCGAACACCGTTCGCAGGCTATAGATAGCGTTTCGAGTAGGGCACCTGATGTTGTTGTAAAGGTGATTTATCTACCGGTAGGTAACGACTTCCCCGACATTGGGATCAAGGGAGACAGAAGGCTGATCTTGGACATGGCGTTCTATCGTGGGCTTGTGTCATTGTGGCATACACTAAGAGTAGACGGCGTTTCTATTGCTGCTGCCAATAGGCTTGTCCTGGAGCGGATATCTTGCTCCTTAATGACAACCCTGTACAACTACCAACAACTGGAGGTTGATGTGGGGCGCGTTCGTCCATACCTGCCGGGGATTCATATCTTCTTCACCCCTGGAGAGTTTGATATGTTAGAACATATCCGGTCGAGGCCAGGGCCATTCTCCTTGAGACATTCGACCTCTTTTGGCGCGGGAAGAGATTGGGCGGAGGATGTGGAGTTGCCTGGAATGATTGAGATAGAGGAGCGTCTTGAAGGAGGACATCGCGTCTATTTTTGTATGGCTGACAAGCACCTTCTCGGCTCTTATCGCAAGATACTATCTCGGGAACCAAAGCTTCAAGATCAAGGGGCGTCGGTATCGGACGGCGGCCGCAGATGTGCTATTGAAGCATGCTACGGATTCGATTCGGTACTTAAACGGAGTCAAAATGGCGTTTTCAGAATATGATGAGAATGTAACAGGGCACGACACCGCCGCGTTTCCTTGCTTATTTTGAGGTGGACTGTGGCAAAACCCAGAGGACGCCGTACCTACTTCTCCCTTTCGCGAGCTTGATTGTCTCGTCTGTAACCATCCACAAGATATATGTTATCAAACATGGGGGTGTTTGAAAAGGGCTTTGGACAGGATCATGTCATTTTCTATTTACGATCCATTCGACCTTGCTCAGGACAAGTTTACTATTGATTATTGTTTTCCTTCGTGCCTAGTTACGCATAATTGCACAAGCCTGAATATCCTGCATGCTTTCAATTGCGTTTCTATTCAAGGCGGAATTGGCCTTTTTGCATTATTGTTACGCCGTCGGCGATAATCGTGGGGCTGTTGATGACCCCATCGACGTGCGACTTGCAGTCCCAATCGGCGCCGGTCTGGCTGGGAATAGGGCTGCCAAATGCGATATGGACGCCGGGGAACTTCTCGTCCTGGAGAATCTCGTAGATCAACTCGGTCAGGCATGTGTTCGTACCGATGGCGAATTCGCCTATCCTGTTGCTGTTTTCGCCGTTTTCAAAGAGGTACTCGGTGAATTCCTCTCGCAATTGCTCGTCGGCGCATTCGATGCTCGCTCTTATCGCCCTGCCGTTCTCGATTTCGATGATGATCGGCGTTTGCTCGAGAGAAGCATATTTCTGAGCAAAGAAATCGCCCAGACAACCGTCGATGACCGCGGTGCCGTTGACGTCAATCGGGCAGGTGCACACTTCCCCATCGGGCAGATTCATCAATCGGCCCGGCTTGATATCACCGTCCTCGTTTTGCCATTTGAGTTCCGGACTAAAACGGGCTGTAAAATTGCAGCCTTTCTCGGTAGTCACTACAATGCTCTCTGCGATGCTGACCTTTTCATAAACCAGCCTGCCGATCCGCTGTATCTCCTTATAATCGCTGCACATCCCGTCGCACATTATCCGGGGCGTGATCCCAACCATGTGGGCGTGCCTGAGAGTTGGATTGGCCTCGATGGCCTTGAGTATCGGCATTCGAAAGGTCTGAAGCTCTCCCTCGACGCCCTGCGCGGCATACACGCTCACATCCGCGGACCGCATAGCATCGTCAATAACAGGCGGCAGATCAATCGGGCGAGTCCCGAAATCCTCCATAACGAAGAATTCGACCTCGCCGGCAATCTTCTCAATAGCCGCCCTGAGAGCAGAACCGATCTCAATGGTTTGCTGATCGGTAATGATCAATGCCTTCTCGCCCGGCTGAACTTTCAGACAATTCTCCACCGCCTGGCGTACACCTTGCTCAATTGTTCCCATTTTGTTACTCCCATAGCCGGAAATCGAAGGACATAATACCTATTACTCTCTTTCGCGAGTATGATTGTCTCGTCTGCAACCATCCACAAGACCTATGTTATCAAACATGGAGGGTGTTTGAAAAGCGTTTTGGACAGGATTTACAGGATTCACATAGATTTTGTAGGGGCGATCCTGTGTGGTCGCCCGGGCAGGCTTAATACGCGAAAATCCGCGTTAATCCGTGGTTTCAATTTGGTGTTTATTCGTGTTAATTCGTGGCTCATCTGAAAAAACAAAGCCAATTTCAAAATCCCTAGCGCAGAGCAGTTGAAAGAGAATGAAGTTGGACGGGAAGTTGTTTGCGGTTGTGGATCGGTGGATTTTCGCAGATTTGCTCTAAGAAAGCGCTGGAACGTACTATTCGTCGACAGTCTCGGCCCCGCGTTTTTGCATCCGGCTCGAGACGCGTTTGGCTAAATCCGAGACATGCGTAAGCTCTTCAATGCTCAGCGGCATCTTCCCAGCCTTTCGTCTTGACCGTTGTTCTGTGTCTTTGGCCGCAACCTCTTCCGACTGCTTCGGTCCGTCGCCGTGCTCGCCGAGCCGTTCGTTAGTAGCCGTCACCTCGGCGGTCTGTTGTCGCAGACGCTGTTCGACTTGCCTGCTTTCGGCAACTTCCTGCCGGAGTTTTTCGTTGGCGGCCGTCAGTCCGGCGAGCCGCTCCTCGAAACCGATCTCGGTCTGTCTGTGTTTGGCGACTTTGCGTTGGAGTTGTACGATCTGCTCATTCAACCGCTCAATCTGCCTCGTCGCTTTCTTTGCGTTCTGCCGCTGTTGACGTTCTTGCAGAGCATGAGCCAAACGCTTCTTCGGTAGAGCTTTGATTGACCGGCGGCTTCGTTCGGGCTCGGCTAAATTGATGCCTATAACAGGCGAACGTGCTCGGAGATGCTCCGCCTCTCCGCCTCTGGTGTTTCCTTTTCGCAGTTGCCTTATAGTCAACCAGAGCAGAGCCAGAGTCGCTATGGCAATTGTAAACAACTCCCATTCCGCCCATTGGTGGTCATAGCATAGCCATGATACAAACCGAACGAGTTTACCCGCCAGGCTGCGTACAATCATCATGTCTTATCTCCGAATCACAGGTCCGTCTGCTCCGTCGGCAATGAAATTGAGCACCTTCCAAAAATATCACACTGTCCATAGCGATATTTCTCTTAACTGTTGTTGAGAATCCAATGTCCCCTAAGGTCCCCTTTAAACATGCACAAATGTTCACGAAGTCTCTCGTACATGCTAATACCTTTCCCTCTTGGCTACAAGAGCAAAAAATCTGTCACAAAAGGATAATTCACAAATTCATTCGTCCAGGACCAATACTTCCACTACCGGCAAACGGCACAAACGGCGCCGGGCGATTTTGCTTGACGGGGACGCCGCCAATCTGGTATAAATAATATTATTGGAATATGTGGATTTTGCCCTTCTATTGAGCTCGATAGCCTGTTCGGAATTTTGGCTTTTTTGGTGGGCTGTTTACGTTGGGGATTGAATTATAAGGATGGTGATGGATACCCGCGAAAGACTGTCCTTGGCACATACGAATGATATTTGACAATGCTGGTAATTATTATCGGTCGTTTTTCTTTTTTGACTCTTTTTTCTGAAGGAGGACTGGCATGTGTGGAGAAGTGATGTACGCAACGTATGATAATTCCGGGTAGTTTCTGATGGAGTGTTGATGCGTCAGTGTAAGTCAATTTAATTAAGTCGCGCAGCGACAGCGACAGGAAGTAAGGAGTAAGTATCATGAGAAATCGAGTAGTTTGGTTGACGGCAGCTTTTCTGATAGTATTCATGGGATTCAGTTCGAGCCACGCCCAGGAAGTCGTTAACATACTGGACAATGGCGGCTTTGAGGACGGTGTCATGGCGCCGTGGAGCAGATACGGCCCCGGTACCGACGAAGTGGTTACCGAACTGACCGGAGCGGCGGTTCCCGAAGCTCCGATTGAGGGAACGCACGCTTTGCATATTACAATTCCCGGGCCAGGCGCAAATTTTTGGGATGCCGGTCTACAGCACCAAGGGCATGTTTTTGAATCGGGCAAGAAATACACTCTTTCGGCCTTTCTCAAGAGCAAGTCAGGTGACCTGCAGATCAATTTCAAGCCGGAACTGGCACAAGATCCATGGACGGGATATGGCTCGCAGTCCTTCACTATGACCGAAGAATGGACCGAATTCAGCGTGACGACCCCCGTCTTTACTGCGGATGTAAATCCGGCAGCAATCACATTCCACATACAGTATGACGTCGGTGATTTCTGGGTGGACGGCGTAAGATGGTACGAAGGCGACTATGTTCCGCCAGCTTTCAAGCCGGTGGTTGAGGCTGCGGAGCCAAGTCCGGCAGACGGCGCGGTCGATGTCTCCCAGGATGTGATTCTCGCCTGGGAGCCGGGCCCGATGGCCGCTGTGCACGATGTGTATTTCGGCGAATCCTTCGATGATGTCAATGATGCCCCCACCGCCAGTACGCTGGCCTTGCTGGTAAGCAAGGGCCAGACGGCAACCACGTTCGATCCTGACGGGCTTCTCGATTTCGGCCAGACCTATTTCTGGCGTATCGATGAAGTCAACGCGCCGCCGGACTCGACCGTCTTCAAGGGCGCCGTCTGGAGCTTTACGGTTGAGCCTTTCGCCTATCCGATCACAAATGTAATCGCCACGGCCTCAAGCGAGAACACCACCGATATGGGTCCCGGCAAGACCGTAGATGGCTCCGGACTGACCGATGATCTGCACTCGACCGAGTCGACGGACATGTGGCTCAGCAGCAGCCTGCCGACGGCGCCACAGCCGACCTGGATACAGTTCGAGTTCGACGACATCTATGAACTGCTTGAGATGTGGGTCTGGAACTCGAATCAAACGATCGAATCGGTAATCGGCTTCGGCGTCAAGGACGTCACGGTCGAGCATTCGATAGACGGCGAAAACTGGACATCACTGGGCGACGTCCAAATCCCCCGGGCGCCGGGAACACCCAACAACGCCCACGATGCGACAATCGATCCAAGTGGCGCATCGGCGAAGTTTGTCAGACTTACTGTCAACAGCGGTTGGGGCGGCATTTTAGACCAGTTCGGTTTGAGCGAAGTTCGGTTCTACTTCATCCCCGTTGCGGCGAGCGACCCGGCTCCGGCGGACGGAGATTCCGGTGTGGATCTGGATACCACGCTTAGCTGGCGATCCGGACGCGAGGTCGCCTCGCATGAAGTTTACTTCAGCATGGACGAGGCTGCCGTGATTGACGGCACCGCCCTTGTCGGTACTGTCAGCGAGGGGAACTTCCAGCCCGCCAATCTCGAATATGGGCAGCGGTACTACTGGAAGGTCAACGAGGTCAACGAAGCAGCCGCGGTACCAATAAGGGAAGGCGAGGTCTGGAGCTTCTCGACCGTAGAGGACTTTATTGTGGACGACTTCGAGGGCTATACCGATGACGATCCCGCCGGTGAGGCTATATGGCAGACCTGGATCGACGGCTTTGGAGTTCCCGAAAACGGCTCACAGGTAGGTAACCTTGTTCCTCCTTACGCCGAGCAAACGATTGTCCACGGCGGCCGTCAGTCGATGCCGTTCCTTTATGACAACGGCCAGGGCACCGCGAGATATTCCGAGACAGAGCGGACGTTTGCCCAGCCGGACGACTGGACACGCGGAGGCGTTACGCAATTGTCCGTGTGGTTTAGAGGCTATGCAGGTTCTGTCGGCAGCTTTGTCGAAGGACCCGTTGGCACCTTTACGATGACCGGCTCCGGCACAGATATCTGGGACAATGCCGACGAGTTCCACTATGCATATAAGACGCTTACAGGCCCCGGAACGATTGTAGCGAGGGTAGAGAGCGTGCAGAACACAGACCCCTGGGCCAAGGCCGGCGTGATGATTCGTGAGACGCTTGAGCCGGGCTCGACGCACGCTTTTGCCTGCGTGACCCCCGAGAACGGAGCTGCCTCACAGGGTCGCATCGATACCGGAAGTTCCAGTTTCAACACTGCCGAGGGCGGCATTACCGCTCCGCACTGGGTGAAACTGGAGCGCAGCATCGCGGGCGCCTTTACGGTTTCGCATTCGACCAACGGCACAAGCTGGGTGCCGGTAGCAGGCGCTAATCCGACGAACATCCAGATGAGCTCAACCGTCTATATCGGCCTGGCGGTGACTTCCCATAGCGCCGGTGCAACGTGCGAGGCAGTCTTTTCCAACGTCACAACGACCGGCACGGTGAGCGGGCAATGGACGAATCAGGACATCGGCATAGCTGTCAATGGCGCCGAGCCGATATACGTTGGCATAGCCGACAGCGCCGGCACACTTGGGTTTGTCGAGCACGAAGATCCGAGCGTCACACAGATCGATACCTGGACGCGATGGTCTGTGGATCTGGCCGAGTTTGCCGATCAGGGCGTGAATCTGGCTGGCGTTCAGAAGATTATTCTTGGCGTCGGCAACCGGGCCAATTCGGTCCCGGGCGGCTCAGGTACGATGTACTTCGACGATATCGCGGTCGGCAATCCTGTACAGGCGGAAACCGGATTCGTGAATCTACTTACCAACGGAGGCTTTGAGGACGGTGTTCCTGATCCGTGGAGCACGTATGGCGGCGTCACCGCAGAGGTGGTTCAAACATTGGTGGGCGCGGCGGTTCCCGAAGATCCGATTGAGGGAGGCTCTTGTCTGCATGTCAATGTTACCGATCTCGGTGCAGATTTCTGGAATGTCGGTCTGCAGCACGGCGGACATGTCTTTGAAGCAGGCAAGCATTACACTCTTTCGGTCTTTATGAAGGCCAAAGAAGGTACGCTGGATATCAACTTCAAGCCGGAACTGGGACAGGATCCGTGGACCCCTTATGGCGACCAGGTCGTTACCATTACCGACGAATGGGCGGAATACAGCGTAACAACTCCGATTATGACCACGGACGTCGATCCGGCTGTCATCACGTTTCACATAGGTTTTGCAGTTGCCGAGTTCTGGGTGGACGGCGCCAGATTCTACGAAGGCGACTATCCGGCTGCTTTGTGAAATTGATGCCAAGCTAATTCTATCCCAACTTTAGTGGGAACGACTTAGCTGTTGTGTTAGTTCGGGGCCTATACCGATTCGATTCGGTATAGGCCCCTTTTCTTATTGCTGCAAGGGGCGTTTGTGGGAATGTTCGGTCGCCAGAAACCACACAGATCTCTCATCCAGCGAGCGATTTTCCTTGACGAGGGAGTGGTAAATGTGATATGCTCAGAATTTGGAACTGGAGGGCCTTATCGGCCTTTGTAATAGTTTTGGTGAGGATTTCGCAGAATCACCGGAATTATAGGGCGTTATGGCAACCAATTTGGGTGGGACCCGGAGAAAGGAGCGTGGTGCAAGGCCACACTGAGGAATTCCGAGTTGATCGCCGATAGTGCCGGACAACGTGTAAACGGAAAACTGTTGCTATCGGTCTTCTTTGATAATTTATGAAGGAGGACTCTCATGCGAAGAAAGTTAGTGTACGTGATATACGACGATTCCGGGTAGTCCCCTGGATTAGTGTCAGTATTCTAGTAAGAAAATCATGTTGAGTTGCCGAGCGACTAAAGGTAAGGAGCAAGTATTATGAAGAATAAAATAGTGTGGTTAACCGCGACCGCCATAGTGTTTATGGGATTCAGTCTGAGCCAGGGGCAAGAAGCCGTGAATCTGCTAACCAACCCCGGCCTTGAGGACGGAACCGATAATGGCTGGGGGGGGTACGGTGATAACACCCGAGTCGTGGTACAGGAATTAGTCGATGCCGCCATCCCCGGCAGTCCCATTGAGGGCAACTACTGTCTCCATGTTACCGTGGGTGAGGATTATGTGGATTTCTGGAATGCCGGTCTAACGCTATGGGGCGGCAATGTATTTGAGTCAGGCAAACAGTACACCTTTTCTTTTTGGGCCAAGAGCAAGGAAGGGGAACGGGAGATCAACTTAAAACCCGAACAAAACGGCACTTGGACGGCCTACGGTGAGAAACGTATCACCATAACCGAAGAGTGGGCGGAATACTACACCACGTCACCGGTCATGACCGAGGACGTGCCTAACATGCAAATATCCGTGCACGTTGGCTTTGGACCGGGCGAATTCTGGCTCGATGCGGCCAGGCTCTATGTAGGCGAATATGTGGAAACTGTTTTCGGTCCCCGGGTAAAGGCAAGGGAGCCCAATCCCGCTGATGGTTCCACCAACATCCCTCAGGATGTGATTCTGAGTTGGGAGCCAGGGCCATTTGCTGCTGCGCACGATGTGTATTTCGGCACATCCTTCGATGATGTCAATGATGCCCCGACCGCCAGTACCCTGGCCTTGCTAGTGAGCAAGAGCCAGACGGCGACCACTTACGATCCCGACGGTCTTCTCGAATTCGGCCAGACCTATTACTGGCGCATCGACGAAGTCAACGCGCCGCCGGACTCGACCGTTTTCAAGGGTGCCGTATGGAGCTTTACAGTTGAGCCTTTCGCTTATCCTATAACGGGCGTAACGGCAACCGCTTCAAGCGAGAACACCACCGATATGGGTCCCGGCAAAACCGTGGACGGCTCCGGACTGACCGATGATCTGCACTCGGCCGAGTCGACGGACATGTGGCTCAGCAGCAGCCTGCCGACGGCGCCACAGCCGACCTGGATACAGTTCGAGTTCGACGACATCTATGAGCTGTACGAAATGTGGGTCTGGAACTCGAATCAAACGATCGAATCGGTAATCGGCTTCGGCGTCAAGGACGTCACGGTCGAATATTCCGATGACGGCGAAAACTGGACATCACTGGGCGACGTCCAAATCCCCCGGGCGCCGGGAATGTCAAACAACGCCCACGATGCGACAATCGATCTAAGCGGCGCATCGGCGAAGTTTGTCAGACTTACCGTCAACAGCGGTTGGGGCGGCATTTTAGACCAGTTCGGTTTGAGCGAAGTTCGCTTCTTCTTCATTCCCGTTGCGGCGAGCGATCCTGCTCCGGCAACCAGAGATTCCGGTGTGGATCTGGATGCTACGCTTAGCTGGCGATCCGGACGCGAGGTCGTCTCGCATGAAGTTTACTTCAGCAAGGACGAGGCTGCCGTAATCGACGGCACCGCCCTTGCCGGTACTGTCGGCGAGGGGAACTTCCAGCCCGCCAATCTCGAATATGGGCAGCGGTACTACTGGAAGGTCAACGAGGTCAACGAAGCAGCCGCGGTACCGGTAAGGGAAGGCGAGGTCTGGAGCTTCTCGACCGTAGA
>NJBM01000003.1 GCA_005223045.1 Planctomycetes bacterium B3_Pla | reverse complement strand
CAAAATAACTCCAGAATTCGCCCCCCTATAGGGGGGCCTCCCAGAGGGGCTTACGCCATAAGAAAGATGTTACTGATAACGGTAAGAATAATTGTCGTCAGAGGGAATTTATAGTTGACGTCAGACACCATTGACGCAATGCGTAATATTGTCCACGAATACACACCTTTCAATCTCATGAAGTTGTGTACATGCTCAATCCTTGTGATGCTGACCATTTGGTGGAAGGATAGCAGGCTTTCATTGAGACTGACTCGGTTCGAAAACAGTTTCTGGGACAGGGCAAGAGTCACTCACAATACCCTGCAATTAACACGAGCCGAAGGCACGTTGCATACTAAAAGGTCCAGATTGTCTACAGAACTGCTTCTTTGTGGTTCACTTGTTTACATTGGCAAAGTCTTGTTAGGAGCATGGGGGATTGTAATCTCATCCCTGCTGTGCTTTCCTTTCTTCTCCATGATCGTTGTAGACTGCATGCAACGTAATAATCCACATTGGCACTGGCGGCTATGGATAGTTGGCAGCATGGCCAGATGGACATTCCTGATGGTATCCACATTGGCAACAATACCTGTCCTGTTCGCTTTGGAATTTACTCAAAACCTTGAGCTGTATAAGCCAGAGAACCGAAATCTATCGGTGTCACAGTCATTCAAGCAAGCTCGCTTTAGAGAAATCACGCCAGCAACAGCCAAATCCTTGGAAGAAGATGCCGCAAGGAGAATACAAGAATCTGTTGAATATACATCCTCCTCAAATCATGAGACCAAAGAAGAGCAAGCAAGCTCAAGAAATATTTATCTGTACACCTATTGTTCCGGATCTCTGCTCATAATAGTTGTGATGATCTTATTCTTTGTAATTATGCCGTTCAAAAGGCTTTTTGTCAAAAGTCACGAGATATGGCGCCTTGAGGTTGGCAAAAACGAATCCTTGCGGGGGCCATTTGTGCCTTACCTCCCGATGGCCTGGAAATGGGAGATGCCTTTGCTGTTTCACGTCACGGTAGTGTTCCATTGTATTTTCGGAGGAGTGACTAATCTGCTTGCGGGAGTGTTTTGTTTTGATGGCTTGAGCTATGCAGTTACAGGCCGGACTCTTCTATTTGAGAAGAATGCACATCTTTGGTCATGGATGTTTGCCTTCGGTAAAGTGCTATTTGGGGAAGCATCTGGCCAAATTATTGGGCAAGTACTTACCGTCGCTGTCTGCCTTCCATTTCTCACGCTTTTGGGAACATATATACGAAGGTTGACACAGAGCATCTTTCTAATGATTCGTGTTCAACTCACGCGTCTCAACTGGTCTAAGTGCAAAGACTCCAAACTGTTCTTCATCAACACTTTCATAAAAGAAGTATGCCCAACAAAGGGAATCAAAACACCCGAAATAGTCTTAACGGCAAACAATAGCGTTACTATCCAATTACGCTGGCTGGCACTAAGCAGCCAAGCCGTAATAGAAATAAGCCGGGGAGCAATCGAATTACTCGAATTAGAAGAATTGAAATCTGTTATTGCACATGAACTTGGACACATCAGGCAAGGATTATGGAATATCTGGGCACTAAAGACTCTCTCGTCCTCACTGCTTTTCCCAAATCATTATCTTACCGTGTGTGTGAATTGGTCAAAGCGGGAAATAGATGCGGATCAATTTGCTTTAAGCTTGACGAAAGATCCATTGCCCTTAAAGCACGCATTGACAAAAATATCGACTGCTCAGCTCTCATATTTGCAGGCGACTCCGGCCCGACGAAAAGCGACACGCTCTCTTAGTATACTAAGAATATTTACTGGCGGTATGAAGGACAGATGGTATAAGATGTTAGTCTCGATACGTTTCTTTTTCGGCGACGGCTTGCTTGGCTATGTGCATCCTTGTCTACCTGAAAGACTGGAGGCAATAGACCTAAATGCGACTCGCCAGTAGCATGAGAATCGATACAACAATCGTACATGAGAACATTTAGAATGCATGAAGACGACAAATCATGTCTGAATAATACCAGGATTATCGCCAGAGCATTTATCGAAGAGCATTATCCTGACGAAGCTCCGCTATTTGACGTATTTTGGGAGACATTTGCGTCTCGGATGCAATTGTTCCATAGCCAGTCCCCCGGAGTTTGGCCGGCACCAAATACGGCGCATGATATTATTACCGAAGTGTCTTTTGCCGCAGGGGGCACGCTCGATTTTGTCACCCCCATAACCTTGGCAACTCTCTCTGCAACATTGCATAATATCAATAGGGAAAGACTATCCTCTACTGAACTGAAGAGACTGATCCGCCAATCAGCGACCCAGTATGGCTCCAAGCCACGATTGACCGCTGCTCTTGTGCGTCACATTTCCGCTCTTTGCATGGAAATACTAACAGTTAAAGCAGATGGAGACGACGCGGTAGTATCCGCAGCACCTAAGCCACAATACAAGATTTGGACAAATGGCGAAAGCTGGACAGTCGATAGTATCAGTAAATATGAAGAGCACAAGGATGATTACCTTTTTTGGATCGATCTAAATGAAAGATCTCATGTGTCAAAGAAGTTCGGCAATAGGCGGTTAACTCCGCGGGCTGTAAAGCTCCTTAAATACCTAATAGAAAGACTTGGAACTCCTGCACCTGTCGAAGATGTCATGAAAGATGTTTTTGATGATGTCATGAGCGACAATACTGAGGGTGATAAGAACAAAATAGATCAACAACTCTCAAAGTTAAATGCGTTTTGCGGAGGACAGTTCCGCGAATATTGTTTCACCAAATGGTTCGACAAAGGCCTTGGCCTCAAAACATCTTTTGCAGACGAATATTTCCTTTTCGAGAGATAGACTCTTTCTAATTTCCGAAATCACGATATTCGTAACCTTTCGATGCTATTCTCTCGCCAGCAACAATACATGGCGCCTTAAACGGTAATGTTATATCTTCCAGAATATGTTCTGCAATGTCCTTGAATGCCTTCAGGCTTCTATAATTGTCATCAGGGATAACTTGTATGCCACCTGTTTCTACAAGGTTTGTCAAGCATTCTTTTCCATACTTGCAGCCTTGGTAAAGAGTGACCAAAAGTCTTCGTCTCGACTGATCCGCCTGTTGGTCCGTCAGCTCAAAAGCATCTTCCCATCTTCTTGGTTTGAGAAGCCAAGCTTCACTCCATACATATCTTTTACATTCTGTGCGTAGGTTTCTATGAAAAATGTTTCGTGCATTATATGCGATATATTCAAAGAAACTGTCTTCGTCCCAGTTCGCCCATGTAAAAGGCTTTTTCAGTAACCCACTTTGTTCTTCTTCCGTCAAAGCGTCTATCTCCGTTGCCATTTCCCCTGCTGTTCTTGCCAAAGACGACCTCTTCGGAAGATACCCATCCACTAGATATGCCTGTACCAGGCTATTCCCCTCATCATAACAATGTGTTGCCATATGACACACGGGAATTCGGGCTTTATAAACCTGTCGTTTATCGTTATTGCTAAATGGTAACACATCGGAGTCATACGCTCACCAAAACCAAGAGCGTGACCATTTACGAAAACTTTACAGCCAGCCAGAAAGATAAAGTTTCAAATCAATTTTACTATGTAGAGACTGTGGTATTGTTTCTTAGGTTAGCTGTTTGAAGTACTGAATGAACTTCTTGTTGAAGAACAATGCAGGAACAGACAAAAACAAAATCCAGTTCACAGAAAGACAGATTGAAGATGATCGATGATGTTATTTCAGAATATGTAACACCATTCAACGATTTATTCGATGAGAATCCAGGACTCAAAAACAGCAGGGTGACGGCCGAACCGTCTGCTAACAATGGATATGTTTAATAATGGACATTAACAATTCCATGGTAACACGATCATAATGCATAATTCAACGGCGACAACTAACTTCTCAAATCTAATCCAGCAGATGGTGGATGAGGAGAATGTACGCCATGAAAATATGATTCACAAACTTGAGTCATTAAAACAATGTCACGCAGAAATAAGTTACAAGAGCCCATCTGGTATAGTCGGATCAAATATCCCACAACCTCAAGGCACCATGACTACTAATAGTAAACCCACGACCATCCAAGGCTCAAGTGAGTTCGACGAAAACAACTACCACATTATCCTAAATCCTAATATCTGCACTCTCAAACTAAAGTATTCTCCCGAGAACAAATCTGATTTGCAACAAGGATCTCTTGCTGGGATCGGTTCCATAAAAATGAAAATCCTGGTATGGATGCTACAAAATCCTGGCACTCCTATTTCATATGAAACCGCTCCGGGAATTTACGGCCATCCAAACAATATATGCGAACCCGGCACTTTTGCTCAGACGATTCGGTTGTTGAGAAGAACTCTTGGTGGAAGAGGACGTGAGAATCCCTACATTCGAACCGTGCCCAATTACGAGCCAGGCAAATTCACACACGGATGTGCATACGTTATGAATCCGACTTATAGGTACTTGGTCGTCAAAATGTAAAATATCATTTGAAAATCATGCATAGTTCACTGGGGTGTCATTGCGGTCGGTTAAAAAGAACTCAGGTTTTGAGACATATTGACAGTAATAATTGAGCCGGAGTGTTAGGTAGAAATAGGATGATACTGAGAAAGCACAAGAGGACAAAATGAATCCAATGCTTACTGACATTGACAAAATGTTCTCGGAGCATACTGAAAGCGAATGTGAACCCGTCACCGCAAAAGCATGCGCTAAAACGGGAGTGACGACGCCGTCGGCAGAAGGTGTCCGCTGGCAGCAAGTCGTCGGCACCGGCGAATCAACGGTCCAAACCATCGTTCGAGGTCCAGATATGGCTTCAAAAGACAATTTGAGAGTCCCAAAAGTTAACACAGATCGCCTATCTAAACTGGCGTGCTGGATTTTGCAGAACACCGGCGACGGAATTGAACGTGGGGAGATTGTTGCAAGATTCTATGGTCTGGAAAGACTGTATTGTCATTTCTATGTTGATCCGTGCTTCGGGCCAAAGCAACGACGAGAGCATGAGCGCAAGTTTCGCTACGCGCAGCCGAGAGTCACAATGGCCCTAAAGCGGCTGGAGAATCGCGGTCTGATTCGGTTAATCCGGCACGGCAAATATGTAAAACGAATTCGTTTAACAGAGGAAGGGGAGACTATATCAAATACATTAGATAATCCCGACAACTCGAAAAAAAGCAACGATACATAGGAACGAGGGCCGGCAGCTCCTGCAAAAAAGCACCGGCCCCGGATCTACCGCGTTGGAATTGCGGCTGTCCTCCTACCATTCTCGAGGCCCGCCGCAGAATGTCAAGTGTAAACCGACAGTTGAGCACACGGTTCCCATATGGACCATAGCTTAACAGGAAAGAACAAACCAGTATGCGAAGACAAAGAAAGCCTAAAAGACGGAAGAGACAGACCCCAGCAACACGGTTCGAGTTTACGGTAGCGGCAAAAAACGCAGAGAGCCTACATCAGATCACACGACAGGCGCTGGAGCACAAGCTCAAATCTTACCGGAAAGGCTCTGCAACTAACCGACTGTACTTCACGTGCACTGACAAGCAGTGGTCGAAGTTTCACAGCGAAATCAAGCATCTCTGCGTTGTCGACAACGCCGGTCACTGTCCAAATCGGCTCCGCCGAAGAATGGTGCAGCATCTACGTTTAGCAGCCCGCTCGAAAATCAATCACATCGGAGCCAGGATTGCCAAACAAATGTTGGAAGTTATCGATCCCGCTAAACGTGAGCATGCTGAGCATAGCAAAAAGGCCTGCCCCGCATTGGATGGGGTACAGAATAGCATGATGTCATAGTAGGTGACATCTTCGAATGAATGGAGTTCATAATGTTTCGCTTCATAAGAGTCTTGTAGAAGCCAAATAGGAGAGAAGACTGAGAATGATTAAACGAGGAATAGTCAAGATGTTCATAGACTTGCTCAGGTGGTCGGTCAGGACAATATTCCTGGTCACCACTATCTTCATTTCATTATTCATATGCTGGTTCTGCTACTGGTTTTTGGCTTTTCTGAAACAGTGGTGCGAAAACAGTATCTTCAGCGAGCCTTGGGGCTGGTAAGGAGCATAAAGTGGCAAAAACACAAAGCAACAACCTTCTAAACAGTCTGCTCAACCTATTGGGCAATCCGATCCACAGGCGGCGTCAACAAAGCCGAGTGCCCGGCCAAAACGGCTACAGGATTATCGATGAGATGATTGATGAGACCGGCATCGGCAACAATAACGAAACCGACAATATAATCATTAATAACATCCATATCTTCGACTGTGGCCACACATCGAAGAATAATCTTGGAGGAAGATGCCATTATTGTGACAGTCTGGTTTGCAGCAACTGCATTTCACTATGCTCATCATGCGGCCATTCAACTTGTCCGCAGGATACCGTGATAGCAAATTTTGATGAGCAAAACAAACCTTACTGCCGCTCGTGTGCAGAGGAAATCAAACGCAGCTTAAAACTGCGTGCTATTGGCAAAATCTTTTTTTCGACGTTTGTCTCTGATGACAACACCAAGTAAAAAGAGAGAGCCTGAAAGTGAAAGCACCAAAAGAAAATCCGGTTGAACTTCTCAAAAGGGCCGCAAAATTGGGCATAACGCCCAGTGACTATTATAAATTCAGGATCCTTTTCGCCAAGGGTTTCGATGCCAAAGTTTATGCCAGCTTGAAATCAAGTATCGGTTTCAGGGAATTCCGTCAAAGCCTCAATCCATCACTGTTCAATACCCCTGAGCAGATGCATGGCGATATCGTTTTAGGCAAAAATGATGGAGATGTCAGTCGCTATGATTCTAAGTATGCCCCGAGTCATTTGCTTGGCATCGGTGCTACCGGCGTCGGCAAAACTGTATTTCTAGTCTTTTTGCTTCTGCAGTACCTGCCTATCGCTTCCGGTTTATGGATTTTCGATTTTGTTAAAAGAGAATTACGAGGCATTAAAAGGTTGGCATCCAAAATCAATCACGAAGCCATCGTCTGCAGGCATGAAAATCTGAGGATAAATCTTCTTGACCCACAAGGCTCAGAACCTTCTCTTTACGCGAATATTTGTGCTGAATTTATCACCCTGAGCCTTGGCCTGCCTCCCGTTGCCAAGCTCATCTTAAAAATTTGCATCACCAACCTATATGAAAAATTCAGGCTGTTTACTAATCCTGATACCGAACCGCCGATACTTTCTGAACTCATTGATGAAGTAAAACAATTCGATGGCAACAAGGCTGCCAAAGATGCGATATTGATTCGACTTCAAGCCTTACTTGTCAACAAGAGACAGATATTCAGTATAAGACGCGGGTTCAGGGTCAGTGAGCTGGCCAAAAGAATCATTGCCTGGGAATTCGATGGTCTGGAGACCCAGTACCAAAATCTTTTTGTCTCATACCTGCTGAGCATTTTGTTTGCACACAGGGTGACAAATCCATCAAAGGATCTGGTGGTAGTCGCCCTGGATGAGGCGAGCAGGCTATACTCCAGGAAAGCCGAAGCTGCCAATGAAGGACCATCTTATATTGCCACGATGACCAGTGTTATTCGCCGTATGTACATTGCCCTGTTTGTCTGGACACAGACATGCCATGACTTATCCAACTCTATTATTGCCAACAGCGGCATTAAGATCATGTGCAGGGTTGGTTCTGGTGCCGACTACGATACTTTTGGCAGGGCAATGGGCCTGACTTCCCAGCAAATCCAGTGGTGCAAGACCAATCTCGGTATCGGCACACAGGTAATAAAGATGGGCTTTGGATGGATGGAGCCTTTTCTGAATCACAGCCCGAATATTCGCATACCGGATAATGTTACCGATGCAGAAGTTCGCCAGAGTGTGCAGCAGCTTCTGGATATGGTGCCAAAACCAGGCAAACCAACATTGTTGCTCACGAAATCGACATCTCAGGGAACCAACAGTAAAAAAGACAATAAAGACAACTCAGGCTTAACTGCCGATGAAAAATCCTTGTTGGATCAGATACGCAATAATCCTCAGGTACCATCGGCAACTATCCATTACAAGATGGCAGGCCTCAGCACAAAACGAGCAACCGTTGCCAAGCAGGCCTTGCTCAGCAAGAAACTAATAAATGAAACTCCACTGGAAAGCGGAAAACGCGGAGCGGCAAACATATTCCTTGAAGTAGTCACTAATACCAGTGCAGGCAGACTTGGCAATAGCCTGCACAATTATCTGCGTAGAAAGGCTGAGGAATGGTACCTGGCAGAAAATTGTAAAACTGAAAGCGAAAAAAGTTTTCTTGTAAACGGCCAAAGAAAATTCGTGGACCTCGCAGTTACCTGGCCTGATGGAAGGGAGGAAGCGGTAGAGATCGAAACCGATGACAGTATCAGGGCTTTAGAGAATATAAGAAAGAATCTTGATGCGGGATTCGGCTTGATTTCGGTTCTGACACCAAATCGCAAAGTCAGGGAGGTTATAAGAAAACGCGTAAATATGGAGATAGATCGCTCAGAACATCATCGCATTCGTTTTCCTGCTATCTCCTTTTATGATCAATAGTTAAACCAGTTTCCATGCCTCTTTACCATGAAAACGAAAAATGGAAAAAAGAAAAATAGAAGATTGAGGCGATTTTGAGATGCGTATTCGCTGGGAGAATATATTCGGGCCGTTGTTGCTGATTTTTGGAATATACCTGTTCGTCAAAATCAGGCCATATCTGGATCGAGTATTCGAGGATTTGGCTGATGGCTACTACTACCGCTACGATCCGATGCTCAGGATTATCATATTCGGTCTTGTCTGTGTAACGATTGTGGCTGTGGCAAAGATTATCTCTAAGCGCTGAGAGATTTTACAAATAGCAAGGTCAAACATGACAGGAAGGAGGTTCACATGGAAACAAGATGATTTTCAAAAGATAAGTTTAGTGAATGTGAATAATAATTTTAACACTTAATTTTGAGGAAATTTGTAATGTTCAATCGAAAGGACAAAACTGATGAAAGTAAGGTTCCTACCGGGCCCGCTGCCAACAGCAGCAACGAACAATTTGATACTGCTGCGATGGTATTAGGCCAGGCCTTACTGCGATTCCTGGAGCGTTCAAACAGTCGAATCGCTGAGAAGGTTCTGGAAAGCCTAATACCAATGGCCTCGCAACTAACGAACGTGGAAACTCAGCAAAAGCAGTTGAATCTTCAGCTTGGGTCTATTGAAAAGGTACTCAGTAATCTAAGTTCACACAGCAAGCTGCTTGAGAACGCCAGCCAGACCAATCTCCTACTGAGTAACCAGCATTACGACGAACACATCATTCAGCCCATTGTTCGCTCACTGTTTCCGGTCTTTGACCTTATTGAGGATGCACGCAAGCATTGGAATCACTCACGCCAAAACAAAGAGTTGCTTGGTGCGATCTCAAGTCAGATGGGACAGTTTTTGGCAACGTATGATGTGCATGTCATTCAGCATCAGGCTGGGAAGAAGTTCAACCCCAAAACAATGAAGCCTATCACCTGGATACCTACTGAAGACGGTCGGCTCAATGGCCACATAGCGGAATCTCTGCAGGTCGGATTTCGATTGGGCAAGGAAAGGGTATTGAGGTCTGAGACTGTCGCTCTTTTTAGGCATCAGACATCACAAACTAACACAATCAAACCTATTGAAGGAGTAGAACAATGTTAATACCAGGAATTGATGCAGGAAACTCACGTTTCAAGTATGCCGCACCCGATGTGGCTGGAAACCCAACACTAATCGCAAACAAATTCGGCGAGCCGTTCACTCCAAGTGCGGTTTTCTTTGCGCCGGACGGCTCTATTATCGTTGGAACAGAGGCTCTAAACGCGGGCTTCGCCGACCCAACCAGGCTGGTAGTAAACTGGAAACGTAGCATGGGCACCGACGCCGTATTGTATGCCACCGATGACGGCACAGTTTACACTGCAATGGACATTCTGGCAATCCTGCTTAACGACGCAAGAGACAACATCGAAACAAAGACTGACCAGGTCGTAAACGAGGCGGTCATAACGGTTCCGGCGAACTACACCGACGCCCAAAAGCAGCAGACAATAGATGCGGCAGCTAAGGTTGGCATTAAGGCTATCCTTTTACCACACGAGCCAACTGCCGCCGCTCTTGGAAACGAACTCCACAAGCGTAAAAACTGCATAGTCCTTGTGTACGATTTGGGAGGAGGAACATTTGATGTGTCTATCGTACGCTCGGGAGGCAACGTGTGTGACGTTGTTGCCACCGGCGGTGAACCTAATATTGGCGGTAGGGATTTCAATGACCGTATCAGCGAGAAGATGCTGGATGAGTTCAACGCCAAGAATGGTTTTACGCCATCAAGGGACGATCATCCCATCTTCTTCCAGGAGATGATACAGAGAATCGAGCAGTTGAAGATAAGCCTGTCGGTCCAGGCCCAATCGCAAATCGTTCTCTCCTGTGAAGGCAAACAGCTTGCCATGACCATTACAAGACAGCAGTTCAATTCATGGGTGGAGGACATCGCAGAGAAGACCATGGAAAGAACGAAACAAGTCATAAAAGATGCGAATCTGGATATGTCGTCGATCGACGAAATCTACGCTGTCGGCGGGGGCTCGATGATGCCCATCATCACAGAGATGCTTGAGACCTTGACAGGCAAAAAGGTCTCCCGGCGATGTGAGCCCCATGCTGCGGCAGCCCTCGGTGCCGTTCTTGGCGGCCGCCTTGAATATAGACGGCAAGGCAAGACTTACACTTGTGGAGACGTTGTTTTGCCTGCACCGGACTTGATCGTTCATGACATCCTCAGCCATACGATTGGAGTGCTTGCACTGGAACAAGACAACAGAGAAATATGCAGCGAGATACTTCCCAGTGAAACACCGATCCCTTCGGTACAGACCAAGCTATTCAAGCTTGGCGAGCCGAATCAGACTGCTGTAACCATCAAGGTGCTGGAAGGTGAAGGTGGCAAGAACGCCAACGAATGTCTTATGCTTGGGCATTTCGACCTCACGGATTTGCCACCTCGACCAGATATGATAGGACGAATTGAGGTAACCTTCTCACTGGACAGCAATGGTCTTCTGACAGCAAAGGCTCGTGATAGTGCGAGCGGAAAAACCGCTGAGATGAATATCGACTACGAGCATTCGAATAGTGGTGGCACCACACAAGTAGGTGCCGCCTGATTACTATCACATATGGGCGGCAGACAGCTTTTATGCCATCTGCCACTTTCTGAAAGGGAAATAACAATGAGATACTTGGATTTTGCAAATAGGATTCAAGCCAATAAAGCGACGGAAACGTTGCTCACCCTGATAGACTTGTCACCTTCGATGGAAGATGATGACTGGAAGCCTTCAAGAAAAGCCGGCGCCATTGCGGCAAATGAAGAGCTCATTGCGAATAAGCTCAGACACCACCCGGAAGACCGAATGGGGATCATCGGATTTGGCAGCAATGCGGAACTTCTGCATCCACCTGTCTGCCTTGGTAAAGGCGAGAACAGCCTGCGAAAAGCTCTGAGAAGGGCCGATGGTTCAGGCGGGACGAATTTCACCGCAGCACTAAAATTGGCCGAGACATGTTTCTTCAGCATACCCCTCAAATCACACGACAACTCTCTCTTAAGAGTATTGTCAGAGATATTTGTCGAACCCGATGTCCCTAAGCCAGCGCCAGTAAGAAATAGGCACAGTCTCAACAGAATTATCATGCTGACTGATGGTGAACACAACCAGGGAGGTTCACCGCTGAACATTGCAGCGAGACTCAAGAAAGCAGGAGTCATTATTGATTGCATCGGCATCGGTGGCAGCTCAGAAGAAGTCGATGAGAAGCTTCTCAAGCAGATCGCCTCGGTAAATCCAGATGGTTCTATTCGATACTGCTTCATTGGCGATCAAAAACAGCTGCTACAAGAATATCAAACACTGGCTCGTCATATACGAGCCATTTAAGAAAGGACAATGAAATTGGAAGGATTAAATTATCTACTGATGTGTTTTTTGTATTTCGTCTGTGTAGGCCTTGATATTGCAATGTTCTTCTTGCAGATAAGACTTGTTGTGCTGTGGAGAAATGTCAACTGGCTCGTCCCATTTGATAATGCCGGCAAAACGCTTGTCAATGCCGTTACTACAAAAGTTTCGCAGTTTTTCAAAACCCAAAACCCACTATCGGAAAGAGGAAAACTCATTGTGGCATTGGTAGTATTTGCGATCGCCAGAGTTATTATTGGGACAATTCTAAGAGCAGCATAACAAGTAAGTTCACTCTAAATTATGGAAGGATGAGTCATGTCAAACAATATTGAAACAATAGTCTTGGTTCCTATTTTTGTAATACTGCTGGTGGTTATATTCAAGCCCATTAGATCCGCTTTTAATCTTGATATGTTTCCATCTTGTGTTCTTTCGGTATGCGTATCAGCATTATGTATTATTGGAATGAGCCGTTCCTTGGAAGGTTCGCTTGGAATCATTTTGCTGCCTTATGCCGCATTGGGGATAGCCATTCTTCTGATATTGCTCTTTTCGTTCATTGGCAAGCATTTCAAAGGGGCGAAGGACCGCTTATCAGATTATACCATTCGCAAAGATGATACTGCTCAAGCAAATGATTCTCCCGGACAATGCGCAGATGCATTTGGCGTGCCCAATGACCGAGAGAAATCGTCCGGGATCCCAGAGGCTCACATTTCCACCCGGGTGCCCAAACGGTTTTCCTCTCGAATCAGCTCCAAGGTCCCGGTCTGTTCGGGGCACCTGCGCATCAATCGGAAGAACCGAACAAATAATAAGCGATTGAAAAGGCGATGAAATGACCGCAGAGAATAATAACAACATGACGATTTGAATTTGGATTAATTGTGATCCAGCCGGATTAATAACAGAAGTCGTAAACTGTACTGTATAAGGAGTTCTAAAATGGGTAATTACATTTCAATTCTTCCCGAAATCCTGTTGTTAGTAATGATGGCGTCGGCCTTTGTGATTACATTCCTGACTGTCTTGAAGATCGTTAGACAAACAGGATTGTTCCACGGCAAGACTGCCTTTGTTGCCTCACTGCTGATTTCAGCCTCAGCCATAGCAGGATATGCGCAGCTACTTATCATGCCGAACAATATCGCAGAGATAGAGCACACCCGAAACATTACCGTGAACTATTCCCTATTAACAGCACTGACTCTCACAGGGGTGATAGTAATGCTGCAGTTGTTCATAATTGCAGCCACGACCAGGCCCAATGAAAGAAACGAAGTCGCTTCGAAAGAACCGGCGCGTGCGGCAACAAAACCCAAGTCGCCTGGCAGGCCGAAGAAAACAACAGAAGCAGGGCGTTCATCTAACACGCACAGGTCTGGCGTGAAAGGAAAAAGTGAGGCAAAGGTAGGCAGCGCCACTGAAGGGGCCGCAACAACTTAAAGTTTCATCTGGGCTGGCCGTGTGACGTTGGTGAAGGCCTGAGTGTTTTTTGGCCTGGTTGTAGTGAGAAGATAGACAGGACTTAGCGTTGATACGAGAGATATCAGACAATCTGAATGATACTGAGATGGCCGAAGGCAAAAACTGCTCGGTCTGCAAGG
The DNA here is from genome assembly GCA_005223045.1 of Planctomycetes bacterium B3_Pla. Classification (GTDB taxonomy): domain Bacteria; phylum Planctomycetota; class Phycisphaerae; order Sedimentisphaerales; family Anaerobacaceae; genus SG8-4. The sequence goes on along the minus strand of NJBM01000003.1, from coordinate 411,851 downwards.
ATCTGTTCATCAATATAGGGCGGTTCCTCGATATACTCGAGGCCGCCCGCAGGTCCTTTGCATCAGATTGGCTAACTGTGGAGGAAATCGCTGCTGAGTTGAAAATCTCAAAGAGTGTTGTTTACCGGCTAATCCGAAACGGTGAGCTTGAGGCCGTTGACCTTGTTGACACCAATGGCAAGATTGCCCGAAAGGGGCACTACCGGATCACGAGGTCGAGTCTATACCAATTCCTTGAATCCAAGAAAGTCAGGCCGTTTCCGAACCAAGTCACTCATCCCTCCCGATCGAGGCGTCTGCCAAGGGTGAAGAATCATCTTGGATTATGAGCTTTCGTGTATTGTTGACCGCACGGTCTGTTTGTTCAGAGACGTCCTGAACATACGTTGTGGCCATCTTGAGATCAGCGTGGCCGAGAAGCCGTTGGACCGCAAACGGATCACCTGACCTGGCTGTCAACGTCGCTGCCGTCCTTCTGAGAGTATAGAATCCAACACCCTTTTCCATTTTGATGCCCGTTCTCTTCATGAGTTTTGAGAATTCCTTGCTAACGTTATTGGTCTTCTTGTATTTCTCTTTTCCGTCTTTTCCCACACCTTTTATGGTCCTCACCCAAGGATTCCCTTTTCTTGTATAAAACACTAACTCGCCTGACACCGGGATTTCGTTAAGTGCCTGTACTGTTTCCGACCACAGCGGAAGGTTTCTTCCGATACCTGTCTTCCCTCTGGGGAAATCAATCCTTCCATTTTGCAGATCAACGTTCTTCCATTTCAGTTCTCCACAATCAGTGCAACCAAATCCACAGTTCAAACCCAGCCATATCATCGCTTTCATTTGAGGACTTGCATTATAAAGTATCTTGTGAATCTGGGACACTGTAAAAGTGGGTTTTTCTTGTTTCGGAGGCGTCACCTTCTTCACTGCTTTCAATCTCGGCGCATTGTCGATTACTTCGTTGTCCAAAGCCCAGTTGTACATCGCCTTGAATGCTGCGATGCGATTATTGATGGTGTTGGGTGACTTCCTTGCCTTAATGAGCCTCTTGCGGTAGTTCTGTAACTCAATGGTAGAAATGTCCGACACTGGCCGGTTGGGGCCAACGAATCTCACAAAATCCTTGAGAAGTGAAATCTGATCGGAGACCTGCCTTGATTGTATCTCGTCTATTTCAGCCCTTGACTCCTGATGGTCTAAGTATAGGTTGCATAGGATCTTTATCGAAAGCCGGTCCTGGGATGACCTATGCGTAGGAGCTTTGCCGGCATGCAGATAAGCGGCCTGTTCCAGGTACCGCTGCAAAGCTTTTTGCTTATTGGTGCCGAAATAATATAGCTTGCCCTTAATTTTCTTGCAGAACTGGCCCGTCTTATGTAAAGTAAGCGGGAATTTATCAGAACGTGTTTTTCTTTTAGATTTAGATTTTGCCATGACTGATATCCTTAACTATAACCATGTAATCAAACGAGATAGCAAGATTGTAAATCGCAAGTTAGTTGTAGTCAAGGTTGTAGTCAGGTAGAATCATGCTTTTTTGAAAATCCCATAAGTGCATTATATTAGAGCACTTGGAGAGGTGGCCGAGTGGCTTAAGGCAACGGTTTGCTAAACCGTCGTAGGGGTAAACACCTCTACCGGGGGTTCGAATCCCCCCCTCTCCGTTAAGTTAAAGAACTTCCCCGGAAGCGAGTCGGCCATCTTCGATCACGTTCAGACTGTCCTAAGCCGTTACAATCGAGGCGTGCTGACAAAGGGTGTTGTTCCGAAGGTTCGGTCAGTTCGCTACGACGAGGATGACAAAGTAACATCGCCCAGAGGCAAGAAGACCAAGAAGAAAGTCAAGAAAGCCTAACACAAGAGCCTGCGTTCTTCGGGACGTGGGCTTTTTTTATATCCATTCTGACATAGCTCAACACAAATCGGCTAACGTTCTGAATCAGCGGCCGACGTAGGAGGTCCGACTAGATTCGATTGTGAGCATTTATGTTCAGTTTGAATCTTAACTACTCCTGCCTTGAGGCATTGCTGGCAACCCTAATAATCGCGGTTGAAATGTCGTTGTTGGCAAAACGCCTTGCGGTCTCCTTGAAGTCGGTTTCTGGAATCATGTGCATGAAGTTTTCGTCGGAGTACTGAGTTAGGACTTTTGTATTGTACTCGTTCTCCATGTCGAGACCAACTGCAGCACGCGCACCAGAAATCACACCGCCAGCAAGTAGATCTGCAAGCTGAAGACCGAACTGTTCTTTCGAGTCTCCCTCCTCGACATCATACAATTTCAGAGGATAAGACACTTGACTGACGTCTGAGATTCGATATTCTGCAGGTGCCGTATCGTTGCACATCGCCTTTAAAAGACCATGATAGTGACGCATCGCGTCAGATCGGTCATGATGAACTATGTATGGATCCTGCGAAGACTGCTCAAGCCTATTAATCAGACCAGATAGCAAAGTAAATGCGATGTTCGTAGACGTGCGGGGGCTTGAAATGTTTTCTACGAACTCCGGATGCATGAACGATATCGGCGCTAGACATTCAGAAAGTTCTCGGCCTTGCAGTTTCTTGGCAAATGCACTTAGCGAAGTGATAGCCTCTTTTGTTTTGATATGAGCAGCTTCTTGATAAAGGCTAAGCAATCTGTCGAGACTGCCATCACCCCAGAATGCAACTGAAGTTGCGTAGATGAGGCTTGCGAGCGCGAGATGTTGGCCATTCTGATAAAAATCAACACCCATTGCATACCACACAGGTTCGATGCAGTCGTCGAGCATCTTCAGGATGCACATGTACTTCTTATCAACAACATACGATATACCCTTGTGGTTATTCAGGCATTCAGACTGAACGGATAGCAAAGGATCGTAGTAATTTGGTCGCTTTGAGAGTGATTTGTGTTTTAATTCGGGTGCATTACTACGAGGAAAGTGCCTCGATCTGATTGCGGCTGCATCATCCTGTGAAACAAATACAGCAGCTAAGGACATGAATGGTTGGTCTGCGCATAGCAAATTTCGCCCAGTGTACCCCGACTCGTCTACATATGCAGTAAGCATTTGTCTTCCCTATTTGCTAACGTCGTGCTCACCGGACCAGTGAGGCGCGTCCGCGCGCCTTACTGGGTACGGTGGAGCAACTGGTTCGGCTTTCTCACACTTTCAGGTCTGCTCTCGCGCACTTCCGGATTCCGTCCAGTGCTTCGCTATAGCATGCCGCATCCTGCTCGCGAAGCTCCAAGGCGGGGAGTTCTCCCCACTCAAGCTTCGGTCTGTCTCGCAGCTTCTGTAGGATCTGAGCGGCATTCTCTGAGATCACAAAGGGGCCGATGTCGGTCATCCTCTGCACCTTCCAATAGGCTTCCGCATACAGGGCTCCGAACTCTTTCCTTTTCGGATGATCCCATTGCTCTCTGCCTTGCTCTCTACTAAGCTCCCGATCCGCCTCGAATGAGGAGTAGCGAAGGAGGTCGTGGAGCGCATCGATGATTTCGCGGTATGCCTGTTCTTTCCGATCCCACCATCGTTCCTGATATGCCCGGCGAACGGCCCAGCGTGCCGACAGGAAGGCCGCGCACACGGTCGTGATGAATCCTACAGCCGACAGGATCAGTGTCTTGAGATAGTCGGGCATTCCGTTTCCTTCCCTGCCGAACAATGTTTATACGGTTTCCGTATAACATCCCGAACTTATCGTCATTCAGATGAGTTCCATGCCGCTAACTAATCAACCAGAAGGATGTTCTCGCTATCAATCAATATATCGACCATTTCCAAGACCAATATTAGCTATTTCAATACAGCGACAGTCAGGCGAATGGGTGACCAGAACGTAACTTGGCTGTTTTTAGGTCAAAGAACTTGGTTGTAAACGTAGGAGACCGTCGAAGTTACCTAAAGCAGTGAAAAGCGTTTGCTAAACCGTCGTAGGGGTAAACACCTCTACCGGGGGTTCGAATCCCCTCCTCTCCGTTAGCCCCCTTTGACTATCCGGGACAATTAGCTTCCACTGCGATTACGACGGCCCCAAACGCCCTTGAGATATTCTTGCTGCGATCTCATATTCAAGCACTATTGATGCGAAAAATGTTGGAAGTTTCCGGACATATCTGGTAATATCACTTTCCGGAATTATTTGCGAAAGCCGCGCGTATTTTGCTGAGTCAGAGTCAGGCTGAAAATGGCCAAGCAGAGTGAACAATACGAACAACGTATTCAGACTGTGTGCTTGCTGGTGTTGACCGCACTGGGGATTGCCGGCGCGCTGTATGCGTTTAGTTCCGTGCTGATCCCATTCGTCCTGGCGATTTTTCTCACGCTTAGTTTGATCCCCGCCATCGATATCCAGATGAAATGGCTCCGCATCCCGCGCCGCACAGCGATTCTGACCACTGTCCTTTTTGGCTGTGCGGTTCTCGCGCTGGGCGCTCTACTCGTCACCAAAGCAGCTAATCAGATCGTGGACAGTAAGGACGTCTATGGCAAGCAAATCCGACAAATGCTCGTGAGAGCGCAAGGGTACATATCCGATTGGTACACACGTGATCCCAATGATCCTGACCGTCCGGCCGAAGATCCCAACGATCCTGACCGCCCGGCCGATGATCCCAATAAGCCCAACAGCCTGTTCGCCGATCCCAACGAGCTGATTCGCATTCTCAGCGATTATGTGCGCCGTGTACTCGCCGATACTGCCAGCAGTATAATGGGTGTGATCCAGAACGGGCTGCTCGTTTTGATTTTCATGATCTTTATGGTTGCCGGAAAGGGCATCTATAAAGCGCCGCAGGGCAGCCTGTGGTGGGAGGTCGAGATACGCATCAAGCGGTATGTGGTGACCATAATTGTCACGTCCGGGATTACGGGAGTCCTCGTGGGATTGGTGCTGACTTTCCTGGGAGTGAAATTAGGATGGATGTTCGGTTTCCTGGCGTTCCTGCTGAATTTCATACCGAACATAGGCTCAATCATAGCAACGATCCTGCCCTTGCCGGTGGCTTTGATCGATCCTGAGCTTGGCATGGTCTCGAAGATTCTCGTCCTGGCGATTCCCGGCAGCATCCAGTTTGTCATGGGCAACCTTATTCAACCTAAAATGATGGGAGAGTCTCTCGATTTGCACCCTGTTGTGGTGCTGTTGTCGTTGATTTTCTTCGGGACGATCTGGGGGATAATCGGGATGTTTCTGGCCGTGCCTATTACGGCCGTGGTCAAGATACTTCTTCAACGGTTCGGCTACACACGCGCAATTGCAGATCTTTTCGCCGGCAAGACGGACGTGCTGACGAAAAGTTAGATCAGGCCCTCCACGGGCGCTCTCTCCTGGCTTCCTTCAGGACCGCATTTGCGATAAGCACATCTTCGGCGATCTCGAAATCAAACATGCCTGCCAATACAAAATCGGCGCCGTTATCAAAGGCATAGCTAAAGGCGTTCTTGGGCGGAATCGCACCGGCTGCCATCACCTTGAAGGCAATCCAGGGCTTCTCGACGCCTTTCATAAAATCGACCACTTCATCGGGATTTTTACACCAGTAGCCCGGGACTTCAGCAGTCACTTTTGTCAATTCATCTACCCGTGGCGCTGTGGCGTACTTGTGGTGGTGCAGTGTCTTGATGTAGAAATCGGCGTCAACGTTGTTTCGCTCACACTGCTTAATAACTTCCAGATCATGCGCTCCAACGCCGGACGGTACGCCATTGACCTTGGCGACTTCCACCGCCTTGGCGATCATGTCCACCTTGCCCTGAGAAACGAGCCTGTCGGCAACTACACCCCACAGATAGATTGCATCGACTCCCTCCTCGACAAGCATTTCAACCTGCTTTTTATAAGCGTCAAATTCAGTATCCACCTGGGCGGTAGGGCAGATTATCCATTTGATTTTTCCGCCTTGGCGGTATCGGTATTTCTTAAGCAAGCTCACGACGCCGGGTGCGGTATGGATAACCAGTGTATCGACGCCGTGAGTTTCAGCGACTGCCATAGTTTCTAAGATTTTCTGCTCGGTGTTGTAGTGCGCGGTCAGGTTGTAAACGTACTTCAAGTCCCGGCTGTGGGTGAAATGGGTAAGTAGATTGCCGCCGAGCAAAAGCCGGCCAATTTCAAGGTTCTTGATCTTGCCCTTGGGCAAACCGGCCTCGGGTGAGAGCAGCCTCAGCGACGAGTCGGATTGCTTGACTGTGTCTGCGGCCGAGGCTTTGTTTTGTGCCGCTTGCAGCGCTAATGCGCCTGCGGCGGGACTCACGAGCGATTTTTTGATGAAGTTTCGGCGATTTATATTTCGCGACATCGGCACTCTCCTTTTCTAATAGCGTGTGATAGCCGGTCGGGCCTATAACGTACAGTTCAACCTACGTTTTAAGTCTATATTACTTTTTTTCGGGGATTACAGCAAAACTTTTCCGTTTTTTTTCAGACTCCGGGCAAGACTGCATGCGTATATATTAAAAGCCGTATTGCCGGTCCGGAGGGGTTTGCCGGCGAGCAAAATCTTGCCTTTCTCTTGATAAATGGCAAATTTAACTGGATTAACATGCCGATAAGTCATAGTAAGCTGAATGTTGGAGCACTCAAGGAGCGAATATGCCATCGGACAAACTAAGTATTTACGAGAGACCGAATTTGCATAATCCCCGGCTATTAGTGGGTTTATCCGGCTGGATGGACGGCGGCGAGGTCTCGACCGGGACGGTGGATTGTCTTGTCGACAAGCTCGACGCCCGGAGATTCGCCGAGATTGAGCCGGATGGATTTTATATCTATAGTTTCCCCGGCTCGATGGAGATAACTGCACTGTTTCGTCCGCATACGAAGATAAACGAGGGCATAATAGAGTCTTATGATGCTCCGTCGAGCACTTTTTTTTACAGCGATAAAAGCGATCTGATACTGTTTACGGGCAAGGAGCCGAATCTGAACTGGGAAGATTTCGGAGAATGTATTTTCTCGATGTGTGCGGAATTCGGCGTTAAGATGATATACTTCATTGGCAGCGTCGCCGGTCTTGTGCCGCATACGCGCGAGCCGAGGCTTTTATGCTCCGTTTCGCATCCGCAGCTCAAGGAAACTTTCCAGCACTACGGCGTAAAGTTCTCCAACTATGAGGGCCCGGCGAGCATCATTACCTACCTGATCGCCAACTGCAGGAAGTGGGACATCGGCATGGTGAGCCTCGTCGCTACGATCCCTGCTTATGTACAAGGCAACAATCCCAAGTGTATAGAAGCAGTGACGCGGCGCGTAGCGGGCATGTTGGAGCTGGATATGGACTTCGGCGACCTGACAGTTGTCAGCGATGCATTTGAGAAGAAATTGGGCGACGTTGTGCAGGAGCAGCCGGAACTGGAGAGCAACATTCACAAGCTCGAAGAAGATTACGACAACGAGATTTTTAACAATGAGATGGGCGATCTGAAACACTGGTTGGAACAGCAGGGCATAAGGGTGGATTAGGAGCTGCCCCGCAGTTTCATCGAAAACGTTCTGTACCTTCGTATTTAATCATCTCCAAAAAGCAAACGGGGCCCATGCCGAACTTATCGGCATAGGCCCCGAAGTGATACAAAATCACTGGCCAACGACTCGGCCTGGCACAAGCTGATTACAGCCTGCTCCGGCCACAGTCGCTTCTTGAACTACACATTCGCCGGGGCAAGGCCCCAAGGCGAACGGAAATCACGGACCTTCCATTATCGCAAGGACCTCATCGTGTGACAGCGCCCGCGTGTACATGCGGAACTCGTCCATAAGCCCTGTGAAAGGTCTTCCGTTATCAATAGTCAATCCTACACGAGCACCCAGGTCCCAGTCTCCGGCTATATCCGCGGGGCTTGCAACGTCCATCTCCTCAATCAATTCCCCGTTGATATACAGAGCCGCCTTGGCGGACTCTTTGTCGTACGTGCCTGCGAAATGAAGCCATTCATCCCACGTCACAGTACCTGCACGTATCTGGAAGATTGTAGTGCCGCCGTAAGAGCGGAGCAGCCATCTAATGTCGCCGCTGCTTTTCGGCTCAGGGTGAATAAGCCAGCTTTCGTCAGATGCTCTGGCGCTGAATATCTCGTGATCTCCGCCTGTATTGGCAATGTTTATCCAGGCGGCAAGCGTCATAGCGGACGTTGGAATATTTTCAGCGGGGACACTTGGGCCGTCCAGGTCGAGATAACTGCCGGTTGCGAAATTGGCAGCTCCGCCGTACATGCCGCCGGCCTCTGCCGTAACGTCACCGACTACAACGCCGTCACGGCCTTTGCCGGACTCATCCGCGACAATATCAGTAACTTCGTCAAAGGAGTAGTAGATAACCAGAGACGGATCTACTGAATCTACTGCCGGAGAAAGGCCGACCGAGACATAGTCCACGTCGAAGGCGGTAATGCCTCCGGTGCCGGACGAACCGATAGCGATGAAGGGGCCATCGGCCTCAAGATCGCTACCCAAGGTCACATCAAATGACTCTGCCGGACCGCCGTTGGCAGACACGCTCACAATGTGTGTACCGGCACCTCCGGCAACAATATCAATCACAAAGGTATTCCACTGGGTAGCGTCATCTATAACCATCATGTTCATGGCCACTGCTGCTGCCGCATCCTCGGTGTCCACATCGCCCGAAGGCTCGGCGCCCACCAGGTTGTTCATCACCAGCACATCGGTAGCTTCATTCTCAAAGTCAGGCTCGCCGGCCTTGGCCAGGGAGAACGAGATGATCCCCACGCCGTCGGAGATGCCAAACATGCCTTTGCCACCGTCTCTGATGTGGTAGCCAATCCCGCCTTCCGGCCAGGGCTCGATTCCCGCGCCGCCATTCGGATGGGCGTCATCCAGAGGAGCCGAGGTTGCCACACGGGCACGGAACTCAAGTCTCGCCCCGTCCAGGCCAATGCCAATCGGGCGGGTAAGATAGACCTTCCGGTTGCTGCCAGGATCACTCATGCCGTAGTCCCTCGGATCGCCCGTATCCTGGATGCGGAGGAACGTCACGCCGTCTTCGGTCAGCGCTGCGGCGCCGCCCGGATTGCCTTCGCCGGGTTCTGTGCCGTCCCACTGGTCGGAGCCGTTGTCATGGTCCCACGCTTCATCCAGAGCATCGCCGTCATACGTATAAGGCACCGGCGCAAGGCCGCTGACTTCCACGTTGTCGATGGCCCACCACCAGTCGTTGCCGGCGTCGAACAAGCCGAACGTCAAAACGACGCTCTTGGCTCCTGCAGGATTCTGCAAATCGACAACGACGGTTTCGTTGGTGGAGTCAGGCTTGAAGTTCGCACTACCGCTGTCGGATTCCCACAAAAGAACCTCGACGGGCTCTCCGCCGTCAAACGAGGCGGTAATATTCGCCGTCTGTTGATAGTTGGAATCAAATTCCGGACGCCAGCTCGAATCGAACGTGAGTCTGAGCGAACCAGCCTCAAGACCGGAAATATCCGTTGCAGGCGTACTGAGGAAGGTCTTGTACCAGCCTGCTGCTGCCGAGTCATCATGAGCCGCGTCGTCCCACTCATCCGGGTCGGCTATGGCGACAGTGCCGCTTGCCAGCACAAACTGGGAACGATTCTGATCGCCGGCGGCTTCGGTCCACCATGCCTTATCGGCAAAAGCCCATCCGGCCCATTCGGTTACGCCGTCCGTTGCCGGATCAGCAATCCCGGGAATACCACTTTCGTCAACGGCCCAGCCTTCCGGCGGTGTGTCCGTCCAGACTGCATCGCCGACAACTGCTTCGTCAACATTCGGACCCAAAGCCAAACCTTCGAAATCCTCGGAAAGAACGATGATTTTCTCTCTGGGTATGCCCGTGACTTCCACATTGTCAATCGCCCACCACCAGTCATTGCCGGCGTCAAACAAACCGAATTCCAAAACAACGCTTGATGCGCCTTCTGGAACATCCAAATCGACAACGACAGTTTCATTGGTAGCGTATGGGTGGAAGTTATCACTTGCGCTATCGGATTCCCACAAAAGCACCGAGACAGGCCCTGCTCCATCGAAGGAAGCGGTTATGGACGCCGTCTGGCGATAGTTATCGTCGAACTCCGGACGCCAGCTCGAATCGAACTTGAGTTTAAGCGTACCGGCCTCAAGGCCGAAGATATCAATTGCGGGTGTCGTTAGCCATGTATCATAAGGGTCCGCAGAAATCGGTATTGGCAGACGATCTGCATCGTCCCACTCATCAGGATCGGCCACGGCAACGGTGCCGCTTGCCAACTCGAAAAGAGAGCGGTCCTGGTCTTCTGCAGCTTCTATCCACCATGCCTTATCGGCGAAGGCCCATCCAGCCCATTCGGTAACGCCGTCGGTAGCCGGCGCGCCGATGCCTGGAATACCGCTTTCGTCAACGGTCCAGCCTTCCGGCGGCGTATCCGTCCAGACCGCATCGCCGGCAAGTGCCTCATCGACATTCGGACCCAAAGGCAAACCTTCGAAATCTTCCGCAAACAACACTACCGTCGGATCAAGTTCTAACACGAGGCCGTTCATACCCCAGATTTGGCGGTGGACAGCGGTTTCGGAGTAAGGTGCAAAACGAAAGACGACAGCATTTATGCCATCTGCACGAAATGATGCGTGATAAGTTGAAGAGAGTGAGTATGCATCAGGACCAACTTCTGTTGCGCCGGAATCGGGATTTCCGCCTGTGGTCGAATCAGTCATAACACCATCATCGAGTTGAGTAAAAGTTGCGCCGCCATCTGTTGAAAGCCAAACTGCGAACGGGCCGAATACATGTTCGGTGTCGTGATGGAATGATGTCCAGACATAATCACCGGCGGCCAGCCCACCGAGTGCAAGTGTCATGTAAGTGGGTGTGCCTGTGGCGCCGTCCCAGTCACCGTTGCCGCCATTTCCGGTGCGTGTGTCGATACCGATAAAGTCGGTGACGAGGTTAAGATCGCCTGCAGCATCGTCCCAGTTATCATCATAACCGGTGCCGCGGTCAATTGACTGGCGAACGCGGTTATCTGTGGTATTTGGCCAGTCGGGCGTTACCGTGATTCCGTCGTAATTGGCGGTGGTGAATTCGGCAATCACCTCATGATTGGCGTGATAAGACGACCAGCCTGTTTGATTGTGGGCGGCCGCAGAGAGGCTTGGATCGCCAGCAGTGGTTGAATCACCACCAGAATCCTGATTGGAGTTAAAATCCAACCTGAGCGGGCCCGTTGCCGGCTCGCGACTGGCTGTTAACGTGGTTTTGCCGGGATTCCTGGCATCAAAGTCCAGTTCAAATTCTCCGGCGCCTCCGTGGGCGGTAATCTGGCCGGCCACGATAAGGTCATTGAGTTTCGCCGTATCGTCACCTTCCAGCACCAACGCACCTTCGGTGATGTCGATCAGGCCGTTAGCTTTTACCTGGAGGCCGTCGGCCTTGGTGACGCTGTAAGTGCCGCCATTAAGGAATAGTTCCCCGAATGCCCCGCTACCGGTGGGAATCACTGCCTTTCCGGCGTTGATCGTACCGCCGGTCAGGGTCAGAGTACCTGCACCGCCGCCCCATCCAAGCTCGAATTCATCGGCGACATCCACGGTGCCGCCACTCATTGTCCAGATGCCGAAGGAACCGTCTCCGTCGCCCCACCAAATCCAGTCTCCGACCACAAGCGATCCGCCGGTTATCGTCAACATCGGCTCACCGGGAGCTTCCGTCCATATCCCATGGCACTCGGCAGCGATCCCGTCCTCAATAACCGGGCCATTTGGTGCTGCCGCGGCCGGTACGTCGATCAAGACATCGTCGTCCGCGGCGGGGACTCTACCCAAATCCCAGTTGTCCGGAGTGCTCCAGAGATGATCGGCGCCAAGATCAGTCCACTTGATGTCTTCAGCGTTGCTTACCGAGCCCAGCACCAAAACAAAAGAAACCAAAAAAATCAACTTTTTACACATGATAATCCTCCTTCTAAAAGAGTTAAGCGCACCGCAACGCACTGGTCACACGCCAGCGCGAGCGGTAACAAACTTTGTTGCCGGTTTATTCTTTATTTTGTACGGTTGGACAAGCCCCTGGTGAATTGATCGCACCTCCTTCCTCACAAGAGCTTGAATAGACGACTATAAAAAACAGAAATACAGAAAAAATAGCCGTGAAGGATAACGTTTCCGCCGAAATCTTGTGTGTTGCACAATAGCTCCTCCTCAACCAAAAAACTACGCACACCTGGCACGCTGGAAGCATCGTTGGCCGCAGATATCCGGCCGCGCGTGCATAAATTCTTCTAATTCTATTTATACAGGATTATGCGCCTTGTCGTCAAGCAAAAAAGTCATCGGAAGCCGGATAAAAGCAGATTTTCAACTTGATATGTGCGAAAATGCGCAGTTTCTGTGGTTTAATGCTCTCACAAACATCCGGCGGGGCGAAGATTTGGCTCAAATGGTCTTTTTGCCGCCGCTTTCGCAGGTTCCACTTAGGCTAAGGTGCCAGGCGCTGCTTGCCCGGGTAGTGTGTGTCAAGCCATAAGAGATCCTCGTTGGGGGGATTAAACTGCGAATTCTTGCCAAACCCCATTGTGGCGGCCTGTGACCGGCTCTTAAAATAGATGACGGTGCGCTTATCGGTCCATTTCTTCACGGCGGCGTGGCCGTCCATAAAGCTGAACGTGCAGGAATTGCTGTGGAAGACGCCCAGCGGGTCCCATAGTGAGTTGGTATTGGGGTTAAAGGACCAGGCGTCGACATTGTGGTTGGCGCCGGGAGCGTCGTATATCTCTTCGACAAAGAGCAGCTTTCTGGCCGGGCTCGTGAAATCGGTCAGTTTCTTCGGATCGGTATTCGCGGTCGCTCTGAGATAATCCGTCAGAGAATAGCTGCGGTACAGCAAATGCTGCAACTCCCGGCCATTGCTCGTGCCCTGTCGTATCCGGTTGTCGCCCGGGCAGTGATAGGCGCCGATATCCTTGATATAGGGGAAGAGAACGCCTTCCCTCAGCCCGTTATACCGCTGCTGGAGCGTGACCGGCCCGCTGGCCATCTGGGTATAGTTGCCGACTCCCTGAAGTTCGAGGGGCGGCATCACCCAGGGGGGGACCCCATTGGTGGGGGCGTACCTTGCCATTCCCCCGCACATGCTGCTGTCGTTCTCGTCGGCATACATCACGTAGGCCAGCCCCATGGTCTTCTGATTCGACATGCACGCGATTCCTCGGGCCTGCTCTTTGACAATATTAAGAGCGGGCATCAGGACCGCCATCAGGATTGCAATAATGGCGATTACAACCAACAGTTCTATCAACGTGAATCCGCTTGGCCTTTGCATAATCGTTCTCCTTATCCCATATTACCCGTACTCATCTTCATGAGCATAGACATGACTCGTACACTCCTTATACCAGATTGCCGCGTTTTCGTCAAGAAATATGCTGTCGGATTAGAAATATTTTCGATTGAGTTATGTGAAGGGGCGGAACCCCTACACGGGTTGGTTTCCGCAAACATGCCGCGGAGAAAAGACATGGACGGAGTGTTCTATTGTTGCCGCTCCGTCAGGCGGCGCTTTCAGTAGTCCTTGAAGTTTTGCATCCACTCGGGCCAGTCGCTCGATATGGCGCCGCCTGCGGCGGTCCACGGGCCGGTTTGATCGAAATCTCTGTGCCATTTGAAGGTCCATAGTTCTTTGAGTCCTACTTTGCGAGCCGAGTAGTCTAAGAACATGCAACCGGCGAAGCCGTCGTGCCGGTTGAGGCAAAAGCGCCCCATCTGCGCATCGTCATTCCACCGCTCGCCGTCAAAGTTGGGGGGTCTGTCAGTGTGCAGCGTCCAGCCGTTGTATCGCTGGGCTTCCATGAACAACGGCACATACGAGGCCCCGGAAACGGTCGGACCGCGCCAGAACCAGGCAGCTCCGCCGCTATGGGCCTCGCGCCCCGGTTGAGGATCGACGCACCAGCCGTTGATTCCGTAACTTCCCTTCATCGGTTTTTTCCAGTGGCCCTGATTCATGTAGCCCCAGGCCATAGTAACGCCGACGTTTGTGCCTTCGGCGCCGGAGTTTACCCCGAACTCATCCGTCCAGGGCTTTGTCGCGCTGGGGCAGCACGTGAATTCGTCGTCCCACTTGTAGTATCCGCCAAGTGCGCTGACCCATCGGTTTGCCTGGGGACTGGCTGTATAGCCGGCCATGAAGCGGCCGTTGTTGTCCTCGGCGTACATCGAAAAATATAGACCCCACTGCTTGAGCTTGCTCAGGCACGCGACGGTTTTGGCCTGTTCTTTCACCCTTGCCAGCGCCGGCATCAAGATAGCCATCAGCAGCGCGATGATTGCGATTACTACTAACAATTCTATTAACGTAAATCCACGTCTCTTGTCCATAATCACATTCCCCGGCTCCTGCTCGCCCCCGCCAATCTATGGGATGCGCCGGAACGGTGCCCTGTTCGAGCCGATTTTGTAATTTCTTTACGTTATATTTTACTCACAATGGCATTATACCGACAAATCCGAGCGGTTGCAACAGGAAAATGCCTCGCAGCCAACGATGAGCGGGGCCTATACCGAGCGAATCGGTACAGGCTCCGAATTGGTGCAGACTTATTGTATCAGCAGCTCAGTTACCTGCCGCTTTAATGGTCTATGCGAAACTTACCGAACCAGCCTCGCGTCGTCGAAGTACATCGTCCCTGTGCCGCCGGTAGGAGACGGGCTGTTCTTAGTGCCGAAGCCAAGGGTAATCGAATTGACGTTGGTCAAATCCACGCCTGCGAACGCCGCCAGGTCGATGACCCATTCAGCCCATCCGGAAGACTGTGTCGGAGCGGCCTCGGCGTGATAGACCACGGCATTGCCGTTTAGAGCGACATACATTTGCTCGGCGGAATTAGTCGAGCTGCCCCGGAACCACAACGACAGCTTCGTAACGCCCTGGTCGCTCCAGTCATACGGATAAACCAAGGCCATCGTTGCCTCAGATGTCTTGTTGGCGTTGTCATAGCGATATATCATCGACTGAGCGCCGCCGTGAACGATAGTCTGCTCGGCATAAGGCGGCAGGTCATTGCCGACAAGTGCTCCGTTATCCGTAGTTCCGAAACCGTCAATCCACTTGTCGAATATCCTATTGCTGTTAGGATCAGGGGGGTCGATATCATTGTAAGACTCGAAATCATCCACGAGAATAAAGTCGGCCGTCGAGAAGCTCCAGACAAGGCCTTTTACCGTCTCCGCCGGATAGACCTCATCGACGCGCCAGGCGTAGCTGCTGTCCCATGCAAGTCCTCCGGGATCATAGCTCTCGGCGCCAAGCGCTTTGGAGCCTACGTACTCAGGTGAAGCGGTGGTGGCGTTCTTGACGGCATCCGCATCGGCGCCGAAGTATAGCTCGTGCGAAGAGGCATTATCCGCCGGCGTCCAGCTCAGCGTTGAGATCATCTGCACGTCCGTTGCGCCGTTCGCCGGTTGTGGATTGCCCACGGCGCCCGGTGTCGTAAAGCTCCAGATATCGCCTTTGTGCGTCTCGAAGGCGTCGAATTCATCGACGCGCCAATAATAAACCTTCTCTGATTCCAGCGCAGGCGGACTGTAGCTGGCGCTTCCCAAAGGCAAGCCGCCTGCGGCATTGTTTACATCGTCGAAATTGGCGCCCATATAAGCGGTGTGTAATTTGGCGCCGAACCCTGGCGTCCAGTTGAAGGTCGCATTCGGGTCCACAAACTCGGCGCCGTCAGCCGGATCGGGGTTGTAAGCCGTTTTGGGTGGAATCGAGAAGCTCCAGACATCGCCTCTCCACGGACTGTTCGGCTCGGTGTCATTAACCTCATCGATTCGCCAGTAGTAGGTTGTGCCCGGGACAAGACCGTCCGGATAAGGGAATCCAGGGAAGCCAACTATGAACATCGTTGAGGCTTGGTTACCCCGGAATCCCGGCGCGCCGGGAGTGCCGTTGTTTACGTCGTCCGGATTATCGCCCAGATACACGTCGTGTGAAACTACAAAGTCTCCGGGCGACCAGCCAAGGGTCACCCATGTATCGGCAAGCATGGCCCCATCCTTCGGCACGGGGCCGAAAGCGAATGGAAAAGCCCCGCCTACCATGGCCCCCAAAACCTGACCCTCCGTCAGCGCCTCATCATAGACGCGGACATCGTCGACGGCGCCGGTGAAGTAGCTGTTCACATTGCTCTCTATTCCAACGGTCAGGTACGATGTGGGATAACTATTGTATATGCCGCTTGATGGCGTGGAGCCTTGGGATACACCATCTACATAAAGCCAGGTCTCGCCGCCTTCGGTGTAGCCGGTGGCCAGATGGTGCCAGACACCGTCATCAACCGGAGTTTGGGACGTTACGGTTGTTGCCGTCCCGGTCCAGACACGGACGGTTACCGTCCCGTCGCTGTTGACGTAAAGCTCCCTGTCGTGAAGGCCGTCCGTTGGATGTCCGCCAGACCAGCCCAGGATAGACTGGCTGCTGCTACTGGTCCTGACCCATACGCACGTCGTCTGGCTCGGCATGAACACTGCCAGTTCTGCATAGATGTAGTCGGCGCCGCCGTCGAACTCAACGGCGCCGCCATGTTTGCCTACGGTAAAGACAGGCCCGTCACCAGTGGACGTGAGGTCCAGGGAGCCAACTCTATCGTCCAGATCGCCGTCGAATCGCCAGTGGTGCCTCAAGTCCGCATGTACTACGCCAACGGTCAGACAGAACACCAATACAAAAAAGGTCAGATAAGCCGATCTTTCGCACATGATAATCCTCCTTCATAGAATAGATTTAACCGGGATTTCCCATCCCGGCGCGCCGGGACTTCACTGAAACACTCCTGCAAGCTTCAAGTCTCATAATAACGTAATTCCATCTCAATTTCAACAATATTCCGACAGGTTCAGCATGCCAGGGTGCGGCCAGATTTTCTATATAGCGACTTTTCGTTCCTGAATACTCGCTCTCAAAGCCGGGAACGTCCGCTATCGTCATTGCAAGCACAATCCTTTGTAAAAGAGAAACTTATGCAGTGCCGGAGAAATTAGCCACACCCCCAACGATGGCCAGCGGCATCATGTTGTCGCGCTGAGGGCCGGCAGTACGATTAGCGCATACGTCGATGGTGTTTCGGATGGCACTAATACGGTTCCGGCCGGCTACAAGCCCGGTCGTCATCAATTGCACGTATACTTGACATTCTCCGCATTTTGATGTTTATTAGCAGTCGTTAGCGCTTCGTTCTAAAGTTGCCGAACAATGTGAAGGCATGGGTTTAGTGGACAGAAAGCAGAGAGGTATTATGAGTAATACTGAAATTGCCCGGCGGGATTTCTTGAAAATGGCCGGTCTGACAACGGCGGGCCTGGGCCTGGCATGCTGTCAAACGCTGAAATCAGCCGGTGAAAGTCAGGAGCGACCCAACGTCGTTGTGGTCTTTACCGACGACCAGCGGTGGGATTGTCTCGGTGTGGCGCCTAAGCCGCTGCTCGGCATGAAAACGCCTCATCTTGATCGCTTAGCACGGGAAGGGGCGCTGTTCGAGAACATGTTCGTTACGACCTCGCTTTGTTCGCCGAGCAGGGCGTCGTTCCTTTCGGGATTGTATGCCCACTCGCACGGGGTGATGAATAACTTCACCGACTATCCCATAGAACTCGCCGGCTACCCCCGCCGCCTGCAGGAAACCGGCTACAACACCGCCTATATCGGCAAATGGCACATGGGCGAGCAGGACGACCAAAAACGCCCCGGCTTCGACTACTGGATCACCCACAAAGGACAGGGCAAATACTACGACACGACCTTCAATATCAATGGAACGCGCAAGCTCGTCAAGGGATACTACTCTATATGCGTCACCGATATGGCGTCCGACTGGTTGAAAGCTAAACGCGAAGCCGACAAGCCTTTCATGTTGATACTGGGGCACAAAGCGCCGCACGGTCCCTTCGTCCCCGAAGAAAAATACAGACACACCTACGACGATGTTCCTGTTCCTTATCCGGAGACAGGATTTCATTTGGAGACGAAGCCGAAATGGGTCACCGAAAGACTCGATACATGGCACGGCATCTATGGGCCGTTGTATGGTTTCCGAAAAGACTTCCCCGACAAGAGTCCCGATGGTGTGGACATATTCGGAGAATTCGTCCGCAGCTACACGGGCACGATAAATTCGGTTGACGACAGCGTAGGCGAAATCTACAAGACGCTGAAGGAAATCGGCGAGCTGGATAATACGCTGTTTATCTTTACCAGTGACAACTCATTCCTGCTCGGCGAGCACGGCATGATCGACAAGCGAACCATGCACGAAGAGAGTATTCGCGTGCCGCTTGTCGTTCGCTATCCGAAACTGATCAAAGCCGGCACGGTTGTCAAAGAGCAGGTCCTGAACATCGATATGGCTCCATCTGTCGTCGATATATGCCGGGCGCGACCGCTCAGGAACATCCACGGCAAATCCTGGAAACAACTGCTCGGCGGAGACAAGAAAGGCTGGCGCAAGTCCTGGCTGTACGAATACAACTACGAGAAACAGTTCCCCTACACGCCCAACGTGCGGGGCGTCCGCACGGATGAGTGGAAATACGTTCACTATCCGCACGGGGACGACGGGCCAGACCGGCATAAGGCCGAGCTGTATAACCTGAAAGAAGATCCAAACGAAAAGAACAATCTGATCAATGACCCGAAATATGCCTCTATCGTCAAGGAACTAAGAGCCGAACTTGCCCGGCTGCTAAAGGAAACCGGCGCTCTGCCGGACAAGATGCCTCTCGATGAAGGCGTGAAAATGGAGCTGCCGGAAGAATCGATTCGGTGATTTGAGGTCAACCTGGGCCAGAAGCTCATACAAGAATATTTTTGGAGGTTTTGTAATGATTAAGGCTAAAAAGACTTCAAGGCGCGAATTTCTGCACGGGGCCGCAGGTGCGGCGGCTGCGTTTACTATTGTGCCGCGGCACGTACTGGGCGGCGCCGGCGTTACCGCTCCCAGCGACAAGCTGAACATTGCCATTATCGGCGTCGGCGGGCGAGGCGGAGCGAGCGTGAACGGCTGCGGTCGAGAGAACATCGTTGCCTTATGCGACGTGGATACTAAGCGAGCAGGGGGGGCATTCGAGAAGCATCCCGGCGCCAGGATGTATCAGGATTTTCGCAGGATGCTGGATGAGATGGATAACCGGATCGATGCTGTGGCTGTCTGCACGCCGGACCATACACATGCCGTGGCGTCTATGGATGCGATCAGGAGGGGAAAGCACGTCTTTTGTGAAAAGCCGCTGGCGCACTCGATTTATGAAATTCGCGAGTTGGTCAAGGCCGCCCGAAAGCACAAAGTAGTGACGCAGTTGGGCAACCAGGGGCATTCGTCCAATTCTATCCGCTTGTTCTGCGAGTGGATATGGGACGGGGCGATCGGAGACGTCACCGAAGTTCATGCCGCCTGCAGTGCGAACCACTGCAAGATCGACCGGTTGTCCAAGCGAAGCGAGAAACACGATATTCCACCCGAATTGGACTGGGACCTCTGGTTGGGGCCGGCCAAACACCGCTCGTACAATCCGATGTACCACCCCGGCCAGTGGCGGGGTTGGATGCCGTTCGGCTCCGGCACCATCGGAGACTGGGTCTGTCACGTGGTCGATCCGGTTTTCTGGGCGCTCGACTTGGGATCGCCGACCACCATCCAGGCTGAGGCGGACGATTATGATCCTAAGAAACATGGCGATACCTTCCCTTCCGGTTCGGTGATTACGTTCCAGTTCCCGGCCAAAGGTAAGCGCGGCCCCGTCAAGCTGCTCTGGCACAGCGGCAGGCGAGAGATTCCGCGTCCGGACGACCTGGATCCGGGGCGAAAAGTACCTCGCACCGGGGCGATTGTCATTGGAACTAAAGGCAAAATTATGCACGGCTCACACGGCGCCGGCGGCGTACGAATCATCCCGGAAGCAAAAATGAAGGCATACAAGCTGCCCGAACAGACGATCCCGCGTGTGAGGGGCCATCACCAGGACTGGTTGCAGGCCATCAAAAACGGCGGAAAGCCAGGCTCGAATTTCGATTACGGCGGCCCGCTCACCGAACTGGCCCGGCTGGGAATCATCGCAATGCAGAGATTAGGCGAAAAGCTCGAGTGGGACAGCGAGAACACGCGATTCACCAACTGCAACGAAGCGAATGAGCTGATCAACCCACCATCCCGGAAAGGCTGGGCCTTGTGATAAGACAGTAGCCGTCTGATGCCAAAGTCAAGCTGAGATTTTACTTGACAATGGTAATAGGACTGTAATAATCCTATATGTGAAAACGATAATTTAAGGAAAGGATAGGATTATGAAAGTGCGAAATTGGCTTGTCTTAGTGGTTTTGTTCCTGGTTGTGATTGCGTTGGCGGATTCCGTTTACGGCCAAGCCGAACCGCTGCCGGGGCCTAAGTATCACAATCTCAGGTACGAGGAGAATTTCAGTTATCTTGGCGGCGCGCCGGGGACATATCAGGAGGATGCGTGGGATCCGCTCAAGTGGATTGGTCTCGGCGACGACTGGTATCTGACGTTGGGAGGCCAGGCGAGACTTCGATTTGAGTCGGAGCAGAACAAGGCGTTTGGGGGCATCCCGCCGACGAAGATCAAGCCGTCACAGGATGCCTTCCTGCTCCAGCGGTATTTCATACACGGCGACCTAAAGTACGATGACTGGCTGCGTTTCTTTCTTCAGGGCAAATTCGCGCACGTAAACGACCGGGACCGGGCCGGCGGGCTGGCGGGGATGGAGGACCACGCCGATATCCATCAAGCGTTCGTCGATTTTACCACGCTGATTATGGAGAACCAGGTGACGTTCAGGCTGGGCCGCCAGGAGCTTCAGTACGGCGCTCAAAGGCTCATATCCCCGCTGGACTGGGGCAACACTCGCCGGACGTTCGACGGGGTCAAGGCTTTCACCGAGTGGGAGGAGTGGCGTCTGGATGCATTTGCGATCCGCCCCGTATTGGGCGACAGGCGGAATCTCGACGACGAAGATGAGAACGTCGATTTCTACGGGCTTTACAGCACGTACAAGGGGACAAAAGAGCTGGCGGCGGACTTTTACTGCCTGGTGCTAAAGAACAATAATATTTTGCCCAACTCTAACGGCACCATGGGCAGGCGAACGCTTTACACGCCGGGGACGCGATTGTGGGGAGCGCGCGAGAACTGGGATTATGAAGCCGAGCTTGCCGTGCAGTTCGGGACATTCGCAGGCGACCGCGTCCGCGCGTGGATGGGTACGGTCGGTGGCGGATACACGTTCACCGATTGTGCGTGGCAGTCGCGGCTCGGTCTGCTCTACGATTACGCCAGCGGCGACAACAACCCAACCGACGGCACACATGAGACGTTCAACCAGCACTACCCGTTAGGTCATGCCTGGTTGGGTTACCTGGACCTCGTGGGTCGTAGCAACATCCACGCGATCAAGGCCCAGGTGAAGGTCAAGCCCTGCAAGAATGTCACTGCCTGGGCCGACTTCCATACGTTCTATGCCGATCAGGACGAAGATGCTTTGTATTCTGCCGGCGGAGCCGTTACCAGGCGCCTGGCTACCGGGGCCGGCTCGCAGTCTATCGGGCACGAACTGGACCTGACGGCCAAAGTCGTACTGGACGTGCATACTGCGGTACTCATGGGTTATGCGTATATGTGGCCCGGCGAGTTCATCGACGCAACAGGCGATAACGACAATCCGAGCCTGATCTATGCTCAGATCGAGTACAAGTTCTGATGGTTCGATCCTGTTTACTTGTGCTTGTGGCTTTATCGTTTTCGTCTTGTCACTATTGCCGATATAAGCGGTTGTGATTGGCGGCAATAGATGTATGTCTCACGTGTTCTTCAGCAGCAGGTCGTATTCGGTCTCGAAGCGAATCTTGTGCTTGACCTCTTCTTCAGCCAGCGCCAGAAGCAGGTCCTGCATCTGCTCGTCGCGAGCGTTTGCCACAAGATTCACGTAAGTTCTGAATGCCGCTTCCTCCTTTTCCATGGCCAGCAAGAGCACATCTTTGTAATCCATGTCCAATAGTGCCGAGCTTTCCGATATGATGTAATCGCGGTCGCGGCGGTTCGGCTCCTGCTGCGACTGTGTTGTCCTGCCCGTCTTGATAAGCTCCAGTTCCAGCCTGGATTTATGCTCCAACTCCTCCCGGGCCAATTCTTCAAACACTTCGCGTATCTCGTCCGTATCCACCCGGCGGGCCAGCGCCAGATAGAAGTTATACGATTCGACTTCCTTGGAAATGGCGAACTCCAGAATCTCCTGATCGGAGTCAACTTTACCCATTATCAGCATCCCTTCAAAATCAGTCTTTGAATAAATGTTCGCCAACCAATCAGTCCGGGTATCGACCAAACGCGAACTTCTTGTTCTCCGGCCGGCTCCTGGCTTCGAGCATGATCTTTTCGATCTTCGCGGCAACCGCCGGGTATTTCTCAGCTACATTAGTCTTCTCCGAAATGTCGCCGTCCAGATCGTATAACTCCAGCGGTGTGTCCGGGTTCTTCTTCACGCCGTGTTTTATGCCCTTCCACTTGCCCATGCGAACGGCAAGTTGGCCGCCATAGCCTGCAAAGTCCCAGAACAGATACTCGGGCCTTTTCTGCCGGCTCGGCTCAGACAGCAGCGTCGGGACGAAACTTGTCCCATCCGTGTCACTTGGCAGGTCCGCCCCGGCGATTTCCGCCAGCGTGGCCAACGCATCGTAGTGTACCGCGGCATGACTGCTGACGGCGCCGGCCCTGACCTTTCCGGGCCATCGGACAATCATTGGCACGCGAATGCCGCCTTCATAGAGCGAACCTTTCAGACCGCGGAGCGGACCGACGCTCTCGAAGAATTCATAATCGACCTGACCTTTTAAAAAAGTGGTGCCGTTGTCGGATGTGAAGAACACAGCAGTGTTGTCGTCAAGTTTCAGGTCTTTGAGCAGTTTCATAATGCGCCCGACCTGCCGGTCGATAAAACTGATCATCGCTGCATAACAGGCCCTGGGGGTCGGATGCGGCAGGTACGATTTGCCTTCGTAAGGCGTTTCGGACCATTTGCCTTTGTACCGGTCGATATCTTCCTGCGGGGCCTGCAGCGCCAGGTGAGGAAGCACCGTGGGATAATAAACAAAGAATCGCTTATCCCTGTTCTCGTGGATGAACTCGAGCATCTTCTCGGCGATGACCTGCGGGGCGTACTTTTCGCCGGTCAGGCCGCGCGTATTGCCTTCGAGCGAGACTTTTTCACGGTTGCCGACAAGGTACTTGGGGTACAAGTTGTGGGCATGGCGCTGGCAGTTGTAGCCGAAGAAGCGGTCAAATCCCTGGTTCAGCGGATCCCCTGTGGAGCCGACCTCACCCAGGCCCCATTTTCCGAACGCCCCGGTGGCATAACCCTGCTGCTTGAGCAGCTCGGCAACGGTTACAGTCTCGGCAGGCAAAGGTATCTGGCCTCGAAAACTGTCCCAACCGCCGACCTCGGAATTGTTGCGCACGTAGGCATGTCCGCCGTGCTTGCCGGTCATCAGGTTGCAGCGGGCCGGGGCGCACACCGCCGAGCCGGTGTAATAGTCGGTGAAACGCATTCCCTCGCCCGCCAATTTGTCGATGTTCGGAGTTTTAATCTTCTGCTGGCCGTAGCAGCCTAATTCCTTATACCCCAGATCGTCGGCCATAATGAAAATGATGTTGGGCTTTTTCTTTGCCGGCCGGTCGGCCCCTGTTGCCGGCCGCAGAGCCAGCGCCGCGGCGGCAACGCCTGATGCCTTGAGAAACTCGCGTCTGTTCATAACATTTACCCTTTTCAGCTCCAAATCAAAGATCGCGTCTCGAATCGTTTGCTATCCCGGCAGCGCTATCATACAGCAATTGCAGGAAAATACAAACATAACAGGGAAATTGTGACCAGCCGTTTGCCAATGGTTGCTTGAACAAAATGGATTATCAGGATAGGATATTTTGCCGGAGAAAAAAAAGACCAATTGCAGAGCTGGTTGTGGTATAATGCAAAAGTATGGCCGGAGATAGGGCGCACCGGATACAAATGAAACGTTGACAGAGAAACTGTCGGGCAGGAGACAAGGAGACATATCATGCAAAAGTCTAAGGGCTTTACGTTAATAGAGCTTTTGGTGGTGATCGCGATTATCGCGCTGCTGATGGCCATCATCTTGCCGGCCTTGAACGCGGTGAAAAAGAAGGCTGCGGCGACCGTCTGCCTGAGCAATACCAAGAATCTTTCCCTGGGCTGGTACATGTATATGACAGACAATGACGGCCGCATAATGAGTTCCGAGGACAACGGCGTGGACCAGCACGGGACATACGTCGGATGGGTCGGAGTGCCTCGCAACTCGGATGGTAATACGTTGAGCAATACCCAGGCGAATCCGGCTGTGACGGATGCCGATGAGATCCGGGGGATCCAACGAGGCGTGCTGTTTCCGTACGTCAAAGACCCGGGCGCCTATCATTGTCCCGCCGACAATGTTCGCAAGAGCATGTACGATCAAACCACTGTGTTCGTTTCTTACGGAGTGCCAATGTGTTTGTACGGGGCTCCGAACCCGGGCGCCTCGCGGTACAATACGCAGATCAGGACGTTCGATGAGATCATTCGTCCGGCGACGCGCTATGTGTTCGTCGAGAGCGCGGAAACGCGAAATTGGAATTCGAGCCACCATTTTGTAATAGGAGCGCCCGAGTACACCGGAACAACGGTATGGGGCTGGTGGGGGCCTATGGCAGTCAACCACGGCGACAGCAGTGTTTTGGGATTTTGCGACGGCCATTCGGAAGTTCGCAAATGGCGCGATCGCTTTACCATCGAGCGCGTGGACAAGCTGATCAATCAAGGGGTCACAACTTACGGCATTGAAAATCCTCCGGCGGATCAAACGTTGGATATCGATTATATGGCCTCCGGCTGGGCATACCGCCATAGAGATGGGCGTTAAGGTGCGAGCTGCGAAGTATCTTACCCTGCATGGCTGGCGCGACGAGAACGTAAAAGGCGAGATTAAGAGCGTATAATGCTCTGTTGAAAGGTTTTGCAGGATGTCATTGCGAGGCCCGAAGGGCCGTGGCAATCTCCTCCGTGACGAGCAGGAAACACCATCACCGTCTTTGAGATTGCTTCCCATTCCCCGATCGACTCTCATCGGGGCTCAGGGCTAAAGGCTTTTTTCGCTCCTAAGAAAATAGACTTCTCTTTGCGGCGTGGGAATTGAGATTGCCGCAGTCGCTGCGCTCCTTCGCAATGACAAAAGTAGGCTGTTTTCTTCTCTATACATCCTGAGAATCAGGTGAGGTGCTCGCAATGACATGCTCAGGCCGGATGTTTTCAATAGAGCATTAGAGATTCTAAGAAAGGTTTCCCGGCAAGCCAATATTCTCCGTCAGTACCGTCAGGCACGCCTTTCGGCGGAGTCCCCAGGACTGCTACTTTGATATTTGATATCTGATCTCTAATTTTACTCTGCCAGGCTTGCGTCGATTTCCGCAATGCTCACCGGCGGGCATTGGCCGGTCTGATTGTATGCTCCGTACAGGCGCTTACCCCAGTCGTCGGTGCGGTTCTCCTCGGCCAGGAACTTCATGTACTCCCATGAGACCGACTGGTACATCAGGTTCATGACTATCCTGCTGCAACCAGGCGGCGGCTCCAGTTTCACATCGTCCCAATGCTGGCCGTCTGCGTACACCGCGCCGACAGGCGCTGAAAGGTGTTCGGCGAAGGCAGCGTTATTGAAACCTTTCGGAGGTATGCGATTGTCCTTCTCAATTATATCGTTGAGCACGAAATGAAATGACTTGCCGGGCTTCTTGCCGAACTTTTTGGCCTGGGCCTCGCTTATCGCCGGGACGCATTCGTACACCCGCGTCTGTTCGGGATCGAGCAGTGTCGGGGTCGCCACCGATTTGCCGAAGACGGTATCTTGTTTTGTGCCGTAGCGCCCGATTTCTTTTAGAAGTTTGCCGGACGAATCGAGGTACTTGACGTTCACCCACATCCTGCGCCCTTCGGGGTAGCCGCTTGGCAGTTTGTGGCCGGTAAGATTGGTTATTCGCAGCACGGCTTGTCCGGGCTTGAGGGATGTGAAACTCAGCGACGCTGCTGTTTTGAGAAGTTCCAGGGCGCGCTTCTTGCCCATATCCAGGGCTTTTCGGTCCATGTCTCTGTGGTCCCACAGCAGCCAGGTGGCGTCCTGGACCCAGGTCGAGCCGCCAACGGGACCGTGCATGACAAAGTGATCGCGCTTCAGGCTGCCGAACCTGGACGCCTGACCTCCGCCCTCGACCTTCGGATAATGGCACGACTGGCAAGTCCCCTTCGGGCCCTGTTTGGCAAAATCGCTCAGCACCCACTCGCTGTAGGTCCTTTCAATATGGCCGAATGCGTGCACGGGCTGTGTCTTGACATCTTCGGTCTGAAACGGATTCGAGATGTTGTGGCATGTCGCGCAGAGACTGCTCGTTGCATGGTATTCGGACTTCTTTGTAAGATGAGGCATTGCACCTTTTCCGTCGCCGTAGGGGCCTCTGACCGTGTTGGCCGGATCGGCTACCATCATCGCATTGCCGTAGCTTGGTGGCACATCAGTTATCAGCTTCCTGGCCTCATCCGAGAGCGGGTCCATCAGCCGGTGGCAGACATCGCAACTTACGCCGTGCATGTCCTCGCGGTTTAAGGCCGAACCGTCAGCCGGAGTTGATCGGTCCTCGAGCCAGCCGCGGGCGGAGTGACAACGCAGGCAGAATTCACCCACGCCCTCGATATCCTGATTCGCTATCGTCAGCGATGCCCTGAATACGGGGTCTCGCATCGCCTGGGACATCATGCTGCTCTGCCAGGAGAAGTACGGATCGGCGGCGCCGTTCTGGGTCGAGCCGTGGCACATTTTGCACTGCTGGACCTTGACAAACTCAATCCCCGCCTCCTTGGGCTGCATCCCCGGCAGAAAAACCTCCGCACCGGTCGGCGAAATTACCGTTAAGAGTACACAAACGCCTGCAATTCTCATTGAAACTGAAAAATTCATAATCAACTCTCTTCTAATATATACCCACGGCCCTTTCGGCCCTAAATCTTCCATCGGTTACAATGCTCATTCATTTTGAGCCGCACAGGCAGCCCTTAAAGTCAGCCAATAAACACTGAAACGGCACAAAAGTAAAGTGCAAAATCCGCACTGGCTATGTTGGCGGAGGTGTTCGTATAACGTGCAGGCAATAGCAGCTTAATCCAATGTCGGCAGCACTATTTGCCCGTTCGCTTGGGCGACGGTGTTTTCGTATGAGCCGTAGAATTCGCTGTTGCAGTCGAGCCAGAGTGTCAGGCGATGGAAATCTTCTTCTGAGAGCTTCACGCCGTAATGTTGCTCATCCATGTACTCGAGCAGTCCGGAGGCTTTGGCCCCGAACTCGCCGGGTATAGTCCTGCTGCCGCCGTGGACGCCCGTGTTGATCGAACCGTTGCCGACGTGGAAATAGAAGCCGTACTTCTCGGCGAGATTATTGTACGAGCGCGTCCATCCGTTATTGCCCTCGACTATACCCGCCAGATCAATCGCCTTTTCGCTGGTGTGACAGCCAACGCAGTTGCGGTCCAGCGCAGGCTGGACGAGCCGAACGTAGTTAAACGGATTCGAGCCGTCCACATCCGGCTGGATCTTCGACGGCCCGCGCAGCAGTGCCAGGGGCCTGGCCGTCGGCTGCTTCGAGGTTCGATGCTTCTGCTCATGGCAGCCTAAGCAGGTCATCTGTTCGCCCGGGTGGACATACGTCGCCGAACGCATCGACTGGATGGCCATGCCTCGCTCGTCGAGTGCCTGAAAGTAGATCGCCTTACCGACAGGGGCCTCGAAGTACGCGCTGCCGTCGGACTCAATCGGCACGGTTCCCAGAACGGCCCTGGCGTTGGTCTGGTTGGCGATGCCGATGCGAGGCTGGTTCGGCGGAGCCGTCGTCTTGGGCAGCGCCTGGATGATTCGCAGAGCGGCGACCTTCGAACCTTGGGGCCACTGGAAATCGCTGTCATAAACATTTACTATTGTGATGGTTTCCTGCGGAACTTTGCCGCCTGCCTTTTCGATATCACGAGCGGTTTGCACGGTCCCGCTTGGAACCACCGGCGGCCTGCGTCGCGGGCGCAGCGGAATCGGGCTTAAGGCCGAGATGGACGGATCGCGATAGAGCAGTTCGCGGTTGCCGAAACGGTCGATCCAATAGATTCCGCGGTTTTTGGCTTCAAAATCGTACACGCACAGGTAATCGTCCTCGCTGAGCGGCCAGGGCGTGCCGTACCTCATGTAATCTCGGATCGGCTTTGCCTCGGCTTCGGGGAAAGGCGTATCGGGAGTCAGGCGGGTAAGCTGCGACATCGCCCGGTCGTCTTCGAGGCGGGGATCGATCATGATTAGCGAGCCGAAAGCGTTGCCGTGGTGCGAGCCGGTGGCGGCGACGTAACGATGCGAGCCGGGAATCGCGCGGATGCTCATCTCCATCCAGGGTCTCGTTTCGCGCCTCAGCGGGTAGTTGCCGTGGAACGAACGGGGCGATCTGCCATCGGGAAAACTGGTCCATAGATGATGGGCGATATTCGTATCGCGATCGACGTAATCCCAGCGCGTATAGACGAGCATACCGTCGTTGTCCACGCTGGGGTGCCATTCGTGCGTCTCGTGGAAGCTGATGCAGATAATGTCGCTGCCGTCCGGTTCCATGGAGTACATCGTATAGACCGGACAATGCCTGCCGCAACGGAGGTATCCGCCGCGACGCTCGGTGATGAACACAATCCTGCCGTTGGGCAAAAAGCACGGATCGAAGTCGTCGCTGTCTCCGTCGGTCAACTGTACGAGTCCGCTGCCGTCGGCATTGACCTTGAAGATGTGGTAGCTAATCTCCGGGCCCCACTCATAAGCCTCTTTGCCACGATATTTCTCATAAGCTTTGGCTTGTGTATATGCGAAGAGGATTGTCTTGCCGTCATAAGACAGTTCGGGCGAGAGGAAGGCGCCGGTAGTAAGGTTGTCGCCTTTGAGCCTGCCGCGCTCGACGACGGAGTTTTCCAGAACGTTGGTCAGTTGTGGGTTTTCGCCGAAGGGATCGGCCAGGACAAAGAGTCCGCCGCCGGGCCTGGCGTTACAGCCGTAGTATTGGTCGCACATGTGGAAGACACCGACCGAGTCGTGCCGCTTGATAAAAAGAATCTTATCGAAATCGAGCAGAGGATTGCAGAACGCTATCTGTCGCAATGCCCGGCGGACATCCAGATATATGCCCCGTCGATCTTCGGCGGTTGATGCCGTATCTGTCAGACGGGCCTCAAGCCGGCGCAGCTCCGCCACCGACGGCCCCAGCCGGGACTCCGGCGCAGACAGCCCGCGCAAACGCTCGGCGAGCTTGTACCCTCGGCCGATAAGCTGATTCGCGTATTCCAACGAGAAATCCGCGTTTTCGCCCCGCTCAATCCAGTCGGCCTCGATCAGCTCACACATCGGCGTACCAACCTCGGTCGTGCGCGCCAGACCTGATGAAACCAGCAAAGCAAGTGTGAATGATGCCGCTAACAGATGAAGTCGAAATGTGCGTCTCTTCATTTCAGTATCTCCTGAATCAATCGTGCCGACTCATTATACCACAACACCGAGCAATGTTCACACACAAATTATCGTCCGTCCGCCTCAGATTCCCCAAGAAAATCCCTTCTTGCCAATAGCGTAGAGCGTATAGCGTACGGCGTATAGACAAAGGCCAGCATCCTATCCGCTGCCCGCTATACGCTG
This sequence comes from Planctomycetes bacterium B3_Pla, assembly GCA_005223045.1. Lineage (GTDB taxonomy): Bacteria > Planctomycetota > Phycisphaerae > Sedimentisphaerales > Anaerobacaceae > SG8-4. The sequence goes on along the minus strand of NJBM01000003.1, from coordinate 382,101 downwards.
CACGCTCGTTTTCTGTCATCTCGACTGAAGCCGAAGGCGCAATGGAGAGATCTGTGCAAAAGTAGATTCCTCCGCTTCGTCCCAACTTACGTTGGTACTCCGGTCGGAATGACTACAGGTGGGGATGCTCATCCCGATTGTCGTTTATCTCCGATGGGGATGGCTTTTCTTGGGCTAAATACGTGCCCTGCGGAAGCAGGAATCCATACCCCAAACGCTTCCCGCTATCCGCTAAGCGCTATATTTTGAATATTCCGTGACAAACACACTCATGTTTGGTAATGTATCGCTTGTGGATGGTTACAGACGAAAGAGTCAAAGGCAAAATTGTAGCGCCAACCATAAAGAAATGTGAGATTCTATTTCCGGCAGACTCAATTGCTGACAGAAAGTGTTCTACATAATTACGTTGGACGAATCATTGGAGATTAGTCGCCATGAAGAAGCCCATCATCTACATTGCATCTCCTTATACTAAAGGTGATCCTGCCATAAATGTACGGTTCCAGTGTCGCATTTTTGACAAATTGTTGACAGAAGGGAAAGTATGGCCCATTGCACCACTTTGGACCCACTTCCAGCATATCATATTCCCTCGGCCATATGAAGACTGGCTCGAATACGATAATGCGTTGTTGCCTCTTTATGACGGCTGTCTACGACTAAACTCTGAAGAGCCAGCACTTGACTACATAGAGGAAAAATCGTCTGGTGCTGATGGTGAAGTGGAAGCCTTCAAGGCCATGGACAAGCCGATATTCTATAGTATTGAGAGTCTTTACGAATGGGTTGAATCACTATTATGAATCTCGTAAGGAGAAGCATATGTCAGATCAACCAGAATCCAAAAAGCAACTTCATCTAACATTCGTAGAAATGCTATTCGCTTTAGCTATTGGTCAAATTGCGATAGACGTTAGCAAGCTCATTGACTACCGAGCGATATCAGAACAAACTGTCTGGGCGGTAATTCCAGCTTGTTCACACCTTTTCCTTGCTGCTGTGGTCATTTCGACAAGTTGGGTTGGGTGGCGCAATTCGCGGTTTTGTGGAACTCAAATCACGGACGTATTCACGTTGGATTACATTGAACTTTTTATCGATATCGCCTTAGTTGTTATGTACTTCATTCTTGCGCGTGCCGTTGAAATCCCCAATTCACCGAATGCTACTATCTCTCCGAATGCATCATTTGAAGCATGGTTGGTGGCTATTATAATCACGACTTACATGTTTTGGGATTTGATATCTGGTCGGGGAAAACTCAAAGAAAAGTTTACACAACGACTGTGGGTATCCTTCTGCTGTACAGTTATATCATGGCTCCTTGTTTGGCACGGAATCGGGGGGGTTGGAACAGTATCGGCGGTTCTGTTTGCTGATCTTTGCCTTATAGCTCTGATTCTCACCTTTCGTGCTATGAAGCGCTGTGATTTTAGCAAGCATGACAAGAAAAGTTGGGGCCTTATAGTGTTTATGCTTATTCTCGTCCTCATATTTTTCATTGGCTCTACGGGACTTTAAAGAGATACGGGCTATCGCGGGACACCATACATATTTCTCACTTGAGTTTACATACGGGAGATAGCCAGTGAAAACGATTGATTTGCGTAGTGATACCGTAACCCTGCCGACCGCAGTGATGCGGGAGGCTATTTGTAACGCCGAGTTGGGCGATGACGTGTTCTGCGAGGACCCAACGACGATACGTCTTGAGCAAATAGCCGCCGAGCGGATGGGCAAAGAAGCGGCGATGCTGGTCGCCAGCGGGACGATGGGGAATCTTGTCTGTGTGCTCAGTCATTGCGGACGCGGCGACGAGGTCATCTTGGGCGATCAGTCGCATACGTTTGTTTACGAAGCAGGCGGAATCTCCGCCCTCGGTGGGGTACACCCGCACACAATCGTCAATCAGCCTGACGGCACAATGCGCTTGAAAGATATCGCGGCGGCGATTCGTGCCGACAATGTGCATTTCCCACGGACCCGGCTTATCTGCTTAGAGAACACGCACAATCGCTGCGGCGGAGCAGTCCTGACGCCCGGATACATTGCGGAGGTGGCGTCGCTGGCCCATGATCGAGGCCTTTTGCTGCACCTCGACGGGGCGAGGATATTCAATGCCGCGGTAGCATTGGATATCGATGTGAAGGAACTGATCCGGCACGTCGATTCGGTCAGTTTTTGTCTATCGAAGGGGCTTTCGGCGCCGGTGGGCTCGGTGATATGCGGTTCGAAAGAGTTTGTTGCCGAGGCGCGGCGAAATCGAAAAGCGGTTGGCGGCGGGATGCGGCAATGCGGGATAATCGCTGCGGCGGGGATCGAGGCTTTAGAGCAAATGGTTGACAGACTTGCCGAAGACCACGCAAACGCCCGCCGATTGGCTGAAGGGATTGCCGGCATCGCAGGCTTGTCAATTGAGCTGGAGAGGGTGCAAACGAACATCGTATTTTTTGAGTTAGTGAGTGAGGAGCTTACTGCCGAAAAGCTGGTGACGGAGCTTGCCGGCCGGGGAGTCAAGATGTTGGCGTCGGGGCCTCGCCGGCTCCGGGCGGTCACCCATTACGGCATAAACAACGACGACATCGACATGGCGCTGGCGGCTCTGGAGGGGGCGATGCGCCAGTAGCAGCTCGGCTGCAACAGCGGCAAAATAACGGAGGCCTGCGCCGACTCCGTCGGTACAGGCCCCTAAGCTATAGAATCACGGGCCTAAGCGGCCGCGTGTCATCGCGAATTACGGTTCTGACGTTAACCCGTCATAAAGCCATGTATCGGCAAAAACTGCGGAATCCTTTAGGTCAATCCTGCAATCTCCGTTCGCATCGGTTCGTTCACCCGGCCGGGCAGGCGCTTATCTGGCCGATGAATATGGTGTCTCTGTCATCGTCGGTCGGCTGGGCGGAAGGTTCTCCGCTGCCGAGGCCGATTGTGATCCTGGTGACACTGGCCAGGTTTACGCCGGCGGCACGAAACTGTTCGATGGGGATATCCCACTGGCGCCATATTTCCGACTGACAAGCGTACGTGAATGGATGCTCGACTTTGAGGCTCTGGCCCGATGCGTCTTCCAGTTTCACGTAAAACGGATGCTCGACGTTGTCGTCCCGGCCGACGAACGATAGTGACAGCGTCTCGACGCCGAACATGTTCCAGTCCTGCGGGCCGTCAAAGGTGCGTGTGACCTCGGTGAAGTAAGGCTCATACTGATTCTGTGCGTCGAGCCGCATTGACTTGTTGCCCTGGTTGTCTGTGGTGAGAAATACGTACTGGAACTCGCCGCCGATGTTGTGGGGCCAGGCGGCCTGAAGCTCGGTATCACTTGCATGAGATTCGAAACCGTCTGCATCCAGGCAGTTAGCCGTCGTGAAGGTCCAGATGTGCCCGGGGACTGTGCCGGACGGGCCGACTTGATCGACACGCCACTGGTACGTCTGGCCCATTTCGAGATTGTCCGGGGTATAAGTGGTTCCCGCCGGCGCCGGATCGACCTTTTCCATAGCACCGGCCTTGCCGAGCCACAACTCGCGGGACGTCGCGAAGGACGCCTCGACCCAGCTAAACGCAGCGTCAATAAACACGTCGGCGCCGTCGGCCGGGCTGGGCATCACGGCCGCCGGCCCCGCAGAGGTGCTGAATACGTCGTCGAAGGTCGTATGGTAGCCGGCCGGTGCTTCATCTTCGTTCTGTGCGAAGATGCCGCTCGAGCCGCTTAGGAAGGGTGCATCGCTGTCTGCCTCTTCTTCCCACGGATCGTTGCCGTTGGTGTCCACCATTGTCGCAGTCCTCGCTACGAGTGGGCCGCCCTTGTACTCGTAAAGGCTGCCAGTGACATATACAGGCCCCGAGCCGAGGACATCCAGCTCGGCGTAGTAGCTTCTCGCGTGGTCGAGGCCCGGTACATAAAGGTCCAAACGCAGCTCTTCTTCGTTCGTCATAATGTTGCTCATATTGACGACCTTCTCGAGATCAATTCTCAGGTTTGCCGGGCCGTTTTCCCAGTTTATGTGCATTACATAGACCTGCGGTACAAATAGGCCTGGGGCAACGCCGGTTATTGATCCATCCGGGTCAATAATATATGTCGCCCTTGCGATTAGGCCACAGTAATTCCGGGAGGCGTCACCAACGACATTGACGACTGTCCCGACCCGAACATCGGTGAATATCTCGTCGCTTCCGAATCCTCCGCCGAACGCCGAGCCACCGATGCCCACCGAGCTTGTCTCATCCAAGCTTAGATATTTGTTGCCGTTCGGATCGGTCAGGATCGTGTGGGTGAACGTTTTGGTCACATCCGGGAAAGGGATGAACTGCCAGGTTGTCAAGTCAAGCTGATCGCCGTTGAAGCTCTCGAACCAGTCGGCCCGTAACGTCTCACTCCCAGGCGCGATCAGGCCCGTTACTACACAGATGGCTACCAGAGTTCTGAGTTTTCCAAGCATTTGTTTCCTCCTTCCAGAAGATTACACATTCTCATCTTTCCTCGATACCGGGACTACCGATAATCCACCGCAGCCGGCAGATACCGGTTTCCGGGGCCTATCTACGCTATTTATACCAAATCAGCCGGATTTGAGCAAGAAAAAAGCTAAGAAATGCCGCCGTGCGCCCCGTGCATCGTGAAGTGCGTTTCACGTTCCGAAAATTGGCTTTATCCGGCTACAGACTGCCATTTTAACTATTTGCGTTGGCTGTCGCGGTGGAAAATCTTCCGGAATCAGGATAGAATCTTGCATTTCCAATACAGACCTGATAGACTATCGAAGGTGGCGTCCGGCGATGCAGCCGGGTAGGTATCAATGGGCAGCGCCGGTTTCGGTCGATCTTCCCGCCGGCGTTTCCCTGGCGCATTTCTTGCTGAAAGGAAGGGCAAAAATGAAAAGAAGAGCCTTCACACTAATCGAGCTGCTCGTAGTAATAGCGATCATTGCTATATTGATGGCCATTCTTATGCCTGCACTCAAAGCGGTCAAGGAGCAGGCTCGCAGTATTAGTTGCCGCAGTAACATAAGGCAACTGACGATAGCGTGGATCATGTACAAGGATGATAACGACAACAAACTGGTCAGCGGCCATACGCCGGGGCCCGGCGGCACTCCGGCCTGGATTGTCATGCCCTCAGGCGCCCAAACTGCCAGCGCAGAGGAAAAGAAAAAGTATATAATGCAAGGTCTGCTGTGGCCCTATGTGAAAAACGTGGGAGCCTACCACTGCCCCTCCGACAAACGACCGAACAACCCCCACCACCAATACGCCTATCGCACCTATTCGATTGCCGGCGGCATGAACGGCGTGAACTCGAACGGCGGATGGGAGATCATGCCGTGCATGAGGTACTCCGACATCGACAACCCCGCCACCAAGTACGTCTTTCTGGCGGAGCTGGACAAACGAGGATACAACAATGGTTCCTGGGTCATGAATCCAAAGTCGAGACAGTGGGTTGACCCGTTTGCCATCTGGCACAGCAGAAATACCAGCACATTAGGATGGGCCGACGGGCACGTTGGAATGCAGCGATGGCTCGGCAAAGGCCTGATCGAATGGAACGAGCTAGCCCTGCACAATCCGCTCGCTTTCAACTTCTACAGAACGCCCGCTCAGGATGAAGAACTGGAAGATTTCGAATTCATGCTGAAAGGTTACCCCTACAGGTCCCTGCTTCCGTAGGACCGGCTGCCGGTAAGACGAGCAAAACGACGGTATTGCTCGTTTCCTGAGCTTATGCCACCCGATGAACGAGCAGCACATACGCCACTCCTCACGGGATCATCGCATCTTCGGTGAAACAAATATAGGATATACCGCGAGAGGGGTATTCTCACAGGCGAATCCAATATAATTGTTTCATCTGTAGATTCGGCTTCGGATTATTAGTAGCGACCTCTGCCTCCACGATCTCCGCCGCGTCCGCCGCCACCTCGACCTCCACCTCCACCTCCACCGCCCCGGCCACCTCGGCCTCCACCGCCAAAGCCCCCACCACGAGGGCCGCCGCCGCTACGCCGCGGACCGCTGCTGGGACGAGGGCGGGCCTCATTAACCTTGATGGCTTGACCCTTCAAATCCGTGCCGTCAGCATCTTTTATCGCCGCCTGGCCCTCATCTTTCGATGGCATTTCTATGAATCCGAATCCTTTGGATTCACCGGAAAACTTGTCCTTTATAATGTTGACAGATTCAACCTGGCCGAATGCCTCAAATACTTCACGCAAATCCTGATCGTTTACGTCGTCTGCCAAATTACCTACATAGATGTTCATTTTGCTCTCCTTATACGTTATGTCCCATTCGGGGAATGGGAGAAAATCCCTCGCCTTCAGGCGGTGGTAGTTGACTTTGCAGGGCGCCGGCTCTGCTGTCACAATGCTTGCTTGCGCGATCAAATCATTTTCTGGCCGCAATTATATCACTGCCCGCTTCACGAGCAAGTATTTTATCTCTTTCATGAAAATTATTTTCAACTACTTTCAACAGGCGGAAATATTCGAGGATTGCCGGAACACGTTTCCCTTCGGATATCTCCGCTTTGCTTCGTGTCTCCACTGCGCGATGGCAGGTGTCGCTTCGGCCTAAATGACAGGGCGACAGCCACGAGTCACTATGCCCGAATAATGTCTGTGATCTTCATCAGACGGGAGGTGTTGTCTCTTTCGGCTTCGCCCAATTTGGCGCCTATGAATCTGATGGTCTCGTGCAGTTCGGGGATTACTACGTGCTCCAGGACGTTGACCCTTCGGCGGGTCATGTTCAGTTCGGTGGCTAATAATCGGGCCTGCTTTTCTTTTTCCGCCAATTCGATCAAAAGGTCGAAAGCCCGCTCCAAAGCCAGCAGGGCGACGTCCATCTCGCCGGAAGTGGTGGCATAGCCGTAGCAGATGATTTCGCCCGATATTTCCTTTGTCAGGCGCGGGACCTTGACGTTCATTATGGTGGCGAATTCGAGCGCCAGGCTGAACTTCTTGGTGGGAACCTCAAGCGCGGCCTTGATATCTTCAGGCTCCATCGTGGCGCGGGCTAACATGAACCGCCGGCACGTTTCCAGCAGCTCGGCCTCGACTCGCTTGCGCAGAGGCTGGATGTGCCGTGCGATCTGGATCAACTGCCGCGAGATTTCGTCCCTTTTCTCGCTCAGCAGGCGATGGCCCCGGCTGGCAAGCGCGACGCGCTTACGCAGCCTTAACAATTCCATTCGTGTTGCATTTACGCCTGATAACATTGTTCGTCGCTCGTCACTTGTGTCTCGTATCTCGACAAAATTCAAATATTAAAATGCAAATATCAAAACTACATATTAAAATGCAAAATTGTCATTCTCGTCCGGCGCCTTTTTCCCGGAACCTGGGCATGTACTTTTCTATTAGCTTGACGTCGATGCGCTTTAGCTCGACGTTCTCGAACATGCTTAGCAGCTCCCAGCCGAGGTCGAGGGTCTGCTCGACCGTGCGGTCCTCGTAGTAGTCCTGCGAGACGTACCGGTCCTCGAACTTATTGGCGAACGTCATATACTTCTTGTCCTCTTCCGAGAGAGCGGCTTCTCCCATGATAGTCGCCAGCTCCTGACACTCTTTGCCGCGGGCATAAGCGGCGTAAAGCTGGTTGTAAAGGTCGGCATGGTCTTCGCGAGTCTTGCCTTCGCCGATGCCCTTGTCCTTGAGTCGCGAGAGGCTCGGCAGGACGTCCACCGGCGGGGCGATCCCCTTTCTGTGCAGCGGGCGGGTAAGGATAATCTGGCCCTCGGTGATATAGCCCGTCAGGTCGGGCACCGGATGCGTCTTGTCGTCTTCGGGCATCGTCAGGACCGGCACCATTGTAATCGAGCCTTTCTTTTCCTTGATTCGCCCGGCACGTTCGTAAACGGTTGCCAGGTCGGTGTAGAGATAGCCCGGGTAGCCTCGCCGGCCGGGGACCTCTTTTCTTGCGGCACTGATCTCGCGGAGGGCCTCGCAGTAGTTGGTCATATCGTTTAGGATGACCAGAACGTGCATGTCCCGTTCATAGGCCAGATACTCGGCTGCGGTCAGAGCGAATCTCGGCGTGGCTATCCGCTCGATGGCCGGGTCGTTGGCGAGATTGACGAACATGACCGCACGTTCGATGGCGCCTGTGTTGTGCAGGTCGTCGATGAAGAATTGTGCCGCCTCGAAGGTGATTCCCATCGCGGCGAAGACTACGGCGAAATCTTCGCCTTTTCCGAGCACCGTCGCCTGGCGGGCAATTTGAGCGGTTATCTGGTCGTGCGGCAGGCCGGAGCCTGAGAACACGGGCAGCTTCTGGCCTCGCACAAGCGGATTCAGGCCGTCGATGCTCGAGATGCCGGTCTGGATGAATTCGTTCGGGTAGTTGCGAGCATAGGGGTTGATCGGCTTGCTGTTAATGTCCAGGCGTTTCTCGGGGATGATGGCGGGGCCGTTGTCTTTCGGCTCGCCGAGGCCGTTGAAAACCCGGCCGAGGATGTCGGGCGAGACGGCCAGCTCCAGAGGCTTGGCCAGGAAACGAACGGTGCTGCGGCTGACGTCGATGCCCCGCGTGCCCTCGAAGACCTGGACGAGGACTTTGTCGTTTTCGACCTGGAGAATCTGGCCGTGGCGGATCGAGCCGTCGCCGAGTTCGATATCGACAATGTGCCCGTACTTGGCTTCATCGACCATTTCGACCATCATTAGCGGGCCGGAGATGTCCGTGACTGTCTGATACTCTTTTATAGCTGGCATTTCATGCTCCTGTTTTTGTATCTCCTGAAGCGCATCTGGTATGTCGCTTTGCGATTCAAGCAGTAGCCGAGGGTTGTAATTGTTTCATCTGCTTGTCGATTGTTTCTCGCACTTGGGCGACTTGTGCTATCTCGTCCTGCGGGATATATTTTGCTCTCGCGATTTCCTCGCGGACGGCGAGCTTGAAGATTTCCGACGTTTCTACACCGGCGCCAATTGCCGCCAGGGCCTGCTTGTGGAAGTGCAGGACCACTTTCAGCATTTCATACTGCTTGTCCATCGAGCTGTACGTGTCGATTTGGTGGAAGGCGTTCTGGTGCAGGAAGTCCTCGCGGATCGACCTGGCCGTCTCGAGCGCCAATCTGTCCTGAGGCGAGAGAGCTTCGGCGCCCACAAGCCTAACGATCTCAAGCAGTTCGGCCTCCTTCTCCAACAGCCCCATCGCTTCGACGGTCATCTGCTCCATTTCCTGGCCCTGGTCTTTGTCGTCGAAGCACTCTCTGAGATATTGCTTATAAAAGCTGTATGAAGTCAACCAGTCGATCGCGGGAAAGTGCCTTTGGTAGGCAAGCTCACCCTTGAGCGACCAGAAGACCTTGACCACGTGCAGGGTTGCCTGGACGACCGAGTCGGACAGATCGCCACCGGGCGGGCTTACCGCGCCGATGATCGAGAGGGCTCCCTCGCGCTCGGGGCTGCCGCAGCATTGAACTCTGCCGGCTCTTTCATAAAACGCCGCAATTCGGGCGGCCAGATACGCCGGGTAGCCTTCCTCGGCGGGCATTTCTTCCAGCCTGGTGGATATCTCACGCATCGCCTCGGCCCATCGACTCGTGCTGTCCGCCATCAGGGCGACGGTATAACCCATGTCGCGGAAATATTCAGCTAAGGTAATGCCCGTATAAACCGAAGCTTCTCTGGCGGCCACCGGCATGTTCGACGTGTTCGCAATCAGCACCGAGCGTCGCATCAGCGGCTCGCCGGACCGCGGGTCTTTTAACTCCGGGAACTCGGTCAAGACATCGGTCATTTCATTTCCGCGTTCGCCGCAACCGACGTAAACGACTATGTCCGCATCGACCCACTTGGCCAACTGGTGCTGTACGACGGTCTTGCCCGTTCCGAACGGTCCGGGCACGCAGGCCGTCCCGCCCTTGGTGATTGGAAAGAACGTGTCGATGACCCGCTGGCCGGTAACAAGGACTCTGTTCGGCGCAAGCCGCCTGTTCGTTTGTCTGGCGTTCCGGACGGGCCATTCCTGCATCAGTTTCAACTCTGTTCGGGTTCTATCGTCTCCGACGACGACTCCGACGGTTTCAACGACGGTGTAATCGCCCTTACGTATTGCCTGTACTGTCCCTTGTACTCCCATCGGCACCATTATCTTGTGGTTGACGAGGGTGGTCTCTTTCACCTGGCCGACAATATCGCCGGGGCCGACCTTTGTCCCATCGGTTACTGTCGGCTCGAAGTGCCACTTCTTCTTTCTGTCCAGGCCGGGCAGGGCGCTGCCCCTGCTCATGAACTCACCTTCGAGGTCCACAAGTGCGTCCAGCGGCCTTTGAATGCCGTCATAAATGCTCTCGATCAGACCGGGTCCCAGCTCCACGCTCAAGGGAGTCTCGGTATCAACCACCGGCTCGCCAGGGCCTATCCCGGTGGTCTCTTCGTAAACCTGGATCGAGGCCATGTCGCCGTGCAGCTCCACGATCTCGCCGATGATGTTCAATTCGCCCACGCGAACGACGTCATACATTCGCGCCCCGGCCATACCTTCGGCAACGACAACAGGGCCGGCGACTTTGACTACTCTACCTTCTTTGGCTTCACTCATTATCAAAACCTTCTCAACTGTTCTGCAGAATATTTATACCCGTAGCCATTTTGAGCACTTCTCCCAGGGCCTGCGTAGCATAGCCCTCGGATTCAGTGGTGAACGGCACAACCACAATGCAGGGAGTCGGCGCATCCTCGTATGCGTCGAAAACTTCCTCAGCCTGCGGGGCAATGTTTTCGCCCACTACGACCAGTGCATATTTCTCGCTGATTATCTTCCTCGCGTTTTCTACAACGTCACCGGCTGTCAGGCCCACCGGGTACGTATCTACCCCGAGTGCCGAGAACGGCATCACAAAATCGGTGCCACCCAAAACTGCAATTTTGCCTTCCATTAAATGCGGTCCAAAATAAGTTTCGTATCGAGGTGGTTCTTCTTAGCTGTAAGTATCAACCTCACCGTGCGGATTTCATTTTCCTTCATCAGCAGATATGCGATAACCGGCTGAGGCCCGGCGGTAATCCCGACTGTCGATTTCAGAAATTCGGTCAAATGCTCCTCGCACTGCTGCTCGATCTTCAAGAAGGATTTGTTCGACGCCAGGTAGTGGGCGCCCGTTTCAACGATACGGTGGTAGGGCGTTGCGAAAAACAACGGCCCCAATCCTTCGTAGCCGTGCTCAAGGCCGTTCTCGAATAGCTCCAAACCAACAAAGCCGCCTTCCAGGAAAACGTTGTGATGTTCGGAGTCGGTGAATTTGAGTCTTAGCAATGTTCGAATGTTAGTCAGGTCAATCTGCATCCTGAAAAGTCCGAGCAGAAAAACACTCTTTAACTCACTTGCTTTTTTCAGATTGTATTGTGACTGGTATCGGTCGATTGCATAATCGATCCGGCGAATATCTTTTTTTTGATAGTAGGCAAGGACAGCCTGCTCGACCGTCTCCTGCACAAAATCGGGAAATTCGCGTTTCATCGACTCCCCTTCCTTGGCAAACATCTGTTCGATCAGTTCGGGCGACACATTGCCGTGATCGCTGTAATCTATGCCTGCCGGCTTTTCGGTCACTGTTCGCCTGACCGCCAGTCGAAGATTCGCAAAATCATCCCGCGCCCTGAACAGCTCTACAAGCGGCTCATCAAGGATGAGATTCGAGAAAAGATCGCGGGTCGCCGCTCGTCGCTGCCGGAGGATGTCCTCGACCTCGGCGAAATCTCTGCCGCCCTGCGGAAGGGCATATTCGGTCCCGCTCAACAGATCGGCGGTCTGCTGGAAGGTCTCGGCGTTGGCCATGTCGAGTAAAGCCGCCCTGCTGAGCATCTGCATCTCGAGCGTACGCACCTGTGCCGTCTCAAAGGCGTATCGCCAATCGTCGGCGCCGATAGGCGGATATGTATAAAAGTCCAGAATCGTTTGCCTGGGTTTTTCAGCTAACATTAGTATTAGGTTTCAGGTTATCAGGTCATCAGGTGGTGGTTATCAGGTTAACAGGTTATCAGGACGCACTTGTCCATTCCTGACTCCCTGATCTCCTGAGTTCCTGATACCCTGCACCCTGATTTCCTGATAACCTGATTCCCTCTATTATTCCCTGAACAATTCTTTTGCCAATTCGATCTCCAGCTCCTTGCGCGCCTGATCCAGCAGCACGCCAACGGAGACGTTGGTTTTTATTTTACCGCGTTTCAGGACAAAGCCGGCTCCGATGTCCTGCTTTTCGTCGGACAATCTCAGGTTGCCTTTGTAGCCCGGCCCCAGCTCGCGATTAATTTCTCTTATCAGTTCATGATCGATGCGTCTTTCCTGAGCGTCAATCACGACCTCCTCATCGCCGGTCTCGACTTCTTCGAGCATCAGTTTTATGCAGAGTTTGCGATACTGATCGTCAGGCAGCTTGCGCAGTTGATTACGCGCCTGCTCGAAGACCTCATCGAGTATCTTTCTTTTTTCCGCCAGAAGCTGCATAGCAATATCCATTCTTGCCGCGGCGAGAATGTGTGACGTTTCATCTTCGCCGGCTTGTTGAGCAAGTATCTTTGTCTGTTTTTTGTATTCGTCCAGTTGTTCGGATAGTTTGGCCTGCTCGTCGGCTTCCCTGTCATCGGCCTGCTTTGTTATCTTATCAGCCTCGGCGCGGGCGTCGGCCAATATCTTTTCTACTACCTGTTCAGCTTCCATAATTACTCTCGTATTATGTATTGCACATGGTGAATTTGACGTATTAAGCCGTCGGCCAGCTAATACCTTTCAGCAGAATAAACATCGTTACAAGTAATCCAAGGACGGCGTAAACTTCGACCATAACGGCGTAAACAACTCCGGCCTTGAATGCCATCTCCGGTCTTTTGGCAGCCATCAAAATACCGCCCGAACAAACCTTGCCTTGATGAATAGCGCTCATCAAGCCGGCAAAGGCAATAGGCAGACAGGCGGCTAAAACCTGCAGGCCGAGCGTGACGGATACTTCAGGTGGGCCGCCTTCACCGAAAAAGTTGAGATTGAGCATCACCAGAAATGCCGCCAAAAAACCATAGAAGCCTTGTGTCCCGGGCAGCACCACCATAATAAACATCTGCCCGTATCTTTCCGGTTTTTCGCTCAAAACTCCGGTCGCACTCCTTCCGGCGATACCGATGCCAATTGCCGAGCCAATACCGGCGAATAAAGACGCCATTCCTGCGCCTACCAAAGCCAATGTCATTCCATGATCCATTTTTTTGTCCTGCCTTTCTTACTAAAAAACATTAGACTTCTTTTTTGATATAAATGTGTTTATATTCCTTGCTCAGCGGCTCAAATGATTTGCCGCCGCCGACAATGAACTTGGGGAAAAACTCTACATATTGCAGTCTCAAAGTATGAACAAACGCACCTAATGCATTTATTGCGATGTTAAATCCGTGTCCTCCGACAAGCACTAATACCATGACCACAATACCTATGCCGTAAGGTATCTCGCCTGCTATTTTTGCAATAATATTTATTGCCATTGCCAGACCTGCGGTAACCATGCCTAGCGCCATCAATCTTAAGTAACTCAGGACGTCGCCCATAAAGAATATTGTGCTGAACAAATTGTACACTCCCATACCTATCCGGCCGCCCCAGCCGCCCTCTCGCTGGCTGAACAACAAAATAGTAACTGCGGGGATAAGCGCCAGGTTGCCGAAGAATTGACCAACTTCGACCGAAACTGCATTAAACTTACTCGCAAGGAACAAAACAATTGAATTAATCATAATCAGCCAGGTCAACTGGTCGCATATTGCCGCAACGTATTGCTTTTGCTTTAAGTTATGTATAAATGCAATCGCCAACCCAGTCATAATCTGGAAATATCCAAGCCCCAGAGACAATCCGAAGAAAATCATCGGTTTCTCGAGCGGATCGAACCACATCAGTTTTTCTCGGGCTGTTCCCAGTGCAGGTATGAACTGCTGGACTGCATCACCGAACCATCCGCCTGTAAGTGCGCCTGCCAACACTGTTGCGCCAGAGCAAATCCCTAACATCCACATCAGTTTTTTGTCGCCCTGCATTTTTTTGATTAAGAAAATCATCAGAGCGATAATGACCAATCCGTACCCGGCATCGGTCAGGCACAATCCGAAGAACAGCGCAAAAAACGGGGCAAGAAATACCGTCGGATCCACTTCAAAATGCTTTGGCATTCCATATAAACGGGTTATTACCTCGAACGGTTTTATTGCGCCTGTGTTTTCAATCTCAACCGGAATATCTTCATCTTCCGCCGGTTCGATTTTATGTAAACTCGATGCCTTAAAACTCAGCACAATCTTTTCCAGGCGGGCAAAGTCTCTATCTTTGACCCAGCCCTCCAGCAGAACCGTATGTTCGGTTGCAGGTGCGGCATCTTTGGCTTGCTCTCTGTTTAGAAGATTTTCATAATGGTCGTGGAGTATCTCGGTATTGAGCAGATTCTCAGACAACTCCGACGCCTGCTCCGTGCAACTCTGCAAGCGGCCCTTGGCCTGTAGGAGCTTCTTGCGATGCTCACTGATTAGCTCCGTGACGATCCCTCTCATCGGCTCGAAGTTTACATGCTCGAACTCGGCCGACCGCAGCAGCTTCTGGACTTTGTCCGTATTCTCGGTCAGGGAAACTACAAGACAGGCGGACCTGTTGGAAGTGGCGCCGACTTGTTGCATAGCGGCGCCAAGCTCGCTTAGTCTCTCCTGCGTCTGCTCCAACTGCTGGCTGGAGATCAAGCCGGCCCAGCACATGGTCTGCTTGAGCGGGCCGATTTCTTCCACCCGCGTTTCGAGAGAAGCCCAGGGGGCGAGTATTTCCAGCATGTCCTCGATGTGTTCGATTTCGCCGTTTGTTTTCTCTATCGATGTTTCGATCTGCTCGCACTGATCGGCGATTCTAAGCGCCTGCCGGTCGGAAACGACCTGGTCGTACGATTGCTTGTCGACGACGGTGCGCGGGGCGAGAGCTGCGGTAAGTCCTTTCTGTGCCGGAGCATAGCCCTTGAGAAAGGATATGCTCTTTTCCAGGCGAGTAAGCAGCCCTTCGATATCTCTGGGTCGTTCAGCCGGGCCTGCAAGCTCGGGAAAATCTCTGCCGACTGTTGTTTCCTCGGGATTGAGTATGTGGCAAATGCCTTCTTGCTGTAACGCCTCCAGAAGCTCCGAAGCCTGGGTGCGATGACTGACGATAATGATTTTTGCCATTTGCGCAATGGCCATTCTTAGCCTCTCAAGTAACCCATTACTCTCGTAGCCACTGCGGCCACCTTACTATCGGTTTTATCGCGCAATTCATGGCGTTTCTGTTCGGCTTGTTTCTTGAGGTCCTTAACCTCCGCCCGCCCCTGCGATTGAGCGGCAGATACGGCAGCCTGCGTTGCCTGCTTCCTCTGCTGTTCGGCCTCCGCCAGGGCCCGGCGGCGATTTTCTCTGCCCTGTTCGGCCTGCCCGGCAGCCTTGGCTTTGGCCTGCTCGATAATCTCTTGTGCCTGAGTTTCGGCTTGCTTTATTTTCTTTATCAGTTCCATTTACGTCCTTTTTATTCGAACTCTCACCACTGATGGCGGACAAATTACAGCATTATCAGGCAGATAGCAACAAATAAACAAAAGAAATCTTCTCTTTACAGCAATTGGTCAACCTTTGCGGCGAGCTGCTTGACGTGATTGACGGATTTCTCGAGCTGCGCTCGTTCGGACTTGTTCAAATCGAGCGTAATAACCTTTTCAACGCCGTTTTTGCCGAGGATGACAGGGACTCCGACGAAGTATCCCCCCACGCCGTACTCGCTGTCACAATAAGCACAGCAGGACATTACGGTTTTCTTGTCTTTGAGTATTGCCTCGGCCATCCTGGCCGCCCCGGCGGCTGGGGCATAATAGGCGCTGTAGCCCAACAGGTTCACCACTTCTATACCGCCTTTTCGGGTCCGTTCAATCAGTTCGGCGATCTTGTCTTCATCGAGCAGTTCGGTCAATGGTATTCCACTGACCGATGTGAATCTGGGCAAAGGCACCATGTCGTCGCCGTGTCCGCCCATTAGCACGCACTTTATTTCCTCGACGCTTACGCCAAGCTCGGCGGCTATAAAGGCGCTAAAACGTGCCGAATCCAGGGCACCGGCCATTCCTATGATCCTATTCCTGGCGAAGCCAGTAGTCTTGGCGGCGGCATAAACCATCGCGTCAAGCGGATTGCATACAACAATGACGACACTATCCGGCGAGTGTTTCGCAGCTTTTTCGCTGACATTTACGACGATCCCGGCGTTCTTGGCCAGCAGGTCGTCCCTGCTCATGCCCGGCTTGCGAGGCAGCCCGCTTGTGATGATAACGATATCGCTGTCAGCTGTTTTCTCCCAATCGAGAGTACCGACCACGTCGCAGTCATAAAGCTGAACCGGGGCCGCCTCGGCGATATCAAGGGCCTTGCCTTCGGCCAGGCCTTCAACTATATCGATTAGAACGATATTGCCGAGCTGTCTCGTTGCCGCGATGTGGGCCGTGGTTGCGCCGACGTTGCCGGCGCCGACTATTGTGATTTTATTCCTTGCCATGAGATTTCTTCCAATCAAATACGTTTAGTCTTCTTCCTGTTTTTCCCTGAGCCGACAGTCCGCAGCAGGAATTCCTCATACTTGAGGCGCCGCGACAAGTTGACACCTGCTAAGGCAGGTGCAGGAATGACGGCACGACTCAGTCATTTTGAGTAGTCCGGCAAAAAAACAATATGCTATTGTTCCCGCACACGTATGTCAACCAGCCATTCCAGAATGCCGCCGGAAAAGTTCAGATTGCAACTGCACCTCAAGACGCAGCGCCATTGTGTGCTTCCTAAGTGACTCCGTTCAACGCTTGCGTGTAAAAAGTTCTTATAATACAAGAAATGAAGATTAGAATCCCAAACTCGGTTTATTTCCAAAAACGGTCGCTATCGAACTGTACCGTTTTTATTGAGAAAGAGGATTCGGGATTTCAAAATCGGATGATATGAGAATTATTGATTCGAAGGGCCGCAAACTAATGCTCCCATATATTTTGTTACCTTGCACGTCGCAATATTTTTCCGATCCCAGATCAATGATGACCACATCCAACGACGGATTAGAGATAATCCGCGACTTTTTTGGCTGATCTATAGTGACATCATCGAATTGATCTATATAGGAGAATTCTTTCGAGTCTCCATCATAACCTGATAACGCACGCCATTGGCTCAGGGTTAAATTCTCGCGGAGAATTCTTCTTCCGACGTAACGACTCACAAACACATGCTTAGGATCATAGGGATTATAAAGATAATTTTCATTTGATTGGCCGAAATGCACGTTATCGTAATTGATTGCTATGAGAAGCGTCTTCTGTTTTGCGTCGGTTGCGAATAGGATGTTCTGGAAAAGCTCATCATTTTCGAGGATTTTTCTGGCGCTATTCTTACCGCTTAAATAGATTTGGCACTTTCTATTGCCGTACAAGGTGTTCTTCCTTACGACATTCGATGGCGCCCAGTGGAAGAAGATACCCGCCATGTGAGAGTTGATGACGGTATTGTGCTCGATGATTCGTTTATTGCCTTCTTCATCCACGTAGATGCCGGGCGTGTCGCCGGAATATTTCTCTATGGTCACGGGCAGTCCTTTGTCGCAACGCCGAATCATCGATAAGCATCCAATTGCGTCTTCAATAATGTTGTGGTGGATGTGGTCTTGCTCAGGTTTATCACAGAAGCTGGCCGTATAGATACCGCCTCCGTCGGATAACGCCAGACCGATGTTCGTGATATAGTTGTAGCACACTTCACGGCCAAGCCCGCGCTCCTCTATGTAGAGGCCCGTGTAGCCGGCGCGGTCGATCCTGTTGTTGTACACTCGTGCGAACGGGCCGGCGATGTACACAGCGTGGCTCGGACCATGCATCAGATCCTCGCCGTAATGCTCCGCTCCCGTGGCATAGACGTAGTTGCCCTCGACGCGGCAATGGGAGGCGTCTCCCCCGACGCTGATACCACGAAAACAGGAGTGCTTGACCGTATTGTTGAGGATCCGATTGTTGTTGCAAACTCCGCCGGTCGTCTGCAGATAGATGCCAAAAGTGAAGGTATGCTCAATGGTATTGTTCTCGATTGTCATATCATTCGCATGGTACAACCAGACGCCATACCTGTATGCGTTGTGCATTGCCAGCCCGCGCACGATATTCCACGAAGTGTTTGCATGGGTGTAGAGACAGTACTCCCGATACGTGAACTCGACATTCTGTGCAACGTCGCCTTTGGGCCACAGGAAGAGCTTCTTCTGGGCCGGATCGTATGCCCATTCGCCTTCCTCGTTAATCTCGCCGACAATACTGGTAATGTAGTATCCGAATTGCATCGATATGTTAAATCGAGGGCTCCTTGCCAGGGTCACTGTGCCTCGGGAAAAGTCCGTAATGGGGATCTGGTCGAGATGCCATACGGCGGTCTTCACGTGGCATACCGAACCGGTAAAATATTTGTCGGGCTTGGACAGAGAGCTGTCGGAAAACGTTTTCTTGGGGTTCTTAATAGTCGTTGGATAGCTCCATCCGGCATTCGGATATCGAGAACGCTTGAGTCGCTCCCCATTCTGAAAGACCTGTCTGATGGCAAATGCTTTGTCGGGGTGGGATTGCACCTTGGCCCCCACGTCCGTTACGTAGATATGCTCCCAGAATGGATTCCCGGCACATTCATCGGGGCCGGTACACTTGCGCCATCGCATGATGGGTTCGGCCGCGTTGATTATCACCTTACCTTCATGTCCGGGATAAGCTGCAATCGTTATCGGGCTGGTCGGTGTGCCACTTTTCGTCAAAAGGATGCTCTCTCTATAGATCCCTTCTTTGATGAACAGGGTATCGCCTGGTTGCAGCAGCGGCGTGGCTTTAGCAATGGTCTTCCAGGGTTGGGCTTCTGTTCCGGGATTCGTGTCACTGGCAGCACGATGGTCGGCGTCAACATAATAGGTTGCGGCCCGAGATGAGGATTGTGGCAATATCAAACAAAAGCAAAGCAGAATAAGAATAATCAGGATACGATATTTGTCATTCACGATGAATCTATCCACTCATTTTGCTGATTCAGCGAAAGACCATTATGCTATTATTCTTCGCCAGGGTCAATGCGCCATTCTGAGGATGCCGCCCGAGAAGCTCGGATGCAACTGCGCTTCCAGTCGCAGTGCGGATGCCTTGGATGGCTACTTCCACTCATGGGCGTCCGGTCCGGATCCGATATTCGGGAACGCTGAAATTCGCAGGCGGGCGCATCCCATCGGGATGAGGGTGACGTTCTCTGTCGGCTCGTCGGATTTGACCGGACTTGGCTGGAGTTTGCCGACTAATCCCAAATGATCTTTTTGCCACGCCGGAATTTTCTTCGCCCTGGCGCGCAGCTCGATTGGGGCGGCATCAGCTTTGAAAGGCTGATTGTCGCCGGGCCAACTCTTTCGCACCACGCGAAACGATGAGGCGGGCTTGTTTTCGTTCAACACCAACCCGTAATTCCAGGCTGTAGTCGGATGTATTTCCCATGCGGGCCATTTGTCGGTGCCGCCTTCCCGGACGTATTTTTCGCCGATCTTTAGCGAGTACGTAAGAGGCCCGCGGTCCACCGAGACGCTGTTGTTGTTCTGCGTCCATTTTCTAAGTGTGATTTTCATCGGCAGATTAAGATCGACCTTGTCGCCGTCGGTCCATTTGCGGTCGATGATAATGTACTGCCGTGGTCCGGCTTTCGCGGATACGTCTTTGCCGTTGATTTTCAACCCTGGGTTTTCGCACCAGCCGGGCACGCGCAGATACAGCGGGAAACTGACCGGCCTGCTCGCGGTGACTGTCAGGTGGATGTTCTCGTCGAACGGATACATCGTTTCCTGGAGAATCGAAATTTTTGTGCCGCCGCCGACCTTCGCGATCACCCTGGATGGAGCGTACATTACGGCGGCTAATCCATTACCCGGCGTCGCCAGCCACAGATGCTCGGTGTAATAGGGCCAGCCGTGTCCGGTGTTGTGCTGGCAGCAGCGGTGAATGTGCGGATTGAAGTGCAGCATGGGGCCGCCGTTTTGCAGGCCGGGCGACTTGTTGTGCCGGTCGCAGAGAATCATGTTCGGCGATGTGAGATAATGCAGCGCTTTTAGGTCGGACGTAAACGCCGCCGGCAGCGAGTTGAACGCAACGTCCTCGCAGCGGTCGGCCCACTTGCCGTCGCCGTTGATTGTGAGCAGAATCTCATGCGAGAGCATCATCTCGACCATGCCGCAGGTCTCCACCGCCTGGCGTGGCCCCGTAAAGCCAGGCCGGCAGTTCTCATCGCCGCCGAACATACCGCCGGGGACCTGGCCGTACATGTCGCGGATCTTGCGCCAGTTGCGCTCGGCGGCGTGCAAATGATCGAGATCCTTCGATTGCATGTAAAACGTAGCGGGCTGGCCGAAGCCCTGCGACATATTGACGTTGTGCCAGTTAATGACGTCGTTTTGCCACTCAGCCGTGCGTCGGTGGACCTTTTTGGCAAGCTCCAACAGGAATTTGTCGCCGGTCCGATTGTACAGCCAATATACGCTGTAAAGCAAATCACCCCCGCGCATTTTAGGCCAGTAACCGACTAAGAACTTTTCTTCGGGGACGGTTGTCAGGTACTTCATATAGTTGGTCATCAGCGTGATGACGCGCTTATCGCCGGTGAACTCGTAGTAGTTTTGCAGGCAGAACAGCATAATCATATTTGGCCACAGGTCTTCCCGTCCCTGCAACCTTGTCGCTGCTCCCTTCCTGCCCTTGTCGGGGCCGAACCAGCCATCTTCCTTCTGACCTGCAAGCGCCGCCTCGATCCATATCTTCGATTCGTCGATCATTCGCTTGTCGCCGAGGATATAGCCGCAGTTGCTAAAGCCCTTGAGCCAGTAGGCAGGTTCTTCCCAGCCGTGCTGGCCGCTGCCCTCCGGGCTAAGCCATGCGTTGCCCTCCTTAACCAGGAAGCGGCTGATCTCGGTCAGATGTCCGTGAAACCCGTCCGCCTGTAATTCAAGCTGCTTGCGGACCCAGCCTTTCGGCTCAATCGCGCCGACCGGCAGCTTGATGAAAGGACTCGGCAGCAGCGGCGCGCGATTACCGAGATAGTGGTCATTACCTGTGGCGGTGTCCGGCCGGTCAACTGCGCTAATCTCTGCGCCGGCAGACGAACAGACGCAAACAAGTAGGAACATTAGAGTGATAGTGACAAGTGTGTTTTTATGCATTGTCGGCCCTCTCGGTTTAAGGTGGTCAATGTTTCCTGCAGAAAGCGGAAGCTATCGATGTCACCACTGCGGAAGCAGGGGTCCAGAACTCCAAATGCTGGATTCCCGCTTTCGCGGGAATGACAGAAGCCCATTGCACAGACGGAACGAACCAAAGATCTTGCGGCAAAGATCATCATGAGACTCTCAGCGGATTATCATTCTTTCTGACAACATAATGGAGTAGTGATTCTAAGCAAAAAGTACGTTGATGCCAACACAAAAAACGCAGTGATTGCAGCCGTGAAGTTTAAATAAAGAGGGATTGCTACAAGGCGCAAGGGGCATACAGTCTCAATAGTCCTTAAAGCTCCTCATCCATTCGGGCCAATCTTCGGGTTGGGCGCCGCCGGCGATGGTCCAGGAGCCGCGAATATCGAAGTTGTTATGCCAGTTCAACGTCCACAGCTCCTTAAGCCCGATCTTCCTGACCGACCAGTCCAGAAACGCGCCGTTGACCGCGGCGGTGTGACGGTTCAGACAGACGCGGCGCATTTCATTACTGCCGGCGAGGTTTTCCGTCGCGCCGTCATACTGCGGCGGCTGATTGATGTGGAAGGGCCAGACATCATACCAGAAGCAATCGACGAAAACCGGTATCTTATCTGCTGGCTTGATATTGACGTGCCTGTAATAGTTGTCCGCGTTGCTGCCTGAGTTTCGATTGCACAGCCACTCATTGAAGCCGTAGCTTCCGTAAGAGCCGTCCTGAAAGACACCCCATGCCGCGAACGGATTTCTGCCTCCTTCGGACAGAGGCTTGGTGGCCATCGGGCAAAGACGCATATCCAGGTCATGGTACTCGGTCCGCATGACGACCGGCCACCTGCCGTCGCTCGTCTGGCTCTCTCCGCCGAGACCCTGGTGAAAATAGCCGTCTCTGTCGGTCGTGAACATCGACCAGATAAGCGTCCATTGGTGCAGACTTGCCTGGCAGGTAACGGCCCGGGCCTGTTTCCTCACTCGCTGCAACGCCGGCATCAACACCGCCAGCAGCAGCGCAATAATCGCAATCACGACCAGCAGTTCGATCAGCGTAAAGCCTCTTTGTTTGTCCATGATGTTTCTCCCTCCCCATATCCGAAGAAGACGCTTCCAAGCCGACTCTATTCATGTAGAGTGGGTCTCGGCCCACCGAACAAAGGCGCCGAGATTCTTAAAAAGGTGGGGCGAGCCCCACCCTACGCTGGCGCCTATAACCGTTCTCAAACGGTCCATCTACAATATCATAAGTAAGGTTCACAATCAAAGGTAAAAGCGGTCGGACAGAATAGATGTTTAGAATTTTCGCAAAAAAACACAACCGTCTCTGTAACGGCTTGCTCATGTATGTCCCGAGCTTTGTACGTCTTGAACCCTATTGATCTTCGACTACCACAGAGCACGGAATCGCCACGTTGGTAATAATGACCTGTGCAGACTCCTTGTTCTTTCGTGGTGCCCCAGAGTGGGGGACGTATATGGCTTCACGTAACTTGCCATCCACAATTTCCTCTATTATGGTCGGGCTGGATGACAGATAGTAATGCGGACCGATGACTGTGAGCTTGGGCGTAGTCCCCTTCATCTTGTGTCTTTCAGAAACGGAGTCAAAATGCTCATTCGATTCCGATCCGAAATAATCTACCTCAAAAACGGCCCTGCGCAAAGCGATCTCCTTGCGTTCTTTGCCACGCCTCTGGTTCCATAGTTCAGGCGAGTGATCTCTTATAGGCAGGTCCAGAAGGACTCTGCCTGAGTAGAATTCTCCAGGTTCCAACCGAACATACTTGGCGACAGGAAGAGGATTGGGAAAGCCTCCACCCCTTATGACATTGTCGCCAAGTATTATCCGGACCGTTTCGCCATGAATTCTCGTTTTCACGTGCTGCACGTCCTGCTTGCCGTAAACCGTTCTGTCATGGCAGACCCGAATGTCGTCGTCGAAGGGATTTGAGACTCGGTAATCCAGGGTCAGGATATTGCCTGCAACTGTGAGGTTCTGA
This sequence comes from Planctomycetes bacterium B3_Pla, assembly GCA_005223045.1. Taxonomy (GTDB): domain Bacteria; phylum Planctomycetota; class Phycisphaerae; order Sedimentisphaerales; family Anaerobacaceae; genus SG8-4. The sequence goes on along the minus strand of NJBM01000003.1, from coordinate 358,831 downwards.
ACATCAATCATTTCTGGCGGTTCTTGCTCGGGGGCCACGTTTTCCGGAATCTGAATCATCTCGGGCGATTCTTTCTCCGCGGCCAGGTCTTCTGGAATCTGTCTGGACCGGCCACAGCCATTCAGGAAGACAGAACAAGCCAATAGAAAAATGTAAAAGATAGTATTATTCATCATGCGGACTCCCGCTATCTAGTACACCGTGATCAAAATTAGATGTTTACCGATTCACATTGCATTCTCGCCGGGCCAAGAAGTAATTCAACAACTCGACCAAAGACGATTGTAGCATAATTTGGGTCGGTTTGCCATGCTATATCGTGGGAAATCCGCCGGTTCATGCCGTTGCAGCTTGCTCTGTGGGGGGATTTTGCTTGACGGGGGGGCGGGTTATCTGGTATAAGTGGGATTACGTGGATCTGCGGGCTTTTGGCGCTGCGGCAGGCCTGACTGCTGCCGAACGTTTGGGCTTTGTGGTTCAAGGTCAGTTGCTCGTATTGGGCATTTTTAGGGAAGGAGGCAGTGTTCATTCGGCCCGAGTTCATGGCCGAGGGCAAATCGTAGAGAAGTGATTCGTTTTGGATTCTATTGTGTCGTTTTCCGTAAGCGTTCTTAGTTTCAGGAGCATGAAGCCTATTTGGAGGAAAGAACCATGTCAAAGAGAAGATGCGTGCAATTTTTGTTCTGTCTGACGGCAATAACTGGTTTTTCAGCGACCGCAGTCAACGGGGCCGATATTTTGTTTATCTCGGCAATGGACGGTGCCGAAGCGGGCGCAGACGATGACCTTAAAGCCTTCATGGAAGGCCTGGGGCACACGGTAACGTATTTCGACGACGACGAGAGCGAAGCTGATACCGAGATCGCCGCCGCGGCTGCGGATTTGGTCTTTATTTCCGAATCGGTAGGCTCCGGCGGTATCAGGGAAGAAATCACGGAAGTGGAAGTTCCGATGGTCGTCAACGAGATGTGGGCCTGGGATGAGATGGGTCTGACACACGGCGGCGGCGCAGACGAAATCACAGTCACTACAGACATAGAGATCGTCAACCCCGGACACTATTTAGCCGCGGGTCTCAGCGGGTCGGTAGCCTTCCTCACCGACCTTACCAGCACTCTTGGGGAATGCCGTCTCGGCAAGGGTATCGCGGGCGATGAGGCCACGGTGATCGCGACAGCCACCCTGGCTGACGGCGAGACTTACGACGTTATCTTCGTTTACGAAAAGGGAGCTGCTCTGCCCGCTGCTCCTACGGACGGCAGCGCCCAGATAGCAGCGGATGTGCGGGTTTGTTTCGGCTTTCACGAGTTCTGCGATCCTGTACTCAGTGACGATGCTTATGCATTGCTGGAAGCGGCGATTAGCTACGCACTGGGTGTGACTCCTCTTGCCAGAAATCCTCGTCCGCAGGACGGCTCCATGCATGAGGATACATGGGCCACTCTTAGCTGGTCGCCGGGTGCTTTTGCAGTCACCAGCGACGTTTACTTAGGCGACAACTATGACGATGTGAACGACGGCGCCGCCGAGACGTTCCGTGGTAACCAGGCCGACACGTCGCTGATCATCGGCTTTCCCGGATTTGCTTATCCCGAAGGTCTTGTCCCTGGAACGACTTATTACTGGCGAATCGATGGAATCAACGAGGCCGACCCCAACAGTCCGTGGAAGGGCACGGTCTGGAGCTTCTCGATTCCGCCCAAAACTGCTTACGGACCCGATCCGGCTGACGGTGCTGAGTTCGTGGACCCCAATGCCGACCTTAACTGGACGGCAGGTTTCGGGACCAAACTGCACACTGTCTATCTCGGCAACGTCTTCGCCGACGTGAATGATGCCACCGAGGGAGTCCCGTCGGGAAAACCGACATATGACCCCGGCACGCTCGAATTGGAGAAGGTTTATTACTGGCGCGTCGATCAATTTGACGGTTTTGACACATACAAAGGTGACGTCTGGAGCTTTACAACCCCAGGCGCAGTCGGCAATCCGCAGCCGGCCAACGGCGCTGTGGATGTGCAGATAACGGCAATGCTCGGCTGGACCCCGGCGGATAACGCCGCTTCGCATGATCTGTACTTAGGAACCGATAAGGACGCCGTGGAGAATGCCGCCGCAAACTCGCCTGAGTATATTGGCAACAGGGCGCTTGGTTCTGAGAGCTATGATCCCGGAAAACTTGACTGGTTCAGTGCCTATCACTGGCGTGTGGATGCAGTCTATGCCACGGATACGGTTAAGGGTCTTGTCTGGAGCTTTACGACAGCAGATTTCATTCTCGTGGACGACTTCGAGTCCTACAACGACATTGACCCGCCCGACCCGGCGAGCCAGAGGATATTCGAGGCGTGGATAGACGGTTTTGGGACCACGGACAACGGCGCTCTCGTAGGCAACGACCTTCCTCCTTATACCGAGCAGGTTATCGTTCACGGCGGCGCCCAGTCGATGCCGTATTTCTACGACAATAATCTCAAGACTTCCGAGGCGACCCTGACGCTGGTTTCCCCGCGTGATTGGACCGCCGATGGTGTTACGAAATTGTCGCTGTGGTTCCGCGGCGATTATGACAATGCCCCTGAGCGGATGTTCGTCGCTCTAAACGGCACGGCGGTAGTGTATCATGCCGATCCAGCAGTGACGCAAGTAGCAAAGTGGGCCGAATGGGTCATCGACCTGCAAGAGTTCGCTGGCCAGGGTGTGAACCTGACCAATGTTAATACGATTACCATTGGCTTCGGCACCAAGAATAGCCCGACCGCCGGCGGCCCAGGTAAGATGCTCTTCGACGACATGAGGTTGTACAGGTAGGCTCTGCGAGAAGAAATTGAAGTGGTAGTTTGCCTGATTTGGGCAGGAATATCGAGAAAATAACGACGCGTTGAGTGGTTCTTTGCTTGACAAACCTTGCCGAATGGTCGATAATTGCATGTAGAACGCTTGAGCCCAGGTGACCGGAGGCAAAAAGATGCGTTTGGTTGCAAAACGAGACGGTCAGACGGTTAAGGAATTTCGGTTCAACAAGGGGCCGATCTATATCGGCAGGCACGAACACAGCCAGGTTTTCCTGCCCGACCGGGGGGTGTCGCGACGCCATGCCGCAATCTTCGCTACACAGGAAGGCAAATGGGTGGTCGAAGACCTTGATTCGGCCAATAAAACCTACCTGAACGGCAAAGAAATCCACAAGGCTGAAATTAAGACCGGTGACGGTTTGCGCATAGGGAGTTTTCTAATCGAAATCACCCTTGAAGGCGATGCCGATGTTGCCGAGTCGATTCATCTGGAAGATACGATCGTACCACATGCTCCTCTACTCAGTCCGCCGGCGACAAGCCCAGGACGCGACGTCATAGTAAGACGGCCGGAGATCGAGCGCGGACCGGATATCATGTTGCCGGCAAAGCGGGCGAAGTGTTTTCTGCAAGCGACTGAAACGATATGCAAGTCTAACGGCGCCGACCGGGTGTTAAAAGCCCTGCTGAGCATCATGCTAAGGGACTTCAGCGCGTATCGTAGCTGGGGCGCCTTGAGAAATGACCCTGAAGGCCCGATGAGCTGTCACGCTGGCAAATGCCGGGATGGTCGTTCGGTGGATCTGAATCAGATACAAGTCAAAGAAAAAGTCACTCGAGCGGTCGATAAGAAGGAGTTCCTGCTCATTCCGCAAGTCTCGGCTCCGACGGACGCCGAGAAGATACGCTCTGCGCTGATAGCGCCTATCATCAATCCTTCCGGCTGCTTCGGCGTATTGTACGTCGATAACAAGATGGATCACGGATGTTACACGCTGGGCGATCTGGACTACTTGATGCTGCTGGCTATCCACACCGCCGCAATACTGGAAAACTTCTGACAGTTGTGTTGATCTCACTTGCTATAGGATAATTCCGTCATCCGTCTGATTTGCCGGTGTACCCGGCTGAAGGCCGTTGACATTCGGGGAAGACTCCTGGGAGAACGAACCCTGCAGATATGTCGCGAGATTGGCCTTGCGATTTCTCAGGCCCAGCTTTCTTCGTATGTTCTCTCGATGCCGCTGGACCGTTGCAGCAGAAATCGACCGAAGCTGGGCGATTTCCTTGGTCGATAATCCGTTGCGAATCATCGTGCTGATTGCGATCTCGACCGGTGTCAGTTGCATGTGATTTCTGGAGATCTGTGTGAGAAACGGCGAGGCAATGTCCTGGAGGCTCTGTCGCAAAAGTGTCACATAGGACCGCTGAGTGCCTCTGACTTCGAGTTCCAATTCAAAGACGAGCGGCATTATTATCTTCTGGATATTGGCGAAAACGGACGCCCTGATCTCTCGCTTCTCTTCCTCAAGCCGTGAAAGGATCGTGCGGAGCGCAATGTTTGCCTCCTGGAGCGCCTGATGCTCCTTCTGTATGGCCTTGTGTGCCGCACGCAGGTCGGCTTCAGCCTTCATGTGCATCAAGACGCTGCCGACCCGCTCGGCGACAGCCCGAATCAGAGCGTATTCTTCTTTGAGAAACGGACCTTCGGCTACCGTGGGAACGACTCTTCGGTAAAACACTTCCACAATACCTGCAGGTTTGCCATCGGCAAAAACGTCCGCAGCCATTCGCCACTTGCTCTCGCTGAATCGGTACGTTACGTATTCTCTGTTGCGGTAAACGATCCGCGAGCACGCGTGCTCAGGAAACTGCCAGCTTCTCGGCAGGCAGTCGGCAACACTTTGGAGGAATCGGGTTGGAGAGTGAAAGTGGGTCTCTTGGAGAGTGGATATCGTGTAGAGGCAGTCCAACTCCTTCACTCGCTCTCGCAGAGCCCACTCAAGCTCCGAATGCTGCTGGCCTGAGATGCCCACGGACTCCAATTCAGCCACGTGCTTGCGGAGAGCTTCGATTTGCCCCAGGAGTTCAGCTCGGGTAGGGGATCTGGCCATTTTATTTCACCTATAGAATACACATCAGTTCAAATTCGGAATGTCCATGAGAACATTATGTTCGCTGGCCGGCGAAAAGTCAAGAATTCTCCTCAAATTTCTTGTATAAATATAACTGTAGTAAAACTAAATGGTTACGTGTAGTACGGTGGCTATTTGAGCCTATTTGAGAGAGAATGTGTCTATGGCTTATGGGTACTATATGTGCGATATATGTGTATATTATACCATAGATAATATGCACTATAATTGTGTGATATGTTCAGTATAGGGAGGGCGGTCAATGTGTTACATTAGGCGATGATTTAGTGTTCTCTGTTTGTGGCCTTTGTCGGCTCGATTGTGTTTGTGTGTTCGTGAATTGGAGGTTTACAGTGAGTGTGGAAAATGTAGCGAAAAAGACCGCCTTGAAGACCCATAACGAGGTACCCGCGGTTCTTCCCTTCACACCGATGGTAGAATTGGAGCACTTGCTGAAAGTGGCCGGTTCAGTTACCGGGGATGCCAACAGAGTCTGGGCGGATATATGGGGAGAGTTCAAGCACATTGTTACTTCCGGAGGCATGGTTGTCGCCGAAGCCAAGGACGGTTTTGTTCCTGCCTGCGGTTGGCCGGAGTTTCTCGAGAAGCTCTGGCTGCTTAAGCACTACTTAGACTCTGTCCAACGAATTTGCAGCAAGCAACATTAAGCACCTCAAGTTCGGCGCCAACTTCGAGCCTGACAATGGTTTAGAACTTGCAGTGGATCACCCATTTGCAGGTCAAACGTTAAAAAGCAAGGAGAAATACCTATGGCTGAATCGATGCCAACTGCTGTTAAAGATGTTTGTGATGTGGACATGTTAGTCAACTCATTTATGGAACGGATGATTACGCAGTCGCCTGGAGAAAGAGAATTCCATCAGGCTGTCCGAGAGGTCGCCAAGTCGGTGATGCCTATTGTCCGGGAGAACCCGGCATATCGTGATGGTAAGGTGCTTGAGCGGTTGGTGGTGCCTGACAGGGTCCTGATATTCCGGGTAACCTGGGTCGATGACCATGGTGAGATCCAGGTCAACCGCGGGTACCGCGTCAGGATGAACGGCGCCATCGGCCCCTACAAAGGCGGCCTTCGGTTTCATCCGTCGGTAAACCTGGGAGTCTTAAAATTCCTTGCTTTCGAGCAGGTTCTCAAGAACAGCCTAACCACACTGCCATTGGGCGGCGCGAAGGGTGGCTCGGATTTCGACCCGAAGGGGCGAAGCGAGGGGGAGGTTATGCGCTTCTGCCAGTCGTTCATGAGTGAGCTTTTCCGACATATTGGTCCTGATGTGGATGTCCCGGCAGGTGACATCGGAGTTGGCGAGCGTGAGATCGGCTACCTGTTCGGGCAGTACCGACGGCTGAGCAACTGCTTTCACGGCGCAATAACCGGCAAGAGCCTGAATTGGGGAGGTTCCCACCTGCGGCTTGAGGCCACCGGATACGGGGCCGTTTACTTTGCACAAGAAATGCTGGCGACTAAAGACGAGAGTGTTGAAGGTAAAATTGCAGCAGTCTCCGGCGCCGGCAACGTGGCTCAATACACGGCCGAGAAGCTTATCACCCTGGGAGCAAAGGTGATTACACTTTCCGATTCGGGCGGAACAATTGTGGATCGTGAAGGGATCGATCTGGAAAAGCTGACGTGGGTTATAGAATTAAAGAACAAGCGTCGCGGCCGTATAAGCGAATATGCGCAGCACTTCCAAGGCGTCGAGTATATGGCCGGCAAACGTCCCTGGAGCATACCATGCGATCTGGCCTTTCCGAGTGCTACGCAAAACGAGATTAACGAAGACGATGCAAGGCAGTTAGTCCAGAATGGCTGCTGCTGCGTATGTGAGGGCTCCAACATGCCCACAACTGAGGCGGCTGTTGATGTATTCCTGAACGCCCGCGTCCTCTACGGGCCGGGCAAGGCGGCCAACGCAGGCGGCGTAGCTGTCTCCGGACTCGAGATGAACCAGAACACCGGGTGTATGCGGCGCTCACGGCAAGAGGTGGACGACCAGCTCAGAGGCATTATGCGCTCGATCCACGAGAATTGTGTCAAATATGGAAGGCAAGACGATTCCTTCGTCGATTACTCACGGGGTGCTAACGTCGCAGGTTTCATCAAGGTTGCCGATGCAATGTTACAGCAGGGCGCTATCTGAGTTCCATTGGCCAAGGATTCGTCAAAGGCCGCGAAATGACCTGGTGACAGATTGACAAGCTTGTTCACGCAAAAGACTTTATATGGTCGAAGAGGCCGGCCATCCGGTCGAGTGTCAGAAACAGTACGGACAAGAGTGCGATGACCCACATGGCGGCTTTTATTTCTCTTGCTTTGCCCAAGACTATTTTTATCAGGGTGAACGAGACGAAGCCGAATGCCAGGCCTGTGCTGATGCTGTAGCTCAGGGCGATCATCACCACTATTATAAACGCGGGGAAGGCTTCTTCGAGGTTTGCGAAATCTATTTTCTTGACTTCCTTGGCCATGAAAAGGCCGACCATTACCAGCGCCGGCGCCGTTGCGTACTTCGGCACTATTTCTATCACCGGCACAAAGACCAGCGCGACCAGGAATAAGAGACCTGTGACTATCGAGGTCAGTCCCGTTCGTCCGCCTTGCTCGATGCCCGCTGCCGATTCGGCGTAGGCTGTGACAGGCGACGTCCCCAACGTTGCGCCTGCCATCGTAGCGACGGCGTCGATTCCCAGCAGCCTGTCCAGGCCCTTTATCCTGCCCTGCTCGTCGACCATATCCGCCTTGTGGCAGCAGGCCACGAGCGTCCCTACGCTGTCGAACATGTCTATGAACATGAAAGTGAAAATGCTGCCGAAGAAGCCCCACTTCAAAGCGCCGATGATATTCAGCTTGAAGGCTATGGGGCTGACGTCCAGGCTTGACGTTATGTATTTCTCGGGCAGGCCTATGCGCCTAAAGACCATTGCAACAACGGTGGCAATGGCGATGCCGACCAGAAGGGAACCGGTGACTTTTTTTATCTCTAAGTAAACCATCACGAGCAGTCCCAGCAGGCCGATCAGCACAGTCGATGTGACGGGGCCTGCGGTGACTAATGTCGCCTCGTCGCTGACGATGATCCCCAAATCCTGGAGGCCTATGAAGGTGATGAACAATCCTATGCCGACGCCAATTGCGGAAATAAGAGAGACTGGGATCGCCTCGACGATTCGTCTTCTTAGCCCCAGCCCGGTCAATATCAAAAAGAACAGCCCGGCGATGAATACAACGCCAAGGGCGGTCGGCCAATCCATTTTTTCCGAGACAACCAGGTGCGCAAAGATGGAATTAAGACCCAGTCCCGGCGCCATCGCAACGGGGGCGTTGGCGATGAATCCCACCGCGACCGTGGCGACGCCGCTCATTATGCAGGTGACCGCTATCAGCGCCTCTTTGTCCATTCCCGCCGCCCCGAGAATGGCCGGGTTGACGGCGATGATATAAGCCATCGTCAGGAACGTCGTCAGGCCGGCGACAAGCTCGATTTTGAGACTCGTCTGTTTTTCCGACAATCGAAAATACTCGCTGAGCATTTCTAATTTCCCGACTCGTCAGTTCCGGCGCCTTTTTGAATAGAAGACTCCTCTCCCAGAAGCCCGACCATCTCGGCGACAAGGCTGGCGGAATTCCTGGCCGCCATGATGTAAAACATCTGTTTGTCCATTACCGCGCCTTCGTCGGCGTTGTCACTGATGCTGCGTATCACAAGGCAGGGGATTTGACGTTGATAGCAAATCTGTGCTACCGCGGCTCCTTCCATCTCTACAGCATCGGCTTCGAGCCTTTTTCGCAGTTCAGCGCACTTGTCCGCTGAGGCGATGAACGCATCTCCGGTGACAACGACACCTTTTATGATTTTCGGGTCTCTGCGGCCCTTGAGCGTCCTTATGCTCTCGAGCATGGCTCCGTCGGCGGCCCGCTGCGCCAGCTTGACAAGCTCTTTGTCGGCGGGGAAAAAGACCGGATTCTCGTAGCCGCCTATTCGGCTCTTGACGCCCTTGAAGAAAAGACCCTCCGGCCACACCGTCCCCATGTCGTGATGGGCCGTTCTTTCGGCAATGACAATATCCCCCGGCTGAAGATCGCGATTGACCCCTCCGGCGATGCCCGTGAAGATTATCCGTTTCGGCTTGAAGTGCTCGATCAGAAGCGTAGTCGTCATCGCCGCGTTGACCTTGCCGACGCCGGTCCACGTCACGACGACTTGCCGGTCGTTCAGCTTGCCGCTGATGAACCTTATCCCTTCAATGATTCGCTCCCGCCGCTGCGTCACTCGGTCCTCGATCAATGTGACTTCGCGCTCGAACGCCCCCAATATAGCCGTAACCGGCCCGGAATTCGGCTTGGATTCGGCTGCAAGAGAAATTAGACCGTGACAAAAGCATAATAGAACAGCCGACGTGCAGATTATCTGATTGGTTCTCGTGTGTCTCATTGTTCGTAAACTCCAAAGTCATTGTGTGGAATAATGCGAGCGAGAGGAGTCGAACCTCCACGTCCTAATGGACACCAGGACCTAAACCTGGCGCGTCTGCCATTTCCGCCACGCTCGCGTTTCGTATTGCTTATATCGTATTGCGTATTGTGCCGGCATTGCTGCCGAAGCAGGGATTCACTTCAAGTATAATACGCTTAATCTTCGGCTTCTTCTTCCTTCTGGCTCTCTTGTTCCTGCGTTATTTTCTCGATGCGCTGTTCGGCCTTCCGGAGTATTGTCCGGCAGTGCTTAATCAGGGCCATTCCCCTTTCGTACTGCTCAAGGCTGTCCTGCAAAGGTATCCGGCCCTGCTCTATTTTGCCGACAATGTCCGTCAGTCCGGCGATAGCCTCTTCGAAGCTCAATTCACCAATGTCATTCTCTTGTTTCTTATCTGCCATGTTTGCAACTTCTACTTTTACCTTTTTACTTTTGCCTTTTTACTTCCTCATTACCTTGCTTTCAATCAAATTCTCGTCTGCAAGTTCGGTAATTAAACGATCTCTGACGCGGACGTCTTCTGAAGTCCTTACTAACAGCCCCGTTTTTTTGTTCGTCGTTATGCTGTATCCTCGCTGGAGAACCGATTTGGGATTCAGGCCGGTCAGCCGGCTTGCCTGCGCCGTAAGCTGCATTCGGCGGCTGTTAATGATCGTGTTTATGCCCACTTTCGCCCGGTGTTGCCAGTCGCTTAATTCAACAGTTTTTTTTCCCAGGAGCCTGTGCGGCTCAATTCTGACGACTTGCTCGTAGCCGGCGGACAAGTCCCGGCGCGCCTCGATGAGCAACTCTTTTATCGCCTCGGCCAGGGAGGTGCCCAAGTCGTCCAATTGTTGCTCGGCGTCTTGAACCAGTGAGAGTGGATTTCTAAACACGGCGTTGGCCAGAATGATCTCCAAATCCTGCTGTGACAGTCTTAGGCCCGCCCCTGTCTGGCTCGTCAATCTTTGCTCTATAGCAGTCAACCGGCCCAATATCTCGTGCACGTCGGGGACCGCCACAACACCGGCTTTTGTCGGCGTCGATGCGCGAGCGTCTGCAACGAGATCCGCAATTGTAGTGTCAACCTCGTGACCAACGGCACTGATGACGGGTATTTCCGAGTCGAAAATCGCCCGGGCTAAAACCTCTTCGTTGAAGGCCCACATATCTTCGAGTGAGCCGCCACCTCTGCCGACTATGAGAACATCGAGTTTGAGTTTGCTGTTGCGTCTGTTTATATCGCGCAAGGCCGCGGTGATTTTCTCCGCCGAGCCGTCACCCTGCACCGGCACGGGATATAAAAACAGCTTCGCACAGGGCCATCGGCTGCGAATGCTGTCGGTAATATCGTGCACCGCCGCTCCCGATTCGCTGGTCAACATGCCGATTCGCATTGGATAGCGCGGCAGCGACTTCTTATGTACGTCGTCGAAGAGGCCTTCTCTTTGCAGCTTCCTGACGATTTGCTCGAAAGCTAATTGTAGGGCTCCAGCTCCTTCAGGCTCAATCTTCTCAACAATGAGTTGATACTTTCCCTTGGGTAGATATACACTAATAGAGCCTGTTGCTAATACTGCCACTCCATTTTCAAGTTCAAATTTGACTCTATTGAATTTGGGTTTCCACATCGCACAGGGCAGTTCTGAATTTTCTTCTTTAAGCGAAAAGTAGCGGTGCCCTGTTGGTCCTACACTCAAGTTGGTTATCTCGCCTCTGACTATCAACTGCGGAGGCAGTTTCTCCTCGAGGGTTACCTTGATTAGCGAATTGATCTGGCTAACCGTATATATTTTCCTTGTTTTCGCCACGTGTTGTCCACAACTGACTAAAAGCTCATCATTATCCTTTGCCGCTTTGATTATATGCCGAAAGACTCCACTCGGCAATTCTGAATTAACGGCCAAACTGCTCGGGGTTTTCCGGATGACCTGGTTTTACAATGTTATCGGAACTTGCACGTCAATCCCCGATGATTCTCACTACTTACTGACCTCTCGGCGAACGGAGGCGGAACACATAATTGGCCAAAAATGCCTCTATCGGCTTTTTGAGACAGGCCTGTAAGTCTTTGTTATAAATGATGTTGCTATCCATCTGGCAGCCGAAAAAATAGAGAGTTCTGGTCTGTATATTGCCTTGGCACCCTATTTTGCCCAGTCCCGCGTCTATTTGGGCAATGAAGCCTTGACAAAAAGCCGATTTATAGGTAAAATAGGTAATTGCCGATTGGTTCCCTCAAGGAAGAGGTGTTGCTTTGGTTGCCGCACAGGGGGCTTTACTGTTGCGACTCAGGGATGGATAGTCGATTTAAGCTACTACTTTTGAGCTATATCCTTGTATGTATCCGGTTAGACATAAACATTTGGCTGAGTGGAATAAAATGTCCCGCGCGATGCGCCTGGCAGCGGGCGCAGCGCCGACGGTGTTTATTTGGTTTCTGGCCCTTTTTCTGTTGATATCCGCCGGCATAACTTATCGAGTCCTCGCGGCTCACCATAGAGTTGTTGTTGAGACTCCTGTTGAGTTGCCTGTGTCACTGGACGCTTTTCCCGAGCGCGTCGGCCAGTGGGTCGGTGAAGATGTGCCAATTCCAGTGAGCATCCAGGAGGTCGCAGGAAATGACGCTTTTCTCAACCGTTCGTACCGCAGCAGGCTCAACGATCAGTGGGCCAATGTTTACATTGCCTATACCGCTCGCCCTCGCACAATGCTGGGTCATCGACCCCGGGTTTGTTACCCCGGCGGCGGATGGATCCATGACGGCACTCAGCAGGCTCAGGTTACTTCAGATGTCGGCAGAGAATTTCCGTGCCTGATACACCGCTTCCACAGGCCTGCTCCGGACAACGAAGAGACGGTTGTTCTGAATTTCTACATTGTTAACGGGCGACTTACATCCGACGACAGAAACTTTTCGGGTGTGCTGTGGCGGACGCCGAATATTGACGGCGATCCTGCGCGTTATGTCGCGCAGGTTCAGATAAGCTCGATGTTTGAGAATTCGATACGAGCGGTGGCCAAAGAGATAGTGGAGCCGATCCTCGACTTTTTCCCGGATGAGAACGGCAAAGTCAGAGCGATTGAGTACGTCGAGTCTTCGATGGGCGTCCAGCAGTAGATCGAGACGGCATCGGCGGGAGCAGGTTTCGGGAAGAGTTACATAAGTAGAGTTAGTATGGACGGTTACAGTGTTTTATCAGTGCGCCCGACGGGGACGAAGTGCGTCCGGACGGGGGGAATCGCAGATCACTAATGGCACTTTTCTGTGCTTTGAGCAAACTCTGACAGGCGAATGGCCGTCCTCAATCACGAAGAGATCAGGGGACGGAATGGATTGTTTCTCTTTTTCAGGAATTTGGCGTGCCTGAAGAAAGTAACACAAAGAAGAAAAACATGAAGATCTGCTTGCTTGGCGTTTCGTTCGATACCGGCAACATGGGAGTAAGTGCCTTAGCCGAGTCGAGCATAAAGATTATCCTCAATCGCTGGCCCGATGCGGAAATCACGCTGTTGGGGACGGACACAGCGGATCGTGAGCAGCACCTGGAAATATCAGGTCGAGAGGTTCGAGTGAGGATATTACATCTGCGATTTTGCAAGAATGTGTTCTTGCGGTCTCATTGCGGCGTTTTGTTGCTCAACGCCTTGTTGTTGAGACTGCTGCCCTGGCGAAAGGTCAGAAATCTGCTGTGCAGGCTCAACCCTTATGTCAAGATGTTCCTTGAAACAGACATGGCATTCGACGTAACCGGCGGCGACAGCTTCAGCGACATATATGGAATGCGGAGGTTCCTGATATTCGGATTCATGCAAAAATGGATCATTACGCAGTTCGGCAAGGAATTGATACTGCTGCCTCAAACTTACGGGCCTTGCAGGAGGCCGGTCACTCGGATGATGGCCAGGGCCGTTTTGAAGCGGGCCAGTGCCGTGTATGCAAGAGACCGCAGCGGCGTGGAATACGTGCAAGGTCTTCTACGCAATCAAGATGTCAGCGGGAAGGTGCGTTTTGTGCCGGACGTTGCCTTTGTTTTGGATCCGCATAAACCCGACCATATTGACGTTGGCGCGCTGGAAGAAGTGCGAACGGAAGACTCCATTGTTGTCGGCTTGAATATCAGCGGCCTTCTTTTCAACGGCGGCTATACACACGCTAATATGTTCAGCTTGAAAATCAACTACCGTGAGCTGATATACAGCGTGATCGATTTTCTGATGAAAAATAAGAAGGTGCTCGTTCTATTGGCGCCGCATGTATTCACAGCGAGCAGGACAGTCGAAGACGATCCTGGTGCGTGCCGGGATGTGTATATGAAGCTGAGCAAGAAATATCCCGGCAGAATGTTCCTGACTCAAGGCCGGTACAACCACAACGACATTAAGTATGTCATAGGATTATGCGACTTCTTCATCGGCTCGCGGATGCACGCGTGCATTGCAGCGTTGTCACAATCCATACCGGCGGTTGGGATTGCATACAGTAAGAAATTCCAGGGTGTCTTCGAGAGTGTCGGACTCGAAAGTTGTGTAGCTGACGCCTATCGGTGCAAGAGAGATGAACTCATCGCCATAGTCGGGGCTGCTTTCGAGAGGCGGGATCAAATCAGAAGACATTTGGAGGAGACCATTCCAGGAGTGAGAGCGGACATATTGAATATGTTGGAGGTCTGAAATGTCAAACGAACATGCCCGGAAAGATCGGTCGGAGAAGCGAAAAGAAGGGAAAGAACTCCGGCTCCTCGGAGAGTTGTTGTTCAGATTGTACGGCATTTCAAAGCGTACCCCCGTCCACAGATTTATTCGATACATTGTTCTACGCTATGAAGGAGGCGGACATTTTTCTCGTACTATCAGGAGGATATTCTCCGTTTATCATCAAGTGGAGGTCGGCATGTACACAAGCGGTCCCTGTTATTATACTCCAAGCCTTTTCCCTCCCGGTACGAAGATAGGACGTTATAGCGCAGTGTACGAAAGAACAGTGCGGGCCTTTGCTGCAAATCACCCTATGGATCGTATATCCACCCACGCGATTTTTTACAATCCGAAGCTCGGGTATGCCAGGAGTGAGGCTGACATAGAACGAAGGGGCCTGATAATCGGCAACGATGTATTCATTGGTCACAACGTTACCATTGTGGCGAGTGTGCGCAAAATCGGAGACGGCGCTCTGGTGGGAGCCGGATCCGTTGTCACCAAGGATGTTCCTGATTTTGCTGTTGTGGTTGGCAATCCCGCAAAAGTGATAAAGTACCGTTTTTCGAAGGAGACGCAGCTCAAGATCAAGGCATCGAGGTGGTGGGACAAGGATATCGAAGAGCTGAGGAAGGATTTCGACAAATTCGCGGTCCCTGTGGAGGATGAAGAAACCAAAGAACTTCGCATCACTTTGCCTGGCAGCTAAGTCAGCATGGGCGGCTCTGGTGCCGGATACGAGTACGGTAGCTGCATGTGGAGGCCGGGCGAATGCTTTCATGAACAGAATGAAGCAAAGTGTTTGGCCTATTATCGATTAGAGCAATGGTCTTATATATTCTTTATCGCGTTTCAGCAGAATGGCGCGATTGAAGCTATAGTGTGAACCGAGGACAAGAAGATTATGAGTGATGGACAAATGTTGCGAAGCAAGAAGCCTCTGAAGATGCTCATATCGCCACCGATGAACAGGTGCTACCACCGCAAATTCACTGTTCCCGCTCTTAACGACGGCGGTCTGGGTTATATTGCCGCGGCCTGCGACAAGGTAGGGGCCGATGTGACACTTTTAAGCTGGAACACAAATCTCGATAAGACAGCCTTCAGGCAAAAGCTCCTTGAACTGCGACCTGAAGTGGTGGGGCTCAAGGTTTTCACGACGATGTTCAAGGAGGCGTATGAAACCCTGCGTTGTGTTCGCGAAACGCTTCCCGATGCGATTACCGTTATAGGGGGGCCGCATGCTTCCACGAGCCGGCCGGAAGATATTTTCGTGGAATTCGAGGGTATTCTGGATTTTGCCATTGCCGGTGACGGTGAGAACGGCATAGTCGGATTGCTCGATGAGATAGCCGCCGCAGGAGGAAAACCAACCGGCAACGGACTCTCTCGAGTGCCTGGCCTCGTATATAGTAACGGTGACGATGTACGATCGAACGAGCGATATCTGGATGCGGAACTGGACAATCTTGCTCCCATAGACTGGTCTTTGCAGCAACCTGCCTGGTTTGGGACATCTCACGGTCTGGATGTAGTCAGCACTGGCGCATTAGTCTCAGACTCGCGGGGATGTCCCGCCCAATGCGGCTTTTGCCTGTCGAACATAATTAACGGCCCAAAACCTCGTCACCGGAGCATGAAGAATTTGTGTGCTGAAATTGAAGAGTTGGCCCACAAGTATGGTGCGCGGGTGTTGGTCTTTACCGGAAATGCTTTTTTGTCTGATGTGGATTACGTTCGCGAGCTTTGCGAATGGTTGATCAAGTTCGATACGCCTCTGGAGTGGTCCTGCACCGGCTCGGCTTACGATCGTAACCTAAAAGACCCTGGGTTGCTCAATCTGATGCGGCGTGCGGGTTGTAATCTCATTTACTTCGGCATTGAGAGCGGCAGTCCCGGTGTGCGCGAGCGGCTGTGCCAACCGGTCCCTCTTGACGACTGCACAGAAATCGTGAAGCTAACGGCGAAGGCAGGCATTCGTCCCGGCTGCTATTTCATGTTCGGCTTCCCCGACGAGACAGTGCAGGAGATGGAGGAGACAATAAGGTACGCCTTTTCGCTGCCGTTTCATTCTGTAAGCTTCATTGTCTGCCTGCCTCTGCCGGGAACCTCGAGCTACAAGGCCGTTCTGAAACGACAGAGGATCGATCGAATCGATTGGAGCACGTACGATTTTGCCAGGCCGGATCCGCTGCCGTGCAAGGCAACACCTGCGCAAGTCAGGCGCAAACTCTTTAAGACTGCAATATTGAAAAGAAGCAAGTTCGCTCGGCGAGTTTATAACCTGACCCATTGAATGATATTACGGTCTCGTCAGTCTGCAAATGAATGAGACAAGAAGCTCTGACATAAGTTCGGACGAACTTGAACCACAATGCAAGGTGTAACTTTAACATTTGCCCTAATTGCGTGCCTTTTGGTGATAACGCTGCGCCCGCCTTATGCTATGGCCGCGTATCTTGCAGCTTTGTTGTGGTATCCCAGCTTTCTGGCGGTGAGCGTGGGTACTGTAGACATATTGGTAGGTCGTTTTGCCGTTGCGGTATTGCTCTTGCGGTGCTTACTCAACGATGATATTCGTGGCAAGTTTGTCTGGTGTCGATTGGACACCGTTGTTGCACTCTATATGGTCGTGTCCGTTGTAACCTATTTTATCATGCCCACCAAATCGACAATGCTTATCGTAGAGAACCGAGGCGGGCACCTCATGGACACATGGTGTGCTTATCTATCCGCGAGATTGATCATTACCGACAGGACGAGACTGATATCTCTGATAAAGTGTATGAGTGTCGTCCTGGTTCCTCTGGCTGTGTTGGGCATAGTCGAATCTACTACAGGCTGGCAACCGTTTGCCCCCCTGCGGATTTACTCTCCGTGGTACAGAGAGGGAACCGCATTTACTTCTGGAGTGCGTTTCGGATTCTACAGGGCCGTTGGGCCGTTTAGCCATGCTATTCTGTTCGGCGGCGGTTTTGCCATGTTTTTGCCGCTCGTCTATTACTTGCGCCACGAGAAAAAAGACTGGCGGTCCCTCGCCTATGTTCTTTCCGGGATCGCATTGCTCGGGGCGTTAAGCAGCATGTCCAGCGGGCCGTGGGTCATGGTGATAGTCGTTATTTTTTGCCTGGCGATGGAGAAGCATAAGGCATGGGTCAAGCCGCTGTTCATGTTTGGTGTGCTGTCGTGTTTTATTGTTGGAGTGATAAGTAACAGATCTTTCTATCATGTAATCGCAGATAGGGCGAATCCCCTCAGCGGCGCCAGTTGGCACCGGGCCAAGCTTATTGATCTTGCCATCGAACATTTCGACGAATGGTGGATGGTCGGTTATGGTGACCAGGATCCTGGTTGGGGTCCGAGTCTCGGGGCGGACCATACTGATGTGACAAATGGGTATATTCTGGCCGGAGTACGATACGGTATTCTCGGCCTGATAGGTCTTTGTGCGATGCTTGCTCAAGCATTTCGAGATATTGCATCTACGCATAAGAGAATGGCGCAGCCGGCCATAAAATCCCTGTGTTGGGCTTTTGGGAGTTTGTTGTTTGCTGTTGCAGTAACATTGATGTCCGTTAGCTTCTTCGGACAATTGTCGACTCTGTTCTACTGTTGCCTTGGAATGATCGGTTCCTTATGCAGTTCCCATTTCAATTGGCAGGTCCCAAACAGGATTTCTCTGGTGCGGAATTACCCCGCTCGGACGGTATCTTGAATTAGTTCCGAGCGATTCGCTGTCGATTGCACAAATGCAGGTGATTCTCTTACTATTTACTCTCAGTCAATTATGAAGAGTGAATGTGGAGTCAACTATGAAAAGTGAATGCGGGACCCATTCTTCGGACGAATGGAAAGTAGTTGTTGCAAGGAACTTCGAAGAAATCGAAGCGATCCGTCCGATATGGGAGCAGATGCAACGCAAGGGGCCCCATCCCACACCTGATGCGGACATAGACAGATACCTCTCGGTTATCGAGGCATGTAGCGATGATGTCCGGCCGTGTGTCTTGCTCCTGGAGTATGAAGGCTGTCCCGCCGCAATAATAATCGGCCGGATTGAAAAGCATCAGTTGGCACTCACATTGGGATATCAGAGCCTGTTTAAGCCGACATTGAGATGTTTATCCGTAGTATATGGCGGAATTCTCGGCCAACCGGAAGGTGACTATTGTTCTTTGCTGATAGGCGCGTTACGGAACCAGTTGCGGGCCAGAGAAGTTGACGTGGTTTACTTTAATCACCTGAGGACCGACACCGCCTTTTACCAGGCTATTCGAAAAATCCCAGGATTCTTGTTTAGGGGTTCGTTGTCAGGAGTTGAAGATCATTGGCACATGTCTGTGCCGGAAAGTATGGAGCGGTTCTATCTGTCTCGGTCACACAAGAGCAGGTACAACCTTCGCAGGACTGTCAGGAAATTTGAGGAAGATTATCCATGTAAAGACCAGCTTGTGAAATACACGACCGAAGCTGACGTCGACGATTTTATACAGATGTCGGCCGGCATATCATCAGGAACCTATCAAGATGCATTGGGCGTCGGCATCGTGAATGATGAGCGAACAAGGTCTCTTATGAAGGCGGCGGCGAAACATGGCCGGTTCCGTGGTCACGTACTTCTCGCGGGTGACAAGCCCTGTGCTTTCCAGTTTGGACTCTGCTTTGGAAGAATCTACTACCTGGTCAACATTGGATATGACCCGGCTTTTCGACCCTATCAGCCGGGAACAGTCCTGTTTCTCAGGTTCCTGGAGTCTCTGTGTGACGATCCTTCGACAGATGTCGTAGACTTCTATTTTGGTGATGCCTGGTACAAGAAGCGCTATGGAACAGAGCATTGGCCGGAGACTTGTGTTTGGCTCTTTGCTCCAAGGGCACATCTGATCTTCCTCAATGCGCTGCAAAATTTTGCGATCTGGGTGAATGCAGGTTTGAAGTGTGTTGTGAGAAAGATCGGTGCTGAAGATTGGATAAAACGAGGATGGCGGAATGTGTTGCGGGCAAGAAGTTAGAAAATGCGTGCCGGGTAGGGATGTGAGGTGAAATCACACTTGTCTGGTTAAGTCTGGTCATCTGCTCAGCCGTCTTTCTTCATGTAGGCGTGCCTTATGCATTGTGAGGAGCACCGGATTAGAACGCCAGGTGAAACGCTACTGGCGCGACTTGCTTGTACGTGATACTTTACGTGGATAATGTTTTGGGTAACATAGTAATGAAGTGCTCGTCATGACAGTCGAAGAACATCCGTACCGAGACCAAATAATTCGCCGCGCATCATCATCTGATATATGTGCACTTGTTGACATTTGCCGAGAAGCTTTTCCGCAGCATTTGCGTTGGCAGGGTATGAGGTCGGTTGCGCGAAGATGGTGGGAAGTTGCTATAATGTCCTCTGCAGCGGAAGCGTGGATAATTCAGGACAAAGATGAGGTTGTGGCGTTATTTCTTCTTGTGAGCGATGAGATCCAATGGTCTCAAGAGAAGGCGCATCGACGTGGACCATTCGTTTTGTGTCTTATCTCTGCTATGTGCTGCTTTGTTTTGGCGGGATCGAAGGCCCTAAGAGCAATGATGGACCATATTAATTCTCATCACGCACAACGGCTTACCTTACGTGATCCGAAACCAGGAACGAGAACATGGATCGAGTTGATTGCCGTACGTACCGAGCGTCGCGGGCAAGGCTTTGCCAAGTGTTTATTACGACACATTGAAACCAGGGCGAAAGCTCTGGGCAAGAAAGCAATATGCCTTCGAACCCACAAATGCAATCAAGTAGCTTGTTGTCTTTATGAGACTATGGGATATCAGGAGGCAAGTGTCAACAATGGGCATGTCATATATTCGAAATCAATCTCTTGATTGTTAGAACCGTCTTCTGAGAGGGCCCCGGGAAGTGGGCTTTGGCGTAAGCATCCGTTTCGACCGGCCAACGGCAAAGTGAATATTGTTTGTCCCGGATTTCCCAAGTAGTGTATGACAAATGGAGTTAAACTTAATAGCGCAAAACCCATGGAGACCATTCAAACCGGTCTTGCCTGGCAGATGCGGAAGAACCCGATGGGTGAAACACACAAGGACGCTCTGAGGCTCGGTTTTGACCATGAAGTGAAGCGTGAATTTCATGGGACCGAGGTCACAAGCGGCATATACGTTGAACAGCATCAGGGCCTTGAAGCATTTTCGAAGATCGGCGGAGAATGGGACGATCTGTTCCGGCGTTCAGATGGTGCATCGCCCTTCCTCGCACGAGCGTGGGCAATCACATTCGTCAGGGAAGGGAGGCTGCAAGGCACCCCGTTGCTTATCACCGTGAGGGCTGATCAGAAGCTCGTGGCTCTTCTTGCCCTTTCAGTTCATCGCGCGGCCGGTACGAAAATCGCAGAGCCGATCAGCACGACAGTGCCTTCGTACCTCGGCGTTCTGCTGGATCCGCAATTTCGGCGCGCGATCTACTGGATGGCGGACTTTATAGCGAAAAAAAGCTCTATCGGGGTCTTGTCCTTCCAGAATGTTTCTTCGGCCGACCAGGCAACCAATGAGCTCATTGGCGAACTCGGCAAGAGGAGATTCATCTCTCACAGCACCAAGCGCAGGACGTGCCACTATATCCGCCTTGGATGTTCTTTTGATGAGTACCTCAAGACTTCAAAATCGGCCAAGCAACGCAAAAAGCTTCGAAAGGAAGACAGAAAATTGTCCAAGTATGGTCAGGTAAAGCTTCTCAGATACGAGGCTGCAGAGATTTCACCTGAGATACTTTCTCGAGTAGCCGCTATCCAAGAGCAGAGTTGGATGAAAAGGCGGGGAGGTTCGGTGCTGGGGCAGCCGTTTTATCAAAAACTCCTGCTTGAGATGGCAGAAGCGGACTTAGGTAGAGTGTGGCTCATGACCATCGATGGTGAAGATGCTGCTTTCAAGTATGCGCTCATTAGCCACAGAAGACTCTATCTGCAGTGGACGGCCTTCAAGCTGAAGTATGCCTCTTCACTGTCGGTCGGTAAAGTCCTGACTCAGGCGACCATTCGTGATGCATGTGATAACGGCATCGTCTCTATAGATTTCGGGCACGGGGACGCCCCACATAAAAGATTCTGGGCCACCGATTCTTATGACGTCAATCGCGTCGCAGTCGGACGTGGATTAGCCGGACGCCTGGTGGTGCTGTGGCTTGCGGTTCGATGGTGGCTGGCAAATCGGAAATGGATTCGGACGAGATACCAGGCTTGTCGCCGCCAGTTTCAGAAAGTACGAAATCAGTTTGCCTCGGCGGACTAACCACAAGGGTGAAATCATCCGACGGAAGCGGGTTCGAATTGACTTTAATTGGGTTTGTTTTGCATAATTGTGCGTAAATGATTTATGCCGATGAATAGGTGACAAAAAAGTGGATGTCTCTGTAATAATAGTCAACTGGAATACGAAAGAGATTCTCAGAGACTGTCTTGGGTCTGTTTACGAACAGGCCGGTGACGTCGACTTCGAGG
This sequence comes from Planctomycetes bacterium B3_Pla, assembly GCA_005223045.1. Lineage (GTDB taxonomy): Bacteria > Planctomycetota > Phycisphaerae > Sedimentisphaerales > Anaerobacaceae > SG8-4. The sequence continues at coordinate 337,247 of NJBM01000003.1, read as the reverse complement.
TGATTGTCATCGACAATGCCTCAACCGACGGTTCGATGGAAATGATAAGGAGTGACTTCAAGAAGGTGGTCCTGCTGGAGAATGCCCAAAACAACGGCTTTGCCGCGGCGAATAATCAGGGCGGGGCGGTCGCCAAAGGACGATATGTGCTCCTGCTCAACAGTGACACCGTGGTTTTGGACGGCGCTATAGCCAAGACCGTTGGTTTCGCAGATGCTCATCCTCGGGCGGGCGTGATAGGCTGCCGGGTATTGAATCCGGACAGAACGTTGCAGCCGACGTGTTTCATGTTCCCTTCGATATTGAACATGTTTCTGTCAAGCACTTACCTCTATAAGCTCTTTCCCGGGAGCAGATTCTTTGGGCGTGAGCTAATGACCTGGTGGGACAGAAGCGATGTACGCCAGGTAGATGTTGTAACGGGGTGCTTTATGCTTGTCAGGCAAGAAGCAATTGATCAGGTCGGGGCGATGGACGAGCGTTTCTTCATGTACGCCGAAGAAACAGACTGGTGCTATCGATTCAGGAAAAACGGGTGGGAAGTCATGTTTACCCCGGTTGGTGAGATCGTTCATTTGGGTGGAGGCAGCAGCCGACAGGTCAAATCTAAGATGAGATTACAGTTATCAGGGAGTATCTTGTTGTTTTTTCGAATGCATAGAGGCCGGGGGCAATATGCGCTCGCCTGCTTATGTACGGCGTTCTTCTTTCTTTTCAGAGTTCCGTACTGGCTTGCAAAGGGGATCATATCAAGGAAGACGCGCAACCTATCGTTAAGTACTGTTCGCACCTATATATTGGGCTTCGTCTTGTCTTTTGCGGGCTGGCGAGGATTGTCTGTCAACCGTAAGGGTGAGTAGTAGAACACCTGTTTGAAATGCAGGGAACGATGATTTTGACGCTGAAGGAGTAACGATTGAGTATTTTTGGAAAACTATCTCGAATCAGCCGCAATCGTAAGCTTGAACTCTTCTACGAAATGATGAAGCCAACGGAGGATACATCGATCCTTGACATTGGTGCGGAAATCGATCCGAGTCATGTGACTAGTCTCCAGTTTATCGATCATTATCCCTGGAAAAATAAAGTATCAGCTATCAATCTTTCGTCCGAACATGTATCGCATTTGCACGAACATTATCCGGAAGTGGATGCGAGGATAGGGGATGCATGTAGCTTGCCATGGGAGGACAAACACTTCGACGTTGTTTACAGCAATGCAGTAATAGAGCATGTGGGCGATCTCGAAAGGCAAAATAAAATGGCGAGTGAAATTATGCGGGTGGGGAGACAATGGTTCGTAACAACTCCAAATCGCTGGTTTCCTTTCGAGTTTCACATGCGACTGCCCTTTGTCACGTGGCTCCCGTTGAATGGCTATTTGTGGATTGGCAAGATCATTTCCTACAATCATGTACGGCAAAAATATACGGTCGGCAACAAGTGTGATGCTCTGAGGCTGATGTCCACTCGGGAGCTCCAGGAGTGCTTTCCCGGCAGTCAAATCCTCAAACAACGCGTGACATTTTGGGCGGAAACATTGATTGTCGTGGGAGATGAGATGGGAATATAGGGCGCGTTCTATCATCCACAAAGCGGACTTTGTTAAGAGACGGTCTGGAGGGTGCCCGTTAAATCGCAGTAAACATTGATAGCGGCAACTGCCGTCAGTGTGAGACGGCAGAGGAGGAATAAAGCTATGAAAAACGAGGCAAGAAATTCAATTGCGTGTACGATGAGAAAATACTGGTTACGTGCTTTGGTATTGACGTGCCTTGCTCAGCCGCTGTTGGGCGCTGTTGAGCAAGGGCAGGTTTCACAATTCGGTGTCACGTGGACCTTCGACAGGAATTATACTGTCGGTCAATTTGCCAACGGTGATTATTGGGTTGTTGGGCCAGTGACTGTGATAGGAATACATCCATCGTCAGTTGAAATAAGCGGCCGCACCATGAATGGTTCAATGGTCAATCCTTCGCCGAAACTTAGCTGGTTCCAGGGCTACGATAGTGGAATGTATAGGAATTACGGTCCCTTTTTTGACCCAAATCTCAATGTTGGCCGCCCTTACGGCCAGGATCTTTCAGAATGGAATCCTTTGCTCCTTCAGCCTCATTCTTCTTTGGTTTCCAGTATCAGTATTCCAGAGCCGATCCACAAAAAGCAGCTCGATACGGCAGCAATACTGACTGTACTCTCCAAGCGTCCTCCTGAAGGAAGCTTTCGACCTCCATATTGTGGTAGCGACAAAGGCATTAGATTTAATAGGAACCAGTTGGGCTATTCTGTGCTTGCGAATTTGAAACCCGTGCCGGGTGTACCCGGCCGTGCAGAAGTAGAACGCTACTTTGAACGGCCGTGGCTGGACCATGTTCCGAATTGGCTGGGTGGCTATCTTCATCCGGGGGAGAATATGCCTGGTTATGGCAGAGAAATGGCTACACAAGTGGGGATTGGGGCGTTAATGTTAAATCTTGATTTCACCAACCAGCAGAAGGAAACGCTGCTGATCCGTCTTGTTCAACTGGGCATTGATTTCTATGGCATTATTCAAGATGAAGGAGAGGAAAACTGGATTAACTCCGGTGGTCATGCCAGTGGTCGAAAGTGGCCGATTCTGTTTGCCGGGCTTGTACTTGGCGATCCTAACATGATGAAGATTGGGCGAGGCGATGTTCCGGATTATGGCCCGTCACACCCGGAGCATGTACATTTTGGGGAGGATGACCAGACGTTTTATGTCACCAGGGCGGATGTGGATGTCACTCACAGCGCCCAGTGGAATCCGGACAGCAGAGACACTCAAAAAATCCCGTACGAACATGAAGACATTGGTCTTCCTGAGTGGGGAATAAGGCATGCCACAGGTCCGGCAGCGAGCAACAAGTTTTGGAAAACGGCGTACAGGCAGGTATGCAGTCCGGGTTGGGGTGGATTTGTTCTTGCAGCGCACATTATGGGAATGAAAGATTTATGGAACCACGATGCTCTATTTGATTACACAGACCGTTATATGCAGGCTGCAGTTGACTGGAGACAGACGTCAAGGTTCGTGGAGGCTATGTGGGATACCTACCGTGCCGACTATGGCCCTGTGTGGACAATGTCTCCCAAACTTACTGCCGTCGCGGCAGGTGGATCGGTGGAGAAAACTCCGGATAAGGTAGCCTACACCCTCGGCGAAAGCGTGAGAATAAAGGCCATTGCCGATCCGGGATACGAGTTTGCAGGTTGGTCGGGCGGCCTTTCCGGAAAGAATAATCCGGTATCGATCGTTATGCATGCCAATCGATCGATCATAGCAAATTTCAGCGTTAGCCGTTGAATACGTAGCTCGACAGGCGGCATATTGGTTCGTCGTGAAATCATTTAACTTCTGCGGCGAGTTCGGATGACATAGTGGTAGAGAGTATATGATGGACGCGCAAATGAGTGCTAAGAATAATAGAGACATCTCGATTGTTTGCTTTGGCGATAGTGATTGGTGGTACCACAACCGCGGTCATATGGACATTCAGTTGATGAAGCAGTACGCCAAAACAGACAGGGTTCTATACGTAAACTCTATAGTAGTACGCAAGTTCAACATCCAGGAAGGAACAATGTTTTTGCGTCGCGTGAAACGTAAGGTACGGAGTATTCTGCGAGGTATGAAACCGTCCGGTGTTGAGAATATGACCGTTTATAGCCCCTTTAGCATGCCCGTTCATCATATTTTCGGCGCTAGGTACCTTAACCGGTTAGCTCTCCGGTTGCAAGTTGGCCATTGTGTGGGCAAACTGGGCATGTCCGAGCCCATTATATGGGTCGCTTGTCCTGGAGCAGCGGAAGTGGCAATCGGACTGCCTCATTCAAAGCTTGTCTATCAACGATCAGACCGGTATGAAGATTTTCCGGGCTTGGACTCAAAGCAGGTCAAGCTGTACGATCGATTGCTGAAAAGATACGCGGACCTTGTTATATACGTTAATCGAGACCTCTGGATTCACGAAAAGGCCGAGTGCAAGAAGGCCATCTTCCTCGATCACGGAGTCGATTATGAGCTATTTGCGCACGCTCACAGGGAACAGCACATACCAGAGGAGATGAAACGAATACCGCATCCTATCGTTGGTCTTCACAGTCAAATTGATGATAACAAGGTAGATCTTCCGTTGGTGGAGAAGCTTTCGGACATACTGAGTGACATGTCAATAGTGTTGGTCGGTGGCTCTAATGTCGATCTGTCTTGCCTGGCATCTCGCAAGAATGTATATCTTCTGGGCCAGAAACCTTATGAGCAAATACCGCACTACGCCAAATGTTTCGATGTGTGTTTTCTGCCATTTCCGCAAAACCGCTGGATTGAAGCGGCTAATCCAATAAAACTCAAGGAGTACCTTGCGCTAGGCAAACCGATTGTCTCTACTCCGTGTAATGCGATCGAGATATACAAGGGTCTCGCTTACGTGGCATCTGATGTTTACGCGTTCGCTGAGGCTGTGAGGAAAGCCTGCAATGAGAATGATCCTGAACTTGTGACGGCGCGGCGTGAACGAGTGCGTGGCAGCACCTGGGAGGCAAAGGCAAATGAGGCCATGCAAGCTTTGCACGAAGTGAATTAGACTTCAGTAGGATTTTGAGGAGCTCCTTGAATGAAAGCATACCGTGCTGAATCAGAATCGAAGTACCGTCAAACTATTGATCTGTTATGCGCCGCTGCCATAAAAGGTTTAGTAGATTGTTATTCTGAGAAAGATTTGTCGGATCGAGGCCGGAGTTTCAATGGTCGCGAGGTTCGACTTAATATGGCTTCACATTTACGTTATATCATCATAGCGCAAATAGGAATAAAACGCTGGTTGCTTTCCTGCGATTGTAATACGCAGCTACCTGATTTCTGGGAACATATTGAATCAAGGAGCAACGAAATAGATAACGCGGGCGATCTTGGCCTTGCTATTTGGGCAGGTGTTGAAAGCGACGCGGATGATGCTCGGATTCTTGCAGAAAGACTGGCAGAAAAGTGGACACAGATGCGCCGAGCCTGCAACGCAGTTGAATTGGCGTGGGTAGTACAAGGAATGACTTGCTTATCGCAACGTCACTCAATGACAGACGAAATGAACAGTGTATTGAAGGATGCTCACGACAGGCTCATAGATTTGTACTGTCAAGATACCAGACTGCTTGCCAGACATAATCGAAAGGGCGCAGGAGGATTTGTGTCACGCCATATAGCCTGCTTTGCAGACCAGGTATACCCAATATTGGCGTTAGCGAGCTACGGCCAGGCGTTCGATGATGGCGAGAGTATCGAAGCGGCTGTGGCAGTTGCTGATACGATGTGCCTGCTGCAAGGGAACGAAGGACAATGGTGGTGGCACTATGATGTTAAAACGGGAACGGTCGTCGAGGAATATCCGGTCTTCTCGGTCCACCAGGATGGAATGGCGCCGATGGCCTTGCTGGCAATTGACAGAGTTGCCGGTACAGATCACAGCTCATTTATCGAAAAGGGAATGATGTGGTTGAACAGAAGCAACGAACTGAATGCGGCAATGGTATTGCACGAGCAAGGAGTTATATGGCGTGACATTCATCGCAGGGAAATCGGAAAAATGTACAGGCTGATCCGAGGTCTATTGTTTACGGCGGGCTTGGCTAAAGCTCATCGCTTATCCGGTAAGAATGTGTTCGGCTATGTGGTCAACAGAGAATGTCGTCCCTATCATTTGGGATGGATTCTCTATGCCTGGGCTCACTAACCGCCGGATTTGAGTACGTTTCCAGATGATGTACTTTACGTAACACTGGATCAGAAACACACTTCAGTGATGAGGTATAATGAAGATTATTGGCAGCAAAATTTTAGACAAGAAAGAAAATGTGGTCGATATACTTGGTCTGGCTGTAAACCGGATCACAATGGAAGAGTTGCTTCAAACAACTCAAGAATGTATCGAATCTCGCGAACAGTTGCTCTTGGGTGTTGTAAATGTGGCTAAAGTCGTAAATGCACGCAAGAACAGCTTGCTGAGGGAAAGCCTTGAGCGAGCGGATATTATTGTCGCTGATGGCCAGCCTCTCATATGGCTTTCCAGGTTGTTAGGCAGTCCTCTGCCCGAAAGAATACCGGGGATAGATGTTATGTATGGGTTGCTGAGAGAAGCGAACGATAAACACTACGGCATTTATTTCCTAGGGGCCAGACGCGAAGTTTTGCAAGGAGTGATTGAAATAGTCCGAAGAGACTATCCAGGTATCCGTGTTGCCGGATATAGAGATGGTTACTTTGACAAAGATGAGGAAGAACGCGTGGCTGAAGACGTAAGGGACAGCCAGGCGGATATCATTTTTGTGGCCATCAGTCCTCCGAAGAAGGAAATCTTTCTCAACAAATGGCAAGAACTTATGGCTGTACCCGTATGCCATGGCGTCGGAGGCAGCTTTGATGTTCTTGCGGGTATCACAAAACGCGCTCCGGTGTGGATGCAGAACAGCGGCTTGGAATGGCTGTACAGACTGAGCCAGGAACCACGAAGGATGTGGAAAAGGTACCTTATTACTAATACGATATTCCTGAAACTCTGCTTCGGGGCCGTCTTACGGGCCAGATGGGGCAAACTATTTCACAAATCCGTAAATTTAGCCGATGCTGACACCGATTAACCGAACTGTCGAAGTGATTGGACTGTAAATGAAGAAAGCTCTCAAGATAATTCATGTGGTTGGTGCAAGGCCCAATTTTGTCAAGATAGCAAGTATATTAAGAGCTTGCAGGCAAGCCCCTGAGATTGAATCATTGCTCGTTCATACGGGTCAGCACTATTCTGAAAACATGAGCAGGACGTTTTTCGAAGCCCTTGAGATCCCGGTTCCGAACGTCAACCTGGAAGTGGGTTCCGGTTCGCATGCCCAACAGACCGCTGAAATCATGAAGCGGTTCGAGCCCGTCGTGACGGAGAGCAACCCGGATGCAGTGCTTGTTGTGGGTGATGTAAATTCGACTATTGCCTGCACGCTCGTTGCCAAGAAGCTGGGCATTGGGGTTATACACGTTGAAGCCGGCTTAAGAAGCTTTGACCGTTCTATGCCCGAAGAAATCAACCGTATCTTGACCGATGCAATAAGTGACATTCTTTTCGTTACCGAACCGAGCGGGTTAGTCAACCTGGAACGTGAGGGGATCGCTGGTCCCAGGGTCCACTTTGTCGGAAATGTCATGATTGATACGCTTGAGTATCACAGAGGCAAAGCTGCTGATTCACGAATACTTTGCGAATTGGATCTACAACCCGGGAAGTATGTTGTGGTTACGCTGCATAGGCCAAGCAATGTGGATGAACATGAAGCGATGGTTAGAATACTCGATGCGCTGGCAGAGATTCAGAAAAAGACCAACGTCGTTTTTCCCATGCATCCTCGAACGGTTGAGAACCTGACATCAAGTGGACTGATTTCAGATATTGAGTCTCTGCCGAACATGCTGATTACAGAACCATTGGCATATATAGATTTCTTAAAGCTGATGTCTGAGTCAAAGCTTGTGATGACAGATTCCGGCGGCATTCAAGAAGAAACCACTATTCTGGGAATACCTTGCCTGACGGTCCGTGAGAATACTGAGAGACCAGTCACGGTGAGCGAGGGGACAAATATATTGGTTGGTACTGATACGAACAGAATATTGGAGGGCTATCGGGAGAGCATGGACATGACGATACCGCACTCCAGGCCGAAATTCTGGGATGGGAAAGCTTCCCAAAGAATTGTGAGCATATTGTTACGATCTATTATGGAAGGCAGAAAACTGGCGGACGTGCGTGCTGACTAATGAGAGATTGCGATGTCCGGCTGTTCTTGCGGACAGAGACCGTTCGCTCTTCAAAGGGGATGGATAAACGCCAAAGGCAAGCCCGAGAGGGACCGGCAAACACAGTGACTATGAAAAAAAACGAGAACAGTGCTGTATATGAAACCGTAGAGTCAATTACGCCGACTTTTGTAAAGGCGATGGTCAAAAGAGTGTTTCGGAAGATCGTCCGTCGCTATCACAGATGGCGATACATCGAAAAAGCTAGGTTTGTGGAATTTGGGTACAGGTTCAGATTCGACCGTTCAGAGCCTTACCGTGCAATCGTCGGCGAGCGGAGCATCGCCGAGGATTTCAACGTCTGGAACGCCGATCTGGGTGACATAACCGTCGGGAAGAAATGTTGGTTCGGGCTCAACAACGTTGTTATGGGGCCGATCGAAATTGGTGACGAACTGTCCACCGGTCCGTACGTCAAGATTCTCGGGCCGAGGCATCCGGTGCCGACGCAGGCTACGAAGCAGAGGCAGAAGACCACTATCGGCAACAATGTATGGATAAGCACGGGTTCGATAGTCCTGTTCGGGGTGGAGATAGGGGATAACGCTGTCATAAGCGCAGGTTCGGTAGTTCAGAAGGATGTCCCCGCCGGGGCATTCGTTGGGGGCAACCCGGCGAGGAACTTATCCGGCCTTGTCCGGAAGTCGTGGGAATCGACCGATACAAAGCAGCATAATAAGACAGGCAACGGGAAATGAGCAGAGAGGGCAAGATGGACAATTCTTCAAAAGTCAGAGAATTTGTAGTAGAGAATTTTCTCTTCGGAGACGGTGAATCGCTCAAGGATGATACTTCATTTATGGAGGAGGGCATCATCGACTCGACAGGGATTCTGGAGCTGGTGTTTTTCCTCGAGGAGACCTTCAGTATAAATGTTGAGGATGATGAGCTTGTGCCGGATAACATGGATAGCCTGGCGAACATTTCCGGATTCATAAACCGCAAACTCGACGGAAGTTCTGCGGCGCAAGTTATAGACTCTTAAAAAGTACACGAGAGCTGTCTCCGGCAGCTCCTTACTCTTATCATGTGCGGAATAGCTGGTATCTGCCATATAAACAGGCCCGACGGAGTGTCTTTGAACACCATCAAAAGCATGATAGGTGTTCTTTGCCACCGCGGGCCGGATGAAGCCGGGATTTACCTCGATGACCGGGTAGGCCTGGGTCATGCCCGGCTGAGCATCATAGATCTGTCGTCCGGCGTGCAGCCCATCCACAATGAAGACAAGAGCCTATGGATTGTTTATAACGGAGAAGTCTTCAACTACGTGGAGTTGAGGCGGGCTTTGGAGCAGAAAGGTCACCGTTTCTATACTACTTCCGACACGGAGGTAGTGCTCCATCTTTACGAGGAGCAGGGACCGGATTGCCTGACGCAGTTGAACGGACAATTCGCTATCGCGATCTGGGATGCGAAAAAGAAGGAACTGTTCCTGGCGAGAGACAGGGTTGGCATCAGGCCCTTGTATTACACGATGGTTAACGATACTTTGATCTTCGGCTCTGAGATCAAGTCGATTTTCATGAACGAGTGCGTTAGGCGTGAGATTGATCCGATTGCAATGGACCAAATCTTCACGTTCTGGACGACGCTGACGCCAAGGACCGTATTCAAAGACATATATGAATTGCCGCCGGGCCACTATCTCAAAACATCCAACGGCAAAACTACCTTCAAGAAGTATTGGGATATCCCTTTGCATCCGCGGTCGGAACAGTCGGACCTGGCTCCACAGGAAATCTGTGGGCATATCCGGGAGCTGTTGCAGGATGCGGTTCGGATTCGCCTGCGTGCAGATGTTCCCGTAGGCTGCTACCTCAGCGGCGGACTCGATTCCTCTGGGATTACTGCTCTGGTGGTCAGGAACTTCAATAATGACGTCAGGACTTTCGGGATACGTTTTGAGCAGGACGAGTTTGACGAAGGTGAGCATCAAAACCAGATGGTGTCATTTCTCGGGACCAACCACACCGAGATTCAGGCAACGAACGACAAGATCGGGGCTTCACTGCCGGACTGCTTGTGGCACTGTGAAAAGCCTGTACTGAGAACAGCTCCGATTCCATTGTTCCTTCTCTCCGATGTCGTGCACAGGAGCGGCTATAAAGTCGTACTCACGGGCGAAGGCGCCGACGAGGTCTTCGGCGGCTACAATATTTTCCGCGAAGCCAAGGTCAGGCGATTCTGGGCCAGGTACCCTGAGTCGCAGAGTCGTGCCGGGCTGCTCGGCCAGCTTTATCCCTACATATTTGGTAATCCCAGACTAAAACGCACGTTGCAGTCATTCTTTGCCAGAGGTCTCGACAAAACGGATGACCCGATTTACTCGCATTTGATAAGATGGGAGAATACGAGCAGACTCAAAACATTTTTCTCCGCCGAGATTGCCAATGCGACAGGATCTTACTGCGGATACGAGCAGATAAGACAAAGCCTGCCAAAAGCTTACGAACAGGCGGATAATCTTGCAAAGGCTCAGTATCTGGAGATGTCGATCTTCCTGAGCAACTATCTTCTTTCTTCACAGGGTGACCGCGTGGCGATGGCCCATTCGTTGGAGATAAGGCTCCCGTATCTTGACCCTCGCGTGATAGATTTTATGGGGCGGGTGCCCGCCAAATGGAAGATTATGGGCCTCAAGGAAAAGCACATTCTGAAAGAGTCTTTCCGGGGGATATTGCCTGACGAAATCACCGCGCGGTCGAAGCATCCTTACCGTGCCCCGATCAAACAAAGTCTGCTCAATGAGAAGACTGCCGAATATACGCGAGAGGCGCTCTCGGAGAAGTCACTGGAGAAGGCGGGTTTGTTCGATGCAGGTAAAGTAACGAGGCTGTTGAGGAAGCTTGAGACGCTTGATAGCCCGAGTGAGATCGATAATATGGCCCTTGTGGGGATATTGTCCTCGCAGCTTGTTCATAATCAGTTTATCGAAGATTTTCCCGCCGGGCGGGGCTGTTCTGCTTCTCTGAGTTTACTTGTGGATCGAAGGTCGGAAGCTCTAAGATCCGCGAATTGAAAATCAATAACCTGGTTGCCAATGGCAGTCAGCGAGCATTTGACGATTGAGGATATGAATTAATGTTTGAGTTCGACCCGACTTTGGTACACGAATGGCTTTGCCGTTCGGCGCAGCGCTTCCCGGATAAGGCGGCCCTTGTGTGCGGCCGGCAGCGATGGACGTACGGTGCTCTGGACCAACGCACCGACCACCTTGCGGCTGCTTTGCTGAACGAAGGAGTTCGGCGCCGGGACAGAGTTGCCGTGCTCTTGGATAATTCAGCCGAGACCGTGATTTCGTTATATGGCATCCTCAAAGCCGGCGGCGTCTTTATTATATTGGCCGGCTCCCTCAAGGGGGCAAAACTGAAATACATCCTGGAAAACTCCGGCGCCAACATTCTGATAACGCACGTGAGCAAAGCCAAAGTCGTCAAAGACGCATTGGGCGAGAATCCCGGCGATCGCAAGGTGATCTGGGTTGGGTCGTCAAAGCGAATCCCCGAAGAGTTATTAAAACCATCGCTCAGTTGGGATGGAATATTTTCAAACTTTACCGGCGAAATTGCAGCCGGAAAGAAAAGCGGCCGGTTGCCTCGTTGCATTGATGCGGATTTAGCAACGCTCATCTATACATCCGGCTCCACAGGTGAGCCAAAGGGAGTGATGTCCACGCACCACAACATGATCTCGGCGGCGCGAAGTATCGTACAGTATGTGGGAAACGTTGAAGACGACATCATTCTGGACGTTTTGCCTCTCTCGTTCGACTACGGCCTCTACCAGGTCATCATGGCGTTTATGTTCGGCGGCACGATAGTCCTTGAAAAGTCCTTTCTGTACTTCCATACGATCCTGGAGCGGATCGCGCAGGAGAAGGTGACCGGATTCCCCATCGTGCCTACGATCGTTGCCATGCTGCTGAAGTTGCAGGATTTGACGAAATACGATTTCAGTACGCTTCGCTATATGACCAACACCGGGGCCGCACTTCCTGTCGATCATATTCGCAGGCTAAGGAGCATGTTTCCCCAGGTGACGATGATTTCAATGTTCGGGCTGACCGAATGCAAGCGGGTCAGCTACCTGCCGCCCGAAGATCTGGACCGAATACCTTCGTCGGTGGGAAAAGCCATGCCGAACTGCGAAGTCTTTGTAGTGGATGAGGACGGCAGCGAGGTGGCGCCGGGAGAAACCGGAGAGCTGATTATTAGAGGCTCGAACGTCATGCAGGGCTACTGGAGAGACCCGAAGCTCACGGCGAGAACCTACCGGGACGGGCAGTATCCGAGCGGCAGGATTCTCTATTCCGGGGATTATTTCCGCAAAGATGAGCAGGGCTATCTTTATTTCTTAGGCAGAAAAGATGACATGATCAAGAGCAAGGGCGAGCGAATTAGTGCGAAGGAGGTGGAGAACAATATTTGCGGCATGGAAGGCGTGACGGAAGCGGCCGTGATTGGGCTGCCTGACGAGATTTTCGGCCAGGCGATCAAGGCCTATATTGTGCCGGCGCCAAGTGTCGAGTTGAGCGAGAAGCAGGTCCTGAAATACTGTGCCGCAAATATGGAAACGTTCATGGTGCCGAAATACATCGAGTTTATGGAAAGCCTGCCCAAAACTCCTAATGGGAAAATCGACAAGAAAAAGTTGAAAAGCAAGGAGAAGGTTAAATAGATATGGCTATCGGAGCATCATTCTCCTCAGAGGCGCTGAAACTCGATTGCGCCACCGAAACTGAAAAGATCGCCCGGTCCCTTCGCGAGGTACTTTCCAGGCGATTCAAGAAACGAGGCATTGTAGTCGCCATGTCCGGCGGCATCGACAGCAGCGTAGTAGGCGCCCTTTGTGTTCGTGCGCTGGGTAAGGAGCGTGTGTTGGGGCTCCTGATGCCGGAGAGAGACTCGTCCGAAGATACGCTGAGACTGAGTCGGCTCATCACCGAACACCTTGAAATGCCGACGGTATGTGAGGATATAACCGGCGTGCTGGAAGCAGTTGGCTGCTACAAACGTCGGGATGAGGCGATCCAGAGCGTGGTTCCGGAATATGGTCCGAGCTATAAATGTAAAATTGTGCTGCCCAGTGTTTTGGATGATGAAAGGTATAGGATATTTTCGGTGGTGGTTCAGTCTCCCGAAGGCGAGCAAACGAAAGTCAGGCTGACGCCAGCCGCCTATCTGGGGATCGTGGCCGCTACCAACTTCAAACAGCGGACGCGCAAGATGCTGGAATATTATCATGCCGACCGGCTCAATTACGCTGTTTCCGGAACGCCAAATCGTCAGGAATACGACCAGGGCTTTTTTGTTAAGCTCGGTGACGGTGCCGCAGATATAAAACCCATTGCGCACCTTTATAAAACTCAGGTCTATCAGATGGCGGAATTCCTTGGCGTCCCGGAGGAAATCTGCAGGCGACCTCCGACCACGGATACTTATTCCATGCAGCAGAGCCAGGATGAATTCTATTTTTCAGTCCCTTACGATAAAATGGACTTGTGCCTATATGGTAAGAACCAAGGCGTCTCGCCTGGTGACGTGGCCGCCGCAGCGGAGATGACGGCCGAGCAGGTGGAGCGCGTCTATCGTGACATCGACGCCAAGCGAAATGCCACGCGATATCTGCATACACCGCCGTTGCTGGTCGATAAGGTCGAGGAAATCTCGTCTTGATCAATTCTCAGTTCGATAGCTGAAATGGCCGTTTTGATTGCCGGCGACGTGACAGTCTCTTCTGCTGAAATGAAGATAAGGACAGAGTCAAACAAGATAACACTGCCGTCGATTGATGATGTGCCCCGCGAGAAATGGGCCAAACTTGCCGAGAAGAGAATCTTCTTCGGGCATCAATCGGTCGGATACAACATCGTTGACGGGATAACGGATATTCTAAAGGAGCGTGCCTACATAAAACTTGACATTGCCGAGGCGCGCGGGCCTGCTGGATTTGACAAGCCGATTCTTGCACACGTCCAGGTCGGAAGGAATACGGATCCGGTCTCGAAGATTGAAAGCTTCCGGGAAGTAATGGATGCGGGCGTCGGGGGCAAGGTGGACATAGCGTTTTTCAAGTTCTGCTATGTCGATATCATGAGAGATTCTGATCCAGGGAAAATCTTCGATAGTTACAGCTCTGCGATTGAGGAGCTTAAGATCCGATATCCCCGGACGAAGTTTCTGCATGTTACCGTCCCGATACGTTCTGTGCCGAAGGGGGCCAGGAAAAATCTAAAGCAGTCCGTCAAGCTTTTGATCGGCAAGCCGGGGGTGCTGGATGATAACATGATGCGCGAGTGTTATAACAAGCTCTTAAACGATGCCTATTGTAGCACGGAGCCTTTCTTTGACCTGGCCCTGGCGGAATCAGTCAACCCGGATGGCTTCAGATGTTACGCCGTCAAAGGGGCCGAAAAAGTTCATGTCATGGCGCCTGAGTACACCGATGATGGGGGACACCTCAACAGTCGTGGCAGGAAAAAAGTGGCCGAGCAACTGCTGATAACCCTCGCGGGGCCGTTGAAATAGTCTGTTTGATGTCGATAGGGCGCAAAGTATCCAGATGTTGAATGCGAAAGCTATCATACTTGTAGGGGCTCGCGACTTTGGACGTTGTCCGCTGGCGTCGCGTTTACCCACTGCGTTGTGGCCGGTAGTGGGAAAGCCCGTCCTGGAGCGGCTGCTGTCTCATTTGGCCGACCAGGGGATCAAGCAGGCGGTGGTTTGTTCCAACGGCGAAGGTTCGCTGCTGGCCGAGTCGATTTGTGCCGACAGTCGTTTGGAGTTGGAGTTTCTGGATGAATCCCTGCCCGTTGGCACGGCAGGGGGTATTCGTGACGCCGCGGGCGATGAAGAGGATAAACTGCTTATTGTATTTCCGGCCAGTGTGGTGTGCCCTCCTGAAATCGATGTGTTAATAGATGCGCACCGCCGGGGCCGGTCTGATTTGACAGTGATGCTGAATCCCTGTCATGGAAACAACTCAGGCACGGGGCAGGCATCCGGGATATATGTTTGCAATCCGGGCATTCTGGAGCATATACCGCAGGTCGGATACTTTGACATCAAGGAAGGCTTGATTCCCGAAATGCTCCGTGCCAAAAAGACTATTCACGCGGCGGAGTTGCCGAATCATGCAGGGAATTTTCGAGATCGGCAGGGATACTTATACGCCGTCGCCAATTACCTCGAACGTGGGCCAAAGCTGCCGCCGGATGTGAAAGCCGGCAAGAGTGCGGCCTTGCAAAATGTGTGGATAGCGGCGAATGCCAAGGTTGACAGAGGAGCACGAATCTGTGGGCCGGCTGTCATTATGGGCTGTGCCAGCGTCGCAAGCGGCGCAGTTGTTCTCGGACCAGCCGTGATTGAGAGCAATGCTGCGGTTGCCGCCGATAGCGTCGTAACAGGCAGTGTGTTATGGGAGAGTGCACAGATAGGCACAAACTGCAGAATCGAGCGGTCCGTGATCGACCACGATGCAGTCGTGCGCGTCGATAGTATTGTCCGGGAAGAAGCAGTTCCATTCCAACCCGGAGGCAGACTTGGGCCTATAGTATCTTACGTCGGTATTCTCCCGCGCTTAATGTTGAAGAATCTAATCGGAAGGAAGCCGAACATCGGCAGAGACAATCCAGACGCATTGCGGCATAAACTGCAAACACGATTTGATACGGTCGTAGAAAGATTACCCGATTGGGCTCAGGCTGACAGAAAGAACGTTCTTATGTTTCTTGCATCGTGCCTTGTCTTGGTCACCTTTCTTTGGTCTTACCAGTCCGGCCTTGCCGATCTTTGGGAACTGTGGCGGATAAGCGACGAATATTCATCCGGCCTTTTAGTTCCTTTTCTGGCTGTTTACATTTTGTGGTCAAGGCGAAGTGAAATTGCCCGGTGCCCCATCAAGCCCTCTCTCTGGGGCCTGGGCGCCTTTGTAGCGGCCCAGGTTGTGAGACTTCTCGGTTTGTTCTTGATGTACAGTTCGGCGGAAAGACTGTCCATCGTTATGAGCGTCGGTGCGTTGGTATTGCTTCTGCTTGGCTGGCAGTTTTTCAAAAAGGTTTCTCCGATATTATTGTTCCTATGCTTGATGCTGCCCTTGCCCAATCTCATCCAGTACTACGTCGGGCTGCATCTGCAGCGCTACGCTACCGCATCGGCTGTCTTTTGCCTGGAAGTAATAGGCTACGAGGTCGTACGCGAAGGCAACATTATTCACATCGGCAACGCGAGCGTTGCGGTGGCTGAAGCGTGCAACGGTTTGAGAATGATTACCGCTTTCCTCGTGATCAGCGGATTGGTCGTCCTGCTGGTCCGGCGGGCATTGTGGGAGAAGCTGGTCATTCTGGCTTCGAGCCTGCCCATAGCCCTGATGTGCAACACTATACGATTGGCGGTTACCGCCATGTTCTTCACG
Source organism: Planctomycetes bacterium B3_Pla (assembly GCA_005223045.1). Taxonomy (GTDB): domain Bacteria; phylum Planctomycetota; class Phycisphaerae; order Sedimentisphaerales; family Anaerobacaceae; genus SG8-4. Next base: position 320,977 of record NJBM01000003.1, on the reverse strand, counting down.
GTGCTCGAGGGCGAGGAATGGGAGAAGATATTTCATGACTTCGGCGGATACGCGATGATGCCGCTGGCCCTTGCGGCGATAGTTGGAGAGCTTTGGCTCCTGGCCAAACTGACCACGCTTCCGGCCGAGGAAGAAGCAATAATAATTACACGACAAAGAGGATGATGAAATATATGTGGCGAACCATTGTGCAGAAGATCGCAGAATGACGCGTGAACCCTGACAGATAGAACGAATCATAATCGCAGGAGTAACAGAAATGAACGAAATCAAGAAACTTAATGAACCGGTGGCGGGACAAGAACTTGTTAATTTGCAGATTCCACCTGAACAGAGTAGCGAGCCGACGTCCGATCTGGTCGCCGGTATATTTCGCCGCTGGTACATTGTGCTGCTGGTCTTTTTGCTTATATGCGGCGCAGGATTGCCTGCCACGTTGTTCCTGGTTAAACCCATATACAGTGTGACAGGTGCGATAAAAGTTGCTCCTATAATAGCCGACATCATGACCGACGAGGGAGACCATGGGGGAATATCGAATTATGAGAGCTTCATGAACACACAGGCGGAAAAAGTCACAAGCAGTTCGGTTGTTCAGCGTGTGGCGAACGCCCTGGTGGACAAGAATCTATCCTTTTTTGACACTGAACCGGCCGGCCTGCTCACAAAGTGGAAGCAGAAGTTGCTCGGGACAACCCCAAAGCCCGAGATTGCCGCGAGATTGAAACAGGCCATAGTTGGGGAAAAGTCCATTGTAGTTGCGGCAGATCGGCGCAGTGAGCTGATACACGTGACCATGCAGACGACAAAGCCGGAAGAAGCCAGGCAGATTGTGGACGCTTTTATCACGGCGTATATGGATATCGAGGTTCTCAGTGCGGTCGAAGGTGAGAATGCGCGGCTGACTCTACTGGAAGACAGGCGTAAGGGGCTTTACGAGAAGATCGACAATGAGCGCAAAACGATCTATCAATTGGGGCAAGAATATGGGGACATTGTCCTGGAAGGCCGGCAGGAGATGATGCGAGAGCGTGTCATAGCACTGCTGGACAGGCTTACCGCCGTACAGCTTGACAAAATCAGCCTCGAAGCACAGGTCCAACTGCTTGAACGTTCGACAGAGCGGGCCATCGCGCCCGAAGAATTGCTGAGGATGAGGCAGGAATACATCAATCAGGATCCGACGGTGGTGGCCTTCACTAACCATATTACGCAAGCAGATCAGGAACTGATCAGTATGCGGCTAATATTGCAGCCAGAGAATCCGGATCTCAAGAGGAAGGCGGAACTGTTGGAAACATTGAAGAACCATCTGAAGCAGCGGGAGCAGGAGGCCAGTCAAGCTTTTGATGAACGGGTCACGAAAGAGATTGCCGAGGCCGGCCACAAGGAGCTTGTTGCCGCCCGGAGCAAGTTGGACGAAACCACAGTGATCGAGGAAAGTCTTCGGCAGGCAATAAGCGAAGAAGATACCGAGACTATCACGGTCGGGCGCAAGCAACTGACTATTCAAGAATTGCAGGAGACTTTGGAATTTAATAAAGAAACGTATGCTTCGGTGGTCCGGCGCATTCAGGATTTGGAACTGCAACGAGACCGCCCGAAAAGGATTAGCGTGTACTACCATGCCGACGTTGCCAATATTAATGACAAGCGGATAAAGCTCTCGGTAGCTGTGATTTTTGGTGCGCTTGTCTGCGGCATGGGACTGGCTTATCTTCGGGACAAGGCCGACCTGAGCCTGCGGACGCCCGATGACGTGGCCAAGCGCATCGGTATTCGAATAATCGGCACCACTACCAGCCTGCACACCGTCAAACCGGCTCTTCTGCCGGAACAGATAGTAGGTGACTACCAGACCATACGCGCCAACCTGGGTCTCGTCGGCGACAAAGGAATCCCCAGGAAATTGGTTATTACAAGCCCTGGCATGAAAGAGGGCAAAACGACATTCGCAGTCAATCTGGCGACAAGCATGGCCGAGTCGGGCAAAAAAGTCCTGCTCATAGACGGCGACCTTAGAAAACCTGATGTTGCTCGGTTGTTGAACCTGCCAAAGGGATCCAGAGGACTGCAGGACGTGCTATGCGGAGTGAAATTTGAGCAGGCTGTTTACTCTATGGCATCGACAGGACTGGATGTGCTGGCGGCTGATTTCGACAACGCGGCAGATGCATACGAGATGTTGGCTATGCCGGCGACAAAGAAACGAATTAACACGATCAGCAGGAAGTACGACCATGTGATTATTGACACTCCGCCAACGCTTGGGTTCCCGGATGCTCTGATGTGGGCAAAGATCGGAGGGGCGGCTATACTCGTCAGCTTCGCAGGACATACTACCATGCCGGACCTCAAAGAGGCAAAGGATAGACTGGCAGAGATTAACGTCAAGGTGCTGGGCACAGTCCTGAGCAGTGTCGATGCCGGACATGGTTACTACCGACATCACGGCTATTACACACAAAGCGCCCAATCGAGAGAAGCTGCCGTCGGGCACAAGAGGAAGCTGATGTTCTCGATGGAAGAAGGTGCGGATGACGGAAAAGACTCCGAGACTCCCGACGGAGGTGTGACAACCGACGTCTGATTAACCGGATGTTGAATCCCGGGTTCCTGTACCGGGCCTTTACGAATCCATGAATCTGATTGTTGTACATAAGAACTCTCCTGACGACGGCGGCGAAAGTTTGCTGAGGTTTGCTCTCGATTGTGAGCTCGTTGCCGGTGTCATTCTCGACGGATTAGGCGGACGTTCACTGTGTGGCCGCGAGAGAGCCTCTATTTTGCGCTCCTCCGAGGCAAGGGATTTTGGCGAGACTGTTTGTGCCGTCCCCGAAGAATGGGCGATCAAACAGCACCAAAGCCGGAGGCTGCGACCGTCCGGTTCTGATGTCAGACCGGATGTAATATACTACAAAGATGATGTGCCTGTCGGCTCTGAACTCATGCATAGATCCGGGTGGGGCCGCACGGCTGATTCGTGGTTTGTTGTTTCAAACGGGCGTTTTGCCACGCAGATTAACACCGAGCTGCTCGAAAGGGTGTTGGCCGGCGTCGAGGCGGACGTCGTGGCGGTCAATGCAGAACCTGATCTGCTGGCGGAACGAGAGAGAATGCGAGTGACAACCCGGGGTGAGGTGGCGGGTCTTCGCCGAGTGTACTCGGATTCGGCAGAGTTTGCCCTCATCTCTACGGATTGGCCTCATCATCTCCTTATCAGGATTGGCGTTCTCGATCAGGTCCTGACCGGCGGTGCTTTGCCTCAGTCTTTTTCCGCTCTTTCAGAGAGGTGTCGGTCAGAAGCACTGACACTGCGGGCAATTAATGTGGCCGGGACCGTGTTTGACCTGGAAACTCAAGACGGATTGCTGAGTTTTTGCAGGGCGGAGCTCTTGAGAAGCCGGAACTCCAGGCCCGATATTCGAGGTGGGAACACCATATCCCCGGATTCAAGACTCTTCGGGAAAGTGCTCCTGGGGAAGAATACTCGCATTGGTTCCGACGCCGTCATAGTTGGCCCGGCCATTATCGGCGATGACGTCAGCATCGAATCGGGAGTTGTCATAGATTCGTCAATCATAGGGCCGGGGGTCCGTGTGCCGCGGAACCGGCTTGTGCGGAACTGCATTGTAAAGGACCCGCAACACGACTGGAAGCGTCCGGCTCGAACCAAAAGCAATGATAGAGAGCATACTTCTTATCCGATGTACGATCTGAGCCTGTTGCAATCCGCGCACGGGCCATTCCGCAGTTGGCCGAGATTCTCTTACGCAGGATCTCTCAAGCGAATTGCAGATTGCCTCGCAGCGATGGTGGTGCTGATTCTATTTGCTCCCTTGCTGCCTTTCGTTGCCATTGCAATAAAACTGAATTCCCCGGGCCCCGTGTTTTACAGGGACAAACGTCAGGGTCTGCACGGAAAGGCATTCGGTTGCCTGAAATTCAGGACAATGGTCACCGGGGCTCATGAGATACAGGAGAAACTACGCGTTGTTAGTCAAGTGGATGGCCCCCAATTCAAAATGGAGGACGATCCACGGATCAGCACTGTCGGCAGGTTTTTGCGAGAAACATATATCGATGAAATACCCCAGTTCTTCAACGTCCTGCTGGGCCAGATGAGTATCGTAGGTCCGAGGCCGTCACCCGAGGCGGAGAACACGTTGTGTCCATTCTGGCGTGACGCCAGACTGTCGGTCCGGCCCGGGATTACAGGGCTCTGGCAGTTGTACAGAACGCGCCAGCCAATGAAGGACTTTCAGGAATGGATACATTATGACACCGAATACGTCAGGAATTTGTCGCTGACGATGGATTTACGGACGTGTTGGCAAACAGCAAAAAAACTTTTTGACAATTTCATCAGCCAGTTCTAAAGATTGCGAAAGGGTGGGCAAATGCCGGTAAGATATTTCAACTGGAAATTGGCGATAGTTCTGGTTATAGGCGTTGCTGTTTTGTGCGTTGGCGCCTTTGGGCTGCGTCAATGGCGCAAAACCAATAGAGCCGATGAGGGACTTGTACTCGGCAATAAGGCGTATGAAGAGCGCAGGTGGAAAGAGGCGGCAATGAATCTGGGGCGTTATCTCGCCGTGGAACGAGATGATGTACCCGTGCTGCTCAAATACGCCGATGCGCAGCTTAATATCAGGCCCGCCAAACGCAACCACGTTCGACAGGCCATAGATGCATATCGAACTGTCTTGAGATTAGACAGGAGCAAATCGAAAGCTGCCCAGAAACTTACCGAAATTCACCTGGGGATCGGAAGTCCCGGCGAGGCCGAGCTGATTGCCAGGAGGCAGCTTGAGACCAACTCGGACCCCGAGCTTCGCAGGCTGTTGGCTTTAGCTTTAATCGGACAACGAAAATTCAAGGCCGCGGCGGTAGAGTTGAAGGCCATCATGCAGAAACATCCTGAACAGATATTGGCTTACGAGACATTAGGCCAGTTGATAGAACGTCGCCCGGAGGATTTTCAGGATGTGCCGGCGCACTGGTTCGATCGGGCTGTCGAGAATAATCCGTCTTCGGCATTGGCATACATAGTCCGCGCCGCTTTCTATCGGAGAAGCGAAAACGGCGCCAAGGTCGTGGCTGACCTGGAACGAGCCGAGAAACAGGATTTGTCCGACCCGGATGTCCGTTTGCGCCTTGCAAATGAGCTGGTCAACTCAGATGTCTGGGACAAGGCGGAGTCGCATCTTGCCGCCTTGCAGGAGGTAATGCCGACAGATCCGGGCCTCTGGCAGGCATGGGCCAGGTTTGCATTGAAATCACGGTCGCAGGAAAAGATGTTGCAGGTCGCCGAGACCGGAATAAAAGAGCTTTCTCCCAATCCCTTGGATTTCATGCTCATAGCTGCGGAGCTTTTCATCCGGTGTGGGAAGTTTGAGGACGCCAACGATTGTATCGCACAACTACGCAGAAAGGATATGGCCCCGACAACGGTTGCGTTCCTGCAAGGTCTAATCGCTGCCGAGCAAGGGCATCTGTCTGAGGCCGTCAAGCATTGGCGGCATTCCATGGAGTCAGGCAATAAATCCGCACAAGTCCGCTTGGCGTTGGCATCGGCTCTGTCCGGTTTGGGCAATACGCAATCGGCGATTTTACAACTGCGCACACTCGTTTCGGAAAATCCCGGTTCGGTGGCTGGGCACATGGCCCTTGCCAAACTGCTGGCCCAGACCGGAAACTGGGCTGAGACATTGGAGCATGCTGCAACAGCAATGAGACTCTCGCCGGGTAATTCCGAGCCTGCCTTGCTGCATTTGCGAGCCGAACTGCAAATATTGTCAACTGACCCGGCTTCTCAGGGACAGGTGAGCAGGCGAGCGTGGCGGGACATACAACAGCGGATGTCCGCTCTGGAGGAAACGAGTGATGCCGCCGGCGACGTCAAACTCATTAAGTTCCGGCTCGCATTGCAACAGGATGAATTTGCCCGGGCCGAGACGCTGGTTGCCGAGCTTGAGGACGCCGGTCTCTCAGAGGTCAAGGTTGCCATGGCCGAGGCTGAGCTGCTCGCCGCTCAAGACAAGACCGACGAAGCAATAGCAAAATTGCGTGAAGCAGCAGAGAAATTCCCCGATGCGGTTGAACTGGTTACTTACGCCGCAGTACTGTCAAACCGGCAGGGCGACCGAGAAAAATGCGAGGAGATTATCAGGCGTGCTTTGGAGCGCGTTGCCGGACCCGTCGTCCGGCGCAAATTGGGTTTGCTGCTTGCCCAATTCTACGTTTCGTGGGATCAAAAAGACAAGGCGTACACGCTGCTTAACACGCTTGCACAGAAGCTGCCCGACGATATTCCGATTAAACGCCGGCTCTTGCTGTGCGAACAAACTTTCGAAGATTCTGAAAATGCCCAGCGGCTTGTTGACGGCATCAAGTCCCTCGAAGGCGAGGACGGCTGGCAGTGGCGATATGAACAGGCAAGAGTCTGGTTCGTCTCTGACGATTTCACGAGTCGTTACGCCCGGATAGTGTCGCTTCTGCAGGAAAACATAGCGGCGAATCCAAACGACCAGGCGAGCCGTTTGCTGCTGGCGAAATCATACGAGCGGGCCGATGTTATGCAATTGGCGCTGTCAACATACCGTGACGCCCTGAATCGCTCGCCTGATGATCTCCGTGTTATAATACCTGCCGTCACGGCACTCTACCGCGCCAAGGAATACGACGAAGCAGATCAGATTATGGACCGTGCTTCCAGGCGGAAGTTGCATCATCGGGTACTTAGCGAGTTCCAATTTCAGGGTCATCTGCGACGGGGCGAGCTGGATTCGGCTTCGGGAGTTCTACAGGATATTCTCAACAATGACCCCAACAACCAAAGTGCCTATTTATCCCTTGCTTTGCTCAAGATGCAGCAGGCCGAGTATGAAGAGGCTTCGCAACTGCTGAGCGAGCTGAAGGCTCAGAATCCTGATTCGCTGTCTGTAACCGCTGCGCAGATCCAGCTTAACATTCGTCAGGACAAGTCCGCTGAGGCGATGCGACTTTCCGATGAGCTCGTAAGCAACCTTGACAACGCATCGGCGTATGTCCTCCGTGCTCGGACATACGCCACACTGGGCCGGACCGACATGGCAGGCAAAGACCTGGAACGTGCCGTTTCAGTTGAGCCAAACAGCATTGAAGCGTGGGTGGCCAAAAGTGACTTTCACCGTTCTACGGGCCGGCAGGTTGAGGCGATTGCCGACATCAAACAGGCGCTTTCTTTGGCCTCCGACAACATTCAAATCCAAAAACGTGCTATTTCACTATATTCATCATCGCCGGATCCCGGCGTGGTTCTGGAGGGAAGGGCCCTTCTGGAAAAAATTATGGAATCGAATCCGGAGGATGTTGCATTGCGGCTGATGAAGGTACGCTCAATGCTCGCCGAAGGAACATCTCCGGCGGTTGAGGGCGCACGGAAGATTCTCCGCCAGATAACCGAGGACCAGCCTCAAAGTAGAACGGCCTGGCTCCTCCTGGGAGAGATAGCTCTAAAGCACGGACAGCCGGGAGAAGCTATGAAGGCTGCTTTGGGAGGCCTTGCGGACAAACCTACCGACAGGGCGTTGCTCTTGTTGAAGGCTCGAGCAGAGGCGGCGAGGTCGCCGGTTCTGGCTATCCCCACCCTAAAAGAGCTACATGAACTGGATCCGAATGATGTAAATGCCGCGATATTCCTGGCCAATACATACGTCAAGACAGATGATCTGAAAAAGGCCATGAGTTTGCTCAGAAAGCAGTTGGCAACAAGCAATGGCCGAGATCGAAGACAGTATGAAATCGCCCACGCTGTGGTCTTGTACAAGACCGGCAACGAGCAAGAGGCCGAGAATGAACTTGATTCACTGATCGAGTCTGAGCCAAATGACCCAGGTCCCTTACTGGCGCTGGCGCAACTGCTCCAGCAAGACGAACAATGGAGCCGGCTTGGCGAGAGGATCATTAGCTGGCGCCGGCTGCACCCCGAAGACAATATCACGCCCGTCACAGTTGCCGTAAACTTGCAGGCGATCGAGAACAGTCAGGCCAAAAAAACGGCCGAAGAGATACTCCGGACGGTACTCCAGGACGATCCTGATTCTGCCCGGGCTATGGGTACGCTTGCCATACTGTTACAAACTACCGGCCGCTCTGCGGATGCCGCCGGACTTTACCGGCGACTTCTTGAGCTTGAGCCCGGCAATCTAATCGCAATCAACAATCTTGCCTGGATAATGTGCGAAGATCAAGGCAAGTATCGAGAAGCGCTCGAACTTGCCGATAGGGGTCTGAAGATTGCACCGAATTATCTCGACTTAATTGATACTCGCGGCGTTGTGCATTATCGGCTGGGTGAGCGTGAGAAAGCCGTTCAGGATTTCACCAGATGTATCGGGCTAAGTCCGAGCATAACCCCTTCTGGCGTTGCCACGCGTTTCTATTTGGCGAGGGCCTTTGCCGCACAGGGACAAAAGACTCAGGCAATTCAACATTTAGACCAGGCTTTGAAGCTTCAAGGCCGAATTGGGGGGTTATCGCCGGCGGACCTGGCTGAAGCCCAGCGCCTGCTGAAAAAGTTACAGGAGGGTAGTTAGTTATGATTCGATTACCAAATCCGAAATCCGGAAATATTGGAAGTGTCAATTCCGACGGCAAGCGCCCCGAAGTCGTGCTGCTCAATGAAAAGCAGTGGTCGTACGTACAAAGCCGCTATGACCTGACCCCTCGTGAGCGCCAAATAGCAGAATTGATTTGCCAGGGTCTGAGAAATGGCAGTATAGCCAAAGCGCTGCGCATAAGGCCCGGTACGGTAAAGACTCACACAAGAAACATTTATCGAAAAGTGCACGTCAAGAGCAAGATTGGGATGCTCCTGAGATTTGTGACCGACGCAAGAGATATTTTTACTCAATATGAGGGGATTCATTCCGCACCCGCTATGGACTGAGCAAAGCCGGCAGAGATAATTCCCGCCGCTCATGATTCCAACATAATCCGATCCCACTCACTCCTGCTGCATAATGATTTGAACTCGCCACGAGCCCTTCCGTGCTAATACCGCCTTTAACAGCATCCGACGAAGCCCGCGTTTTGCGCAAGAACAGCCACGCAAGGTGCAGGAATCGTTTCGGCTGCACTGATTTGAGACGATTTGCGGTTGAACAACCCGGCTCAAATGCCGTTCCCGCCGACAGCCTCTTTACCATGATGACGATGTTCCAATGGATATTTTCTTTTTTTAGGGATTGTGCATGTTGGGCTAAAGCTACGATATTGATATGTCCGATAATAAAATATGTGTAGGTCCGAGAATAAACGCATTATTTGCTTTCGTTCTCGTGTCTGTTTTGATATACTGACTCTACACGACTAAGAGAATGTACACATAGCTCGAGACGGGAGGGCCATCTCGGTATTTGCGTGAGAGGGTGGCCGGTAAGTTATGTGATAGGTGTCATCGCGCCCTGTAAGGAGACAGAGGAGAAATGGTGCGTGGCAGGAATACCAAGGGATTGGTAGCGCTATTCGTGCTTTCTGTGACTGCGCTTGCGGCTGGTACGCCAACGTTCAGCGATCACGATGGCAGCGTGGTTGCCCACGTTGTGTCGCCGCAACCGGTAGAGAGTGGCGGTTTATGGCGCCAGGTTCCGCCCATTGCCGGACTTGGTGAATCTACCTTTGCCGCCTTAGCGGCAGAATTTCACAAGCCGTCTGTTATATCCTCTGATTCGCCGGCCGCAGTTATTGACACAAAGTCGTTGCCGCCTGTGCCCGGAGCACTCTTGATGGCGTTGGTTGGGTTCCTGTGTGTTACGCTCGTAAGGGACCGCCGATTTTGGCTTGCAGGATTGCTTGGAATGCTGTGGGCCGGACAGACGGGCTTTTCTTTTGTGCCGCACCTGGCTTCACGCATGACCGGCGAGAAACAGAGCGAGCAACATTCGTCTTCTTCTAAAGTAGGTGGTCTGTGCGAGCCGAAGCATTCGTTTCGGCGACGAGGCGAGATTGATAGCACATGCTATACAGGGCTGCTTCGTCACTTAGCTGGAATACCCAACGGCAGAACCTCAGCCGCATTCTCTGGACTTTTTCGGTCATCGCAATCGGCCGGGGCTTTCGCCGCGCCGCGCTTCTGCACTCGAAGCAGGTTCGTTGCATTGGCTGAAAGTCTGACCTTTCCACGAACCGGGCTTGGGTCCGGTTCGGTTCAATCTGCAATCGTAAGGTGGGCGCTCTGCTCGATCTGCGCAAGCAACTGCATGGCTCCGAGCAGCAGGCAGCCCATTTGCCTCTCAACAGTCTTTGGTGGCCCCAACACCGCCCGCGGCCCGCCAGGTCCTGCCTAAGTCGTTAACCTTCTTTGCGCGGAGGGTTAATGCGCAAAACTCTTCGAGTAGGAAGGAAGAGGTCGGGATGATCCTCGCCGATACGCGAGAACATCAAGGATCATGTATGTTTGAATGATCTGAAAGATGTCTTGGCAGGACGGGTAACAATAAGACAGCTTCTACCTGATACCGGGTGCCCGTTCGTCAAGGGATCTTTCAACTAAGGATGGAAAATATGAAAGCTAAGGATGGTATGGAAGTTTTGTTGAACTTTGCGTTGTCAAGGAAACGCTTGATATCGCTGCTGCGTTTGTTTGGGGCTGTTGGAAATAGCCCATTCGTGTTGCCTGTTTTTGGATTGGCTGCATCGAGTATGCGCGTATCGACACGAGCGGCAGCATATTTGGCCGCAGTCATGTTGATCTGTGGCGGCTTTTGTGTGCCTGCAATCGCAGTGCCGACTTTGGATCTGACAACCTCCGGCAGCGATGGAAATATTGGTCTGGCCTATTTCGTGCAGATCGATGCCCAGTCCACCGGAACCGGGGTTATCGAGCCGTTTGTCAGGCTCTCGACAAATCAGGCAATATCGGAAGGCTATAACACCGATGCACGTCCGCTTGAACTGGATGAGAATAACTCTCCGCAATTCACCCGGTCGCTTCTGCTGACTGATGTTCCGATAGTGGACATGGGAGGAACGCTCTACAGAGAATTCATGCTGGATATCAACCAAAAGGGAACTGTGTCCGGCAGTTTGTTGTCACTGGACACGATGGAGATATATCTGGCGGACGCGGGAAATCTCACGGGGTATCCCGGAGGTCTCGGCACGCTGATCTATGATATGGATGTCGGCGGCGACGAGTGGATCCTGCTGGATTACAAGCTCAATCACGGAAGCGGTTCCGGTGATATGCTCGCTTATATCCCGGACAGCCTGTTTGTCGGCGGAGACTATGTCTATCTATACTCGATATTCGGCGAAAACTACGCGAGTAACGCCGGATTTGAGGAGTGGGCTATCAGAATAGGCGAGCCGCTGCCGGTCATTCCTTCGCCGGCTTCCATTATGTTGGGCAGCATCGGAATAGGTCTTGTCGGCTGGCTGCGCAGAAGCAGAACACTGTAAGAGTTTACGACGACATACGCAGAAAAAGCGTAATGAAAAAGGGGGCGAGGATACGTAGCTTCGCCCCCTTTTTGTCAGCACGTCATCGGGCGGAGCTTCTCTTGTCGACAGGCAATCCATGCCGCTAAGCGAGAGGTGCGGCCCGCCAGTTTCCGATGCCATCCCACCAGAAACTGATGTGGTCAACGACAGATATGTTGTCGTTTCTCTGTTCGCATATAGCTATTGCCATATTCCGCAGTTCCCTCATGCAACTTACTCCTCCGGTTTGCCAGGCGCTTACGCCTATGCCGACCGCTTCACACTCCGCCTGTCGCAGGTCGGTTGTCTCCGAGGTCAACAGGGCGGCGAGTTTTTCGGCCTGCGGTTTGAGCGTTTCATGCCAGTAGCGCCGATCCGAGTCTTCGGCCGCCAGCACCTTGTCGAGCAAACGCTGCCGATATTGCTGCTTCTGCTCTCGTTGGGCCTTGGCCTCAGCCTGTCTTTGGACGCAGTGCTTTCGGCTTGCAGGCAGCAGCATTTCAAGCAAACCAATTGCCGGATCTACTATGACCCAGACGAGAAACGTTACCCCCAGCGTCCCCAGCGCGATTCCCAACAGGAATTGGTTTATTGTTTTCACGCCTATCATGCCTAAGCAGCCGGCGAGAGTGCCCAGGAAGGGAGTAGTGACGTAGAAAACCGCATAGTAAATTGTGCTCGTCAGCGGGTGTTCCACGTGCACTTTTTGACTGCTGCTGATCCCTCTGAAAATCGCAAACAGGTACAGACTGACAAGCACTAAGGCAATCAAAACGCCGTGGCCTGACAGGGAAAATACGACCCACCATCTAACGCCGGCCTGTCGCAGTGCCAGCGTCAGGATATAGCCAACGCACAGAATGAACCAGATCGTGCTGGCAATATGAGCAATTCTCAATTCATCTCGCCGCTTCATTGGTATTACCCCTCTCCTGTTCCGACTTCATTGTACGCCGGGTATAATATGCTTAGCCGCAAACCTGTCAATAGCCGACGCTACGGAAGCGGGCAGCATCGGCAACATTTCCGCCTCCCATAATATAGTAACCGGAGAATGCTCGGGCGACCGGCCGGATGAATTCTTCTATCTTCAATGCTGCGGCAGCAAGTATGGTTGGCGGTACGTATATTACATCGCCATCCTCCAGCAGGACGTTCTTGGTCATGTCACCGTGAGCGCTCATGCGGTCAAAGTTGATCTCGAAAATCTTGGGCTTAACGTCCTTGTTGCTTGACGGCCTTATCACCTGGATGCGCTCCAGCCAGGCCAGCACCGTAGGCTGTGCAAGTGCCAATGCGCCCAGAGCTGTATCACGTCCTGTATAGACCTGAGCACCAGGAGTGGCCACCTGCCCCAGAACATAGATCCTCTTGCTCCTAAATGCAACGACCCGGACATCGACCGGATTGTTCCCTTCAATTTTGTAGCGTTCCAGCACCTTCCCTCGCAGGACGTTCGCAACCTGCGCTGGTGTTTTGCCCGCCGCGTCAATCTCGCCGATGTCTTCAAAACTTATTTTCCCATCCGGGCGAATCTGCTGGCGTTGAAGGTCGATTTCCGGCACCTTGGAGCAATGTACTTCAACTTCGTCCGGAGGTTGCATGACATAATTAATTGACGTCACATCGACCTCTTCAGGCATCTGGAATGCCTTTATATCCGCCGGATTGGAGGAAAAGCAACCGGCCAGAGTAATCGTAAGCAGCGATAAAATAGCAACTGTTGAGGCTCGTGCGTGCTTCATGATTATTTTCCTTTCTCTTATGTCCTCGGAATTCTTCTTTAAGTATCTCCTCGATATGGACTTGTTCATAGTATTATCGGCATACGGCCGCTTCGGATCAACTCTATACTCGGATAAAACTCAAAAAAACTGTCCATTGAGGCGCCGGGAATGTCGGTCAAACTCAATTCTCGCCGGAAACGCTATTTCCTTTCACTTAACGCTCCCGGTTCTTTATGAGAACCACCCAACATCCTGGGCAGGGGCGCCGCAGAATCACTCTATTATCAACACCGATCCCGCTGGATTCCGGCGAGGATGCACCCAACGCTGGGCGACTATTAGCTTGACTTTGGGGTCCTGATTTGCTACAATAGTTACAATCATTTTCAGGAGTTTGAAGGGGTGCGAATGAATCCTTGGTTTGAAACAGCCGGTGTTGTCCTGGTAGCTTTGTCAGGCGTTTTCCTCGGCAGAGTGTTTTCACGTTTTCGCAAGCCGTATTGGGTGTTGGGATACTCTCTGCCCTTTGTGCTGATTGCTATGCTGGCCCTGACCAGGTTCGACCACAGCTTGAACTTCGTCCGGCCCTTCTGCTGGATCGCAGCCGGGCGGATCAGGTTTGTCGTTTTGTCTCTGGCCGTTTCCATGGGCCTGACAGTTCCATTGTCGCGACTGCCCCACAAATTCGAGAAACTCATAGTTTGTGTCCTGATGGCTGTGTTCGTGAGCTGGTTTTCGGTCGTGCCTTTTCTCGTCCCGGCCCTGATCAAGGATCGTCTGTCAAGTCTCACGACAAAGTTCGATTCCAATGGAATTTGCCGGCAGACGACGTATTATACCTGTGGCCCAGCTGCCGCTGTGACCGCTCTCGGGAAACTGGGCTTGGCCGCAGAGGAGGGAGAGCTTGCCGTACTCTCTTATTCAAGCCCCGTAATGGGTACACTGCCGGCCTGCCTTTCGTCGGCGCTTCAGAGTCGCTACGGCGCCGAAGGCCTGAACTGCCGGTACCGTCGCTTCGACTCGATCGATCAGCTCAGGAATGCGGGCGTTACGTTGGCGGTGGTAAGGGAGACCTTCCTTCTGGACCATTGTCTTGCTATCCTGGAAGTCTCGGACGATGCAATTACAGTTGCCGACCCGATCACGGGGACAAGGTTGATGCCTCACGGGCAATTCGAGAAAATCTGGCGCTTTTCCGGCATCGTCCTGGAGCGAGACTCAGTGCAGAGCATCTGATTTGATTCCTGCAGAAGCTGCCTGTTACTCGATGCGCTTTCTGTAAAGTCTGGTCTGGAGAGCGTTTTTCCACGCCGTCCAGTTCGAGTCGCCTACCTCGCTGTTGATTGCATCCGTTACCTGGCTTATCTTCGCGTCCAGATCGTCGATATAGTTGACCATAAAGGCTTCGGCTGTTGCCGGCAGCTTTGGCGAGCCGAAATCGTATGTGCCGTGATGTGACAGGATAATATGCCCGAGAGCGTCCACTACCTCCGGCTCGATTTGCGTGCCCTTGACCCTCAAGGCCTCTGCCTTCTCATTTATCATCAGAAGGCTCTTGGCAATATGCCCGATCAACTGGCCCGAATCGGTGTATGAGAAGGCCATATCATACGCAAGCTCCTCGGTTTTGCCGATATCGTGCAGAAACACTCCGGCTAAGACCAAATCGGCCTGTATATCCGGATAGAACGGAAATATCGCAACGGCCACTCGCAACATATTGTGAGTGTGCTCCAACAGCCCGCCGATAAAGGCATGATGCATTTTCATCGCGGCCGGCGCATTGCAGAATTTCTCCATCAACTCGGCATCCGCCAAAAATTCCCCAGTCAGGGCCTTCAACTGCGGATGTTTTATATCGCCGATTGTCCTTTTCACCTCCTCAAACATCTGCTTAGTGTCTTTGTCCGTTCGTGCAAGAAAGTCGTCAACCTGGACTTTGCCTGCATCAACGACGCTGATATTGTTTACGATGATTTGTAGATTGTTCTGGTAAAGCTCGCTCCGGCCCTGCACGCGGACGAAGCCGGGCTTCGGCAGCGCCTTGTAAATGGTTTCGGTTGCCTGCCACATCCGTCCGTTCAATTGTCCCGTGCGGTCCGCAAGGAACATCGCTATATATAAGTCGCCTCGTGTCGTGCTTCTCAGGATCGGGTCAGTGACTATGTAAATATCATCGATTGTCTCTCCGGGCCCGATCTGATTGACGAATTTGTGTGCCATTGCAATCTCCATTAGCTGCGATACTCGTTTTCTTTTTCTATTGATAGTACGAAAAGCACACTATATCATCTCCGGAGAACTTTATCAAGTACGCCTTGTACCAATAGGAGACAGAGATGGCAGCTCAAGAATGTCATAACCACACTACCGAGAGCCTAAAGGCAAGATTCGCAAAGCGATTCCTGCTTCTTCTATGTGTAGTTTATGTCTTTGCCTGCAGCAGTGTGAGGGCGGAAGACTTCGTGCCTTTTGTGATTCCCGCCAAACCGAATCTTAAGTCGCCGATTGCTGTAACTTCTTTTGAGCCGATCGAAACCAATGACGACCGTTTGTCGACAAAAGACGGCCACTTCTTACGCGGCGGAAAACGTGTTCGTATTTGGGGGGTAAATCTCTCATTCGGGGCGAATATGCCCATGCACGAAGACGCCCCGCATATCGCCGCTCGCCTGGCTGCGGCCGGTGTCAATTCCGTCCGTTGCCATCACATGGACACCTCTCGATGGCCGCGCGGGCTGTGGAATTCCAAAGACGGCAAGACCATCGAGCCGGAGGCACTCGACAGGCTGGATTTTTTCATCGACCAACTGGCCCGCCGCGGCATCTGTGTCAACATCAACCTCCACGTCGGCAGAGCGCACAGCCGATACCTGGACTTGCCCGAGGCAAACCGCCAATACGATAAAATCTCAAACATCTTTACGCCTGTGCTGATTGATGCTCAGAAGAAATTTGCCAGCCAACTGCTGAGCCATGTCAATCCATATCGTAAAGTCCGCTACGCCGCCGATCCGGCCGTGGCGTTTGTCGAGATCACCAATGAGAACAGCTTCTTCATGTGGAGCAGCGAAGAGACACTTCGGATACTTCCGGCGTACTATTCAAACATTCTTCAGAAGAAATTCAACGTCTGGCTAAGCCGGCGTTACGGCTCGAACGAACAGTTGCGAAAGGCATGGTCCGAGGACGTGCAGCCACTCGGTAAAAACCTCTTGGCAAATCCCAATTTCAAGACCGTCCCTTCCGGCGGAAAAATCCCAAAAGGCTGGCAATTGGAGCAGCATTCAGAATGCAAAGCTTTGCTATCCCCCCGGCGCCACCAGGGGCGTGATACCGTCTGCATCACGATTGACAAGGCCGACCAGACCGAATGGCATCTTCAGTTCAGGCAAGGCGGTCTTTCTCTCGAAGCGGGCCGTTACTATACAGTGATATTTGAAGCGGCCGCCGACAAGCCGAGAAAAGTTGGCTGCGGTGTCAGTCAGGCGCACAGCCCGTGGGCAAACCTTGGTTTGTCGCGCCAGGTGGAATTGGCGCCGAAGTGGCAGACATTTCGTTTTGGCTTTGTCGCTAAGGCCGACGACGACAACGCACGCGTGAGCTTTGCCTTTGGGGGCAGTAACGTCCCGTTCTATCTTGCGAGTGTAGAGCTTCATCCCGGCGGCAGGGCTGGATTAAGCAAGGCTGAGTCCATCCGAACCGGTAATGTGACACTTTTCGCCGACAACGAAAGCCCTCAGCGGACTATTGACCGGATGCGCTTCTTGGCTGAGGCGGAGAAGGCTTATTTCGATGAAATGCGTAATTTCATAAAGAACGATCTCGGTTGCAGGGCGCTCGTAACCGGCACAATCGTCTTTGGCCCGCTGGGATTGTATGCCCAGAGTGATATGGACTTCATCGACGGCCATGCTTACTGGCAGCATCCTCGCTTTCCCGGCAGGCCCTGGGACAGCGGCAACTGGCTTGTCAATCAAAAGCCCATGACCGATTATCCCGCCGAAGCGACGTTATTCCGCCTGGCTGCCGAGCGGCTTTCCGGCAAGCCCTTCACCGTCAGCGAATACAACCATCCGGCTCCCCTTGATTCTCAAGCTGAGTGCGTTCCGATGGTAGCCTCGTTTGCCGCCGCTCAGGACTGGGACGGCGTTTGGCTCTACACATACAGCCACAGTTCGGATCAATGGTATCGTGAGAGCTTGAACAGCTATTTCGATATCGACACCAATCCAGCCAAATGGGGCTTCATGCGGGCCGGGACGGCTATCTTCCGCCATGCCAAAGTTGGTCCGCTAAATAGTGTCGAGTTTATTCCATTGGCCGAATCTTCAGACCTGCTTTCATCATTGGCAAATCTACACCTCAGGCACGACCGCGATATGTTCAGGGTGCTGGCTGAACATACGGCAACCCGCGACAAAATGCTCAAAATGCAATTAGTTTCCACTCTTGGCGGCAGAATTGGTTCAAAAAACATGGGTGGGTTTAATCCGGAATTCGACTGGTACGTTGAGGACGGCAAAGGATTTTATATGGTGCGCGGGCAAGATGCCGCGGCCTACACCGGCCACGCAGACCGTTTTGAGCAAGCTACTAATGGACAGGTTTCTATTGTTGGGCCTGAGTTCGCAGCGGTAACGGTATCTGCCGTGGACGAGGCGGCTCCGAATCACAGTCGCAAGATTCTCATCACCGCCTGTGGCCGATGTGAGAATACCGGCATGAAGTTCTCCGAGGATCGCCGGACTGTGGGGCGAAACTGGGGCGGGCCGCCCGTGCGGATAGAGACTGTTAAAGGGACTGTGGTTCTGCCGGCGGGGCGGTGGAAATGCGAAGCTCTCGGTCCGGACGGGATGCCCAAGCAGGAGGTGCCGATCTCGTACCGGGATGGCAAAGGCATCCTGGAACTTGCGCCGCAACACGAGACCTTATGGTATCTCTTGACGCGGTAGGTGGGAACTAAACACAGGGGCCGAACGTGTGACAATAAGGCGATGCACAGCCGGACGGATATATTAGAAGAGATGCTCATGTCAAAAGCTCTTAGCGTCGGAATCATTGTTTCACTTTCATTTGTTACCGGCAGCGCATTTGCATTCAACGGGCATGTTGTCAGCGAAGGTCCGCTTGAACTGGTAATAGATGACATCGCAAGTGTCACAGCGACGGACAAACCGACGGATGTCAACGTTAGAGTCGCCAACAATGGACAATCGCCGTTAGAGGTTCACCTGCGAATGGCCGGTCTCGTTGATGAGTGGTATGCGGTCGGCGAGACGGAAAAGCATCTTAAGATTGCTCCCGGGCGGCACTGTCAGATCGCCGGTGATACTTTATGGACCTTGCTGCGGGATCCAGGCCGTGTCCTCTGTTAGAGACTCTTAAGGCAGTTCGTTGGCGCCCCGGCTGATCCAGGAGTATCCCTGGTCGGTTATTGTAAGATCCGGATCAGGATCAGCATCGGGATCGCCCGCGTCAATACAGGGCGAGTTGTCCTGTAGCCGGTAATTGTGATTTGCCTCATCGACAAACATGGGATAGGCGTTGATGTTGCCCGCGCCGGGCCATGTTTCGCCAAAGACATCGGAGTAGTTGATGAAAATGTCGTATTCGAGGTATGGAGCCTGAACGTCGATAGGATCGGTGGCGTCGATGATCGAATTGGTGACGTTGTAGATAATCGTGCCGCTTGTAACGCCGTACTTGTTGTGTGATTGGATACCGACGTCCAGGACGCCCGGGGTCTTCGAGCTAACGATAGTCGAGTGGTCGATGTTGACCACGGCGGTGGCGCCGTTGACTGTTTTGGTTGCAATCGTAGCGACGGTCGGGTCCTCCGGCGCCTTGTTATTCTCGACAATAAGGCAATAATCGATATTCACCTCGCCGCCGTAAACGCTGACGGCTTTGTCATTGCAGTCGCGGATGATGAAATCATATATGGTGACTTCCGATCCGAGGGTGTCGATGCCGTCGTCGTCGATATTCGCCGCTACGCAGTGACTCAGCGTGCATAGCTGGCCGCCTTGCTGTCCGTGGATGTAGATGCCGTCGGCGTCATCGTCGGCGTCCATGTCGGTTATCCAACTGTTCTCGAACAATAGCGCCGTTTGGGAGATTTCCGGCCCCATGACCGAGCGTGCAAAGAGGCAGCTATAGAACGTCAGGTCGGAGCCGGATGTAACGTGCATGATTTTGCCTGCGTTGTCGGTCAGGGAGGAATGATCGAAGAAAAAAGCTGAACCAAATGCACGGATTGCGGGTCCCGAATTCGAATGGCCTACCTTTGGTGAGTGTCCGGCCTGTGTAATATTTGTATATAGAAAGGTGGAGGGTTCGGCGTTGACGTGGTGGAGTTCACCCCAATTCTCGCCGGCTCTATATGCCGTGATGGTGACGGGGGAGTCAGCAGTGCCGAGCGATTGGATCGAACCGGCGACGTTGATGTCTATTCCGTTGGCGCCTGAAGAGACGCCGTCTATCAATACGAGTGTCCCGGGGTCAAGTGTCAACACAACTCCGGCCGGAATTGCAAAGTCTCCGCCGGTGATGTGATGGATGCCGCTCCATGTCTGGGATCTGGCGATACGCCTGGAAGTAGTACGAATCGACGCATTGCTCCAATCGGCCAGGACTTTACTTGCTGTAAGATCGTTGACATCCACAGTCAGGGTGAAACTGCCGCTGCCGGTGAAGGTGACAAGTGCGCTGCCGAGGCCGTTATACATTACGACGGTGTCAGTGGAGAGGCTGACGTTGGGATTGTCGGCGACTGAAAGGGTTGCCACCGCATCCCACAGGTTGCGATTTATACTGCCGTCATCGTTTAGAACCTCAACACGTATCAGGACCGGGATTCCGGGCAGATAACTGTTGCGAACGATGAGATTTAGAGTTGTGCCCTCAGTTTGCAGAGGAACCCGGTCCCCACCACTGCCGTCCTCTGGATAATTGTTGGTCAAGCCGGTGTCGTATCGGATGTCAATGCGCCCCTGCTCGACCTGGCTGCTTGTGGCGGCGATACTTGTGATCAAAGCGAGTGACAGAAATGAGATTTTTGCGGGCGTGAATATTTTCTACCTCCATCTCAGCCGGTATCAAGAGCAGATGACACTGACTATGTGCATTTCCAGTATTCTATATCAGATACACTCCTATTTTAGCAAAAATATAGGGGGTAAGTCAATTGAAATAAGCAAAGGGGCCGGCACGCGGCACGTAATCTCATCATCTTACACAAAAAGAGCTTGAACTTCTCATCGAGCAAGAATACTATTTTTGAGGAGCCACTACTATTGTTGATAAGGAGGCAAGACCGATATGAATCGACGTGAATATCTTAAAATGGCAGGCCTCGGACTGGCCTCGCTGGCAATGCCGGGGTGTGCAGGCCTTCCGAAGCGAGCTGCGGGCAAACGGCTGCCTAATATTGTCTTGATCGTATCCGATGACCAGGGTTACAATGACCTTGGTTGTTTTGGCGGCACGGAAGTCAAGGCACCCAATCTCGACCACTTAGCTTCCGGCGGAGTTCGGCTGACGAGCTTCTATGTTACCTGGCCGGCTTGTACGCCGTCGCGAGGCAGCCTGCTTACAGGGCGTTATCCTCAGCGCAACGGCACGTATGACATGTTCCGCAATGACTTGGTTGACCACGACTACCTCTACGGCAAAGACGAATATGCCATATCGTGGGAGATGATCGGCGGGATGGACACCCGCGAGGTGCTGATACCGCGTATCCTGAAAAAGGCAGGCTACGTCAGTGGAATCTTCGGTAAATGGGATCTCGGGCAATTGCATCGTTTTCTTCCACTCCAGCGGGGCTTTGACGAGTTCTACGGATTCACCAACACCGGCATCGATTACTGGACGCATGAGCGATACGGTGTGCCGTCGATGTACCGAAACAACAAGCAAACCACCGAAGACAAGGGCAGCTATGCCACTGACCTGTTCCGGCGCGAGGCGGTGCGTTTCATTGAGAAAAACAAAGATCGCCCTTTCTTCTGCTATGTGCCGTTCAACGCTCCGCATGGGGCCTCCAATCTCGACCGTCCGCGTCCCGGTGTACAGGCGCCGCTCGGCTACATTCGAAAGCACTATGGAGATTATGACCCGGAAGACACCCGCAGGGCCAGACGCATGCGGTATATGGCGGCAATAACATATATGGACGAGGCTATCGGGCAGGTCATGGGACTGCTGGCCGAGCATGGTCTGGAGGACAACACAATCGTCATCTTTTTCTCCGACAACGGCGGCAGCGGAAGTACCGCCGACAACGGCCCATTGAAGGGTGGCAAAGGCTGGATGTTCGAGGGTGGATTGCGCGTGCCCTGCATCGTGCGCTGGCCGGGCACAGTTCCGGCAGGAACAGTTTGTGACGAATTCTTGAGTTCAATGGATATACTGCCGATGCTCTGTAGAGCTGCCGGGACCAGGCCGCCTCGCGGCGTAATACTGGACGGCTTCGACATGACTGGCGTGCTGGCCGGCAGAGAGGAATCTTTGCGCAAAGAGATGTTCTGGCAGCGCCGCGGCGACAAAGCCGCCCGCGTCGGGAATTTCAAATGGGTTGAATCGTCCCGCGGTTCAGGATTGTTTGACCTGTCGGCGGACATCGGTGAACAGCGCGACCTGTCGGACGAGAAGCCTGACATGTTGAGCAAGGTTAAGTCCCGTTTTCAGGCGTGGAAGAAACTTATGGCCGAAGCCGAGCATCGCAGGCCGTTCAAGAATTTCTAATCTTCCGGGGGTGTCTCCATCGAGTGTCCGGCGTTCTTTGCTTGACGCAGCAACGATTGTTTAGTACAATTTGTACGCTCGAAAACCCGCATTTGTCGTAGTGAGGTACAATATGCCGATGAAATTGCAGTTTCTTGGCGCCGCTCAGAATGTCACCGGTTCCCGCCATCTCCTTGAGGCTAACGGCACCAGGCTTCTCGTCGATTGCGGACTCTATCAGGAACGGCAGTTCCGGGAGAGGAACTGGGAGCCGTTCACCGTGGATCCACGCACCATCGATGCTGTCCTTTTAACTCACGCACATCTGGACCATTGTGGTTTGTTGCCGAAGCTGGTCAAGGAAGGTTTCAGAGGCAAAATATACTGCACTGCCGCCACCGCCGAGATAGCCCGGATTATACTGTTGGACTCGGCCCACCTGCAGGAAGAGGATGCCCGGTTCAAGGCCAGGAGGCACAAGAAAGAGCGTCGAAAGGGGCGCTTTCCGGTGGTTCCACTTTACACCACGGCCGACGCCGAGGCGTCTTTTCCTCAGTTCTCGCCGGTCAGATACAAACAGCCTGTCCAGATCGGCGCAGGTGTTGAAGTAACTTTCCACGATGCAGGCCACGTTCTCGGCTCCTCGATTATCAGGGTCAAGGTCACCGAAAACGGAGAGCAGAAAACCGTTTTGTTCTCAGGTGACATTGGCAGACCGGACCGGCCTATCGTGCACGACCCCGCTTTGATTGCCGAGGCGGATTACATTCTCGTTGAGTCCACTTACGGTGATCGCGTACATCAGGGCCCGGAAGACACCAGGAAAATGATTGCCGAGGTCATAAACTCCACAAAACAAGGCGGCGGCAACATTATCGTCCCGAGCTTTGCTCTCGAACGTTCTCAGGAGCTTCTGTACTACGTGAACGAGCTGCTGCTGACCGATGCGATACCTCGCTTGAAGGTATTTTTGGACAGCCCGATGGCTGCGCGCATCACCAAGGTCTTTCAGAAGCATCGAGAGCTGTTTGACGAGGAAATGACCGACTTTGTCGAGCAGAACGCCTCGCCGTTCAAGTTTCCCGACTTGAAGATGGTTGCGACAAGTGAGCAGTCAAAAGCGATTAATCGCATGAAGGGGACGATTATGGTCATAGCAGGCTCGGGGATGTGTACGGGCGGCAGGGTAAAGCACCACCTCGTCAACAACATCGGCGAGCCTCGGAACACGATAATGTTCGTGGGCTATCAGGCGGTCGGCACGCTTGGCAGGCGAATCGTTAACGGCGAAAAGGAAGTTAGAATACTCGGCCGCAAGCACAGGGTCAAAGCAAGAGTCGCGCGGATAAATGGTTTCTCGGCCCACGCCGACAAAGAAGAGCTTCTCGATTGGCTGAAGGGAGTGAAGAGGCCGCCCAGAAAAGTGTTTGTCGTTCACGGAGAGTCCGAAAGCGCGCTGCAGTTCGGTGATTACATCAGGCAGGAAACGGGCTGGCAAGTAGCTGTTCCGGCTTATCAGGACGAGATTGTCCTCGATTAGTGTTTCGTTTGTACTCTGCTTGTAGATAGTGGCTCTCAAGAGTAAGAAAAAGTCGAGTGGGAGTGGATCATGAGCAAGTTTTCGAGCAACTTAGCTTTGGGAGTCTTGGTATTAGCCGTTCTGACTGCAATTGCGCCGCTTGAGGCATCAGGGGCTGCGACCGTCTCACCTGCGCTAAGTCGCGGCCAGATCGAGGCGGATTGGCTCCGTCAAGAGCAGGTTAAGGCAGCGCCGCCTATTTCCAGGGATGGAAAAGTCAGGCCCGAGCAGGATGCCATCGGAGCCTGCGACGGCGTAACGGACGGTAAGTGGGGATTTCATACCGAAAATGAACTTAATCCCTGGTGGCAGATTGACCTGGGGCAAGCTGTCCGGTTGGATCGACTAACTATCTACAACCGTTGCGACATAGCCGAACGTGCTTCGAGGCTTATGATTTTACTCTCGGACGATGCAAAGGGCTTCAGAGAAGTTTACCAACATGACGGTACAGAATTCTTCGGCCATACGGACAAGAAACCGCTGATCGTGAAGCTCGACGGTGTGAAGGGCCGTTACGTTCGTCTTCAACTGCCGGGCAAGAGCTACTTCCATCTTGATGAGGTCGAGATCTATGCCGCCGCCGACCGCAACATAGCCCCGGGCAAGCCGGCCACCCAAAGCAGCGTCAGTAAATGGTCGGTCGCGCACACGATTGCAGCGCCGCCGAAGCCATATCCGATAGCTAAGGTCGTCGAGCGGGGATTGTTGCTGGCGGAGAACCTGCGGCGGGCAGGCGCCAGAATCGATACGCAGGAGAAAACACTGGGCAGCCTCGCCGAACGATTGAAACAGCCTGGCGCAGATGCGCCCGGCGAGATTAATCGGAGGCTCTATTTGCAGGCTCGACGGGCAGTGCGGGAGATGGCACTGGCCAATCCGCTGCTGGATTTCGACCGCATCGTATTTGTCAAACGGGTCCCACCGGCCTTCCCTCACATGTCCGATCAATATTACGGCTGGTGGTCGAGGCCCGGTGGAGGCATCTACGTTCTCGAAGGATTCAAAGGAGACTCCCCACGACTGCGATGCCTGACCGAAGACTTTCCGGCAGGTAGCTTCCTGCGCCCCGACCTTTCTTACGACGGGAAAAAGATCCTGTTTGCGTACTGTAAGTTCTATCCCGAAACCCACAAAATGCAGAAGGCCGACAAAGACAAACTCCCCGAGGATGTTTTCTATAAAATCTACGAGATGAATATTGACGGCAGCGGCTGCCGGCGGTTGACTCGCGGCAAGTACGACGACTTCGACAGCAGGTATCTGCCTGACGGCGATATCGTGTTTCTTTCTACACGCAAGGGCCAATCGATTCAGTGCAGCCAGGCCAATACCGCGGCAACGATGAACTCTGATTTGCCCGACAGCTACGTTCGCTGCGGCGGCGACAACTGGCGCCCGGTGCCGGTATTCACGCTGCACCGAATCGGCGGCGACGGGAGCAATATCCGCCCGATTTCGGCCTTTGAGAACTTCGAATGGACGCCCTCGGTGGCTGCCGACGGAAGAATTCTTTATGCCAGGTGGGATTACATCGACCGGTTTAACGGTCCCTTTATGAGTCTCTGGTCAACAAACGCAATTGGTACGAATCCTCAGTTAGTTTACGGCAACTTCACCGAACGACCGCAGTGCGTATTCGAGGCGCGGGCGGTCCCCAATTCACAGAAACTCGTATTTACCGCCGCGGCCCACCATTCGAATATGGGCGGTTCGCTGGTGCTGTTGGACCGCACGCGAGGGACAGAATACGAACGGCCGCTAACGAGGTTAACCCCTGATGTATGTTTCCCCGAAACGGAAGGCTGGCCGAGACACTACTACGCCAATCCTTATCCGCTCAGCGAGGAGTATTTTCTCGTTGCCTGGAGCGATAAACCGCTGCCGCCCCACAGTTTCGTGACCACCGACGAGCGCAACCCTGTCGGCCCGCTTGGTATATACCTATATGACGCATTCGGCAATCTCGAACTGCTGCACCGTGATCCGAACATCGCAAGCATGTATCCGATTCCAGTCCGGCAGCGCAGAAAGCCTCCGGCTCATCCAAGGACAGTCGATTGGAACGGCTCGCAGGAGGGGCGTTTTTTGGTGCAGGACGTTTACCAGGGATTGGATGGTATCAAGCGAGGTTCAGTGAAACGCCTGCGGATAATAGGCGTGCCGCCGAAAACACAGCCCCACATGAATTCTCCCAGCTTAGGCATCTCAAAGGAGGACCCCGGAAAGTTCGTCCTGGGAACCGTCCCCGTCGAAGAAGACGGCTCGGCCCATTTTCGTGTTCCGTCGGGAATTCCTGTTTTCTTGCAGGCCCTTGACGAAAGCGGGCTGGCTGTTCAGACAATGCGCAGCCTCACTTATGTCCAGCCCGGCCAAACGCTTTCCTGCGTGGGCTGCCATGAGTCCCGCGAACTGGCACCGGTCGCGGGCGGCCGACCTCTGGCAGTTCGGCGAGAGCCTTCCAAGATCACGCCCGGACCCGAAGGCTCCTGGCCGCTTCGCTTCGACCGCCTGGTGCAACCTGTTTTGGATGAGTTGTGCGTTTCGTGTCACAGGCCGGGCAGTGAGAATCAGAAAGCCGCCAGTTTTGCGCTCACAAACGAGCACTCATACAAAAACCTGCTTGAATTTGCAGACAAGGATCTGGAGAAACTGGCCTTTGAGCGAGACGTATCTGTCGTGGGTGATTGTGTCGCCGGCGACAGCAAGCTGTTTGCTCTTCTCACCGAGCGGGGAGGACATGAGGGCGTGCATCTTGATGCGGATAGTCTCAATCGCCTGATTACGTGGATGGATGTTTACGCCCAAAAGCTGGGGTCCTTCAGTCCGGATCAGGAGCGGCAGCTTTACGCACTCCGCCTGAAACTGTCGCCAATGTTGGCCGAGTAAACAAGGAGAGAAAATCCTGGCTCGCGAGATAAACAGACGAAGCTTTCTTGGCTTGTTCGGTGCAGGCGTGCCGGCGGTATTGTTGCCCGGCGCTATCGGCGATTCGAAGGCGTCGGTGACAGACGGCAAGAGTCGTGCACGATTTGCCGACGGATGGTCCAATCCTCCGCTTGAATTTTCGCAGGCGCCGTTTTGGTTCTGGAATGACAGGCTGTCGGAAGAGGAAATCATCCGGCAGCTTGATGACTTTCGGGCTCATGGAGTATATGGGTTCGTAATCCATCCGCGAGCGGGACTGCCGCGAAGCATTGAGTGGATGAGCGACAGCATGATTCGTTTTATGCGCATCGCCATCGAGCAGGCGGCGAAGCGGGACATGTGGGTGGTGCTTTACGATGAGGGCATGTACCCAAGTGGATCGTCGAGCGGCCAGGTGGTAGCTGAGAATCCGGCTTTTAGAACCCGTGGATTGTTTGCAATCGACCTCGATGGCGCAGATGAACCGGAACTGGCGAAAGGCCAGCATTTGGTGGCGATTGTCAAACGCAGGACGAACGGCCGTCGGATTGCTGTGATAGATAGGGCGATGCGGCCGGGCAGGTCCGTCATTCGCGGACTGCACTTTGTCGAGGATGATCCGCCGCGTCGAGACGACCATAAGGAAGTTCGTGAAAACATGCCTCCGGCAGCGGATATTCTGAATCCGGAAGCAGTGGAATGTTTTATTCGACTCGTATATCAGCGGTTCTATGATGAGTTTGGCGAGCACTTCGGCAAGACCGTGCCGGCTATTTTCACAGATGAGCCGTCGATGCTCGCAAAAAGCGCCGAACGCGGGGCGGTCCCCGGAACGACCGGGATTCTCGAACACGTTAATTCCAAACTCGGGTACGATTTTACGCCGCATCTGGCCGCTCTCTGGTACAAGGATGAACCCGACGCTGAGCGGTACCGGCTTGACTACCATCGTGCCATCCAGGCGAGGCTGGAGGAGACATTCTACCGTCCCATCTCGAAATGGTGTGATGCGCACGGAATTGCTCTTACAGGACACCCGGCGGCCCCGGACGATATTGGTCATTTGAGACATTTTCACGTCCCCGGCCAGGATATCGTCTGGAGATACATCGAGCCGGGCAAGCCCAGCGCCCTGGAAGGGGCGCAGTCAACTCAAGCCAAGTGTGCTTCCTCGGCGATGATTCATCTCGGTCGGCGCCGTAATTCCAACGAATACTGCGGCGCTTTCGGGCACAATTTCACGTTCGAGGAGATGAAGTGGCTCACAAGCTGGCTGATCGTGCGCGGCTGCAACATGCTATATCCACACGCCTTCTATTACTCGGTGCGAGGCCCTCGCATCGATGAACGACCGCCTGACGTTGGCCCCAACAATTCCTGGTGGAGTCAATACAAACCTTACGCCGATTCATGCCGTCGGCTCTGCTGGCTGAACACCGACAGCAAACATGTTTGTTCGCTGGCGATTCTCGGCCGTAACGATTATCTTCCCTGGCGGGCGGCAAAAGTATGTTTCCAGAACCAGCGTGATTTTAACTACATCGAGGCACGGCATCTTTGGGAAGACGTGCAGGTGACGTCGGACGGCATCCGCATCGCTGATATGCACTACCGAGCCTTGATTGTGGAAGATAAGCTGCCGGAAGAAGCCAAATCTGCGTTGGATATTCTGGACGGCGCCGGTCGGATCATCCGGTGGACAAAGGAAATGAGCGATTCGGAGTTGATCCGGCGGATCGACAGGTTCGTGCCGGTTGACGTGCGGGTTTCGCCGAGCGTCCCTGATCTGCGTGTTCGCCACGTCGTTAAGCATGGCGCCGACTGCTACCTCCTTTTTAATGAGGGGCAGAAAGCCATAGATGTACGCCTGAGCTTATTAGTCGAAGGTCGCTGGTTTCTGCTCGACGTGCAGACAGGAGAGCGGCACGCGTTTGACAATGGGGCGGCGCTCCACTTGGCGCAACACGAGATGAAAGTGCTCGTGGTTGGCTGAGGCTACCGATGTGCATACGCTTGCCCCTCGCACTCAAGGTCAAATGAATGCTTTTTCTCCTCAATTAGCGCATCACAGCGATTGCATGACACGCGGCCGGCAGCGTCTTATTTGGATATCTGGTTGCGCAGCCATTCAAGGCTCTGCTCGACTTTGCCGGGGGCCGCTTCGCATTCTATCGACAGGACGCCATCCCAGTTGTTTTCCTTGAGCAATTCGATACAGCCTGCAATATTGTCGGCGTTTACCCCTTCGCCTATGGCAACCACGGACATTGCGATGCCTGTCTCTCCGCCCCGGACAGCTTCGGCAAGCTCCTTGCTGACGTCCTTGATGTGGCAATGGGAAACTTTGTGCCGAAACCGCCGGAGGAACTCGACCGGGTCCTGCCCGGCGATGAAACTGTTGCCGGTATCGAAATTCATCCTCAAATAGGGCGAGTCGGAAAAGCCCAGAATCTGCTCCATAGTATCGGGGTTGGTTGTGTAGGGACCGTGCGGCTCGACATTGATGATCATCTCGTACCTCTCGGCCCACTCCAGCACGACACGATAATACTGTTTTATAAGCGCCATGACTTCATCGTCAGTGTACCCTTCCGGCTTGCGGCCTCCGTCAGTGGTGTCCACGCACGGGCAGCCAAGCGCTTTGGCAAACTGGATGGCCCGAGTCGTGTAGCCGATGCCGCGATGCTGGCCCTCGGGGCACGACATGGGATAGGCCGCGTCAAGCTGCGAGACCTTCAGTCCCATCGAGTCCAGATATTTCTTGAGTTTCAGCGGATCGGAGTGAAGAGGTATGTGCGGATTATACCCCAATGCCTGAACAAAGTAGTCTCCGTCAATCGTGCCAAACTCCACGTACTCCATATTGTTGTCCCTGGCGAATTCACAGGGGACCTCGTAAGATACGTCACAGTGCCGCCAATTATCTACGTGCATGCCCAGTTTTATCATTGTCTTGCTCCTTTTGACCTTGGGTCAGTTTCACTTTTTAAGCCATCGACAGTTATGTCTATATTACGGCAAACTAATACTCTGTCAACTTGTGATTTGACTGATTCAGGATGGCGGCAATTGACAACCGGCGGTTGCACTCGCTCAAGCCTGTTGGTATAATTCGCGGCATAGAGAGTTCCTGTTTGGTGTGTGCAAAATCACAAATACTCAAGGAGTTAAGAATGGCTTCTATTATCGTAGTATCGGGACAGCAAAAAGGTGAGTTTTTGCCGCTTGGCAGGCGAACAAGTGTGATCGGCAGAGGCGAGGCCCTTCCGATGCAGATACTGGACGACCTGGTTTCTCGCAAGCATCTGCGAATATGGTTCAAGGAGAGCACAAATAAATACGACGCCGAAGATATGGACAGCAAGCACGGCGTGTTTATTAACGGCCATAAGATAACCGAGCGGACCCCTCTATGCGAGGCTGATGAGATACTAATCGGTCAGACGACGCTACTGTTTACAGAGGAAGAAGTTGATGACCGCGAGAGCGCGCTGATGCACTACAAGAAATTCGGAGAGCGAATGCGCCCGACGCGCATTGAGTAGCTGGACTCACCAAAACTACATATACCAGGCCACATCGGCACGGCAGGCATGAGGGGGGGCAAATCAGCTTGTGAGCCAACGGTCTATGATCTCATCCGCGGCGCCTGGAAGAATGCCAAGGAGCCAGGCAAGATCAATCACGGTGGGGCGTTTGCGGATCTCGTGCATGTGAAGGACGGCAGCGAGCAACCGCTCCCGGGGGCATCCAATATCAGCAAACGTGTGGGCCGCACCGGCAGTTCTAAGGCAGTCCTTAATTTGGCGGGGAGAATGTACTTGTTGACGTGCCGCAGTAAGAAAGGCTTGCCATGTTGCGCCATCCTGGAGCTTTTCAGACATGGTTTGCAGCGCGGGTCTCTTCAGTTCATATTGTTCGCCGACATTGTCGGTCCGGTCACTCCAGAAGATGCTGTCGATCTCGGTGGGGAAAGGGTGGCAACGGGGAGTTTCGATCCGGAAGATGCGCTCGTAGATGGCCGAGGTGAATATGGCGCCGAGACCGACTTGCCGGCCGTGCAGGTCATGGGCAATGCCGTCAATGCCTGACATCATGTCGAGTGTGTGGCTGAGCAGATGCTCGCCCCCGGACGCCGGGGCCGATGTCCCTACGACGGTCATGGCGATGCCGGAGTACAGCAGGGCGTTAAAGAGGGCCTCGATTGCGGCAGGCTTACGGTTCTTGATATCCTCGGGCTTCTCAAGGTAGCAGGGTTCCAAAGCGTTGATTATCTGGCTGCAGTAACGACAAAAGTATTCGCCGCAAAAGATGTGGTTGAGGAGCCAGTCGGCGGTGCTGACAGGTTTGGCGATGGTGTCGCCGAGGCCCGCCGCGGTCAACTCAAAAGGGGCCTCGCTGATGACCGATGGGATGGCGAAGACAGCCAAAGGCGGCCGGGCAGGGATTATGGTTTTGACGCCTCCTACGGAAGGAGCGACATTGGCGGCGGTGAAGCCGTTCATGGTCGCGGCGGTCGCTACAACTACATAAGGCAGATTATGCTCGAAGGCAGACCATTTGGCAAGATCATTGATGACGCCGGAACCGGCCGCGACAACGATGTCGGCGGGGGGTAGGTGGTCACTGAGCCAGTCGTGAGTAGTGTCGTCGCAAACAGGACTGCCGCCGGCATTGTCTGGAACGATGGTATTGTGTACAGACCAACCCGCTTGTTCGAGAGCTTCTTCGACGCGGCATCCGACGATATCCCAGGTTCGTTCATCGGCGATAAGAACGGCGCGGCGCCCCTCAGTGAAAGAAGCCAGCACTTTGGGCAAGTGTTCCAGTGCATCTTCCGCATAGATAAGGTTCCTGATCGGGACTGTGTGGCTCCGCCCGCACTCACAATCAAAAGTGGTATCGAGCAGTTCTTTTGGATTCATTGCCTTAGAGTCACTCCGTTTCCGGTATGACATATCCCGGCCTCACATAATCTTTTCGACCACTACTTCCTGCCCTTCGGTAAAGTGCGCCGTGGCAGCGTCTTCCGGACTGATTAGCATAAGTTCATTGTTTTCGGAGTCTGCCGGTGCGCCGGCTTTGACATGGACGGATCGCAGCCCCCCGTACCACCAGCGGGTGTGGCTGGCGTAGAGCAGGTCGCCCGGGTCGGCAGCCATTTTGTCCAGGGCTGATTGGGAGACGATTACCAGGTTCTCCCCTGAGAGGTTCTGGTCCACCTTGGTGCGCAGTCGTACCTTTGTGCCGGGTCGTCGGTTTGGCTCACCTCCTTTGAACTGCCGCATGGCGTCCATTTGAGTCCCGGCGACGAGCCCTTTCAGTTCCGTCTCAGGTCGCGGTTTGGTGAACCAAGTCACAGACACGCCCAGGCTGCCGGCTGCCAACAAGCCAAACAGGGCACGCATGAACTTGTAGCTGTCGGGCCCCATTCCAAAATCAAAAGGTCCTACCAGTGCATCCGGCCAGACAAAAGACAGGGCTGTCAGAACGCCCCCGCCGACGATAGTTGCGAAGGCGGCGGCAGGCGTGTAGCGTTTCCAGATGATCCCTAAAAAAATCGCCGTCAGGACCGGAGGTGTCACGGCGGCAGTAAACATGCTGTGCGCCCCATAAATTGTGTCTTTCATAAATATGGGAACCAGCGTCAGGCCCAAACCGGCCGCACAAAGACTCGCTATTCTCGCAACGCGTAGATAGTGTTTGTCGTTACTTTTCGGCTTTATGTACGGCCTCCAGATGTCGTTGACGAATATTGCACTCACCGCGTTGATAAGCGAATCGGCCGTACTCATCAACGCGGCGGTCAAGGCTGCGAGCACAAAACCGAAAACTCCTGGTGCACACAGGAAATTGGCGGCTTTGACAAAGGAATCGGCCGGGGTTGTTTCCAGGTCTCCATTGTTGACCAGCGCTCTGGCGATCCATCCACCACAACTGGTGGCTATCGCAGCCAGCGGGGCCAGCACAAGTATCCAGCAGACTACCATTCGACGTGAATCTTTGACACTCTTGAGCGATAGAAACCGCATGATGAAGCCCTGGTGCATGAGCATTAGAGCGCCGGTATTGGCCAGCCCGTCCTGGGCGTAAATGCCGATGAAGCTGAACTTGGGCGGTGCGTCGAAATCCGAAAAGGCGTACTTGTGTTCGGTTGGGAGCAGTGCCCAGAATTCGCCGAAGCCGCCAAAGTGGTAAATGGCGGCGGCGAACAGTCCCAGTCCGACAATCAGCAAAATCAGCCCCTGGAGAAGGTCGGTCATTATGACCGCTGTTTGTCCTCCGATGTACACGTACAGGGCCACCGCCACCGCTGTGACTA
Source organism: Planctomycetes bacterium B3_Pla (assembly GCA_005223045.1). GTDB lineage: Bacteria > Planctomycetota > Phycisphaerae > Sedimentisphaerales > Anaerobacaceae > SG8-4. The sequence goes on along the minus strand of NJBM01000003.1, from coordinate 288,246 downwards.
TTGCCCCGGTCATTACTGGCCAGCCGAGCAGTGTGTGCAGAGTCTTGCCTAACGTAATGAGGTTGATGCCGATGTATCCTACGATGTAGAAGAGAATGATGAGGGTTGCGGCGATGCGTGTCTTCTTATCGAAGCGAATTTCCAAATACTCGGGAACCGATTGGATCTTCCTGTAATATATGATTGGTATCCAGACCAGGATGAGGATTGGCATCCAGAACCAATCGTTGAGGTAAGATTGTGTGCTGCATATACCGTACTTGAATCCGGCTGCACTGTACTTGATGAAGCTGTAACTACCGACGACCGTGGCAACGCATGAAAATGCAATCAGCCACCATGCAAATCTTTGTCCGCCGAAAAAGAAATCTTTGGTAGTGGTCGTATACCGGCCAAAATACAAACCGAATCCCAGCACGACGACAAAGTAGCCTAACATGACCGCGTAGTCGAGATTTCCGCCGATGGCTTGAGCAATCATAGCGATTCTCCGTTTGCCCAATTAGGCGCCAGGAATGTAAAGACGCACACCATGGCCAGCATCAGTAGATAACCCGCGACGAGCACCACTAAGAGCCTGCGGTCTTCGGAGATTTTCAGGTCAAGGTATCCTCCGCGCAATCCGCACCAAATTCCGACAAGGCACAACAGTGCGCCAACGCCGAACTGACAGACAATCGGCCAAACGCGCAGCATATTCATCCGCCGTTTCTCCTGATTTACAAGAACTCAAAACTCAGCGACCGGCAATCGGTTGCCGGATAGACGCATGATTCTGCAATCGCTCTGCGAGCCAGCCGGGGCGATTCGTGGTTATTCCGGCCACTCCGAGTCTGACCAACCGGACTGCCTCCTGGGGATCATCTACCGTCCAGACGTATAGTTTCTGCCCTGAAGCTGTGGCCGCGTCCATAAACTCCTTCGTAACGCCGGCGTAATGAACGTCCATACCATCGAGACCTCTTTCCCGGGCCGTTTGAACAAGTTGCAGATCGTGCGGGATCCATTCTTCGGTTTCTTTGTCTTTTCCGGTTCCCTTGAGCCAATATGTGGGAACGTCGATAAGTTGCTTGGATGCCGTCACTGTCTCAAGATCGAAGCCAATAATAACAATCTGCGACATTTTCCCGCTCTCGACGATGAGCCTGTGGAGAAAGGGCAAGATCTCTTTTCCGCACTTTATCTCGACATAGAGTCTTCGGTTGGAAGGGATTGTCTCAACTATATCAGCGAGAAAAGGAATTTGCTCTCCGGCAAATTCTTCCGCCTTGAACTTTCCGACATCAAGCTCGCGCAGTTTCTCGGACGTCGTTTCTGCGACATTCACATCAGTTACGGCTGTGCGCTTTGTCGAGGAATCGTGGATCACGACAATGCGATTGTCGCTGCTCAGATATACATCCACTTCCACGTCGGCTTCTTTTTCCCAGCCCAGCATGACTGACGCCATGGTGTTCTCCGGAGCCAGGTATGATGCCCCGCGGTGTGCGATGATTTCGACAGAATGCGTACAGCCGGACACGTTGACAATGAACAAGCAAAACAAGCCGTTAATAATAAAGTCTTTCATTTGTTATGTCCCATCTCAAATAACGTGTGCGGCAATTCCTAAATTCCCAAGCAGGCGATTCTGCTCACAATTCGCCAAACCGAATAGTGACGGTGTAATTATAATAGCTAAGGTGGAACGTGTGAAATGAGAAAACAACAGTTTTTTCTTTTTCAGTGACAACACGACGGCAGAAGAAAGTGCTCTCAAACCAGCTTTTGAATACTTTTCCCTTGACTTTTGTGATTAAACGGATATAATATATAGTATGGTAGTATTGCTGCGGGGGGTCCTCATAAGCCCTGTGGAGTCGGGGCTGTCCCACCCGAGAAGAGAGGGGCAAGTACGGAGTAAAGAAGGCTTTGGGCTATAGCCCAGGGCTGCTCTTTAGGCTTGTTGCCTGCTGGAAGCCGGTGAAATTAGAATCAAGCAAGGCGTTTTATACAGGGAATACTGATGAAAAGCAAACATGGTTCGATAATGGCAAAACTGTTGGCACTCGTGATGGGGATATTCTTTGCTCTGACGCTGTCGGGATGTGGCGACCCCGTCGTCGCTGACATGGAAGCAGAGCATTACAGACTGGGCAGTGCATGCCAGCGAGACCTTCGAATGGGTCTATCCGGTTTTCCGTCAACTGCACAAGCACCGACGTTCCGTCCGGCGCCGTAAACTCCCGAGCCGGGTAGGCGTCACAAAGTAGGGTCTCATCCAATCGGCGCAAACTAGTATGACCTTGAGGCAAGAGTCGCCGCCGTTGCAGACATCTTCTGCGCAGCATCACATCCTTCATGTGCAACACAATCTTTCCGGCACATTATCCGCACCGTCGATCAATGAGCATGAAGATTCTTCAGCAGCGACGGATATGGCGAACCATGCGGGAGATGGCAATAGCTGCAACCTTCTTTCGTCTGCGAGAGTCTCGAGCCTAAGAACATCATTTTATCGAAGCCGGTTCCTTTGAACTGTGTCGGGAAGGACACGCCTTCGGGCGGCTCGCCGTCATGGCAGGTCAGGCAAAAGTCCGTACGCGATCCCGTCCACGGTTCGGTCCCCTCGGAATCCGGGTCGATCAGACTCACGACACCATTGCGATGTTTGCTATTGTCGTGGCACATCAGGCAGTGTTTGTCCTCGAGCTTGCCTGGGATGTGCCTGGAAGCCATTTCAAACTCCCCGCCGGGGCCGAGAATTTGCCTTCGACCCTGGACACCTTCGCGAGGATGGCATTGGCCGCACGCTTCTTTCTTAACATCGAATTCGTCGGTGCCGACTTCTCCCACGTGGCAGCCTTCGCAGTCCTCGTCCAGCTTGTGATGATAGTCTTCGCCGCCGTGGCAATCGGCGCATCCGACAGGCGGCGCGGAATTTACACTGAGCGCGTACTTGCCGGAGGTTAATTTGCCGGTCCAAACGGCCTGCTCCGGAGCCGGCTCGACCTGGGCCAGTGTTTCGTCATTTACTTCAAGGTTATAGACGGCATGGAATTGCCCGGCGGCAAAAGTTTCCTTGCCCGGCCCGGCAATGATCTTAGCCTCTATTTCCGTCTCAAAAGCCTGTCCGGGTGCGATGGTCTGGATCGGACTGCCGCTACGTCCGCGCCTCCGTGAGGAGCGGCCGCCGGCGGACTGGAGTTCCAAGGTTTGCCCGTTGCCGTTATCTATGGCGATACGTTTAAGGGCGTCGGTAGATTTGTAATAAAGGTTTATGGATTTGTTGGTTGTGTTATCAAATTTCAACTGTACTACAACCTGCTCGCCGACTGTGAATTCTTCAGGATCGATGATTAGCCCGCATCGCAAGCCGTTGACAGGCCGGCTCCACTGCGGCACCGGTGGCGGCGGCATCCGGCCCCCGTTGGCAATAAGCTTCTTCAACGTCCTTTCTACGGGAGGAAGTCTGAAATCAGATGGTCCGCGCCCGGCATAGAAGGCGACCTTGCCGTCAATGTCGGTGACGGTAACGCGCACGGGAGCGGCCTGGTAGTCGCTGTTGACCTTGCCGTCCATGCCGTCGATTACCATCGGCATGGTGAACTTGTACTTGGAGACACATTCGGTCGCGAGGATTACCCGCTCATCGAGGCTTTTGGGCCTGCCGACAATGCCCGTCTTGTTGCCCTCCTTCAACATTTCAGGATGGGCCTCGCGGATGTAAACGATCAGGAACTCGATGTCATCATTGTACGACGCGTACAATCTTTCCATGTCTGCTGCACGGGACGTGAAAGGGGGTCACGTATAGCTCGACATGATCATGCAAACAGGTTTCTTGCCGCGAAAGGAGGACAATTTGACCGTGTCCGTTTCGCTTATTACTCCGATATGTTTACCGTCTGCATCGGTTTTGAACGTCAGCTTGGGAAGCTCGAAGTCCGGTGCGAACTCTCCCACTTTGACCTTTGGATTGTCGGCTGAGCGCCCCGGCCTCGGGCGCTGCGCAGTCGCGGATTCGGCTAACATTGCCACCAGAGCCATCAAAGAAGATATGGCCATAAGCCAGGTGACAAGGTTTCGAGCAAGTGTCTCATTAGTTCGTTGCATTGCCAACTCCTTACAATTGATGCAATCTACTGCGTTAGATGCGCCAAGACGCTATCTGATCCAGCATGAAGGTTTCTAAACAGCCCCTACCCGGCAAATTTAGTCTATTTTGCCTAATATAAAGCGTCAAATCAACAGTTTTATTGCAAATTTTCTATGTGTTTTGACGGGATAAGCGAGTTTTCAGGATGCTGAACAAGCAAGCCATTGCTGTCGGAGGCCATTTGTGTTAAATTGACAGAATGCCTTGTCTCAGAAGATATTTTTGCCGAATAATTCTGTTTATGTGGAGAAATGTTATGAGTTTGTGTGAAACAACGCTGAAATCGGCTATCTGTCTGCTTGTTTGCGCTACGATGGTTTTCGGAGGGCAAACGGACCAGAACAAGCCATTTGTTATCAAACTGAACATCCCTGCGCCCGAGGATTCCGCAGGTGGAATAATCGTGGCTGACGCTGATGACGATGGGAAAATGGATTACTTAGTAACAGTTCCGGGACACCTGGCCGTTTACGGCAGTGATGGAAGAAAGCTTTGGATCAAGAAGATTGATATCGTGGTCGGCAGCTCAAGCGAAAGGCAGGGTCTGCCCGGTCATAACGGGCCTGGTGTGGCTGCCGGCGATGTGGATGGAGACGGTAACTGCGAGGTAGTCTTCCTCACTAAGGATTCTGTCCTCCACGTAGTAGAAGGCGCGACGGGAAAGGAGCAGGCCAGTGCAGCGCCGGCCTATCCCAGGGAAGCCGCCCGCTGGGAAGTTGCCATGATTGCGGACTTTCGGGGTACCGGAGGCGACCGCGATATTTTGCTGCAAACCACGAACAAGACCGGTTATCGCATGGGTAAATTCCTTGCCGCCTATACGATGGATCAACTTCTGTCCGGCGGCGAGCCGCTTTGGGAAACCGACAAGTTTCTTTCCTGCGCACACAACGGGGCAAGACTTGTCGACCTCGATGGGGACGGACGCGACGAGGTGCTCGGGGCAACGATCTTCTCGCCAGAAGGCAAGCTGCTGGCGCGGGCGGTCCCCGGGAGATGGCACATGGACAGTGTGTTCGTTGCAGATGTCAGGCCCGAGATGCCTGGTCTTGAGGTGATAATGCTTGAGGAAGGGGCGAATCATGTGCAGGTCGTCGGCATGGCAGGCCCGATCTGGCGGAGCAATTTCAAAAAGCAGGAGCCTCAGAATGCCGCGATTGGCCGTTTTAGCAAGGGCAGCGATGATATCTTTATATGGTGCCGGTCACGTTACACACAGCATCAAAAGCCATTCGTCTTTGACTCGTCCGGCAACAAAATCTTCGATTACAGCATGGACGACGTTGCCCCGGAGGGGTGGACTGCAAGCGGTGTGGAAGTGATTTACACAATTGACTGGACCGGCAAACGGCAGCAATTAGCCTGCGCCAAGGAGAGGCACGAGAGCGGTGATATTTGCATCTTCGAGCCGCTGACCGGCAAGTTTGTGGCGCACTTTGGAGAGCATGCAGACCGGCTGTACGTCGCGGACGTCACAGGCGACTGGCGAGAGGAGATGATCGTCTTAAACGGCAGCGAATTGCACATATATCAAAACACCGAGCCTAATCCGAGACCCGACAAAGAGCGCCTGTGGGTCGAAAGAAATTACCGCCGGTTGAAGCAATGTCACAACTATTATTCGCCGTAAAATAGCGCTGCGGTCGGAACAATAACCTGTGCTTGCGATTCTCACCTGCCTGCGCCAAAGATGTGAATGTCATCTCATTTTTTGCAGCTCTCGGATTTTTTCCAGCGAGAGTGCCCCTCGCCGGCCTAAACGGCTGGCATAAATCTGTAAACCACGAATTTGGCCTCGGAATTGTCGGTCCAGCCCGGCCCCTTGCAGAGTCTTGTTGAAGTTGCCTATCGCCAAATCGCCGGTGCCTTCATCGACCGGCCCGTTGTTGTAACTGGTTTTGCGGTCAAGGTTTGCCGGCGTGTTTTCGTCGCCGAAGTACCAGCAAACGTTATCTTTCCGCTTTGATGCATCGTACGTGACGGTAAAGAATACCCACTTTCCGAGCTTCACTTTGCCCTCGGAACTGTCGTTACGAATGCGATCAGGCCATTCGTTGACGGCCAGACGCATAGCGCCGTTTGCATGATGGACGAGATCGATGCCGGAGTGATTGTGTTGCAGGCTAAAGAGTATCCGGTTGCCGCCGGAGCCGACTTTCATGCCGGATGCTTTGAGCCAGCCGGTTATCGTGAACGACCGTGCGCCTTCCAATTCCCTTATTGGCCCGTCTCCTGTTTTGATCCAGGTAAATGGTTTGCCGGACCCGAGATCGTAGGCGCCGTCGGATGATCTTGTGATTTTCCCGCCGTGCAGCGTCACCTTAGGATAATCGCCATCGACAAAACCGAACTTCACGACGGGCTCCTTCGAGTTGCGGTCAACTCTTATCGGCAGCGTAGCGCAGGCGCTCGAGCCGTCTCTGTCTGTTATTGTCAGGATGACCGTATATATTCCCGGCTCCTGGAAAGTATGCGCCGGCGTCTTCTCTGTCGAATTTCTTTCATCGCCGAAGTCCCAGCGGCAATTCTCTTTCCACGGGGTTGAGAACCTGACCGTCAAGGGAGCGATGCCTTCGGTTTTGTCCGCTGTTGCCTTTGCTTCGGGCCGCATCTTCTCGCCACTTGCATACCTGGTCAGACGGATTGCGTAGTCCTGCTTGGGCGGCATAAATGTGAATTTGCCCTTGCTCGCTGAGCCTATCGGGAGGATCTTCATCCCCCATGTGTCGATGCCGTCAACCTTATATGGTCTGTCACCCGGTAGGTCGAGTGCTACAGGATTCTTTCCGGCGAAATACATCAGGTAGCACTCTGCCTGTTTGGACAGGATGTAAACTTCCGGGTAGTTGCTAAAATCAGGGTCCATTTGTGCGTAAGGCAGCTCCTCGACAATGTCTTTCATAAACTGAATCCGCGCTGGGCTTTGACCTCGCAACACACCGCCCTTGGCCCACCAGAGCAAATCTTCCGGATGCTTATAAGTCTCGCCGTGTCCGACGTAGCAGCCAGCTAACGAACCCATCCAGAAATTCCTCGTCATCTGCTCGGCGGAAATATGCCCCCAGCCCTGTGGGATATCGCCCTCATACCGGCACTCATCGTATATCGCAGGCTTACCATATTTCTCTCGATATTCCTTCGCTCGTCTAAAGTCGCTGTTTTGTATGCTGCTGTGCGTTACCCAGGGCTTGCTGTGATCGTACCAGGTGCGGCAGTTATGAATACCGCGCAGATGATCGTACGGATCTATCTGCTGCACTAATTTCATGTACTGGTCCCAGTGTTCCATCGGCCACTTTAGCAGGTCGAATTCATTCGCGAACGACCACCAGACATTGCGATAGGCGGCCAGACGCGCCACCAGATACCGCAAATAGAACAAGTTGTTTTCGTGCCCCATGTTCTTGAAATCCCAGCGATCGTAGGGATGAAAAATGATAATGTCAGCTTCGATACCCATATCGCGCAGTTGCCTGACTCTCTTTTCAAAGTGGTGCCAGAACGCCGGATTGAAACGCTTGAAATCCCAGTCCTTGGGCGGCTTGCCTTCGTATGCATAATATTCAGGCTCATTTTTGTTATACGAATATGCCTTGGGGAAAACACACATCCGCATCTTGTTGAACGGGGCATTCTTCAACGTTTCGAGCGTCTGCTCTTCCATTCTGTCGCCCTGGTGCACCCAGGCGTAACATGTCGTTCCGACCGAGAAGTGCGGCGTGCCGTCGGCGTAGGCCAGCTTATAGGTGTCGCTCACCCTCACCGGGCCATGGTTGCCGGGGCCGACTTTCGTACAGGTGAAGTTGCCCTTCCTGCCGTTCAGCTCTTTGCGGTTGCTCTTAGTCGTATATGTCCATTTGCCCGTTCTATTGGGCATGAACCGGACCTTGTATGAGCCGTTGCCGTCATAGAATCCCGCCGGTTTGAAGACTTCGCCACCTTGCCTGAACTCCGCGCCGAATGTGACATCGACGAACGGATTGCCGTCGGTCGGCCCCTTCAACGTAAGCTCGAAAATGTCCCACAATTCGGTTTCGACCCCCATCACGCCGTCCGAGCATCCAAGTATAAGCAGCGCGACGACCAACAATACTTTCCGTACCATATCAAAGACCCTTTCGAAAATGAGTGTTCATTTGGATTCATATTTTGTGCGAATACGCCGGGAAACGCAAAACTATTCTTGAAAGCAAACGCTGCGGCAGTACAATCGGCCGGACATTAGTTGAAATAGCTGTGAGGATCAATGCAAAATGAGTACGGAATACGATATAGGCCTTGATGAGGCCCTGTCTCAGATGTTGGGCCGCGTGACTCGGCTTGCTCCTGTCAATCTGCCGGTCGATCGGGTCGGAGGACTGGTGGCTACCGAAGACTGCATCGCGAAGGTGGATTGCCCGTCTGCGCCGACATCCTTGAAAGATGGTTATGCCGTGGTTTCGGAGGACCTTGAGCACGCTGGACGGGACCAGGCTGTTAAGCTGAAGGTGTGCGGGACGTTTGTTGCAGGCGGCGCCGCGGACGTGGCGGTACAGTCCGGCACGGCAGTCAGGATCATGACAGGAGCGAGAATTCCTGCCGGAGCAGATGCTGTAATCGCCAATGAATTTACGACGGAAGAGGGCGATTCGGTATTGTGTCATCGAGATGCCGGGCCGGGGAGGAACATAATCGAACAAGGCTTCGACGTGGCCAGGGGCAAGCCAATCGTTTCGTGCGGAGAGGTCCTGACTCCTGCCATGACGGGTTTGCTGGCCGCCGGTGGAGTCTCCACGGTTCGAGTCTATCGACGGCCAAAGATAGGTGTTATCGCTACGGGCGACGAGATTGTCAGTCCCGGCAGGCCTTTGTTGCCGGGGCAGCTCTATGCGAGCAATCTTGTTACCCTGTTGTCCTGGCTGAGGCACTTCCGGATGGAGGCCGAAGTTGCAGTGGTGGGGGACCAGAGTCGCGATCTTGCCAGGGCCGTTGAGGGCATGTTAGAACGCACTGACGTCCTTCTCACCAGCGGCGGGGCGTGGAAGAGCGAGAGGGACCTGACTGTCAAAGTGTTCAGGGAAATGGGTGGAGAGACAGTTTTCCATCGTGTCAGAATAGGCCCGGGCAAGGCGGTGGCGCTGATTCTCTTGGATGATAAGACCGTCTTTTGCCTTCCGGGCGGCCCACCCTCTAATGAGATGGCTTTCCTGCAGATCGCGCTACCCGGCATTTTTCACTTGGCGGGCAGGGATCCGGCTCCGTTCGAGTACAAGACGGCCGCTATCACCAAGACTGTAAGGGGGCAAAAGGATTGGACGCAGTTTCTTTATGCCAGGATAGAAGAAGATGACGATCGGTCATTCGTCACTCCTCTGGAAAAGGGTAGCCGTCTTCAATCTCAGGCAAATGCGAACGCACTGATAAAGATTCCGGAAGGGGTAGAACAATTTCAGGAGAATGAGCCGATCAACGTTCAGGTTTTGTTTGGTGGTTCCCGGCTTCGTAATCGCCCGAACCAAAGCACAATCCCAGGACGAACGTGATGACGGTTCCGATGACGACAAGCCAGCTCCATGCGAGGTCGAGTATGTCCGGTCTTAGCTTTCTAAGGAGCAACATCGTCAAACAGACACCCGTGCTTATGAGCATAGCCGGGATGTTTGTGAGGTTGGCTTTCCGCCGTGTGAGCAAGCCGAGCAGGAAAACGCCCAGCATGGGACCTCCCGTGACCGAGAGTATCTCGAAGGCAAACCACAGGATGTTCTCCACAGGAGCGCAGGCTACCGCGATCCCGGCCAGAACCAGGCCGAACGCGAGCACGCCTATTCTGGACACAAGCAGATAGTGCTTCTCCGAGGCGCACCTGTTAATCAGCGGGCGATAAATGTCGGTCACAAATGAAGACGTTAGCGAACTGAGCGGGGAATCCACGCTGGCCATGAAGATTGCCCCCAGCACCAGACCTTTGAGGCCCGTCGGCAAAACCTCCGTTGTAAAATGTGGCAGGATTTCTTTGAGTTTGTCAGGCAGGACGAGCGAAGGATTCTGCTGGTAGAAGATGTAAAGCAGCGTGCCGATGAGCAGATAGAGCCAGTAAACGGGCCAGACGGTAATTATTGTTGAGATGATGGTCTTCTGACTGCTCTTTCGAGTCTTAACCGTGAGCAATCTCTGAACCATCTCCTGATCGGTCCCGAAAGAGACCAGCCCAATAAAGAACCCGGCGGGCAGCCACGCCCAGAAAGTGGAAGCGTCTTTCAGGTCGAACTTGAAGTGGAACGTGCTTAGTCGTCCGGCGTCGTATGCGGTTTGCAGGGCCGCTGCCAGGCCGCCGTCAATGTGCTGAATGAGATAGCTGGCGACCGCGACACCGGCAACAACGAAGAAAATGGCCTGATATGCTCCGGCCCAGACGACCGCCTTGATGCCGCCAAAGCCGATGAAGGCAATGCTGACAACGGTGAACAGCGCTATAGTTGCCATCAGGGGCCAACCCATGATGACGCCGATGGCCATACACGTTGCATAAAGACGAACGCCCGAAGCCAGAAGGCGTGTAATGAAAAAGTAAATCGAGCCGGTGTACTGGGTAGCCGGCCCGAATCGGTGGCCCAGGAACTCGTAGATGCTGGTGCAGTTATGCTTGTAGAATGCGGGAATAAACAGAAACGCCACGACGAGTCGGGCGAGAGCCAATCCAACAAGAAACTGGAGCCATCGCCAGTTCTCGGTAAATGCGGTGTGCGGGATGCCGACAATTGTCAGGGCGCTGATCTCCGTGGCGACGAACGACAGACATGCCACGACCGGGGGAACGCGCCTGCCTCCGCGGAAGAAGTCGTCCGTATCCTTTTCCTCGCGGCCAAAAACGTATGAGATGACGAACAGCAGCGCAGCGCCGACGCCGACAATTCCCCAATCAAGCCCGCTCAATGTTCCCGCCTGAGCTGCAATGGAATTCACGATGTCTCCTCAACGGCTTTCCGCAGGAATTGATCGCACTCGTCAAGGATTCTCAGCGCGCCTGCCAAATTCGTCCGACGAAAGTGCATTACAATGGCGGCCTTTACCTTTTCCTCTGCGCTGGTGAGCAGCCTCTTGGCGCCGGGTCGGTTGAGATTAGTTATCTCCATTACGATTCTCAATGACCGATCTCGCAGTTTTTCATTTGTTGCCTTCAGGTCAACCATGAGATTGCCATAGACCTTGCCCAATCTGATCATTGCTCCTGTTGTCAGAGTGTTGAGCACGAGTTTTGTTGCGGTCCCTGCTTTCATCCGGGTCGAACCTGTGACCACTTCCGGGCCGACAACCGGATTGATGATTATGTCCGCTGGGATGTGCCGAACGGCTTCCGGAGCGCAGGTTATAAAGACGGTCGCCGCCCCTGTCTTCCGGGCCTGTTTCAGGGCGCCGTGTACAAAAGGAGTCATGCCGCACGCCGCCAGTCCGACCACGACGTCTTTTGCTCGGACGCGTTTGTTTTCTATCGCCGCAGCGCCGTCCTCGGGGTAATCTTCCGCCCCTTCCGCGGAGCGGACCAGCGCGCCTCGCCCTCCGGCAATGATGCCCTGCACAAGCGAGGGCGGCACACCGAACGTTGGCGGGCACTCCGAAGCATCCAACACGCCGAGCCTGCCGCTGGTGCCGGCGCCGACGTAGAATAGCCGGCCCCCCTCCCTGAATCTCGCAACAATTACGTCAATTGCGGCGGCAATCTGTTTTCGCTGCTTCGCCACGGCAGCGGGGACAAGCGAATCTTCGGCATTGATCAGGGCAACAATCTGCCGGGTCGAGAGTTGATCGATATTCTCGCTGGCGCGATTGCGTTTCTCGGTTATCGGCAAGACTCTCTGTTTTTTTGTCATACCGGTATGATCTTCCCTAAAATAACCGGCTGGTCGGCTCCGGTAGCGCCGGGCACATTATTCGTCATTCCCTTGATTGTTGCCCATGCCAAAATCGCAAACGAAACCGCCTCCTTGGCATCGACACTTATTCCAAAGTTGTCGGTGGAGAGCATCTTAACCTCCGGCAGCTCATTCTGCAACATTTCCACCAGTGTGCGGTTGTGGGCGCCGCCCCCGCACAATATTACCTCGTCAGGCATTGCCGGCAGAAACTGACGGTATGCGCGGGCGATACTTTTTGCCGTGAAGGCGGTCACAGTCGCTGCGACGTCGGCGTCGGTTATGCCTTCGCTTGCAGTTCGCCGATAGAGCTGCTCGGCGAAGGCAGCGCCGAACTCTTCCCGGCCTGTCGATTTTGGAGGTCGCCGGCGCAAGAAAGGATGGCGAAGAAGTTTGCTCAGCAGTCTCCTGTCAACGTCGCCCCGCGCTGCCATTTTTCCGCCGCGGTCGAAGCGCTGTTTGCCGGCGGTGACCAGCCGGATTATGCCGTCAATGACCATGTTGCCGGGTCCTGTGTCGAAGGCGATAATGTTGCTCTGGTTGCAGCCGCCCGGCAGGAAAGTGACGTTGGCGATCCCCCCGATATTCTGTACGGCGCGAGTAAGCCGCTTGTGGCCAAGCAGAATATAATCAGCATACGGCACCAACGGGGCGCCCTGGCCCCCGGCTGCCATGTCGCGAGGCCTGAAATCCGCAACCGTTGTAATCCCCGTGCGATGCGCGATAACAGACGGTTCGCCAGTCTGTAAGGTGGAGCGAACTGTCCTGGGGCCGTAGCGCTTGCCGCGAGGATTATGATAGATCGTCTGGCCGTGTGAACCTATCAGGTCTATCGAGCTAAGGGCAATGCTGCTCCTGGAACAGAGCTTGATGACCGCCTCGGCAAAAACTTCTCCCAAAACGAAATTGTAATGGCAAATATCATCCAGCCGGGCCGACTCTGGCCGGCACAAACGCAGTATCTGCCGGCGCAAAGCGGGGGGGTACGGAAACGTATCGAAAGCCGCCAACTTGACTTTCTGCCTGGTGATATCAACTATTGCAACGTCGATCCCATCGGCAGATGTCCCCGACATCAGGCCGGCCACTCGGGTTTTGCCCTTTGTCTGTCGAACTCGACTACCCACTATTCTCTTGCCCTGTAATTGCATATCTGGACTCTTGTCGCCACCGATTGTTGCCGGATGGATTATATACCGGTGCCAGTGCCTTGGCAATGTACCTGGTCGGCGGAAAGTGTGTTTACTTTGTTAACATAACATGATATGAACTCCGGAGAGTTATGTCAGATGCAATTAAGAAAGCCGAAGAATTCTTAAAACGAGAGCGGGCGTTTAGGTTGGGGGAGCTGCTTACCGAGTCGTTTCATCCCAGGACCATGACGCTGTCGCAGACGGCTTCGGTGGATCTGCCCGGGGCGATAAGGATGTTGCAGTCGGTGGATGATGATATCCCGCCTGCTGTGGAGAAGGTGCTCCGGCAGGATTCCTATCGGCAGCTTGTTGAGGCATTCGGGGAGGCTTTACGTGCCGGTAAGCGCATTTATTTCACCGGCTGCGGGGCTACAGGACGGCTGAGCATTCTTTTGGAAGCTGCCTGGCGGCGATTCTGGCGCACGTTCGGACAGGTGGATTCTCAACTGGGGCGGGAGTTGGCCGATTGTGTCTTCAGTGTGATGGCCGGCGGCGATTTTGCCTTGATCAAATCGGTCGAGGGATACGAAGACTTCCCCGACTTCGGGAGATACCAGTTAAGGGAACGAGGCGTTGGGCCTGGCGATGTTGTCGTTGCCATCACCGAAGGCGGGGAAACACCCTTTGTGATCGGTACCGCGTGGGAAGGGCTTGACGCCGGAGCAAAGGTTTTCTTTGTCTATAACAATCCGACGGACTTGCTGTGCCGCCACGTCAAGCGCTCGCAGGAGGTGATTGAGGAGCCGCGCATTACAAAACTCGATCTGACCACCGGTCCGATGGCTATCACCGGTTCGACGAGAATGCAGGCTACGACAGCGGAGTTGTTTGTTGTGGGCAGCGCCCTTGAAACGGCCCTGGTGCGATTTCTCAAGGTGCGGCTGTCACCAGCGCAAACCGAAAAGCTGCACCTTAAAGAGTATCAACCGGATGATTATTGCAGGGTTCTATCCGGGTTGCTGGAACAGCTTTCGAGCACAGAAATGGTTGATGTGCTGGCTCGGGCGACAGAATTCGAGGAGGGTATCTATCGGAAACAGGGTCTCGTGACTTATGCCGCCGATTCGTTTTTGCTGGACGTTCTGACAGACACGACCGAGCGCTCTCCGACTTTTATGCTGCCAGCCTTCCGAAAGCATGACGACGGTCTTTCTCCCTGCTCGTGGGCCTTCGTGAAAGACCCGTTCCGCTCCACTCAAGAAGCCTGGTTTGAGCTGTTGCAGCGAGAACCTCGCGGCCTGAATTGGGGACGCGAGGTTTATAAGAAGTTGGATGCGCCGACAATTCTAAAGGCCAAACCACCCAAACTTGACAATTCAGAGATATACAAATTCATGATCGGCAACGAATCCGATCCTTCGCGTACTGATGCGCCTGACTCGGCGCTGGTTGCGGTAATCGCCGAAGGCGAGGCTGGCCGTCCGGTGCGCACTGCTCTCGAAGAGTTTGGTTCAAAGTACAAGAAAAAGGCGGCACTGGTTATAGGTTCGGGGGATGTTGCCAGCGCTGCCGACACATTGTTCGAGTTTCCGTGCAGCCTTACTGACTCGCCGTTGCAGTTGTGGCATCACTTTGCCGTCAAGCTCGTTCTTAACACGCTCTCGACCGCAACCATGGTTCGCATGGATCGGGTGATTGGTAACGCCATGGTCTGGCTCTCGCCGAGCAACAAAAAGCTAGTTGACCGCGGCTCACGATTGATTTCCCAACAGACGAGGTGCAGCTATGAGCAGGCCTGCGTTGCTCTGCATGAAGCGATGGAGGAAGTGGAAGCCGGCCGGCGACAGGGCCGGGAGGTTCCATCACCGGTTGCTTTAGCTATCGAACGGCTTCAAGGCGAAAGATAGGTTTTGGCGCGTGGCTGTGTTTTCAGTTGGGGTAGATGAGGTATTTGTCTCGAATCTCTCGAAACGCTTCAAGCTCGACCTGCCATTTGCTGCGCAATTCGCTCAGGGACGAGCCGCCTGTGATGGCTTTGCGAACCGCTGTGGTTCCACACAGGCGGTCAAAGTGCGCCTTTTTCCATTTGAAATCGTCCGGATACATCCGGTGAATCTCGTTGACGATTTTGATGCCGCTGTAGTACGGTTCGAGCCGGTCTCTGTCTGTAGTGCTAATCCGCGCGCCGTTACAAACCTTGCCGCGATATTTCGAGCTGGCGGGAGTGAAATGAATCGGCTCAAAGCGCATTGCCGGCAGGTTCAGCTTGTTGAGCCGTTCAGCCAACAGTTTTGAATCGATCCAGGGTGCACCGAACTGCCTGAACGGCATGTTTGTTCCTCTGCTCTCCGAGACATTCGTTCCCTCCAGAAGACATAAGCCCGGATAAATGGCTGCTGTCTCTATGTCGGGCATGTTCGGCGAGGGCTTAATAAAATGTAGCCCGGTCCGGTCGTACCACGTGCGGCGACGCCAACCTTTCATCGGAATTATGACAAGGTCGGCCTTTACGCCGTTGTTGAGCCAGCCTTGTTCATTGAACATTTTTGCCAATTCCCCTGCGGTCATGCCGTGTCTAACCGGGATAGGGTATAGCCCGACGAAACTGGACAATCCTGATTCGAGAATATTGCCTTGAACGCTGTAGCCGTTAATGGGATTGGGGCGATCCAGAACAACGAAATTCTTACCGTTTTCCGCCGCTGCTTCCATTGCCAAAGACATCGTATAGATGTAGGTGTAGAATCTGGCGCCAATGTCCTGTATGTCGAAAACCAGGACGTCTATATCCTGCAGCATTTCGGCGGTGGGCTTTTGGGTTTGTCCGTACAGGCTGTAAACCGGCAAATGGTAAACCGGGTGGATTTGGCTGTCAATTTTCTTGGCGTCCCGCTCTTTACCCCATAGACCATGTTCAGGACTGAAAAGGGCGGTTACTTTCACTTCAGTCATGTTCTGGAACACATCTACTATGTACTTGCCGTCGCTGTTGTATGCAGTGTGGTTAGTTATGATTCCGAGGCGTTTGCCATCAAAGACCTCCTTGTGGCTGCCCACACGATCAAGGCCCGTCCGGACCGAACTTTCAGCGTTTGAATACATCGCAACAAGACCCAGAATTATGGCTGCCGATTTAATCTGTTTTGTCAGCATTGGCTGCAAATCCTGACACTCAACCAATAATCGTACGTATGGCTCTCCGGGACCGGAGTGCACTCAACATTAACCGACAGTGTAAACGACTTTTCAAACTGAAACAAGTCGTAGATCAAGAAATTGGTGACAGTGCGGATCATTAGTTGTAAGATAAGAACCGACATGAAACTAATCCGGACAATCACAGCGTTTCTGACATTACAGCTCTGTATCGGGACAGCGTGCCGGCCGATTTACAGAGAGAAGCCCGAACAGCGCTTCAGCCGGATTGGCCGGGTAGTCCAGGAAGAAATCGAGAAAGGTAACTTCCCGGGGGCAGTCGTTCTCGTGGGCAAACAGAACGACATCTTGTACTGGGAGGCGTTCGGCCGTGAAGTAATCGAGCCTTTTGAAGAGCCGATAGACAAAAGGACAGTTTTTGATATAGCGTCGATGACCAAGCCTATCGCTACGGCCGCTTCGATTATGATTTTGGTGGATCGCAAGGAAATAGAATTGGACGATTACGTCGGCGAATATCTGCCTGCTTTTGCGTGCAACGGCAAAGAAGAAGTCCGGATCAGGCACCTGTTGACGCATACTTCGGGATTGCCGGCATACACGAACGCCATTGCGTTGAAGGAGCAGTTCGGCAATCCATGCCCCGAGGGGGTAATCGAGAAAATATGCGGATTTGAAGCTGTCAGCAAGCCCGGAGAGGAGTTTCGCTACAGTTGCCTGGGTTATATCACGCTGGCGAAGATTGTTGAGGTAGTCAGCGGCAGGAGCATCGGTGACTTTAGCAGGCAGAATATTTTCACCCGGCTCGGATTGAAGAAAACCGCCTACAATCCTCCGGATTCCTGGGATAAGAATATTGCAGCGACCGAAATAGTGGACGGACAATTGCTTCGAGGAACTGTCCACGATCCTTTGGCGAGATTGATGGCAGGCTCATCCGGCAACGCCGGGCTATTTTCCAACGCCTACGATCTGTCGATATATTGCCGGATGCTGCTGAAAGACGGCGTTTGGAAGGGCAGAAGAATCCTCAGTCCCGAAGCGGTTGACATGCTGACAAAAGAGCAATCGCACGGCAGGGCTTATGGCTTTGATGTGAGTTCGGCTTACTCCTGGGTCAAGGGCGCCCACGCTTCGAGAGAGGCGTTCTGCCATACCGGCTACACGGGCACTTCGATTGTCTGTGATCCCGCGAGCGAGGTCTTTGTCATTATTCTTACCAACCGAGTCCATCCCAACGATGAGGGATCTGTCAAACCGGTTCGTAAGAAAATTGCAGACATAGTTTTTTGCAGTATGTACGAAGAACACGATTGATTCTTCTCGGTCTGCTCGGTTCTCACAGGCCCAGAAATTGAATGGCCAGCCCGCAGAGACATATCGTTGCCCCGGCGATGACGTGAGCGAATCGCTGCACCTTCGCCAACGGCAGAAAACTCACTCCCGCCCGCGAGAGCAGGACCGCTGCCAACATGGTGGCAATTGTAACTATGCCGAACACGCATGTTACCACCATCAGGCCAAAGAAGCTGTTCTGTGCCGCCGGGTACATAAGGAGCGGAATCAAAGGCTCGCAAGGCCCAAAGACGAAAATGATGAACAGCGTCCACGGCGCAACGCTCGCAGTGCCTTTGCTGTTATGAACGTGGGCGTGCTCCCGGTGATGGTCGTGCTCGTGAGCATGTATAGCTTCGCCTATATGAGCATGCCTGTGCTCATGGGGCTGGTTGCGATACGCTCGCCTCAGGCCCCAGACAAAATACACCAGCCCGAATGCAATGAGCAGCCAGGCTGCCAGGTTGCCGCGAAACCCTTCCACGATCTCCAGCCTATTGACAGCAATTCCAAGTGACACCCCGACAAGACCCAGCACGACCGAGCCGACGATGTGACCGACGCCGCAGAGAAAGGTTATCCATGTGGTTTTGAACCACGACCATTTACGCGACCAGGACATCATAACAAAGGGCAGGTAGTGGTCCGGGCCGAACAAAGTATGGAAGAACCCTATCGAAGCCGCCGTGATGATAAGTGCATTCAACTGCCCGTCCATAATCAGTTCTCCGAAAAAGTCTCAATCAGCTATTAATATCTGCGCATAAAAATAGCAAATACGTGCTATTGAGTCAAGAGAATATTTGAGATAAAGTATTTTTCCGCTTTTCCTGTCATATCGTCCCTTTGGGTTCGTACTTCGGATTCAGTTGCGTCGGCACCGTGGCATTTACTGATTTTCGCCAGTTCCTGAGCAGATTATGCAGTTCCTTCGTTTTTTCCGGCAATATGCGGGCCAGATCATTCTTCTCGCCGATGTCTCGTTCTAAATTGTACAACTCCAGGCGACCATTCTCGAAGAATTCCAGCAATTTCCACTCGCCCTGGCGAACCGCACCGGCAGGTGTAGTACGCCACGTTCCGCCGCTGCCCTGGAGATAGGCGGGGAAATGCCAGAAGATGGCCTCGCGTTTGAGGCTGCCGGCTCCTTTGAGCAGCGGCACGATGCTCCTGCCGTCAAGCACCTGTTTTGCCGGCCTCGCAGCGCCGGCAATCTCCAGCAGTGTCGGGTAGAAATCAACGGTGATTGCAGGCGTATCGCACCGGCTGCCGGGCTTGACAACGCCGGGCCAGCGTACCAACAGCGGCACACGAATCCCACCCTCGTAAAGCATGCCCTTGCCGCCGCGCAGCGGTGCATTAGATGTAATCTCGCCGCCCTTGATTCCAAGCTCCTTATAGCCTCCCACGCCTCCGTTGTCTGATGAAAAGATCACTATCGTCTCATCCGTCAGGCCCAGCTCGTCGAGTCTGGCCATGATGCGCCCAACGCCCTGATCGGTACTCTCAATCATCGCCGCGTAAATAGGATTGCCCTGCCCATTACTCGGCTGCTTTGCCTTGTATTTGGCGATCATGTTCTTCTTGGCTCTTATCGGCGTGTGGACGGCGTAGTGCGGCAGATATAGAAAGAAAGGTTTGTCCTTGTTGTCCTCGATAAACTTAAGCGCTTCATCGGTAAGACGGTCGGTCAGATATTCGCCCTTGGGGCCGTCCTTCAGCTCAGGATTTTTATAGGGGCTGAAATAGCTCCTGGGGTGCCCCGCTTCGTATCCGCCAACGTTCAGGTCGAAGCCCTGCCCGACAGGCCCGTGCTCGGGATCGTTGCCGAGATGCCACTTACCCATACTGGCGCTGACATAACCGGCGGGCTTTAGCGCCTCGGCAACAGTGGTAATCCCGGCGTCGAGCACGGTCTTGTTCTCGACCGGGATGAGCTTTCTAAGATGTGCAGGGCCGCGATTCGAGTTCCCCACCGTAACAATCCCATGGCGCGGTGTGTACTGCCCCGACATCAGGCTGGCCCGCGTCGGTGCGCAGTTCGGCCCGCATGAGTAGGCATCCGTGAACATCATGCCCTGGCTGGCGAGCCGGTCGATATTGGGCGTTTCGTAGTATGTGCTGCCGCAGCAGCCCAGATCTCGCCAGCCCATATCGTCGATGAGCACAAAAATGATATTGGGCCTCTTTCGCGACGCTTTGCCGGCCATCAAACAGCCGGCCGGGCTCAACGATATTGCTCCCAGCCCGATTATCTTCAAGAAATTTCGACGTTTCATAATCACCTCATTATTTGGTAAACAAGAATCTTCACTCCTTCGTTAGACTACTAAACCTGCCGCCGATTTTCAACTGATTCTGCAACTCATTGCAGAACCCACGCTTAATTAGGCGAGGCGCTGAGAATTTGCTTGACGCGAGGGTAAGTGATCTGGTATAAATAAGAACGGTGAAGTTTGTGGGTCCGTGCTTTGCCCGCGAGCGAAATATTTGTGGCTTATTCTTAGTTTGTCGTTTTTGGGAGCAGGCGTTTTACGGCAGACTTGCAGGAAGGAGGTCGCATCAAGTGGAAAGGCATCTTATTCGGCACAACAACCCCCAACGTATGTCCGGATGTACAGTCATTATCAACCATTTTTCTTGAAGGAGGACTATCATGTCTGAAAAACGAATCATTTCAGTTTCAGTCGTTCTGACGCTGGCCCTGATGCTTGCGAGTGTGGCTCAGGCGGCCGATCCGAGTCTCGTCGGTTGGTGGAAGCTCGATGAGGGCTCGGGGACCACCACAGTCGATTCATCGGGCAGGGGCAACCACGGCACGCTCGAAGGCGATGCCGATTGGGCTGCCGGGAATTTCGGCAACGGCGTGTATATCGAAGGCTCTTCGTGGGTCGAGATCCCGCCTGCTGCTTGGGATCCGATTGAAAGGCAGGTTACCATATCCTTCTGGGCCTACGGTGGCGATGCACAGCCCGTTAATCACTTTGTCTTTGCCGCCTACAGCGCCGACGATAACGCGGCAAGGCAGGCGTCCGCACACATTCCATGGGGTAACGGCAATGTGTATTGGGACACAGGATATGACGGCGCGTATGATCGGCTGTCCACGGCATTGCCGGCGGAGTTCCATAAAGGCGCCTGGGTGCACTGGACGTTCACCAAGGATGCCGATTCCGGTGAGCAGAAAATCTATATCAATGGAGAACTCTTCCTCGAGGGGGGTGGCTATACCCGCCCGATGACAGGTGTCAACGTGTTCGTGCTTGGATGCAGGGGTACAGGCGGCCGCGACCAGAATTATGTCGGGACGCTTGACGACTTCCGTCTTTACGATCGGATTCTGGATGAAGAAGAGATTGCAATCGTTATGTCCGGTGCCGGAGCGGGATTTCCGCTGGCGATGCGTCCGGAGCCGGAAGACGGAGCCATGCTCGAAGCCACGTGGGCGAATCTCTCGTGGTCGCCGGGAAGTTTCGCGGTCTCTCACGATTTGTATTTCGGGACCAGCTTCGACGACGTCAACGACGGGGCCGAAGGAACGCTCGTCGGCAACTTAGCGACCACTTCCCAGGTAGTTGGATTTGCGGGCTTCCCGGCTCCGGATGGCCTGGTACCAGGCACAACTTATTACTGGCGAATAAACGAAGTCAACGACGCTAACGTGGCCAGCCCCTGGAAGGGTGACGTCTGGAGCTTTTGGATTCCGCCTAAGACTGCTTACAATAACAGTCCGGCTGACGGCATTACATATGTGCTTCAGGATGTGACACTCAATTGGACGGCGGGTTTCGGCGCGAAGATGCACAATGTATATTTCGGCGACAACTTTGACGACGTAAACAATGCGGTGGGTGCTCCGCCGCAGACGGATACAACCTTCACACCGGGCACGCTCGAACTGGATAAGACCTACTACTGGCGTGTCGATGAGTTCGATCCACCGGCGACCCACAAAGGCGATGTCTGGAGTTTCACAACGGTGCCCGATGTCGCGGTTACGAATCCGAATCTTATGTTGTGGTGGACACTTGACGAAGGCCAGGGCGCTACCGCGGTCGACTGGTCCGGTCATGGTAATCATGGCGCCATCACCGGTGACGCTCAGTGGACGGACGGATATCAAGGCACGGCGCTGACCTTCGGAGCCGACGTTTATGTGGAAGCCGCCGGATATGACGGCGTTACCGGCACGGCAGCGCGAACCTGCTGTGCCTGGATCAGAACGACGACGGCCAACCGCAACATAATGTCCTGGGGCCAGAATTCGGCCGGCCAGAAGTGGAGAATGCGCGCCGACGGCACAGGCGGCCTGCGCGCCGAGGTCAACGGCGGCTATCACTATGGTATTACGAACATCGCTGACGGACGGTGGCATCACGTGGCGGTGACGTTTGAAGATGACGGCTCACCTGATGCGCTGGACACGCTTCTCTATGTGGACGGCCGGCTCGACGCCACCTCTGCCTCGCTGGATGAGCCGATCGATACGGCGGCCGGTCCGGTCCGGATCGGTGAATCTCCCTGGCACAATGCACCCTTCCTGGACCAGATCGATGATGCTCGCATCTATGATAAGGTGTTGACTGCTGAAGAGATCCAGCAGGTGATGTTGGGCAATACGAAGCTGGCCGGCAGCCCCGTGCCTGATCGCGTCGCTCTCGTTGATATTCGTGATATAAGTTCGCTGAGCTGGTCGGCGGGCGATACGGCCGCCTCGCACGATGTGTACTTCGGCACAGACCAGGACGCTGTCGCCGGCGCCGACAATAGCGCGCCGGAGTTCCAGGGCAATCAGGCCGGGACCAGCTTGTCCCTGGCTGATTTGGTCGAGTTTGGCGGCGGCGATTATTACTGGCGCATCGATGAGGTCGAGGCCGACGGGACTGTCATTGCCGGAACGATCTGGAAGTTCACGGTGCCGGACTACCTGATTGTAGAAGACTTCGAGTCGTACAATG
This sequence comes from Planctomycetes bacterium B3_Pla, assembly GCA_005223045.1. GTDB lineage: Bacteria > Planctomycetota > Phycisphaerae > Sedimentisphaerales > Anaerobacaceae > SG8-4. The sequence continues at coordinate 265,637 of NJBM01000003.1, read as the reverse complement.
ACCTTGAAGAAGATCAGGAGGGCAGCAACAGGATCTACCTGGCGTGGATAGACGGCTATGGAACTACGACCAACGGCTCGCAGGCCGGTAATCTGGATCCTCCTTTTATGTCGCAGGGCCGCGAAAGCGCCCAGGCAATGCCGCTTAGCTACAACAACGCCGGCAAGACCTCCGAGGCGACCAGAACGCTTGTCTCCAAAAAGGATTGGACTGTAGAAGGCGTAACAAAGCTGGTGATCTGGTTCAGCGGTGACTCGGGCAATGCCGCCGACCGGATGTTTGTAGCTCTGGGCAATGCCATAGTGTACCATCCCGACGATGCCGCGACTCAGGACGGTGGATGGAACGAGTGGGTCATCGACCTGCAGGAATTTGCCAATCAGGGAACGGACCTGACAAATGTCGGCAGCATCACCCTTGGCTTTGGCACTCGGGGTGCTCCAGTTCCAGCCGGCGGCACAGGAACGGTGCACTTCGACGACATCGTGCTGATCAGGCCGACGACGGAGTAGCAGCAGGCTAACTCACGGGACAACCAATTACGCCATAGATGTGGCGGATTAAAATCAACTCGGGGCCTACACCGACTGGTTCGGTGTAGGCCCCAATTCTTTAGGTTAGCGTTTCCAGATAGATATGGTAACATGGGAGGCTGAGAGTTGGCCGTTGCATTAGTAAAGATGGGTCAAATTTTAGGAGGAATTACGATGTCGGGAAAACGTATTGACAGACGTGGTTTTCTTGCCGGCACGGCGATGACCGCCGCCGTTACTGTTGTGCCGAGGCATGTTTTGGGAGGGGCAGGGCATAGTCCGCCGAGTGAGAAGCTCAATATCGCCGGCATCGGCATCGGCGGGATGGGCAAGAGCAATCTCCGGCAGCTTGAGAGCGAGAACATCGTTGCGTTATGCGACGTGGACCATGAATATGCAGCGCCGGTGTTCAAGCGATATCCAAAGGCGAAAGTCTATACCGATTATCGCAAAATGCTGGACAGGCAGAAGGACATTGATGCCGTAGTGATTGCTACGCCTGACCATACGCACGCGGTGATAAGTATGGCGGCTATGCGGCGGGGCAAGCATGTTTACTGCCAGAAGCCACTAACGCATGATGTCTATGAGTCACGCATGTTAGCCAAAGCTGCTAAGGATGCCGGCGTTGCGACGCAGATGGGGATTCAGGGACATTCGGGAGAAGGCGGACGCCTTGTTTGCGAGTGGATCGCCGACGGCGCCATTGGCGAGGTCGCCGAGGTAGATGCCTGGTGCAGTTTGTCCTATTATCCCTTCGGCCATGCGGGGTGGAGCAGTAAATGGAGCCGGCGTCCCAAAGAAACACCGCCTGTGCCGGCCACTCTGGATTGGGACCTTTGGTTAGGCCCGGCGCCGAAGCGGCCTTATCATCCGGCGTACCATCCGGCTGTGTGGCGGTGCTGGTGGGACTTCGGGTGTGGGATGATGGGCGACCGAGGGGCGCACACGTTGGATCCCGTTTTCTGGGCATTGAAATTGGGGCAACCGACAAGCGTGGAGGCCACTTCGCTGGACCTGAATCCGGATACGCATCCGGTGGCGTCTATTGTGACATATCAATTCCCTGCCCGCGGTGATTTGCCGCCGGTGAAGCTGACATGGTATGACGGCCTTCGTCCGCCAAGGCCGGCAGAGCTTGAGGATGGCAGGCGCATGGGACATACCGAAGGCGGCGCGCTGTTTAAAGGCAGCAAAGGCAAGCTCGTCGCTGGCGTTTATGGGGAAGGGCCTCGCCTGATACCTGAGAGCAGGATGAAGGCCTACAAGACGCCTGAGAAGACCATCCCGAGGGTGGAAGGTTCGCATGAGCAGGATTGGGTTCGGGCCTGCAAGGGCGGCAAGAAAGCCGGAGCGGATTTCGAGTATTCGGGCCCGCTGACCGAAATGTGTCTGCTGGGCAACGTCGCCAGGCGCGTAGATGCCAGGATCGAATGGGACGCCGCCGACATGAAGGTGACAAATCTGCCGGAGGCCAACAAGTACGTCCGCACGCAGTATCGGGAAGGCTGGAGCTTGTAGGCGCTGACCATCCCCATCCCGATAAAAGAAATCGGGATGAGGCTGCCACCCGACTATCAGGAGTTTAGTATGCCGCAAAAAAATGTTCAAAGAATCCCTTTGTGTCTTCTGCTGATTGTTGTGTGGTGCCAGGGTTCTCTTGCCGGCAAGAGCAGGCCTGACGAGGGCTGGGTAAGAACCGGCGAATTAGGTACGAGACCCAGGCGAGTCAATGAAGCATTTCCCCTGTCGGACCAGACTAACGAGGGTGGCTGGACCAGGTACGAATTGATGAGTGATGAATTCGAGGGCGTCAAGCTTGATACCGAAAAGTGGTGGCCTAAGAATCCGAGGTGGCTGGGCAGGCAGCCGGCGTATTTTTACCCGGGCAATGTTACGGTCAGTGACGGCAAGCTGCATCTGACGATGCGAAAACAGGAAGTCCCTGAAATGCCCAAAAACAAAGGCTACCACACGTACACATCCGCCGCGGTTCAGAGCAAGACCAGAGTCAAATACGGATATTTTGAGATCAAGTGCAAGCCGATGAAGTCTCACGGCTCAAGCTCATTCTGGTTTTATAACAGTACCCCGGAATTGTGGACGGAAATTGATGTGTTCGAGATTGGCGGCGGTGCTCCCGGCTTCGAGAAGAAATACAACATGAACGTGCACGTATTCAGGACGCCGACCGAGAAAGAACATTGGTCTGTGCACGGAGCATGGGCGGCGCCCTCGGATTTGGCGGACGACTACCATGTTTACGGATTGGAATGGGATGAGGAAAGGATTAGGTGGTATTTTGACGGAGTCCTTGTCAGGTGGATAGAGAACACGCACTGGCATCAACCTCTGACGTTGAATTTCGATAGTGAAACCATGCCTAAATGGTTTGGTCTTCCGAAAGATATTGACCTGCCGTCAACGTACAGTATTGAATACGTGCGGGCCTGGAAGAAGAGTGACGCTGACTCCTTCGTCCAGGTAAGTCCCCGGGATGAGCGTTACTTTGAGCTTTCAAATGGTACCCCGCATGTTCCGATCGGATTAAACATGATTGCACCGTGGGGCAGCGATGAGAAAGAAGCGCTGGCCACCATGGATCGATGGATCAGGAACCTTTCGGAGAATCGAGGCAACTACATCCGCCTCTGGTTGAGTCACAATTTCTTCGATATTGAGCACGAGCGAAGCGGCAAGTATGATGCCGAGAAGGCCAAACGCATTGATGCCGTCCTTGAGATGGCCCGGCGGCACAATGTCCGCGTCAAGATGACAATCGAGCACTTCCGGCATTTCTTCAGGGACAGGCAGAGCTGGGCGGCCAAGCCGATACATCACGTTTCGCGCGGAGGCCCGGCGGAGGACATAGACGATTTCTTCCAGGGGCGGAAGAGTCGCGAGCAGTTCAAAAAGAAAATCAAGTGGTATGCGGACCGATACGGCAGCGATCCGGTCATCTTCGCATGGGAACTCTGGAACGAGATGGATACGGTGCGCGGCAAGGGATACATGGAATGGACCGAGGAGATGCTTGCCGAACTGAAGAAGCATTTTCCGGGGAACCTGGTTACCCAGAGCCTCGGCAGCTTCGACAACGCCGGCAAGCGAGAGAGGTACCGCCGAGTGTGCCTGATGGCCGACAATGATTTTGCCAACGTACACCGTTATCTTGATCTCGGGGCCTCGCTGGAAGTGTGCAAGGGGCCGGTGGACGTGCTGGCGGCGGATGCTATACGGGAGTTGCAGAACTTCGAGCCGGGCAAACCGATTCTGCTTGCAGAAAGCGGCGCCGTCGAGCCGAGCCACACCGGGCCGTTCAAGCTATACAAGAAGGACAGAGCTGGGATCATACTCCATGATATACTCTTCGCCCCGTTTTTTGCCGGAGCCGCCGGCACGGGCCAGAACTGGCATTGGGACCATTACGTCGCGGCCAACAACCTGTGGTTTCAATTTGACCGGTTTGCCGAGGCCGTCAGGGGAATTGATCCGCCGGCCGAGGCGTTTGAGCCAATAATGATCGACCATCCGCGTTTGCGCATATACGCTCTTAAGGGCAGGCATACTTTGCTCGCCTGGTGCAGGGACAGGCAAAACACATGGAAAACCGAGTTGGCTGAGGGCAAGCCGCCTGTCGTTGTCGAGGGGGCAATTATCTCACTGGCAGATGTAGGCAAAGAATTGAATGGAGCTGCTGTTGACTTCTATGACCCCTGGTCGAATCGATGGACACAAGTCGCAGTCAAAGAAAATAGAGTTTCTTTGCCTGATTTCACTCGTTCTATTGTTGTAAAGATGGAGTACTAATTCGCATGGATCGTACAGGTCGAGCAAAAAAAGTAGCTGTGGGGCTGTTGGAAAAGGTGAGATTGCTTCGTCGCTGCGCTCCTCGCAATGACAAAAGGTCCATTTTTATGTCATTGCGAGCGATTCAAAGAATCGCGCGGCAATCTCAGGCGTTACGGCGGGATTTTTTCAACAGGCCCGCTGTGGAACTGCTGCTGACACTGATCTGCTGTTGCATCAGTTCAGGCCTCACGCATGAAATACATCCGACGATTGTGGATTCGCGTGAGGAGTTTGAGAACATTGCCAACTCTCTCAAGCCGGGCGATGTGCTTATCCTGCACGGCGGCACGTATTCCCAGAATGCCCGGCGTGCAGTCACGGTCAGCGGAACGGCAGATAAGCCGGTTATTATTCGCGCTGCAGAGGATGAAGAGCCGCTGCTTACACGTCCCGCCGACAACAGGGACAGGTATAACAACATCGAGTTTATTGATTGCTCCCACCTGATTATTCGGGGGATACGGTTTCGGGGCGGCAGTTCAGGCGTTCGGTTCATCCGTGGACACCACATTACGTTCGAAGAGTGTGAAATCTCCGAGACGGGCAATAACGCGCTGACTATGAACAGCGGCGACTGCGACGCTTTTGTTATCCGCAGGAACCACATTCATCATACGGGATTGAGCACCTCTCGCGAAACCGAGGGCGAAGGCATGTATATCGGCTGCCACAGCGGTTTGTGCATAACGACCAATACGCTTGTCGAAGGCAATTACATCCACCATACGCGAGGCACAAGCAGCGGCGGAAATGACGGCATTGAAATAAAGTTCGGCTCGTACGGGAACATCGTCCGCGATAATGTCATCCATGATACCAATATCGGCAGGCAGTACCCCGGAATTTTCGTGTACGGCGGCGGCAAAGGCATTAACATCGTCGAAGGCAACGTGATCTGGAATGCCGGAGAAGGCATCCAGGTCGTTTCGGACGCGATTATCAGAAACAACATTATTTTCAACTGTTCGATGACCGGCATAACGGCTGCTCCACATGCAGCGGTACCTCACGTGCGCAACACCAGAATTGTCAACAATACCATCGTCAACTGTCCTAAAGGCGTTCTGATTCGGTGGAATAAGGCAAGCGACATGGTTCTTGCGAATAACGCAGTCGGCTGTCCCGGATTTATTGCCGTCGATGCCTCTGGTATCGGCAACGGCACGTTCAGCGCCAACTATATCGACGGCCGCTTAGCCGGCGCGACTATTGACGGTTCTCGATTTTACGGCAGCAAGGATATTACAGCAGATACCGGGATGGATTTTTGGCCTAAGACCAGCTCAGTGCTGATCGGCCATGCCGATCCAGAGTTTGCTCCCAGGCTGGATTTCAACCGTATGCTGAGAACGGTTCCATTCGACGTGGGCGCCTATGAATCCGAAGGGCGAGCACAGAATCCGGGATGGTCGATACAATCCGGATTCAAGCCGACCAAACGAAAGGTCAATCGACCCTGACCGGGAAAAGACCTTCTTTGGGTCAGAGATTCAACTTGCTATACTGCACGGGCCTGTCTCTTCCTCGCTGATTTCGAGGATTATTCCATTAGGATAGGCAGGGCGGCCTGTTATGCGTATTCCCAGTCTTTCAGCCACTGGTAGTGGGTCGGCAGGTTTGCCCAAGCTCTGTCCATGGCCTCTTCGAGTTCCTTTGCCTCGGCCGCGTCGAGTTTGCGTCGTTCTTTCACCGCCTTGGCCATATTGTCCACCTGGTGGGCGTTTATCATACCCGGGATAGGTGCCGTTATGACCGATCTGTTCAGAATTTCGCGGATGGAATTGCGCGCGAGCCGGTCGTCTTCCTCGGCCATCGGGCTGTCGGGTGAACTATCTCCCTTGAAGAGCGAGGTGCCGACAAACGGTTTGATGCCGAAAACACCTACATCCTGTTCCTTGATAGACTGGTAAATGCTGTCGGCGGGCAGCATCTTGGTCTTGGGATTGTAGGGTGTGCAGACGACCTGAACGGTCTCGGGATAGGTCTCGATCATCTTTTTAATGTGCAGACGGTCGTGGGAAGAAAGACCCGAGAAGCGGGCTTTGCCCTGTTTCTTGGCCTTTTCGAGGGCGTCCATCATCTCATCGACTTCGGTCTCGGTGTGCCTGCCGCTTTGCGAGAGCATTGTGATCCGCCATACATCGACGTAATCGAGCTTCGCTTCGCGCATCCCCTTGTCGAGCGTGCCCAGAAGCGCTTTGGCCGTACGGAACTTTTCCTTCCTCATCTCCTCCTGATACCATGAAAAGCCGAGGTACATCTTGTCGCGTCTGCCTCTTAGTGCCCTGGCGTATGTTACCACTTCCTGCCAGGTACATGCGTCGATGTAGTTTATGCCGTTCTTGATACACTGGCTGACGACGTCGTGGCGGTTCTTGACGAATCCGTCCATGTCGAGGTCGGCGCTGAGCCATTTCCTGTCCTTAAAGACGCCGGGAACCATTTTGTCAACGCGCTTCCAGTGTCCGCCCAGGCACACGGCCGAGACCCAAAGATTGGTTTTGCCCAGCCGGCGATATTCCATCTCGGAATTATAGCTGCGGGTCTTCTCCTTGGCAGCGCAACAAGCGGTTTCGCCGCGCGCGGTGCCGAGACCAACGGCCACGCCGGCAGCGGCTGCTGCTCCATCGCGCATGAAACGGCGACGACTTACCTCATTGACCTTGTTCGTTTGGCTTTGTTTCTGACTCATAGCTCTCTCCTATACAAAACTGCGTTTGTTACTCAGAGAAATCTCAGCGACGTTGCCGAGTATCAAATATAATAGTGTACAACAATTGCCTCCAGGAAACAAGCAATTTTTTGTGTGTATAGGACTTTGCCGGCCTACTTAGGAGAATGCGTCTTGACAACTACGTGATATGCCTTTAAGAAGAATCAAAAACAGGAACAAGAACAAGAACCAATGTCCAAAGGCAACTGTACACGACGTGAGTTTATCAACACCATTGGAGTCGCAGCGGCGGTTGTGAGCGGCGCTTCTTTGTCTTTTCAAGACGTGTTTGGCGATGTTAACGACGGCAACCGCCCTAACGTTCTTTTCATCGCCGTTGATGACCTAAGGCCGGAGTTGGGTTGTTACGGGCATAAGATTGTCCACAGTCCGAATATTGATCGATTGGCCCGGGAAGGAATGAGATTCAACCGGGCTTATTGCCAGGTAGCTATCTGCAGTCCGTCGCGGGCGAGCCTTATGACGGGTTTGCGTCCTGATTCAGCGGGCGTGGTCGATAATGTGACCTACTTTCGCGACACCGTGCCAGATGTGGTGACGCTGCCTCAGCACTTTGGAAATCACGGCTACGAAACCGTTTACATCGGCAAGATATATCACGGCGCGATGCGGGACGAGGAAAAGTCATGGAGTCGCAAGGCTGTTTATCCTAAGCCCGGCTACCGGCGCGATGTAGGTGGATATCAACTGCTGGAAAACCAGGAGCTGGTGCGACGCAGGCGCGAGGAGGTAAAAAACGAATACGGAGAAGTGAAGCTCGGCGGCTTGGCGTGCGGACCGGCCACCGAACGCGCTGTCGTACCTGACAACGCCTATCAGGATGGACGGAGCACCGATGCTGCTATCGCCACTCTCGGACAACTCAAAGGCAAGAAGCCTTTTTTCCTCGGGGTTGGGTTTCACAAACCGCACCTGCCGTTTGTCGCGCCGAAGAAATACTGGGACCTCTATGATCCGGAAGATATCGATCTGGCGGACAATCCGTTCGTGCCAAATGGCGCCCCATCCGTCGGTATGCATTCTTCGTTCGAGCTTCGTGTCCGGCACGGCGTACCCAAATCCGGCCCCATCCCGGATAATGTGGCCCGCAATCTTATTCACGGGTACCTGTCCTGCGTCAGCTACGTGGATGCGCAGATTGGCCGGATATTCGATGAGCTGGAACGGCTTGAGCTTCGGGAGAACACTGTTGTCATGCTCTGGGGCGATCACGGCTGGCACCTGGGCGAACATACGCTGTGGGGTAAGGCGACAAATTTTGAGGTTGCCACGCGCTGTCCTCTGATCGTTAGCGCCCCGGGCATGAAAACTACGGGCCGGAGCAGCAATGCTCTTGTTGAGCTTTTGGATATGTATCCTGCGCTTTGCGAACTTGCTGGTTTGCCTGTGCCGAAACATGCCGAAGGAAAAAGCTTCGTGCCGCTTCTGGACGATTCGGATCGTAGATGGAAGTCGGCGGCTTTCAGCCAATTCCCGTGCCCCGCACTTCGAGAGTGGGCTGCGATGCCGCTTTCGCCTGCAATGCGCGGCACATTTTTTGGCCCGCTGGTCCGCCGCGTGGAGCAGAAATTAAAAGCTGAGGCGCCTGAGCGATATAGTGAGGAACTGTACAACAAGCATTTGATGGGTTACTCGATGCGCACGGACAGGTACCGCTGTACTATCTGGATCGACGTGCTAAATCCTGATGCTGAGCCGATTGCCATGGAACTATACGACCACAATAAAGATCCGGATGAAAACGTGAACATTGCCGGCAAATCAGAGAACGCGCCGCTGATAAGAAAAATGGTCGCCCAAATGAAAACCAAATTACGTATAGGAGGCAGATGATGTGCAGGTTGCCAACGACAATCGCAGTATTATCAATTGGGATTTTGTCTTATTGTGTTCCGTCCTTTGCCGGGGCGGATGGCCGCGACTTTGGCGTCATCAAGAACCAGGAAAGTCCACACGCAAAACTAAAGAGTGTGGACTTTAGAGATGTTCGCTGGACTAGCGGTTTTTGGGCGGACCGGTTTGCGACGACTCGTGATGTGACGCTACCGAAGCTGTGGGAGCTGGCGTCGGACCCGGATATGGGGCACGCGATACAAAATCTGAGGATTGCCGCCGGAATTGAGAAGGGGCAGTTCAAGGGGACCCACTGGCAGGATGCCTGGGTGTACAAGTGGCTTGAGAGTGCGTGTTACATTTACGCTGTCGCCGGTGACGAAGAGCTTGGCGGACAAATCAACCAAATTGTTGAAGTGATCGCCAAAGCGCAACAGCCGGATGGTTATATCGCCTCCCAGACAATCGTCCGCGACTGGCCCAGGTTCCAGAACGCCCATCATCACGAACTTTACACAATGGGGCATCTGCTCACCGCGGCTTGTATTCATCGCCGGCTTACAGGTAAAACCGCGCTGCTCGATGTCGCATGCAAAACCGCGGACTATATTTACGAGACATTCAAGGGACGCAACCCGGAGTTAGCTGAGTTTCCTCTAAACCCATCGATAATAATGGGGGCAGTCGAATTGTATCGTACGACCGGCAATAAGAGATACCTCGACATGGCGAATTTCTTCATAGACTGGCGCGGCAGCCGATACGGAAACGGAAGGCGAAACGCCTGGGGCGGACCTCTAAAGAACGGCAGCGATCTCAACCAGAACTGGCGTCCGCTTCGCAAGGAAACCGAAGTGGTGGGCCATGCCGTGTTCTTCACTTATCTTTACGCCGGTGCGGCCGATGCCTACATGGAGACCGGCGATAGAACCGTTATGACCGCACTTGAACGTCTTTGGGACGATTTGGTCACGAAGAAGATGTATGTCACCGGGGGCGTCAGCCCGGAGCACAAGGCCCATCCCGCCAGGAGCTTCTCGCCTGGGAAACTCAGCACCATCGTAGGCGACTCGATTCACGAGGGCATCAGCGAACCTTATAGACTGCCGAACGACACCGCCTACAACGAAACCTGCGGCCAGATAGGAAACCTGATGTGGAACTGGCGAATGCTGGCTATCACGGGTGAGGCGCGCTTTGCCGATATTATGGAACGCACCCTTTACAATTCCATTCTCTCGGGCGTCGAAGTGGACGGCGAAGGCTGGTCATACACGAATCCGCTTCGCTGGCACGGTTCCGAACACGTGCTGCGCAGCAATGACACACACAAACGTGCGTATCCCGGCACGAGGATGATTTGCTGTCCCACGAATCTAATGCGAACCGTTGCTTCCTGGCAGAACTACCTTTACAGCGTCGGCAAACAGGGACTATGGATACATCACTACGGGGCAAACGTTTTCGAGGGCGCATTGGCCGACGGCCGCAAATTGAAACTTACGCAGGAAACCGATTATCCCTGGGACGGCGTCGTGCGCATTACCATAGACGCCGCCGAGTCAGCCCGGTCGTTTTCGATTCTGTTGAGGATTCCCGGTTGGGCTAAGGACGCTAAGTTGGCCGTTAACGGCAGGGCGGTGAAGACTGACTGCAAACCGGCAACATACGCGAGCATCGAGCGCAAGTGGGCTGCGGGTGACGTGATTGAGCTGGAGTTGCCCATGCCGGTCAGAATGATTGTGGCCGATCCGCTAATCGAACAGACCCGGAACCAGGTCGCGGTCATGCGCGGCCCAATCGTTTATTGCCTGGAGTCCATTGACTTGCCGCAGGACGTTCGGCTTGAGGATGTTTGCCTGCCTGCCGAGGCAAAGTGGAAGGACCGATATGAGTCCGACCTGCTCGGTGGCGTGACTGTGCTGAAGGCCAAAGCGATAGTGATTGATAAGACCACCGCCGGAGATATCGGCGGCTATCGGCATGTGAGTAATAGACGGCCCGGCCGCACCGACATAACCATGATCCCGTACTACGCATGGAACAATCGTGAGGAGCCGAAAATGGCCGTTTGGCTGCCTGTCAGATGGTAGATCTATGAAGGACTGAGAAGAGGAGCATGTAGTGCGTGCATCAGCCTCTTCGAGCGAGCGCAAGCGCCTTCTCCATCTTGGCGCGATTATTCGATCTCAGAATCGCTTCTTCTTTATCGATATACCCGTCCAGGCATAGTTCGGCGATGCTGTTGTCCATTGTGTGCATCCCGAAACGCCGGGATGTCTCGATAATGTTCGGTATCTCGTAGATTCTGTTCTCGCGGATGCAGTTCCTCACGGCTGCGGTACACAACAGTATCTCTGTGCTGGGGACCATTCCCGGCTCATCAATACGCCTGAACAGAGTTTGCGAGACGACAGCCTGAAGAGCATTGGCCAGCATTGTCCGGGCCTGAGTTTGCTGGTTAGCCGGGTAGATGTCTATGGCGCGTTCTATGGATTGCGAGGCGTTCGGCGTGTGAAGCGTGCTGAAAACAAGGTGCCCGGTCTCGGCGGCGGTAAGTGCGAAGCTCGTGGTTTCCAGGTCTCGCATTTCGCCGACCATGATTACATCGGGGTCCTGACGAAGAATATGTCGCAGGCCCGTGGCGAAATCGGGGCAGTCCGAACCGACTTCACGCTGCTCTATCATGCACATATCGTTGACCAGCCAATATTCGATTGGGTCTTCGATCGTGATCACGCGCTTCCTGTACTTTTTATTTATCAGCCCTATGGCCGAAGCGAGTGTCGTGCTCTTGCCGGCACCCGTATGACCCGTTACCAACACCAGTCCTCTCGGCAGATCGGCAAATTCCTTGATCTTCTCCGGCAGGTTCAACTCTTCGATTGAAGGCACAGTGTCCGAAATCAGTCTGAAGGCAATTGCGATTGTATCTCGTTGGTAATGGGCATTGACGCGGAACCGCTGGTTCGGATCGGTGATGCTCGTGGAGAAATCGAAGTCCCTTGCTTGCTCGAACTTGTTGAATTTGTCCTGGCCGATCAGCGAAAGGAGAATCTCTCTGGCGTCGTCATTACTGATGATGGGGAAATCCATTTCGACCAGCTCGGTGTTTACTCGTATTATGGGCTGCATTCCGACATTTATGTGAACATCGCTTGCCTCTCTCGTAACCGCTTCGGCTAATATGCTCGTTATCTCTGCCATTGTTAAAAACTCCTTCAAAGCTATTTGGAATTGTTCTCAGAGAGTCGAAATGTGGCCCTCATTGATCGAGTTTCTCTTGCTCCTAAGAGATCTTTTCTCTATCCCTTCTTCGTGTTTTAGTGAAAGCAAACTTAAACCCGCGCCAGGCAGGGACAGTCGCGGCAAGCTTCTACCGGGTCTGCCCCATGCCTGATGCGAGTGATAATAACCATTCACTAAAGTACGACCATGCACCGCAATTCTAAGTTATTCTGCAAGTGCCCTGAGGCTGAAATATGTTGTGCAATGATCCACGATTCCGGCCAGGACCATTCCTGCTAATTCTCTGCTTGCTTTTCCTTGATTTTCCTCGTGTCGGAATCGATCCGCGCCGATGGATCATGGGGAGCGGGAAACACGGTTTTCTCGAGATATTCCTTTTCTGTTTCCGTCAGGATGGGCTCATCTACGATTCTGGGAGTCAAGAAGACAACCAATTCGCTGTTGATGGTTTCCTCACCTTCGAATGTGAATAGCGCACCCAGAACCGGAATGTCACTCAGTAACGGTATCTTGCTAATCAACTGGTTAATAGTCTGTTTTCTCAGGCCTCCGATAACAACAGTCTCGCCGTCTTGTATCAATGCTATGGTGTCAGCTTCCCTTTTGTCGATTACCGGCTGCGGACTTGAAATCTGGGCGCCCCCGGCTCCGATGGTTGTTATCTCGACATCCCTGACGTGAACGCTGAAGACAGGAAGGATATGCAGCCTGATCAGGCCGTCCTTCGCCAGGTGCGGCGTAACTTTAAGCTCGACACCTACTTCCTTAAATTCTGTTGTTCCAAAACTTTGGAAACCTCCCTGCTGCAGTTGCTGATAAGGGATCTCCTCGATGGCCTTGAAAGAGGCTGTTTGATTATCGAGCACGAGTATCCGTGGACTGGCAAGTAGTTTTGCAGTGTCCTGCTGCTGTATTGCGCTTAGCAGTATGTCCACGTCCATGTGGTCGGTTAGTATGCCGAAGTCAAGGGTCCCGGTTGAAGCCACTTTTGTAGTGGTGCTGTCAAAAGCTCCGGTAAGGAACGGATCGCTTCGGCTAAAGCCGGTCACCGGGCCTCCGATTGCTGACATGCCTGATCCTGTGGCGCGTCCCGGTGGTATCCCGCGTCCTGTATTGCGTCCCGCGCCCCACTCGACCCCGAGATCGAGCGCATCGGTGTTCTTGAGGTCGTAGATTTTCGCCTCGACGAGAATTAGCGGCGTTTTGCGATCCATTTCCTCGACAAAGGAGTCGATGGCCGCCATTCTGCTTTCGGTGTCGGTAACCATAATGTTGCCGGTCGCTGCGCTGGCGGATATCGAACCGCGGCTCGAAATAACTTTCGTCAAGGCTTGTTCCACTTCCGTGACATCCGCATAGACAATGCGATAGATCTTGCTTACGACCTTCTCCGTTTCTTCGGTAAGCTGGTCGGACGGCACTATTCGTATCATATTCTCACTTTTCACGAAGCCGGCGCCATAAGCGGTAAGAATGTGGTTTAAGGCTTCTTCAAGAGGAACGTCCGTTAGAGTGGCGGTGACGTTGCCGGTGACGGCGGGACCTTTGACAATATCCAGATCGACCTGCTTGGCGATGGTTCTTATCACATCGTCGATAGGTGTCTCCCGGAAATCCACGCTGATTCTCTTGAGCATCTTTTGGTCAACTGCAGTTAAGACCTTCTTCTCCTCTGCCGGCGACCCGGCGTCCTGGGCGATGCCGGTCAGACAAATACCCAGGATCAACAACAGGGCCGCCGGCACTTTCAGGTTTTTCAGTTCCCACAAATTCTTCATAATTTTCTCCTTTCTAAATTTACCCCCTGATAACAACATCTTTACAGTTCCTGCTGTTCATTACCCCTGACTTTCTGTTTCCATGTTTTCCCATCCTTTTCAAACGTGACAGTTCTCAGGCTTATTTCCACAATTATTGCGCCCAACACTATGTCGCCTTCTTGTACTGTCTCTGTCTGAGTCACTATCCTGCCGTCTTGCATTGTCTGTGTCTCTATAGACGCTATGCTGCGATCCTCGCTGGTTGTAATACCGGTTACGGTCCAGTTGCTACGTTTTACAATAACAGGCTGCCCCTGCGAATCCAACGACATAGGATCACGAAGATGCGTCGGATAGACGTCCGGCCTTTGCCAGCCGATCTCAATGTTGGCTTTGGCTGAAATGCCCGCCGTCGGCTGCCCGGCCGCGCCCGGACCGGCAGGATTGCGCCGAGAAGCGCTGAAGGGACGAGCCAGCACGACAACCAGCAGGATTGAAAGAACCAGGACCATTACTATGCTTGCTCTTTGTCTTGTTGAACTTACGCCGGCTTTCGGTGCAAAGAGCTTGTCTTTCCTTGGTCGGGACTTCCTGCCTGGCAATGACCTGATTTTTTGCTCAGGGGTCTTGACTTCGACGACTTTAGGAGCAGGAGCCTCCCGGGTCGGCTCGATCGGTCGCCGAGGCGCCGGCGGTTCGGTAGCTCGCGGCGGCGGAGCTTTCTGCGGGGGAGTCTTCGGCAGCGGAGTCTTTGGCCGCGGCGGAGCAGAACCGGCTGGCTTTGGCGGGTGGCTGCCGGGTTGAGACTTCGAGCGGTCTTTCTTCGGTATAGGCACGCCGGAAAAAATCGACGAAATCTCAGTCTGAAGCCCTGTTTTCTTCTTTGCCATTGCTTAGCCTATCTCCTCAGCCAGAATTCTATGCTCGGTGGCGCCTTTGGACTTCGGGGCATAAGTGAAAACAGGTTCGTGGGCGCTTGGCGCCTCGGCCAGCCTTACGTCTTTATGGATGACCGTATCAAAAACCAAATCGCCGAAGAACTCCCTCATCTGCCGCTGGACCTGCCGGCTCAACTTTGTCCTGCTCTCAACGAAAGTCAGCAGTATTCCGAGTATCTCCAGGTTACTGTTGAAGCGTTGCTTAACAATGTTTATGGTCTCGAGCAGTTGCCGCAAGCCTTCAAGGGCGTAATAGTGTGTCTGGACGGGTATTAGCACCTCGTCGCTCGCCACAAGGGCGTTCAATGTCAGCAGGCTCAGGGATGGCGAGCAGTCGATAAGGCATATATCGTACGAGCCGTTCACATCGCTGAGCCTGTTGCTCAGAACGTATTCTCTGCCTTCCATCGATGCCAGCTCAAATTCGATGCCGGAAAGCAAAATGTTGCTCGGCAGCAAAGAGAGTCTCTCCACTTTGCTGTTGATTGCTATCATGGACGCAGAAACGCCGGCGTCGATAAAGAGGTTATAAATGGTCTGCTCCAGGCTCTCGGGGTCCTGGCCCAATCCTATTGTCGCATGCGCCTGTGGGTCAAGGTCGATCAACAGGACACGCTTTCCCGCCAGAGCGTAAGCTGCGGCAAGATTCACCGACGTGGTTGTTTTGGCACAACCGCCTTTTTGATTCGCTACTGCTACCGTTCTCATGCTAACGTCTGGAAACTTACACGTTTCCCCGCTCATAAATCCGTGTCAAAGGTTATCACCCGTCAACTCCCCCGGCTTTCGCGTCTTTGCCGACAAGGACCGCCAGCTTCATGCTGACCGAGTGATTTGAATTGTCTTCCCTGGCTCTGGTTATTGCAAACGTATCTACGAAGATGACCGGCCGGTTCCTCTCCAGGGCGTTGAGGAAGGCGGCAAACTGATTGAAACTCGACGCAAAATCGACGCTTATCTGCTTGGCAAACAGGTATTCGCAGTTCTCTATTTCCACGATTCCCTGGCTGCCCATAGTATTTATGCTGGACGAGTCGAGCTTGATGGCATTGGAAATTCTGTCGATATCGAACGTCAGGTTAGCCGTGTCGGCTTCTTCTATAATAAATTCCTGCAATCTCTTGTCCAGATTTGCGGCCTGCTCCTTCAGCTTGATCTTGTTTTCCTCTCGTGCAGCCTCCTTTGCAGCCTGGGCTGTACGCCTGGCCTCGGCGAACTGGCTCTCGGTCCGGGCCTTGAGTTTTTCCTGCGGCGCCAGCACGACTACATAGGACAGTAAGAGCACAATAAAGCAGCCCGCCCAGGCTGAGATTCCTATTTTAATGTATTTTCCGTAAATCGACTTCATGGAAGACTCGCTACGATGCGGATTTGAAAATAAGGTTCATCGTCCATGAAACGGTTTTGTCGTCCCCGGAGCCGCCGGGTTTCTTCGAGGCTGTGATCTCTTCGAGCTTGGGCCCGAGCAATTCCGAGGATTTCAATCGGGTACGGTAATCCCTGACTATCGTCTCGTAGTTGCCCGGCTGACTTCCGCTGATATCGAGAACCAACGTTCGTTTGGTGACACTCACGTCGATTTCCTGGTTCGGATTGTCCTTTTTCGGCACTCTTATCCTTTCAACCGTGCTTTCGGCCGAAAGCTTGCTCATAATCATCTCGGCAGGCATGTTTTCGACCAACGTCACCAAAACGGGCGACCATTGAACATAGCCGCCGAGGCAGGATGCAACTTCCGAGAGCCTCGTGTTGGTAACGCTTTGCGTCTGCTCTACTAATTTCTGCAACGCCACGATGTCGGCGAGTTCCTCGATTGTCGCTTTGTCTGTGGTGATTGCCTTTTGTTGTATCGCGATAGTTTCCCTGTTCTGGAGATAACGGTCGGCCATCGCCGCCGCGGCAAGCACGGGAACCGCCGCTATCACTACGACGATGAGTACGCTGCCGAGAGTTGTTTTTGGCGGGACGCCTTCGCCCCTTAGCAAGTCTATCGTGTGCATATCATATCGACCTCATGGCGAAACCGGCGGCCACCGCCATCGCGGGGCCGTTCTTGCGAAGGATATTCTTCACCAGGACGCCGCGATGGTGCCGTCCTACCTGGCATCGCATTTTCTCGAAGGGGTTCCACGTCGCCACTTTCATTGGCAACCGGCTGTCCAAAATCTTCACAAGCTCGCCGAACAGGGCAAAGCCGCCGCAGACTAATATCTTCTTTATTTCCGATGTCTGCCCCTGTGCCCCGTAATAGCGGACCGTCTTGGTAATATCGGTAACAAGCCTGTCGCAGGCGCTCTCGAAACTCTGCCGAACGTCCGCATGAGCTTCCTGCTGATTGCCTGCTAATGTCGCCTTAACGTCCTCCTCCGAAAGTTCGTTCTCGGCGGCAACTTTCCTTATAATGCTGTCGCCGGCATAATTCAGGTCGCGGATAAGCGGCCAGCCTTTCTTGCCCTCGATCGCCAACGTTGTGTGACTGCTGCCGATGTTCAAAAGCGCGGTCCCATGATTGTTCGGGGGATTCTCAAGCTCTTTGAAGCAATTAAGAAGCGCCAGTCCGTCGATGTCCATCAAGGCGCAATCGAGCCTGGCTTTCTTGACAAGCCGGGTCTTGCTGTTCACCAGCTTGTCGGTAGCAACGACCAGGTACCCCTTTGTTTTGTTGTTGCCGCCGGGTATCAGGCGATAATCCACGGCGATCTCGTCGGTATTGAACGGGCAAACCTGTTTGGCTTCGAGCCGGACCGCTCTATCTATCTCATCGGCAGGGACGGCGGGAAACTCGAAATTGCGAACGACCACACCCGGGCCGCCCACCCCGCAGACCGCCAGATTTGCCCTGATGCCGCTAAGACGAACGCAGTTGAGAATCGCCCGCAGGGTATTTGCGTCCTGCCGGCCGGGACTGTCCGAGCCTTTGTCGGAGATATCAGAAATACCCGCACCGGTGACTATCCAACCCCGCTGGCTCTGACGCAACTGCACGACCTTCACCACCGAAGAACCGATATCCATCCCCATTATTTCATTGTGTCCAAACCCAAACATACTATTCCAGTGAACTTTGCTTAAAACTGAGCTATTACGGCCCTGATAACGAAGTCGTCCTTCTCTTCCTGCCGCAACCGATTCGGAACTCCGTATCGTGGTCAACCGAACCAGCTAAGCGCAAACCACAGTTTAGATTGGCGCTGTTTCGATTGTCAATGCCTTTTCTCGAAATGAGACAAAAAGTACCAACAATCCCGGTATTTGTCACGAAGCCAAGTCTCCAGTGGATGATAGCAGATTAAGAAGAAAAAGGCAACCCATTTATTCCAATTATTATTACAGCCCGCTTTGCTCCCACCAGCTATCTATTCCAAAACCGGTGTCGTACGCAGTCAAGTCAGCCAAAGCACGGTCATAGTGTAACTGCCCGCCGTTAAACAAGAGAAAATCGTGTCCTGAAATCGAACCGTAAAACTCAGCAGTGGCATAAGTACGTATATTGGCATTCGGGCCGTAGTAGATTCCATAGTAATCGCCACTGTTGTATATGTCCCAGTCCTGATAAGGCGGTCCTACTCCATATAACTGAAAATTGAGTGGAATCCGGCTCAGGTTATTAATATTTCCACCATTTCTTACTAATAAATCACCATATAAATAGATTGTTAAGGAAGATAAAGGATAAGCAGGATGCTCCAGATCTGGGAATGGTTCGCCTACGTACAGTGTTGCTGCATTGTCAAGTTCGAGATTGCCGGTAATAATAATATCAACGGGCCCCAGGAATATCAAGCTCTGCCCAGTCGGCACATCTATGTTGTCGAATTGAAAGTATTGCTTCTCACCAGTCACAACCGCCGGGACACGATAGCTCCCAGTGCCATCCCAGGGAGTGCTGTTGCCGATGCTTCCGGAAGGAATATAAACCGCATCAGGTATGATAATGGGATCAAAAGACCAGGGTTCCGGCAGACTGTACCACGGGCCGGTAATGGATCCACCTGTCGGAGTTTCTTGTATTACCTCATACACGTCACCGCCGATACCAGTAAGAACATCGCCGGTAATCCAGGTATCCTGGTGGAGCCATATCGCATTTTCGGCAATGCTTGTCGTGCCAATCCTTATATATGCATGTGAGTTTGTAGTGTCTGGGAATTCCGTGTACGGGCCCAGTCTGGTATCATACCCGTCAAGTAAAGTGTCGGACTTCAAGTCTATCGTATTTGTCACAATAAGACCATAGTCAAGAAAATTTCTTATACCTGTAACGGTATATATAATCCTCTGATCTCTATCTGAAGTGCCTATTGATTTAATTTCATAATGATCAAAATAGGCGCCTCGAGGTTCAGCATAAGGTGGAACGGTTATTTCGTAGGAATAGCTTGCATTTGAATTAGGCAAAGTACCACTACCAGTGGGTGCCCAATCAGGGGTTGGAAAAGCAGCATTCATTGAATACAACGCTTTTGCGATTCCGGCATCAGCAGCCTCACGAGCGGTTATAACAGAGACCGATATATGCGAATTCAGCCGGCTGCCGAATCCCATTTGAAGCATGCCCATACCTAAAAGAGCAAGGCAAAGACCAATAACAACCACAAAGGCTAATATGGAACCCCGTCTGAATTTCTTTGATTTGCGTTTGTTTAGTTTCATCTCTCTTACCTCGTTCCTCTTGCTTCTTCTTACTTTACTTATTAATACATTACTTTAATTATGCTGTATTGCAGTAGAAGTTACCGTCATTTTTAATGTTCCCAACGGGTCAGAAGAACCTGTTTCACTATCCAGCATCAATACCATTTGTATCGAGTGAATAGCTTCTGTAAATGTAACGGAATTTATATTACTTGCCAGTATTAGTTTTGACTCTTGATTAAGAGAAGGAAGACCCGGTGGAGATGCTCCAAAGTTCCCTGTTACAGCTCCTGTATCTACTATAAACTGTGTACCGTTTAGATAGAAATGCGCATATTTATCAGGAATAGATCCTTCAAAAATAAATGTCGGATCCGAATAGTAATAAACATATAATTCAGTACTTAGACTACTATATACCTCAGGAGGATCTAATCTTTTTATTGATGACTTTCTAATAATTTTATCAAACACCCTTTTTGCTGCGTAAGCATCAGGAACAACACCCTGGCTTGTACGTTTTAACATTGTTTTAAAGTTTTTATGGCCGGCAGCTAATATCCCTGTTATGGCAATCATAAGAATGAAAGCCGCAAGGACGGCTATTATCACTTCGATAAGTGTAATACCGCTTCTAAAATGTTTGTTTTTTTCGGCCATACAAAATATTGCTATTTCTAACAATTAATATATCGCATAACTTGTAACATCAACATACATAAAGTCAGATTCAAGAGTTGTAGAGCTATAGTTTTTGTTCCAGGCAACGCGAGCGTTCAACATCGCTGGCTGGTTATTATCAAAAAGAAGCGTCGCAAAATAAACAACACCATCGATTTGTATCCCGTAATCCCCCAACTCGGCACCCACTCCTCCGAGATCGACCGTTATGCCTCCAAAACTATCAGGCAGTGTTGAATTGAAATCCGGATCAGTCGGATCGAAATCACTCACATTCCACGACCACCCTATTATATTACCGGACGCATCAAAAATATGATGACCGGTGATTTTCCATGTCTCTAACAGAAATTGACCTACCCGAGTAGCGGTTATCCTGACATCCGCTCTTTTGGCGTTCCATGCGCAGGAATACATATAGCTGGCCACGCCGATGGCGATAATCAGGATGACCAGCATCGAGACCATCACTTCGATGAGAGTAAAACCACTATTTCGATTCTTCCGCACCCTTTCCATTTTTACCTTAGATTCTCAAGTATAGATTTTCGTATACTTGGCTTTTAACCCACCGAATCACATTTCTAACAGGGTGCTCTTCCAACTACACGCCAAATATATGTAGCTGTCCCTATTCTTCCCATACGCAAAAAAGGGCTACTGTCCAAATTTTTCACTATAGCCCAACCGGGCTGGTAAATACGGTATTATTAGCTGTGCATTCCAGAACCACGTTACCACTATTAAGTCCTTCACCTGAATCAGGTATCAACGTAATGGTATAGTTCATCGTACCAGTCGTCGTATTAAGAAGTACACCTGAAACACTCATGTTTCCTATCTGTGTAAAGTACTTTGCATCCAGTTCACTGGGCTTAAACCCCAAATTAACCGTCAGAGAGGGTGATGCTAAAACAACGTCTGATTCAACAGCATAAACGCGAACTGCAGTAGCAATCTGCGAAGCGATTGCCTTGCCTTCTGAATATTTGGCCTTTTCAACACGGCTCAACAGCAGCGGAATTACGACAGCGGCCAGTATTGCCACAATGACGATAACGACCATCAGTTCAATCAGCGTAAAACCTTTTCGACTTCTCATAATTTTGCCTTTCCTTAAAAAAACGAGATTCCTAATACCTTCTTCCTTCCTTAACAGACCCTTTTGTCTCCATAATGTCTTTTATCATCGCGGGGATAGTTTTGTTCTTGACTCCGCTTCCCTCGCGAGAGAATTTCTAACTATTTTACCTGCTCTACAATCAAACCACAAGAAATTTTTCCTACTCCTTCCTATTTTTATACAACCTTAATCCCGCAGCAGGCTGCAGGACTAAATACTGTATCCTGTATTCTGCCGTCATCATCATCCCCCGATATTCGATATCGAAAAAATAGGCAAGTATAATGCCAATACAACTACCAGCACTATGGCGCCGACGATTATTATCAGCAGAGGCTCGAGCAGGGACGTCATGGTGGCTATCAGCGCATCTACCTTCTCTTCGTAATAATCGGCGGTCCGCTCCAGCACGGTCCACAAAGAGCCGCTTTCCTCGCCCGCCCTTACCATTTTGACCACCATATTCGGGAAAAACCGTGTCCCGGCCATACTCAAATAGATGGCCGATCCCCCGACGATATCCGACCTGGTTCGGGCAACAGCCGACTTCATAATATCATTGTTGGTCATCTCGTAGATAATGTCGAATACCTCCAGTACCGAGACGCCGCCTCGAAGCAGGTTGGACATCGTCCTACAGAAACTCGCTATGAAAGCCTGTTTGAGCAGCTTGCCGAACAGAGGCAAGCTCAGCACGAGTCTGCAAAACAAGTAGTGCACCGTGCTCAGGTGTCTGTAGGCAAAAACTATCAGAAGAATTCCCAGCAGTGTCCCACCGACAACAAAGTAACTGTAGTGCATCAGCACATCATAAACCCCCATGAACGCCCGCGTAAAGGCAGGTAGTTGTCCTGCGCCGAACTGGTCGAACATTTCTCGGAATCGCGGGATGATCAGAGTCATTATGATCACGACGATAAAGATTACGAACCCGGTCACAAATGACGGATAGGCTATTGCTTTCTTGACCTTCCTGGCCAACCTGTCGCGGTTGGTAAAATATTCGGCTACCCGCTTGAACGCCGCGCCGATATCGCCGCCCGTCTCGCCGGCTAAGATCAAAGCGTAGGAAAGCTGGTTGAAGACCTTGGGATGTTCCATCATACCTTCGGAGAATGTCCCGCCTCGCTCGATCCGCGCCAGCATCCTTCGCAGTATTTTCTGGAGCTTCCTGTTTTCTATGTCCTCGGCGATAGCGTCCAGGGCCTCGGCGATAGTGATTCCGCCCTCGACCATCGTAGTCAACTGCCAGAAGATCGCCGCTAATTCCGACGACCTGACTCTCTCGAAAAAAGATATGCGCAGCTTCTTGCGGGCGGCAGTGGAGACCGATTCGATAGAGACCGGGGTGCAGCCCTGCTCGCGAAGCCAGCCGAGCACGTCCGTTTCGCAAGCCGCCTTCGTGAGGCCCTCTCTAACGTCCCCTGCAAAATCCCGAGCAACATATCTGTATGTAATCATTTAGTCTTCCTTATCTTTATAATTCTGTCAGTCCCTTATACCCGCGAAAAGGCCGTTAGGTTCCGGCCGGACCGGACTTTTCCGATCTTTCTGCGGCCCTTTCGGTAAAAGCGGCGCTTAGGACCTCTTCGGCGGTGGTAACGCCGTCTATCATCCTGTTCACCCCGCTGCCGAGCAGGCTCTTGTAGCCCAGATTCCGTGTCATTTCCCTGATTTTCGCCTCGCTGGTGCCGGTCGATATCTTGTCACGAATCTCCGAGTCGGGTATCATAAACTCGAATATCGGTAACCTGCCTACGTAACCTGTGCCGCCGCAGGTCTTGCAGCCTCTGCCGTGATAAAAAGTCGCCATATTGATCTGCTGCGGCGTAATGTTCAGGCGTCGGCGGACACCGTCGTCAAGATTGACGGGCATCTTGCACTGATCGCAAATCCTCCTGACGAGCCGCTGGGCCACGATCAGATTGACCGTCGAGGCCAGCAGATAAGGCTCGACGCCCATATAGACCATCCGGCTGATAGCGCTCGGCGCATCGTTCGTGTGGAATGTGCTAAGGACCAGATGGCCCGTTAGTGAGGCTTTTATCGCAATGTCAATGGTCTCTTTGTCCCTGATTTCACCGATGAGGATTATGTCCGGGTCCTGCCGGAGAATCGCCCGCAGGGATTCGGCAAAATCCAGGCCGATTTCCGGCTTGACCTGAATCTGGTTGATGCCGGACAGCCGGTACTCGACCGGGTCCTCGACCGTTGTAATGTTCTTCCTCGGGTCTTTGAGATAATTCAGCGCCGAGTACAAAGTTGTGCTCTTGCCGCTGCCGGTCGGGCCTGTGACGATGATGATCCCGTGCGGCTGCGACAGCATGGTTTTAAGCTCTTCAAGAAGGTTGGCGTCGAATCCCAACTGGTCGATGTTGTGGTTCACCGCCGCCGAGTCGAGGATTCGCATCACGACCTTTTCGCCGTAGATGATCGGAATTACCGAGACGCGAACGTCGATATCTCTTCCGGGCGCCTTGATTTTGAACCTGCCGTCCTGAGGCAGCCGGCGCTCGGCAATATCCATCCGCGAGAGAATTTTGATTCTTGTGGCGATTGCCGCCTGCATTTTCCGCGACGGCGGGACCATGTCCTGGAGCACGCCGTCAATTCGCATACGAATTGTCATCGAACGCTCCTGCGGCTCAACGTGGATATCGCTGGCCCTGCTCTTGACGGCCTGCCGCAGCAGCAGATCGACAAATCGTATCACCGGCGCCCTGGTCGCGGCTTCCTCCACGCTTATGTCCGCTTCCAGCGAGCCTAAGGCATTTTCCATCACTTCGTCCTGTTCGTGATAGTCTTCGTCGTCGCCAACGGCGTGTTCGACCAGATCGCGGAGGCGCTGCTCGTCAAGGTCGGAGCCGTGATAAACCTTTTCTATCGCCTCGCGGATCTCTCGGAGCGAGCTGAGGACCGGTTTGATCTCCCGGCCCGTCTTCATTGTAATTGTGTCTGTGGCAATAATGTCAAGCGGATCGGCCATGGCAACTAGCACCCTGTCATCCTTCTCGTCGATAGCGACAAGACTGAATCGCTTGGCGATGGCCTCGGGAACCAGGCGGGCGATGTTCATGTTTATCTCTCTGTCGTCGAGGTAAACCCGCTCTGTCGCGAGATGTTCGGCCAGGGCGCATCTGACGTCCTCGTCGCTCAGCATTTTTAGTTTGACCAATATCTCGCCGAGGCGCCCGCCTCGGCTGCGCTGCTCGTTCAGAGCCTCGGTCAACTCTCCTTGATTCAAGAGCCCCTTGGACAAAAGCAGCTCGCCGAAACGAGGATTGGCTTTCTTGTCGGTAGTCTGGGATGTATTATCTGTCGAGATCATTTGATTCCCCACCAATTTGGACCAGTGACATGCACTGGTAAGGCACAGGAACGAGCGGTTGCCGTAGCCTGGCCCGAATAACATAACTGATCATTTCGCTGTTCTCGAAGCGCAGAGAACATGCGGCTGGGATAACTCGAATACGAGAAATCGGCAGTCGAAACTCTATCACTACGGCGGGTCCGTCCTGCGACGTTCAGTTCCATTATCACAAACACCGACACAAGTGACGTCGCTCCGCATACACCTATTGTCCGTGACAGCATCATCTCCACCTCCGTCAACAACGCACTCGGTAAAGTGCGTCTGCACTTCCCGCCACCCTCCCAGGCGTGGCCGAAGCAAACCTTCTCCTGTTATCCACAACTTCTATTTTGACTATTATATAATTTCTCGCACCCAACGTCAAGGAAAAACTCCCTTGAAAATTTGCGGGATATTCGGGTTATAGGGAATATAGGGAATATTATAGCTGACAACCATGTTGTTTGTGCGTAAGGGCAGGTTCCTCATGCCGGAAATTATCGGTCGCGGTTGTCTCGGGCTTCTTACCAGGCCCGGCATAACGCCTGGATCCTTTACCTTCTTTCTCATAGTGTCGGCTCGACCGATGTTACCTGTTTTAATATCGCTTTCAAGCTCGTCTCGCTTCCTCGGAACAGTTACCTTTTCATGCTCCTTACACTGAGTATTTAGGGTGTGTACATGATGCGGCCACGGCAATGCGCGACAAAGAGGAAAAACGATACCGCGCGGAAAGGGCTGCGCGCCTGTACGCCTGGTTTTTAGTTTTTCATCAGACTGAAGGCGCTTTTTATAGGACTTGCCGGAGCTTTGCAGGCGACTGACTACTATGGAATTTCTGGTTCTTTCAATCGAAAAACCAAGTGTTGCAATCGGGCTAACATTGTGACACGTCAGAAGCGAATTAGTCCCGCCGGCTTTGCTGGGATCGACTGTCTTTGCGAGGGATGGATCAGCTATCTTCGCCGGCGCTGGTTTTGGAAATGGAAGGTCTCAGCAGACGTACCAGGGACTGGTCTGTCTGATCGCATTTGGCGACGTTGAGAATGATAAGGACGTTGGCGAGAATAATGCCGGCTACGAATCCGCCAACGTGCGCTACGTATGTCGTGGGATAATTTCCTATTATGCTGGCGATCAAATTCAACAGAAACCACGTTAAAATCAACCAGGGACCTAAAATTCCGAAGTGCCGGAAGCAAATGACAACGTGCATTCCAAGCACCCCCATGATAGCTCCGCTGGCGCCGATAGCGGGGCGACCGTCGTAGAAGAAGTGAACGGCTGCCGCGATCGCGCCGAGGCAAAAATAAGCCAGGAGGTAGTTTGCGTGGCCGATCTTCAGGCTGACGTGGCGTCCAAAGATCCACAGAGTTATGAGATTTCCGACAATGTGCACGCCGCTCATGTGCAGCCACATGTGCCCCAGCACCGAAGAGAAAGACAATCGTTCCAAAATCAAGCCGTCGAGATACTGCTGATGAGGATCGCCCAGCATCTGAATCGCAAAAGTTATTGTTGCCAGCATCATCACTATATAATTGCCGACAGGTAACTTTTGCGCAGCGTCATTCCTTTCAAATCCGATCTGCACAAGCACGCACCTTCAAAAATAATTCATACGCATGTATTATATCGAACGGTCGCGCTCGGATGCTTAAAAAAAAATCAAATTGCCGTCATTAAGCACCGACAACTCAACCACAATACCAGGTGCTTAAACTACATGGCATAAATCTCACGATGCGGCTTGTTTAAAGGATGATTGTCTCTTTCTCCTGATCGAACCGGGCTACTTTGCCTTCCTGCAAGCCGAGCATCCCCATCTGTAATGTCGTTTGGACGCGATATGCAAGGTCCATTGTACTGAGCGTGTCCTGTTGGCGCGAACGGCAGCAATCGAGGAACTTTCGCCAGTATTCGACGAAATCTTCTCCGTGCTCGATGGCAAAGCGCCGGGGCTTCTTCTCGGTACCCTGGGCCGGGATAAAGATAATCTCGTCCTTTTCAATGGTGAGCGTGCCTTCCCACCCGCGGATCACGGGGATACGCTGCCCCGAGCCGCGAGCGCCTGTGCCCGGGTAGTCGTTCGCCTGCGTTCCGAGCACAGCGACGGTGATCCTCTCGGGATAATCGATGAGCATGTTGTATGTGTCGGGTATCTCACGCTCCTGATAGCGTAGTTTGCCGCCGGTCGCTACGACGTTGCTCGGCATGGCCACACCAAGCATAAACAGCACCGGGGTCAGGCTATGCGGAAACAGGTCCGTCGAAGGCCCGCCGGCATAGTCCTCATACATCCGCCAGCGAAAATACCGGCTGACGTCGTAGGGGCGTTTTGGCGCATCGCCGAGAAAACCTTCCCAGTTCAGGTCCGCGCCGGGTCTGGCGCTGGGATCGTCGATCCGCATCCCCCGTTCGCCCCAGTCGCCGACTCGGAAGTATCCGCACTCGGCGTGAACGGGCTGACCGATCAGGCCCTCCCGGATCAGCTTCCTCATCTGCCACCACGCCGAATCGTACATGCCCTGTGTACCGAGCTGGAAGACGCGGCCACTCTTTTTAACCTCGGCCGCCATGCGCTTGGTCAGATCGAACTGCCGCCAGTGAGTGACGGGCTTTTCGCAGTAAACGTCCTTGCCCGCGCGAACTGCGTCGATTGTCTGATAGCCGTGTTGATGATCCGGCGTGGCGATGCAAACTACATCGACGTTCGGATCGTCGAGCAGCTCGCGATGGTCGGAGTAGCCTTTGGCTTTGTAGCCTTCCATAACTTTCTGCATTCTCGGCCGGTATGCGTCACAACAGGCGACAATATCCACGTTAGCGCCGTGGTTCTTCAAATAATCAACCGTCTTGAGGTGGGCATTGCTTCGGCCTCCGCAGCCTATGAAACCTACTCCGATTCGTTCATTGGCTCCCAGCGCATTTCCGATGGTTGTCGATACACCGGCGACAGTTGCCGCCGCGGCGCCCGCCCCGTGAATGAACTGGCGGCGGGTCAGAGCATTATCGGGGCTTTTCGATGGTTCTTTCGTATCAGGCATGGCTTTCTCCCTTAATCTGCGATCCACCAGCGATATGTCCGGTCGATCAGGCTGTTGTCAACGCGGCCGTCCCAGAGGGCTACGGCATAGCGCAACCTCAGTGGTTTGTCCGGCACAATAGTCAGCGGCTCTCTGTGAAGATTCAGCGTAGCCGAAAGGTAGGCGAAAGGTTTGGTCATAGTGAACCACTGCGTCGGATCGCGCAGATTGTCCGGGTGGCCGAACATGGCGACTGTAACAAGTTTGCCTTCCGCCACGGCTGTAAAGGCGCACCAATTCGCCCGGACAAGCTGTTCATCACCCCGCACGCTTTCACCTGTTTTGCCTTCGGCGTTGCGAAACTGACCTGCCACGTCCATCGATTCGACAAAGCGCATGCCGAGGCCGAAGTAGTGCGAGCCGCTGAGCGTCACCGAGTCTTTGCCGGATGGCACGCTGAATTTGGATTCCCAGTACAAAATCGTGGCCTTGAAGTCGCTCAACTGACAGGCCTCGATCGTACGAGACTCATCGAGCATCAATTGTGTAGTTTTCGGATTCACCCATCCGAGCTGTTCGGTGAAGCCGCCACAGGGTGCTTCGTTGTGATAGTGAACTCGAACCTCAGTAAAGGCCTTATGAATCTGATGGCCGGGTTCTTTCTGCTCTTCCCAGAAATTGACGCCATCGGCGCTGACGGCATACATAAGCGCGTGATGATGCTTGTGGTCGGCCGGCGAGTCTCGCAGGATGTTGATGCCGTCAGGCGAAAACAGCTCCTGCACGCACGGCTTGAAAGGCACCTCCCAGTAGCGATAGCGAAGCAGCGCCGACTGGTCCTTATGAATCGATATGATGTTTTCCTCCGTGGTGACCCGCATTGGATTCTCGGCAGACGATGCTATCGACATCGCCGGAAGAACAGCAGCCACCACGAGAACAACGGCGATATTCCCAAGTTTTTTCATAATCGTACGTCCTCCAGTTATTTTCGAGCAGGTTTCTTTGGCCCGTCGTTGCCGTCCCATTGATAATTCCACATGGCCATGTATTCCGGTCCCGGCAGAAACTTATCGTTCGTCTCCTTGAGCTTTTGAGACAACATCTTTTCCAGCTCTTGCCGCAGTTGCGCATATTCCGGAACGTTACACAGGTTTCTCTGTTGATATGGGTCCATTTGGTTGTCGTAAAGCAACCACGGGCCGTTAATATCTCGTACATACGTGTATCGCCGCGTGCGAACACCGCGGTATTCCCGGCCTCCCCGCTGGTAACCCCATTGATGGAACGGCACCGGGCACATAATCAAAGCCGCATCGTTGTCGGGCGGTTGTATCCCTTTAATGACGCCGGAGAAATCCTTGCCCTCGACCGATTCAGGAATAGAAATGCCGCTCAAACCGAGCAGTGTCGGCATGATGTCAGGAGTGTTGATCGGCATATCAATCTCCCTGCCTGTTCCGCCGTGCGCCCTGGGATAGCGAAGCAGAAACGGAACCCGGACCGACTCTTCCCAGGGCTTTTGCTTTTTGGTTTGATTGTGAGAATACAGCATGTCGCCGTGATCGGAGGTAAAGACAAGGATCGTATTGTCCTCGATGCGGCATTCTCTCAACGTATCGAGAATATCCGCGATGCAATCATCCAGCGCGGCAATGTGGGCGTAGTAGCCGGCCAGCTCCTTCCGGGCCTTTTTCTTCAATGAATTGGGAACGTTCGGATGCAGCGCGACGCTGTCGGGATCCGGGAATATTTTTCGGTATTTGTCCGGGGCGGTCTGATATGGAGCGTGAGGCGGTCCCCATGACATGAACAGAGCGAAAGGCGACTTGCCCGCGTGTTTGCGGACGTATTTCTGCGCCTCGCGCGTCTGGGCGATGGCGTCGTAGCCGTCCCAGTATCGCTTGATGTCCGTATCGCCGTAGTAGAGCGATTTGTTGTAATTATGCGTGCATTCAAGGACCTTCCAGAATTTGAAGCCCTGCCTTCTTTCCCTGGGGATGAAGGAGGTTCTGCCGTGGCCGTCTATGTGCCACTTGCCGATATAGCCGGTTTCGTAACCTGCCTTGCCGTACACCTTGCCGATGGTTGTCGCATCCGGATCCAAAGGTTTGTCGTTGTAGAAAATGCCATGAGTGAGCCAGTATTGTCCCGTAAGCAGGCTGGCGCGATAAGGACTGCACACCGGGCAGCCTGAAACGGCGTTAGTGAAATTAATGCTCTCTTGCGCCAGTTTGTCAAGGTGAGGCGTTTTAACATCTGTATTGCCTGCGTAACCGGTCGCCTGTGCGCGCCACTGATCTGCGAAGATAAAGACAAGATTCGGGTTTTTGGAAGAAGGTTTCACAGCCGAATGTGCCGCCCAGGACAATTGCGGCATCAGAGCGGCCGAAGCTGCTCCAACCGCCGCCGTGCGCAAGAATTGCCTTCTGGTGTTGTGTTCTTTCACGGTGTCCACCTTTACAATGCTCTCAAACAAGCTGTCAGATCAGCTCTTTGAGATGTTTGATGCTTTGCTCGGCCTGGTCAACGGTCCCACACTCGACGCTAAATGCAATATCGCCAGGCAGCTCTTTGCATACATCCACCACTTGTTTCCAGTCGATGACTCCGTCGCCGCAGGCGCAGCCGACCGGCGTGCCGGTTACCTTGCCTCGCTCGTCTTCCGACTGCTGAACGGAGATATCTTTGGCGTGCAAATGCACCAATCTGTCCTTAACTCTCTTGAGCCACTCAATCGGGTCGTGGCCGGCTAAGTAACTGTTGCCCGTATCGAAGTTGATCCCGATAGCGTCGGAATCGACCAGCTCATAAATCTTGTCCAAACCATCGGGATGCTGGCTGTACTGCTGGTGCGGCTCAAGTCCGATTAATATTCCGCGGGCTTCCGCAAGCGCCGCGGCCTCTTTCAACACGTACCGCATTAGTACGTGATCTTCTTCCTCGGTTGTCCATGGCGCTTTAGGCCCTTCGTCGGTGTTGATTACCGGCGCGCCGCATTCGGCCGCAAATCGAATTGCCTGTTTCAGGTACTCGGTGCTTATCTCCGGTTTGCACAATGGCGTGTGTGCCGAAAGGCCTGAAAGTTTAATGCCGGCTTTTTCACACGCTCGCTTGATCCGGTAGGGGTCATCCAGCATCGATACGCTGTGAAAATAGCCCGCTTCACTCAGCAGCTCCCGCCCCCAGTGCACCATCGGCTCCACGTATTCATAGCCCAGCTCGGCGGCCTTCTCCACACCCCACTCGAACGACTTGTCATCATGCCGTACAAACTCCATATTGACTCCAATGAGTACGTTCGCCATTTCATAATCTCCTTACCTGTTAGTTGTTAATTCTGTAACTGAAACGCGGCCCTGCTGTTGGGCGGGCGGCACGGACACGGAAAATCACCGTTGTGTTGCCGCGATGATTCTCACCTTTGCTGATCCACCTGATCAGGCAAGACGTTATTTTTCGAATCTCCAAAAGTCTATCGTAATATCTTCGGCATCCATCCAATCGACGTGCCAGTCGAGGAACAGACAATTGGATCCGTTTCTGTGCCGGGCCCTTGCGACTCGCCGGCCGTTAGTTACGTCCTCGCTGTCGGAGGAGGGCAGATGTCCCGGAGTCCAGACATCGCAACGATTGTGTCCCGGATCGGCGGCCTTTGTGACGATGTGCCGCCAGGGGCCGTCCTCGTTATCTGTGAGGAAGATAGTATATGCCGGTTGAGTACATTCGCTCAGCTTGGACGGCAGCAATATCTCGTTGCCGGTCATGTCATTTTCATTGTCGAATTCCCAGCCGTTGACGACGTAACAAACAGTCTGCTCTTTATCCGGATAACTCGGACAGCGATATATGTCAACCGACCGGTAGTCGTTGTTGATTGGCTTTTGGGATAGAAGGGGCATGAAAAGCTGGAACCATGCCTTGCCTGTGCCTCCCGCCAGACCGCGCGGAACGAACTGCTCGTACTCATCGGCGTACATAAAAGCGGCCGTGCCGACCTGCTTGAGATTATTCTGGCATACAACACCCTGGGCCTGCTTCTTCACTCTCTGAAGTGCCGGCATGAGTATCGCCAACAGCAGCGCGATAATGGCAATCACCACCAACAGCTCGATCAATGTGAATCCTCGCGGCTTGCGCATGGTCATACTCCACCTTTCCTTATCAGAAATTGATGAAAGACAGTACGCAGGTATTGTACCTTCTCTGGGCCGAAAGTCAATAGGAAAACGCCGTCATGCGCCAGGGACGGCAGGGTGTTACTGTTCTTCTATCTTTTTATCTTGTTCTGCGGTTGTTCCGGTTGTTCCGGTCTGTAGGATTACCTCTTTGGCCTGCTCGCGCAAGTCCCGGTTTTGCGAAACAGCGAGCAATTTGTTCATTGCCGTCCTGGCCCGTTCGGGATGGGTCTTCGCAATCGCACGGGCTATTCTTATGGCAGCAGTCGCCGCCTCGGCCCGGACGCTCTCGACTTGAAGGAAAGGCTCGACAATCGTCAGCGCTTCGGGGTCGGCGAGATTTGCCAAACCCGAGAGCATGAGTTTTTTCTCCTGGAGATCGCGGGTCAGGCCCATTGCCAGTCGGCACATCTCCAGTGTATCGTGTGCGGAATGGCTGCCGGCCGGCAGCGCCAACAGTCTTACAAAGCCGCGCAGCGACAGCAGACGATGGACATCGTTCTGTGTTTGAGAATATGTTTCCAGCAGTATCCCTGCTGTCGTTGCATCAGGCCATTTGGCCAATGCCCGAAGGGCTGTGTCGCTCACCACGGGATCCTTCGCTTTCAAGGCAATCACCAGCGTTACAAGCGCTTTGCCGTTTGCAATGCCTCCGAGAACGCGTAGTAGAGAACATCTGACAGCCACACGCTTTTCCACTTTATGTGCAGCCAACACTACATCGGCTCGTTTGTTTTCATCGGTGATCCTGAGACAGACTGCTACTACGGCCCTCTCGGTGTCTATCCTGCCGCTGTCATCCTCGGTTTTCACAAGGATTTCTACTAGTGCCGGCAAATCTTTTTCGCCTGCAAGTTTGCCCAGGGCTCTAAGCGCCGCTCTGCGAACTCTCGGCCCGGGCTGTGCCGCTTCTGCCAGCAGGGCGGCAACCGCGCCGACGGCGTTGCGGTCCGACAGCACCTGGATCAGTTGAGCCCGCACGTTCGACTGCGAATTCTGTATATGCTTTACTATCGCATCGTCAACACCGTCGCCGCCGAGCAAACTCAGGCTGTTTATCGCGGCAGCTTTTTCCTCGGAACCGGCGCTTCCGACGGCAACTTCAATAAGGAAATCGACAGAAGAGGCGTCGCCGAGTTTTCCAATGGCCTGGAGCGCAGCTTTTCTAATTCCGGCATCCGTGCTCTTGGCTGCTGCGGTTATTGCAGGCAGTGCATTTGGGTCGCCGCGATCTGCCAGAGCGCCGATTAAAAGTACCTGCTCACCGACCGGCGTCTTTGACAATTCGGCGGCAAACAGTTCCGTGACACCGTTGCCCTGTATTGTCCGAACGCAGCCGCCTGCCGTGCTTCTCACCATGCGGTTCTGGTCCCGCAGAGCTGCTATCACCAGCGGCACAGCATCAGGCCCTCCGATGTCGGCCAGACCTTTAATTGCCGCACTTCGAAAGATAGCCTCTTCGTTCTGCCCGGCCAGCTCTTTATAGATTGCAGTTGCCTGCTTCTTCTCGCCCGCGGCCGCCAGGTCTTCGGCGCATCGCAGATATGCATCTGTTGCCGCGGATTTCAAATCCGAATCACCCTTGGCCCTGGCCTGCACCAATATTTTCCTCGCTTGTGCGCCGCCGATCTTCCCCAGGGCTGTAACTGCGGCCTCACCAACCTGTTTTTCGGCGGCAAAAACAAGCTTGCCAATCGCCTCGACGCTCTGGACGTCACGGCGGTCGCCCAACAGGGTTATTATGCGTATCTGCACCTGTGGCGAGGTCTTGCTCAGCGCATCTCGCAGGGCCTTTCCGGCTTCGGGGCTTGGATTCTGCCCGATTGCATAGCAGGCCATGTCCACGGTGCTTTCATCAGTAAGCAGTTTGGCGACCGCAGGCACCGAATCGGCTGTGCCGATAGACCAGAGTTGTTTGCATATAAACGCCTTACCTTCGAGCGTAGCGCCGGCGAGCAATTCGGCTAATCTTCGCTCGACGTACTTGCGAAGCTCAGGCTCGTTCTGTGATTGGCGAATGAGTTCTTCGACAGCGATCAGCGGCTGTCTGTCCATCCCGTGTTCGTAGCCGGCAAGCGCGGCCAGTTTCTTGTCGATGTCTGCTTTATCGAACGCCGCCGACGTTACTCCGGACAGAATAAGAACAAAGCACAACGCCGGCAGCAGCAGGGCGTGCGGCACCTTTCTCGAAACTCTCATTTTCTCTCCTTCTGTATGTCAGTTGGATTTAGTGGTATTCTCAAAATAGACCGGCCCGCCCCATTTGCCCGTTACAACGATGTCGAGGTCTCCGTCACCGTCGAGATCGACCACGGGCACACTCAGGCTTGAGCTAATATGCTCGCCGCGGGAAATGATATGTTGGGTCCATTGAATAGTAGAGCCGCGTTTGAGTTCATACCAGTAAACGCCCAGGGCCGAATGTGCATCTGGATCGTTGCCGTTGTGGGCAAAGAAGCGCTTTCCCGTGACAAGATCGAGGTCGCCGTCGCTATCCATGTCGGCTAATGTTATGCTGTGGGCCTGTGACCAGGACTTGTCGATCACGTGTTGCTTCCAGGTCATTTTGCCGTCCGCTCGCGTCTGCTCATACCAGAAGATTCCGTGTGCGTGCGCCGAGCTGGTCACAATATCGTTCAGCCCGTCGTCGTCAACATCGTACACCCATATCTGGGGCGTGTGTTCCGCGTTGCCTTCTGTGAGACTTCCGACCGCCAGGGGATGCTCCTTCCATTGACCTTTGCGAGGATCGAGCGGCGCTTCATACCAGGCATCCGGCCGCACAATATCGGGACGACCGTCGCCATTGATGTCGCCGACGCCCCCGCCGAAGGGCCTTTGATTCGACGAAACATCATGCCTGATCAGCCCCCGTTTGCCGTCGGCCCTGGTACCGGCCTCGTACCATTTCGTATCTTTGGTATGGGCTAATATTTCGAGTTCTTTGCCGTCGCCGTCAATGTCCCAAAGATCGCCGCACTCGTAATTGCCGTTCTTCTCGCCGAGGACGAGGGGCCATTGTCCTGCGTTCGGGCCTGTATTGCGGTGCCAGTCAATCTGCCTGCTGAACCACGAGCACGTGACAACGTCGAGCAGCCCATCGCCGTCAACGTCCAGCGGCAGATTCATGAAATCATCCCAGTAGCCTATACCTTTTTCATCGACGCTGTGGGTTTTGCCCTTTTCATCGACCTTGCCCTCAAGGGATCGAAACTGGTGCGGTTTCCAATCCGGGGCTTCGTACCAATACGGGCCGGCAAGGATATCGAGCTTGCCGTCATTGTTGAAATCGCCCACGGCACAGGCTTCGCTTCGGAATTTGCCAATACGATGAGTAGTGAATTTGACAGGCTTGCGTGCTCCGACGCCGAGTGAGATGTGCGGCACGACAGAAACCACGGTAATCAACGCAAGGCCAAGAATAAAACGACGATGTGTAATATTCCGTATGTTCATGAGAGAACCTTCCTTTCCATATTGATAGACCAGTAATTCAAGCTATCAAGAACACTGTGACGGTAAACCTGCCAGCGTGTAGTCGAACAAAATCTCCTCTCGGTCTTGCAGCTATTCGGTCCTGGCTGCGTTGGGATCGACACTCAGCGGCGCATTGATAAGATCGGGCACTACGGCGTTGGGATCGACGGCACCACTTTCTTCCTCTGGCTCGGCGTCTTCGAGCAAATCTTCCAGTTCCTTAGTCAGGTTGTTGGCCTTCCAGTCCGGGATTTCGTAAACCCATTTCTGATGCTTTGCGGTGAACGCTTGTGCCCCATCCCGGGCGAGCAGCTTGGCTTCCTTGGCCTTCAGTTCTTCCGGCGTTTCGACATCTGCGCCCTTTCTTACGGGTGTTGTGTCCATGAATTCTGCTGCGCACGTAACGTAGGTTTTGTCTTCGTCCCTGGCGATCTTGAGCGTATAAACTGTCGAATCCTTCAGTCGGCAGATATATTCCCTGTCGAAGGTCAGGCCGGACGATGTTTTTTTGACGTCGTCGAACTTCAGACTGGTCAACGCTGTCAACACACTGCCGGCGTCGCTGCTCTTGAGCTTCTTGCCGGCAGGGGTGTTTTTCAGCACGATGTCGTCGCCGTCTCCCTCTTTTTTCAGCGTGTAATTGCCGCCGGGCGAGCTGACCGTTGCCGAAAGGATGTCGTCGCCGGTTACTGAGATAAGCTCCTGCTCGAGATAGTTTGTAGCCCCGTCGGAAAACCAGGGGACATTCGACGCCACGTGGACCCTGTTGCTGATCGAACTGTCACTCGACAGCAATCTCACGTATGTTCCCTGGCCAAGCTCTTCGGTTTTGCCGACGACGACGCCTGTGAGCACCGTCGAATTCGGCTCCGGCGTCATGAATTTGACCACGCTGCGGGCCTTTTCCTCGGTCACCTCGAGGTCTTCGTGATTGCCCGGGTTGTCCGTAATGAACGCCGACGTCTTGATTTCCACACACTTCGAGATCAGGCTGTTTATTTCGCTCGTCTTGGCCGGATAATTGTCCTTGCCGGCCACAACAAAACCGCCTTGTTGGCGTTTGAGGGTTACCGTCTCTTCCCCCGTGCCTAAAACGATACTGCCTATACCCGCCGGATCGAGACCCTGGATAAGATAGACCGGTCCTTCGGCGGCGGCCTTCGGCCTGTTCGATACGCGGGATTGGACTGTAGCCCAAAGCACCATAAGAACCGCAACAACAGCCAATATTGTAAGTTTCCTGTTACTCATCTATAAAACTCCCAAAGAAATTGCAAAAATCAAAGAAGTCGTTGCCGCAAAGCGGCAAATCCGCAATTTTGATTTTTAATCCTTGATCTTTGATATTGTTCTAATTAAGCATCGCTCGCATGACTGATATAATGCCTCTTTCTCATGCTTCGCCGCAGGTCCAACACAATAGCAATCAGCAGTATGACCGCCGGGACTGCAAGCATGTTGGCCTGGCGCAGTTTGTTGCCCAAACGCTCGATCCGCTCGCGCCTGGTCATCTTGACCTGGCGCAATTGCCGCTGGGCCTGGTGGATTTTCAACTCGACCTCTTTTTTCTTCTGCACTATCGAGCTGCCGATGACTTCCTGCTCGCCTTCCTTTGCCTCGCTGACGATTTTCTGCAGCTCGCCCTGGAAGCCGGCGATCTGCAGGTTGATCTTTTCCACTTCGGCGGCTGTTTCCGCCTCGGCCTGCCGTTCGATCTCATCGACCACCACAAACGGGCGCTTGAAGTTTCCTCTCGACCTGATGGAGACCAAATCGCTCGAACCGCTCAAGTCTTCGATGGCGTTCAGCATCAGGGTACTGTTATCGCCGACAACCATCGGGCCGAAGAAAGAAGTCTGGTACGCCACCGTATCGCTTATAAAGTCAACATCTGAAAAAACCATCACGGCACAATCTTCCTCAGCTTGCGTCAGACCGGCGAGTTGCGTGGTTGTTGTCACGGTCTCATTCGGATCGTTCGGATCCGGAGACTCGCTTTCAACCTCGATGCCGTTGGGAAAGCTGCTCTTGAGCTTGCCGGTGACAAGGTAACCCATCGCAACCGGCTTGGTTCCGTCTGTGAATTTACGCATAAGGTTCGAGCTGTCCAGGAACATCAGCTCGAATCCGCCGCTGATAGTAAAAGTGCCGCCCCTGTTGGTCGTTGTTATGAGCGGCGTGCGTTCAATCTTTGAGTCGCTTTGTGCCGCCTCATTAGAATCCGCAATCTCGTTGAGCACACCGGAAAACAGAATCCTCACCTGGTTAAGCTCGGCCGTGACAACGTGGTCTTCTGCGAAACAGTTTCCTTCCGGCGTCAGGTTGAGATAACCGATAATCCTCTCAGGCCTCTGGTTGGCCCGGATCGCCGCCATAGATGCCAGGTTCCTGTCTCCTGCAAACGTGTTGGCTGGCATCTCAAGTCCCCATGTGCGCAGAAGCGAATCAAGTTGCGAGGCGCTCGAATGCTGCATCTGCATCTGCATTTGCATTCCCTGCGGGGCTCTGTCCATAAAGCAATGAGGATCGACGCACACGATTGTCCTGCCGCCCTTGAGCACAAACTGATCTATCGCAAACAACGTCTGCTCGGGCAGGCCCTTGGGATGGATGACCAGCAGAATATCAACGTCGTTTATGTCGTTGACGTCCGTGGCCACTGTTTCGACTTCATACTGTTTGCGCAACTGCTCGACGAAAGTCCAGGCGGGGCGGGGTTGCTGGCCCTGCCTCATCATCATCTCTCGCATATACCCGGTCACATCGTCACCCATTACCGGCAGCGAACTGAGCACGCCTATTTTTCGCTTCTGACGGGTGACTGCCGTGTCTATCAGGTAGCTTATGTCATACTCGACGAAACTCTGCCGGTCCGGCGAAAAGAACGGTATCGACTTCTCGACTCCGAATTGCGTCTGAATAACAAGGCCGAAGAAGAAGTTTTCCTCTTCCGTGATTGGAAATCGCCTCAAGCCGTATCTCATTGCCTGCATTTCCTCATCGGAGAAGGGCCGCGGGTCGACGACTTCCAGTTCCACCATACCGTTGGACACCGCGACGTATTCTTCCAGCAGTGCTCTGACATATTCGTAATAGTTGTTGAAGAAGCGGATCCGGTCCGGCCCTTTAAGAGCAGCGGTCTTGGCGTAGTAAAGCCTGGCCATGATTGGCTGGTTGAGCTTGCCCAGAATAGATTTCGTCCCGTCAGAGAGCATGTAAAGCCTCTGGTCCGTGATGTCAAGCTTCAGCGGCCTTCCGATATTCTGGCAAACACTTATCGCCGAGAAAACAATCACCAGGACAAGCACCGCTCCAATAATAGCTCTTATCGTTCGGCTCATTATCTGGCCTTCCTTTCATCCAAAATAATGCTGCAGGCGGCGATCCACCCGACGATTAACAGTACGAAATAGGAAATGTCCCCGAATTTCAGCACACCCCGCTGGATCGACTCGAAGTGAGTCTGAAAACTCATGCCTTCTATCGCAGAGACCATCCCGGCGGGCAGAAACGTCGAGACGTAGTTCAGTGTTGACGGCATGCCTGCGAAAACCAGTATCGCACAGGCTACCACCGAAAGGACGAAACTTATCACCTGGTTCTTGCTGAGCGCCGAAAAGAAACAGCCGATAGCAAGAAATCCGCCCGCCATCAGCAGACTGCCTAAGTAACCGGTGATTATCAAGCCAACGTCCGGCTCGCCGAGGTAACAGATTGTTATTACCATCGGAAAAGTCAGCGCCAATGCGATGCCAAGGAAAACCCACGCCGCGAAGAATTTGCCTAAAATCGCCTGTGTTATCGTAATCGGCAGGGTAAACAGCAGCTCAATCGAACCGACCTTGCGCTCCTCGGCCCAAAGACGCATCGCCGTCGAGGGCACCATGAACACGAACAGCAGCGGCAGATTCTTGAAAAAAGCCCGCATGTCCGCCTGCCGCATCTCGTAGAAACCCTCCCAGAACGCCAGATACCCCGAGAAGAACAGGAAAATCACCAGAAACACATAAGCAAGAGGCGTCGTAAAGTAACTTTTCAATTCTCTCTTGAACACTGCACAAAAACTATTCATATTTTCTACTCCTGAAAAAGAGTGCTAACAGCCGCGTGATATCTACATGCTTGCCCGCTAAGCACTCTTGGCCTTGGTAATCCTGCGAAAAACCGAATCAAGACTGCACTGGTACTCATCCTTCAAATCCTTCGGCGTCGAATCGACCAGTATCCGCCCCTTGGCAATGATTATTGTCCGCGAACACACTGCCTCCACTTCTTCGAGAATGTGGGTCGAGATAATAATACACTTGTTCTTCGCCATTTTGTTGATGAGCTTTCGGACCTCATGTTTCTGATTCGGATCCAGCCCGTCCGTAGGCTCATCGAGGATCAGCACGTCCGGGTCGTGAATCAATGTCTGGGCCAGCCCGACACGTCTTTTGTATCCCTTTGAAAGCGTATCGATTGTCTGATGGTAAACGGACTCAATCGAGCACGAGGGTACGACCCTGTCGAGTGCCTGCTTGCGGACCTTGCCCTTGATTTGCCTGGCGTCGCAAACGAAGTTCAAAAAGCTTCCCACAGTCATTTCATTGTACGCCGGCACGTTTTCGGCTAAGTATCCAATCGACTTCTTCACTGCGATGGGGTTCTTGAGGATATCATACCCGCATACACTGGCCGTCCCGCCGTCGGGCTTGAGAAAGCACGCCAGGATTCGCATGGCGGTCGTCTTGCCGGCCCCGTTAGGCCCGAGAAGCCCGAGGACCTCTCCTTTTTCAACATCGAACGATATACCGTCAACAGCAATAACCGGCCCGAAACTACGCCGAAGTTCTTTGACCTCTATCATATCAATCTCCACACAACTTATGCCAATTTTTGCCCCGCGATCCAATCTCTTTCCACGGGGTCTATAAATTTACTCGAAATTTCTTGACAGTCAATACCCAAGTCCGGATTATTTTGTTCAAAACCGCTAATAGCACGATAAATGGAGATTTATGAGCCAGGTTGCCAAGGTAAAATTCACCGATTATCGCTCCAGTATAACCAGAGCACTCGATTTGCTCGGAGCGGCCAGTCGGCTGCCGCAGGATGGGCTTATCATAATCAAGCCGAACCTGACAAATTCTTCACCGCCCCCGGTCACAACCAGCGTCGCGGCCGCCGAGGCGGTTTACGATTACTGCAAAGCCCATACGAAAGCAGAAGTTGCCGTAGGGGATGGTTGCGGAAGCGGAACAACCCCCGACGTGTTCGCCGCCCTGGGCTACACAGAACTTGCAGAAAGGCGGGATCTTCGACTGATCGACTTCAACGAAGCCGAAACCACGATTCTCGAAGATAACGATGCTCTGCTGTTGAAACAGTTTCATATCCCCCGCGTGGCGCAGAATGCGTTCATAATCTCGCTGCCCGTCTTGAAAGACCACAGCTTCACAAAGACGACCATCGCGATGAAGAACATGTTCGGCATCGCCCCCGGCAAAATCTATGCCGGCGGATGGAACAAAGCACAGCTCCACAGCCCCTCCACCGACAAGTCCGTCGTGGACATCTGCCGGTACAAAAAGCCCGATCTGTCGATAGTGGACGCCTCCGTCGCACTGACCGGGATGCACCTGTCCGGCAGGCACAAGAAAATGGGACTGATCCTTGCCGGCTTCGATCCGGTTGCGGTCGATACTCTCGGCAGCAAACTGCTCGGCCACAATCCCAAAAAGCTGCCGTACCTGATCCTCGCCAACGGCCTGCTCGGCAACATGGACAACATCGAAATACTAACCGGCTGACTACGGGCCTGGCAGTTCCAGCCATATTCCCCGAAAAGTCTTTTTCTCAGGATTCCGCAGATATTTATTCAGGCACGTGCCGTCGTCTCGGTACTCGCCTTCCAGACAATCATCAGGGCCGCTGACCATGATCGGCAGAGAACCGTCGTCGCTGAGCATCAGCAATCTGCCATCTTCGAACGGAACCATCGCCTCGGGCTTGAATTTGGCTCCATCTGAACTTAGTTCCTGCACCAACACCGGCGGGGTGTTCGGCTGCCCCGACCAGCGGTAGAGGGCAAACTCATCATCCTCATCGGAACTGCCGGCAATAATGAAATACGCCCCGTGGGAGCGGGAGTATTCCATGCTCCTTATCCCCAGCCCCCCCAAATCCCACAATAGCGGCTCGCCGAAAACCGATGCCTCGCCCCATTCGACTATGCGGTCCGCATTAAGCAGCGGTACGACAATCGCTCTTGAGCGAGTGCCAACCCCGGGATTTCTAAAACCGATGTAGATCGTCTCGCCGTCCGGCGATCCGCACAGGGCCTCGATATTAAGCCCGTTTTCTTTCGGCGCGAGTTTCTCGCGTTCTTTCTTCTTCAGGTCTTCGCCGAATCGCGTCGCTCGGTCCAAGCCCAAACGACGGGCGCTCGGAATCTTCAAAAGCTCATGGACCAGCGTTGTGCTGGGCGAGCCAACCCGGCGCATAGCCACGTTGCCGTATGCGATGTGAACCACCGTAGCGAAAAAGCGATATCGGTTAGGCCTCATCTTGCCGTCCCTATTCCTGCCGTGGGACGTAATCCAATAGATGCGGCTGCCGATCATCGTCGCACCCTCGATATCTGCCTCCGGATACTCAGGATCAATCCCAAGAAACGCTGTCAGATCGTACGAGAAAACAGGCATCCCCCCTTCACCGACCTCGTAAACCCTAAGCACATTATTCTCATCGTCGGCAACGACAACCATGTCCGAGCTGATCGCAACCCCAGCCGAAGCATCGCTCGCCCCCCGAAAAACAAGACCATCCCCCGCCGGCCCGTCAACGACGGCAAAACTCGCCGCCCCCCACCCCAAAACAAACAACAAGACTTTGCTCATACCTTTCATCCAAAACTTCCAACAAGCCCACCAAAAACACAGTTCACCGCAATATTTACTCTTTTTCACACTTTTTCTGAGAAAATTCAAGAAAAATCATCAACATCTGCACCCTCAGGCTCCGAGAGACACCTGATAGCTCGAAATTGACTTATCTTTACTTGACGATGACTGCCCCCGTCTGGTACACTACATATCAGCGACATTGGGAAAGACCATTTATTGCTCTGTTGACGGAAGATGGGGGACGGAGGATATTAAGAATGGCGACTGCGAGATATTCACGAGTTTTGCGGACAATCCCTTTATTCTTTACATTGGTGTCAGGGCTGTCTGGAGAACAAGCCTGGGGTCAGCATCGCGCTGCATATTATGACGAGAGATATCGAACGAGTTGGGCCGAGATGCCCGTTCCTGAGCTCGTGCGAGATGCTTTCGGGGATGTCGACTATGAAATCCTCGGCGCAGACCAACTCAAGACGTGGATGGATGCGCGCATTGCAGACGGAGCGCCTAGCGTGGTTATATTCTGTCGTGACAACGCACCGGACACCGTGGTCGAGTCCAATTCATCCGATTGTACGC
Source organism: Planctomycetes bacterium B3_Pla (assembly GCA_005223045.1). Classification (GTDB taxonomy): domain Bacteria; phylum Planctomycetota; class Phycisphaerae; order Sedimentisphaerales; family Anaerobacaceae; genus SG8-4. The sequence goes on along the minus strand of NJBM01000003.1, from coordinate 222,800 downwards.
TACGCAAGTATCTTGATGCAGGCGGCAAGGTTGTGTTCTACGGGGACATTCCTTTCTGGGACATAGGACACTCAGATGGTACATGGGAAAACTACGAAGGGAGCGGATGTGCCAACATATTGGACATCACGGGTGTCGATTGGACGAATGACACAGACACGCAAGTGACTATCACTGCTGAAGGAACCGAGTGGGGATTGACTGAAACATGGACATCGAACCGCTGGACGCCTGTTGGCCGTACTTTTACAGTTTTGGCTACAGATGCCAGCGGAAATGCCGCCGCATGGGTGAAGCATTTCGTGCCAGGCGATACCGTCGGAGGTTTTGTTCGTATTTGGGATACTTTTGTGAATACATGGAACTTGCCAAATGTGGATGACCTTATACGTGTTGCAGAATACGGCCTGGGGGGCAATCCCTATGCCCGCCGCCCGAGTCCAGACGATGGTGCTCTGCATGGTTATACTTGGATAAACCTGTCGTGGAGTCCAGGCGATTTTGCAGTCTCACACGATGTTTACTTCGGCGAGAATTTTAACGATGTATATGACAGTGCCGCCGAAGTATTCCGGGGCAATCAGACCTCGGAGTATTTTGGTGTCGGCCTTCACGGATTTCCTTATCCGAATGGCCTTGTTCCAGGAACAACTTACTACTGGCGAATAGATGAGGTCAATGATCTGCACCCGGACAGTCCGTGGATAGGAGATGTCCGGAGTTTCTCGATTCCATCCAAGACTGCCTATACACCTAAGCACTTTGAAATCACTTACTACGATAACTACAATTATGATACCGATCAATGGGACGCATGGCAAAGTGACGCGACACCCCGAGATGCCTGGGATGACAAGTACCTGGCGAATGGTTTGTCGGGGAACACGGTGTACACCGATCACGCTTTCAAGAGCATAGCCACGTTTGACCTAAAAGGCGGACTCTTCTCGAAGGACGGACACACATCAGGCGGCGAAGATTGGAATCCCCTGCAGAGCATTGGGGATAATGTGAGTGGGCAGTCTGCTCATCATGTATTTGCGTCTGTGTTCAAGGGCTTGATCTACTTGGAGGAAGGCGACACTTTCTCTGTGACAAGCGACGATGATGTCTATGTCTTCCTGGATGACGACACGGCGTGGGGCCAGGAGGTGCTCTCGGTTCCGTCCATTTCCTACTTCTACACCGACTCGATGACCGTCACTGCTGCACAGGCGGGATACCATATGATGACAGTAAAATACATAGAGAGGCTAAATGTCCACTCTGGAATTGAGATTACTCTAAATGGAGAACACCTTCAAAATGCCGAATTTTCCGGTTTAGAGGACTTTGAGACGGGTAATTTCAGTAAATTTTCATGGTGGCATTCCGGAGACAGCAACTGGACCATATCACAACGGGAAAAACATTCCGGAGCTTATAATGCCGAAGCTGGTACGATTGGCCATCATGAAAGTACTACTCTGCGAGTGACCCTTGATTGTGTATCCGGTGATATCGCCTTCTATCGCAAAGTCTCTTCGGAGTTGGATTATGACCATTTGGTATTCTATATCGATAGTGCAAAAATGGACAAGTGGTCGGGCCAAGAGAATTGGACCGAAGTGTCTTTTCCGGTTGACGAAGGCACAAGAACATTCGAGTGGACGTATTCAAAGGACGATTCAGTCTCCGAGGGAGACGACACGGCGTGGATTGATGATATAGTTTTTCCATTAAAGTTTGATCCGCCTGTCGCTCCTGAGCCACCTGATCCCGATCCGACACCCGATCCTGATACCCTTGACGGATTCGATCTGTACCTGGATGATATAGCACCAAACATCATTAATTCCAGTTGGTTTGATGAAGGTATCCTTGACTATTACTCCCAGGACAATCCAAACTCCGGAAATTACTGCATCCACTGGACAGGAGCTGGTCAATATAGCGCTATATCATTTCGCTTTGTACCTGTTAAGGATCTTTCCGGGCTGGTGGATGAAGGTTTTGCGATTGATTTTTGGGTCCGGTGTAATAGTCCGAGTACAAGGATTGACATTCGGTTTGTAGATACAAGAACCGACGACAGAACAGACCATGCCTGGCGCATGCGATATACAATTGATCGAAACGTAGCCGATTGGAACGGCCAATGGAACCATCTGCAGATTCCACTGAATTCGTTCTCCGAACATGGCGCATGGGATGACGGCTGGTACAATCCGATCGGCGCTTATGACTGGGCGGCCACCGAATATTTCGAGATCAACGCGGAATATAGCGATTTGAAAGGAATACATTTCTATTTTGATGATATCCGTGTGGTCAATCTTAGTCCGGTTGGCCGATTCTGACAAGGTGCACATTCGAGCCGACGGGCAATTGCGCAAGGAAGTAAACCTAACTGAAGGTTCTGGACCTTTTCTGCGTACCTGCGTTTTGGGAGTGGAAAGTGTCGCTCCCCTGGTAGCCTGTGGTATGGATCAGAGAAACTACAAACCAGATGCAAAAAACCAGTATGTTTCTCGGAGCCGGCTGGGACTTTATCGACGAGACCGAAAATGGCACGGAAGACATCTGGTGGATTCTTGAAGGCCAGGGCTATCCCAGATTGTCGTGGCAAGCTCTCGAATGATTATTGACAATTGATTATTTCTCTGCTTTCTCGGTGCCCTGTGTGGCCCTTGTCACTGACTATTTGCGATTACTATTGACTATTGTCCGTGCTTTCGCAGGGATGATCATATTATTACTCTGCCTCTATTCGCTCTCCTTCGACTGCGCTCAGGACGGCGTCTGTGGCCATTTCTTTGACCGGTGTCAATCGGTGTTAATCTGCGAAATCTGTGTCGAATTCCTGTATTTTCTGAGATTTCTCTTGACAGCCAGCCTTGGCGGTGTATGATAGATAGAAAACAACATTAGAGTTTTGAGTTTTTAGTTGCGGAGACAGGAGAAACAAGGAAAAAGTGGAAAGGAAAAAGGGAAAAAGGGAAAAAGGCGAGAAGGGCTGGAATGTCCAATATCCGCCGTAAGGCGTCCCCTTAGGGAGAACAAGGAATGACGAATTTCGAAGTGTAACCTTGTGCTTCCGTGCCCCTTCGACCGTGCTCAGGGCATGCTTTGTGCCTGTGTAGCCCAGTTTGAAAAAACAAAGCCAAATTCGTATGTCGTATTGCGTATTGCGTATGTCGTATGTCGAATTTACGATTTTGCCTTATGCCTTATGTCTTGGTTGATCTCAGCGTTCTCCGCGAAATCCGCGTTTGATTAGAATTGAAAAAACAAAGCCAAATTCGTATGTCGTATTGCGTATTGCGTATGTCGTATGTCGAATTTAGGATTTTGCCTTGTTCCTTATGCCTTAGTTGATCTCTGCGTTCTCCGCGAAATCCGCGGTTGATTAGAATTGAAAAAACAAAGCCAAATTCGTATGTCGTATTGCGTATATCGTATGTCGAATTTAGGATTTTGCCTTATTCCTTATGCTTTGTGGACCTCTCCGTGCCTCTGTGGCTAAATAGTCCATTTGAAAAAACAAAGCCAATTTTATCGTTCTGCGTACTGTGTGCTGCGTTCTCCGTCAGGAGTCCCAAGGACTGCGAATCGAATTTGAAAAACAAAGCCAATCGCCGGGCTCTGGCCGGAAACTCGAAGCACGAAACCTTAAACACTGGATTCCTGCTTTCGCAGGAATGACAAAACACGATTGTGAAAAAACAAAGCCAATTTGGTTCGTTCTTCTATTTCCGCCGTAAGGCGTCCCTTTCGGGAGTGTCTATTCGTGTGAATTCGTGGTTAATTTGAAAAAACAAAGCCAATCGCCGGGCGTTGCCCGGAAATCCGAAACACATTTGCCCTTCTCAGCGTTCTCCGCGAAATCTGCGGTTGATTAGAATTGAAAAAACAAACCCAATTTCATGACCCGACAGTGCCGCCTAAGGCAGATGGTTTAGTAGAGGGTCATTGGCTCTTGCCGGCGGCTGCCGCGGCGATAGACTGTAACTCCTTTGCAGCCAAGCTGATAGGCCAGTTTGTAGGCCTTATCGACGGCTGAGACGGTGGCGTTTTCGCTGAAGTTTATCGTCTTGCTGACGGCCGCATCGCAATGCTGCTGGAAAGCCGACTGCATCCTAATGTGCCACTGTGGAGCTATATCATAAGCGGCCTTAAAGACCCTGCGCACTTCGGCGGGGATTTGAGGCAGTTCTCGGATGCTGCCGGTCCTGGCGATTTGCCGCTCCAGTTTCCTGCTGTAGAAACCGCGCTGCTGGGCTATTTGCTTGAAAATCGGATTTACCTGGAGCATTTTCGCCCCGTCCAGGACCTGCCGGACGAACACGAGCGAATAGGCAGGCTCGATCCCGCACGAGCAGTCGGCGATGATACTGATCGTGCCGGTCGGAGCGACGCAGGTCAGAGAGGCGTTGCGGACCTGCTTTTTCTCTTTGGTTTGCCAGATGCTGCCGGGCCAGTTCGGAAACGGCCCGCGCAACCGGGCAAGCTCGCTGCTGGCTTTGCGCGTGTTTTTGTTGACGAACTTCATGAGTTTGGTGCCGAACTCAACGCCCTGGGCCGAATCGTAGCGTATTCCAAGGGCAAAAAGGCAGTCGGCAAAGCCCATAACTCCTAAGCCGATCTTGCGGTTGCCCTGTGCGAGGCGGACGGAATCCGCGACCGGATAATTGCATACGTCCACGATATTGTCCAGGAATCGCACGGCCAGTTTGACGGTCTCAGCCAGCCTCGGCCAATCCACGTCTGCGCCGGTTTCGGTGGCCCGAACGAATTTGGCGAGGTTTATGCTGCCCAACGTGCAGGCCTCGTAGGGCAGCAATGGCTGCTCGCCACAGGGATTAGTGGCTTCTATCGGGCCGAGTGATGGGGTTGGATTGTCGCGGTTGATCCGGTCGATGAAAACGACGCCGGGTTCGCCTGTCCTGTGGGCGCATTTGACGATCATCTTCCAGATATCGGCGATGGTGTAGAATTGCCCCGCTCGCCCGGAGGCGGGTTTGCCTCGGCCCGCCAGCTTGGGCAGATCGTCTATTGTGTAACTTGCAATGTCAATTCGTCGAGGCAACAAATGCCTCTGACCCGTGCGAGGATTTCTTACGATGTGCCGAGTCTTGGGGGATTTGAGCAGCTTTCTCATCCAGCCGTCGGTGATCTTGACCGAAACATTGAAATTGGTGAAAGCCTCCAGATTCTGCTTGGCGTCCAGGAATCTCAAAATGTCGGGATGCTCGACGCTCATCATCCCCATATTCGCACCGCGGCGAAAAGCACCCTGTTGAATGGCGTTGGTGGTCTCGGAGAAGACTCGCCAGAAACTGATAGGCCCCGAGGTTGTGCCGCCGCTGGAGGCAACGCGGTCGCCGGTAGGCCTCAACCTGTCGAAAGAAAAGCCCGTTCCGCCGCCTGCCTGCTGAATCAGGGCCGTCTGCTTGACCGCCTCGAATATCCCTTCTATGCTGTCCTCGATCGGCAGCACGAAGCAGGCGCTGAGCATTCCCCGCCTTTGTGCGTTCATAAGAGCAGGGGAGTTGGGCAGAAACTCAAGCGATGCCATCAAGTCGTAGTACTTCTTGTGCCGGCGTTTGACTTCAGCACGGTTTGCCCCGTATTTCGCTTCGGCCTGGGCTACAGACGAGGCCACCCTGCTGAAGAGTTGAGCCGGTGTTTCGATGCAGTTGCCCTGCATATCTTTGATCAGATACCTGCTTTGCAGGACTTTCAAAGCGTTGCCGCTCAGTACAGGAGCATCTCCGGGCGGCGGATGGATATGAGACTCAGCCATAATAATGCTCCGACTTTAAGGAGGCCTCAAAATGCTGTCCTGAGCGGCTTCTCTTGCTCAGCAATTTCCTCTATTGAATACGACGAGAGCCTTTACTTTGCTCGGAACGATTGTCAAGGCTGGGGCCAGTCCGGTTGGAGGTTTTGAGCCATTTGAACCGAAAGACGTCACGAATCGTCTCGCTGAAGCGAATCCCCAAACGCTGCGTGCTGGTTGGAAAATCCGCCCGTTTCAGGTCATCGGGTGCCGGCTTGGCGGGCGATTTGCCGAACAGCGACAACAATCCAGCCGCCAGCAAGCCAAGGAGTGAATTTATCTTGGTGTAAAAGCGCATATCTGTGGTTTGCGGTCCGCAATTCAGGATATACTGGATTACTATCTCTGTACGGCCAACTTGAGAGTGGCCAACAGTTCCTGGCCGGTCCTGCTCACCGAATCGTCTTGGCCGAACAATTGATGCCTGTCCAGTATTTCCGCCTGGCGGTCATAGTATCTCTGCACGGCTTCAGTTCCCCCTTCGGCGGCCCCGCCGGTCTTGTACTCGCCGGCCAAAAGCCAGGAGCTTACCTCGTCATCGTACTCGGCTGGATAAATAAGCGCCGTGACAAATCTGTCCTCGTCGCATTTGGCCAGATGCACCTTGGCCCGGCAGGGCGGGGAGGTTCTGACAGCTAAGTTGACCAGTTGTTTGAAGTTTCGTCGGGCGGTTTCCAGATCGTTCGAGTAGAAGAACATCCCGGCCTCAAGCTCGAAAGTCTCTGCCGGTATGCCCCTCAGTTCGAGCCTGCCGTCCGGATACGCATTATGAATCTTATAAACCTTGCCGTCTTTGTATTTTTCGCTTTCCAGAAGCTCAGCCACTTCCCCGGCGGTAAAACCGACGCCCGTGTGGTCGCCGAAATCAACCACGTACAGGCCGACGTATTTTTCAGGTTTTTCTAATTCTGGCAGTTTCATAAGTCAATATTATAACAGCGGAAACAATGGTTTGTACATATTTTGTGTAAAAGAGTATTAGCCGAACAGCTATAATTTGTTAAAAAAAATAAAAAACTACTTGACATGTATGCATATAATATGCATACTTATATGTATGAGAACAACACTAAATATAGACGATGAGATGCTGCGCAAGGCATCCAGATTGACAGGCATAGAGGAAAAAACATCTCTGGTGAGACTTGGTTTACAGGCCCTGATAGCCCAGGAAAGCAGTAAAAGACTATCTAAGCTGGGAGGCACCGAAAAAAAACTGCACGTTATTCCAAGAAGGCGCATACGGAGTAAATAATGGTCATTGTCGATACCTCGGTATGGGTTTCCCACTTAAGGCATGGCAATTCCATGTTGCAGAAACTATTACAGGAGGGCAGGGTTGCAAGCCACCCTTTTATTATCGGTGAATTGGCCTGCGGGAACATCAATAACAGAACTGAAATCATTTCTTTGATGCAGTCACTTCCCATGCTGGATGTAGTTGAACACGAGGAATTGCTTCTGTTCATCGAACATAACAAAATGATGGGTGCAGGACTTGGTTTCGTGGATGTTCATCTTTTAGCTGCCGCGATGCTCGCAGGTATTCCATTATGGACTCAAGATAAAAAGCTCAAGCAGGCCTGTTCTCGGCTGAGCATCGATTTCTCGACTCGCTAAAATCAGAAAAATCTATGAAATATATCGGATTATCACGGAGATGACCAGCCAGTCGTTATACGTTCAGCTTCCCACAATGAGTCGGGCGAATTTTCGTTTGCCGACGCGGATAACCGCTCCGTCTTTGGGGGTGATTTCGGCGTTTGGATCGTTCAGCTTCTCGCCGTCGATACTTGCCGCCGATTGCTTTATCATTCGCTTGGCTTCGCCGCCGGTCGATACGAGATTGCAGGCGAGTAAAAGTTTGCTCGCTGCGATTGGCTGGGCGGGTATTTCGATCTCGGGGATATCGTCCGGCAGTTGTCCCCGGGCGAAGACTTTGTCGAATTCTGCTGCGGCGGCATCGGCCAACTCTTCGTTGTAGAACTGGGCCACAATTCTTTTGCCCAACAGGACCTTTGCCTGCTTGGGATGTGTTTTCCCGGCATCCACAAGTTCGGCTATTCTGTCTGCTGGCAGGTCGGTCAGGAGCGTGAAGTAGTTTTCCATCATGTCGTCGGAGATGCTCATTACCTTGCCGAACATGTCGTTTGGCTCATCGGTTACGCCGATGTAGTTGCCCTTGGATTTGCTCATTTTTTCCTGGCCGTCCAGACCGACGAGGATCGGCATCGTGATTACGATCTGCGGCTGCTGAGCATAACCTTTCTGGATATCGCGCCCGACGAGGTTGTTGAAGGTCTGGTCCGTGCCGCCGAGCTCGACGTCGCTCTCTATCATTACCGAGTCATAACCCTGCATCAGTGGATAGAGGAATTCGTGGGTGTAAACATCCACGTCGGCCTGCAGGCGTTTCTTGAACGTGTCTCGCTGGAGCATCTGGGCGACCGTTTTCTTGGCGGCTATCTGAATCAGCTCCATCAGGGTCAGTTTCTCAAGCCATTCGCCGTTGTATCTGACCTCGAGTCTTTCGTCGGAAGTGTCGAGGATTTTGCCGGCCTGCTCGAAATAAGTCTTTGCGTTTTGCTCGATCTGTTCCGGTGACAGTATCGGCCGGGTGGAGTTTTGTCCGGTGGGGTCGCCGATCCGTGCGGTATAGTCCCCGATAATGAGAACCGCCTTGTGGCCGAGATCCTGGAACTGCCGCATCTTTCGCAGTACGACGGTATGGCCCAGATGTATGTCGGGGCTGGTGGGGTCCAGGCCGAGCTTGATTCGCAACTGGCTGCACTTCTTGGCTGCTCCAGTGAGTTTCCGGGCCAATTCGGCCTCGGTGAAGACCTCAACCGTGCCGCGTTTTAACAACTGGATTTGCTCTATAATTGTTTCTGTCATAGGTTCTTCTCTGCAACCAGGTATTTCCAAGGGCAAGAATTATAAATGATATGTGCAGAACAAGCAAGGACCGGTCGCAAAGTGGAATCCTTCCGTGGCTCCCGGAAGATTCAAAAAGCTTTCAGTTACCACGGTCATCTCTCTTCGTTACGATTCTTGGTGAACTGAATCATCGCCAACATATATGGAATCAGGGCGGCTGCGAAAAAAGCAACGCATATAGTCTCTATCTGCTTCCGGCCGATGTCGTGCTGTATTGCACTCCACAATGAGATGGTCTCATTGGGCCAGAACATCCTGACGTCGGAGTGATAGGCCCCGTCAACCAGAACATGCATCCATGCTCCCAGGATGCCGGAGACGACCATCTTCCAAAAACGAGGCCTGTAGGGCACACAGAACACGTTCATAGCGGCCTTTAGCAGGTGACGCAGCGGATACGCCGCCGCACCCCACATAGCGCCTATCAGAGCGCCTATCAGCAGCGTATGAAAGTATCGGTGGTGGGGCGGTCCGAGCCCGAACACCATCACCGCCAGGACCTCAAAGTCAACGATCACGTTGGCAAGGACAAATACGGGCACATCAATCCACTTTCTAAAAACCAGCCCAACGAAGCCGCTGGGACCAAAGTGGTAAGGAGTAAATGGCATTTGAATCTTGCCCCAGGGATTGACGACTAAATGCCGCTCAAATATGTGCTCTTCCGGAGGTAGTTTTGAACGTAATCCTTTATCGCATCTTCGAGCGGCGTTATGGGTTTATCGTAGCCTGAGTTGCGGAGTTTGGCAGTCTCGGCCCGGGTGAAGTATTGATACTGGCTGCGGATCGAATCGGGCATGTCAACATATTCTATGTTCGGTTTGCTTCCCATCCCCACAAAAACAGCGATGACCAGATCATTCCATGTGCGGGCCTCGCCGGTGCCGACATTGAACAGTCCGCTCAGATGGGGATTGTCTAAGAAAAACAGTGTCATATCCACCGCATCCTTGATATAAATAAAGTCCCGGACCTGTTCGCCGTCGGCGTATTCGGATTGATATGATTTGAACAGGCGGACTTTGCCGCCGGCGTTTATCTGCTCGAAGGCCTTGACGACGAAACTTCGCATGTCCTCCTTATGGTACTCGTTCGGCCCGAAGACATTGAAGTATTTCAGGCCTACTATCTTTTGGAGTAACCCGGTTCGGCGCGCCCACAGATCAAATAATTGCTTGGAATAACCATACATGTTGAGTGGGCTCAAAGTCTCAATTGTCTCTTCGTCATCGCTGAAGCCGGCAGAGCCGTCGCCGTAGGTTGCCGCACTCGAAGCGTAGATAAAGCGAATATCGGCGTCCGTCGCCCATTGGGCCAACAGTTTCGTATATTCGTAATTGTTCTTTACGAGGTAAGAGGCATTTGTTTCCGTCGTATCGGAACATGCGCCGAGGTGGAAGACAGCTTCAACGGGGCTGTCGAGCTTGCCTTCGATAACCATTTCGAGAAAATCGTCTTTCTCAACATAATCGGCGAAAGACAGACTTCTCAAATTTTTCCACTTCTGGTTTGTGCCGAGCCGGTCAACGACAAGAATGTCAGTAATTTGTCTCTTGTTCAGGCCGGCTATCAGTGCCGAGCCGATAAAACCGGCTCCGCCGGTAACTATTATCATTCTGTGTGTCCTCTATTGTCCTTTCTTGAATTGTCACAAGCTTAGTTTGCCGCAGTGTGAGTGTCAAATGTTTAAGTGCTCCGTGCGCATTAAAAAAGCCGCCGAGAACTGAGCGGCTGGGAATTGCTTGAAATGCCTAATGCAAAATTAACACAAAGCAATATAGCTGGCGATCGCCAGAATCAGGATCCGCTTTTTGTTGAATACGAATGGAACCCATCTTTCGTAATAAAAGTCGCTCATCGGACCCCCCTGGAAATCGTACAACCAAGTTGTTGCCTTCTTTACCATAGTTCATATAATAACCGAAACGGCCACATAAAGCAAGGAAAAACGTTCTCTCAAAAACACAAGTGTATATCTCTACAGTACTTATACAATTTAAATCATCCAAATTTTCTATCTTTTTTTCGCCCGCACCGGCCGTCCGGCACATCGGCAGCGCCGACCGCGACCCGCAACTAGCCGATCTGGGCCAGCCCGGCAGGTGCTTGTGCGGCGGCCTGTTAGATTGTGCACTGCACAACGATCGTTCTGTCCCGGAATCATACCATTTCTTCTGTTTTTTGTTGCGGTTGCTTGGAGCAGAGCGTCTAATATTAATCAGGCGCACGGTTTGTGTCTGATGATTCGCTGTTTCTGTCGTTATTTCCAGGGATTGTGCGAAAGGACATTTGAAGTGGGGAATGCCGATGAGCGAGGCTAAGGAGCAAAATAATAAGCGGCCCAGCAGTGACGGAGTCGGTCCGACCCGGTCTTTTGACGGCTCAGTGATAGGGCCGGGTGGGCAGATAGGGCCGTTCCGGATTGAGCGGGAATTAGGCCGGGGGGCTGTGGGGGTGGTGTATTTGGCTCACGACACTAAGCTCAATCGCGATGTTGCTATCAAGAGCCTGCCTGCTGAGGTGATGGCCAATCGCAAGGCCCGGTCGCGTTTTTCGCGCGAGGCCCGACTGCTGGCCTCTCTGAATCACCCGAACATCGCTACGATCTACGAAGAATTGCACGAGGCCGAGGGTGTCGGCTATCTTGTTCTCGAATACGTCCCCGGCCAGACATTAGCCGAGCGGATCGCCGGGGCAAGGCTCAAACCGCAAGAGGCATTGTCAATCGCTCAGCAGATAGCCGAGGCGGTGGCGGCGGCCCACGAGCACGATGTGATACACCGCGACCTCAAGCCCGGCAATATCAAGATTACGCCGGAAGGCAAGGTCAAGGTTCTGGACTTCGGCCTGGCCAAGGCGGTCGGCGGTGAAGCGGCGGACGAGCAGAGCACTATCACAGAACCGGGGCGGATTATCGGCACGCCGGCCTATATGAGCCCGGAACAGGCCCGCGGCCAGGCGACGGACAAGCGCAGCGATATCTGGTCGTTCGGCTGCGTGCTGTACGAGATTCTGACCGGAAGGGTCCCATTCAAAGGCGAGACTATTTCCGATACGCTGGCCAACATTCTGCAAACAGAGCCCGACTGGCACGCGCTGCCACAGTCCACAGCGACGAGCATCATCGTTTTGCTGCGTCGCTGCCTGGTGAAAGACCCGCGCCGGCGGCTTCGGGACATTGGAGATGCAAGTATTGAAATCCACGAAACGCTTAACTTACCGGCGATTGTACCGCCGACTGGCGTACCGGCTGTCCGCCCATCACGGCGTGCGCAGTGGAAGGCAGCAGCGTTGTGCGTGTTTGCCGGCCTGGTCGTGGGCGTAATTGCGATGCTCGTGGTCACGAGAGGACAGATACAACCCTCGGAGCCCAGGCCCGTAGGGCGGTATTCCATCACGCTCGACCCGGAGAATCCTTTCTGGCTCCCTTCGAATATGGTCTCATACCTGACCTTCACGCCTGACGGACGCCAACTGATTTACGTTGCCGGAACTGCCCGGGATAAGTGGCTTGTCGCCCGGCCGTTGGGTAGTCACCAGGCACAACGGATCCGAGGTACACAAGACGCAACCTGGCCGCAGGTCTCCCCGAACGGTCGGTGGCTGGCCTTCATAGGCGAAGACACTATCTGGAGAATTCCCCTTGCCGGCGGCAACCCGGAAGAAATTACTAACATTTCACGTCTACCACTTTACATATGGGAAGACAACGATACCCTTATTGTCGGCACGAAGAATCTCGGCACGGACGGCCTGTCCCGATTCGACCTGAGGACCGAGGAGTCAGAGCCCCTTACGACATTGGATAACACACTTGGTCACGTCTTACATGTCCCCACCTGGCTTGATCGGGAAACTGGAACGCTCTTCTTCACGGCGTTGAGTGGACGCGGCTCTGACGACTCGATTATGTTTGCCATGTCCCTTAAGAGCCGTCAGCCAAAGCGCCTGGTGGAGCAAGCAGCAGGCTTCTACGCGCCGTCCGGCCACCTGATCTACATACAAGAAGGCCGCCTCATGGCAGCTCCTTTTGATATAAAAACACTGCAAATCACAGGTGATGCGGCCAATGTGACTGAGGATCGGATGGCGGCGGATGAGACGATGCCAATCTTCGCCTTCTCTCCTAAAGGAACGCTGGTCTACGCGCCGGTCGAAGGGCCTCGAGACCCGAACCGCGTGCTTGTTTGGGTGGATCTTGAGGGAAACGAGAAACCCCTGGGGGCACGTCCCATGCGGTACGTGCGCGTTCGTGTGTCCGGCGGCACTGCCCGTCCCCAGGTTGCCGCGGAGGCTGAAGGTGGTATTTGGATATACGACACGGGTGGTGCCAGCCCCATCCGCCGCCTGACCTTTCCTTCCGAAGGCGACTCTGCAAACCAAATCTGGACGCCGGACAACAGTAAGATTGTCTTTGTATCCACTGTTTCCGGTGGTTGGCTACTCAAACGAAAGGCCGCTGATGGAAGCGGTGAGGCGGAAGTTCTTTCGGTCAACACGAGCGGATGGAGGCTCTTGTGGCTCTATGCTCGGACCCCGGATGGAAAGGTGCTGTTGGCCAAAGCAATTAGCTCAGAAGAGACATCGAGAGGCTGGGATATTGTGGCGATCCATCTGGAGCGCGGCGGCGAGGTCGAGCCCTTGCTTGAATCCGACGATAACGAACACTTTGCGGCCCTCTCGCCGGATGGAAAGTGGCTGGCTTACGTGTCGTCCGACGAGGAGGGTCGCGACGATGTATTTGTCAGGGACTTTCCCGGCTTGAAGGGCAAGTGGCAGGTGTCCACCGAGACCGAGGGCGGTGGGGAACCCGTGTGGGCGCCAGACGGTAAGTCCATCTATTACCGTGACGGCGCCTCGCTCGTGGCGGTCCCTGTCGAAACTGAGGGAGGTTTCAGCCTCGGCCGGGCCCAATCCTTGTTCGAAGATGTGTATAGGCCCAGACCCTCCAGCCGAAACTACGACATCCACCCGGACGGCAAACGATTCCTCATGATCAAGAAGGCTGAAGAGGAAGTCCCGGTCACCGAACTGATCGTCGTCGAGAACTGGTTCGAAGAGTTGAAACGCCTCGCACCGACGGGGAAAGAGTGATAATGCCGAGACAGAATAGGGCGTTCTCAGCAAATTATACTTGTAGGGTGGGTCTCCCTTGGGGATGCCTTACGGTATTGGCCCACCGATCAAATCATGGTGGGGCTGCGATTGGTTAATCTGCGATCTTAATCTTTCCGAGGGAGTACCAGCCGTCGGGCCGGCGGCTGGAGATGGCGAGCTTGACTTTGGGTTCGTTGGAAAGCGGATCGAGAATTGCGATTTGCAGGTCGTACTCGCCCGCAGGTATATTATCCGGAATCAAGACGGCATCGTCATAAAGGTTGTCGCCGGGAAGCCAGGTCCTGATGTCGGCGTTGGCGGCTAAAATTTCGGTTGTTTGCTCGTTCTTTAGGCGCAGAGCAAGGTAGAATTCCTTGTAGCACGGGGCAACACCTTTGTTGTCCCACCAGGAAGTGAAAGACAGTTTGTCGCCCGCCTTGGCCGCGGCGGGGTACGTGAACTTGCGAAGCACGAATCTGTAGCCCATTTTCTTGAGCCACCTGTTTACCGAGGGCTGCCATTCCTTCGGGACCGGCGAGGATTTGGCATTGAAAGAGGAAATGTGCCATTTGAGCGACTCGTCGATTATATGATCGACGTCCCAGCCCTGGTCTTTCCAGTGCTGCATCACCCAGCATACCTCCAATGTCACCGGGGCCTTCTTCCAGGCATCCCGGACGCCGAAGTTAATGATCGCCTGGGGATAATAATCGTTCATGTGCGACCACCTGGGGTTGAATCCTCCCATGTCCCCCAGGCAATCGATCCTCCAGCCGACATCCGTTCGGGAAAGGGCGTAGCCGTTTGTTTTTTCATCGGTCAGGAGTGTTACAAGATGCGTTTGCTTGAAGGAATCGATATAGGCGTCGATGAGCGATTCTCTTGTTTTGTCCGTCAAACGGTTGGAGCCGGCGCCTTCGCCCCACGCTCCGACAATCGAAACGTCCACGCTTTCGAGATCGGCATGTCCGTCATAGCGTTTTCCGAGAGCTCGTATCATTTTGCCGAAATGCTTGACGTATCGCGGGTCCTCAGGGTCAACCTGCCATTTCTCCACCGGCCAGTCTTTCTTCTCGCCGACCAGGTTGCGATACCAGCCGGGGACGTCGTTCTCCTTTCCCGTCCCGTATGGCGCTATGCGCAGCATCAGAGTCTGGCCCCGCCGGCGTGCCGTCTTGAGGGCATGGTCTATCAAATCCCATCGATATTTGCCCATCTCCGGCTCGATGAACTTCCAATAGACTCGGAAATAAGCTATCGTCGTCATGGGATGATCTTTGTTCTGCAAATCGCCGTCAAATTCCTGATAGACGATTGGTTTGCCCTCGGTCCAGCCTTTGCCTGCATTCAAGTCGTCGCCGTTGAATCTCTGAAAGGTCATAAAACCGATGCCGGGATTCATCAGGACGTCGTCGATTTCCCTGGGTCTGACGACGACAGTCTCTTGCGCAAGAACCGGGGCGCAGAATGCGGCTATTAGCGTCATTACAGTTGAAATACCTGAGATTGAGAGTGAAATTTTCATGGCCGGCTCCGGTTAAAGTAATTCACTTGACCCTGAAACTCCGATGAATTATACTTGCTGTTTGATATTTGTGTCAATTTAGTATTTGGCAAATAGAATCGTTGACAAAGCTGTTTATGTCGCGTTATACTGCCGCGACCAAGAAATAAGGAGACTAAAATGACTGAGTACGTGCAATTTCTGGGGTTTTGGACGCCTGGACCCGTTGAGCTTATAATAATCCTCGTTATAGCGGTGCTTCTGTTCGGCAGACGGCTACCCGAGATTGCCCGCGGTCTTGGCAAGAGCTTGACCGAGTTCAAGAAGGGAGTTCATGAAGTGGAAGAAACTAAGGACGAGCTCGTGAATGACGTCAGGAAAATCGGCGATGAGGTGACCAAAGAGGCCAAGGGCGCTGCCGGTCTCGACGAGCCCGACGATATCATGAGCTAACCTGCCTTCAGGCCCCAACCGTCGCGAACTCGCCTCGTCTGCAAAATGGGCAAAGACAAAAAGAAGAAAAAAAAGCTGCAAGAACCTCTTGACACCACCATGAGCCTGGGCGACCACATAGAAGAGTTGCGCGGGCGCTTGATTCTTGCGATTGCCGGTCTGCTCATCGGGGCAGGAATTTCCCTGTCTTTCGGCACGTGGATTATCAAGTTCATCGAAAAGCCATATTACAAAGTATTTCTGACATCTGAGGCCAAGTCCGAAACAGAAGAAAAAGAGAAAACAATAAAGTTCATAGAAGACCTTTTTAACAATACACGTCAGAAATTAGCGGATGACCCAAACACTCCAAACGTTGGACAGGAAACCGAAGAATTCGTATACAAGTTTTGTACGGAAATCCTTGTCGCATTAAGTAACGATCCTAATTACACTTCCATCAGCCCATCGACAAGCCGGATATCTCCT
Organism: Planctomycetes bacterium B3_Pla; assembly: GCA_005223045.1. GTDB lineage: Bacteria > Planctomycetota > Phycisphaerae > Sedimentisphaerales > Anaerobacaceae > SG8-4. The sequence goes on along the minus strand of NJBM01000003.1, from coordinate 206,520 downwards.
GCACGTCGCCTTCAAATACTTCGCCCGGCTGATGGCATCATCAGTTATATCAAAATCGCATTAATGGCCGGCCTGATCCTGTCGTCTCCCTGGGTCTTCTACCAGATATGGATGTTCGTCGCCGCAGGACTTTACGTACATGAGAGAAAATACGTTCACACGGCAGTACCCTTTTCCGCGGCGTTGTTCGTCACCGGCGCCTTGTTTTTCATTTTGATTGTAGCGCCGTTAACGCTTAAGTTCCTTGTGAAGTTCAATGAAGGCGTGCTTGATGCCCGGTCCAATTTTACTTTTGCCGACTACATTTCATTCATCACGATGCTCATGCTGATTTTCGGCGTGGCATTTCAAACCCCGATCGCTATCTTCTTTCTTAATAGAACAGGTCTGGTCTCAATCCCGGCCCTGCGCAAATCAAGGAAGTTTGTTCTGCTCGGCATATTCGTCGTAGCCGCGATGGCCACTCCACCAGACGTGATTTCTCAGGTCACTCTTGGAATCCCCCTGTACATTCTGTTTGAACTGGGCATCCTGCTCGCTGTGTTTTCAGAGCGCAGGAGGAAATCAAAAGAGAAAGCCGCTTAATTACGTTCCCGACCTAACGAACGCACTTTATTCACCCGCGCGCTTGACCTGATAATAGTACGTTGCGTATCGGCCGTTAATTGAAAACGTATTGCCGTTGTGTTCAACTTGTTGCGCTGTTGGCACACCATAGACATCGACTACTTTCACTGAAGTCAGCGGAGCCCCTTTGAATGTGAGTGTGGCCTGCACGGGCTCGATGAATAAAGGTGGCCCGCCGGTCTCAATCAATTCCATCCCGTCACCTGAGTAAACGGTGCCGTGCTGCTTATCCTGTGCCAGAGCCGTGATTAGAACATGCCCGGACTCGATCAAAGCCCGATTATCGAGCGGGGTAAAGAGCAAACTGACAAACGGAGTCGCGCCAACCTCGACTGTCACACCGGGCAGATCGAACTTGCCGCCGCCGGCAAAGCCGATGATCCCCTGAGTCTTGTCAGAATGAACGGTGACGACTTTGCCGCCGTAATCCCAGGTGAGCTGGCCTGTGTTGCTCCGAATAACCTTGGCTCGCCGGTCCCAATAGTCGGACAAGTTGCCGAGATACGAGGGCTCCTGACCGTCTTCGACTTTCAGCGTCACGCGCCCTATGGCCAGCGCCTCCACAGGCGTATCGCCGTGGGCCAGCAACTCATTCTGGTCGTAGCCGACCAGACCGTGTTTCTGTCCCAGTTTGTCGATACCGGCAAAAATGTCGCTGGCTGCCGGCCGGCGTGCCGAGGTAATATCGCCTTCGACGAAATGGTTGTTATAGATAGCGAATGCAAGAGCCGGGAACTGGCCGAGGTAGTGCGGCGTGCAGGTGACATAAGACCTCATGCTGGGCCAGCCGTTGCCCATGTACGAGCGGGAGGCGGCGAAGTGGTAGGATGCGTCCCAGCCCTGGAGCCCCATGCCGTAGAACGCAAACAGCGGGGCGATTTCCGCCTTCCACTGGTTCGGCGGTTTCTGGGTCCATTCGGTCATGACAAAAGGTTTGTCCTCGACCTGCCAGAAACCGCTGGAGAGGATTCCCCTGCCGGCTTTGCTTAGATGCGTGTCGTTGCTGACCGGGCCGGTTGTGATGTTATGACCGCCTGCGCCACCGCCGAAGTAATTGTGGCGGTCAATTGCATCCATTACATCGTCTGTCCAGAGATTGGCCGCCGACGCCGCCGGGCCGCCTGCTTTCCATGCGGTGGTTACCGTTACTGCCTTGTAACCTAACTCGCGCAGCCGTTGCTCGCGGCGCTCATAGTAATCCCGCTGGAGTTCAGCCAGGAAACGAATGAAGTCGCCCATTCGCTTCTTTTCGGTGTTCTTGTTTGACCGGGGGCCGTCGCCTTGCATCTCCCAGGCGGCGTACATTTTCATGGACGGATTACCGACCGAGTCGCCGGACTTCATGCCGCTGCCCCATGCTGATTTGAGGTTCGTGTCATTGTCGTAGCGGTTCTTCAGCCAGTTCATCCACATAGTACCGAGAATCGCCGCATGTCGGTCGAGCTTGCCGTTGTTGTAGCTGGCAAGGTCGTTGAGCGGGGCGTGCCAGAAGATACTGTCTTCGTTGTGTACTTCAACTATCGCCAGCGCCGGGTCGTCCTTGTAGGCCAGCTCTGTGTACGGATTGACATGTTCAAGAAGCGTTTGCTCCCATTGCCACTCGGCGTTCTGTAACTCTCGCATCATAGTGACCACGCCCGAAGTGCTTTTCCCGGCGCCTCGGTTCGGCAGTTCGTTGTAGAGGTCCGCCGGATAGCTGTCGTGTTCAGTGATGACGTGGGGGTAGAACAACGACCAGGTCATGTAGATGCCTTTGTCCTTGAGGATAGAGAACCACCGGTCCCACCTGTCCAATCTGGCGGGATCGAATTGAGGGGTGCGACCGCCGGACTTCAAGAGGCCGAGCACGCTTTGCACGGGGTGCTGGCGCACCATGTTGATGCCGTGCTTGGCATAGAATCGCGCCTGTCGATGCTGCGACTGGATCGTCTCAGACATCCCTGCATCAACGCCCCAGAATTTGACGGGAGGGCCGTCCTCGAAAACAAAATCTTTGCCCTGACGCTTCAGGAAACCGCGCGTTCCGGCAGGCTTTTCGATCAGGCGGCTCATGTCAATTATGGAATCTGGTGAATGTTGATCCGGACCGGCCATGAGCATGAACCAGTCATCCGGCCTGGGCGCCGGCGGATTTGGGTCGGGCCTAACAACTCCGGTTGGCGCCCATGGAAAGTTGGTAAAAGCCATGACATCAATGCCGCCGCGTCCGTCCTTGTCGGCCCCGTCTCTGTCTGAGATGCGCACCTTGAGCGTGTGGGGGCCTGCCGCCAAATCGAAAACGTCGCCGAAGGTCCATGCGATGAAGCGTATGTCTATGCCGGGATCGACCAGGTCGAGCCGGCTCGTAACGTAAGACAGGTCGATAGCTTGCCAGGGCCCGTTGTCGATGCTGTAGCTGTAATCGGCCCCGCCGGTGCGATTGCGAAACGGGTTGAGTCGAATCCACCACGAGTAGCTTCCGCCTTCAGCGACGGTAAGCGTATATGTTGCCGTGCCGGAGTCGTGGTAATCGTTGCTTGTGTAGTGCGAATGCCAATCACCGTCGGAGACGCCGGGCTTGCCCGGCGAGAGAAGGTGCTTTGATAAATTGTCGTTGTGATACCACGTGCCGGCGCCCTGTGTCTCTACGAAAGTGGAGGTAGTGTAATCCTCTCCTTCGATCCAGATTGCCTCATTGGGTAAAGCACGTTCTGAAGGAACAACCGACAACAAGAATACTGTCACAGCAAATGCCGCACTTTTTTTCATCACTATGTTTCCCTTTCACAAGCCATTACGGCGCATAGATCCCTCCCTGCGTACTTCACAAAGTACGACAAACAAGTCGGTGAGTCAACAGCTCGTATTAGGGTGTAGAGCAATTCCCTTCGTCAGACACTTGCTTCGGCAGCGTTCGGCTACAACCTGTTCTACGCGGGAAGGAAGTTAAGAGGCTCGAAATCTCCGGGATTATCCAGGGTCGCCTGCGCGTAGCTTGGAATTACCTGCTCGAGCATTCCCCGGCTGTCACCGAAGTGCCGCGTGAAGATTTCCCCGAAAACGGCCCGGTAGTCGGTATTCCTGTGAATGTAGCGTCCCTGTGAGCTAAACATATCTCCGGCCGCCCAGGTGGATGCATCGCAGTTATAGACCCCGCCTCGGACCCGGCCGCCGGCGACAAACATCGCGCAGGCGTGGCCGTGATCGGTGCCCTTGCTGCCGTTTTCCTTCGAGGTCCGGCCGAAGTCCGTCATGGTTACGATGATCAGCTTGTCCCACTGGTCTTGCAGGTCACGGTAAAGTGCTTGAAATCCCTGGGCCACCTGGGCCAGCAAGTTCCCCTGACGACCATATATTTTTCCCTGGTTGGTGTGGTTGTCCCAGCCTCCTATGTTGACGCCGAGCACCCGGGCCTGAGTTCGCTTGATGAGCATGGCGATCTGTGCCAGTTTGTTGCCGAAGCCGCCGCCGGGATAGACCGCTCCTCCGGAAGGCTCGTACGGGCCCTGGGCTACGGCATCCTGCACAATGCTCATCGAGTTGGTCAGCGCCAGGCCCGTGTCGTAAACCAGGTCGCGGTAGGGTTTGTCGGCGAAGTCGCGTGGGCCGCCATACGCGCCCAGCAAACCGCCGCCGTCGGGTCCCTGCGGTGTGGAGGGCAGCCGGCCAATGAATTTGCTCGACTCGGCGGGATCGCTCGAGAAGCTGTAAGTTTCGGCGTTCTGAATCGTCGGAACCGGCAAAGGGCCTTTGAGAGCCACCATCTGCGAATTGGACATAGCCGCGGCGACCAGGTTATTCTCCACCGGGTTCATGGTCAAAGCGACCTGGCGATAGATCATGCCTTCCTCGAACGCCGGATCTCCGGGCGCGCCGTTTTCCCAGTACTGCTGGCTGTCGAAGTGGGACTTCGACTGCCCGGCGTAACCGACGCGGTGGATGATGGCCAGGTTGCCCGGTCCGTCGAGACCTGTCAGGTTCGGGTGGTTGTATATCTCCATCATAGGGGCCATGCGCGGATGCAGGCCCGCGAAGTCGTTGCCGAGATCAATCGCGCTGGCGCGCGGGATGAACAGGGTCGGGCGATTAGCGGTGTTATACTCGGGATCCCCGTACGGAATGACCGTGTTAACGCCGTCATTGCCGCCGCGCTGGAAAATGAAGATCAGCTTTGTGTCTTCGTCAGTTATGTTCGCAAGGATTCTTTGCTTGAAGATTTCGGGGCTGAGAAAGCTCAGACCCGCCCCCAACGCTGTCAAGCTTCCGGCCTGGAGGAAATTACGTCGTGTGCAGTTCATGTCCAATTCCTTATTCTATCTGTCATTCCTGTATGTTGTGTTACTGAAAGTTCCATTGCGGCATACTTAGCAGCAAGCCGGCAAATTCCTGTGTCCGCCGCTGGAAATCCTGGGGATTCAATCGGTTCAGGCGCCTTGGCTCACCGTTTGCGTCTGTAGCCAGGTATTCCAGCAGCAGGTTCCTGTTTGCTTCGGGCAAAGTGTTTTGAAAAAGCAATTCGTCGAAGTAGTCCACGATCTGTGCCGCGGTTTCAAGGTTGCGCTCGTCGAGAAAAAGAATCGCATCCCAGTAATACTCGGCGTTGCTGTCCCGTGATAGTTCGCGGACGAAGTCGATTCGTTCGAGCATGGATGCCGTATCGATCCAGTCGAATCCCAGCTCCGAGTAGCCATCCGGATCATCCCGCGTAAACAAATGCATGCCCATCGCGTCGTTCAGCCCGGGGAGTCCCTTGCCGCCGGCAGTTGCGTCCAGCGCGCGCAGGCTGCTGTTGATGTACTCGATAGGGGTCTTGACCTTGCTCCGGTACGCTGACTGCGACCAGAAGATATTCGACTGGTTCACCGGATCAAGGATCGTCTGCATGACCGTCGCGATATTGCCCTTGGGATCGGTAAAGTTCCACGCTGCGATAGCATCGGCAAGCAAATTAGTGAGTTCGGCCGGGGCGGTGCCGTCCTTATACGTCGCAAGTGTAATCTCATCGGACACGAACTTCTGGATAAGTTTGATGCAGATGAACTCTACGGTCGAGGGGTGGTTCGCCATGGACTGGACAATGTCCAGCGTGTCCCCCAGACCCACCAGTCCGCCGCGCCCGGCCCCTTGCCCGGCGGGGATCGCGATCCGATACAGGGTGCCCTCAAAAAGTGTCTTGCCGCCGGTGTCGTATTTGTCGGGGTCAAAACGGAATGTCCATATCCCGTTCAGGTCCCCGTTCTCGATATTTCCCGGCAGTATCCGGCGGTGAAGGAGCCTGGGGATAATCGACAAGTCGGAACTGTTGAGGGTTCCGTTGTGTACCTGGATTGCGAGTACGTTCTCGCCGGGTGTCAGGAGGCTTCGGTAGGGCTTGAGACTGATGTATTCGATTCCCTGCGTAACCTCGTGATTGCCATTGGTGTCCACGTCGTGAGCGGGGGGGGATCCCAAACCTTCCATATTCCCACTGCGGGCTATCTCGTCGCCGTTAAGATAGGCCACGAATCCGTCGTCGTAGGCGATTTCCAGAATCAAGTTCTCGATCTGGCCCGGATCGGCTGCCATGAACCGCCGCCGCATGTAAACCGAGAGGTAGTTCCCGCGCATGTCGGTCAGGACGGTTGCATCGTCTCCGTCTCCGTATCCGATTCCTGTGGTCCCCCGGAGCCACGTGGAGTCGTCGAATCCGGGGCCGGCCCAGGCTGTCGTCGGTTCACCGTTGGCTGCCGGGGTAGGCTCTTTGATGCCCTTAAAGAATTTCCAGCCAGTCCCAAGATTGATTAGCGCAGTCTGCTCGAACTCGACTTCGCACTCGACAGGAGGCGCCAGGGCCGATGCCGGAAAGCTCTGTGCCTGGTCCGGCGGGACTTTGCAGACGCTCCAGCCGGTGAAGCACTCTGCCAACTGCTCGATGTCCTTCTGGCTGTAACGGTTATCGACCCCGAATGCGAACAGTTCCAGAATTTCGCGCGCGTAGTTCTCGTTGGCCGCGCCCTTGATGTTCAGAACATTGTCCAGATAGACGAGCATGCTGGGGCTGGTCGCACTGTAGAGCAGCAGGTCCTCGAAGTTGCCTAATGCGTTGTCGTAGAAGAATTGATATTCTTTGTACTCTATCTGTGCCGCCTCGGCCCGGGCCTGGGCCTGCGACATGGCGTCGGTCGCATCGGAGTTCTGCAGGCCGTCAAGATACTCGGCGAGCTTATCGTAATCGGTCGTGAAATGGTTCTCCCAGAACTCGGCGAGGACCGCCTGGAGCTGCCGCTGCGAGTAAACTCCGCGCACGTGAACAAGCTGCTGGAGCTCGTCAATTCCCCTGATGACCCGGCGTGCAGGCCCCGGAAGAATCTCACGGCTGAGAAGTTCGGGGATCATGCTCAGATCGCCGTTCGTGATTGTTCTGTTATGAACCTGGATCGCCAGGACATTCTCTCCGATGCGAAGCAGGCCCTTTTGCCCGGTAATGTCGAAGTCCTGCGGTGTGCCCGCCTCATGGCTCCTCGTGGCCCTTGTGTTGTAGAGCACTATCCTTCCGCCCGGCAGGTTGGCCATAGCTACCTGAACGCCGTTAAGGTAAGCTCTGAACCCGTCGTCGTAATCGACCCTGAGGATCAGATCGCCGATTGCTGCCAGCGATTCGGCGTCCAACTGGAACGTTCGCCGCAGGTACACCGACAGATAGCCCGGTCGGCCTTCGTCTTCCGGCGTCTCGGGATCGTCGTTGATCCGGCGCATGTCGGTAAGCACCGTCCGGTCGTCGCCGTCCCCCATGCCGATCCCAGTAGGGCCGCGGAGCCAGCCAATGTCGTCGAATGCGGTCTGGTTCCAGGCGGAATCTGGTTCGCTGACGCCTTTGCGGTAGCGCCAGAATTCCCCGGCCATGATCAGCGGCACCTCGCGGGCGGGGAATTTGAGCGTGAACAGGGCATCTTCTTTTTGCTTTAGGCGCACGTTGGATCTTTCGTCGATGCCTGCCGGATCGAGCTGCTCGGCGATGTACGCCTGAAGCCCGATTTGTCGGACCCGGCTCAGGTCGGCCTCAGAAGGCCCGTATGCGATGCGATTGAGTACGTGCCCGGCTTTCTCAAGATCGATCGGGATAGCGCCGGAACAGCGTGCCGCGTAAGCGGCAATTAGCAAACACGGCAATAAAAGTGCGGTCAGGAAGCTAAAGTGAGAAGATATGCGAGTGACCATATCGTACCAAACCTCCACGCATGAGATACCCTCCGGCCCAAATAAGGACGCCGGAACGAATCCGCGGAACCAATACCTCCGAGATCAACATTTAACCCTTGCTAAAGAGAGCTTTTTCATGGCTTCACAAACGCCCTATATCAATATAGCAGATATTCGTGGGCAGATAAACAACTTTTTTGCGGGATTTTGTGCCGGGGCCGGGAAAAATCGCGGACAGTCACCCCGGCGGGAAACGTTACTATTGGCGCTATCATAAGAGCCGTATATAATCTGTCCGTTCGTCTTGTCGGAAGGCGGCAGACAGCCAAGAGCACTAAATTATGAAAGGGACAATCATGACAAGGACAGTTCTGCTATGTGTAGCTGCTTGCGGGTTTGCGGTTTTGGCCGGGTGTGCCACTCAGCAGGCGGCCGAGAAGGGCGAGGTAAGACAGTACGTTGAAACCGACACAGGTCGATGGCTCGTTCATGATGTGAACAGGCCTGCGCCGCCGAAAGTAACGCCGGGGAAGGCGCCGGGTGATGCGGTCAAATTGTTCGCCGGGACGGATCCGGACCTTTCGGAATGGACCGACACCAAGGGCAATGCGTCGAAATGGATTGTCAGGGACGGTTACATGGAGGCCGTCAAGGGTGCCGGCTACATCCAGACTAAGCGCAAATTCGGTTCATGCCAACTGCACGTTGAGTTTGCCACGCCTTCGGATGTAAAAGACTCCGGCCAGGGGCGGGGCAACAGCGGCGTGTTCCTTATGGGAATCTACGAGGTCCAGGTTCTCGATTCATATAACAACCATACCTATCCGGACGGACAATGTGCCGCGCTCTACGGCAGGAATGTCCCGCTGGTCAATGCCTGCGCCAAACCGGGCGAGTGGCAATCGTACGACATTATTTTCCATCGCCCGATTTTCAAAGACAAAGATGTCGTCAGGAAACCAACATTCACGATCCTTCACAACGGTGTGCTCGTCCACGATCATGTCGTGCTTCAGGGAGGAACAGGCTGGCGAGGCAAGCACGCGATATCCGACTATGAGCCGCATGAGGACAAGGGGCCGATTTCACTGCAGGATCATGGTAACCCGGTACAATATCGCAACGTCTGGATTCGCGAGCTTGCCGACTAAGAACGTCGACAGGATATGAGTCTGAAGGAGTAAAGTGGAAAAGACAAGACTTGAAAAATTCGAGCGGGCGCTTCGTGACCGCATCAGGGGCGACGTTTCTTTCGATGAGGTCACGCGAGGTATCTACGCGACCGATGCGAGCATGTATCAGATCACACCGATAGGTGTGGTATTGCCGCGCGATGAAGCGGATGTGCGTGCGGCAGTGAAAACAGCGGTCGAGTACAACGTTACCATTGTTTCTCGCGGCGGCGGCACAAGCCTGGGCGGCCAGGCGATTGGTCCGGGTATGGTTGTCGATTTTTCCAAGTACATGAACAAGATTCTCGAACTAAACGTCGAGAATCGTTGGGTCAGGGTCCAGCCGGGGATAGTCCTCGATGAGCTTAATGCCGAGCTGGCCAAGCACGGCTTGCTCTTTGCCCCTGATCCGGCCACGGGCAATCGGGCCACTATCGGCGGCATGATGGGGAATAACTCATCCGGAACCAAGAGTATCATCTACGGCCGGACGTGCGATCATGTGCTGGCCGGAAAGGTCTTGCTCTCGGACGGAACTACGCTGGAATTAGAGGAGCTTTCGCTGGACGAGTACGCCGAGCGGGCCAAATCGGACGGCTCAAATGCTCGTGAGGCGGAAATACTCAGCGGCTTTAAGAAGGTCATAGAAACAAACAGCAGCCAGATCGAGAAGCGATTCCCCAAGGTGATGCGCCGTGTCAGCGGCTACAATCTCGATTCCTTTATCAACACCGACCGCTGGAACCTGACCAACCTGCTGGTTGGAAGCGAAGGCACGTTAAGCATATTTCTCGATGCCAAACTCAACCTGGAACCGCTGCCGAAGAGCAAAGCGTTATGCACTGTCCATTTCGCCGAGTTGCTTGATGGCATTCGCACCGTTGCCGCGATCTTGAAGCATAAACCGTCCGCCGTGGAGATATTAGACTCCGACGTGATAGTCATGGCCCGTAAGAACCTCGGGATCGCGCCGCTGTGCGGCTTTATCCAGGGCGACCCGCAGGCCATCCTCGTGGTTGAGTTTTTCGGCGAGACGCCCAAAGAAGCTGAGAAGAAGTGCCGGACTCTTGCCGCGGACCTTAAAAAGAAGAAGCTCGGCTACGTCTGGCCGGTGATAACCGAACCAGCCGAACAGGCCAAAGTCTGGAGCGTCAGGAAGAACGGTTTAGGCTTGATGCTCGGCGTAAAGGGCGACCGCAAGCCGCTTGCTTTCATCGAGGATTCCTGTGTTCCGATCAAGTCGCTGCCGGACTATGTCGATCAGATATCGAAATTCTGCAAGCAGCGAGGGATCCGGGTGGCGATGTACGCCCACGCCAGCGTCGGCACAATTCACATCAGGCCGGTTTTAAGCCTGAAGGACCAGGGCGACATCGACCACATGAAGGAAATTGCCGAATATGCTTTCGGGTTGGTAAAGGATTACGGCGGCGCCTGGAGCGGTGAGCACGGTGACGGCCGCGTCCGAAGCCCGTTCCTGGAAAGGTTCTTCGGATCTCAAGTGTACGAGGCCTTTCGCCGGACAAAGCAACTGTTCGACCCGGCGGGCCTGATGAATCCGGGCCTGATAGTCGATACCAATCCGATGGATCAGGACCTGCGCTACGGCGCCGAATACAAAACACCCGCAGAAGCCACCGAATACCATTACCGCGAGGACGGCAGCTTCGCCGCTGCGGTCGAGATGTGTACGGGCGTGGGTGCGTGCCGGCAGAAACTTGACGGAACCATGTGTCCGAGCTATCGGGCTACACTGGACGAGGAACATTCGACCCGCGGCCGGGCAAACGCATTGCGTCTGGCGATGACAGGGCAGCTTGGCCCGGACGGGATGACGAGCGAGCGCCTCTACGATGTCATGGAGCTGTGCCTATCGTGTAAGAGCTGCAAGTCCGAATGTCCCAGCAATGTGGATGTGACTCGGCTTAAAAGCGAGTTTCTGCAAAAACAGCTCGATGCTCACGGCGTGAGTCTGAGAGAGCGACTCGTTGCCGGCTCGACTACAATGGCAAGGATCATGGCGGGGCGAATGGCCCCGATAGTGAACTTTTCCCAGGAAACGTGGCTTTTCCGAAAGATTCTCGAAGTGGTCACCGGTTTCGACAGTCGCCGCAAACCTCCCAGATATGCCGCAGTGCCGTTTCCCAAATGGTTCGCCGGACGATCCGGGCCGAATGGCCGGCTAACAAAAAAAATTGTGCTATTCGACGATACCTACATGAACTACCACCAGACGAATGTCGGCATCTCGGCTGTCGAACTGCTTGAATCGTGCGGATACGAGGTGACGTTGGCTGATGCCGGGTGCTGCCAGCGACCGAAAATCAGCCACGGTTTTTTGCGTGACGCCAGAATCAAGGGCGAAAAAACGCTTCGCAACCTGGATCGCCACATCGAGCAGGGCCTGAAAGTTGTCGTCTGTGAGCCTGCCTGTTGGTCGGCCCTGACGGACGATTTGCCCGATCTGATCGACGATGAGCAGCTCGGCGCACGCATAAAAGAGAACGTAATGATGATCGATGAATTCCTGGCTCGCGAAGTCCGGCAGGGTCGTCTCGATTGCGAATTTAGCTCGCCGTTTGAAAAGATTCTCATTCACGGCCACTGCCACCAGAAATCGCTCTACGGCACCGGGGCGATGAAGGAGCTGCTCGGTCGTGTGCCGGGACTGGCCGTTTCCGAGGTCGATTCAGGATGCTGCGGCATGGCCGGCTCGTTCGGCCACGAGAAGGAGCACTACGAACTTTCGGTGCAGATCGCCGAAGACCGCCTGCTTCCTGCTGTGCGCAGCCGTGAAGAGGGAGCCGCCGTCGTGGCTTGTGGTTTCAGTTGCCGCCATCAGATTGCCGACGGCACGAATGTCAATGCCGTGCATTGGGTTGAGACTATTCGCGGGGCCGGCGTTTCCGATTGAATGTCGCTCAGCATTTGCCAAAACGCGAGAAAACTGGTATAATCTCACGGCGTAGGTCGGCGCGCAAGAATTATAACTGCCGGCAGTTGCATTTGAGGAGCTTGCTATGGCAAAGCAAAGTAGGGTGGGGCTTGCCCCACCGAAAGATACTTCAAAGCTCGATTTGGTGGGGCAAGCCCCACCCTACGTGGCTATCTCGTTGCTGATTCTTTGTTTGTGTTGTTTCACAGCGGTCGCGGACGGCGCCGAGCGCGCGTCGGAATTGAGCCGGCAAATCAAGCCGGACAGAAAAGGCCTGGAGCGTTTGGCCCAATTGGGTACGGAGCAAGTAGTGTTTGCAACCCGGCTCAGCTATGATGATCCACACTGGTATGCCAACATTGGTTACTATTGCGACGATGAGAATAAGAAAGCCTATGCAGGCAATGGGAAGCCGGACCAGAGCAATCTCTACCTTCTGAATGTCGCGACAGGTAAGATAAGGATTCTGTTTGACGGCAAAGGTGGCAGCATCCGGGACCCGAAACTTCATTACGACGGCAAGACAATTCTGTTCTCGTACCGCCGTCCGGCAGAGGACTACTACAACCTTTACGAGATGCAGGTTGACGGCACGGGGCTAAGACGGATTACAAACGTGCCGTACGATGATTTCGAGGCGACTTACCTGCCCAATGACGATATTGTCTTTGTCTCGACGCGGAGCAAACGCTGGGTCGGCTGCTGGATGACCCAGGTCGGCACGCTGTTTCGCTGCGACAGGGACGGGCGGAACCTTCGCCCTCTCTCGGTCAATCTCGAACACGACAATACTCCCGCTGTTTTGCCTGACGGGCGCATTCTCTATACGCGATGGGAGTACGTGGATCGTTCCCAGGTCGGATACCATCAGCTCTGGACGATGAATCCAAACGGGACCAATGTAGCTGCTTACTTCGGCAACCAGCAGCACTATCCGCTGTACATCGAACCGGAATCGATCCCCGGCACCGACCAATTGCTCCTGATTGATTCTCCGGGGCACGGCCGTTCCGATCATCGGGGATACGTCTGCACAATGGAAGCCAAGTACGGTCCGGACGACAAACGCGGCTATCATCGCATCACTCCGAAGCCTCAGTTCAACGATCCAGCGCCTATTGACAGCACTAATTTTCTGGTGGCCTCCTACAAACGGCTCTTGCTCGGAAACCGCGCCGGTGAGCTTGTCCCGATTCTGACATGTACGGGCCAGGCGAATATCCATGAGCCGTTTCCCGTGACAAAGCGCCCGCGAGAGAGGATTATCGCCGAGCGCACAAACGATGAGAAGTCCACGGGACGAATAGTCCTGGCCGATGTTTACAGCGGCCGGAACATGGAAGGGATCAAGCCGGGCGAGATCAAGAAACTCTTAGTATTGGAAGCCTTACCCAAGCCGGTGAATTTCAGCGGGGGAATGGACCTGACCTCATGGCTCGGCACGTTTATGTTAGAGCGCGTTTTGGGGACCGTGCCCGTTGAAGAAGACGGCTCGGCGTATTTCGAGGTTCCGGCGGGACGGCCCGTTTTGTTCGTCGCATTAGATGCAGACGGCATGTCGGTCAAGCGGATGCAGAGTTTCACCAATGTGATGCCGGGTGAGACGCTCGGCTGCGCCGGATGCCATGAGCAGCGCATGCAGTCGCCCGTCGCCTCTGCCGGAAGTAATACGCTTATGGCGCTAAAGCGGGAACCGAGCAGGATCGAGCGGTTTACAGGGCTTCCGGATGTGATTGATTTTCGAGAACACGTTCAGCCGATACTGGACGAGCACTGCATCTCGTGTCACAATTTCAAAGACCGGCAGGGGCAAATATCCCTGACCGAGGACCTTGGTTCTTGCTGGTCGATTGCTTACTACACTCTCCTGGCGACGAATCAAGTCGCCGACGGTCGCAACGGCTACGGTAACCAGAAGCCGCGAACGATTGGCTCGTCGGCGAGCGAGCTTATGCGCAAAATCGACGGCTCGCACTATGATGTCGCCGTTACGCCGGGACAATGGCGGACTGTCTGGATGTGGCTTGAAAGCGGCGCGCCGTATGCCGGAACGTATGCAGCACTGCGCAACGCCGAGGACCAGCGCCGTGACGGCGTGACCTTCTCGGTCTTCGGCACTTCTGGAATGAACCAGCGATGCCGGACGTGTCACCGCCCGGACGGTAAGGCTCCGCCGCTGCCCCTGACGATGCCGGAGGAGAAGCGCAGGAAGCTGGTAAGAGAATTGGGAACCGCCCCTCACGAGCGCATCGTGCAGAAGGACGATTTCCGATACTCGCCGCACGTTCTGCTGAATTTGTCCCGGCCGGAGTTGTCCCCTCTGCTCTTGGGGCCGCTTCCGAAGAATGCGGGGGGTTGGGGCGCCTGTCCCTCTCAGTTCACCGGGAAAGACGACATCGCCTATAAAACTCTGCTGGCCGCCATCTTGAAACAGAAGAAACGGCTCGAAGGTGTGCCAAGATTCGGGACGCCTGAGTTTAAACCCAATAAGCAATACGTCCGGGAGATGAAGAGATTCGGCGTCCTGCCCGCTCAGTTCGATGTGAATCGTGACCCGATCGATGTTTTTGAAACGGATCAGCAGTACTGGAAGCAATTCTGGTGCCGACCCCAAAGTCGGGAAAAATGGGCCTACCTCGAATGATAGCTTCAGACGAGCGGGGACTTTGGCGGTGTTTCCGCCGGCAGTCAAGCAACTTTTCTACAGTTGAACTTTAAGAATATACGAAATGAGTACGGAACATATACGCAACTTTTCGATTATAGCGCACATCGATCACGGCAAGAGCACTCTTGCCGATCGTATGCTCGAGCTTACCGGCACGATTTCCGACCGTGAAAAGGTCGAGCAGCTTCTGGACAATATGGACCTCGAGCGCGAACGAGGGATAACCATCAAGGCCTCGGCTGTAACGATGAATTACCAACATCAGGGCAAAACATACATGCTGAACCTGATCGATACGCCTGGCCACGTGGATTTTCACTACGAGGTCTCGCGGGCATTGGCTGCTTGTGAGGGCGCTTTGCTCGTGGTCGATGCCAGCCAGGGCGTCGAGGCCCAAACCGTTGCCAACGCCTATCTGGCAATTGAAAACAACGTAGAGCTTCTTAGTGTGATCAACAAAGTTGACTTGCCCGCCGCAGATCCTACAAGGGTTGCCGAAGAGGTCAGCCATGTTATCGGGATCAGCACTAACGAGTGTTTCAAGATAAGTGCAAAGAGCGGCCTGGGAGTTGAGGAGCTTCTTGAGGCGATAGTGACGTTCCTTCCGCCGCCGCAGGACAAAAGCGACCAGCCTGCCGCGGCGCTGATTTTTGACAGCCACAGCGACCAATACAGGGGTGTGATCTGTTACGTGAGAGTCTTTGCGGGCACTTTGAGTGTAAAGCAGAAAGTCAGCTTCATGCGCAGTGAAAGAACCTATATCATCACCGAGTTAGGGAAATTCACACCCGAGATGACCCCCGTCGACAAGCTCGGGACCGGAGAAGTCGGTTACGTTATCGCAAATATCCGCGAGCTGGCCGACGTGACAATAGGGGACACAATCACAGATCAGGCCGAGCCAGCATCGCAACCTCTGCCCGGCTATAAAGCGCCGATGCAGATGGTGTTTTCCGATTTTTATCCCGGCAACAATACCGACTATTCGAGGCTCAGGGATGCCTTTGACAAGCTCACCCTTAATGATGCCAGCTTCTCGTTTAATCCGCAGAATTCGCCCGCGCTCGGCTTTGGCTTTCGCTGCGGTTTTCTCGGCTTGCTGCACCTGGAGATCATCCAGGAACGGCTGGAGCGTGAGAATGACATAGAGGTCATTCAGACCGCTCCGACGGTCAGCTATGAGGTGCTGACAAAGGAAGGCGTCGTTAAAAGAATAGAATCGCCCGGCCAATTACCCGACCGCAACCACCTCGAAGAGCTTCGTGAGCCTTTTGTTCGCCTCGAGATCATCACCGGGACCGACACGATCGGCGGGATTATGAAACTTGCCGAGTCCAGGCGCTGCAAACTGCTAAAGACCGACTATCTCAGTCCCACCAGGGTCATGCTCGAATATACGGCCCCGCTTGCCGAAATCGTGTACGATTTCTACGATCTGCTCAAGGGCATCAGCAGAGGTTACGCGACGATGGATTATGAGTTTACCGGCTTTGAGGCCGGTGACCTTGTCAAGATTGATATTCTCGTGAATAAGGTTGCGGTTGACGCCTTGAGTCTGATTGTCCATCGCAGCAAGGCCGAGGCCCGGGGCCGCAAGCTGATTATAAGGCTGCGAAGAGCCATTCCACGGCATCAGTTTGAAATTCCTTTGCAGGTCGCCATAGGCGGCAAGATCATCGCCAGAGAGACCATCAAAGGCTTTCGCAAGGACGTCACGCAAAAGCTGTACGGCGGAGATGTAACACGCAAAATGAAGCTGCTCAAGAAACAAAAAGAAGGCAAAAAGCGCATGAAAAGCGTCGGCAACGTTCAGATACCGCAGGAAGCTTTCATGACGATCCTGGACAATAGTGAATAGCAATCGTGTTGCAGCGGAGCACTTCCGAGGATTTGAGAAATGAGCAAGTTCAACAACGGTTCAGCAAACGACCTCAAACACTGGCAGGTCAGAATCTTTTCGACCGTCTGGATCACATACTTCGCTTACTATCTTTGCCGCTACAACATGTCGATGGTCAGCAGAAACATGCGCGAAGCATTCTCGTGGGACGAGTTCCAAATGGGAATAGTTTTTTCGTCGCTGCTGCTTATGTATGCCGTCGGCCAATTTGTCAACGGCCAGCTTGCGGACCGTTTCGGCAGCAGGCTCATTGCAAGTCTTGGCGTCGTAGGCTCGGTATCAATGAATATTGCTGTGTTTCTGGTAATACTTCTGATGTCGCCTGAGACTACAAATCCCCGAACGATTCTGCTTTTGGTAGTTATCTTTTGGGGTGCAAATGGTTTTTTTCAGGCGATGGGCTGGACACCGATGGTTCGAATTATGGCACACTGGTTCAGCTCGAAGAACCGGGGCAAAGTGATGGGCTTCATGGGCACCTGCTATCAATTCGGTGCGGCATTTTCATGGTTCCTGGCCTTTTTTATTGTCACATATTATGCTCAGAAAATGGGAGGTGACTGGCGTGTTGCCTTCCTGGTGCCGGCCGGGTTATTTGCAGTAGTAGGGGTAATCTTTTTTGTCTTTATTAGAAATGCCCCTGAAGATGTAGGTTTGCCCACAATCGAAGCTGACGATCACTCCGAAATTGGACATGTCGGGAAACGTCAACGCACCATTGTCCAAAATATTGCGAGAACCCTCAAGAACCCTTACATCTGGATCGTAGCTTTGACGTTTTTTCTTCTGGATATGAACCGTTACGGCTTTGTCAACTGGCTTCCGGAATTCCTTGCTGAAAGTGGTGAGTCAATCGGTGTTGAAGACTTTGGCTTCAAAGAGGTTATGAAGCGAATTATTCATCCTTTAGCGGGTTCCGCCGGCGCCATCTCTGCCGGTTGGGCTACAGATCGCTTCTTCAACGGAAGACGGGCGCCGGTAATCGCCTTGCTGCTGACATTGTTGGGTATATGCTCAATTGTTTTTCCATATCTCGACCCGGGCAATACCGGCCTGGTCATATTCATACTCGCCGTGATTGGTTTTTGCACATACGGCCCGCATATTCTAATGGTCGGCCATGCGGCCCAGGACTTCGGGAAGAAGTCGGGCGCCGCAGGCGCGGCCGGATTCATTGACGGCATGGGTTATATCGGTGCAAGTCTCGCCGGCTGGGGCGCCGGGGTCATGAAAATAAGATACGGCTATGAGTTTACCTTTGTATTATTCGGTTTGGCCGCTATTTTGGGTGCTCTGTTGGTTTGCCTGATTTGGAAGGCCGGGCCTAAAACTCATACTGTCGATTAGAGGGGGCATTTGTTTATGGATTCAAGGCAGCGTTTCAAACTCGCTATTGCTCACAAGCAGCCCGACAGGGTCCCCATCGATTACTGGGCGACTTCGGAGGTTAATGCCAAGCTGTTGAAGCACTTTGGTCTTTCTTCGCAGGAGCAATTGCTACAGCACTTCGATGTTGATTTTAGATATATCGAAGGCCCTAGATACATCGGCCCCGAGCCGACAATTCGCCGAGACGGTTCCAAAGAAGACCATTTCGGCGTCGTCAGAAGAGCGGTCTCCTACGGCGAAGGAGCAAAGTCGGGTACCTACAGCGAAGTGATCGAATATCCGCTTGAGAGAGCGACCTCCATCGACGAGATCGAAAGCTATCCTAAATGGCCCAAACACGAGCACTTCGATTACGAATGCGTAAGGCAACAAGCTAAGAAGGCCCGCGAGAAGGGCAAGGTAGTAGTATTCATGGGCGACAGGCTCAACCGCTGTGCGCAGTTGAAACCTGCTATGTATGTGCGCGGCGTCGAGCAGATATTGATGGACGTAGTGCTAAACACGGAAATTGCAAAGACGATCTTCCGCAAAATTGCAGATTTCTACGCCGAGTACGCTCGCAGAACGTTAGAGGCCGCTGAAGGAAATATTGACATCTTCTTCACCGGCGATGATTTCGGCACGCAGGACAATACCTTCCTGCCGGTCGATATGTGGCGGTATTTGCTCAAAGAAGGATTCAAGCGCTTTGTCGATATCGGCCATGAGTTTGGCTGCAAAGTGGTGCATCATACTTGCGGGTGTGTCACGCCGTTGCTGCCGGACTTTGTCGAGTGCGGCCTGGACATCCTAAATCCGCTTCAGCCGGACTGTTCCCGGATGGACTATCGACAAATAAAAGGGCAGTTCGGCGACAAAATCTGCTTCCATGGCGGAATATCGATTCAAAAGACGATGCCCTATGGAAGCATCGAAGATATCCGAAACGAGGTCAAAGACCGTGTTGAAAAGCTGGCCGGCAATGGCGGCTACATTTTCTGCACCGCACATAACATCCAGGCCGATACGCCGATCGAAAATATTATTGCCTTGTTTGATGCCTATAAGGAATTCGGCGAAGCCCCCTGATCTTGGTGTTTAGGATTTTCTTCGGATCTGTGGACCATTTGCCCTTTTCGTAATCATATGGAACGGCGACGAGTCTTTCCGAATCGATTCGGATGACCGTGAACTCGCTCGGAGAGCCTGCTGCCGGAGAGGGCAGTTGAACGAAGTTGATGCCTCTGTATTTGTTGACAGTGGCCTTATGGTAGTGCCCGCCTAACACGAGCACTACGTTGGCGTCTCCCAATGTGTCGACGAATTCGTCTCTATTCGTAATTGCTTCGAAACACAAATGAGTAGCCACAACAACGGGCGTGCCTTCCGGCACTTTCGAGAGGTCTTTGCGAAGGTATTCAAGGGCCTCCTCCGCAATCGGCTGAGCGGGACTGTTGAGACTTTCATCGTACTTCGAATAAAGAGCAACAAAATGAACGCCTTTCCTGTCGAAGGTGTAGCTCAAAGCCCCGTGGCGTTTTTTCAGCCAGTCGTGGATTGTCGGGCTTGGAGAATTGCCGCCGCTGTCGTGGTTGCCGGCTACGTCAAAGCTGGAATACTTCAGACGCTTCGTGATCAGTTGCTCGTAGGTATCTCTTGCCGAACGTGTCGGCCACTCGGTGATGTCCCCTAAACCTATGACAAAATTGGGCTCGTCGACCGTACCTCCCAAATCTTCCGGATAGGCAGTTTTCGGCAGTGTGTTCATTGCGTCAATTGCCGGAATCAGATGTGTGCCGTCTCCGTCGGTTTGGACATGCTGGTCCGACCATCCGAAAAAAGTCAGTGTGTTCGGGTCGGCACAAGCTTCGGCGTGCGTCAGAACACAAACGACAAGAAAAGCTATACGTATGACGGTCTTAATTGATGCCTTTTTTCGCATTATCATGCTCATAGGCAGATTCCTTTGCGGCGGAATTCAGCGAGGTCTCTCCGTTTTGTGCAGATATGGGAATCGCTCCCAGCACCACCGCCAATCCTCGTTCATACCTGCGGCCGGCTGGAGCGTGGATATGGGTAAGTCTCCGACAAAGATCTTCCACGTTTCGCTGTGGACCCACTTATGTCTTTCCGCGTGGCCGTCGGCGAAGCCGAAAGTGGCCGACTTGCTGTGGAAAGTGCCCAGCGCATCTACCCACCGATTGTCTACCCATGGAGCGAAACTCCAGCCGCCGTGATCATAGTTGAAATTTGGATTCTGGAATTCGCTTTCGACGAAAACGTACTTCATACTGGCGTGCGTGATCTCTTCCAGCCTCTTGGGGAAGTACTTATAACGGGCCTCCGTCCAGGAGTGAAATCCTTTTCTGGCAGCCGACAGAACATCCGGAATGACGTAGCTGCGATACATCCGCTGGTGCTCCGGGGCACCCGTCTGATACCGGTTATCGCCGGGGCAGTGGTACATCTCATGGTCGTTTATGTAGGGATACATAGCTCCACGTTTGATGCCGCGAACGCGGTCCTCGAGCAGCGGAGTGCCGCTAATGTACGCGCCTGTTACGTCTATAGGGGGCAAGGCCCACATAGGACTGTCTAAATTGTTCCGATCAACATGGCCCCGGACAATGCGACTGTCGTTATCGTCGGCGTACATGGTATAGGCCAGCACCAGGGACCGCTGGTTGGCTAAGCAATTCGAACCGCGAGCCAATTCCTTGGCGGCCCTGAGGGCGGGCATCAGAATGGCCATGAGTATGGCGATCACTGCGATTACGACCAGGAGTTCTATAAGCGTAAAGGCTCGTCTTTTGGACATGTATAGCCTCCTTTTCTTGTCAGGTGTTTCAATTATGCGTCTGTTTAATGATACTCGATTATTTGCATAAATCAATTATAATAGCCAAGGCAATCCGGATCGCTTCCGGGATTCAAAATATTTTTCAATCGGTAGAGTTCAAAGGAGGTTTCTGAAATGAGTAAAATAACCTATGTCGGGAACGTGATTCTCTTGCTGGCGATTTGCCATGCTTGTCATGGTCAGAACCTTGAGGATGATGGCATAAAGCCCTGGTCGGAGAATCCTCGCTATTGGCAATATCGAGGTGAGCCGGTGTTTCTGTTGGGCGCCAGCGACGACGATAACCTGTTCCAGTGGCTGTCGCTGGGCCTGGAGCGCCACCTTGACGAGATGAAAGCCGTTGGGGCCAATTACGTTCGCAATACTATGAGTGACCGCCGGGACAAGGGATTCGAGCTGTACCCGTTCAAGCGGCGGGATGACGGCAAATATGATCTTGAGCAATGGAATGATGCTTACTGGAAACGCTTTGACCGTTTTCTTGCTGAAACGGCCAAGAGAGAGATCATCGTTCAGATCGAGGTATGGGATCGATTCGACTATTCTCGTGACAACTGGCCGGGCCACCCTTATAACCCGAAGAACAACGTTAATTATTCGCCCGAACAAAGCACCCTGGCTGCGGTCTATCCGGATCATCCGGGCCGCAACAGGCAGCCGTTCTTCTTCACCACGCCGAAGCAGCGAAATAACACAACTGTGCTGCAATACCAGAGGCGCTTTGTCGAAAAGATGCTCTCGTATGCCCTCAAGTACGATCATGTGCTCTACTGCATGGACAACGAAACATCCGGCCAAGAAGAGTGGGCTATTTACTGGTCACAGCTTATTCTTGACCGGGCGAAGGCAAAGGGCAAAAAGGTGTACGTGACAGAAATGTGGGACGACTGGGACCTCAAAGCGGCAAGACACAAACGCACCTTCGATCATCCGGAGCATTACACCTTCTGCGACGTATCTCAGAATAACCAGAAGAAAGGCCAGGAGCATTGGGACAACTTCCAGTGGACGCTCCGATATACCGCCAAACAGCCCCGGCCGCTTAACACGGTCAAGACGTACGGCGCAGACGGCGGCAGACACGGCAACACCAGGGACGGGATCGAACGATGGTGGCGTCACGTGATCGGAGGCGCAGGCACGGCACGATTTCATCGTCCCACTTCAGGTCAGGGTTTGTCGGAGCTTTCGATAGCCTCGGTGAAGGCGGCCCGCAAGCTCGAATCGGTGATGAAACTCTGGGACATCGAACAGGCCAATGAACTGCTGACCGACAGGGATAGCAACGAAGCATATCTGGCCGCTAATCCCGGCAAGGCTTACGCCCTCTACTTTACCGACGGAGGCGAGGTCGGGCTCGACCTGCGCAAGGCCCGCGGGCGCTATTCGTTGAGATGGATCGATCTTCGCACAGGTAAGTGGAAAGGCGAGCGGTCAATAAGCGGCGAGAAAATTGTGACGATCAAGGCTCCGGGCAAAGGTCATTGGGTAGCGGTAATTGCTCGAAAGTAGTCAAACGAAGAAAGGATTTTGTTATGACTGGTGCACGCAAGACCATTGTTCTTCTATGTGCGATTATCCTGGGATACGGCGTTAGCGCTTTCGCCGAGATCGAGCGGTTCAGGGCCAAAGAGGGAGATGCAATAGAGGTATGGCGCATTACGAACGATCCGACCGTTCGCGACCACGCCAACTATCACAACATGCAATGCTGGAGTCCGGATGGACGATACCTGTGCTTCACACACTATGCGAGTGACGGCCGGCAGTTCGGCTCGACGTCGGCAGCGGAGGTGCACCTTTACGACCTGCATGAGGAAAAGGACGTCAAAATCGACAAAGGAACAAATCCGCGATGGGCAAATAAGCACAACTGGCTTTTCTACCTTCGATACCGAAGTGCCGATGGTCCACGCTACGGCAGGGGCACACAGGTCATGTGGAAGAACGTCGAAACCGGCGAGACGATGCGCATCGGCTACGGCATCGAAAGATTAAAATACACCGACTGTGACGACCGCTGGCTATACGGATATGGGATACGGGGACCTAAGGAAGAACAGAGGAAGCCGCTTCGCGTAACGATTGCGCCGGATTCGACCGTGGAAACGCTGCCGGGCGATTGGCAGGTCGGGTACAATTCTCTTATGGTAAATCCGAATCATCCGATGATTGTCTCCCGGGATCACAACTACAGAGACTATTACTATGCCAGCGAGGGGGCACGTGACATTCCGTTCGTGGCCCGTCACTTCTTCGACCATGACCTGTCGGGACAAAACCGCACGAAGCCTTTTCCCACCATGGATGGCTCTCACTTCTCCTGGGTGGGCGACGGTTCCTACTTCCTTTTGGGTAATGGTCAGATGCGCGGCAAGAAATGGGATGAGCCTTTTCCGAGCAACATCAATTTTCTTGCCGCAATCAGTTCTGGCGATGTCAGTCCCTGCGGCCGAAGCGGGCGCTGGATATGCGGGGACTCCGGCGTAGCGCAGATTCGCGTGGCGGACCTGCGCTCCGGTGACGGCTGGGCCGTCATGGAGACAAACTCCTATCTCTGTTTTCCGACCAACCGGGATTACTCCGGACCGTACGACATCGATTTAAAGGGCAGTCCGGACGGAACCAAGATCGCCTTCATCTCCACCTACGACCAGAAGGACGGTCCGGTTGCTCGAATCACCGAAGAGGCCACCGGAGATGTGATTCGCGTCGAGTCCACCACTGGATTCCCGGAGAAAGGAAGACTGATCAATGCCTCGGGCTTCGGTGGAGAGGTGCTCAGCTACGAGCGCAAGACCGAGAAGACTTTCGAGGGACTTGCTCGCGGGTTGTACGAGACTTCTAAAGACGCCCGGCTTCGCAAAGGCCAGCCTCTCACTTCCTTCGAGGCTATGCTGATTCCAAAGGAACTGCGAAAGGACTTGCCTCTGCAGGCCAGCGGCATACGCAGCATCATCAAGGACAAGGATTCGCCGTTATTGCTTCAACGCTCGTCCGATCTCTACACGGTCGTAGTCCGGCTGCCGGACCGCCCCCACCTGCGGCGAGCCGGGGAGGAGATTCAACTTATCCCCGGAGAAAACCATTGGGAAACGTACTGCTACCACTTGTTCAAGAACAATGAGAAAATCACCGACAGCCTCGTTCGTCCGGGTGGATCGTTCGAGCTGCCCGGCAAGGGCGCATACACTGCCGTTGCCGTCGAATGGTCCGGGCTGAAAAGCAAGCCGAGTCTGCCTCTGAGGATTCGCCGTCGCGCAGCGGTGAAGGTACTCTCCGACAAACCGGCCGACTTCTCCTGGACGCGCGAGCGACGTGTCGTTGGGGACGATGGAATTGCTGTCGAAACTGTCCACCTTCACGATGGAGTCATCCGGCGTTCGTGGCATCGCGGCGGAGAACTCGTCAAAAGGCACGACTTGAACGCGGAAGGAAAAGCCACGCGCCGGTTGTTCTATCGAGACGGCAAACTCGCTAAGCGCGAATACCACGACCGCAACGGCTACCACGTCAGCACAGAGCTTTTCGACGCCGACGGTTACATCACAGAATCGATCCAGCACGGATCGAGGCCCAGGCATTGGTGGTACGAAAAAGGTGTCCCGCTGAAATACACCCGCGGCTCGGACGCGTATGTCAAAGACGGCGAGCGCTGGATAAAGACAAGGTAAGCTGTAGCTGTAGGGTGGGCTTCAGCCCACCGATCAACTACAAGGCGTCCATCATAGGATCGAACAGATGCTTCTCCATGCCGCCCCAGAATCCTTCGCCTTTGGACAAATCGTAAAGGTTGCCGCCGTTGCGAACCACGATAAGATCGAGGCTGGGAACTACCAGCAGGACCTGATTGCCGGCGCCGGCCCCTGCAAAAGCATCGCGGGGGACTTTGGGCCAGACGGCATCGAAATTCGTGTACCAACCCAGCCCACAGCCCGGTTGCGGATTGCCCGGCGGGCGGTCCGGCAGGGGAGTCCCGGCATACTGCAGGACCCTCTCTACCCAGCGCTGCTCGATGAGTTGTTTTCCCTGCCAGTTACCTTTTTTGAGCATTAGCCGGCCCACTCTCGCGACTGCTCGCGCTGTGTACGAACCGCCGCCCCAGTTGGGAACCAGTTTCAGGCCGTCAACATCGTAAGTCTTGCCGTATCCGATAGACCATTCGCTGCCCTTCGCTCCGATAGGCCTCATAATGCGCTCTCGCAACAGGTTTCTGACGTCGGTGTGTTTGGCGTTTCGCAGGCTGGCCGTAACGGCATAAGACAGCATCGCCATGCCGGGGTTGCTGTACGCGTACTTGGCGCCGGGCGTGAATACGATCGGGGCTTTGTCGCGCGAAAGTGTGAAAGGATCAGGATCTTTGCGCCAGAAGCCTCCCTTCCATCCGGGCAGCTTCATGTGCGGGATGTCGTCCTGTTCTGCATCCTCAATACCGGAGGAATGCGTGGCAAGGTGGCGAATCGTTATCCTGGACTTGCTTGGATGGCCCTTCCACTGCGGGACGTATTTGAAAGCGGAATCATCAGCCGTTATGACGCCATCGTTCAGGGCTATCAGAAGCGACATTCCTCCGACCAGGGCCTTGGCTAACGAAGCGGTGTAATGTTTCTTGTCCGGCCCATGACCGGCGGCATACCATTCACAAACGATTCGGTCATTCCTGATGATGAGCAGAGCCTTTGTGTTCTTAGCTGCGAGAGACTTTCTCAAGTCGTCAAGCTTGCCGGCCTTGAAGCCCTGACTTTCCGCCGAAGCTCTTTGCCACTCGAACTGCGCCGCACGGCAAGATTCTGTTGTGCATAGACAAGCCAATGCGGACAGGGTGAAAAACAAGCCTTTCGTAAACTTGTATAGACTCGAACTCATAGAATTTGACCTCCTTAAAACCTATATTGACAACACGCCTAAACCAGTTAATATCAATTATTATGAGAAAAGCAAACTTATTTGTCCTGGTAGTGAAGAACTCTCAGACGCGGAGCTTACGCATGACAGTGAACAGCAGGAATAAACCTTTCAAGCAGCGTTGTTTCATCATGGTTCTGCTGGCTTTGACTTGTGCGGGCAGTGGCAAACGACATGATTCAGTCGATCAGGGCGGCACGGCTTTGGTCGAGAAGTGGCCGGACAAAAGCATTGTTGAGCAAGCGGCAGGAAGTGATGGAACTTTCGGGCCGATCAAGCTTCACCCGGACAATCCGCATTATTTCCAGTGGCGCGGCAGGCCGACGATCCTTATAACCTCCGGCGAACATTACGGCGGCGTGCTCAACGGCGATTTCGAGTACGAAAAGTACCTCGATACACTTGGGGCTTATCGGTTTAATCTGACTCGCGTGTTCAGCGGGGCTTACTGTGAGCCTGCCGGCGCGTTCAACATCCGAAACAACACGTTGGCGCCGGCGCAGGGTCGCTTACTCTGTCCCTGGGCTCGCAGCAATACTCCCGGCTATGAGAACGGCGGCAACAAATTCGATTTGGCGAAGTGGGACCAAGCATATTTTGCCCGGCTGCGTGAATTCGTTGCTGACGCCGGCAGGCGCGGCATCGTGGTTGAATTTGTGATGTTTTGTCCGTTCTATGATGATTCGATGTGGAAGCTGAGCCCGCTCAATGCTGCGAACAATATCAACGGCGTGGGGCGGATCAGGCGTTACGATGTCTTCACTATGAGAGACAAGAAGCTCACCGCCGTGCAGGACGCAATGGTTCGGAAAATTGTCGAGGAGCTGAACGGTTTCGACAATCTCTATTATGAGATCTGCAACGAACCATACGAGCGCGGAGGTCAGACAGAGGCCTGGCAGGAGCATATTGCCGAGGTCATAGCCGAAACGGAAGCAGACCTGCCGAACAGGCATCTTATCGCACAGAACCTGCCCTGGAGAAAACAAAATCTTCCCAGAGGTTCGACCGGTAGGGTGATGCCGATCAAGCGCGCGTCCGTGCTCAATTTCCATGGAGCCAGTCCGCCTGAGCCGGCAGTGCTCTATTATGATTTGAATAAGGTCATCGCTTATGATGAAACCGGCGGCCGCAGCAGCAGGCCGGAGCCGTACAGAATCGGAGGTTGGGAATTTATTATTGCCGGGGGAGGCGTGTACGACCATTTGGACTTCTCATTCTCGGTCGGCCATGAGGATGGCAGCGGAGTCGTAAGCGCCCCCGGTGGCGGCGGCGCTGAACTAAGAAAGCAGTTATCAATTCTCACGCATTTCATGCATGGCTTCGATTTCATCCGGATGCAACCGGCGAACTCAGTCATAAAGAACGGCGTTCCAGAGGATGCAACCGCCCGCGTCCTGGCAGAAGAGGGTCGCGCCTACGCTATTTATATCAACGGCGGCAGGAAAGCAGAACTGACTGTGGAATTACCTTCAGGGGGCTATCGGGCCGACTGGATAAACACCAAGACGGGGAATATCGATAAGACGTACTCATTCGAGCACGATGGCGGCGATCATACTTTGTCCTCTCCGAAATACATTCGCGACATTGCTCTGCGAATCCTCAACGCAGCGCGCGAATGAGATCGGCGTTCGCACCCTGGGCGATTATTCGGCTGATGCGGTGAGCTTCACGGGCAGGCCTTTGTCGGGAGCGACGAGCATGTTGCTTGCCACGTAAGACAGTTCGATATTCCTGACGCCTTTCTGCACTCTGATTTTCAAAGTTGTCTTGTCCATGGCGGGCAGGAGAAACTCCTCGGGACCTGTCATGCCTGTGCGCTGCAGCTTGATGTTGAGATCGCAGTAGTTGGCTATTTCGAGGAGTATCTTGCGGTCGCCCCTTCGGGAGACGTCGGTCACCTTGACCGCTGCCTTGAATATCGCGTCCAGGAAATTCTCTTTGGCGATGAGCTGGTCCTTGAACCACACGGCTGTTCTTCCTTTTACAAGTGCCTCCTTGAGAGCTTCAAGCGTCGGTTCCTTTACAAATACGAGGGTCATGGTCCTGTGGTTTTCGGGTGTGGTTTCGGTGATTAGCGAAGGCGCGTGCATGTCCGATGTACCGAGCATGGTGAAATTCTTTTCGAGACCCCATTTGTGGCCGTTGAGATGATAGCCGTCACCGTTGGCCACTTCGATGCCGTGCACCCATTTGTTCTCGTAGAGCGTGTCGTGTACGTCAAACCAGCCTATATGCTCGGGCTTCCAGTCGGGGTGGTTCCAAAATACAAAGGCGTTCTGGTCATTGGCGGCCTTCATGGCGTCGAGGAAATCCTCGGTATCGAGCGCATTTACGTCCTGCAGAAACAGCGCGTTGAAGTGCCCCGGAGGTGTATCGCGGGTAATCTCGGCTGCGATCGGGAACAGAATGTTCCTCTTCTTTGCCGAGCCGCTTGCGATTTCGTTTGAGCGGCCGTGGTTTGTGGGAACATCGCCTTTGTGCGGCTGGTATTCGATATGGTCGGTTATGGCGATGGCGTCCAGCCCCTCGCGTACAGCTTCATCCACGCGGGTGGTGGGCCAGACCTGGCCGTCGGAAAAGACCGTGTGCATGTGAAAGTCACACTTGAGGGTCTTGTAGCCGAGTATATCGGGGAAGTTGATCTTTGCAGCATATACGGCAAACGGTGCAATCAACAGATAGGCAACGACGACGAGCAGTGTGACCTTGAACTTTCTCATTTTGGAGGACCCTTTCTCTCTTGCAGTATCGAAACTTAGCTTCTTCAACAACAACTGTCACGGCAACAATAGTCCATTTGGCCATCGAAATCAAGTGTTTTTGGAGAAACTCCTTTTGTGGCGTGGTAGCGGCTGGTTGTATCTATTTGTCTGCTTTTCGCTCGGCGACTTGGAGGGCTTTCTGAGCCCAGTTGTGGAGAAGGTCTCTGTTTTCAAGAATATCAATCGGAACTTCATAGTACTGCATGACGGCATGTTTATCTGGAAAGGGGCGGAACGCCTCCATACCTTCAGCTTCATAGTCCGGACGGTTGGAGTCATCGACCTTGAAATACAGAACGTCGTCTGCAATCAGGGCAAAGAACAGGCCGTCGAAGTAAAGCCCCGCGCCGCCGAACATACGTCTGGATTGGACGGGTCCAATGCATTCGAGCTGGTCGATGACATACGTTAGGTATTCTTTGCTGACAGACATTCTATTACCCCAAGGTTCACATCGCTACTTCTTACCGGCGAAAACGATGATAGTCTTTCATCGCTTCTTTGTAGTACGGTGTGACAAGCGGGCCGTCCAGAATTGGATCTCCGACTTCCCTCATCCAGCGCCAGAGCCGGTCGGACAGGTCCCTGACAGTTCCAGCGTACTCAGGCAACGCGGCAAGATCATTGCGCTCGCGCGGGTCATTCACAAGATCGAACAGTTGAACAACGGGCCTGGCGCCGCCTTTCCTCTTCGGTCGCTCCGTATGAGCAGCCACTCTCTGCGGCACGGTATCTGCTGGAAACTCAACAAGCCTGCCTGGCTCGAAGTAGCGGATTAGTTTATACCTGTCTGTCCGCACGGCCCTTGAAGTGTTGTCCCGGAGTGCGTGACTGGTTCGCTGGGCAAAAACTTCATTTCGCGGTGAATCCGCTCTTATGCCTGCAATGACTTTCTTGAAGCTGTGTCCCTGGAGGTTTTCGGGAATGTCAATACCCAGAATATCGAGGAGTGTAGGCAGAAAATCAACGTTGCTCATTAACTGGTCGTACACCTTGCCGCCTGCCAGTTTTGTGCCGGGACAGTACATGACTAAAGGCGTCTCGATCCCGGGTTCGTACAGGCACCATTTTGCGCCTGGATAAGGTATGCCGTGGTCGGCGGTAAAAACGACCAGGGTATTGTCCGTCACGGGGCTTTCTCTCAAAGCATTGAGGATTCGGCCGACACACGTGTCAAAAAAGCGGATGGTTCCCTGAAAGCGGGCAAGGTCTTCCCGCGTTTCCGGTGTGTCTTTCAAATAATGTGGGACGAATACGCCTTTTTCCTCATCCTTTCCCACCGTAAACGGGCGATGGACTTCAAAGAAGCCGACTTTCAAGAAGAAAGGACGGCCTCCTTTCTTCGTCTTTCGCAGGAATTGGCGCGCGGCCTGAACTGTTTCCTCAGCTTTGCGATTCTTCGACAACACGCTTTGGTAGCCGAGAGTCGTGGGATCACCGCTCGTGACATGCTGTAATCCCGCCAAAGTGGTTTCGTATCCGGCGTTTTTAAGTATTTCTGCTAAGTGCTTCTCGCCATTCTTCAAACTCCATCCCCAGGGCTGGTGTGTTAATCCCATCAACCCGTTGCTCTGGGGGTATCTGCCGGTAAGAATACTCCCCCGGCTCGGGCTGCACACACAATCAGTGGCAAAATAATTCCGGAAACGAATACCTTCGGCGGCGAGTCTGTCCAAATTCTTTGTATTCACCGTGTTGACGCCGTAACAACCCAAGTGTCGTCCTATGTCATGACACGTTATCATTAGCACATTCGCACCACGGCATTTCGATAGGTTTTCCGCCTTCGACGTTTGCGAGATAGTCAGCCCTGTTATTGCCGTGCCGGATCGTGTCAAGAATTCTCTTCTGTTCATTGTCTCTTCCTGTTTTAAACCTATTGTCAGGGTGCTATCGCTTCCGAGCTTTTGCTCGGTTCTTGGCCATCAATTGGAACGTTTTGATTTCTCTGGACGCCTCCGGAACCTTAACGTCGGCGGCCCAATAGATGCCGTTTACGACGATTCGCATGATCTGTGGTACGGCAAAATCGCCGAGATGGCCGAAAGAAGTCGCAAAGACCTTGGCGCCGTATTTGTTCTTCTCCCATGTCCAGGCGACGATGTCCTCTTCGTTCTTTTGAACGTGGCGCGTTCGGAATTTGTCCCGGACCAACCTTTCGGCGCCGCTGCCGCTGCCGATCACGAGTGGCATACATCCAGGCTGCAAATCGGTCAGATAGAGCGATCCTGCGGAGGTGAACGGATCGTTACCTACGCCGGTCAGAATAGTATGATTCTTAGCCTGATTGAAAAGACGGCATTTCGTGGTGCCTTTCATGTGGCACAGGTAATCGGTTCCCTGAACATCTCTGCCGAACGCATCGTTCCACGCGAAACGCGGATGGTCAGCGCTGTAGCGAAAGGCGTGCGTGCTGGTGCGGAATGCTACGACAGGCTTGCCGGATTTGATGTACCTTTCGATGTAACCGAACTGCTCATCATCGAGCGTAAGAAACCGCACGAAGAATACGGCTACGTCGGCCTGCGCTAATACTTCAAGTCCGGGGATGCCCACACTGTTCTTGTTGCCCTCGGGATCGCCCGGCGGAAGCAGCACGGTTGTCCTAAAACCCAATCTCTCCATTTCTTTCGCCAGCACCGGCATGGAAATCTGGGGACTGTAGTGATGTGTCCCGACCACGAACACCAGATGGGGCTTTTCCCCGGCTATCGTAGCGGGCACTCGACAAGTTATAGCGAGCAGCAGCGCTGCAACTGTCACCATGAGTTGCCTGATGACGGCCCGGCGGGTGGTTGTAGTTCGGTCAAGTAAGCCCTGGCTTTTCATAACGTTAGTCCTTTGCATATATGTTTTCGGGAGACTCCTCACTTACTGTCTTTGGGGATAGTGAGGGGTGCGGGGACTTTCAAGAGCTTCACGGTCCCGTCGTCGAAGTCACTCCAGGCCAGCGGGACAAAGTTGTCGGGAGAATATGGCGGAACGGAGAAGCCTGCAAGCGACCGATATTCATCCATAGTGAATTCACCGGTCAGATCAACAGGGCCTTCCCACCCGCCGCTCGGCAGAAGCTGGTAACATTGGATCCTTGTCCGGCGCTGCCAGCGGACGCCGCCTTTCCACCTGCGGTTTACTTTGCCGGATGTGAAAAGCATCACGATATCTCCCGCTAAGCAAAGCATGCCTCCATCTTCGATTTCAATGGGTTCGGTGTGCCATGACCTGCCGTCCCAGCGCAAGACCGTTTTCATACCCGTGGCGGTAAAGAAAATCTCACGGTCTCCCCTGGTTATTGCCGACATCGTTGCCCGGTAGGCCCCATCCATATCGTCAAGAGTGGCGGGTGAAATCTCTGCCGGGACCGACCATTTTGAGCCGTCATAGAACGACCATTTAACGCCGGACCGGCGTTTGTGCCGCCAGAAGCAGGCGAGGTGTTCTGTGTATGGGGCGACCACGGTTTCGGGATAACCGTAAGTTCCATCGGACCAGTCGGCAGCCTGCGAACCGGGAATTGCTGCTCCCTTGCCCCAGGGAATCCAGGTTAGGCCGTCGTCGTCTGAGAATTTTGCATGTACCTCCATTGCATGTTCCCGGTTGATCTGCCCCCATGTGGCCCAGAGGCGTCTTTTGAAAGGACCGCCCCGGAGACGCACCGCCGAAACGTTGGAGCCGCAGTGCCTGATGTCCGAGTCCAGAATCGTTGCCGGTTGGACTTGCCAGCTTTCGCCGGTAAAACTGTACTTGGTCAGATGCTGTCTCGGACTGGGATTGCCAAGCCCCGCGCAGCCCGGCCCGCTCGATACGGCGATTCCGCCACCTACTCGGTCAATAGCACATCCTCTGGCTGAGCCGTGATCGAGGTTGCGGGCTGTGGCGCCCGGAAGTTGCTTCCAGTTGAGACCGCCGTCGTTGGTATAAACCGCTCGGGCGGCTTTCTCAGCACTATAAGCGACGAACATGCGCTTATTGTCATAAGCGGACACCCATCCAAAGGGAACGATAGAGCCTTGCGCTACCACGATGGATTCTGCGAGTTTCACTGCTGTCCGGTCGCGTTTTGCCGCCGGACCGATGCTCGGCGCCTCAGGCCGCGTTGGCCGAAGGATGGGGACGGCCATCGAGCTGGTGTCTCGGAGCAGCTCATTGGAGGCCGGCGCACCGCGTTTGGCTATTCTGATGTTGTCTATTCGTATCGTAGTCCGAACGGGTGACCGGGCCATGAGCCAGAAATTAGCGATCTTTGCCAGGTCAAGCTGCCGGACCCGCTCAGCCTCTCTCAAGTCAAGCTCGACTGTGACCCATTTATCGACAGGCAGCTTGTAAGTCCTCATCACCGGCGGTTCCAGGACATTGTCCTCGACGGCAAGATTCAATTCGACTGCCGAAGCGTCACACCGAACGTCCATACGGAGCAGATCGTAGCCGGACCAATCCCTCAGATCGTGCCCGGCTTTGACCAGCCATTGAAAGCTCGTCATCAAAAGCCGTGCCTCGACGAATCCCCTGCTTAAATTGGGGTAGAAATACGACAGGAATTCAGTTCGGCGATAGGTTGCCTTTTTTTCGTCGCTGTCAACGGCTGAAACTGTTGCGACCAGAGCCAGTTTGCCTTCGGTGTGCTCACCGCGGCGACAGTACCAGGTCCAGGCGCGGTTGGTTGCCCCGGGCCACTCGAAGCGTGCCGCAAAATCAAAACCTTCCGAACGTTCCAGCAAATAGAACCAGCTATCACGCCCCGGTTTCTCTTGACGTGCTATCTGTGTGCCCCGGTTCAACTCTTGCCGCTCGAAGCCTAATATCAGCTTTTCAGCCTCGCTGGAAGGAGCCGGCCGCGCGCTTGGTGTGTACAAGAAAAGTGTGCCGGTCTGGACCAGCAGAATCACTGCCGCCGTCCAGGTCTTTCGAGTTTCTGCCATTTCATGCCTCACTGAATTGGCCCGATGTAGTCCCGGGCTATTGCCACGTCATCGATGTACAGGTGGTGGTCGCTCTTAGCTGTCCATTTGCCGCCGAGGTAAACGTTCAACCAGACCGCCTCGATCTTGAGCGTGTCAACATCGCGCATACGAACATCGGTCTTTTCGAAGGCCGGTTGCCCGTCAACCCAGCCTCGTAGGATACCATCGTTATTGCCCGGCGTGTTCATCTTCACATACTGCTCTACGCAGTACCAGCGATTGTTTTCAAGATGCCCCCGTTTTTCGGTGTCCCAGATCCATCCCGATCCGTACCGTCCCCTCATATCGGCATGGTAGCAGTAATAGCCGATGGGTGTTTTCCCGTTGCGTTGCCCGTTGAACTGGCCGCGGGCCGACCATCCGTTACGTCCGTTCGACGGGCGGCCGCCCCAGCCGGCCCGATTGTAGGTCCCGGAGATGCCGGGCAGTTTGCCACCTCGCGCCGGATTCCAGTCATCGGCAAATCTGAGATAATAGCGGAAGTAAATCTGTTCCGGTTCGGCGCCAATCTGGTCCTTGAAACGATACATAATGCTTGCACCGTAATGACCGCCTTGGTCAACCTTTATTCGGATTGCTTTGCCTTCCTGCGGCTCGAACTTCCTTGCCGGGTCGGATGAAACGGCCTCGACACGCTCCGGGCTTCTGCGCATGCCGAATTTCTTGTACCAGTCGTCCGACTCGAAATCGCAGGAGAAAATGAGGTCATTTCCCTTGAAGTGTCTGTCGGCAAAGTCCATAAAACGCTGCCAGTCGTACTCGATCAGGTCGTGCCTGCCGGCGTGAATGTGATGGCCGATGCGGCCGGCGTGGATCGGAGTTTCGACAGGAGGCATGTTCTGAGCTTCGAGTCCTTTAAGCCCCAGCAGGTGATAGACCTTGCTTGCGTGCCTGGCTGATAGAAACTCGCCTTTCGGATCGGCCCAAAGGTCCTCTTCGGCGCTGACGACATAAACCAGGCGCGGCGCCATCAATGCTATCAGCATGTGTTGATCGACAGGCAGATCGTCTT
The DNA here is from genome assembly GCA_005223045.1 of Planctomycetes bacterium B3_Pla. GTDB lineage: Bacteria > Planctomycetota > Phycisphaerae > Sedimentisphaerales > Anaerobacaceae > SG8-4. The sequence continues at coordinate 172,186 of NJBM01000003.1, read as the reverse complement.
CGGCATCGTTATACTTGCTGAAATTGTCGCAGAACCAGTGAGGGAAGTTGGTGTTGATTCGTTTTACGGTTTCCCCGTAGCGCCTTCTGCTAAGCGCTGCTCCGCCGCAGCCGGAGCAATTGGAAACCGCCATCGCGAAGCGCTGGTCTCGAGCGCCGGCCCAGAGCGCCGTCTTGCCGCCGCGAGACTGGCCGACAACGGCAACTTTTGCAGCGTCAACATCATCGTCTGTCTCAAAGTAATCCATCGCTCTGCTACCGGTCCACGCCCATGCCGCCAACGTGCCCCACGCTTGTGCCGGAACGTCGGGCTTATCGAATATCGTATGAACGCCGTGTTGCCACCCGTCGCGACGGTCCGGCGCGAAATCCGTTACCTGAATCGCTGCCGTGCCATAGCCGCGAGCTATAATCTGTTCCACGGGCCAGAAGGGACGCTTGATTTTGCGTGTCCAGTCTGTCGAATCCGGGTCGCGGTGACTCAGCAACAAAAAGACTGGCACAGGTTTCTTGGCCGAATTAGGCAAAAAGATCGACATTGTTGTGCTCAATTGCCCTCTCGGCCCTGTAATAGTCACTAACACCCGCTTGAGTGTTGCGCGGCCATCAAGTGCCTGCGAATCCACATTTACAATCTTGAAGGTCATGTCTTCCGGCCGCTCAACCGGGGCTGTTCCGTAAACTTGTTTGCGGAAAAGTTCGAGCACTTCCGGGCGGCGTTTGGTCTTCCACATTCGTGCGTCGGTGACCTTCGTTCCGTCAACCATTACAAGAGGATCGGGCAATGTGTACTTGGGGACTTTGTCCTCGCGATAGTTGGTGTCAGGACGCCGTTTCATAAGAGCTTCGACCTGACGGGGCGATGCTTTCCAGCTCTCTCTCGCCTCGACGGCAGCAGCTTCGGCGTGAAAAGGAGCGACGTTAAGGATTGTCAGCAACGCCGTGAGTAATCTTCTCTCGGTCATATCAAAAACCTCCAAATGTCAAAGAGTTCGGCAATTCTACCGTCTTATATGTCCATAGGTCAACGTTCAAAGTCTTACGATATCGAAAACTATATAGATTTGCGAAGCGGTTTTCTTGTTCCCGCGTGCCAGATGCGAAGCTATAATCCAAGCAATTAGCTAACTTCGGCGCAATGCGTGTCGCGTTTTCTGACGGCATTGGGAAATAAAACAGAGTAGAGAAAGGATTTGCACTGATGAAGACACGAACATCGTATTTTGAAGACCTCGTGCTTGTCGCGTTCCTATTGCTTTTCTCATCTACAACGATGGCAGGGCCCAAATCGCAGCAAGCAAGACAAATCATGGATGATACGGGTATAAGAGGTGGTTTGATTGTGCACGTTGGCTGTGGCGATGGGAAGCTCACGGCTGCTCTGCGCGCCGGCGATGCGTACCTGGTCCACGGCCTCGACGCAAGCCCGGCCAATGTTGAGAAATCGCGCGGGCATATCCGGTCGCTCGGTCTTTACGGCGACGTTTCAGTCGGGCGTTTGGAGGGAAGCCGCCTGCCTTATGCCGACGATCTCGTGAATCTCGTCGTATCGTCAGATCTCGGCGAGATTCCAATGGACGAAGTCATGCGGGTGCTGTGTCCAAACGGTGTGGCTTACATTCGAGAGAACGGTGAATTCACGAAGACCGTTAAACGTTGGCCCGGCGAGATTGGCGAGTGGACGCACTATCTTCAGGATGCGTCGAACAACGCCGTCGCGGCGGACACGCAAGTGGGCTCTCCCCGCCGGTTGAAATGGGTCTGCGGCCCCCTGTGGACGCGCAGCCACGAGTTTAATTCGAGTTTGTGCGCGATGGTATCGGGAAAGGGAAGGCTTTTCTACGTCTTCGATGAGGGGCTGCCCGGCGTCACGGTGGACTCACTTCCGGAAAAATGGACGCTGATTGCGCGCGACGCCTTCAACGGAAAGTTGCTGTGGAAACGCCCGCTTGCGGACTGGGGTTCGCACGAGTGGAAGAAGCGGGCGCTTCGAAGCGTTCCCCTGACGATACCGAGGCGCATCGTCGCACAAGGTGACAGGCTCTTTGTAACGCTTGGCTACGATGCTCCTGTTTCGGTTCTCGACGCCGCCACGGGTAAAATCCTGGCGACTTACGAGGAAACGGCAGGAGTCGAGGAGATCAGGTGTGTTGATGGAATTCTCATAATTCGCAAAGGTGGAAATATGGTCATGGCGTTCGACGCCGGGACAGGTAGCAAGCTTTGGGAAGCAACCGGCAGGATTCAGCAATTCTCATTGGCCGCGCAGAACGGCAGGGTTTTTTACCAGGACGGTGCGGCGGTTTTATGCCTGCGCGTCGGCGACGGCGAAGAACTCTGGCGCACACAGGGCAAGTCGCCCGCGTCGCTGCTTGTGGTCGGCGATGGACGCGTATTGCTCTTGCGCAAGCAGCAGATCGAGGCGTTATCGGCAGAAACGGGCGAGAGCCTTTGGGCCGTAAGCGCGCGGGCTGGACGTAATGAACTTTTCGTTGCAAACAAGCAGTTGTGGCATTGGCAGGGAGGCGGCATTGTCGGGCGCGATCTGAACACGGGAAAGCTGACAACAACACTCGATACCTCCGACGTGTTCACGCCGGGCCATCATCCGCGCTGCTACCAGAGCAAGGCTACTGAGAACTTCATCATCACGCCCTATCGCGGCGCAGAATTCATCAGCGTAACGGGCCAGACCAATACACAGAACGACTGGCTTCGCGGCCCATGCAGATACGGCATCATGCCGGGCAACGGCCTGCTTTATGTTGGCCCGAACCCCTGTTTCTGCTATCCCGGCGTCAAGCTGATTGGTTTCAACGCCTTAGCTCCGGCAGCGGCCCGCCCCACGCGAGAGCTTTCATCGGCTGAGCGGCTCACGCAAGGAGCCGCGTACGAACGCGCAAGGGGTCAGGTGCCGTCTGGCCAGGAAAGGGCCGATGACTGGCCAACCTACCGTCACGATGCGCGGCGCACCGGCGCTACCGGTAGCGACGTCTCATCCGAGGTTTCGATGCAATGGCGCGTGAGCTTGCGGGGCAAACTTACGCCGCCTGTGCTCAGCGGAGATCGCGTATATGTTGCTGCCAAAGACGAGCACACGCTGTATGCGTTTGGCGCCGAAGAAGGTCGCCAACTGTGGAATTACACCACAGGCGGCCGGATCGATTCGCCTCCCACCATTTACGGCGGGCTTGTCCTTTTCGGCTCGCTCGACGGTTGCGTCTATTGCCTGCGGGCTTCGGATGGAGAACTCATCTGGCGCTTCCGGGCAGCACCTTTGGACCGGCAGATCATCGCCTTCGGCCAGTTGGAGTCTCCCTGGCGCGTGCATGGAAGCATATTGGTCAAAGACGGCGTTGCCTACTGCACGGCAGGGCGTTCCACGTATCTCGACGGGGGCATCCGGGTCTTCGGACTCGATCCGGCGACCGGAAAGGTCCTGCATGAGACGTGTCTGGATACCTGGTCCAGGTCGAGAACAGACGCTGTCGGCAAACCGTTCATCCCGGCTTATCATATAGAAGGCGCGCTTTCGGATGTGCTCGTGAGTGAGGGGGACTACATCTATCTCGGACAATACAAATTCGATCGCAAGCTTGCCAGGCAGAAGGTGCCGTATGTAATGCCCGACCCGGACAAGAAGGCCGTCGTGATGGATTTGATGAACCAGCCGTTCACTGAGAGCATGGACTCGCAGGAAGAATACGAGAAAGTGCAGCACGATTGGCAGTGGAGGGTGCACAAGCAAATGATGACCGATTATACGAGTCAGTACGGCGGCACCAGCATGGGGGACCGCAAGATGGGGCTGCACGTCTCATCCACAAGCGGGTTCCTCGACGATTCATGGTTCAACCGCACCTTCTGGATGTATTCGGCCACGTGGCCCGGCTTCTATCTAGCGCACAGGGGCGCCAAGACAGGCCAGTTGCTCGTCGTCGGGCCTCACAAGACATTTGTCGTACAGGCATATCCGGAGAGAAATCTCCAAAGCCCGCTGTTTACTCCGGGCGAGAAGGGCTATCTGCTCCTTGCCGATGACAACGATAACGAACCTGTTCTCGCCGATTATACTCGCGGCATACCCAAGGGCATTGGCTTTACGAGGAAAGAACCTCCGGCATGGTTCAAGTGGGTTCCCGTCCGCATCCGGGCCATGGTTCTGACAGGCAGGCATCTGTTCGTTGCCGGCCCGCCTGACGTAGTGGATCCGGACGATCCTATGGCTGCCTTCGAGGGTCGCGGCGGGGCGGTGCTCCGCGCTACATCAGCCACGGACGGCGGTATGCTGGCCGAATACAAACTGGATGCTCCCCCCGTATTCGACGGGCTGATCGCAGTGAAAGGGCGGTTGTACCTGTCGTTAGAGAACGGGACCGTCCTGTGCATGGGCAAAAATCGCTGACTTCGGCTGCACCCGGCCTTATTGGCTCTCAGCACGGAAGCGAACGTTTTGAGTCTGCTTACCGATGCGCGCCGGCTTTGATTCTTCTGTTAATCCCGAACCGATAATTGAAACGTTCTCGAAGGTCACGTTCCGAACGTTGTGTTCGGCGTCCGCTCCCTGCAACTGCACGAGGTAATCACCTGATTGGCCTTCTACAGTTACGTTCTTGAACCGAATATTGCTGATGAATCCGGGGACCTTTTTGCGCATGTATTGGTTCACCACCGGGCGCAGACGGATGAATTGCTTTTGTCCTTCGCCGTGAATACGGATGTTTTCTATTGTAACGTCTTGAAGCCTCATGTCTTCGCCAGGCTCTAACAGAAACGGTGTCATGGTGAAGTGAATGATGTCGAGATTCCGGAGCGTTATGTCGCGCATGAACTTTGCGCGGCTCTCGTGCCCGAGCAGAAAGATGCGGGCCCGGTCGCACCAGAGAGTCGAGTTCTCAACGGTGATTCTTTCGACGTTGCTGTTGCGCCCGCTAAAGTCGAGCCCCTTGAGGGCGACACAATCGTCGTCGCTGCGGATAAAGCAATCGGTTATCAGAACATCCTGCGAATTGCATGGATTGATGCCGTCATCGTTCTGCACGCGGGAGTTGCAGATTTTCACATTGCGGATCGTTACCCGCCGGCAGTTCTTAGGCACGATGGTCCAGTGGGAAGATCCGCGAAGCGTGATGCCGCTGATTTCGACGTTGGTGCTGTTGCGAATCGCTATCAGGTTGCCCACCGGGCCTGTGCGCCACTGCCAGTCGGAGCCGTCCAGAATGCCTCGCCCGTGAATCCGAATGTTGCTTCCTCTGGCCAGCACCTCGGCCTTGACGACGGCTCCGGCGGCAAGATAAAGAGTCTGATCGCTTCCCAGGATGATCTTCTCAGGCTTGTGCACTCCGGGGCTGAAGTAAACGATGCCCTCATCGCCGGGCTTGGGTACATCCGTTTCCAGAGGGTTGGCAAAGAGTAGCAGGGGGGCTTTCCTGCCGTCCGGCTCTATGCTTAGCTTGCGCGGCTTCTCCAGCGTCAGGATCAACGTGTTGTCATCTTCCAGTGTTGGTTTGATCCCGTAGGATCGAGGCCTTATAACCACATTGCGAAGCGAGCGTTTGGACACTATGCGGACCTCAACACGGCCTGGCATATCGAAGTTGGCGAACGAATACGCGCCGCCGTAGTCCCACTGCTTTCCCGCAAAAGGCGGGTCAAGAACTCGCGCAGTGTACACGTCAACTTTCTGCCCGGCCGCCCGTACTTCGTAATCTTCCGACAAGATCTCACCTACACCGGCTGCGGCGCACCAACCTTGCTTTGGGATCAATGTGCTGACCACAACCCAAACAACAATCGTCGGTAATCCAAGGTCGTCGAGGGCTTTGTATCTCATGGCTTTTCCTCTATCTGGCCGGTTTCTTTCGGCGTTTTTTGCTTTTCGCCGGAGGCGGTCCTGCTTGCTGTCTGAACAGGTCTTCGTACTTCTGCCACAGAGCTGACATCTCGCGGACCTTCTCAGGGTGATTCTCGGCCAGGTTGTTTGATTCGCGGCGATCCGTCTTGAGATCGTACAGTTCCCACGGGCCGTCGTCTCCCTTAGCCACTAACTTGAAGTTCCCAACTCGAATGGCCCGGTTGTTCATGTGGTGAAAGTAGATGAAATCGTGCCTGATCGCACGGTTCTTTACAAAAGACGGTGCAAGACTCGTCCCCGGAAGCGGTACCGCAGTCTCGCCATTCCACTGAGGCGGGAAATCTTCCCCTCCGGCCACGTCGAGGACAGTTGGCAAGATGTCGATAAAATGGCATGGATCGTGACGCAGCTCGCCCCGGGCCGCGACACCCGCCGGCCAGTGGACGATCAACGGCGACGATGCGCCGCCCTCGTGCACCCAGGACTTGTGCAGGCGGAAGGGAGAATTGGCGGCGCTGGACCACCCCGGCCCCAGGCACAAATACGAGCGGGCCGAACCGGGCGCAGCAGAAGGGTCGTGTTTGTCGCCGCGGATGATCTGTTCGGCGCTGGCGCCGTTGTCCGAGACGAAAAAGATAAGAGTGTTCTCGAAAGCGCCCATCTTCCTGATCTGATCGAGCACAAGTCCGATCCCGCGATCCATTCGGTCGATCATTGCGGCATGAATCGCCATTTTCGTCGCCTGGAATCTCTTCTGCTCCTCGGTCAGTGCGCTCCAGGGCACGGCCCGGTCCGCCTCGCCGGGACCGATCATTTCGTGCAGTTTTTCCTTAGAGAGATTCCAGCCCGGAATCACGTTGGTATCGAGCGGCGGCAGGTCGCAGTTGACCAGGCCTCTCTCGCGCAGCCACTTCCATCGCCTCCGGCGTATAATGTCCCACCCTTCCAGATAACGGTCCCGGTACCGGTCGATGTCCTCCTGCAAAGCGTGCAGCGGAAAATGCGGCGACGTGAAAGCCAGATAACAGTAGAACGGCTTGTCGCGATGTTTGTCGGCGTGCTCCCTGAGAAAGCCGGCGGCGTACTCCGCAATTGCTGTTGTGACGTAATGGTCCGAGCCGTCTTCTACGGGAGCAAGTTTCTCGTCATCCAGTTCGTGCCGCTTGGGGCTGAAGAAGCGGTCGTGGTCGTGCAGAACATAAGAATGGTCGAACGCCCCGTCTGCGACAGCCTTTGGCGCGCCCCTCAAGTGCCATTTGCCGGATTGATAGCAACGATAGCCCAGGGGCTTGAGATAATGCGGGACCACCCGGCACCAGGCCGGCAACCGCCCCCGGGGTGGATCCATGCGAACCTGTTGCGGATAGTAGCCCGTTAGCAGTGATGTCCGCGATGGCCAGCAACGGCCCGTAGAATAGCATTGGGTAAACCGCAAACCACCGGCCGCCAGCCGGTCGAGATTGGGCGTTAAGATTTCTCCGCCGTAGCATCCGGCGTCCGAATAGCCCATGTCGTCGGCTACGATGACCAGGACATTCGGCTTCTGATCCTGGCGGTCCCTTCCGAAAGTCAGCCTGCTCAGCCCCAGTGCAGGACCCAGCGCCATAGTTTTTTTGAGAAATTCGCGTCTTGAGACATTTGTCGTCTCCATGCCATTACCGCCTTTCAGTTATCCTCTTGAAATGAATTGGCTTGTCCTGTGTAGCAGCTTGGTTCCAATACAGAATCATTGCTCTGAGGTTACGTTCTATCATTTCGCCGCCTACCTGACCTGGTCAGAGCGAGATAAGATCCCACAAGCGGTCAAGCGATTCGATGGTCTTTTGCAGCGCTGCTCTGTCCTCCATCTTGCGAAGCTCCTGGTCGAAAGGCTCGCACTCCACCGGGCCGTCGTAACCGATTTTGACCAGCGCGTTGACAAAACCTTTCATGTCGATTACTCCGCTGGTAACTGGAAGTTGGCGCCGGTTGTCCATTTGTTGATCGACGTCGATTCCGGAAGGGGCGTCGTTGACATGGACGTGGACGATGTCTTTGTTCGACAATTGGAGCAGCTCTTCCACCGTCCCGTGCGAGGTGTACCAGTGCCAGCTATCCAGCAGGAGCCCCACGTTGCCTGTGCCGATTGCCTCGACCAGTTCCATCATTTCGAGCTGGGTGCTTATAAAGGGAAAACGGCTTCTGGCCCGAGAGGTTCTGGGTCCCACGAATTCCAGACCTAACCGCAGGTCATAGTCTTTGAGCACCTTGGCCACTTCGCGAAAGCGTCTTTCAAGCTGCTTGAAGTTCTGCAGGTACGTCAGTTGACGGTGGCCGGGCGTGATCCATGTCGCTATGCGCGTCACGCCCATTTGCTTCAACACTGCCGCCCGTTTGGGCAGCGCTGTCAAGTCTCTCTTAAATCGATCTTCATCTCTGCGAAACTCGACGGGCAAACCGCCGGAGCCGTAACGAACGCCCTTTTCCTTCATGGTCGCGACCCACTGGCGGATCTCGGCGGCGGATTTATTCTCGAATTCGCCCAAGCTGGGGGTGATGCTGTCGAAGCCATATTTCACGGCGTATTCCAGCGCCTGGTGCTGATTGGCCCTGACGCCTATGTGGCCTCCGGAAAAGTTCTTGTAGAATTTGACTCCGTTGCTTGTCTGCGACGCCTCAACGAGGGGCCTGGCAATGTTAATCGCAGCGGCAGCGGCAATCGCAGACCGGCAAAATGTACGCCTCGAAATTGTCCCGGATTGTTTCGATTTCAGTTCAGTCATGCTCGTTTCTCCTGTCCAGTCCAAGAATTAGTACCTGTCATTCCATGGCATAACAGTATAACACCGATGCTCAGAAGCTCAAGTGCGTCAGTAGGGCCTTGTCTTGCCCGGCATCGCGCAGGCGTAGAGGCCGTTTGCTCCGGGCCTTACCGGCGCCTCGGCATCCCAACTGTAGCGATCAGGGCCCAGGTCGGTTTCGGATTTCATCGCCTCGTCCCACTTAACGATTTGGCCCGAGTATGTCGCCATTCGGCCGAGGATTGCCGTCATCGTGCTGGTTATGCCGTAATCGCCTTCATTGTAAGATTTGCCCGCGTCCAGTGCGGCGAACAGGTCATCGTGCTCGGCCTGATGCCCGGCGATGCCCTTCTCGAATCGGCGCGGCTGCTGTCTTTGCACGCTGAGTACGCCTTTACTGAGATCGGCCTGTCCTTTCGTGCCCACGAATCGTCGTTCGGGCGGCACGTCCATGCTGTCAGGGTGCCTTTTCAAAATGGACTTGTAGCTTTTCTCGATACGATCATCGAATACATCCGCCATTGCCACGAGTTTGGCCGGCCTGCACGCATTAAGCGCCTGGACCGCCGCCCCCGTGCCGCGTCCGCCGCAGCCAATCAAACCGAGCTTCATGGCCCCCGTGCCCGCCGCGTAAGCCCTGGCTTGCAAACTGGTGCCGAGCGCCGTCACCGATGCTGTCGTGGCCGAACTCTTGAGGAACCGCCTGCGCGAAATGTTCTCCGTTCCTGGTCTCTCTGCCGTGTTCATTTTCCTTCCTTTCTCCCGTCCTCTCGTGAATTGACGTCATAACACCAAAGGGTATCGTGATAACGAAGGTAAAGCCGGCCGTCGTGCAGGACCGGGTGCGCCCAGGCATCCCCGCGAATCTTGCCGGTGGGTAGGCGGAAACGCCCCGTGACTTCCAAAGCGTTGCTGCCCGGTTTCAGCAGAGCAACATTGCCCTGTTCGTCGAGGCAATATAAACGTCCGTCGGCATAGATTGCCGCCCCGGTGGTGAGTTCCTTGAGTTCGTACTTCGTTTGCCCTGTCAGCCAATCGACGCCGAACCACCACTTCGACTTCTTGTAGCCGGCGGCAAAGAGCGTGTCATCAATAAGCACGCCGCCCCCGGTTACTGTGTCGAGTTGTGAAGTCCATACGTGTTCGGCGGCTACCCCGTGTCGGTCCGCCTGAAGACGATATGCTCTGCCAAGCTCGGCATACGGAGTCACGTAGAACACAAGACCGGCGCCATACACCGGACTGGAGGCATTGACTCCGTGCGGATTCTTCAGCGGGACGGTCCAGAGGAGCTTGCCGGTATCGGCATCGACACCGAAACCATGCGCCGATGAACAACTGGCAATCAGCCGGCGTCCGGAATGCCGGAAAAGTATCGGCGAAGAATGCGAGGCGCGGTCGTCGCCAAGCGGCTCGGTGGTCCATACTGTCTTGCCGTTACGCTTGTCAAGCGCCGCCATCAGGGCCTTTCTTCCGCCGGGCGTGACTATGAGACGCGGGCCGTCCACCAGCAGACATTCGCTCAGCGCCCATGTGATGTTCTTGGCCTCGAACTGCTTCAGGATGTCAACGGTCCAGAGTTCCTCGCCCGATGCTGCGTCGAGGCAGACAACTCGCCCGTGCGCGTTTATATTGTACACTCGGCCTTCAGAGAAGGTGCAGCTTGCACGTGCCCCGGGATAAGGTCCTTTCCACGCTCGTCCGTTGCTCACTCGCCACTTGGGAGTCCCTTTGAGGTCGAAAGCATACACAACCAAATCGTCGCCTACATCGCCGGTAATGTATAGCTGCTCGCCCACGACAATTGGCGAGGACCATCCTGTGCCGAGGCTGTCGATCTTCCACAGCAGTTGCGGCCCGCCTTGAGGCCAACCGGGCAGCAGATCTTTCTCGTCTGAAATGCCATCGCGTCGTGGGCCTCGCCACTGGGGCCAGTCCGGCTCCGGTGAGGCAATAAGCCCGTCATTGCCCACGGTAATTACCGAAGGTGCTAACAAGAGCCAGAGAATCATCCAAAGCGCGGCATTTCGGCTCCGATCCGCACGATAGACACTTACATTACCGAGATCACTTTTCATAGCGTTATATCCTCTTTACTTGATAATGATTGTAGATTGCATGCAGATGATGCTAAGATTCGTGTCATTTGCTTAAATTGTTCATAAGCTCGGCTGATTCAGGAGCAACATCCAGTTGGCCGGTCAGGATGTTATTCGTTATGAAGTTTCCCTTACCTCCTCTCACAATCAGGGCTGTCGTTTCGGTGGTCTCCTTACGCGTGTCGCGGACTATGCAGTTTGAGACGATTGTATCTTCAACGTCATCCATAAGTATGCCGCAGTTGTCACAGTCGAGAAACGTACAGCCGGATATGTTGAAGTTCCTGCATTTCTTCAGAACGAGTCCGCCTTCTGTCTGCCACACATTGTTGATCTGCAAGCCAGTGAGAGTGACGTCATTGCAGTTGTTGAACACAAGGCCCCGTTTCGCACTGGCGCCGTCGCCGTAATGGTAACGCGGGTTGCGGTCGAATACATTCGCGCCGATGACGACGCTGGAGCTGCCTTCGATTAGAACATCGTGTGTATAACCCTTCCATAGGGTGTTGCCGACGATTGTCACGCCGCGAACCTTGTGGAGATGTACGTTGGTCTGTACGTCACTGAGTATGTTGCCTGTAATGGTAATGTTGCCGCCGCGCAATTCACCCTCTGCATAAGAAGGTCGGGGCCGGCCCTCGCCGATGATGCGAATATTTGCCGAGTCGGAGGCGTTGTGCGTATGCTGGATTGTGCAGCCGGTTATTGCAATCTCTCCGATAGAGCCGCCCGTGGCGTCGATTAGAACGTTTGCCGTCGGCGGGGCCTTTTCGCCCATGTTGCCCTCGATGTCGCAGTTGCCGATCTGCAGGTTCCGGACGTCTCCGCCGCGCTGGACGATTCCGCCGGCGGAATTGTAACTGACGTGTGAGTCGCCGACGTTTATCTGATGCAGATTCACGTGGTCCAGATATATCCCAATTCCACGATTCTCGTAAATGTGACAATCGGATATTATGACGTTTCGGTTTCGCTTGGTGAGGTGGATTCCGTGCAGGGCCTTGCGAATCAGCAGCCGCGAGAATGTCGCCTTCATGGTGCCGGTGGCCTCTACGCCGCACGCCTGCGGATTCGCCCCGACAATCTCCAGCCCGCTCACGGTCGGCATGCGCTGGCTCTGCCAGACGTTTTCTTTCACCGTGCCCGGATCGGCTGTCCCTTCGTGTGTTCCGACGAACTTTAGTGCCGGGCCTGGCCCGGCCATAACAATCTTCGCCGTGCCGGACCCCGCTATAGACACCGGGCCGATTCGGTCCAAATCTGCCACTACGGTCTTAGTGAGCCGGTATGTGCCGCGTGGAATGTAGATATCGCCCCTGCCTGAGTCAATCGCACGCTGGAATGCGTTGCTGTCGTCCGCTTTGCCGTCTCCGACCGCTCCGAAATCGCGCACAGTCGGTTGAAAGTCCTGCTTGCTCGCGATTCCCGCATCGCCGGGTGCAGTCAATAACAGGGCCAGAGTTCCGGCTACCAGAATGAGAGAACTGCCGCGCTTCATAAGTTACCTCCTGTCTCTATGCTCCACCGTTTCAACTGAGGCTTACAAAACTACCGTAAGTGCAAGAATGATACCGCAGAAACGGAAATCCTTCAAAGGTAAACTTAAGCGCGATGCGCTCGACAACGTACGGAGCAGCGGAATAGAATTGCAATTCCAGGCCGGCGTGATTAACATGAGGCAAAAGGGCAGTATCTTGACGCTCATACAGGTTGAAAGGGGACATGAATGGATAGGCAAACAAGGAGACAGTTTCTTAAAACGGCGGGTCTGATGGCGGGTTCGGCCGGAATCCTTGGGACGACGCTCCAAGCGAGGCAGCGGCGGGGCGGCAAAGACCGGCCCAACATCCTGTGGATTACGAGTGAGGACAACAGTCCGCTGTTGGGCTGCTACGGAGACGAGCAGGCGCACACACCCAACCTTGACCGGCTGGCCGCCCAGGGCATCCGTTACCGAAACGCCTTTGCAAATGCGCCCGTCTGCTCGGCGGCGCGCTCGACGTTGATCACCGGTATGTACGCCTGCTCATTGGGGATACACAACCACCGCAGCAAGGCGCAGATACCCGAATCGTTCCTTCTATATCCTGAATACCTGCGCCAAGCCGGCTATTACTGCACGAACAACTCGAAGACCGACTACAACATTATCCGCAAAGGCGGCAAAGCCTGGGACCAGAGCAGCAATAAAGCCCACTACGATAATCGCAAGCCGGGCCAGCCGTTCTTCGCCGTCTTTAACACTACCCTGAGCCACGAAGGTCAGCTTACGGAAAAGGCGGTCAATCGCCGCCGCCAGCAGGGAGTTTTGCCGCCTAAACCGAGGATTGCGCCTGAGGACGTGAAGTTTCCGCCTTATCACGCCGACACACCGACCGTACGAAGAGACTGGTCGGTGTACTACGACAACGTCACGCTGATGGACAAGGAGGTCGGCCGGCTGCTCAAGGAGCTGGACGAAAAAAGTCTCGCCGACGATACTATCGTATTCTACTATTCCGATCACGGCGGCGCGCTGCCTCGCGGCAAGCGCAACATCCACGATTCAGGCACTCGCGTACCGCTGATTGTGCGCTTTCCAAATAAATGGGCGCATCTGGCGCCGGCCGACCCGGGGGAATGGGTCGATCAGCCGGTCAGTTTCGTAGATTTTCCGGCGACGACGTTCAGCCTGGCAGGCGTTGCGATTCCCAGGCAGTTCGAGGGCCGCGCATTTCTGGGTGCTCGGGCCGCCGAGCCGCGGGACCACGTGTTCCTCTTTCGCGGCCGGATGGACGAGCGTTACGACATGGTGCGTGCCGTTCGCGACCGGCGCTATCGATACGTGCAGAACTATAGCCCGCACCGTCCCTGGGGCCAGCAATACTCGTATCCCTTCCGCGTCATGCCGAGCATGGGTTCGTGGTATCAGGCCTACCTTGACGGCAAGTGCAACCCCGTCCAGGCCCGCTACTGGCAGCCCAAGCCTTCGGAGGAATTCTACGATATCGAGTCCGATCCGTATGAGGTCAAAAACCTTATCGACGATCCCCGCCATGCCGGGCGGATCGCTCGGATGCGAGACGCCCTTAAACGGGACATCGTGCGGACCCGCGATATTGGCTTTATCCCCGAGGGGATGTTCGAGCGGCTTGCAGCGAGCAAGACGCTTTACGAGTACGCACAGAGCGATGCGTATCCCATCGAACGGATTGTCGAAGCGGCTAATCTTGCCGCCTCACGGGATGTCTCGAGGCTGGGCGAGTTGCTTGCCGCCTGCGACGATCCCCACCCTGTTATCCGCTATTGGGGCGCGACGGGCTGTCTGATTCTGCAAAAAAAAGCCGAACGGGCGAAGAGTAAACTGAAGGATCTGCTCGAAGATGACTGGGCGGATGTTCGCGTCGCCGCCGCCGAGGCCCTCAGTTACCTCGGCGAGACTGATCTTGCACTGCGAACGATGAAACCTATCATAAAGGGCAAGGAAGGATTCGCGACTCTTGCCGCACTGAACGCGCTGGACTTCATGCTCGATGCCGGCAATGTTTCTCTCGATCGCATTCTTGAACTCATCGAAGGGGCTAAATTCAAGAATGTTTCCAGTCGCATGGTTGCCTACTTTAATGCGCTAAGATAGCCGATGACCCATGAAGAACCTGATTCATAGCGCGAGTTGCAATGTGCACAGGTATTTTCACCTGCTCTCGCTCCTGGCCGTCTGGCTGTGTTGTCAGGGCTTCTTCCTCCAATCGGTTTCGGCAATAGACTATTATGTTCACGCAGCAGCGGGGGCGGACACCAACCCCGGCGTCAATCCATCCGAACCCTGGAAGAGTCTGGAAAAAGTCAACTCCACCACCTTCGCGCCCGGAGATCGCATTCTCTTGGCCGCCGGATGCCGCTGGAAAGGCAAGCTCAACCCAAAAGGTTCCGGAGCGGCCGGCAATTCTATCGTCATCGATCGCTACGGCGACGGTCCGCGTCCGGTCATCGATGGAGCCGGAGCTACCGGAAATGGCGTCGTTTATCTGCACAATCAGCAACACTGGGTAATAGCCAATTTGGAAATAACTAATGATGCGCCGGATGGCGGTGATCGCAGGGGCGTGATGGTTTCCGCTGCCAATGCGGGTATCATTCGCCACATCTACCTGAAGAATCTTTACATCCATCACATCAAGGGAATCGTAGGCCAATCGCTCCAGGCCAAGGACACCGGCGCTATCGGAATCTTCATCGAGGCCGATGATGTGAAGGACACGCGCTTCGATGACGTCCTTATCGAAGGTTGCCGAATCGAGACCATCGACAATACCGGCATCTTCACTAGGGCCAGGGCCGGCGGCTCCAATACGCCGGGACAGGCAAACTGGAATCGTCGCAGAATCACCAATTTAAGAATCCGCCGCAACAAGATTAACGACATCGCCAAGAACGCCATGATAATTCGCTTAGCGGACGGCGGCGTCGTGGAACACAACGTCTGCTGGGACACAGCATATCGCGCCGGCACCGGCAACACAATCTTCTCTCGCAGCAGCCGCGGCACGATCTTCCAGTTCAACGAGGGATACCTCAACCGGTCGCGGGATTATGACGGATGCCTGTACGACGCGGACCTCGAAAGCCCGAACTGTATTTTCCAGTACAGTTATAGCCATGATAACAGCCACGGTCTGTTCTGGATGTGCACCGTACAGGAGGACGCCAATATCGTAGTGAGGTACAACATCAGCCAAAACGACAAGGGCAACATCTTCTGCATCAATTATCCTAATACGAGTTGCTATATTTATAACAACGTCGTCTTCATTCCGTCTCACCTCTCACCGAGAATCATTGACGAGCGCAGAGACGCCGACAAGACCTACTATTTCTACAATAATATCATCTACAATCTCAGCCCCACGGCGTCATACAACTGGCGCAACGCCAGGCGACACTTTGCAAATAATGTCTTTTTCGGATTCCACCCGGATTCCGAGCCAAACGACCCGACCAAAATCACCGACGATCCCAGGTTTGTCGATCCGGGCAAAGGCGACTTCGGTATAGACACACTGGCCGGATACAAATTGCATCCCGATTCGCCCTGCATCGACTCCGGAAGAACCGTCCAGGAAAACGGCGGAAGGGATTTCTGGGGCATTCCTGTGCCGAATCCAAACGGCGCAACAGACAGGGGCGTCCACGAATACCAGGGGACCAACGTCACCGCACATAAATCATCGAGTGTGCCGTACTTCTTTTTCCCAGCCGGCCAGCAACGCTTTGAGCCGTTTGACTTGCCTGGGTCGCTTCTCCAGCAGGTTTTTGGTCTCGCCGAGATCAGCCTTCAGATCGAAAAGGTACTCCTCAGACTTACTGCCGTCGGTGAGCCGTATGTACTTGATGTCTCCGTCTCGGATGGCCCGCCGGGTCCGCTTGCCGCGACGTCCTCTCCAGAAGAGCGTTCTTTTTTGGGGCGGTCGGCCGGCTTCCACGAGCTTGAGAATGTCGATCCCGTCAAACTTGCGACCGGACGGTACTGCGGCTCCGGCAATGCGAACAATAGACGCGGAAAAATCCATAGTGATGCACGCCTGATCGCTCACCACGCCCTTGGGAATTACGCCGGGCCAGCGAGCCGCCGCCGGCACGCGAATGCCGCCCTCGAATGTGTTGCCCTTGATCTTGGACAGGGGAGTGTTCCGGGCGCTGGCCGTGCCGCCGTTGTCGCTGCTGAAGATGACCACCGTGTTTTGTGTCAGCCCTTTGTCGTCGAGCGCCTCTAATATACGCCCGATGCACTTGTCCATGTGCTCGATCATGGCAATATATACATCGGGCGGCGCCTTGCCCTGGTTCCATAGCGGCGAGTCCAACGGCAGCGGATCCGGCCGGTAGTCGTCGGGGCCCTGGAACGGCGAGTGCGGAGCGGTGTACGGCACGTACAGGAAAAAGGGTTCGTCGGCGTGTTTGTCTATGAACTTGATTGCCTCGTCGGTGGCCAGGTTGGTGAAATAACCTTCACGCCGGATGGGCTTGCCGTTGAGGAACAGGTTGTAGCCCGCGACGGTATCGATGTAATGGAAATAATCCATCCCACCCCCGGCGCAGTAGAAAGCATGGTCGAAGCCGTGAAGATGCGGGGCGAATTTCGGTTCGTATCCAAGGTGCCACTTGCCGGTGAGTGCCGTCGCATACCCGGCATCCTTCAACATCTGCGCTATCGATGTTTCCTCGACAGGCAATCCCAGGTCGTGCGTCTCCCGCAGGCGGATCGCATCGTCATATCGCCCGACGTTGCCGGTCCCAATCGCGCATTCCAGGCCGCCCACCCTGTGCTGATACCTGCCGGTCAAAAAGGCTGTCCGCGTGGGGCTGCATTCCGGCCCGTTCGCGTAGTACTGCGTGAACTTCACTCCCTCAGCGGCAATTCGGTCGATCACCGGTGTCTTGATATCTTTGCGCCCGTAGCAGCCCAAGTCTCCGTAGCCCAAATCGTCGGCTAAGACAAAGACAATATTGGGCTTTCTATCAGCCTGCGCCCGGGCAACGCCGCTCCGGAGAAAAGACGGCGCCGCCGTCAGGGCGGCTGAAAAACCTGCGGCCTTTAGAAATTCTCTTCGTGTCGGCTTGTTCATGTGTCACTCGCGAATCGTTGCGTGTACCCGGCATTCTGACGAACTTGATTTTCGTAGCGAGGGTACATGCCGACGATAACGCCGTCGGTGGGCTTTAGATGCTCGAAGGTGAATTTAAACGCCGACTCGACTTTGTAGTCCTTGCCGCACATGCGACCGGCCGCAAGTATCTTGAAACCCAAACAGGGCTGGTTGACCTGCCGGGCTACTTTGGTCATTTCAAGAGGATCGGAAGCGAAGAACGGATAGCCGGTCTGGACGGTTACCACCGGCGGCATCTTTTCAAGCTCTTCCGGCGTCCTGGTAAGGTAGTAGAAGCAGGTCATGAACAAATCGACCTTCCAGTCCTCGTCGGCGATTTGCTTGATGCAATCGGGATTATGTGCCGAGACGCCGGCCAGTACACCGGCATCGTGAACGCGCTTGACAAAATCGTGGACTTCCCGGCTTTTGCCCTCGCGGAACAGCTTGTCGGTGACTCCGCCATGATGAACAATCGCTATTGGTTGAGTGTCCCGTACTACCTCTTTGACCGGACTGCGTCCCTGCCCGCCGGCGTGAAGGCATATAAACTTCATTTTAGAGCCGCGCTGCCGCAATGTTCGTATGATACTCGCCATCCGGTCGGGGCGGCTGAATTGGTGCGCGTTGATGCCCTCGCGCTCACAATTCCAGAGGAACTCGACGATCCGTTCGTCGGTGAAGTATTCCCGCATGTGCCGGTCCAGCACGGGTCCCATGTAGGAGTATCCGCTTATCGGGTTCGAGCCGACGACCAGCCTGGCGATGCGATGCTCGCCGAGCCGGATGGCCGGCAACGCCGATCCCGGCAAAGCTTTGTCATCCGCCCGGCACGTCTTGCCCAGCGCCAGCGCTGAGCCTGTTGCCGCCGCTGAGAGCCGTGAAAGAAATTCCCTGCGTCCGAGCCGATGTGCTTTGTGAATGTCTGTAGCCATGTTAATCTCCTAAAGCCTTAAATTCAGCATAAAAACGATTGTACCATCTTGTTTTTCCCGGCACCATAAGAAATCCCTTGCCGAACCGGTTTTTGCCGCCATGTTATCCTGGGATTATCCTTGACGGAGAGGGGGGTGATTTGTTATAAAAAAGGAAGAAAGGGGCTGTGCTTGCGCAGAGTGGGCATCGGCGGTTTTTACACTCCCTGCAGGCGCTGTTTCTGTGATTATCCACAATAAGGAGGAGCTGTTATGTGAGGCTCAGAGTTGCAGCGAAAGCGACACGCTTGACCGTTGCGCTTCTTGCAATTCAATTAGCAGTTGATCCTGGCTTTTGAAGGAGGACTATTATGTTCAAGAAATTAGCTTTTCCGGTTTGCCTGATTCTTGCGATGGGGCTGATTGCGGCGAGCACTGGCAATGCCGCTGATCCTGCACTCGTAGGCTGGTGGAGACTTGATGAGACTTCCGGGACCATCGCACGTGATTCGAGCGGAAATGGGAACGACGGCACTCTCAATGGCGATCCGGCGTGGGTGGCTGGAAAGATGGCCGGAGCGCTGGAATTTGACGGTGACGGCGATTATGTCGATATCGGCGGCATAGGGATAAGCGGCGTGGCTCCCAGAACCATCGCCGGCTGGGCGAAGGCAAGCACTACGAACATACCAGGCTGGACCACGGTCTTTGGCTTCTCTCCAAGTGGCAGCACTGACGGCACGTATTATGATATAGAGGTGGACGACGCGGGTAACTATGTCATCAATGTTCAAGGCTGGGTGGGAGTCTTCGGGCCCGTGGATACGCAGTGGCACCATTTTGCTGTCACATATACCGGAGACGGGGGCAGTTGGTATCTGGACGGCCAGTACGTTGATAGCGAAGAGGGAGAAGTAGGGACAATCGACTATATGAGAATAGGAGCCAGACTCAGCAATTCCCATTTTTTCCCCGGTCTTGTCGATGACGTGAGGATCTACAGCAAGGTGCTGACGATAGAGGAGATTCAGCAGTTAATGGCCGGTCCGAAGGCCAACAATCCCGATCCGGCAGACGGAGCCTTCTACGAGGATGCGTGGGTGAGCCTTGGCTGGTTGCCGGGAGAAGCTGCCGCTTCGCACGATGTGTATTTCGGCGACAATTTTGACGATGTCAACAACGGCGCCGGCGAGACATTTCAGGGCAACCAGACCGACACGTATTTTATTGTCGGTTCTCCCGGATCTCCCAGCCCGGACGCTCTCGTTCCGGGCACCACTTATTACTGGCGAATCGATGAAGTTGAAGCGGACGGCACTACAAAGCACAGGGGGGACATCTGGGGCTTCCTGATTCCAAGCAAGAGCGCTTATAATCCCGATCCGCCTGACGGCGCCGGGTTCGTAGATCCGAACGTGGCCCTTAGCTGGACGCCGGGTCTCGATGCGAAATTGCACTTTGTATATTTCGGCGACAGTTTCGACGATGTAAACAATGCCGCCGGAGGACCTCCACATGGCTTTGCAACTTATACCCCCGGCCCTCTCGAATTAGAGAAGGTTTATTACTGGCGGGTCGATGAGTTCGATGCCGTCGCCACGCACAAGGGGGATGTCTGGAGCTTTACGACGCCGGGCGCCGTCGGAAATCCGCAGCCGTCGAACGCCGCCGCGAGCGTGGGGATAAATGTGATTCCTGTCTGGACACCGGCAGACCATGCCGCTTCGCACCAGCTATACTTCGGCACAGACAAAGATGCCGTGCGCAACGCCGATACCGGTTCGGCCGAGCACAAAGGGCCAAAGGCGCTGGGCGCTGAGAGTTACGATCCCGGATTACTTGAGCCGGATACCACATACTATTGGCGCGTCGATGAAGTCAATGACCTCAATCCCAACAGTCCGTGGAAAGGTCCCCTTTGGAGCTTTACGACAGGTGACTTTCTTGTTGTGGACGATTTTGAGTCGTATAACGATCTTGATCCCGATCAACCCGGCAACAACAGGATATTCGACAGTTGGATAGATGGCTTCGGGACTATGACAAACGGAGCCCTTGTTGGTCACGACCTGCCTCCTTACGCCGAACAGATTATAGTCCACGGCGGCGCCCAGTCGATGCCCTATCGCTACGACAACAATCTAAAGACGTCGGAGGCAATCATGACTCTGGTCGATCTGCGGGATTGGACCGAGCAGGATGTTACGAAGCTCGTCTTGTGGTTCAGAGGCGAATCGGGCAACGCTGCCGAGCGTATGTATGTTGCCCTTGACGGCAACGCTGTAGTCTATCATAACGACCAGAACGCAGCGCAGACAACTGTGTGGACCGAGTGGATTATCGACCTGCAGGAATTCGCCGACCAGGGCGTGGACCTTGCCAATGTCAATACGATTACCATTGGTTTCGGCACGAAAAACAGCCCGGCTGCAGGCGGCGCAGGTCGGATGTACTTCGACGACATTCGGCTGTATCGGTAGGCAGGCAGGCACGACAGGGATTCACGGATGCTTGGCGTGCCGGCGGTGGTCCCGCGTCAGGGTGGCGTATCACATTGCCTTTCTGGGAAGTCGCCTCAAGACCGGTTTCTCGGCCCCGAATCTCGGTGGTCGGCTCTGTCTGAGGACTTTGAGGGCCTCCCTTATTCTCTTCTTATCGCCGCGCTGCAATGTTGGCTTGAATCCGCTCTGCTTGCTCAGCCTATCGAGGATGCCGCGCAATTGCTGCGGCAGGCCGTTGCTGTCCTGCTCGAGGGTATCGAGCATCCATCTGCCGCACTCGGCGACTTTCTCGGGCGGCAATATGATCGCCACACCGGCGTCGTGCTCGTGATTCAACTCGATTTTCACACCGAGTTTGCCCAGATCACTGGCTGAGAGTGTGTAGCCGTCTTTATAGCGAAATGCCGGCAGCACGCCGCGTCCGTGTTTTACCGGTTTGCCGGGGCTTTTACCTATTCGCCCGCCTGGTTTTGCCATAACAACATTCCTCACGTCATGCCCAACCCGCACCTACAGCAGGTCTCGGCAAGACATTCTCCACTCCTCCAATGCACTGTAGAATATACGTATGCACCCACCATTTAGTGCTTGCAATATATAAGACGTGCTTACCGCCCAAAATATTGCAAAAAATCCCCCAAAAAACCAACTATCCATCCCGATTTTACCCTTTTTCCGGCCCTTGAGGCCAAGAGACAGCTTGCTTCTGGAATTTGGGAGGCTTGCCCCACCATGATCACGAAGGAAAACAATATCGAATATCCCAAGCCCTTCGGGAGTCAATTACAAGGAAAATCTTTAAACATTTGTGTGCATTCCCGTTCGGCAGGCTCAGGGCAGGCTGTGTGAATTCGTGGTTAAATTTTATCCCTGTAAATCCTGTTAATCCTGTCCAAGAAGACATTCTTTCACTTTCTTCCTTGCTCGACCCCAAGACAGCATTTATAATTGAACACAGCGGATATGACAGCTCTGAAGCGGCAATGTCGTAGTTTGTGCTTTCTTGTGTTATGATGAGTGGCTAGCGATGTTATACGGAACTATATATACATTGTTATAGGTCAAATAAGAAATGAATATAATCGAAATTTCCACCCTATCTATTGCGATTTTATCCTTCATTATTTCATGCTGTGTTCTCTTAAAAGACAGAAAAAACAGAATGTATGATATGTTACATAAATGTTATGAAAGGATTCACGCTTCTTTAGACCAGAAGCAACCTATTACTATCTCTGAATACATAGAAATGGAAGAAAATCCCGATTCAGAAAAAACTGAAAAGCGTAAAACCGAAAGCGATCATGTTAGTTCAATTGTAAACAGAGAGCTTGATTTTGCATGTTATCTTTTATTAAAGAAACAAATTGACTTAAATTCATTTTTTGATTTGTTTGCTGGTTATCTTGCAGGAAGGCTAATGCAACTTGAAACACCTTCCTTAAAGTATAAAATTATAAATAAAATATATCTGTGTAAAGTTATAGAAATATACAAAAGAAAGAAAATGTTGCCCTTGAAAAATAATAAAAAATTCAAAAAACTAAAAAACCTATAACAAAGAGCTACAGTCGACTTAGCTCGCTACGATGCGGATCACCAAGCGGCTGGGAAATAATTAGGAACGTTTAATATTTTAAGGTTTCGTTCATGAGCAGTAGGTCGACCGAAAAACAAAATGAGACCCAAGGCACAAAGAAGAAAAAGCAGGCTGAAGCTGTAAATAAACAAAAGTAAAAAGGACTGAATAAGATGACATAAATACGTAAACGTTCTAAGTAAAATGCGCGCTTCACACACGCTCTTAGTCTATAAGGAGGCATTGAATGAGTAATTGTATTTTTTGTAATAATGAATGCAATGTTTATGATACGCCAAGACATCATCAGTTGAATACTTATAGATGCGGTTATTGCGGAGAATACATTTTACATAAAATTGGATTAGATGCTATTTGTAATATCAAGGATCAATCAGATAAATTCAAAATAGCTTGTATCTTGAATGAAAGGAGACTCAAAGGTCTTGGCGGTATAGCTTTAAAAAATAAGACAGATAAGGAAAAGACAGTTTGTGATTATCCTTTGGTTTCTGTGGATGATATTTTGGATGCGTTTCCCACAAAAGCCAGTGATTTTCTTAATAGAGCACTTCTTAATTTAAGCCGATTATCTGAACGGCCATTCGATGTTATTGAATTGAATATGGTGAGGGATAATAAAGATGGATTACATCTTTTTACGTCAAATATAGATGGGGCTAAAGCTTTTTTACACGAATTGGCTGAGCAAAAATACATTAGATTTAATCAAGTTCACAGTGGTTACCAGTGGCATGTTTTTTTTCTTACGACTAAATTCTGGGAGATAGTAGAGAACTTACAAAAGGAAGAAGTTGGAAATAAGCGTGCATTTGTTGCGATGTGGTTCGATGAATCAATGAACGATTATTATAAAAATGGTATCAAGAAGGCAATTAAAGAGGCTGGTTATGTACCAGTAAGGATCGACTTGCAGGATTTCAACGAAAAAATCTGCGATGAAATAATCGCTGAAATTAAACGTACTAAATTTCTGATTGCAGATTTTTCTGGACTGAGAAGTGGAGTTTTTTTTGAAGCTGGCTTTGCCAAGGGACTTGGCAGGGAAGTTATTTTTACTGTTAGGAAAGCAGATATTGAGAAATTAAAAGAACATTTCGACACAAGACAATATAATCATATCGTATATGATACACCGGAGGACTTGTTCAAAAAGCTTTATAATAGAATATGTGCAACGATTGTTTAGCTTTGGCCGGTGGGCTAAAGCCCACCCTACA
Organism: Planctomycetes bacterium B3_Pla; assembly: GCA_005223045.1. Lineage (GTDB taxonomy): Bacteria > Planctomycetota > Phycisphaerae > Sedimentisphaerales > Anaerobacaceae > SG8-4. The sequence continues at coordinate 148,593 of NJBM01000003.1, read as the reverse complement.
ATATTGCGGAGCTTTGGGCCGCAGACATCGGGGATATCGGGGGACAGTATACCTATTTCTTCTCTGGGAATTTAGCGGGTACGATTGTTCCCAACTACTTCATTTGCTCGGCTCATTCAGTGGCCCTTCCAATTGATTACTGATTATTGATAATTGATTATTTCTCTGCGTTCTCGGCGCTCTCCTTCGGCATCGCTCAGGACGGCGTATGTAGCCCAAAAATCAGTGCAATCCGTAGCAAAATTCTCTTTTTTCTCTCTTTTCTCTGTGGCTAAAGGAGATTTCTCTTGACAGCCAAGGAGCAGGGCGTATGATAGATAGAGAACGAATATCGAATTAAGAGTTTGGAATTGAGAATTGAAAAGTAAAAAGGCAAAAGGCTTTGTCATTGATTATCCATTCGACCTTGCTCAGGACAGGTTTACTATTGACGATTGACTATTTTATTCAGCGATAATCTATGGCTTTAATTTGGTGGTTGTTCGTGTCCATTAGTGTTAATTCGTGGCTAATTTGAAAAAACAAAGCCAATCTCGTATATCGTATGTTGTATGTCGTATGGCGCATTTGGCAGGGCACGCTTGTGCAAAACAAAGCCAATTTGCAGGAGCTAAAATGAGCGTAACTATCAATGACAAAACGGATTATGAAGATATTACGCATCCGGACATCCTAAAAAACAAAGCCAATTGCCGGCCTTTGCCGGAAACTCGAACAGGAAGCTCTAAATCCGAGACAGATTTACCCTTCTCAGCGTTCTCCGCGAACTCCGCGGTTATTGAAAAATAAAAAACAAAGCCAATTATCTCGTACTGCGTATTGCGTGCTGCAAAATGGAGTTTGGAAAAACAAAGCCAATTATCTCGTATTGCGTGCTGCGTGCTGCGAAATGGAGTTTGGAAAAACAAAGCCAATTATCTCGTACTGCGTATTGCGTGCTGCGAAATGGAGTTTGGAAAAACAAAGCCAATTTACTACGGCACACTCACAACAACGCTACGGCAGGAACTTCTTTGTGGCGGCGAGTTTCTCCGGGAGGTAGTGCTCGATTACGTAGTTGAGGTCGTGCACGGCGAAGGCCTGCTGCTCGGCCCTGACCCCCATATCGAGCAGTTGCCGGATAGCATCTTGCCACGGTTTGTAATGCTGTACGAACGGGTCGTTCTTGAGAGCGTCGCCGGCCCGCTTGATATCGACGTCTTTAAGCGGATGTGTGGGCAGTTTATAATCGACGATGTCCTGGGGCGTGACGCCGAGGAACCGGGCTTTGGGCGCGCAGAAGTAACGGTTGATATGAGCGGCGTTGCCCGAGCCGACCTTGAGCGTGCGGTAAATGTTGAACATGCCGTAGGGGTCGCAGTCAACGAACGCATAGACCGGCAGCTTCAACTCGTCGGAGAGCCGGCGGATGAAACGCCGGCAGGCACGTGTCGGTACGCCGCCCATGGAGACGAGGATGCAGTTGGCCTTGCGCCAGTAGTTGTGCTTGACGAGACGCTGGAACATGCCGGCGGTTTCGATGGCGAGAACGAATTTGGCTTTTGCCTCGAATTTGAGATGCTCTACGGAGATTGGGATCGAGTACGCGCCCGAGCCGAATTTCGTGCAGTCGATGCGCAGCTCCTTGCCGGTGTCGGAGTCACGGTCGACGACGATGAGCTTGCCGGCGACTTCGCCGCCTTTTTCTTCCGGGATAAAGCCGAGCTGCTCGCGGTTGACCTCGAACAGTGCTTCGATGTCGTCGATCACGGTGTCCGACTCCGGCTGCTCATCAAAGCGTGCATCCTCCCAGTTCTTCGAGACGTAGTAAGCTTCTCGCTTGGTCATGATCTCGTCGTCTTCGACCAGGGTCTTAGCCTGGGACATCATCCGCAGCGTCTGGGCAAACGTCTTGACTGTGCCGACAGTGAGCGTTCGGACCTTCTTCTTGCCTTTGAGCTGGAGGAAGCCCCGTTTGGGGTGGTACTTCACATTGCTCAGGGTACGCAGGGGGAACGACAGCGTCGGTTTGCTCCTTCGCTGAATCTTGGTGCGAACCGATGTGGCCTTTTCCTTGATCCGGCTGGCGATCTTGCTCATGAGCGGCTCCTTTCGAGGACGTCCGTTAATTGTTTGACCATAGTTGTCTCCTGTCGTTCGGAAAGCTCTAACATTTCCCGCAGCGCGATGGCGATGTGGGGGATGTACTGCTGAATATAGTCCTTCTTGCGCTGCGAGTCGGCCACCTTGCGCCGGCGACGGATGAATACCGCCAAACGCCGGCCGCATTCCTGCAGCGCTAGCCGGACCTCTTTGATAATCTCCGGATAATGTGCCACTGCCTCTTTGCTTTCCGACGTAAAGGGGACCCAGACCGAGGCCATGTGAACAACAATCACAAGCGGGCCGGACGGCAGCGCACCGGCGGACTGCGACAGCGCGTACTTGCGCCAGGCAGTGTTAAGCACCGAGCGTGTCATGGCACATGCGGACTTCTGGTAAAGTAACGGCACTCGATTGGCGTAGCGCAGCACGCGGGCAAGCCCTTCGGCCGGCAGGGATCCGCCGTACGCCAGGCCTGCCTCTATCTGGAAGGGATTGCCGCGATAGACAGCGGGCGGCCGGGTGACCGAAGTGTAAAAATCGGCTTCTATCTGTTTCTTCAGACCGGTCAGAATCAGCGTCTCACCGATCGGGCTGAGACAGTCCGTGCGCGGGTTCATGATCTTTGTCTGGTTGATAGCTTTGAACAGGTTGTCGGCCTCCTGCCGGGCAATGCGCGTCGGTCGGGATCGCTCAGATACCTTTGCCGTCTCGCAGATCCTTTTGGCTACCCGGCTGCTGACACGGGAAAACTCAGAATGGAGAAATGACTGAAGAGTTCGTGCCTTGGTGTCGTGGAGCATCTTGATGAGCACACCCAGCTCCACGCCGTAGGGATGCGGCTTGATCTCCCTGGTTTGAGCTGGCAGCTCTTTGGATGCGCGTTTGTACGTCTTTGCATCGCCGTTCGGCGTTACGAACTGAAGGGAAACGTGAGGGTTGGCAATAGCAGTCTGTTCGAGATATTCCTCCACCGACTGACGGCCCTTCTGGAACTTCGCTTCTAGCTCTATCTCGACCTTAGTGCCTCTTTGGACGGGCCACTCCACCGTTTCATCGGCGATGATGCGCGGCTCGTTCTTCTTGGTATCGATCTCGAGCTTGTAATGATGTGCGGGCTTGCTTCGCGAGGTCTTCGACGTAATTGACACAGGCTTGCCCGTCGTGAGCTGGCCGTACATGCCGGCAGCGGATATGCCTATTCCCTGCTGGCCCCGGGACATCTTGAGCCGGTGAAACTTCGATCCGTAAAGAAGCTTTGCGAAAATCTTGGGTATCTGCTTCTTGAGTATGCCCGGCCCGTTGTCTTCAATGGTCACGCGAAAGCGATCTTCCTCCTTGCTTGGGGCGATGGCCACCTTCACCTCCGGCAGTATCCCGGCTTCCTCACATGCATCCAGGGAATTGTCGACTCCCTCCTTGATGGTCGTCAGCAGGGCCTTGCGAGGATTATCGAAACCAAGAAGATGGCGGTTCTTCGTGAAAAACTCGGCGACCGAGATTTCTCGCTGTCGCTGGGCCATTTCTTCTGCCGTGGAATGACGAACAAGCTTCTTCTTTGGCGCGTCTTCAACTGGCTTGCTGGTTGCCTTTTTTGCCGCCTTGGGCCTGGTCTGCTTGGAGGCGCTGGGTTTCTTGCCGGCTGCCTTCCCGGCAGTTTTGGTCTTCGACTTCGCCCGCTTCTTGCTGGCCTTTCCCATAGGCTCGGCTCCTTCGTCATATATGGGGGGCTGGGCCTGACGACATAACCGCACGCCGTACTCCGGACATGTGGAGACCTGCCCCTTACCAGCGACAGATAATAAAGAGAAGGAACATCCGCGTCAAGTTTGCTTTGCCGGGCCTATGGCAATCGGGTGGTACGAGAGTGTTCGCGGGTTTGTCAAATCCTGCTTGAAACGTCTTCCCGAAAATCGTGCTCTGCCGGCGACAACCGTGCGTTCTTTTGCCAAGTCCGTTGTCTAACTCTTCGAGCGTGAGTCATTTTCCGCAATAAGGCGCTCTTTTCCGGCCAGTTCCAGGTCGGCGTTGATCATTATAGCAACGAGCTCTTCGAAGCTCACTTTGGGTTGCCATCACAGCATGAAGGCCGTTCTTTCATTTAATCTACTACGCCAGCTCTGCGAAATGCTCCGAGACTGGCTTTGCCATCCTTGGCCTGCTATGCAATTGTTTTGACCTGACATAGGAGACATCGGCAAAAACGGCCCAAATTCAGCAATTTTAGATGCGTTTGCCCTGAATTCTTGATACAAATACCTTGACAGGGGTAAGATAATCATGTATTATAGCAGAATTACGATTGTGTCGGGAACAGGGGAGATCGTGGCTGCATGATCTCAGGTGGGTGACTTGCCTTCTATCTCCAAGGTGCAAGGAAGCGCTTTAACGGCTTGATTGAGTCGTTGAATGAGGGTTTTCCTGTATGTGCCGCGAACTCCGGATGTGGACACTGGCCTTCACCGAGACTTTTAGGTGAATCCTTAGAGTGGGGCCGACGGTCAGTTGTGGGACTTAAGTGAGCAAATTTGAAACGAGCGAACGAGTGCGGTCGCCACTGGATAGCCACAGAGTCTGGCAACAAGATAGTACAGGAGAAGATAAACACGGAAAATCAAGTTGTGGATGACTAGTCAGAGTACACTGACTTATTACCATTTGGATCTCTATGGATAGAATCTTTGACGTTTGACAGGTTCAAAGCGTAGTTCCGCATGAGGAAGGCGGTTCTCGACGTTTATGATTCCAGGGAGGAAACCAAAAAGTGAACTTCGTGAAGAGCAGTTATCTCTGCTTGCGCACAGTGCGCAGGCGTTTTATGTTGAAACTCCTTGCCGTTATGTTGGTGAGTGTCTGCACTTCCGGCTGCAGCGATGAGGTCAGCCCGTCTTCGGCAAAGCAACTGGCTGAGTTTAACAATGCCGGACCTCTACCTGGAAAATTCCAAACAGGCCTCGCAGTCCACCGTATCCTTGCCGGTGAAGCTCTGGAACTAACCATGCCGGCTATGTTGCAGGTGGTCACAACCGAAGAACCCGCCAGCAGCGAAATAGCCGCCCCATATATTTGCCGGGTCAGTGAAGGCGGAACCATTTCACTTCCGGTAGTCGGAGAAATCGAGGCGGCGGGAAAGACTCTGGCCCAGGTAGAATCAGCCGTAATTGACGCGTATTATCCTAAGTATGCAGTTACCCGACCCTCTGTCTTTATCAGGCTCATCGAAGAGATGGAGCAGTCGCCCTTTACAGTCATAGGGCTGGTCGGTAGCCCCGGCAGTTTCCCATATCCATCCAACATGCAGTACAACCTCATGCAGGCAATAGGATTCGCGGGCGGATTGAACCTGGCCCTGGATCCACGTTATGCGATGGTTTACCGGCTCAAGCCGGACGGCGAGATTGTAAACGCAATATTCCAAATAGCGGATGGCGAGCAGCTAACAAATGCCATGGCAACACATATAAAGCCCGGTGATATTGTCGCTGTCGAGCATACGCCCAGGACCAGATCAAACGCATTTTTAAGCGGGATATTCAGGATCAATATTGGCACGTACCTGCGCTTGGAAGATCTTGGTGATTATTAGCATTATGCAAAAACTGAAATAATGACGAGTGATATGACAGACAAGAACACGGATTTGAAGATGGTTGGAGTTGCTCGCTCAATTGCGAATACCCCACCGACATCCGGATTTATGCCTGAAAGCCTGATCCGGATTATATGGCGCAGCCGAGGAATTGTCTTGCTTACGACATTTGTATCCCTTGCGGCGGCGGCAGTTTACGTTACTACGATCACTCCCGTTTATAAAAGCACCTCCAAGATATTTGTGGAGCAGAGCGGACCGAAGATCATCACCGAGACCGAGCAGGGCGTGCTGACTCAGTCCAAGAATTATTTGTACAATCAGGCTGCATTGCTCAAATCGACGCCAATTCTCACCGCAGTACTTAATGACCACAATGCAAGGCAAATGCAAACATTCACAGGAGCGGGTAATCCAATAGGAGTCTTGAGAAGCGGTCTGGATGTCAGCGTGGGAAAAAGAGATGACATTATCAGCGTATCCTTCAGCTCACCTTATCCTGATGAAGCGGTTGAAATAGTAAATGCCGCCGTGGACTCCTACAAAGCGCATTATGTAAGCCGCAAGCGCAACACATCAGCCGAGGTCCTCAAAATAATCCAAAGCGAAAAGACCAAACGTACTCAAGAGCTTTCCGAGAAGCTCAAGACGATGACGGATTTCAAGAAGGCAAATGAAGCACTGGCTCTGGAGGGAGAGCGGGGCAACGTCGTAACCGAGCGGCTTGCGAGACTCTCATCGGTCTTGACGGAAGCACAGCTTGCAACTGTCGAGGCCAGACATACTTATGAATCCATGAAGGCTATGGTCAGTGATCCGGCCAAACTCAGCCAATTCATTGAAGCACAACGGGCCACAGGACCCTACGGGACAAACGGCGAGAAAGCCGCGCTGGAGACCAGGCTGGAGCAATTGCAGCTCCGCCTCTCTGACCGGTTGCAGTGGGTCACCAGGGAATTTCCTGCTATCACTGCACTTGAGGCTGAGATACTCCGGACAAAATCCAAGATAGCCGAACAGGATACCAAATTTGCACAGACCCAACTGGCGGTGGCAGAACAGCAGTATCTCAACGCCCGAGAGAAAGAGAATGAAATAGCCAGGTACTATGATGAACAACGTCAGCAGGCACTCAGTCTCAATGAGCAGGTCGCTGAATACACGATGTTACAGTCGGACTGGGAACAGACAAAAAAACTCTGCGACATTCTCAACGAAAGGATTAAGGAACTCGATGTGACAGAAGAGACCGGGGCACTAAACATAAGCGTCCTTGAGCTTGCACGACCGGCAAATGCCCCTTCTGAACCCCAGAAGACCAGGTATATGGCCACGGCGCTTCTGGCGGGTCTGATGCTGGGCGGCGGTTTGGCGCTTGCTCGTGACTGGATGGACCAGACTTTACGATCCGGTGACGAGATATCGGCCCTCCTTAGGATGCCGGTTTTGGGAGCCGTACCAGCGATGCTCGGGGAGCGAAGCGGAAGGGCCAGAGGTCAGAAAGTCCACCTTGATCCTGATTCGCCTGCTGCAGAGGCCTATAAGACGATACGTACGGCTATATTTCTGGGTGTACCCAACGGCAAGGCAAAAACCATACTTGTCACATCTCCGGAGTCGGCCGAGGGCAAAACTACCATGGTTAGCAACCTTGCCATTTCAATGGCACAAGCCGGCGAAAAGACGCTCATCCTGGATGCCGATTTCCGGAATCCTGTGCAACATCTTGTTTTTGACGTGGACGTCTTTGAAGTGAACGGAAGTAAGGGACTCGCATCCCTGCTTTCAAGGAGAGCTACATTAGAAGATATTGCCGAGAAGACGGACATCAAAGATCTGGACCTGCTACCGTGCGGGGAGCAGCTAATCAATGCGTCGGAAGTTCTAAACAGCAAATCCTTTACCACACTATTGAAGGACCTGGCTAAAAAGTACGACCGCATTGTCATTGACTCGCCGCCTGTTGTACATGTTGCAGATGCCCAGATACTGGCTGCAACTTCCGATGTAACGCTTCTGGTGCTAAGGGCAGATAAATCAACGAGAGAAGCAAGCCGACGGGCCTGCGCCAGTTTGTCAAGTGTTGGTGCGCATATCCTTGGTGTAGTTGTTAATAATGTCTCAAAGAAAAACAGTTACGGTTATTACGGAGGCTACAAGGTTTGAACGAATCCCTGTAGCCGATGTCTCATAGAAAATGGCAGAACTCAGCTTTCAATCAGGCCATGACATCCGATGGGCCGAAGCTGAGAAGGAAGATAGATTTCCTCGTCGGGTACACCGACGGGGACGGAGTCCGCGCAAGGATAGAGCTTTGGCCGGATCGTTGCCGAAAGCAAAGACTTAAAGCCTCGCATGATCTCCGAGGCCACGATGCCGGTTCGGCGTGTTGAACTGAAAATGCGCACGAATCGAGCATAATCCGTAGAGCATGAGTAGAAGGAGGAGGTGAAGCAGGAAGATGAAAACCTATCTGTTTGTATATGTTTGTTCTGCATTTCTGGCGTTACTGATTACGCCGATTACTATATGGCTGGCTCGCCGACTCGGTATCGTCGATGTTCCCGGCCCAAGAAACATGCACATTAAACCCGTCTCTCATATAGGAGGCGTGGCGATCTTCCTGTCCATGCTCATTCCTACAATTCCCGTGCTGTTTCTCTCGAACACTATCGGCGAGGCGTTCCGCGACATTCTCCCGGAAGTTATCGTGCTGCTTTTCGCTGCCGGATTCGTCTTTCTTGCGGGTCTTATCGACGACGTCAGAGCCGGCGGCCTGCGAGCGCGTACAAAATTCATGGTCCAAATGGCCGGCGCTATTATTGTCTGCGCTGTGGGTATCCGGATACACTCCGTGGCTGTCACCGACTCGCTCATCCTCCACTTCGGTTGGTTCTCCTGGCCGTTGACGCTTCTTTGGATTGTTGGTATCACCAACGCTGTGAACCTGAGCGACGGCCTCGACGGACTGGCGGCCGGGATTTCAGCCGTCGCGTGCGGCGTGATCGCCGTGTTCGCCGTCAGCAGCGGCAACGTTGTCATGGCTGTGCTGATGCTTGCACTGCTTGGCAGCCTCACGGGCTTTTTGTTTTTCAACTTCAATCCCGCCAAGATATTCATGGGCGATTGCGGCAGCATGTTCCTGGGTTTTACCATCGCCTCGTCCAGTGTTCTGTGCTCGACGAAGTCTCCGCTACTGGTTGGTCTTGCCCTGCCGCTTCTGGCCCTGGGAATACCTATCTTCGATACGTTTTTCTCAATGCTGAGGCGCTTCCTCGAACGCCGGTCGATGTTTGCGCCCGACCGCAGTCATTTTCACCACAAACTCGTTGATTTGGGCCTGAAACAGCATCACGCTGTCATAATCGCATACGTGGTGACATTCATTGCTACGGGGCTGGGGATGTTTATGATGATCACTCGCAATAGCAGCTCTATAGCGGTTCTGCTCTTTCCGCTGCTGTTTCTGCTCCTTGCATTCCGCGTCGCCGGTTGCGTGCGGCTAAAAGACGTTAAGGCGGGGCTTCGGCGAAAGTACGTGATAATCCAGCGCGAGCAGGAGGAGACAAAGAGCTTCGAGGACGCCCAGTTGCACTTTCGCCAGGCTGATACATTCGAGCAATGGTGGCAGGCAATCTCTACGGCAGCGGAAAAAATGAACTTCCGCAGCGTGTGTCTGCCTATCGAGAGACGCGACGGCACCAACAGCACACTGACCTGGCGGCGCAATGACAGCCGTCATGAATCCGCCAGGGCGGTATTACATGCCAGCATCCCCGTCCGGGACCGCAGGTCCGGCTCGGCCCTCAATCTGAGGATCGAAGTCTGCAAGAACGGCTCGCTCGAATCCGCAGGAAGAAGAGTTGCTCTGTTCACCCGTCTGATGGAAGAGCACGAAGTAACCGACCTAAAGAGCAATCCTGCATAACGTACGATTCTTAACTGAGATACAACACCGAAGAAAAAAGTGCTGTTTTGGCAGAAGACTCCCTTCAAAACAACTTTTTCGATACCGAATCCCTAAAGGCCGACCTTAAGGGTCGGTCCGTTCGCGGCGGGGCTGTAACAATGGCTGCGCAGGGGGTTCGGTTTTTTCTGCAAATGGGCTCGACGGTCGTTTTAGCCCGGCTGCTGACACCCCAGGATTTTGGCCTGATTGCGATGGTCGCGGCCGTCACCGGCTTTGTGGCAATGTTCAAGGACATGGGCCTTTCCATGGCCACCGTGCAGAAGGCTGAGATTAATCACGGCCAGATCAGTACCCTCTTTTGGATAAATGTTGTTTTGAGCCTTTGCGTAATGCTGGTCATTGCGGCCCTGGCACCGGCTATTGCATGGTTCTATAACGAACCACGATTGACCTGGATTACATTAGCTTTGGCAGGCGCGTTTATTTTCGGCGGCTTGACCGTCCAACATCAAGCACTGCTGAGAAGGCAAATGCACTTCGGCATATTAGCTGCCGTTGAAATTACTTCCATGACAGTTAGTATTCTGGCCGCCATCATTTCAGCCTTCTGCGGAGCAGGTTATTGGTCGCTGGTGATTATGCAATTGGCAGGGGCAGTTACCCACACTGTTGCAGTTTGGTTTGCTTGTGAGTGGCGTCCCGGCCTGCCTGTTCGGCGCTCCGGCGTCCGGGAAATGCTTGCCTTCGGCGGTAATTTAACAGGTTTTAATCTTATGAACTACTTTGCCAGGAACGCCGACAACTTACTTATCGGCAAGTTCTGGGGGCCCGGCCAATTAGGGCTATATAGCAAGGCTTACGCCCTGCTAATGCTTCCCCTCCAGCAAATAACCGGGCCAGTTGCCGCGGTTGCAATTCCCACTCTGAGTCGCCTGCAAAACGATCCCGAGAGATATAGACGTTATTATTACCGGGCAATTAGTATGATAGCATTTATAACTATGCCTCTCGTAGCAATGTTGGCAGCGTTGTCTCATGAGGTCATAACAATCGTTCTTGGCAAACAGTGGACGGATTCAGCTATCATTTTCAAGGTGCTTGCCTTTGCAGCGATTTTTCAGCCAATTTGGAGTACAATAGGTTGGATATACGTTTCACTTGGGCAAACCAAAAGGTTGATGTATTGGGGATTGGTTATGGTGCCGTTGATCGTCATTTCGTTCTTAATAGGTTTGCCGTGGGGTGGTCTTGGTGTTGCCACATCTTATACATTGTGTTATCTCTCCCTGATCATGGTTCCTAGTTTCTGGTACGCTTTTCGATATTCCCCCGTTAGTGTGACCGATTTATTTAGGACCATACGGTGTCCTCTTGTACTGGGCTTGGCTATGTACTGTGCAACGGAGTTGATGCGCCGCTTTGCTGCTGTTGACAGTTTGGTTCTTACGGTTGTCTATTGTTGTGCTCTGGGAATTTGCGTGTTTGCGCTGGGGTTGGTCGTCTGGCCGAGGGCGAGAGGCGAAGCATTCAATGTCCTGCGGACTGGAAAGCTCTTGCGCAAACCCAGCACAGTCTGACAATTTTGTTCGCTCAAAAAATGATACTCTCGTCCTAACTATAAATCATGAGTCTAATCAAAAACATTCAGATTCCTTTTAAGTTGCTAAGATTAGCTTTCTATCTCTTTTCAAAATATCCTAAGGATATTCCTTTTTATTTTGACTGGATTTTGTCTCTTAGAGACAAAAAGAATGGACAAAATACATTTCTGGATCGAAGGCCATGGCTAACCTACAGGGCAGCCAAATGGTTGGATTCATATCTTAAGCCGCAGATGAGAGTCTTTGAATATGGCTCTGGCGGTTCCACGGTTTTCTTTGCTCAAAGAGTTAAGCAGGTTGTGTCTGTTGAACACAACCCTCAGTGGTATCAAGTGGTGGAGAGGACCTTATACGAATTGGAAATATCCAACGTCGAATACATCCTCAAGGAACCTGAAAAGGCGGACCGAGAAGGCGATTGTTCGGACCCGTCTTCCTACAGTTCGGGTTTCCAAAATAAATTCGACCGAATGAGCTTCTGTGAATACACTAAAGTGATCGATAATTATCCGGATGCGTATTTTGATCTGGTGTTGGTTGATGGCCGAGCAAGGCCATCCTGTATTATGCACGCGGCTAAGAAAGTGAGGCAGGGGGCCATAATCATTTTGGACAATTCAGATCGCGAAAGATATAACGTGGCGCAGACTCAATGCCTATCTAATTACAAATCTGTGCGTTTCTTTGGTATAGGACCATATAGTACTGAATCCTGGGAAACAATAATTTTCGTAAAATAAACTTTCGAGATAGATATGAATATAAAGCAGACGCTCAGGCGAATCTGGATTGAAGCGAGATTATGAGACCCCAGGTACCCACGCAAAATTACAGTCAAAGGAGGATTAGGTCGGTGGCGGGTGTGAAGAGGCTGTTCAAAAGAGTTGTGCAGCGGATCGCCGGCAAACATTACCAAGAAGAGCATTTCATCGATCTCATTCGGTTGGCTCAGCAAGATGGATGCGAGCGAGCATTGGATGTTGGCTGCGGGTACGGAGAAAAACTCAAGTTGCTGCAGAGTATTGGCTTGGATGTGGTCGGCATCGACATCAACCACGATGCTGTACAGGCCAATTCAGATGCTGGATTTAAGTGCCTGATGCCGCAAGATTTTACTGGATCTTCGGACGTGTATGATTTGATAATCATGTCACATATCATAGAGCATTTCGCACCAAAAGATTTGTTGCAGTTCATGGACTCGTATCTTGTCCACCTGAAAGTGGGTGGCTACTTGCTTATTGCGACACCCATGCCATCAAGCGTCTTCTTTTATGATTTTGACCACATCAGACCCTATCCGCCGGAGGCTTTGGACGAAATATTCGTGCAAAGCCGTCCGCAGGTTCAATTTGTTTCGAAGCATCAGCTTGAACTCATAGACATTAGGATGCGCAGAAGATCGCTCCTGATAGGCAGGTCAGTGTATTGGCAAATGAAGCGACCGAAGATTCTTGGCTTGGCAAAGAATGTTGCCGGGCGTTTGTACCGATACAGTTGTGGTACCATTGGGCAGGCCGATGGATGGCTTGGGCTCTATCGAAATAAGGGGCTGCGCAACAAGCAGGGCTAATTAGAGAGCATACAAAGGCAGATCGCAGCGTAGAGAAGCTTAACGACCGCTTGGTTGAGATTTATCAAAACCTCTTAGATGGCCAATAGCAAGCCTGTAGTTCAGATATCCTGATTTTTGCCAGCGATCAGTCACATTAGGGAACATCGAATTGAGAATTATTTTTGTCCAACAAGATACTTGTCTGTATGGTGCTTCTCGTAGTCTGCTGGCGCTGATCGAGCAATTATCGCAGAGAGGACATTCATGCTTTGTTCTTGTGCCAAAAGAGGATCGCTTGACTACCGAGTTCAAGGTTAGGAACATTCCGCATAGTATTATTCCGTGGAGAGGATGGGTAGCTGTTGACCACTTTTCGCAAACGAGACGTTTTCTCTCCGGCGCAAAAGGTGTAGCATTGAATCTAAGGTTGCTGAGTTCAGCCGCAAGGATATGCCAGCAATTTAAGCCGGATGTTATTCATACGAATTCATCAAAAACAGCATTTGGGTCCGTTTTAGCAAGAAAACTTGGGGTGCCTCACACATGGCACTTTCGCGAGTTCTTGGGTGGAGAATGCGGTTGTGGCTTAACGCTTAGCTTTGGAAACCACCTCAGCGGTTCCTGGCTTAGGCGCAGCACCTCAATGGTTGTATTTATATCAGATACGCTCAGGCAGTATTTCAAATCTCGATTAAACAACGTTAAGTCACAGGTTGTGTATAACGGAGTTATGTCAATACACGAAATGCAGGATTTGAACTCTTTTCCACTACCTGATCCCCTAACACTGGCTTTAGTTGGGCGTTTGGACCCTTTAAAACAACCGCTTGTGGCGCTGAAGGGCGTAGAAAAAGTACTCGGTCAAGGAGCAAATGTTCAGTTACTAATTGCGGGGGGTGGTGAGTACAAAGATGTGAAGAGAGTAGCCGACTATATAGCAGACCACAATTTAGCTTCCCACATCAAGTTACTTGGTGAAGTGCGAGATATCAGGAACATATATGTCGAGTCCCATGCTCTGGTTATATGCTCTAAAGGCGAGGCTTTTGGTCGAGTTACGGCCGAAGCAATGGCCTATGGACGATTGGTTATTGGCGCAGATGCCGGCGCAACATCCGAACTTGTTAAGCATGGATGTGATGGATTACTGTTCCGTGCGGGCGATTCACACGACCTGGCAGATAAGATTTGTTACCTTATCGAGAATAAGGATTTGGTTGGCTCTATGGGTGCAAACGCTGCCAAGAATGCAAAGCAGAAATTCACTACAGAAAAATACGCAGAATCGATGGAGCGTATATTCTTAAATGCTGGCGCTTAGACCTGTCAACAGTTGGTATGTTAAATTGAAGTGAGAAATCTCTATGCCTACGTACTCAGTCATAACAACCATAGCTGAGCCGAGCAAGAGTGTGCGGGAATTGGTGATGAAGTTGTCGGCCGCGGATGGCCATTTGGTCGTTGTGGGTGATCAGAAAGGGCCTGACAGCTATGACACTGACGTGACAACCTTTTTCTCCCTTGAGGCGCAGGCGGAACTGGACTTTAAATTGGCTAATAAACTGCCTACCTGCCACTACGCTCGTAAGAATGTGGGGTATCTTTACGCTATCGGGCAAAATGCGGATTGCATTTACGAAACCGATGACGACAACGCGCCTCTGGCACAATGGAAGGTGCGGCCGCTGCGGGTCGAGGCCAGAGCGCTGCAGAATAGAGGATGGGTGAATGTCTTCAGGTATTTCACGGACGAGTTGATCTGGCCCAGAGGATTTCCGCTCGATAGCGTTCGCAACGGTCAGGCGGATTTCGATATCTCCGGCGCAGAACGAGTGACCGTAGAGGCGCCGATTCAGCAGGCCCTCGCGGACAATTCGCCGGACGTGGATGCGACGTGGCGCCTTTTGCACGATAAGGGGATAACTTTTGACCAGGGCCCCAGCATATACCTTGGGCCGGGAGCGTGGTGCCCAATCAACAGTCAGAGCACGTGGTGGTGGCCGCAGGTGTATCCGCTGATGTATCTTCCCAGCTTTTGCACTTTCCGAATGACTGATATTTGGCGAGGTTTCATAGCTCAGCGCTGCTTGTGGGAAATGGGGTCAGGTGTTGTTTTTCATGCTTCTGAGGTCTATCAAGACAGAAATGCGCACAATTTAATGCAAGATTTCGAGGATGAAATTCCGGGCTATCTGGGAAACCGTCGGCTTGCGGCGGTGCTGGACGCACTTTCCCTTAAATCCGGAGTTGGAAATGCGCTCGACAATCTCGTTTCGTGCTATGAAGCCCTGATTAAAGAAAATTTCTTTCCATCGGACGAATTGGCCCTGGTCAAAGCCTGGGCCAAAGATATCGAACGCATCACGTGATTGGATAACGCGGGAGAGCATCTATGCGAGTATTGATAACCGGCATTACGGGCATGATCGGCAAGCATGTGACAAACTTGCTGCTTGAGAACGACTGCGAAGTTGCAGGTATTTCACGGGCAACGTCTGCGTCCCGGTACGTGCGGCAGAAACCGGCGTACAAGCACTATCTGGGAGATATTCTCGATGTGAATTTCCTGGCGCGAGTCTGGAAAGAATGGAAACCTCAATTAGTCTATCATCTTGCGGGGCAGGCATATAACGGCGAATCATGGGACGCCGAGGATACGACCTATGAACTCAACATAACCGGCTCCCGGAATGTGCTGAACGCCTGCAAGAGGTATTGTCCAAATGCTCGCGTCATTCCGGCTTGTTCGAGCGCCGAATACGGATTTGTGCCCGATGAGATGCTGCCAATCAAGGAGGATATGACGCCGCTCCGGCCCGTTACGCCTTACGGCGTGTCAAAGGCCTGCCTGGAAATGATGAGCCGTCAATACCATTTGAACTACGGCATGGACGTCGTAATTCCGCGACTGTTTATTCATGTCGGGCCCGACCATCCTCCCGTAACGGCATTACAGAACTTTGCCATGCAACTGGCATCTATCAAACTTGGTCAAAAAGACCCCGTCGTAAAAGTGGGCAATCTGGACTCGTCGAGAGACTTTGTTGATGTTCGGGACGGCGCGAAGGCATTGTGGCTTCTTGCCAACAAAGGCAAGTCCTGCGAGGTGTACAATCTGTGCACAGGCAAGGCCTGGGGCATGCGCGAGAGCTTAAACATGCTGATTGAAATAAGCGGCCTCGACGTTGAGATCGAACATGACAAGAACCTGCTGCGGCCATCCGACGAAAAAGTCCTTTTGGGCGATCCATCAAAGCTCCAATCGCTGGGCTGGAAAGCAGAGATCCCCTTCAGACAGACTCTGGAGGATATTTTAAACAATTGGCTGGAGAGACTCGCCTAATTCAACTGGACATGCTCAAATTCTCATTGGTCACTACATGTCGAAACGAGATAGGCTCCCTGCCTCAATGGAAAGGTAATATCCTTGACCAGACGAGGCGACCTGACGAAATAGTCATTGTGGACGCCTTTTCGGACGATGGAACCGCTGAGATGCTCTTTGAATGGGCTGACCAGGATGAAAGAGTTGTTGTCAAACAAGAAAACGGGGCTGCTGCTCATGGCAGGAATGTTGCTATCGCAATGGCATCTTACGAGCACATACTGTCCACCGATATGGGCGTGAGGCTTTGCTCGGTATGGTGCGAAGAACTGATAAAACCGTTTGAGCAGGACCGGTCCGTGGAAGTCGTAGCGGGAAATACGCAGATCGACAAAAATAGCATCAAGAGCGCGGCGGCAAGGGCAGAGTATTACATCGAAGACGGCGGCGAATCCAATCTCGGCCCAGACTTCGTCCCCGGAAACCGCTCGATAGCATATACCAGGAAAGTCTGGAGAGAGCTTGGCGGACTACCTGAGGATTTAACGTTCTATGCCGACGATTCGGTCTTTGGCCGGCAGATTGTGGAAGCTGGATACAAAATGGCATACGCCCCGAGAGCAATGACCTACTGGCGAAGGCCGCAAAAAATCCGTGAGTTCTGGAAGGAGCAGTTCGGTTACGGCCGTGGAGACGGCGAAGCCCTGATTAAGACCCCGATTGCGTTCAGACTGTACAAAAGAGGTATTCTGCCAAGATTTCTTGTTCCCGCGTTGACCGGATTCCGCCGCTTGACACGGTCCCTGACGTTCGGGGCACTTTATCGAGCGATCCGCAAACTCGATCTTGTGGCCTGCCTGTACCTGCCGGCACTCCAATTCGGCAACGGATACTGTTTCGGCAAGGGATACCTCATCGGCGACAAACGAGGAGAAAAACACTGCCAGGAGTGTAGATCGCGGCTGAAAGTCGCGGCACAAAGCATCACGAACTGATTACTAATATACGGACTCATTCATCAGCACTTTATGGCCCACTGCGACGTATCTGTGATAATTCCAGCATATAATTCAGCCGTGTCTTTGGCGCGTTCAGTAGATAGTGCATTGGCCCAAACGTCACGTCCTGACGAAATTATTGTGATCAACGACGGTTCTACTGACAACACAGCACAAGTTGCAAAGGCATACGGCAATGACATAATCCTCATCGAGCAGGCGAACCTCGGCCAAGGCGCAGCGAGAAATGCGGGATTGCGGCGAGCCACAAAGGAATATATCGCTTTTCTGGATGCGGACGACTACTGGCTGCCCGACTTTCTGCAAACGTGCGTCGGATTTCTGGAGGGCCATGCTCAGGCAATAGCCGTCAGCACGGGCCAGATCATTAAGCTCTGGGGACACAAAGACTCAATTTCGCCACCGATTCTGGCCGAGGCAAACGGCCGCAAATCAGACAAGGCCTTCATCCTTGACGATTTCTTTCGATTCTGGGCAGAGCAGGACCATGTTCGAACAGGTTCGGTGGTGATTCGCCGGGACATCATTGAGAAAGCGGGGTATCAGTTGGCTGATTTGCGTATTAGTCAGGACCTGGAATACTGGGGATATCTGACAACTTATGGAAAGTGGGGATTCATACCGAAAGCTCTTTTCGTAACTGACGGGGCTGCTTCGGCTGCACACCAGGGATGGAAAAACAAGTACAAAGCACGAAGGCTCAAATGCCCCGAGGTCGAACAATGGCAAAGGCGTATTGTCCCGAGGCTTCGGCAGGAGGACTGGCCCGGCTTCGAAATCGTCCGCGGACGTGTTGCGAAGAGTTTTGCACACTCAAAAATACTCGCGGGCAACGACTCCTCCGCCCGTTCGATTGTCTCGGAATTTGGCGGACAATTCCCGAAAGATAAAATAAGCAGGATTATGAAATTTGGAGCCTCAACTGGTATCATCGGATGGAAAAGCTGCTGCTACCTCCTGCGCCTACGCGAGTTGCTCAAGAGCCTTCTTATCTCGCTAAGCCGCCATAAATCAGAACAATCTCAAACCTTTATGACAAAATGAATTTCGAAAGATCACAATATAGCAGCAACACAGTCGCCGACCAATTGTGCGACCCATCGTCTTATTTAGCGCAGCGGGAAGGCAGAGCGATGCCGGTCTTGCTCTGGATTGTAGTGCTGGCTATGGTAACTCGGATGACGGTATTCTCCCGCCAGAGAGCGGAAGGTGAATTCGCGACTATAGACAGCAGTGCGATGGCTCAGATCTTTATTGTGGGACTTACTTGCTGTTTGCTACTATTCTCGACCAGATTGAAGCAAGTCTGCAAGAGTATTAGCCACACGTCGCTGGGTCTGCTAATTGGATACTATTTGCTCGGAGCGGTAAGTGCGTTGTGGTCTCCAATGCCCAAGTATTCTCTTTACCGGGCATTTGAGGCGAGCAGTCAACTACTCGCAGTCGCATTAGCAATGTCTTACTGTCGGGACTTCCGCGCGGCAGAACGCAGGGTCCTGCTGATATCATTTTTGACCTTAATTCTTCCAATAGCCGCGAGGTTCAAATCTGTCGGATTTGCCTTTTCCTTGAGCGCCTGGCACACCAACAGCTACAGTGCATCTGCGGCTATGATCTTCTGTTATTGTCTTGGAGAGCTACTAACAGCCACAGAAGAACGTCGAACGCTACTGGGTTTTGGTGCGCTGGTCGCGTTATTCTGGTTAGTTCTCAGTACGAGCGCAGGAAGCTACATTGCAGCGTTATGTGGAATTGCTGTTATCGGTGTACTTGCGCGCAACCGCGGAATGCTGCTCATGAGCCTACTGATTGGAATAGTACTCCTTTTCTTCCTTGCGGGAAGAAAGGATATTCTGTTTAAGGCCCTCTTTCCAAACAAATCCGTTGAGGCTGTCGAGACTCTGCATGGCCGCAGGAGGCTATGGGATCACTACATCGAAAAAGCTAAGGAAAAGCCATTATTAGGACATGGCAGTTTCGTCACTCATCACATAGGGGAATTTGCAGTAAACAACACTCACAACTCATTTTTCACTGTACTAGTTGGGACGGGACTCCTTGGTTTAGGTGTTGTAACAGTAGGATTGCTTCGGTTGGCAAGTGAAACTCGAATGGCAGCTTATTCTGCTAGTTCGGGTTTCATCGGCTGCACATCTGCATTTACAGTCTGTCTGGTAAACAGCATGAACCTGCCAATTATTTGGGACCAATGGCGCCCTCCTTATCTTGTTTTTGCTTGTTTCCTGTGCCTCCACACACTCTACCTGATCCCTGGTTTGGGAAGACAAGATGCGGCCAAATAGCTCAACATCAAGAAATGAATACGACAAGGTGAAGCATAAAACCACCGCTTGCTCTCATCTAAAAATAAGCCGCTTCGCTGCAATTTGGCTGTTGCCTGTACTCGCCGCCGCTGTTCTATACTCTATCGTCATCACCAACAATCTATTTGGTGATGAGTTCGACCAATATAAGTTTTCCGTTATCAGAAAGCCACGTTTTGGGATGTCAACAACTCTGGACGTTCACACACAACTTGGGCGACTCGGGCACATGATAGTCAGAGAACCATGGGGTATAAGACTGTATAGCGCAGTCTGCGCGCTTGGATCGATTGTGTTACTGGGAAAGTTTTCAGAAAAATTCTTGTCCCCCAGAAGTGCAATTCTCACCATGTGGATTGCTGCGCTGTCCCCACTCCTGGTGGAATTCGGCGCCGAGGCCAGGCCCAATGCGATTTTTGTATTTGCCGGCACCCTTTTCTTGTACGCAATCGTGACCTTCACTGAAAATGAAAGCTGGCCAAATTTGGCACTTGTCCTGTTCTCCGTGTGTTTTGGGTTGCTTTCCCGACAAATGTTTGTTGCGGTTTTATTCTTTGGCCTTGCCTACTATGCTCTTAAACGACGCAGGATAACTTTGAAACTGCTTTTGATTTGCCTGGTATCGTTGCCGTTAATAGCGAGACTGGCCTACAGGATGACAATTTACTCCAACTTTGCACCCAAAGAGTCGGCACAGTCAAGTGTCTCACTGTTGAGCACGCTGTCTCGCATACCAATAGCTTTCAGCTTTGGCTTTACAACGTTGCAGTATCCGGAACGTGACGTCAACTTCAATGTTTCGATAATTGAAACCGTATCTCAGAACATCCTTCCTGTATTGGCAATTCTTGTCGTCTTTTCTGGCCTGTTGATCGGCTTTATATGCTACTTAAGGAAAAACAGAAAGGACGCCTGCTTCCTGGCGGGGGCGATTACTCTTCCGATCATGATCCTGATTATAGTCCAGGAAACCGGTTTTTCGATACTTCTTGCGAAACATTGTGCCGGTGTGCTTGGAGTCTATTACATATTGATCGCAGCGATAGCAACACAGCTCTTTGAGTACAAATGGGGAAAAGTTGTCGTCATTCTATATTTCTGTATCACTGGCCTGTCTCTATATCACTTTTATTTTCAGCCGGAGATATACTCGCGCAGAAGTAACTTAGTAGCGCTGAATAAGGAAATACAGAATACTCTGCGCGACGAGGACCATGTGATGGTGTATTATATACCAAAAGACATAGAGCCGAATTATGTCACTTCCCTTGCTCAGGCAGAAAACCTTGTGAGCCTTCGTGACGATTTGCCCATAGGCCTGACCTTGGATGAATATGTACGAGATGTTCACTCAAAATGTACGGGCAAAATTCTCTTGATCGACTCAGTGATGACAAGAAGAATAGTCGATCCTAACGGTTGTGTTTTGAGCGTTTTGAAGGAGAACCGTCATCATATATTAAAGAGATATGGTCGCAACCTATCCCTACATGTTTTCACAGCAGCCACTAGTCGAGCTGACCCTGGATCCAGCTAAAGACCATGCACGGAAATACAATCGCCAACAGGCATGGATGCCGAAGGAAGTCTGTCGAAACTTATGCCAAATAGCGAAAATAATCATCCTCGAATTACCTGGGTAACTCGCAGTTTTCTTGATTATCGTGTGCCGGTTTATGAACAGTTGAACTCTCTCATAAATGGCAGACTGACGCTTCTTTATTATCGTGATGTTGTGCCGGATAGAGTTAGTAAAAAGGTCACTAACGCCTTAGGAAGAAATGCGGTCGGTATGACAGGAGAGATAAGGTTTACTGGTAAGAAGAGCCAAAAAGAGAAGATGGCTAATACCCGCCTACGGCTGCCATACCAGCCGGGCCTCATAAAAGCCATCGCCAGATCAAAACCCGATGTTCTTGTATCTGACGGCTTTTTCCAATGGACTTATGCCGCTTTGTGGCTCAGGGCTCTCAAGAATATTCCACACGTAATGTGCTATGAACGAAACGCCCATACCGAGCGGAATGCGCAGTGGTACCGCACTGCATATCGCAAGTTTGCCAGACGATGGATCGATGCGATATGTTGCAGCGGGCGGCTTTGCGGTGAATATGTACAGAGTCTCGGCTTTCCCGTAGAGAAGACTACGTTCGGACACATGGTGGCCGACACGGCCGGCCTGCAAAATGATGCAGCTAACATGACAGATATACGGATCTCCGAACTCAAGGCGAGATATGATCTGAAAGGCACCGTCTTCCTTTATATCGGTCAGTTGATTCCCCGCAAAGGCTTGATCGAACTGCTGAACGCGTGGAAAGTATTCACTGGCAGCGTTTCTGCCGATGAAGCTACACTGTTTGTGGTCGGGGATGGTTCGCAGAGGCAGGAATGCGAAAGTTTCTGCAGCAGCAAGTCTCTCCGAAATGTCCGTTTTGCCGGAGCGATCGACTACGACGAACTGGCCCCTTACTACAAGGCAGCCGACGTCTTTGTTATCCCGACCCTTGAGGACAACTGGAGCCTCGTTGTGCCTGAGGCAATGGCGTGCGGATTGCCGATATTGTGCTCAAAATACAATGGCTGCTGGCCGGAACTGGTGCACAGCGGCGAAAACGGCTGGGTGTTCGATCCGTTGGATACTGAGGACACACTCCGGAGCTTGAGAGCGGCCATGGAGAACAAGGACAGTCTGCGTGCGATGGGCGAACGGTCCAGAGTGATAGTCGGCAGCCATACCGCCGGACATGCGGCGGCAACAATACTTGAGGCCTGCAAGATCGCCGTGTGCCGGACAACTGAAGAAGGTCATTCGCTATGAAATTGCGAGATGTGAAGACAACCTGGTTTCTGTTGAAATACTCCGTGGTTAAACGCAGCGCAATCCCGTACTTCAAAGAGGTCCTGCGCAACCAATATCTCTCCGGTGACGAGATCGAGGCCTTGAATTGGCGGCGAACCCGAGAGTTGTTGGAATACGCCAACCAGCACGTTTCGTTCTACAGAGAGAGATTCAAGGCCATGGGGCTGAATCCATCTGAGATCGTGCGGCCCGAGCACTACAGCCAGGTACCCGTCCTGACCAGAGACGACCTGAGAGTACATTTTGACAAGATGGTCTCAGACGAAGCCAGACCCGCAGATCTGAGAATCTCTACGACCGGCGGCAGTACGGGCAAACCGGTAAAAGTGTATCATCAGAAAAAGGTGGTGAGGGCCGCAATGCCCTGGCGGATGCTTAACTGGTGGGGATTGGCTCCTGATGTTAACGTCGCGTCAGTTTACAGGATCATCAATGAAGACTGGAAATCAAATTTGCTGAACAACCTCTTCTGGTGGCCGACAAAGAGGATTCTCCTTGATGCAGCGTCAGTTGATGACAAGAGCATCGCGGAGTTTCTTCGGAAGTTTCGTCTGATAAGGCCAGAACTCGTCCACGGATATGTAGGCGCCGTGGATTACTTAGCCACGTATATACTTGACAGGAAAATCGCTTTGCCCAGTCCAAAGGCAATATGGGTTACATCCTCACCCGTGACGGCAACTCAGGAAGTTAGAATACATGAAGCCTTTGGCGCTCCGGTTTATGACCAGTATGGGGGCTGTGAGGTCTATTGGCTGGCGGCCCAGTGCCCAAAGAAAGAGGGCCTTCACATGTTCCATGATGTCAGAAGAATTGAATTCTTGAGCAAGGACAATGCACCGGTTACTGCTGGTGAGTTGGGACGCATTGCCATTACAGATCTTGAGAATAAGTATTTCCCCTTAATTCGATATCTCAACGGCGACGAGGGTAGGGCGTTGCCGAAGAACTGTTCTTGTGGCGTGAATTTGCCGTTGATGGACAAAGTCAGAGGCCGCATTTCTGATACGATTAAGTTGCCGAATGGTGCCGTGGTGGGTGGCGACTATCTTACGACAATCTTTGATAGTGTCCCCGACGCCGTATGTCAGTTTCAAGTGCACCAGCACAAGGACTACTCTATTGATATCGTGGTTGTTCCGAACACCACATACGCCAACTACGAGAAGGTTCTCGAGAACATAAGAGCCAATCTTTCAACTCAATTCAGGAACGCTGTCCCGGTAAGCATAAAACAAGTTGCCGAGATTCCGCATCAGAGCGGTAAACTACGTTTTGTAAAAAGCGATCTCTGAATCAGTCTTCTGGGATAGAGAGGGTAGAATATTTTGCGGATCCTGATGGTACACAATGAATACGTCAAACCCAGCGGTGAAGAACACGCCGCTGAGGCTATAGCCGAGTTGCTAAAAGCCCATGACCATGAAGTGTTCTGGTTCAAACGCAGCTCCGCGAAGATATCGAGTTCTGCCGCCGGTTCTGTCAAAGCCTTCTTTGCAGGCATTCACAACCCCTTTGCAGCCAAAGCGTTGGCCAAAACGCTCGATGATTTTAGGCCCGACATCGTACAGGTTCAGAACCTCTATCCGTTGCTCTCGGCTTCCATATTCAGACCGATCAAGCAGCGCGGTATTCCCGTTGTTATGCGTTGTCCCAACTACAGACTGTTCTGCCCGAATGGCTTGCATCTAACCAAGGGGAAAGTGTGTGAAAAATGCCTGGGGTTCGGAAAGGAATTCCGGTGCGTTCTCAACAACTGCGAGCGCAACCTGTTCAAGAGCACCGGATACGCCCTTAGAAACGCCTTTGCCAGAATGACAAACCAAATACTGGGCAGCGTGAATGCCTTCATCGTCCAGACGGAATTCCAGAAACGCAAATTTGCCGAAAGAGGAATTCCCGCCGACCGGATTGGCATTGTGCCCGGTTTTGCTCCTGTGAATCAAATTCCAAAACACGATGGCCTGGGCGACCTGGTGAGTTTTGCCGGCAGAGTAAGCCCGGAAAAAGGCATTGACGAGTTTCTGGATGCAGCTCGTATCATGCCGAATGTGCAGTTTGCGGTGGCGGGGGGCGATAACGGCATGTCTGACATCCGGGATAAGTGCCCATCGAACGTTGAGTGGCTTGGCTTTTTGCGAGCAGATGAATTAAATGACTTGTACATAAGATCAAGGGTAATAGTAGTTCCAAGCCGTTGGTTTGAGGGATTTCCAAATGTAGCTACTCAGGCAATGGCTCATGCACGGCCTATAGTCGCTGCTCGTATTGGAGCTATGACGTCTATTGTTGACCATAACAAGACGGGCTTACTCTTCGCAACTCGCAACGTTGCGGATCTTGCGGACAAGATTCAGTTCCTCTGGAACCGGCCAAAACTCTGTCACCAGATGGGTCGGGCGGGAAGAGAGAAGGCTTTGCGAGAGTATTCACCCGAGAAATTCTATGACAGTCTGATGGCCGTCTATGAGAAGGCTATAAACCTTAGACGTCACTGATTATTTTATGCTTCCTGATAGATCCAAAAAGAGTTTTCAAAAAACAAGAATGTTAGGCCAAGACTCCAACGGCACGGGCACTCGTATCCATATCGGAGGGGCGCCGGTCGATTCAATATCTTTGTCTTCCCTCTTGCCTTACTTGGATGGGTTAGTGGAGGATGGAAACCCACATTATGTGTGTTTCTGTGAGGCTCACCTTTCTGTTCGCGCCACGTTTGAGAAAGAGATAAGGTATGTTCTGGAAGAAGCATCGTTAGTATTACCTGACGGGGTTTCGATGACCTTGGGTGCTCGTTTGCTCGGAAAGAAGTTTCCTGAGCGTTTGCCCGGACCTTTGGTTATGCTTGAGTATTGTCGGCACGGGATTAACAAAGATCTCAAGCATTTCTTTTACGGTGGTTCTGACGGTGTTGTGGAGCAGCTCGCTACAAAACTGCGCCAACGAGTCCGTGGCATCAGGATAGTCGGCACTTTTTCACCTCCGTTTAGATCTTTAACGCAAGAAGAAGAGCGGACGGTCAAAAATCACATCGAGCAAAGTAAAGCTGATGTGTTGTGGGTTGGCCTTGGCGCACCAAAGCAGGAACGATGGATGGCGGAGCACGTTGGCAAGATCAATGTTCCCTTAATGCTCGGAGTTGGAGCAGCGTTTGACTTTCACAGCGGTAACCGTAGATGGGCACCCAATTGGATTCGTAAAGCAGGAGGGGAGTGGATTTATAGAATGTTTACCGGTGGAAGAAGAGTTTTCTGTCGTAACGCCAAATACGAGTCTCTATTTACGTTAATAATCTTTAAACAGGCATTGCTTAACCTCTTGTCCCGCCGAAAAAGGTAAAAGGTGTTTTATGAGAATCATAATTTTGACTCAGAACGAGAATCTCTATTTACCCAGATCACTTGCCGCGGTTTGTAGAGCACTCAACTCTGAACTAGTTTGTATAGTGGCTTCTCCTGCGATGAGCACGCATGGGGGGGCGCTGCAAGGATTTATTAAACATCTTCGGTTGTTTGGGCTCAAAGGCACCATGACTATGGGTAGTCATGTTATTCGCGCGAGGTTCGTAAGTATATTCTATCATCCCGGCCCTGACAGCTCCTTCTATTCTATCAAGCAAGTTGCTAATACCTTCAGTGTGCCATACCACAAGATTCGGAAGGTGAAGAATGATCAACTACACCATCTATTGGACAAATACAAACCTGATCTTCTGGTTTCTATGAGTTGTCCGCAAATCATAGGCAAGAGAATCCGGGACAGGATACCCTTGGGCTGTATTAATGTCCATGGAGCTCCCTTGCCCAGGTACCGAGGTCTCATGCCTGCTTTCTGGGCCTTGCGCAACGGGGAAACGAAGACGGCTGTCAGCGTACATGACCTGGGGGCAAGATTAGATGATGGGGATATTATTTTGCAACGTGAGGTCAAGATACTTCCGGAAGACACATGGGATTCCCTGGTTTGTAAGACTAAGAAGGCAGGTGCACAAGCCTTGATAGATGCTGTTCAACAAATCAAGGAGGGAACGGTGAAACGAAAGCCGAATCCAGACAGCGAGGCGACCTATTTTTCTTTTCCAACAGCGAGAGACCACAGAGCTTTTCTAAAGGCCGGCAGAAGATTTTTCTGAGCGACATATCGTAATGTTGATATCCGTCATCATACAGGTGGGCAAGCTAAGCGAGGGAAAAGGGCTTCCGGAATCAAAGTGAGGTCCTTATGTTCGCCGGAACCTACCGTCATTGCGTCTGGGAGTGTCAAAGTGGTGATTAGGGCACTGCCTTCAACGAATGACGTGGATACTGTAAATTCCAAAGCGTGATCATGTTTTTCTATTGAATGAAGGAGTGCGACTATGTCGCTGTTTGAGAATCAGTTAAACAGTAAGTTGTTTTCCTGTTTGACCATTGACGTTGAAGATTGGTTCCACATATTGGACAGTCCCGCCGCGCCAAGCATCGAGCGTTGGTCTTCGCTCGAATCACGAATCGAGAGAAATCTCGAAATGTTGCTTGAGGTGCTCGACTCGCTTTCGGTGAAAGCTACGTTTTTCTGGCTGGGGTGGCTTGCAGAACGGCACAAGGATTTAGTACGTAAGTGCCAAAAAGCCGGTCATGAAATAGCCAGTCACGGCTATTCTCATGTCTTGGTGTATGAAGTAGGTGAAAAATTGTTCCGGCAGGATATTATACGAAGTAAGGCTATATTAGAAGATATAATAGGCGAGGCAGTCATAGGTTTTCGGTCAGCTGGCTTTGGCATAACACAAGAAACTCCATGGGCACTTAATGCAATTATGGAATCGGGCTTTCTATATGACTCCAGTATATTTCCGGCCTCACACGGACACGGTGGGATTCTGAATTCGCCATTCAAGCCATTCTTTGTAGAGACTCAAAGCGGCTATTTGCTTGAGGTTCCGCTATCAGCTATTGATATCTTTGGCTGGCGGACGAGTTTCTTTGGAGGTGGGCACTTGAGGGCTGCTAATAAGCTGATGATCAAGTGGGGTATTGACAAATTACAGGCATCAGGGCGGCCTCTCGTTGTTTATATCCATCCACGTGAGATTGATCCTGATCACCCGCGTTTGCCATTGAATCTGTTGAGGCGATTCAAGTGTTATGTAAATTTGAAAAGTACGTTGCCCAAGTTGAAATGGTTGTGTGAGCATTATTCCTTCTACACGATGCTGGGGATGATTGAGAACTACATAAGGTCATTCTACCTTGAGAGAAAGACTATCCCCATCGTGCACCTGCAAAGTAGCCATGCTGCCAGTGAACCGTCACCTACACTATCAGAACAGACAAGTGTCGCAAGTAGCGAAGCTTCCCGGAGTAGGCACCTCGCAGTGGACAAGGCAGTGGCAAACTTCCTGAGTCCTGGTATTCTTCGCTCGCACAGATCGTCACAGTATAAAGCCCAGGGCTGAATTCCTGTACCTGAAAACTATGTCCACTTGGGCTGAGGCAAAGGTAGTGAATTCACAATATAGTGAACAATCTATTATCAGGAACCTGCTGGCTGTGGGCAGAAGAATATATCTGAAGACTCCAAATTGTCTTCGATGGATTCTTTGGCCCGGCAAATCGCTGTTCAGACTTTTCGGCGTACTCAGACTGGACCTTTGGATCCTCATGGGAGATGAGATTTCCAGCGGACAGAAGCTCTCTATTACCTATGCAGGCAATGAAACGAACAGGAATTTCATTTCTCAGTTGGCTTTTGGTGATTCTCGTCGCGGCGAATATATTGGAAAGAAGTGGTTATGGAAGATCCCTGCAACCCTCGAGCAAAACAGCCACAATTGCTCCTTGGCAGTCGTTGAAGTACCTGACTGTCTTCGCATACTCTCTGAGAGAACAAAGTGTTTCTATGTTCCCGGCTGGGTCAATGGACAGACTGATATATCGGACGACAATTCTTCACTTTTCAAAAACAGAAATAGTAGTCTTAAATCCGACCTTAGCAAGATAAGAAAGAACGAGTTTCAATTTGAAGTAACGACGGACACATCTGAACTCTACAAATTCTATCATAACATGTATGTGCCCTATATCACCAAAGTCCACAGAAACAGGTCTAAAATAATGACCTATGATTTCGTGAAGAGGCAATTTCGAAAAGGCGGTTTGTTCAATGATTTACTTCTCATCAAAGAACAGGATGAATACGTAGCAGGCGTCCTGCTTCACTACAAGAAAGACAAGGCAAAACTGTCAACTCTTGGTGTCAAAGATGGTAATTTGGACTACGTTAAAAATGGTGCCATTGGGGCCCTCTTCTGTTTCACATTTCAGTGGGCGCGAGAGAAGGGCTTTGCTGCGATTGATTTTGGCGGATCAAGGCCTTTTTTGAAGGACGGCATCTTGAGATATAAAAGGAAATGGAATCAGAAGATATCCAATAAGAAGGAAATAGGCTTTTTTGTCGGAGTGCTATCAGAAACAGACGGCGCCAAAGGTTTTTTCTTGAACAACCCTTTCATCTACGAAGACCAGACAGGGCTAAATGGTGCTATATTTGTGGCAGGGGATCGGCACCTTTCTGCGGACGATTTTGCAAGGATTCATAAACAACACTATCACCAAGGCCTGTCCAAATTGGTCATTTATCAATTTGACCAAACCAATGGCATAACGTGTAGCCGCGTACCCCCAGAGTTCTCGGACTGCATAGCAGTCTGCTCAGCAAAAAGCATATTCTGGCCAAAAATGAACTGATAGCCGACAGCAAGGTGGCTTAACCTGCAAAGACAAACCGGCATCGTTCGGCGGTCCGGCTCTTTCACGAAGTTCCGCCGAAGCCGCCCTTTCCTTAACAATGCCGGTCTGGGAGGGTCTATATGGACCCTCCCATTTTATCTGTATCGGGCACCGAGCACCCACAACTTTATTCTTGAGCGGCGGCAGTCTGTTCCAGCCGCGATATTTCTCAGCCCGCCTTTAAGTACTCTATGGGGAGTTCCCCGATAGGAGCAGGAGTGATTTACCTGATAGCAAAAACAGGCCCTGCTCCGATCTACGGAACCTGAACCTTTGTTACTATAGGGACTATAGATAGTAAATGTAACAAATATCAGAATGTACATAGAAAAATGGAGAAATTAGGCTAACAACGGACAAAATAGCGTTGCCCAGCTCTTTGACAGAACGTAATCAGGCTCAATACTAATGCTTGTCGGCAAAACGGCCGTTTCCAAAGCGTTAAGGCGGTTTTGGGTTAAAAAAAATCTCTATATTAAAAAATTTACCGTTGACAAGCTTGCCTCAAATGTGTAAAGTGGTAGAGTTAAGTGTCAGTTTAGTAAAGAGGAAAGGACTTCTTTGAAGTATTCTGGCCTTTTTCGGTGTTGTCAGGGTTTTTGTGTATTCAGGGATGGTACGGTGGGGAGGAAGGCCTATGAGAATTACGGCGGCGTAACCGAGGGATTGCGCCTGTATCAGTAGATTGAATGAACTAAGTGTTGTACGCTGCGTTTTGTGTGCGGCGGGAAATCTGATATTTACTAAGAAGAAGGAGACAGAAAATGAAAAAGACAATGACTATAGGCATTATGATGGCGTTTTTGACTCTGCTGCCGACCGTTAAGGCTCAGCCTGTCTGCGTAGACCTGATTGCAGATGGAGGCAGTCCGAGCACGGCAACGGACGTCGGAGAGGTATGCGTTTGGGACGACGGTACTGATCTCTACGTGAGGTACGAGACTATCAGCCCTTGGTGGCAACTGAACGAAACTCACCTGCACGTTTGGGAACCGGGAGTTGATGCTGATCCAAAGGTGACAGGTGGTGGCCCAAATCCTGGACAGTTCGCCTTTGCAGTGCCGGATAGCAGCGATACTGTTTGGGTCGAGTACGTGATACCCCTTGATGGTACCTATCCCGGTAAGGGAAAGAAAACTGGTGCAGACTATTTGTGGGAAGACGGGGAAACGATCAACATCGCAGCCCATGGAGTAGTTGGGATCTGCGATGAAGAGACATTTTGTGAAACTCTGTTAGCGGGACTACCGGACGAAGTGGATGCCTTGATCGAGTACCCTGGCGATGAAAGCTATTTCGCTGTTACGATCGATGAGGAAGGCATTCTGGATGGAACGCACAGGGGCTGGTGTGGGAACTCGGACGATTTTATTCTTCCCGGCGAGTCGTATGACGGCGCACTCTTTTCTTCGCTCTGTGAGGATGTGGGGGACATACCCGCAGACCAGATCGATCAACCGGAAAATCTTGATCTGGTAAACTGGATTCTCAACAATAAAGATGGCTATACTGCCGGGGATATACAGTATGCCATCTGGTTTCTGCTTACGGGCCATGTACCGGGCAACCTAAGCAGCATCTCGACGAATGTCTTGTGGGCACCCGATGAAGTTTACGATTACGATCTTACACGTGCTCTCGCCCTAATTGATGCCGCCGAGACCAATGGCGAAGACTTCCTGCCACTATGCGGCGAGGTTATGGCGGTTGTCTTTATTCCTCCGGAGATTTCAACAACAGTGCTGAGACAGACTGTATTGATAGAGATACCGGTCCCGTGTTGCGAGACGGCCTGGGGAGAGGGCACAGACTTCCCCGGCAGCAATTGGGCAATGTATTTCCCCTACGTAGTGGGGAGCGGATCCGCCCCGTAAGAGTAGTATTGATCGATCTAAAACGTTGTTAAAGTACGAATTACGTTCTTGAACTTTTGGGGCTGTGAGCAGTCCGCTCGCAGCCCCGTTTTCTTTTCATGGAGAGCCGACAGCCTATTGAAGAGGTCGAAGGTTGGGCGAGGGAACCCTCAGGGCGTGACCGTGCAGAGAAGGCTAAGCTAAAGTTCTGTAATAGGCAAAATTGTTGCTCCCCACAGGCTCTTGAGCCGTACATTAAGCCGCACCGCAATCTGGAAATGGAGCCGACCTCGTGGTTGCAAGTCTCTTTAAGATGTCCCGCTGGAATCGAGTGGTTGTTATCGGTCAACTTTCATAAATCATAGCTCATGGCTCGACATATCCGGAAAATGCTTGATTTTGGATATTTTAAGTGGTATAATAAATGTTTTGGGGCAGATCAGGTTCATGCGGCTTGCTATCTGTCGTAACGTCGCGAGAAAACGGTCGAGGTTCAAGGGTAGGGGAATGCTGAGAACGTTTTGTTTCTTCTATGGATTGAAGAGCAACCTGTATAAGCCGGACTCTGCGCTGGCGGCAATGCAGCTCAAGAAGCTTCAGAGACTCCTTGTCCATGCATACGACAACACAGACTATTACCGGAGATTGTTTGATGAGCACAAGTTCGAGCCGAATCGCATCGAGGCTGTCGATGACTTGAGACGACTTCCCATCCTGACCAAGAGCGACATCAAGGAAAACTGCGACTCGATACTTGCGAGGAAGTCCTCTGATCACAAACTAATTACACATCACACATCCGGCTCAACCGGGATACCACTGGAGATTTTTGGCGATTCTCGTTCGGAAGCCTACAACAGGGCCCTGAAGTATCGGGCCTACGTAGAAAACGGGCTTGGCTTGAGAGATGTTGTTGCCGAAGTGACTTCGCCCGAGAATGTGAATAGTCATAAATACTGGTTGCAACGGCTTGGCTTTTTTAGAAGACACAAGCTTTCAGTCCTTGACGACCATACTGAACTTTTTGCGCAAATCAACAGGATCAAGCCGGATGTTCTTGAATGCTATCCTTCGGTTCTGAATTTGATCGCCCGGGACTGCAAGAAGGAGAACCTCCAGTTCCGACCAAAAATCATATTTACGACAGCAGAGTTGTTGCTGCCCGCCTGGAGGAAGAACATCGTTCGATTCTTCGACTGTGACGTCAGGGACATGTATGGCTCCGCAGAATTCTACCGGCTGGCCTGGGAATGCGAAAAACATGAGGGTTATCACCTTGACACGGACGCACACGTGATTGAATTCCTCGACAAAGAGAATAATCCAGTCAGCAAGGGCGATGGACACGTTGTCGTTACAGGATTGTTCAACTATGTCTTTCCGCTTATCAGGTACAAAGTCGGTGAAATTGCCAGATTGAAAGACCGAATGTGCAGTTGCGGCAGATCGTTGCCTCTGATTGACTCAATTCAGGGTCGAGAAGATGACTATATCAAGCTCCCCAGCGGAAGGACCGTTTCTCCGAGAAAAATCAATCTCCTGGATTCTGTCAAGGGCATCAAGGAATACGTGACGATTCAACTCAAGAAGGATTTGATAAAAGTAGAGGTTGTCAGGAGCCAGGATTTTACGGAGGATGCGGTTGAATCCATCAAGAAACAAATCCGACAAGGCTGCATGGGAGAGGCAGTGGATGTAAACGTGGAGTTAGTAATGAAGATAAAGAGAAAGCCGGGGAAAATCAGGACGGTCATTTCGCTGGTCAAGTGAGGATATGTGATCCGGAGTCATCCGCCCCTTTTTTATGGCCCAACCCTTGTGAGAGTATTTCCACGAATTTCTTCATCTTTGCGTAATGTTCCGGGCAAGTGCATCCGCCTGAGAAAATAGCCGTTGTCTCAAATCGGTCTATCAGGTGGCGAGGCTGTAAATTATCGCTGCTCTCCAGGCTCCGGCTTTGCTTCCCGCAAACATATAATTCTTTTGTCCGATCCGAGTCTCTTGCAGGTTCGGTCGGATTTGAACCAGGTTATTTTGGCCGTGGCGATACTTGACTGTCGGCGACCCGAATTTGTTTTTGGCCGGGGCGGATTCGGATCTCTGTGATTTCGACCTCTGTCCTGAGCCCCTTCAGCGACGAAGCGGGAAATGGCCGGCTGGCTGCGAAAGCGACATGGCGCTGGCAGCCTGGCATCAGAGGGCCGAGCCAGTGAGGTTGGGCGGTGACCGGGGTGGCGGCCCATTTGTTGGATTCGGCGAGAATCTCACCCTCGGAGTTGAGAACAACGATGCGCAGCGAAAGCAGCAAGACGGCCTGTGTACCATCGTTGATGACCTTGACCGTGGTCAGGAGGCGCCCGTCGCCGTCGGCCGACTGCTTTGTTTCGGCGGTAACCTCAAGGTGGCAGCAATAGTCCGGCTGGCGGGGATAATTCGTCCCAACCATCAGAGCCGGCGGCAGCGATTTGCACAGCGCGGGCAGCCGGCGGACCACCTCCTCGGCCAGTTCAGCGAACGTGTCCGGTCTTTCACCGGCAAGATGCAGCCCGGAGAGGATCATCGCGGCGCAGCTAACGATGAACGCGGCCACCAGGGCGCAAAGGACCATCGCAACGGCTGAGAAGAACGTGTGTTTCTGATAAATGATCCGTGGATAATGGCTCAGGATGTAGCTTCTCTTCGTTATCGGCATGACGTCGATGTCATCACGAACACAGCTTTCATCACTCGCATTGTCAGGATTTGCACTACTGGACATTCTCGTCTGGAACCCTGCCTCCGTATTAGCCCCGCCCCACGACTGAACTTCATCACAAAATATAATAGCACGTCATGCCTACACAGGCCATTTCTCCATTATACCGCCCGTAGCACTTTATTGTCAGTGTTTTTCCATTTTCCCAGCAATTCCACAACGTTTTGTTCTGGATCGCTTATATATTAAGGACTTATGGTAATCGGGGTGATAGGATTCGAACCTACGGCCTCCTGCTCCCAAAGCAGGCGCTCTAGCCAAGCTGAGCTACACCCCGGAACTCTCGGCGTCGCTGCCGGGTCATCATTGCCGAGCTAAGAAAGCATTCTACAGGACGTCTGCCCCGATTGCAATAGCGAAGATTACTATGGTTCCCATCAAGTGTGATAGTCGGCGTTAATCCTGACGTATTCGGCGCTCAAGTCGCAGCCGTAGCAGAAATCGCTCGCACTGCCCGCACCCAAATTTACGGCTATAGTGTGGTCGCGCTGTGAGATAATCTTGCTCGCCTTCGCCGCATCGAACTTCTTTGGCACGCCGTTTTGAAAGACGGTCATTGGCCCAATCTTGCAGGAAAGCTTCTCCGCGTTCAATTTCACTCCTACCGAGCCGGCCGCACATATAATCCTGCCCCAGTTGGGATCGCCGCCGTGGACGGCGCATTTCACGAGCGGATAATCGGCTATCGCCCGGCTGGCCTTTGCCGCATCGGCCTTCGTAGCCGCACCTTCGACCACCACCTTGAACATCCGCGTCGCCCCCTCGGCATCGAGCGCCATCTGCCGGGCCAGATCTTCGCACAACTCACCGAGGACGTTGGCGAATTTTCTATACCGCGGACATCGGCTCGTTATAGGCCGGTTTCCAGCCAGCCCCGAGGCGAGGACAATTGCCGTGTCGTTGGTGCTCTGATGGCCGTCAACGGTTAGTCTGTTTAATGAATCATCTATTGCGGTCTTTAGCGCACTCGCCAGCAGAGGCTTGCTTATGGCGGCATCGGTGGTAATAAAGCAGAGCGTAGTTGCCATGTTCGGCGCGATCATGCCGGCCCCTTTGACCGTGCCGGCTATCGTCACCTTGGATCCGGAAATCTCCATTTGGCGGACGGCCTGCTTCGGCTTCGTGTCGGTCGTCATTATCGCTTTGGCGAAATCCAGGCCTGCTTTCGATGAAGCTGAAATCTTCGCCGCCGCTTTTGAAATACCCGCGGCAATGGTCTTTATCGGCAATTGCTCTCCGATAATACCGGTAGATGCGACGAGGACATTTCGATTTTCGATTTTCAACTCTTGTGCTGTCTTGCGGCACATTGCCACTGCATTTTCAATGCCCTTGTGGCCCGTACACGCATTGGCGTTGCCGGAGTTGACAATCACAGCCGATATGCCGGGGCTTTTGAAATGCTTTTTGCATATAGTCACCGCCGCCGAGACGATCTTGTTGGTCGTAAAGACCGCCGCTGCTTTCGCGCCCGTGGGGCAGGCAAGCAATCCGAGATCGTATTTGCCTGATTCTTTGATTCCGCAATGCAGACCGGCGGCGAAAAAGCCCTTCGGCGAGGTAGTAGTCTTGTTTTTCTTCGGTCTAACCATTTCGGAAAATCGGGGCGAGATTCGTGCTGGAGGCCAATAACGATTTGCGTTCAGCGGGGCTTAGAGGCGTGAATTGCGCTGCTAATGTTTCTGCAATACGATATATTTTCTCATCTCCCGGTGGAATCGCGGCTGTGATATTCTCTGAAAGGGTAAAACGCAAGGCCAGACTTGCTTTTTCCAGGTCGCTTATAGGCTGATACCAACATTTTGGATGGTTGGCTCTTCTTTTTTCCTTGTCGGCCCAGCGCGTATATGCAAGAGACTTAAGTGCCAGGCAGGCTACATTTTTCTCTTTCACTTTCTTAAGGAGTCGCGGCCCAAAATTGCCCTGGGCAAAACAGACATAGTTAATAGGAAAGAGAACTGAGTCAAACGGGAATTCGTCTAACAGCCGCAAAGCAACATCTTCATTGTGGGCGGAGAAGCCTATGTAACGAACTTTCCCCTCTTTCCGGGCCTTCAAGAATGTTTCTAAGGCTCCGCCCGGTCCCAGCACAACATCTACATCCTCCATCTTGCTCATGGCATGTAGCTGATAGAGATCGAAATGATCGGTGTTAAGAACTCTCAGAGAGTTTTCCAGCTCAGTTCGAGCTCCTGCGGCATCGCGTTTTTGAGTTTTGCAGGCAAGAAAAGCACTTTTGCGGTATGGTTTTAGTGCGATACCAAGCTTTTCTTCCGCCTCTCCATTGCCGTACGTTGGAGCGACGTCAAAATAGTTGACGCCGCGATCAATGGCGCGTGCAACTTCCCGGTTGGCGTCTGCTTGCGGCTGACCAACGACAACGATGCCGCCAAAACCGACAATAGACAGTTTGGTGCTGTCCTTATAGAGACGGTATGGGATAGATTTGTCTGCGTCCCTGGCGAGGGCGGCTTGAATTGTATCCCAGTAATGAGTGCTTATTGCCGTTCCTACTGCTGAGGCCGATGCGGCTTTGAGAAATAATCTTCGCTTCATTATGTTTTACCTCGTGAACCGGCATTTAAATTTCGCAGATTACTATGTACGCTTCATATAGCTTACCTCTTAGGCATGGATGCTGTAAAGGGTATTTATTCTGTCGCCTCATCGTCTGCAATTTTCAGGGCCTCGTCAATAGAATCCACAATGAAGTCGATCTCCTGTTTCTTGACAATCAACGGAGGGACAATCCAGATTCCAAATTTGTCGGCCGGTATGTAGATATTCTTTTCCCGCAGCAGGTATTCGGCGATTTCCGTCAGAACGTTGCGGGCATACTTGTCCGTTTGTTTTCTGAACGGTTCTTTCGTCTCTCTATTTCTCACTAATTCGAGGGTCCAGAAAAGGCCAATGCCCCGGACTTCTCCAACCGATCTATGCTTTTGTTCGAGCGTTTTGAGACGATCGCCTAAGTATTGCCCCATCTCTCTGACCCGATCGAGTATCTTCTCTTCGTTTAGGACATTGATGCCGGCAAGTGCCGCCGCGCAGCCAAGCGCATGCCCGGAAAAGCTCTGGCCGTGACCGAAGACATTATCATCGAAAACTCCGGCAATCCTGCTGCTGAAAACGGTAGCGCTCAGCGGGCAATAAACGCCGAGCGCCTTTCCCATCACGATGATATCAGGAACAATGTCGTAGTGCTCAATCGCAAACATCTCACCGGTTCTGCCGAGGCCGGTCATCGTTTCATCGGCTATGAGGACTACGTCCCATTTGTCACAGATTTCTCTGAGTCTGGGATAGTATTCGCCGGGGGGAGGAATGATACCGTTGGAACCGACAATAGGCTCGATAATGACGGCGGCCACTTTGTTGGAGCCGCCTTCCAATTCGATCATCTTGTCGATGTACTCAACGCAGTCGATATCGCAGCCGGGATAGGTTTTGTCGAAGGGACATCGGTAACAGTAGGCATCGGGCGCGTGTTTGACGCCGGGGATGGTAAGCGGCTCGATGAACCAGCGTCGCGGGTCCCCGCTGACGGAAGCCGCCCCTGCGGTTGAACCATGCCACGACCGATACCGGGAAATGATCTTGTACGGGTAAGGATACTGCATGTCCGGCGAGAGGTTTTCGGGCCCCTTCTTAATCATTTGGT
Source organism: Planctomycetes bacterium B3_Pla (assembly GCA_005223045.1). Lineage (GTDB taxonomy): Bacteria > Planctomycetota > Phycisphaerae > Sedimentisphaerales > Anaerobacaceae > SG8-4. The sequence continues at coordinate 111,286 of NJBM01000003.1, read as the reverse complement.
GGTACTTGTAGAACCTCGCGCCCTTTATGGCCGCCTCTACGGCTCCGGCGCCGCTTTGGCCGAACCAAACGCGTTTGTTGGGATCGCCGGGCGTTATCTCCGCCAACGTCCTTGCCAGCAGAGCCGTCGGCCGGGTGGCAAAATCATCGGTGACATAAACCACTCTTTCCATCTGGTCCCGCATCGCCTGCAATATCTTCGGATGCCGAAAGCCCAGGTTGATACATTCATGGGCGCTTCGCAGGTCGAAGATTTTTCTGCCGTCAGTCGTGTATATCCAGCAACCGTCGGCCTTCTCAACAGCAACAGGATCGTAATGGCGCTGCGCTGCCCAGCATTGCATCAGGTATTTCTGCTGCAATGAGCGAAAATCGTCATCGTCTTTCGCACTTAAACGCTCGTTTCTTCTTTCGGAATCCAATACCAGTCTCCCAGGGACTTTAGCGCCCGCGACACAACCTGATGGGCCATTTTAGCTCCAACCAGGCCGGTATTTTCGTCGGACATACGCATTTGCATCTGCATCGTTAGTAACTTCCATTTTCGGTCCGTCCCATAGCAGTTTCCGGCCTGGAAAACGAACCGCAAGATTGCCCATCAAAACCATTTCTGACAGCGGTCCGGAATAGTCGAAGTTCGAGCTTGCAGGTTTTCCGCCTTTGCATGCCCTGATCCAATCTTTTTCGTGTCCGTCGATTCCATTCGGTATCCTGTCGATTGTCTGCGACGGTCTTTCATATTGCTTCATCTTCGTCTCGGGTATCAGGCGAGGGCTCTTGCCGTAGCAGCCGCACATCAATATTCCTTTGTCCCCTATGAAAAGGACGCCGCCATCACTGTCTCCCATCTGCCGCCCTTCTTCGAGTTCTTCAGGTATCGGGGGCGTCATCCCGCCGTCCCACCATGTCAAATCAACTTCAGGCATATCCTGGCGGGCGGGAAACTTGTAGCGAACTATTGTTGACCTTGGGTAAGTTTCGTTTTTAGGCTCTGTCTTCGTCCAAAATTCATGCCAGTAGGTGGAAATGCAGGCTTCAACACTAACCGGATATTTCATTTTCAGCGCCCAGAATATCGGATCCAGTATATGACATCCTAAATCGCCAAGAGAACCGGTTCCGAAATCCCACCAGGCACGCCAACTGTCAGGCAAATATGTAGGGTGGTAAGGGCGGTACGGAGCAGGTCCCAGCCATTTGTCCCAGTCAAGAGTGGAAGGAATCGGCGGGGTATTCTTCGGCCTGTCCACCTCCACTCCCTGTGGCCAGACAGGCCGGTTAGTCCAGGCATGGACCTTTCGAACCGGCCCGATGGCGCCGTCCCAAATCCATTCGCATATCAAGCGGGCGCCGTCACCGGAGTGGCCCTGGTTGCCCATTTGTGAAGCGACTTTATTTTTACGGGCCGTCTCGGTGAGAATGCGAGCTTCATAAACTGAGTGAGAAAGCGGTTTCTGGACATAAACGTGTTTTCCCCGGTTCATCGCTGCCATTGCGATAACGGCGTGTGAATGGTCGGGGGTGGCGATTATGACCGCATCGATGTCTTTCTGTTTGTCGAGCATAATGCGAAAATCGAGATATATTTTGGCTTTGGGATATTTCTTGTACGTCTTGGCTGCATATTCCTGGTCCACATCGCATAGTGCGACAATATTTTCGTCGGCACAACGACTGATGTTGTTTCTGCCCATACCACCGACGCCTATACCGGCAATGTTGAGCTTGTCGTTCGATGACTTACCTCTGAGAGTCCCTGATTTCAGGACAATAAGCCCTGCTCCAATTGCAGTGCTTTGTTTAAGGAATGTACGGCGTTTCATTGTTACCTCCATTCTAATCACTATATAAGAAACGTAATATCATCCGGGATTTCCAATATACACTTCACTAAAACACTCTTGCAAGCTTCAAGTCTTAATAATACCGTAGTGCTAGTCGCCCGTGACACGCTACCTCACGGCAATTTTAGCTCAAAGCAATCTGTTTGTGAACTCAAGACTGAAAAGTTTTAACCCGGGAGTTTATAAATCCTTAATCTCCACAATACAACCGCGCCGAAAATAAGTAAGGCGTCACTCGATTTGGCCGTGCATGAAGTTGGCCCCCGCTACGGATAATATAAATAACAGAATAAGGGGACTTTTTCAACAGCCCTACAGTGCCCATTTCAAAGACTTCTTTACACACCAGGCTCAATCGCTGTATAGTAGCCACTGGAATCTTGATCTCCGGCCTGCAGGTTGTTATAATAATTTCGTTGCACACGAATAGGCCATTAGAGGATATATCTCCGCTGAGAAGCCTTCGGGATGGACCAGGTGGTGAAGGTAGCGTTTGCTTTCTCTGAAGCGACCCTACGGATGACATTGGTGGGTATGAATAAGCAAATCGAGCAGATACTACAGCAGATAACGGCGACGTCCAATCAGGCTGCTGACGGAATTGTCGTGATTGACGGAGGCGGAATCCTCCGCTTCGCTAATCTTGCGTGGGCTGCGACACATGGGTACGACACCCCCGATGAGCTGATAGGCAAACATGTCAGTGCGTTTCACACCGAAGAACAGATGAATACTTTCGTGTGCGATTTCATCGAAGAAGCCATACGAAGAGGTCAGCTCGCCGGTCCGGTAGATCGTGTGCGAAGTGACGGAACAGTGTTCTGCTCGCAGACCAGAATGACCGCGGCAAGGGACAAAGAAGGACAAATCGTCGGGCTCGTAGTTGTTGTCGCTGCACAAGCCCGGACAGAAAACAAGCTGCAAGAGCACGTCAGTAAGCTCGATCAGTACATCGAACAGCAGGCGGATGAGTTTGCAGCCGCCGCCGATGGATTCGACAAGGCGCTCACCGAGCAAAAGGCTCAGGCAGACGAGGCAGCAGCGAAGACCGGGGCTGCGGCTGCCGAGGCGATAGCGAAAGCTGAATCCCAGGCTGAGGCGAGTGAGGAGAGATACGACGAAGAATTAGCGGCGGTAAGGGCTGAAGCTGAGGCGGCAATGGCTGAGATCAGGGCTGAATCGGAGGCAAAGGAAGCAAGTTACAAAGAGACGATAGCCGCCGTGAGGGTTCAGGTAGACAAGTCAATAGCAAAAGCCGAGTCGGACGTTTCGGCAATGAAAAGGAAGTATGATAAAGAGATTGCCGCCCTCAAGGTCCAGGCAGTCGAGGCGGTAGCGAGTGCTGAGTCCGCTGCTGCCGAGGCGATAACAAAGGCCGAATCCGATGCCGAGGCGAGGGAAATGAAGTGCGGCGGAGAGTTGGCTGCGCTAAGGGCTGAAGCTGAAGATGCAATAACAAAGGCCGAGTTAGACGTCTCGGTAATGAAAGAGTGGTACGATAAAGAGATTGCCGCCGTCAAGGCCCAGACAGACGAGGTGGCAATAGCTGAGGTCAGGGCCGAATTTGAAGCAAAGCAAGCAAATTACGATGAGGCGATAGCCGCGGTGAGGGCTGAAGCGGATGAAGCGATAGCTACTGCCGAGGCCACGGCAGTCGAGGCGATATCGAAAGCCAAATCCGATGTTGAGGCGAAGGAAAAACGGTACGACAAGGAGTTGGCGGCAGTGGGGGCCAAAGCCGAGCGGGCAATAACCAGGTCTGAGACCAAAGCTAAGAAAGCAATCAGCAAGGCTGAGGCTAAGGCTGAGGCAAAGACTGCCAAGGCAATAGCAAAAGCCGAGTCGGACGCCTCGGTAATGAAAGGGAAGTACGAGAAAGAGATTGCCGCAATCAAGGCCCAGGCGGACGAGTCGGTAGCGAAAGCCGATGCTGCGATAGCAGCAGCGATATCGAAAGCCGAATCCGATGCCAACGCGATGGAAGAGAGGCACGGCGACGAGTTGGCGGCAGTAAGGGCTGAATCGGAGGCAACGGAGGCAAGTTACGAAGAGGAGATAGCCGCGGTGAGGGCCGAAGCAGACGAGTCAATAGCGACAGCCGAGGCCGCGGCTGCCGAGGCGATAGCGAAAGCCAAATCCGATGTTGAGGCGAAGGAGAAACGGTACGACAAGGAGTTAGCAGCAGTAAGGGCCAAAGCCGAGCGGGCAATAGCCAGGGCTGAGGCCAAAGCTGAGAAGGCAATGAGCAAGGTCGAGGCCAAGGCTGATAGGGCAATAGCAAAGGTCAGGTCGGACGCCTTGGCAAATAAAGAGAGGTACGATAAAAAGATTGCCGCCGTCAAGGCCCGGTCAGACGAGTCAATAGCGACTGCCGAGGCGATGGAAGAGGATCATAGTGAAGAGTTGGCGGCGGTAAGGGCTGAAGCTGAGGAGGCAATAGCCGCAGTAAGGATCGAATTGGAGACAAGTCAGGTAAGTTACAACGAGTCGTTAGCCGCGATTAGAGCCGAAGCAGACGAATCAATAGCAAGTGCCGAGGCTGCTGCCGCCGCAGCGATATCGAAAGCCGAATCCCGGGCCAGGGCTAATGAAAAGAGGTATGACAAAGAGCTAACAGCGGTAAGGATTAAAGCTGAGCGGGCAATAGCCAGGGTCGAGGCCAGAGCTGAGAAGTCAATAACCAAAGCCGAGACCAAGGCTGCGAAGATGATAGCGAAGGCCGAGGCCGACTCAAAGGCGAATGAAAGCAGGCATGACGAAGAGATATCTGTGGTCCGGACCCGGGCCGAGCAGATGATAAGCGAGCATAAGCGGGCCGAAGTGCTCCTCGAGCAACAAATCGCCGAGCTGGCGGCGGCAAACGAGCAGTTCAAAAGTGAAATCTCACAGAAGAAGCGGGAGGCAAGCAGGCTGCGGGAAGATTACGTGCAGCTTGAGCAGTTCACCGCCAGGCAGGTCACACAATTGACCGCAACCGGCAAGCAACTGCGGCAGGAAACTGCCAGACGCATCGAACTCGAACAGCGACTCAGGCGGTAAAACAGCGGAATCACAGCCAGCATCAACCCATTGCTTGCTAATATCAACAAATTCAACCGTGAGCTTTCGCTGCGCCGCACAAAAACAGATTCCAGGAATAAACGAAAGCCTGACCCGCCGGGATTTTAAAGGTGTTCGGTAAAAGAATTAAAGGTATCCGGTGGAAGGTCTCGTCCGATGAGAACGACGACTATCTCGAGTTCTATATCGACGTGGCAAATCGGGGGCAGTGGGGCTGTTGAAAAAGTCCCACCGTGACGCCTGAGATTACCGCGTGATTCTTTGAATCGGCTCCTTGGGGCCTAGCTCGCAATGACGTAAAAATGGAGCTTTTGTCATTGCGAGGAGCGTAGCGACGAAGCAATCTCATCTTTTTCAACAGCCCCACTGTATCTTATATATCTCCCTACCTGTCACGCTTTCGTGTCTATCATCTCACACAGCTTCTCCAAACCGATGCGTCAAAACTGTCTCGTTCTGCATCCATAATACATATATTAACAAACGTGCGTCTGTTTATCATGAATAATCTGCGAAAGCCGGCCTAAGCCCCGCCCTACAGAGCTTTAGAGACTGGGATTTCCTGTTTTCGGAGGTGATTGGCGGGGGATTTTAATTACTGGCGTTCGTCTTTACAGCCGATATCATAAGTATTATTATAGTAGCCATTTATGCAGGACCGTAAGGTGTCCTGTGGAGAAATAATGTATGGCCAAAGATAGCCCCGAAGTGTCGGTCGTTGTGCCGTTATTGAATGAGCAGGACAATATCAGCCCGCTTTACGAGCAAATCTCGCAGACCTTAGCCGCCGAACACAGCTACGAGATAGTATTTATCGACGACGGCAGCACTGATAACAGCTTCGACGTGCTGGCAGGGCTTCAGCAAGCCGATGCCAGAGTCCGGGTGATTCGCTTTCGCAAGAACTTCGGACAGACCGCAGCGCTTAGTGCCGGGTTTGCCCACGCCCGGGGGGAGATAATCGTTGCAATCGACGGCGACCTGCAGAACGATCCGGCCGACATTCCCAAAATGGTCGCGAAGCTCGAAGAGGGATTCGACGTCGTCAGCGGCTGGCGGAAAAAAAGGCACGATAACGCCGTGACGAGGCTGCTACCTTCCAAGGTTGCCAATTGGCTGATTTCGAGGATTACAGGCGTCAAATTGCACGATTACGGCTGCACACTCAAGGCGTATCGCAAAGAGGTCCTGGCCGAGACGAAACTATACGGCGAAATGCACCGGTTCATCCCGGCCCTGGCAAGCTGGAGCGGGGCTAAGATCGACGAAATGGTCGTCAATCACAGACCGCGAACGGCCGGCGTCGCAAAGTACGGGCTGGGACGGACCTGGAAAGTCCTGCTCGATCTTATGACGGTCAATTTCCTGGGTTCGTTCTCGACAAAGCCTATATATGTCTTTGGCGGGCTTGGGCTGCTCAGTGCGGCCGGTGCGGTCATTCTCGCCCTGACGGTGATTTACCAGAAGGTCAATTACGATACCGATATGAGCGGCAATCCACTGCTGATTCTGACGGCCGTGCTGATGATTGCCACGATTCAGTTCATCCTGATGGGCCTGCTCGCCGAGCTTTTAGTCCGAACATATCACGAATCGCAAAGCCGCCCGACATACGTCGTAAAAGAAATCCTCGAAGCTCCTGCCAGGAAGAAAGGCCAGAAATGAGCAAGCCCGCTCGAAAGAGAAGGCCGGCGAGAAAACACGTAATAGCACCGCAGGAGCAGTCAATCTCGCCTGAAACGCTTGAGAAGATGAAACGTCTGGTCATTCCTCTTGCCGTGGCGATTCTCGCGGCGATTCCGTTTACGATGGGCAAGTATTTCGAGTTCGCTTCTATTGATCCGTTCGACAGTGGGGCGTATGTGCATTCGGCTGCACATATACTCTCAGGGGCCGAGATCGGAGTTGACGAAAAGCCCAGTGCCCAATTAGGAACACTGCTTGTGAATTTGTTGGGGGTCTGGCTGTTCGGATTCAACGAAACCGGTCCGAAACTGATTCAGATGTTTCTTCAGGCAGCCGCATTGGTGCTGATGTTTGTGGCGATGCGAAAGTTATTCGGGACTCTGCCCGCTTCCGTCGGAGTCATTATGGCATCGGTGTTCCTCTCCTGGGGCTTCATTAGCAAGACGGGCAACGTCAAAGAACAGTACATGATTGCCTGCATGGTGATCGGAATGAGCTGTTTCGTCCTGTACAGGTTAAGTGGCAGATGGTGGCAGGCTATGTTGGCAGGAGCCGCCGTCATTTGGGCACCGCTGTTCAAACAAACTGGCGTCTCGGCGATGGGTGCGATCGGTTTGTTCGTTATTCTTCAGCCTTTTTTGAAGAACGAGACATGGAAGCAAACGGGCAAAGACATTCTGTTGCTCCTTGCGGGTGCGGCAGTCGGGATTGGCCCGTTGTACTTTTGGATGCTCGCGTGGAACGTACAGATGGCTCTGCCTTACGAGTTTGTATGGCATGCACTCGTTAAGTTTCTACCGGCGGGCGCGGAGACCGAGGAGGCTAAAGTCGCCATGGACTACATCTCCAGAAGCCGCAAATTAGTACCTTTCTCAGAGCAATGGCGCAAAGTGCTGCACCATTACAGGCAGTTGATGATGCCTATCTTGCTTGCGGCCTCGGCAATTGCAGCAGGGATTGTGCGATGGATTTTGGCGCTGTTGGCAAAGAAAGAAACACGCAAAACAAGCTATGACCGCTTCGTCGTCCTTTTCTCCGTCTGGTGGATCCTGGATATGGCCTTCGTCTGGATCAGTCCGCGGTCATACGTGCAATACTACCTGCCGCTGAATGCCTCCGCTGCGATGCTCGGCGGATACTTGGTTGCCGTCTATTGGGATAAGGCGAAGGTCGCTGTACACAAGCCCGGATGGCTGATTGCAGGAATAGTTGGACTCTTTTTGATGATAGTCTTGTCATGGCATGTATTTTTTGACACCGGTAGTGTTAGGCAAAGCTATGCCTATATGCTCAGAACCGCTTCCCTGCGCCGCAAGGGCGGGGCGCCTTATCGTGGAGAGGCCGTGGGCGAGTACATCCGCGCTCATTCCAAACCGACCGACAAGATCTATGTTTGGGGTTGGATCCCCGGCATTTACGTCAAGGCCCAGAGATTCAGTGCCGCCTCGAGAGCCGGTTGTCTGCCGCGCCCGGCGCCGTCTGTCCTGGCTGAAATCGTGAGCGAACTCCTCACTGAACTTAAAGAAGAAATGCCAAAGTTTATTGTCGACACGCGAAAACGTCACATACCGGCTGTCAGACCACCATACGAGCTGTGGCCGATAGTACGGTATCAAGGCATGGAAAGAGAAGCATTCCTGGCGTTGGATGAGAACGCGATCGCGGCTTATGAAACGAATTGGGCCGAAATGTTGCGGAAAAGTTTTGGGGACGAAGAGGCCGAAAGGTTCAATATCCTGGCACCTTTCAGGAAGTTCGTCAGGGAGAACTACGAGATCGCAGAGATGAAGCAGTACGGCTTTACCGCAGATGGGCGATTGGTGCACAGGATGTTTGGGGCCGAAGTCCTGTTCAGGCTGAAAGAAAAGTAATCACTGTCTGGCGGCAAGAAAGCAATACGGCTGATGGATGAGAATCTCAAAAAACAGCAGCAACTCTATGACGAAGGCTGGCGCAGGGAACTGCAGATCGGCAAGGAAGAACGCGGCAACCTTCAAACCAATCTGGAATTTCTTGCCGAGGCTGATATGTTCAGGCCGAACGACAGGATTCTGGAGATCGGATGCGGTATCGGCAGTGTCGTGTTTGAGCTGACTAAGCAGGGACATGATGCTATCGGCACCGATATATCAGGCGAAGCGATTGCGTACGGCCAAAAAAAATACGGCAACATTCGTTTGGAAGTACAAGCTGCGGAAATCCTGCCGTACGAAGATCAGTCCTTCAATGTCGTTTTGAGCTTCGATCTGTTCGAGCATATCGCGGAGACAGACAAGCACCTAAACGAAGTTAGGCGAGTTTTACGCTCCGGAGGTCATTATCTGTTCCAGACACCGAACAAGTACTGCAACGTGATCTACGAGACACTCTGGACAAAGTCACTGCAATGGCGTCGATATCACCCATCACTTCATTCGCCGGGGCAGTTGGGACGGCGATTGGCCAAACACGGATTCGAGACGCGATTTATCAAAATGAATCCAATCAATGAGTTTACCCTCAAGAAATTGCAGAAGCTCGGACCGATACGTAATCTGTTTCGACGGGTTAATTTTCGCAGGGCGCCGCTTGTATTGCAAACAAACCTTTATGTTATCGCTCATAAGATAAGAGACTAAAATGGTGCTGAACGCAACCGTGTCGTTTTTGCGGTCTGGCAATGAATATTTTGATGCTAAATTATGAATTTCCACCGATCGGAGGTGGGGCGGCTAATGCGCATCTTTGTCTGCTGAGGCAATACGCCGGCAACGATGATCTGCGAGTGGACGTATTGACATCGGCGTCGAAGCCGGGCTTTGTTACCGAAAAGCTCGCCGGCAACATTACCATTTATAAAGTTGGCATTCATAAGAAGCACCTCCACTTCTGGCGAAAGGTCGAGGTGATCGAGTGGCTCATCAGGGCCAAATCTCATTACCGCAGGCTGTTGCGGGAGAACAACTATGATTTAGTTCACGCATTTTTTGGCTTTCCAACGGGATGGCTGTGCTACCGGACCGCAGGGAAATTGCCGTACATTATTTCGTTGCGAGGCTCGGACGTGCCGGGAAAGCACGCAAGGTTGCAGCTTGAGTATAAGATCCTTGGCCCAGTGTTCGGCGCCATTTGGAAAAAGGCTGCTGCTCTGGTGGCGTGCAGCGAGGGATTGAGGAATCGTGCGCTGCGATTCTTGCCTTCGGTCTCGATTGATGTCATACCGAACGGCGTTGAGCTGGAGAGATTCTGTCCCGCTCAAACTAGTGAAAGGCCCGATAAACTTAGGCTCCTGACCGTGGGCAGATTGTCCGTGACTAAACGCGTCGCGATGCTTATAGACGCCGTGGAGATTTTGCACAATGAGGATTGCAAGCTCCATTTTACTGTTGTGGGCGGCGGACAGATGGAGCAGCAGCTAAAAGACGTTGTGTCGAGCAAAGGCCTCGGTGGCGTTATTGATATAGCCGGCAGAATCGAGGCGGAAAATATGCCGCGAGTGTACCGCGAGAATGATATTTTCATCAGCGCCACCATGCAGGAGGGAATGAGCAACGCGATGCTCGAGGCGATGGCGTCGGGACTGCCGATAGTTACGACTCGTTGTGAAGGTGTGCAGGAATTAATTACCGACAACGGGGTAATTGTCGAACGCGCAAATGCCGAAGAAATTGTCAGAGCGATAAGAAGTCTAGCCGACAATCCGCAGGCGCGAAGAGAAATGACTGTCGCTGCGAGAAGCCGCGCAGAGCAGTACACATGGAGCCGGACCGCCGAAGAATATCTGGCTCTCTATGAAAGACTGAAATGAGCATCAGGGTTTTGCATATAATAGACCACCTGGGGTATGGGGGGGCGCCGATCGCCGTCAAGAATATCGTGGAGAATCTTGATCGCAATCGCGTCGAGGCTATTGTTTGCGCCTTGCGGACAAACCCCCGAGCTTTACCTATCGCAGCAAAGCTCATCAACCTGGGACACCACAAGTACAATCCGTTTACCTTTCTGGCGATTGCGAGACTCTGCAAAGAGCACAAGATCGACATCATCCACGCCCACTTGCAGAAATCGGTGGTGAGCTGTCTGCTTGCCGGTTACTTCTGTGATGCCAAAATCATTATTCACGAGCATGGCCCGATCTTTAAGGGTGGCACGGGTGTTATCTATCGGTTGCTTCTGAAGGCGTTGAGTTCCAGAGCGGCGGCAGCGATGGCGAATTCGAATGCAACAAAAGCTGTGTTGAGCCGAACGACAAGCCTCGACGATGCGACCATTTTCATAGTGGCCAATTTTATTGACGTCACACGATTCGACTGCGCGCTTTACGATCGCGATAAGGCGAGGGAGACACTTGGGATGGGGGCCGATCGAATACTCGTGGGATTCGTCGGCAGGCTCGATAGCTGCAAAGGGGTGGACTTGTTGATCGACGCCGCTGAGATTCTATGTCGGGAAGATGAGCGATACCATTTTGTTATCGTTGGCGAAGGGGCGCAAAGACAGTCTCTCGAGGCGATGGTCAATCGTTTGGCACTTGGCGAAAGAGTAATCTTCACCGGCTTGTGTGAAAATCCGGCGGAGATTATGAGAGCATTCGATGTCGCCGTTGTTCCGAGCAGGCGTGAGGCGTTTGGCATCGCCTCTGTCGAATTTATGCGAATGAAAGTGCCGGTGATTGCCTCGGCGGTAGGGGGACTGATCGAGGTCGTCCGGCACGAAAAAACGGGAATCCTGCTGGACGAGTTGAGCGCGGGCAGTATCGCCGAGGCTGTCAGGCGGGTCGTGCAGGAAAGCTCTTTGCGGGAGAGTTTGATCACTGACGCTGAAGTGTTTTCCGGTCGGTTCGACGGACGAGAACAACTGGCACAGATAACCGCTATATACGAAAAGTTGTGCTCATAAAATCCGAACAGAATATGGGCGCTGTTGACTTGAGAATATTTATGCAAGACGAAGACCAAATACGATTCAACAAGGTAGTCAATGACCGCCTGAGCAGAAAATATGAGCGCCTGCACGGCGACATATTCAACAACATCGAGCAGGAGCGGCTGCGTAAGGCGTTGAAAGCAGCCGCAGAGGCCGTAAGGACCGGCGCCGAGCCTATTTATGCCCTCGATTATGGATGCGGCTCGGGCAATCTGACCGGGCACTTGATAGGGCTGGGGGCCAACACGGTCTCGGCGGATATTTCTGAAGGCTTTCTGGATTTGATTGAACGCAATTTCTCCCAGACGGGCCTTTCCGAGGTCCTGGCGATTAATGGAAAGGACCTGTCCGGTGTTGAGGATGCCCGATTCGACCTGGTGGCGACCTATTCGGTGCTGCACCACGTACCTGACTATCTCGGCATAGTCGGCGAGATGTGCAGAGTTCTCAAACCGGGGGGGGTAATCTATATCGATCATGAAGTCCATGAGTCGTATTTCGACAGAACGAAGGAGTATGTGGAATTCTTGAGCAGAGCCAGACCGAGAGTCAATCTCAGACGCTACCTCAGACTGCTTCTGGATGTCAGGGGCTACAAACACATAATCAGGCGGCTGATGAATCCCCGATATAAGCGAGAGGGTGACATTCACGTATGGCCCGATGATCATATAGAATGGGACAAGATCGAACAACTCTTGATTTCAGAAAGTTTCGAAATAGTTTCGAAAGAGGATTATCTGTTGTACAATAGCATTTATGACGTCGATGTGTACAACGAATACAAGAATAAATGTGTCGATGAAAGATTGCTTGTGGCAAGAAAGCAGATATAAAGGAATTGTGTCATGATGGAAGAAAGCAAAGAATCGGATGCTTTTTTTGATCATTTCAGCCAGGAGGACAAGCCCACGGGGATGGGGATGTGGCTGGTCAAGGCTCTGGCGCAGAGAATCTTCGGTTACATACAAGCCGATCCGGGCAGCAGCATCCTGGAAATAGGGCCGGGTCGAGGTATCTTTGCCGATATTTGCCTCAAAGAGGGAATGGATTATTCTGCTGTCGAAGCCAATCGGCAGATGGCTGAGTCACTAAAAGAAAGAGGAGCAAGTGTTGTCTCGGCGATGGTTCCGCCGTTGCCGCCTCTGGAAAAAGAATTCGACGTGGTTGTCATGATCAACGTGATGGAACACATGAACAACATGCAGGATGCGTTGCAGATCACCCGGCAGGTACGACATGTGCTCAAGGCGGGAGGCAAATTTGTAATATGCTCGCCCGATTATTTGAACTGGCGTCTTAATTTTTTCAACTGTGATTTCTCCCACAACTACGTGACGACCAGACGCAGACTTGATCAGCTTTTAATAAATGGCGGTTTTGGCAACATCAGGAGTTGTTATCTTTGCGGTCCCATGAAAGGGCTCATGCCTTTGCTCTTGACGGCGGTGGTCTCTCGTTTGCCTTTCGGGCTGCTCAACGCATTTTTTCCTGACAGCAGGATTCTGTACAAACTGTGCAAGATACAACTGACATTTTTGAGGAAGGTGCTCATTCTCGGGGAAAAGCCCAGTTGATCCAGAACAGAATATGACTACTCGCGGCAGACAATTAGTCAAACTTTTTGCCAGGATTCTGGTTACGACCGCCTTATTGGTCTGGGTCTTTATGCAGGTTGATCTCGGGGAATTCCGGCAGACTGTAAAGATGGCCAGATGGGAGTTCCTGATAGCCATCTGGGGGCTGACCATAGTACTTTTCTGGATTCGCTCCTACAAAATGCAGCTCATCTTGAAAAGACAAGGCTGCAACGTCGGCTGTGCCACGATATTCGGCGCCACTACGGTAACGTGCCTCTACAGCATGGTCATACCCGGAATGCTCAGCACAGGCGTCAAATGGTATATCCTGAAAAGAAGTACGGGAAAAGGCAGTAATGTTTTTAGCAGCATGCTGTACAATCAATTCTTAACCGTGTCTCTGATGATGGTGTTAGGATTTGCCGCGTTGATAGCTACCAATCCGACGTCGCTGCTAATCGCCGATACAGGGAACCAGTGGGTATTGCCTGTGGTTTGCGGTGTCTCGCTGACATCGGTCTTACTGTTCGCTTTGCTGATATTGAGCAAGAGCACCGGCGGGAAAATGCTTGAAATCATCGGGTTTTTGTTAAGACCTTTGCCATCGAGGGTACGCCAAAAAAGCCGGGAAATACTCGAGCAAATCGCCGTCTTTCAGACTGTCGGCTGGCGATTTCACCTGACTGTTGCACTGATCACTATGATCGGCACTCTAATTGGCGGTGTTGCTACGTATGTACTGGCTGCCAAAAGTGCAAATATAACCGTGTCGGCATTTGTACTCTTGTGGCTATGTGTTGTCATATACGCTTTAGGCAGACTACCGATATCAGTGGCCAACCTCGGAATAAGGGAGTCCATGCTCATATCGCTTTTGTCGATATACGGCGTGGGCAAACCGGCGGCGCTGCTGATGTCGATGGTATTGTTCTCAGCGTTAATCTTTATGGCTGGTATCGGAGCGATATTCCAACTGCGCTGGGCGTCTGCCGCCGCTACGTCCAATAGTGTGAGGCAGCAGGACAAGAGCAAGGAGATTCCCGGGCATGATCTTCAACGCGAATTCTGAAAGGATACTTTAGTGAATAGAGTAATACGAAAAATTCTGCGGGCCTGTCGTCTTTACGATGCGGTTGTGGACCTGAAGAAATGGCTCGCAGGGACGGAAGCGGAGTATGTGAAGTTCTATTCTCAGTTTGTAAGCAGCGGCGACATCTGTTTCGATATCGGCGCGAATGTGGGGCGCAGAACCGGAGTTTTTCTGAAATTGGGCGCTACTGTAATTACGGTTGAGCCGCAAGATCACTGTATGGCTCTGCTCAGAAAGAAATACGGCAACAACAACAAGGTGGTCCTGGTCCAAAAGGCGGTCGGGGACAAACAGGGCCAGGCGGAGATGATGATTTGCGACTCACACTCGCTCTCGTCGCTCTCAACGAAGTGGATAGAAAGCGTCAAAGCCAGCGGCAGATACTCGAGCTGCACCTGGAATAGAACTGTAACAGTGCCCGTAGTGACTCTGGACGATTTAATTTCACAACATGGAAAACCGGCGTTTATGAAAATAGACGTTGAGGGATTCGAATACGAAGCTCTCAAAGGTCTGTCACAGCCGGTCAGCGCGGCCTGCTTCGAGTTCACCCCTGAATTGATGGATTCGACCCTGAGTTGCATAGATTACCTTTTCGGAATTGGTCCCGCTGAATTCAACTACTGCCTTGAGGACCAGCCAATGACTTTCGTCCTGCCGGAATGGTGCCCATATCTACAAATACGCGAGAGTCTGGAGTCGCTGCGAAATACGGGTACAGTTGGTGACATATACGTCAGATTTGGCGGTTGAACAGGGAACCGGCCCCGTTCTCAGTGAGAAGGGAATTTCTCGCAAAGTTGCCTTACTTTGTCTCGGATCCCGTCTCTGATGGACGCATCGATTTCGTATTCCGTGTTCGCAGTTACCTTGGCGTTCCTCAAAACAGTGTCGATTAACGCCGCGACAGTGTCCATTTGCTCTGTTCCCATTTGGTTCCTGGTAACGATAGGCGTGCCCAATCTGATGCCGCTGGCAAGCGCAGCGCCTTTCTTGTCGTAGGGTAGTCTGTTCTTGTTCACGATTATACCACAGTCTTCAAGGCACTTTTGTGCTGTGATGCCAGTCATGCCGTCTTGCAGATTCGCGACGTTTATCAGGGCCATGTGGTTGTCCGTTCCGCCGGTCACAACGTCATATCCCAAAGTAAGCATGGCGTTTGCCAATCTCTTGGCGTTTTCTATGATCTTGAATTGTCTGGTTTTGTACTTATCGGAAAGCGTCTCTCGGAAGAAGACCGCCTTGGCAGCCACATTATTCAAATAGGGCGTCCCCTGCATTCCCGGAAACGTTGTCTTTTGGATAAGTTGCGACAAGGCTATCTTGTTGCCTGAGACGGCTATTCTTGTATCACGGTCTCGACCCATCAATATCAGACCGCCTCTGGGGCCTCCCGGCTTGTACGTGCTCGTTGTCGTAAAATGGGCGTGATCTATCGGCGACGGATGCGCTCCGGCAATAACCAGCCCTGCAATATGTGAGATGTCCGCTAAGAGATACGCTCGAGCTTCATCCGCTATTTGACGGAACTTTTGAAAATCTATCACGCGTGAATATGCGCTGGCGCCGCATATAATCAGTTTGGGTCTGAACGCAATAGCCTTGTCCCGGACGGCACTGTAGTCGAGCAGAAAAGTTTCCTCATCAACGTAATAGTTTTGCACGTTGAAGAATTTGCCGCTAAAGGAAACCTTTGCCCCGTGTGACAGATGTCCTCCCTGATCCAACCCGAGACTCAGCACTTTGTCACCGCTCTCGAGCAGTGCGGTAAGGACAATGTGGTTGGCGCAGGTGCCGGAATGCGGCTGCACATTTGCGTATTGAGCGCCGAAGGCCTCTTTGGCCCTGCTCACGGCCAGCCTCTCCACGTCGTCGACGATTTCACAGCCGCCGTGGTATCTTGCTCCGGGGAAGCCTTCAGTTGTCTTGTTCTGGACGATTGAGCCAAGGGCCGCCAGGACCGCTCTCGAACACTGATTCTCGGCGGCGATAAGCTGTATGCTGCTGCACAGCCTTTCGTATTCTCTGGTTATAAGCTGATAAACTTCTTCATCCTGCTCGTGCAGAGCGCCGAAAATGCCGTCGTGATACTTGTGCGAAGATATTTTCTCCGGCAAATCCGACACTATCGAATCCTCTCTCCGGGAGCGAAAATTCAATGCACAGCCCGGGGCTCATAACCCATAGCCGAAAAATGTCCTGAGAATATCGTTAAATGTAACGTAGAGAAAGAGCGCCAGTATCAGTACCCAGCCCGTGTAGGCTATTACCGTTTGTATGCGCTCGCTGAACGCCGACCCCTTGACTTTCTCAACAAACAGAAGCACGACAAGTCCCCCATCAAGAGGGGGCAGAGGCAGGAAGTTGAACACGGCAATCACGGCGCTGATCAGGCCGAGAAAATAGACGTAGTAAACAAACGGCCGTTGAGCGACAATTTTGTAGCTGATAGATATAATGCCGACAGGTCCCATAAGATTCTTCGGGCTGACAAGCCCGCCAACCAGACGTTTCAATGTCACGTACGTCTGGGCGATGAACATAAGCGTCTTTCTATACCCCATCACTACAGCGTCAATGGGGCCGTCGGCTTTGTATATTTTTTCCAGATTATCGAGTGGAATAAATTCGGCGAATTCAGACTTAACAGAGATAAACCCTTCGGTTGTGCCAACATCCAGGGCAATATTACCGGCCGTTTCGGCATCGAGACGCCAATCGATCGTGATTCGCTCGCCCGGGTACCGCCTGATTTCACGGACCACATCATAGAAACTTGAAACCGGCGCCCCATCTACGGCTGTTATCACCGCTCCCTGCGGTATTTCAAGCTTCTCCGGTCCGCCCGCGGCAGCGATAGTCCTGGCCACGACCGCATGCTCGAAATCGAGCCCAAGGCCGATTCCAATTATTACCCTGCCGTCGTCGCTCCGACGTTTGGGAAGAACGGTGACCGTACGAATCTTTTCACCGCCTGCGTCATCACGGCGGAGCACTTTTACAGATAACTCTTTGTCTTTGTGCCCGGTAGTAATGTCGCGCATTTGCTTATAAGTGGGATTCTCTGCATTGCCAACGGCAAGAACAATGTCGCTGCTTCGCAGGCCCGGCTCAGTTTCCCCACCCGCTGCATCCTGTTCGTCTGCAACACTGGTCACCCGTAAACGCGGAACCATCGAACAGATATGGCTCAACTGGCCTTCAGACTCAACGTCATAACTGTTGGTGGCCCGCACATTCAATCGAACTTGTGTTTCGACCACCTCGATCCGGCCGTCGTCTGCGGCGCGTTCGACCAAAAGCGTCACTTCCGGCGCCAGGGTATGCTGAACCGCCCGACGGAACTCCCAGCTTACGGCCACATGTTTGCCGTCAACAGACTCGACGTTGTCGCCCGGAAGCAGCCCTGTTTTCAAACGCAAGTACTCGGCGTCATCTTCCGGCAGTCTTGCAATGGTCAGAGCCCCCGGCGCCAGAATGCCGAAGCCCCTCATTGACTCGCCCGGCAGTTGTTCGGCGATAAGCTCCAGGTCTTCCTCGGAACCGTCGGCGTGCCTGACTCTCATCGGGACCTTTTCATCCCTGCCGGACAATGCTGCCGCTATGGCGATGTTACTGAAGTCAAGGTCGTCGTCTTTGCCTTCAATCTCAATTATTTCATCACCCGGCTTGAGACCTGCGCGCGCCGCCGCCGAATCCGGAATTACGTCGCCAACCAAGGCGGGCGGCAGCTTTATACCGACAAGGAAGGCTATCATGAAGATTATAACCGCGCTGATCACATTGAAAGTGACTCCCGCCGCCAGGACAGCCGCACGTATATGAGTCGGTTTGTTGGCGAACGAACGGGGGTCATCACTGCCTTCGGCCGACCCCGTGTCCTCCTGGCCAAGCATCTTTACAAAACCGCCAAACGGGATAAGACCGATACGATATTCCGTTTCGCTGGGGCTGCCCTTGCGGCCGACAGTGAAATTCAACGCGCCTTCATCGGACTCTTCGTCTTCGTTGGGAAAAATCTCCGGCAATACCCTGAATCTAAGGCCATCTTCCGTTCTTTGCATACCTAATAGAATCGGGGGCATGAAAATAGAAAATGCTTCGACCTTTATGCCGCCCAGCTTGGCGGCAACGAAATGGCCGAACTCGTGGACCATGACCACCGCTCCAAATCCGAGCAGGACCAGCAGCACGTTACCGAATGCACCGACGTTTCGAACAATGAAATAGAGAATTACAACAAGAATGACGGATATCAAAAAAGCCTTGGAATACTTGCCGTACAATTCCTTTGTCTTAGACATTACAACGCCTCCATAATCAGCTAACGGACGAGACTCTACACGCTACATGCCAGCTCCGTCACTTCTCTTCTGGCCCAGGCATCCGCCTCAAGCAGCTCTTCGAGGGACACCGTTGCTTTAATACTATGCTTGTTCAGGCAATGTTCGATAAACTCGACTATACTAACAAATTTGATTCTGCCCGCCAAGAACTCTTCGACGGCGGCTTCGTTTGCGGCGTTGAAGACCACCGGCGCCGTGCCTCCGGCTCGGGCGACCTCATAAGCCAGCGACAGCGCACGAAACGTATCCAGATTCGGTTTTGCGAACGTCAGTTGACCTATTTCCTCGAGCCGAAGCTCCCTGGCAATCCCGGCTACCCGCGCCGGATAAGTCAGAGCATATTGAATGGGAAGACACATGTCCGGCTCCCCAAGCTGGGCTATCGTCGAGCCGTCCACAAACTCGACGAGTGAATGGACTATTGACTCAGGATGAATCAAAACCTCTATCTTTTCGACCGGCATATCAAAAAGCCAGCGGGCCTCGATGATCTCAAATGCCTTGTTCATCATGGTAGCCGAGTCAATGGTGATTTTGGGCCCCATGCTCCAAACAGGATGGGAAAGGGCTTCCTCCAACGTTGCATTTTGAATGTCCCGGGCGGTAGCCTCCCTGAAGGGTCCGCCGGAACCGGTAAGGATGATTCTCTTGACCTCTTCGGGGCTGCCCGACTGCATCGCCTGGAAGACGGCTGAATGTTCGCTGTCCACAGGCAGGATGACGCCGCCGTTTTTCTCAGTTTCTTTTCTGAGCAGCTCTCCGGCGATGACGAGCGGCTCTTTGTTGGCGATTGCGAGTCTCTTGCCTTTGCGCCCGGCGGCAAGAATCGCCGGTAGACCTGCGGCGCCGACAACTGCGGCAAGAACGATATCCACCTCTTCGAGCTGGGCAATGTCGGCCAGGCTGTCGGGTCCGGCAAGAATCTCAACATCCGGGTCCGCGATCAATTTGCCAAGCTGCGGTGCACAGTCCGTGTCGGTCACAGCAACGAACGCGGGTCGATACCGCCTGGCCTGCTCGGCCAGTAGTTGCACATTTGTATGAGCGCTCAATGCAACAACCTGGTAGCCCGGCCCGAGCGCGTCGATTACCTGAAGCGCATTTCTGCCTATCGATCCGGTCGAACCCAAAATGGCAATTTGCTTTACCACAGAAAATTATTCCATTGACCTAACTGCACCACAGCACCTCGGCGGCTGTCGTGTGCAAGTGTATCGGATTTGATCCACTTGGCAAGAGGGCTGTACTTCGCAGCCCGCTAATTATCAGTGAATGACCTTATTTAGAGGATACGTAATCACGCCGGATGCGCCGGCTCGTTTCAGGGCCGGGACGAGAGACCTTTCGATTTTGTCGTCTATTATCACCTCTATCGCCACAAAATCAGGGTCAGCCAGTGAGGAGACAGTCGGACTTTTTTCGGCCGGCAGTATTTTCAGGATCGATTCCAAATCGCCCCTTTTTATGTTCATCTTCAAGCCGACTTTGCTGCGAGCCTCGATTGCAGCCTTGAGCAATATGGAGATATTTTCCACTTTCTCTCGCTTGAATGTGTCGTCCCAGGCCTGCTTATTGACAATAAGCCTCGTTGTCGAGGTTATTAAGGTATCCATAATCCGCAGATTGTTTGCCTTGAGCGATGTGCCGGTCTCGGTAAGCTCCACTATCGCATCCACCAGCCGGGCCTTGACCTCTGTAGCGCCCCAGCTAAACTCGACCTTTACGGCAATACCCTTCTCTTCGAAGTACTTCATGGTAACATTAACAAGTTCAGTCGCAATTATGCCGTCAGCCAGATCCGCAGCGCTCCTGACCGCCGATTCATTCGGTACGGCCAACACCCATCGCGCGGGATTGCTTGTGGCCTTGCTGTATGCAAGTTCACAGACTTCGACGACATCCGAGCCGTTTTCCATTATCCAGTCGTAGCCGGTGATGCCGGCGTCTATTACCCCGTCCTCGACATATCTGCTCATCTCCTGTGCCCGCAACATGATAAGCTGGATTTGCTCGTCATTTACGTGGGGCAAGTAGCTTCTTTTGGAATCGAGAATGTGGAAACCGGCTTTGTCGAAAAGCTCGATAGTCGCTTTTTGCAGACTGCCTGCGGGAATGCCTAATTTTAGTATTTGTTCTGACATCGTTTCGTCTCTCTTGAGGCGTATCTCATGATCCGCCTCAAGCCTTCTTTCTCCTTAATGCTTTCTTTTTCACTTCTTTCTTCTTCTTTTTCTTTGTTTTTTTCTTAGCCTTGGTTGTTGTCTTGCTCTTTTTCTTTTTGCTTTCGGTTTTGGTCTTCTTCGTTTTCTTCACGCTTCCGCGTGCTTCGCTCTCACGCCGCAGCAGGGCGTAGAAATTGTATCCATTCTTAGCGGGAATTTGCTTGGCCAAAAACCCTGCGATCTGCTGCTCACCAGCTTCCGGATTGACCAGGCCGTTACTTCTAAGATAGTTGAGCATTTTTTCTGTGAGCGGCACGGCGTGCCCCCGCAGAGACGTGAGCATACAATAGTCGACAACGAAGCGGCCCGCGCCGTCAATCTTCTCAAGAGCTTGCTTGGCCGGGCGCTTGCCTATCTTCTTCAATGCTTCCAGGCTGAGTTTATGATATTGGTTGAACACGCCATTCAGAACCTGGACAAGCGTCGAAGCTATGTTCCTTACAGTACGCGTGTCCTTGCCCATCGCTTCGACTATCTCTTCCGGCCGGGAGACGCGCAAGTCGTTCCAGTCAACGAAATACTCACGGGATCTTTTCATAGCGGCGTCCGCCGCCTTTTTGCTCAATTCGGCGCTAATGACGGCGTAAACGATTGCGTCGGCGATTTCCTCATAGGTAACTTGCAGAACTTTCGGATGCTTACGTCTTAGCGTGCGATATAACTTTTTTATTTTTCCCGAATAATCTTTGCTGTTCTTCATATCAGCCCCTGCACGGACGACTACGAGAGTGCACATCTGTGTAAAAACGCATATATGCCGACTCATCCACACTTCGATTCATTTACTCATCCTTATTGTCTGAATCTCTTTCCTCGAATTCCCTGGCTGCCCGATCTATCAGCTCCATAGTCTCAAGCGTCTGCTTGAACTTCTCATCTCTATAAAAATGCAGAACAGGGCAGAACTTGCTCTGCACTTTGCCGGCAAGCAGAGACTGTATCCGGCTCTTGGCGTGCGTTATTGCCGTAAAAGTCTTGTTCTGTGCCGCCTGGTTCTTGCCAAAAATGCTGACATATACGTCTGCGTTGCGCAGGTCAGGAGCCATATCGACTCTCGTCACACTCACGAAGCCGTCTATACGTGGATCGCTGAGATGGTGGGCGATAGCGTCGCTGACCGCCTCCTTCACCACACGAGCCACTTTTTCCTGCCTTCGAGTCACCATTATACTATAAAGCTCAAATATCAAAATCCTGAATTTGAAAGAAATTCAAAAGTAGAGTATTGCGAACACCTGGAACTTGACTTTCTCAATCTTCTTATGGGTTTTTCCTGGGCGCCGGTTTTTGCATGTGGATGTTTGACGAGATACAAATCATGTGTGCGTTTCCACTCGCACATTTACCTGCGTATCTCCTCGATCGTTCTGGCTACTTTCACTATCTCGTAGAACTCAAGCACGTCATCGACCTTAATATCGTCGAATCCTGCGATTTTGATTCCGCACTCGAATCCTGCCTTGACCTCGCGAGCGTCGTCCTTGAAATGCTTCAACGAATCTATGCTCAGGTTGTCTTTGAGTACAATATTGTCGCGGATAAGCCGCATCCTGGCTTTCTTAGTCGCATGGCCGGTACTGACATAGCAGCCTGCTATTGTGCCGATCCGCGAAATCTTGAACGTAGTTCTTACCACGGCTCTGCCAAGCGAGTTTTCGGTTTCCTCGGGCTCGAGCAATCCGACCATTGATTGTTGCAACTCTTCAGTTATGCGGTAGATAACATTATAGAGTCTTATCTCAACGCCCCTGGCATCGGCAATCTTCGCCGCGTGCTCCTCGCTGACGACGTTGAAGCCAATGATTATGGCGTTCGATGCCTCGGCAAGCACGACGTCGCCTTCTGTAATTCCGCCGGGGGCCGCGTGCAGAATATTAATCTTCACTTCTTCGGTGCTTAGTTCGGACAAATACTTCTTGAGAACATCGACCGAGCCTTGAACGTCGGCCCTAACGATAAGGTTGAGCGATTGAGTCTTGCCCGCCTCTATTTGGCTGAACAGATTGTCCAGTGTAACCTGTGTTCGCTCGGCCAGCGAACGCTCTCTGTTGTATATCTGGCTCTCCTCGGCGGCGGCCTTGGCCCGGTTGATATCATCCAGGCAGTAAAATCTGTCGCCCGCCTGGGGAACGTCGCTCAGGCCCGTGATCTCCACCGGCATGGAGCTGGCAGCCGTCTTTATGCTCTTGCCGTAGCTGTTCTTCAACATCTTCACTCTGCCGTAGGCACTGCCGGCCAGCACGACGTCGCCCTTCTTGAGTCGTCCTTCCTTGACCAGCACCGTCGCCACCGGGCCGCGCTGTGCCGACATCCTCGCCTCGATAACCCATCCTGTTGCAGGAATTGTATCGTCGGCCTTGAGTTCGAGCAGTTCGGCCACGTAATCCAGAGATTCGAGCAAATCGTCCACGCCTTCGCCTGTGTTTGCGCTGGTTTTGACCACTTCGGTCTCGCCTCCCCATTCGGTGGGCGTCAGCTCCTGCTCGGATAATTGAGAGTAAACACGATTGATGTCGTAGCCGGGCAAGTCTATCTTGTTCAATGCCACAATAATCGGCACGCCGGCCGCTTTGCTGTGGGCTATCGCCTCAATCGTCTGGGGCATTACCCCATCGTCGGCGGCAAGCACCAGCACTACAACATCGGTCATATTGGCGCCTCTGGCGCGCATGGCGGTAAATGCCTCATGGCCCGGCGTATCGAGAAAAGCCACTTTCTTGTCATCCCAGGTAACTTCGGATGCTCCGATGTGCTGTGTGATGCCGCCCGCCTCGCCGGCAGCTATGTGAGTTGACCGGATTTTGTCCAGCAGGCTTGTTTTGCCGTGGTCAACGTGCCCGAGCATTGCAGCAACAACGGCTCGTTTCTGGAGATTCTTTTTCTCTCGCTGCTCAAATTCGGTCCGTATTTGCTCTTCCACGGTGATCTTATGTTCCACAACCAGCTCGGTGTCGAACTCCAGGGCGATCATCTCAGCCATATCGCTTTGTATGACCTGGTTGGCCGTGGCCATTACTCCCTGTTGCATCAGCTTGAGAATAATATCCGTTGATTTAATCGCAAGGGTGGCCGACAGATCCTTTACTGTAATCGGCTCATTTACCACGGCCTTTTTGGGCCTGACGGGCGCAGCGACTCTTTGCCTGGACTTGCTGGCAATTCTGCGCATCGGCCTTGATCGCAGGCCTTCGCCGCCTGCGGCATCCAGGCGAGCACGTCTTTCTTCAATATCTCGCTGCCGCAACCTGCCGCCGGACCTGGGTTTCTTCGCCGTCTCCGTATCTCGCTCGTCGCGCCTTCGCCCATGTGTTCTTTCTTTAGATCGCTTGGGCGAAGACTTCTTTTCCGTTGTCGCATCTGAAGTCGACTTTCCTTGCTGACTGTACATTAAAGGCTCGGTAACAGGTTGATCGTACCTGGCTCTCGGCTTGGTTCTCGGTCTCGGTCGTCGCAACGGCTCCGGTTCCTCGACTCGAACAACCTGCGGTCCGCTCAATCGAGCCGGCTCAGGCTTCTCTAAAATCGGACCGGCCGGGACGATTGGCTCCGGCACCGGCACCGGCTCCGGTTCAAGCTCGGGTTTCGGCTCTTCCGGCGATTCGCTTATCTTTTCTTCCAGGGGCGGTGGTTCTTCAATAATTACCGCAGTGCCCGAATCGACCCCGATCTCGGCAGTTGCTACCTCTTCGCTCTGCTGCGGTTCTGTTTCAATAGCGATTTCGGCAACTACTTCCACCACCTCCGGGGCTTTCGGTTTGGCTTTCTTCTTCTTTTTGATTCGGACTTTTTTCAAATCAACCTTCGTGGTGGTCTCGATGGTAGTGATGTTCTCGCCCTCACTGAACCATTCGTGAATAGTCGCCGCCAGTCCGGCCTTTATAACCGACATGTGGTTCTTTATGTCAAGACCCTCATCCTGACACTTCTTAACAATCGCAGAACTCTTTACACCGAGCTCCTTGGCTAAAATGTAAACTCTTGTACTGGCCAAAAACAAATCTCCAATTTCATTGCCGTTCAGTACGCCACGTCTCTTGCGGGCTACTGTCGTTACTCGCCATCCCCGGTTTTAGTCTGCTGGGCAAGTTGTTTCTCCGTCTCGTCTCGTCGTTGCGACTCTTCGGCCAAACGTTCAACTTCCTTAGTTGCCGCAGCCACCAGCTTCTCGGCGATACCGGAGTCAATTCCCAGCTCTTTTACCAACGGCTCGGCTCCTATATCGTCCAGGTCCGCTACGGATATAGCGCCAAGCGCTATCAGCTTGTCAACCACCGTTTCATCTGCGCCTTCCACTGTTTTGACGCAATTCGCCAGTAGCTCGATACCTTGATTGTATTCTTCCGGCGTTAGTATATCGATGTCCCAGCCGGTCAATCTGGCAGCCAGCCGAACGTTCTGCCCATGCTTGCCGATAGCCAGACTGAGCTGCTCTTCATCCACAACGACTGTCGCTCGGCCCAACTCAAAACACAGAGCGATTTCACTGACCTTCGCCGGCATCAACGCATTTGAGACAAGCACCTGGGACGACTCATTCCAGCGGACAATATCTATTTTCTCCCCGCCAAGCTCGTCCACTATGTTCTTTATCCGGCTGCCGCGCACGCCCACGCACGCCCCGACAGGGTCAACCTTCTCGTCGAATGACGTTACCGCGACCTTGGTCCGGTAACCGGCCTCGCGGGCAAGCGCCCGTATCTCGATGATTTTCTCGCTAATCTCAGGCACCTCCAGGGCGAACAGTCGGCGGATAAAATCAGGGTGCGTTCGCGAGAGGATAATTCTGACCTGACTGGAGGTCTCTTTCACGTCAAGAATCAAGCATCTGACTCTCTCGCTCACCCGGTGTGTCTGGCCCATTAGCTGCTCGCCCTTTGGCATGAAGCCTTCGGTCCAGCGGTCCAGGTTGACAATCAGCGTTCCACTTTCATATCGCACGACCGTGCCGCTTATGATTTCTCCCTTTCGCTGGACGAACTCGGCGTAAATGCTGTCTCTCTCGTCGGCTCGTATTTTCTGGATTATGACCTGCTTGGCAGTCTGGGCCGGGATTCGACCGAGCTGCTTTATGTCGATAGGCGCCTCGTCCCTGGAGGCGGTAATCTCGCCGGTGCTGCGATCTATGTTGACGACGATGTTGCTGTCCGGATCGGCAAAATGCTTTCTTGCCGCAGAAATCATAGCTTCTTCCAGGTCCACGAATATCGATTCCTTATCGATATTTTTATCGCGGGCAATATTCTCAACGATTCTTAGTAATTCCTGATTCATCGTTTTCTTCTTCCTGACTAACGTCCTTCAACCCGGCACCGAAATAGGCGCCCAACAAAAAATGGAAACCATCCAGGTTTCCACTTCCATAGGAAGCCGTTGAAAAACAGACTCCCTTACAGGGCAAAACGAACAGAGGTTATGCTTTACCTGCCTACTACATCATCTGCCTCCGGTAGGGCGCCCGATTCTGCGATTTCTCTCGCAGGCGGGAACCCAGTAACAAAACCTCTTTCGTTTCCCGATAATGAAGCAGAAACAGCGATTGCCAAGCTACCATACGCGCCTAAGCGCAGCCGTGCACATCCGTGTGTTCGTCTAATCAGCACTGTTCGCCAATCCTGTCAAAAGCATTTCAAGTACCTCTTCGATTCAAAGCTTAGCATTGGTAACTGTTAACCCTTACAAGTAAACTTCTTATAATAATCGTCAAATCCGGTACGAGCAATAATTTTTTTATGAAATTTGCATAATTTTTGGGCTTGTCGGGACTCTTGGAGGCTGCCGGACGGCAGAAGAACGTTATCGTCCGAATAAAACAGCCTTCCTGAGCTCAATAGCAGTCTTTTCTGCCAAATGGCGTGCAAGACAGCGATCTCTGCAACGAACTGTAAATTATTGGATTTTGCGCTTGTGATTCGATCTTCACGCTTCTAAGACGCCGTTTTTGCGGGATGTTGACCAGTACCGACGCTACGGGGCCGGAATCAAGCGAGCTGTCAACTTCTGGTTCTGCACGGTTATCTGCTCGATTCGCAGTTTTCTGCCGTCAATCTTAAAAACAGGCTCAAATGGCTCGCCGCTCAATAATGACCCGGCAATCTTTGTCTCCCAGGCATCTGAGTCTATCATACCATCGGGCAACGCCGCCAGCTTCTGCGCGTACATCTTCTTTGCTGTCATTTTGGCAAGCGGCGTGATGTTCATAGCTCCGATCTTCACCTTTGCCACCAGCAGATTCAATCGGCCCTGCTCATCGATCTCCGGCCGAATCACAATGGTAACGACAAATTTCGCCCCTTTTAGAGAAGCTGTTCCCATCAACACCACTGACCCGGGGGCGAAAAGTACGGCCGGCGCGGATAGCATGACCCCCCCCGACATTTTCGGCCAGCCCAACTCGGCCACTATTTCGCTTATCCCATCTTGCGTAACGACCACGTCAAATGGCTTTTCAAACTGGGCGTCGTTGTGAATCTTCGGCAGCAATTCGTGCGTCAGATATGGACTGACCTGCCCCTGTTCATTGCCGAAGGAGCCAAACTTAGCCGGATCGTAGCTGCCGGGCTTGTGGAGCAGCAGGGCGAACACGACGGCCGCCACGGTTGCGTCAACCAAAAGCCAGAAGGCCAATTTCCTGAATCTCGTTTTCCTGCGTTTTTTTGGATATGTTTCAGTATATCGTATTTCTTTCTTGCTCGAATCCATCTGTGTGATTATAGTTACTCAGATGTTTAGGTAAAAAGGTTTTTCAGAATACGAGGGCCAAAAAAAATGTCAAATCATTTTGCTGACCGCCTCTGCGAGGCAGTAACGACCAAGAAAACATCTCTAACTGTCGGGCTGGACCCTGTTTATACGAGGCTGCCGGCGGCGATAAGAGATCATCGCGAGATGAACGACGAGTTTGACGCCGCAGCCGCCGTCGATGCAATCTTTGATTTTTGCACGCAGACAATGCGAATTGTCGCGCCGATGGTGCCAGCGGTCAAAATAAACATTGCTTTTTTCGAGAAATATCTCTGGGAAGGCGTAGAGACGTATTACAACTTGATTACCGAGGCTGACGATTTGGGGCTGGAGATAATTGGCGACGTCAAGCGCGGCGACATAGGCCACACGGCCGAACTCTATGCCGCGGGCCACCTGGAGAATCCGGAAATGGCCGGACTCGAAGATACTCTCGCCCCCGATGCCATCACCATCAACTGCTACACGGGAACCGATGGAATCGAACCTTTCGCGGATATGGCCGACAAGCAAGGCAAAGGTGTTTTTGTTATTGTCCGGACCAGCAATCCTTCCGCCGGAGCGATCCAGGATTTTGCCAATGCTGATGGCCAACGAATGTACGAGAAGCTCGCCGAAGTAGTCGGTGAGGTCGCCAACAAGAACGAACGAATCGGCCAGAGCGGCTACAGCAACATCGGAATGGTGGTCGGCGGAACCGCACCGGATGTGGCAACTGCTCTGCGCCACAAGTACGACAAGGTGTGGTTCCTCGTGCCCGGCTACGGCTCGCAGGGCGCATCAGGCGCCGACTGTGTGCGATTCTGCAAACCCGACGGCACCGGGGCCCTGATCAACGCTTCTCGCTCAATAATCTACGCGTATGAAAAGCCGCAATACAAAGAGCAGTTCGGCGACGACTGGAAGAGATGTATCGAGCAGGCCGTAATCGACGCAAAGGTCGATCTGGCAAACGCAATGCATACGTTGCTATAGATTAAGACGTATTTCTCTTGATGTTTTCCAATAGGATTTCTATAGTGTTGTTTTCAGAGCACTCGTTTGGTGGGAAACACCATGATAAGTCTAATCGAAGATAACGGCGAAGCGATTAAGGACCTATGTGCAAAGTTTCGAGTGCGGCAACTTGAACTTTTTGGTTCAGCCTTAACCGACAAGAATTTTCATGCCGAACAGAGCGATTTAGATTTTCTGGTTGAGTTTCTGCCGCTAAAACCGGGCGAATATGCCGATACTTATTTTGGCCTGCTTGAAGCTTTCGAGAGACTTTTTGACAGGCATGTTGATCTGGTAATGCCGGGAGCTATAAACAATCCCTATTTTCTTGAATCCATCAATAAGAGCCGAGAGGTGCTATATGCGGCTTGAAACCAGGAAACTCATGGAAGACATCCGGCAAGCTTCTGAACACGTCCTCGATTTTTCCAAAGACAAGGAACTGAGTGATTATAAAAGCGATGCCTTGCTGCGCAGCGGCATTGAACGTCAATTTGAGATTATAGGTGAGGCCGTGAACCGGTTAGCCAGGGCTGAACCTGACGTGGCAAATCAAATCAGTCATTACAAACGTGTTATCTCGTTCCGCAACATTTTGATTCACGGATATGATATCGTCGAACATCCCGTAGTTTGGGATGTGGTTACTAACGATCTGCCTTCATTATATGAACAAGTCCGGACTCTGCTCGGCAAAGATGAATCGTGAAGAGAGAAAATTTCAGCGGAAAAAAAGTCTTGGTTATGGGATTGGGGCGTTTTGGCGGGGGAGTTGACGTTGCCGAATTTGCCTCAAGAGCAGGGGCCAAAGTGATAGTGACAGACCTTGCCCCCGCACAACAACTGACCGACTCTGTAGAAAAGCTCAAAGAATTTGATGGCATCGAGTTTCATCTCGGCGGGCACGACCCGGCGGATTTTGAGCAGGCCAACATTGTAGTCGCCAACCCCGCCGTGCCCGGCGATAACGAGTTTCTCGAAATCGCCCGCCGCGCCGGCAGAATTGTCACGTCTCAGATGAACATATTCTTCGAGTTATGCCCGGCAACGATAATCGGAGTAACGGGCGCCAACGGCAAAAGCACAACCACCGCCCTGACCGCTCATCTGCTGAATAACACGACATCCGACATACGACATACGACATACGAAAATGTCATTGCGAGCCCTTCGACTACGCTCAGGATAAACTCCGCGAAGCAATCTCAAACCACGCAATACGCAATACGCGATACGCAGTACGAAAAAGTTTGGCTCAGCGGTAACATTGGCAATCAGCCGTTATTGACCGCGATAGACCGAATCGGCCCTGACGATTTAGTGGTGCTGGAGCTTTCGAGTTTCCAGTTGGAGCAATTATCGCAAATCCAAAAAGCGCCCAAAGTGGCTCTCCTGACTAATCTCACGCCCAACCATCTCGACCGCCACGGGACATTCGCCAATTACTGTGTCGCAAAGGAAAGCATCTTCAAGTTCCAGGACCTGAACGAAGAATCGCCCGCCGTTTCCATTTTCAATGCCGAAGACGAAATTGGCGCCGAATGGTTTGAGAAATACAGTGGAGACGCAGGCAGAGTTTGTATCAAATTTTCAGCCGACGATGTAAGTGAAGATGTTCGTACGACTTTCCCTTTGCCCGGCCGGGCAAATCTCTCAAACCTTGCCGGGGCGATTGCCGTCGCCTGCCGTTTTGGCATTGATGACGACCGAATCAGAACTTGCCTGCCGAGTTTTAAAGCGTTGCCGCATCGGTTGGAATTCGTTGAAGAGATAAACGACGTCCGCTGGTACAACGATTCGATAGCCACCACGCCGCAGAGTGCAATCGCCGCATTGGATGCTTTTGACGAACCTGTCATAATCATCGCCGGCGGCTACGACAAGAAGCTGCCCTTCGACGAACTCGGAAAAAGGATTGCTGAAAGGGCGAAAGCCGCCGTCCTTATCGGCCAGACGGCCGAAAAAATCGCCGATGCAATACTTAATCCTGATATGTCATTGCGAGCGAAGCGAAGCAATCTCAAACTTCGCAATACGCAACACGCAATACGCAATACGAGAGTAGAGCGTGCCAATTCTCTGGCAGAAGCAGTCCAGTTGGCTTACACAACCGCAGAAAGCGGCGATGTCGTTCTCCTAAGCCCCGCCTGTGCAAGCTACGACATGTTCGACAACTTCCAGCAACGCGGCCAAGAGTTTATGAAACTCGTGCGAGACATCAGCAGTTCAAGCAGCCAATAATAAGGCCGAGCAAAATAAGGCCCGGCCTGTTGGTCTCATTCGCAGTTTGCTATTTGCTGAGCGAATTGCGAAGCTTCTCGGCTAATTGCAGAACATTCTTGTGGGTTACGGATTCCGGAGCTTTCCCGTCGTCGCTAAGTTCAGCCATCGCGCCACGAACCCAGATATCAAATTCCTGCTCAGAATTGATAGTCAACTCTTGCCCAACATTACCAATACCAATGTTGGCAAAATTGCATTTTGAGATTATTCTGTAAGT
Organism: Planctomycetes bacterium B3_Pla; assembly: GCA_005223045.1. Classification (GTDB taxonomy): domain Bacteria; phylum Planctomycetota; class Phycisphaerae; order Sedimentisphaerales; family Anaerobacaceae; genus SG8-4. The sequence goes on along the minus strand of NJBM01000003.1, from coordinate 80,317 downwards.
CCCAAACGTATTACGTTCCGGCACCTTTTCGTCAGACACGTAAATGCCCCACTCGTAGAATCTTCCATTCTTCCGGGTGAAAGTTAAGTGTCGGCCTGCGAGGGTTATGCCTTCTTCCGCCGGCCATGGTTTTAACCCATCAACCGTTGCGGGCAGATTGGGTAACGGCCCTCCGGGTTCCAGATCTGTGAAAAGATGAGCTTGCGATTCATTTGGTTCGTTGTTGGCGTGCCAGCCGTAGATAACACTGCCGTCTTTGAGCGTAAAACCAACGCAACTATGGAACCTGGGGTCGGCACCGCGGAAAAGTCCAAGTTCTCGTTCGACGACCGTTTCTTTTGTGTTAGTCTGTTTATGGCCTGCCGGAGGATATGTGTTGAAGCAGTTCGCAGGCGGCACTACATCGTACTCAATCGTGTCAGCATCGCTGAGGGCCACCCATCGTACAGAATTCTTTCCAGCGTTTCTCCAGGTGAATATACGGACTATTTCGCCCGTCTCCGGTGACAACCATATCTTCTTCTTTGAAGAAAACAAGTGGCTTGCAGTAATATTTACGCCCTCCCATATATCGACCGTTTTATTCTTAATCTGTTCTCGTCCTACTTTAGTAAATCCTTTCACTTGATTGAGATTGGCAAAATACGCCGGAAAGGGATTCATTGTGCGAATCCGAAGACGTTGCTGAAAAGGGCTGAGTTTTGTGAACCTAACCGACGGAGGGACTGAGTTGTCATCAGAATTTATATAGCCGGAAGTATCCATATTTATATAGGCGAAACTATCCATTATGTATTGGCCATCTGAAACAGTCAGACCATATCTTGGCGTTTCGGTCTTGTAGGCCGTGAACAGAGGACCCCAATGTTTGAAGCGACCGTTTCTTTTGTCAAACCATATGTCAAATGGGAACTTCTCCAGTTGCGTATCGTCGCCTGTGTGAAGAAACTTCCAGCCTTTGATGTGAACTGTCTCAGCATTGTTCCACAACTCCAGAGCTTCAGTAATTCCATAAGCAGGAGCACCAGCACCAAACCAGTGTACGCCGATCAGAACTGCGACAACTATCATCGCTGCGGCTGCTGGTTTTGTTATTCTACTTTTCATGATTATTCTCCACATAGAAATGGGGATTGTTCTTTTTGAATGTCTATTGCCGTCCGTGGAAAAGGCTAAGAATTCGGCCGTTGATTTGGCTTGCAGCTTGTCAATGAATTGCTTGTCTGGCTCATTAGCTTGGCGGTCGGCTGCGGATAGCAAGGACGATATTCGTTTGTCTGTTTCTTTCTCATTTGGCGTCTTCATAGCGAGACCTCCCGCGCACCTGGCGCTGAACGGATTGTTTTCTTTAAAGCCTTCCGGAAGGCTTTTCTGGCCCGAGCCAGCTTCGACCGGACTGCTACTTCCGAGCAATCCATCTGCCCGGCTATCCGATCAGCGGGTTGGCCATCAACGTATTTGGCTAACAGAAGTATCTGATACTCAGGTGTCAGCTCACTCAAGGCCCCCCGCACTAAAGCAGCCAATTCCTTCGACTGGAGCACGTCCGGCGGCATATCCGCTTTGGCATCAATCCAATCAGACGTTTCACCATCGAGGGCAGCCCACCAGGTCCGAGCCTGGTTCAGCGAGATATTCGGTTTCTGTTTGCGATAGTAAAGAGCTACCTGCCGCTGAGCGATCGTCCAAAGCCAGCCCCGGAGCGAGCCGCGATGAGGCTTGAAATCCCGTGCCGAGTGAGCGGCGGCGAGAAAAGTCTCCTGCATTATGTCGGCTACGACCGCCGAATCGTATCCCACAAGGCGAGCGATATTCCGCCACACTTGCTCGGCGTATGCTTCGTACAGTTGCAGCCAGGCTTGGCGCTTGCCCTGCTGCAAGCCTTTCACTATCTCTTGCTCTGTATTCTTATCCATGCACAGCCTTGGTCGGTTGCCGAACCTGCTGAAGGCTCAATGGCCATCATAATATAGTTTGCGCCTGATCCACGAAATGTGTCGCGAAAAATCTCCTGTTTTTGCTCTATCGCGTGATTATAGGAATATCCTTGCCGAAAACAGAGGAAAAGCGAAAAAAAGTTTCAAGTCACATTCCGCCGTAGCGAACGAAAAACGCAGGAAGCGTCACTATCAGTTTAACGCGCTGCGATTTTCCCGGTAGCGCTGTGTAAAGTCGGCCCATAAATCTGCCGATTCGGGGACAAGAGTAAGAGATTTAGGAGAAATCACAATGGACAAAGACAACGAGCGGAGACGAGAGCAGAGACTGCGTTATTATTGGCCTGTTTGGTTCGCCGAGGATTTCGGCAGAGCACTCTCACAGGGGCAGATGGTCGATATCTCCAGCAGTGGCGCGGCATTCACCTGCTATGCTGAGAACGGCTGCCCACACCCAGGCCAGCACATAACCGCTCGTTTCAGCGTACCCCGCTACGGCTCGGACGATTCTTTCGATATGGCAAGCTTCACCCGTTCAGTCCATGTCTGCCGCGTTGACCATGTAAGCAGCTTCATCCGCCGGGTCGCCGTGCAGTTCGCCGAGCCATTGCCCTTCAAGCCCGGCGAGCAGATCGAGGACGATGTAGAAATGCAGCAAGAGCTTGAATCCGCAGAGGTATAAGTGCGGCAGGCCAATGCTGTCTTTTCGGAGTGAACGCAACAGATCCGTTGCTACCTGATTTAATTTGCGCAGCGTTTTGTCTTTTGAGTGTGTGACTGGTCTTAGTCGGTATCGCAAGCGAGTGCTCTTAGCTCGTCATTGCACCTGTGTGTCTGAGCTTCAGGATGCTCGCGATGATGTCCTTTCTACTGACAACGCCTATGAGCTTGCCTCCTGAGGTTATCGGAACTCTTCGGAAGTGTTTGGTCATAAGGCAGTCCGTAATATCAATCAAGCTGTCTTCCTGATCGAAAAAGACCACTTCTTTGGTCATGAAGTCTTCGACTTTGCCGGGTCTGGCCTCGATATCGTATAACAACTGCAGCACGTCTTTTTCTGTAATAATACCTTCAAGGGTCATATCGTCATTGACAACGGGCAGACCGGTAATATTGTGATCCACGAGCAATTGTATAGCGTCGTAAATCTCAGTATCCCGTTTAACGAAAATTGGCTCACGCAGGTCGCCAAGAAATTTGCACGTAAAGCGTTGCATTTGCCCCCTCCACTCGATTTCGCTCGGTTCTTATAGGACGCCAGAACCGACGCGGCGAAAACGACGCATGGTCCAGCATGTTACCAGGATTACAATAATTCTGTACCCTGTTATCTATAGTATAACAATAAAAAGGTCAAAAGCAAAACTATTTTTCGGTGCCTTGCGGCCATAATTTAGCTCGATTTTCCGGCTAACCAGGGCAGTTTGTCCAGATCGACGTTTCCGCCGGAAAGAATGATTCCCACGCGCTTACCCGAAACGTCGAGCCGGCGTCTCAGCAGCGCCCCTAACGGCACAGCCGCCGACGGCTCGACGATGATCTTCATCCGCTCCCATACGCAGCGCATCGCCTCGATTATGTCTTCTTCGCTCACGGTGACGATATCGTCCAGATATTCGGTTACGATTGGGAAGGTCTTGTCCCCTAAGGAAGTAAGAAGCCCGTCCGCAATCGTCTTGGGATTCTCTGACGGCACGAGTTCACCCAAACGAAACGACCGATACGCATCGTCCGCCCCCATAGGCTCGGCGGCGATCACCCTGGTTCGCGGCGAGAGATACCTGGCCGAGAGGGCGGTCCCGCAGGCTAATCCGCCCCCGCCGATGGGAGCCATGATAATATCCAGGTCCGAAACGTCTTCTATCAGCTCAAGCGCCGCCGTAGCCTGCCCGGCGATTACCCGGTAATCGTTATAAGGATGAACAGTCGCAGCGCCCGTCTGCTCTACTACTTTCGCAAGCATCTCTTCCCGCGCTTGCAGCGTTGGCCGGCAGAACGTTATCTCGGCCCCGTAGCCTGCGACCGCATTCCTTTTTACCGCCGGAGCGTTCTGCGGCATGACCACATAAGCCTTAACGCCCCGCGTCCGGGCGGCCAGCGCCAGAGCGGCGGCGTGATTACCCGATGAATGCGTCCCCACGCCGGCAGAGGCCTCTTTTTCGCTAAGCGAGAAGACCGCGTTGGTCGCGCCGCGGAATTTGAACGCCCCGGCCTTTTGAAAATTCTCGCATTTGAAGTAAATCTTGCCGCCGAGCATCTTGTCGATGGTCATGCACGTCAGCACCGGCGTTCGGTGAATATAAGGCCGAATGCGCTCGGCTGCCTGTCGTATCTCATCCAATCCCGGCGGCCCTGCCATCGAATTCACTCCCAAAACAACAATCAACCGCCCCCCGCGGAATTTCTTTCATATTTGTAGGGGGCAACCCTATGTGGTTGCCCGGCTTCGTAGGGTGGGCCTCGGCCCACCGATCAAAAGTGGTGGGGCCAGCCCCACCCTACGATTTCAATCTGTGATTTGGCATAGACAATAATCTAAACTGCCCAGCGAAGCAATATCGCGTTTGCGGTCTCCCGAAAATCAACCTTTCGACACCCAAAGTCACAAATCCCCACCTCAACATTCGACATTCCTTGTTCAATATTGGATATTCCATCGTCCTTTGCCTCCTTCGGCGTCGCCCAGGACAGATTTTCCCTTTTTCCTTTTGCCTTTTTACTTTTTTCAAATAATCCCTGAAAATCCCGTAAATCTTGTCCAAAAAGATTTTTTTACATTTTTCAAAAAATTCAGAAAAAACCATCAACATTTGACCCGCCGCAAACGCCTGTTATTATGTAAGGAGTGTGTAAGTAGATGCGCAAGTGCGGCCGGGAGCGGTCACTGCCAATCGGCAGATCAAAAACCAATAAGAAAAACAGGCAAAATAGTTAAGATGTCCAATGCAGACTGGCTGTCCCCAGTTTTGGCGGTCAAGTGCCAAGTTGATGAGGAGAAAAAATGGAAGCTGTATTGATTGGCCTGATAGGGGCGATAATCGGATCGATTATATCCAGTATAGTCACCTATAGAATCTATAAAAGACAGCTGATTGCTAATCAATATTTGTTTTTCGTGGATGAACTTGACAAGGCCTTGGTAACCGGCAAATTATTAAGATCAGAAGATTTAGAAGAAGTGGACAAGAGACGTCTAAAAGTTGATCTTGAATTATCGCTCAACAAAGCGTGGTCGAAGGCGTTAGTTACACTCCCGGATAGTATTTTCAACGAAATAGAAAAGGCATTTTCAAGAAAAGGATTGGATAAGAAAGCCAGAAACAGAATTTACTACTTGCTGAGGAAAGAGCTTTATCCTAAGACAAAAATTAGCTACGACGACATCATGGATAGACTATTTGAAATTACTTCGGCGGAGAAAAAGAAGGACGAAGCTGCAGATAAACAAGAGTAGAAGAACTGAATAAGGTGACTGAGAAAGGCAAACAGTCCTGGTTTGTCCGTGATTGTGAAAGACTGCAAAAACGAAAGGGGAGATTAGTCATGAAAAAGAACTATTTGTACTTCGCTGTTCTGGTCGTTACGTTCCTGCTCGCCGGACTTTGCCGAGGCTCGACAAAGGCTGACGATCCCAACCAACTCCCCCCCTATCGATTCGTGACGTCGGATCCCTGTTTTGTTGACAATTACCCCCGTTTCTCTCCAGATGGAAAGACTCTGCTCTTCTGTCGCTCTGTAGTTAAGAAGCGTGCTTGGGAACTCTACATAGTCCCTATCACCGGCGGCAAAGCCAGCCGCTTTGTGCGCATGTCGCTCCCGGTTCTCCCGAGCCGACCGAGTTGGTCGTCGCGAACTGGGTTGGTAGCGTTTACAGGAGCTGATCGTGTCAAGGCTGGCGTGTGGCTCATTGAGTCTGATGGCTCGGCGCCGCGTGCGCTTGCTATAGACGGCCTGTCGAATCGCGCGTTCTATCCATCGTGGTACCCAGACGGGCGGAAGTTAGCCATAGTCGACTATGGTCACAGCGTGATCAAACAGATAGATATCGAAAAGCACACCGCCCGTGCATTGACTGACCCGAACGAGTTTTTCGCGGGGCAGCCGAGCGTCTCGCCGGATGGGATGTCGATCGCCTTCGCGGGGCAGCGGAAGCAAGGCAAGCGCTATGATCAGTCAAGGAATCGAATTTTCTTGTTAGACCACCACGGCGCCACTCGGGAGCTTGACCCGGAATCAGGCAGAAACCCATCCTGGTCGCCGCGCGGGGACTGGATCGCTTTCAGGTCGAATAGAGGCAGCGATAAAGGTCTCTCCGCCATTTTTGTTGCCTCACCTCGTGGAGGAACCGCCAGACAGCTAACTTCCTATGAACTGGGTGCACATCACCCGAGCTGGTCGCCGGACGGCAAATACATCGCCTTCCCAGCTCGATTGCCCAACGGAAAAGACGCAGCAGGAATAGCAATACTTGAAGTTCCAACTTTAGTAAGACATTAGGAATCATTAGGGCCGTTTCCCATTTCAGGCCTTCTTGATGCGTTGGTGGCGTTTCCTTCGACTCTGCTCAGGACATATACCGGATAGCCTCCGGGCGGGCCTTGGCTCACCGCTTAAAGAATGGCGGGGCGACCCTTTAACTGCACTCAGGACAGATCCCACGCTACTTTCATTCCTTGTATCTTGCCGGCATAGGCTTTGCAGGTTATTATCTACGAAAATAAGAGTTTTGTAAAGTGGGCCTCCCTGGGGGATGCCTTACGGCATTGGCCCACCGATTAGAAATGGTGGGGCTAGCCCCACCCTACTTTTTCATAACATGATAAAGTCCGGGAAGGAGATTTGAATGGTAATGGTTGAGAAGTTCAGAGGTTTGTTTTTGGTGGGGGTGGGGGTGATTTGTCTTGGGATGGGGGCGGTTGCGGCGGGTAAGGCGCCGTCGGTTCTTTCGGTTCGGGCGGATTCGGGGCGGGTGGCGCTCTATGAGAAGTTTGAGCTTCGGATCGATCTTGATGCCACCTTCACCAATCCTTTCGATCCGGACGAGATTGACGTTCGGGCGGAATTTACTGCGCCTTCCGGCAGGAAATGGGTCATCTGGGGGTTCTATAATCCATCTAATTGGACCAGCCTCTGGATGGTGCGTTTTTCTCCGACCGAGAAAGGCAACTGGCGGTACGTGGTTACCGTGAAAGATTCGGAAGGTACGGCCAGTAGCCGGGCAGGCGGTTTTACGGCCGTGGACTCGCCGCATCATGGATTCATTACAATCGCGCCGAACGGGCGGTATCTCAGGCATGACGACGGGGCCTCGTTTTACGGCGTCGGGCTTTGGTATAATGACAGTTATGAATCGTTCGGCGAGGGCAGGATAACCGAAGAAGGGCTCGACAATCTGAAAAAACGCGGGGCGAATTTCATCAGCTTTTTCCCGACGACGTTAGAGACGATGGGCACCGGCTTAGGGCGATACGACCAGAGCCGCTGCGGCCGGATGGACCAACTCTTCGAATGGTGTGAGCAGCGCGACATCTACATTAGCTGGAATATATGGTTCCATTCGTATATCTCGATGGCCGTCTGGGGCGGCGGAAACGCACGCTACAGGAACAATCCCTACAAGCTCGTCAGCAGCGCCGAGGATTTCTTCGCCAGCGCCGAGGGCTGGAAATATCAACAGAAGCTCTACCGCTACATCATCGCCCGCTGGGGATATAGCCGGGCGCTGTTTCTGTGGTTCGTCGTCGATGAAATTAACGGCACAGAGGGCTGGACCAAAGGCGGGCCGGAGATCGCCGAGCAGTGGTCGGCGAAGATGGACGAATACTTCAACAGGCACGATCCGTACGGCCGGCCGACGACGGGCACACAGAGCGGCGGCATCGGCCAGTGGTGGCCCGGCGGCTATAGGATATTCGATATAGCCGCGAGGGAGATTTACGAGGCCCAGGGCCATCCGATGCCGAAAAGCGGCAAGCTCGGCCCGGACGACGATAGCCCGATCCAGTCGAGCTACCGCAACTACGCCACGCAGATGCAGAAGCTCTGGGATGGCTTCGACAAGCCGGCGATGATCGGCGAGTGCGGCTGGGACCATACGTATCACGAGCCGGGCATGCCGGGGTATCTTGCGATGTACCACAATGCGATATGGGTCAGCTTAGTCAACGGAGCGTGCGCAACTCCGTTTTGGTGGTCGTATTCGGACTGGATCAACGACAGCGTTGTCACGAACCAGATGCTCTATTTCTCGCAATTCGTCTCGAAAATCGACTTTGCAAGCAAGGATTTTGAGCCGGCCGATATCGCAGCGCCCGGTTGCGATGCGTGGGCGATGCGGGCAGGCAAGTTCGTTGTCGGCTGGGTGGTTCATCCTCGCACAAGTGTCGCCAACGAGCGGTTTACGATCTCAGGGCTGCCGGACGGTGAGTATGAGCTCCGCCTGTACCGGACCTGGCGCGGCAGATATTTGGAGCCGCAGACCGTCGAATGCAAGAGCGGCAAGCTAACCTGCATGATACCGGAGCTAAGAACAACAAGGGGCCATGCTCTGCACATCGGCAACGATGTCGCCTTTAAGATTGTGCCGAGGGCGTTTTGAGATGGAAATATCACTAAAAGGAGCACCGCGATGGCAAAGCAATGGACTGCCGAAGAGGTTCTGAGTGTCGCATGGTCATTTCAGCGGGCCTGCGTGCTGAATGCGGCGGCGGAGTTGGATGTGTTTAGTCCGCTGCACGAAAAAGCAATGACCGCCCAGGCTTTGGCCTCCAGGCTCGGCGCCGACCTGCGGGCGACAACGATATTACTCGATGCGCTTACGGCGTTGGGATTCCTGACCAAACAGGGCGGTGATTACAGCGTCCCCGATGAAGTTGCGCAACTGTTGACCGAAAGCTCACCTCAGAACGTCCTGCCTATGGTTCGCCACCTGGCTAATTGCCTCAGTCGCTGGGCACAGTTGGCCCGCGTGACACAAACCGGAAAACCTGCCGAGCGAATACCGAGCATCCGCGGCGAAGCTGCCGACCAGACCGCCTTTATAGGCGCAATGCACAATTTCTCAGCGCCCGCAGCCGCAGAGGTTGTCGGCAGGCTCAAGCCGCTGGAGTTTAGTCACCTGCTCGATATCGGAGGCGCCTCGGGCACATGGACGATGGCGTTTCTTGCCGCGATGCCCGATGCCGAGGCGACGCTGTTCGATCTGCCTGATGTTATACCTATGGCTGAGCAGCGCATCGGCGAGGCGGGAATGGCCGACAGGGTGAGGCTTGTGCCGGGCGATTTCTATGTGGACGACCTGCCCGGAGGCGTCGATCTGGCCTGGCTCGGAGCGATTTGCCATCAGAACTCCAGGGAGCAGAACCGTGCGCTCTTCGCTAAGATTCACAAAGCCCTGAACGAGGGCGGCGCGGTTGTCATCCGGGATGTGGTCATGGACCCATCCCACACAAGCCCCGGGGGAGGTGCATTGTTTGCCGTCAACATGTTGGTTGCAACCGAAGGCGGCGGGACTTTCACGTTCGATGAATACAGCGAGGATCTTCGCGAGGCAGGCTTCGATGAGGTGACGCTTGTGTATCGGGACGAGTTTATGAATTCCCTGGTCCGAGCTAAGAAGGCATAAGAACGACTGTTTCGTCACTTGTCTTGTTTCAACCGGACCAGGAACAAATCCCAGTTACCGTTTCTTTCCGAGCAAAAGAGCACTGAGGAGCCGTCAGGCGAAAAAGACGGGTGCGGATGCACTGTGGCTCCTTGCGGCCTATGTCCCTGCGTAAATAGCCTGGCCCGGCCGGTATCGCCGTTTATCAAAAAGATTTCACCGTCAAATGTGTCGCCTGCCGCCCATTTCCCATCGGGGCTTGCCCCCACGTGCCAGTATTTCTTTTGGCTGAGAATGTGCAGCGTTCTGTCCTGGAGGCTGATATAAGCGATGCCGTGGGGCTTCTTCAGCATCTCCTCGTTCCTGGGCCAGATAGTAAAGATTGCCTTGTTCGGCCCCCACCATACTTCATGCGTTACCCACTCATCGTACGTCTCTTTGTAGAACGGCCCGTTATCACGTCCGTCTGCGTTGACAATCCACATTCGCTGCGGAGAATCGCCGCCGGTCTCCCAGCAGTACATTATCAGCCCGCTGATTGATGGGTGGGCCTGGCAATGGCCTACGCGAAAGTCGCTGTCGATTATCTTTCGGAACTTTCCCGTGTCTGCATCCAGAGCCAGCAGACCCCACGAATCCTCGTCATACTGTACTCCCATGTATATGTCTTTTCCGTTGCTATCCACTGAAGTGCTTCCGCTGAGCGCTGCGCCGTCTGGTAGATCAGCCACTTTGCGGCGAAACGTATCGGCGTCCCTCGGCTCATGCGAGCGCAGGATCGAATCTATGTCGGCATCCCATATTGTGCGGCCGGATACGTAGTACATACGATTCCTGGTCCGGCTCACAAAAGCATTGCCGGGCTGCTTGTCGTCGGTGAGCTGCACGATTGTTCCGGTCTTGACCGAAACTGCGAAATACTGATTTGTCCCGCTCCGGTCGGACATAAAGACAATGTGCCGGCCGTCCGCCGTCCAGTTGGGGTGCGTCTGGTAGATTTTATTATCTTTTGCCGCCGAGGTCGTCAGCATGGTAATTTCCATGCCTGTAGTTGGATCGGTATAACTCGTTCTTTCAGAAGGTAGTTTTCTTGTCACATAATACGTGCTTTGAGACGACTGAGAACCATCGGCCCTGATACTGATCGCCAGGACCAGGAATATTAGCTGTCGAATTATCCGGCACTTTTTTCTCATATATTGCATGATACGGATTATACCAATTGTGATCGTCGGGGAACAGGGATATCCGACTCGTTGCCATTGGTGAGCGGACATAATAAGCCGGAAAAACTCTGTTCTGTTGCATCGAATGCGATTATAATCAATACGGACAGGCTGGCGGCAAGTTTGCTCCAGTTGGAGTGGCAAGTATGTTTCATAGTTTTTTTGGAGGTATTCAAATGAAGCGGCAAATCGCAATTACGAATGACAGACACGTATGGGCGCGTTTTCGCATTGGCCCTGCTCTTCTGACGTTGTTGGCAGTGTGCAGCGTCGGCGTTGCGGAGGATTGGCCGACTTACCGCTCCGACATAACGCGAAGCGGCGTAACCTCCGAGACCGTTGGCGCGGGGCTTTCTCTGCACTGGAAATATGTTCCCGCGCATCCGCCCAAACCAGCCTGGCCCATGCCTTCGGAAGAGCTGCCGAGAATGCACAACGATAATGCGTATCATGTGGTCATAGCAGGCGGCAACGCCTATTTTGGCTCTGGCGTGACAAACAAGGTTTATTCTGTCGATGTGGCTAAAGGCGTGATACGTTGGCAATTCTTTACGCAGGGGCCGGTTCGTTTTGCTCCCGCCGTTTATCGCGGCAAGGTTTACGTCGGCTCCGACGATGGCTGCGTGTATTGTGTTAATGCCGAGGATGGTTCACTCGTATGGAAATACCGGGCCGGTCCCAGCGATGAAAAGGTCATCGGCAACGGCAGAATGATATCGCTGTGGCCTGTTAGAACAGGCGTGCTGGTTGACGGCGGGACTGTCTATTTCGCGGCGGGGATTTTTCCGTACGAAGGGCTGTATGTTTGTGCCCTCAAGGCAGACGACGGCTCGGTGGCCTGGAAGAACGACACCATCGGCGATCGCGCGCATGAGATGGAGTACGGCGGGATATCGCCGCACGGGTACCTGATTGCGTCGAGAGACATCGTTTATGTTCCCTCGGGACGGTCCATGCCGGCAGCTTTTGATCGCAAAACCGGCAAGTTTCTCTACTGTGCCTCTCCGGGCGGAAAGCGCGGCGGCACGTGGTCCCTGCTGGACGATGACAGGCTGATCTCCGGCGTCGATTACTCGGGCAAGCCTCACAAGGTAGCTTACGACGCCAAGACGGGCAAACGGCAGGGAGATGCCTTCGCCTGGTTCCCGGGAATTGATATGGCCGTCACTCGCAATGCCTCATACATCCTGACCCAGGATGGCGTTTACGCGATTGACCGAGGAGTCCATTCCGAAGCCGTACGAAAAGCTAACAAGCTCACAGGCGACCGGCGAAAATGGCAAACTCAGGTGGATGAATCGAAAAAGAAACTTGCTTCAGCCGATGAGACTGCCCGCGAGAAGCTAAGCGGACTAATTGCTGAATTGTCAGAGAAGATAAGTAACGCCGATGCAGAATTGAAAAGGCTCAAAAGCACGAGCTTCAAGTGGCGATACTCGAAGAAAGGGCTTCGTTCCATACTCCTGGCAGGGGACGTTGTCTTCGCGGGTGGAGACGAAATCGTCGTCGGCATTGACGCAACGACCGGTGAGCAAGTGTGGAGGAGCGATGTGGATGGTGCAGCCGTTGCCTTGGCGGCCTCCAATGGTCATCTCGTAGTCAGTAGCGACAAAGGTCCCGTGTACTGCTTTGGCGAAACAAAAGTTGCCGCCGCGAAAGTAATCAAGCCGGAAACAAACAATGATCCGTATCCAAACGACTCGCATACTGAAACGTATAAGGAAGCTGTGGAAAAGATTCTGGCTGAAACCGGCGCAAAGAAAGGATACGCCCTGGTCCTGGACTGCGGCGAGGGGCGGCTTGCTTATGAATTAGCTAAGAGAACGGAGCTAAAGATAGTAGGTTTGGAAAAGGATCCGGCGAAATTAGCAGTAGCCCGCAGGAACCTCGAAGCCGCCGGCTTGTTGGGTAAGCGGGTTGTAGTTGAGCCTTGGGATACAGAATCGTTGCCCCAATATTTCGCCAATTTGATCGTCTCCGACGGAATGCTGCTCACCGGCAGAACAATCGGGACGACCGAAGAGGGGCAGCGGATTCTTCGTCCCTGGGGAGGCACGGCTTACCTGAGTTTTCATCGTGAAGGGCAAGTCGAATGGAGGAATTTCGTACAAGGCCCGCTGGAAGGCGCGGGCGCCTGGACGCAGCAGTACGGCGATCCTCAAAATACAGCCTGTTCCGGCGACGAACTGGTCTATGGCCCGCTGGGGATTCTCTGGTTCGGGGAGCCAGGCCCCAGGGGAATGACGGAACGGCACGCGCGCGCTCAAAGCCCCGTGGCGATGGACGGCCGCATGTTCATGGAGGGTGAAGACTTGATAATGGCCGTGGATGCGTTCAATGGGACCCCGCTTTGGAAAAGAGAGATCCCGGGAGCGGTGCGAGTGAAGATCAAAGCCGACTCTGGAAATCTTACTGTAACGAAGACCGGTCTCTATGTGGCTGCTCACGACAAGTGTTACCGCCTGGACCCGGAGACGGGCGAAACGATATGTGAGTACAAGATCCCCAGCTCGCCGGACGGAAGTGCGCGGAGGTGGGGATACGTATCGGTTGTCGGCAACATTCTCTATGGCTCGACTGCTAAAGCCATGAAAGAAGATTACGGCGGCGTTTTGAAGCGTTTCGTGGAAAATGGAAAATGGAAGAATATCGAGGATGTGCCCGAAGAGTACAGAGACCGGTATGAGTACTCGAAAAAGCTATACCCAAATCCGAAGGATTTGCAGATGGCCGCTCAACGGGGAGGGACCATGTATCGGTACATGACATCTTTTGGCCGAGGCGGTGAATTCCTCCAGAAAAACGCTGTGACCGACAGCCTGATGACCTGCGACACAATATTCGCGATTGATACGGAAACAGGCGAATTGCTCTGGAAACGCGAGGGCGAGAAAATCGCCAACATAACAATTGTGCTGGGAGACGGCAAGCTGTTCTACGCCGACAGTGCGGTCTCTGAAAAGGTGAAAAGCCGATCTCTCAAGAGAAGGAAAAAACTCACGCAGAAGGGCGTGTATAAAGAACGGGAAGGAATCCTTGAAGAGTTAAGGGAAAAGAAAGAATTTCTGGCCCGGAAGCTGAAGGAGGACCCCTCTTATGGACAAAAACGGACTGTCGAATATCTGATCGCTTCTCTCGAAGCTGAGCTGTTTAAGGAGGAACAGCCCGAAGGGAGCCTGACGTACGACGATGCCGACGTGAGAATGGTTTTCGCGGTTGATGCTGCTACCGGGGATGAAATCTGGAAACAGCCCACGGATTTGACCGGATGCTGCGGCGACAAGATGGGAGCCGCCTACAGTGGCGGATTGCTCCTGTTCTTCGGCAACCACGGCAACCACGACGCGTGGAGATTCAGAGAGGGCGGCATGAAATGGCGACGCATCACGGCGCTATCGGCCGAGAACGGCGATATGGTTTGGTCCCGCCCCCTGAACTACCGCACGCGACCGGTAATCGTCGGAGACAAGATCATTTTAGAGCCGCGAGCCTGCGATCTTCGCACGGGCGAGACTGTCATGCGCTATCATCCGATTACGGGCGAGAAAGTTCCCTGGGAATTCTTGCGTCCCGGCCACACCTGCGGCACCACCGCCGCTTCGGCCAAGGGCCTTTTCTATCGCTCGGCCTGCACGGCATTTTATGACCTCGAGCAGGACAACGGAGTCACCATCTTCGGAGCTTACCGTCCGGGCTGTGCCATAAGCGTAATACCGGCAGGCGGCGTATTGCTCTCACAGGAGGCGGCGGCCGGCTGCACGTGCTCGTACCCGGTACGTTGCTCGCTGGCGATGGTGCGCAAGCCGAACAGGCCTCAACCCTGGACCGTTTATGTCACCCCGGGCGGGTTGAATCCCGTCAAGCGTTTCACCATCAATTTGGGTGCTCCTGCGGACAGAAAGGATGACGAAGGGACGGTATGGTTCGGTTATCCCAATCCGAAAACGAGTTCGCATACGCATTTCCCCAATTACGGCGTGAAGTTCGATCTGCGTGCAAGGATTTTGCCTGGGATGGGGTATTTCTGCCGCGACTTCAAAAACGTCCGCATTACCGGCACGGATAAGCCCTGGCTGTTCACCTCCGGCTGCCGAGGGATGCTGCGTTGCGAAATACCGCTGAACGATGGTGATTCCGGGCGGACCGCCGCCTCGTACACTGTCCGCCTCGGCTTCAATGCGCTGCCGACAGACCGTGTGGGCCGGCGTGTATTTGGCATCAAACTCCAGGACAAAGTCGTGCTGGCGAGTTTTGACATCATGGCAACAGCAGGGCAGGCCAACAGGGCGGTCGTAAAGGAATTCAAAGGCATCAGGGCGGGAAGTGCTCTTACTCTTGAATTGCTTCCCAAATCGGCCGATCCTCAGGTGAGTCAGGCCCCTATTATCAACTTCATCGAGGTTGTCAGAGAAGGTGCGGGCCAGATTGCCGCAATGCCCGTCAAGAGCGCGCGATGGTAATTAGTTGTCGCCGGGGCCGATACGAATTCGAGCGTACCGAAGATTCGGATTGTCGTCGGCGATGCCGAACAGGTCGATGACATCGGATGGTTTCGATCCGCCGCGAGGAGTGTTTGTGAAGAAGCTGTGGAACGGATGCTCAAGAGCGAGACGCCTGAAACTCGGCTTGCCTTTGCCTGCTCCTATTCGAGCCAGATAATTGCCGAATGTGCGTTGTCCCTTTTCGAGGCCCGTACCTGCTGCAACGAGGTAGAGCCTCCCGGCGTCGTCAACGTGAAAGCGAGCGAAAGACGGTCCCTGCGGTGTCTCGGCCAGCGTCCTTCTCGATACGACTGTGCCGTCTTTGACAACGACGTATTCGAGCTGGGCGACCATTGCCTGGCCTGGGAAGTACTTGTCGCGAATAAAATCGTATTGATGAGGCCGCCTTAAGTAAAGCAGATGGGCTGCGCCCGTTTTGTCAACGTACAGATCAAGATTGCTAATGTGTCCGCATGTCTGTTCAACGGTGTCGATTTCGATAGGGGGGCAAAAACCGGTTGTGTTGATGTTGCCGGTGTAGGTGTAGAACAGTCGCCGGAATACATAGTCCCAGTTGCGTTTCAATTTCTCGAATTTCAGCTTCCGCCATTCTTCCACCGGCTCGACGATATCGCCGATTGCCATCACGTGGGCCGAGCCGTCCCGCAGTGCCACCTGGGGATAGCAAGACCTGATGGGAAACGTGATTTTACCTTTTTGATGCCATGCGCCCTTGCTGTCACGGTAAGAAACGAATTGGTCGCCGGTTTCGGCATTGATATTCAAGAGCAAAAGCTCGCCGCTTGCCCCGTCGGCGGCAAAGCCCCGGTACGAATGGTCGGTAAAGTAGGTGCCGTCGGTCCATGCGGGCGCATGCGTTTTGGCCGGTCCGGCGGGATGTGCCGGGTCGAATTCAAGGACCGACGGGGCACACGGCCCGTACTTTGTGCCGACAGGCTTAATAGACGGATTAACCGATAGAAAGACGGGCCCTGCATGGAGAATCGCTATCGGGCAGGGCTCGCGTTGTCGATAGTCCTTCTCACTTTGTTCAAGGCTCCAGCCGTCCGGCGAGCGATGCCACAACTGCCAACGCGTATTGCATAGCGGCGGAACATCCTTGCCCGTCTCGATGTTTGAAAGGTAAACATCCTTTCCCTGCCTTGCAATAACCGTAGAGCCATAGCACCACATAGGCCCGGCGCCGTTATTGGCTGGCGCATATTTCGTAACAACCTCTTCAACCTCAACCGTATAACGAACGCCTCGTTCGCGCCGAATCCAGACGCGGTCTCTGGCGGGAATGGGCAAATCCAGTGCGATGTGGCCTTTAGAGTCGGCGGTGCGAACAGCAATGGGCTTTCCGGAAAATGCCTCTGCGAATTTATTGGGCCTGCCTTCCTGGACGGGAAGGGTGAGGGTGACGTTCACAGCTTTGTCGTTGAAGTTCTGGATG
This sequence comes from Planctomycetes bacterium B3_Pla, assembly GCA_005223045.1. Taxonomy (GTDB): domain Bacteria; phylum Planctomycetota; class Phycisphaerae; order Sedimentisphaerales; family Anaerobacaceae; genus SG8-4. The sequence goes on along the minus strand of NJBM01000003.1, from coordinate 63,614 downwards.
ACGCAATTGCCCGATGCCAAAGAGCCGAAAGGGTGATATGTAACGCAGGCGGGGCCGTCAAACACTGCGCCGCCGAATGCATCGCGGAGGACTGAAAGAGCCGGCTTTTGCATCTCAAGCAGACCCAACTGCCGGGGGCAGAGCAAAACCTCGCCTACGGCATCGAAGTCGGCCTGGTTGTAGGTGTGCGTGTTGAGCAAGGCGACGCGACCTTGCGGCGATTTCCTTACTTTTAGAAGGGCATATTGCTTATTGCCTGAAGTACACACTATGTTGCCAGGTTCGGGCGCGCACTCAATAGTCGATTCTATACTAACGGTCACATTCTTGCTTTCGGATTCGTGTGCCAGTTTAGCATGAGTCGGCTCTGACCGCAGGTCCGGATTGACTCCAGCCATCCGGGCAAGCTCGTCGCCTTGATCGGATGTGATCAGCAGGCTTGTGGTGAGTATGAGATGCGCGCCCCTCGCGCGGGCCTTTTTGATATGGTCAAGCAGGTCCGGATCGGTTGCCGCCTGGGCGGGCAGAAAGACGACCGGGGCGCTTTGCGGAAATTCGTGCACCGGTATGATGGGTATTCCCAACATGCCGAGAAAATCCATGATGTACATGTCGCCGCCGGGGTCGCTGTTTGGCGGCTTGTAGGCGGGGATACCGATGACAGGGTGCTCTCGGACAAAGGCGGCGAGTTCGGCAAGCCGGTCCGATTCGGCAACAACCTTCTCGTGATCGGGGTGGCCTGACATGACGTTGTTGAAGTTGAAGAAAACCAGCTCCGAGGCCCCGGCCAGGATGCTCGTGTAGGCCTGATCGAGGAAATCGTGCTCTGCACAATCGCCGTGGTCGAACCAGGCGCCGCCGATCTTGTCGCCGGCGATGCTCGCGAGCCAGCGGTAGTTGACGAATCCCTCGTAGGGCTGGACGAAGCCGAACCGCTGGGTGTTGCGGTCGCGGGTCTCAGTGCCGACCCAGACCTGGTCGAAAATCCGGGGAAGCGTTTCAGTGTCGTAGCCGAAAAGGTGAAATCGGTCGTACCACTGGGGGTACTTGACTATCATGGTGATGTCGGGATTGACCTCTTTCGCGGGGCCGACGAAAATGGAAGAGGCCAGCTTGCTGAGTAAATCGCGGCGGTATTCGCCCCAGGAACGGCCGCCTTTGGCGACTCTCGATTCGGCGCTTACGTCGCCTGTGCAGAAGAAGTCATCGACGATGAACGTATCGAATATGCCGGCGGCCGTTCGGATCACTTTTTCGAGATCGCGCTGGGTCTTTTCGTTTTGCCAGTTGAACCAGCCGAGCGGGCCTTTTTGCCGCACGCCGAAATCCCCGCCGGGCACAGTGGCGATGCCGCCGACTACCTCGACGCCCTTTTCCCGGAGCCAGTCTCGTGCAAAGATGAGGTGTTCGGGCGAGACCACGTGGCCGCCGCGATAGACTTCGAGGTATATTTTCGTGATACCCATGCGCTCGACAGTCTTTAAGGCTCGCTCGCGCATGGCCTCGTCGGTGGCAAGCTGCTCGACCTGTCGCGACGTGGCGTAGGAGGCGAGGCGAAGATCCTTGGATGGCTCAATGTACTTTCGGCTCCCCGCAGTGACGCTGCCGATCATAGCCGGCATTGATATGAGGGCCGTTACGAAGAATATTCTCTTAGCAGTCATAGTTGTCCCTTCAAAGAACTCACAACAATTCATCGTCTCTCAGTCGATTGACAATTCCTACCATGGATTTGCTCTGGTCCATTGTGAAGAAATGCAATCCCTGTACTCCCGTTTCAATCAATTCCCTGCACTGGCTCACGGCAAAATCGATGCCGAAACTGACAAGTGCTTCATTATCGTCTTCCGGCAGCGAGGCCATACCTTCACGCACCTCGTCGGTGATTGTCGCCCCACACAAGCCGGTCAGCATTTCCGTCATTTTCACACTGTATATGGGCATCACGCCCGCCACTATGGGGACATCAATGCCGATTGCCCTGCATCGCTGCACAAAATCGAAGAAGTATTTGTTGTCATAGAAATAGTTGGCGATTATGTAGTCGGCTCCGTTCTCCACCTTGAGCTTGAGATACTCAAGGTCCTTGTCCTTGCTCTCGCAGTCGATATGCCCCTCGGGATAACCGGCCGCTCCCAGGCAGAAATCGTATTTCGGCCGAACAAACGCAATAAGGTCGGATGCATGAGGAAAGCTCTGTGGATCAGGCTCGAAATCCTCCTGCACGCGGGGAATGTCTCCGTGCACGACCAGCACATTCTCGGCGTCCAACGCCTGATAGTCGTCCAGGACAGCAACGATGTCCTCCGGGCTCAATCCGTAGCCGGCAAAATAGGCCACCACTTCCAGCATCTTTTCGTTCTTGAGTTTTTCGACGAGCTGACGCGAGCCTTCCCGTGTGGAGCCGCCGGCCCCGAAGGTGACCGAGACAAAGTCAGGCCTTAAAGCGGCCAACTCATCGATTGTTTTTTCCAGTTTCTCAGCGCCTTTTAGCGACCTTGGAGGGAACAATTCAAAAGAAACCGTCGGTTTTTGCCCCGCACTCCAAAGATTTGTCACTTTCATGGGAATTTCTCCTTTTGAGCGAATCATCGGTTGCCCAACACAATATGTTCAATCGCTTCCGCCATGCCCCAAATCTCTCAGCACGTCTTTCACGCGAGGATATAACCTGGCGGCATTTCGATAGTATATCTTCTCCAGAACGTCGGTGGGAAGAGCTAATCCTCTGGTTTCCGTCCTGCCGAAAAATCCGCCTTTGATAATCTTGTCGGTCTCCAGGAGCTGGAAGGTACGATAGTAGCTTTCCGCGACTTGTCCGTATTTGCCTTCCGCCGGCTGGCCGCCGATATCGGTGCCGAAGAGAATCCTGTCGGCGTATTTTATCATGAAGTTTCTGAGCTTGTCTGTGTCCATTCGGTGAAACTGCTGGAATCGTGCTGCCAGGTCCACGTGCACATTCGGATATGTCTCGAACACGTATATCAAATAATCCAGTTGCTCGTCCGAATTGAAGTGGTCGAGCATGTGGGCGTTGACGACCTTCAATTTCGGATGCCTGTCAAGAACTCTCTCCCATGCGTTATGTGCCTCCCAGAACTTCACCGGATCGTCGCACCATTTCGTCGGATACGGCTGCGAAATGTGAACCGATGCTCCGACCATCCCAATATCTTCCATTTTCGAGAAAGTGGCGTCGTTAGCCGGCTCATCGATCAGCGGCGAGACTCCGACCCATATCTTATAGCCTACGATTCCTTTTTCCTGCCACTTAGCGAGTTCTTCAGGGGAGTATCGCAGTCCATCGGATATCTTGAAGTCATTTATGCAGGGCAGGAACCTTCCTTTGTATCGGTCGCGCGCGACTTTCAGGTACTCTTGTTCCGTGCCGTCTGATTGTCTCATAAAATTGAGGTCTATCCATACTGCAAGGTTTACGCCGTATTGGTCTTTGAGAGCTTCGCCGACCTTCACATAATGTTCCATTCGCTCGACGCTGCCGACATGAGAATGCACGTCCACTCTCGGTATAGCGGAAATGGCGTTCTCGTTCCGGGCGAGCAGGGATTGCGGACAGCACAAGAGGCAAATACACAAAAAGACAATTGCCAAGCCTGATTTAGCCATAACAGATGCTCCTTTCTTCTATGACGCTGCCCGATCAGTATATGTTATCGTGTGTCTGACGGCCATGTAAAAAATCCAACGGTGAGAATGTGTTCTTGCCCTGCTGCAATTTACCAATTATAATTTCCGGTTGCAGAGTGGCAATCACGGACTCTAAACGCTATTAGTGAAAGGGATATCATGAGAACCATTACTTCAAACATCTTGTACGCATGTGCCTGCATTTTGATTTCATTGAGCGTCGCCGAAGCTACTGATTCGAGCCAGGTCAGGGCTTTGTTCGCCGATCCGCCGCGAGAGTACAGCAGCGGGCCGCTTTGGGTCTGGAACGACCTGCTCACCGAGCAGCAGATTGCAGATACGATGAGAGATTTGGCCGGTCAGAAGGTGCGGCAGGTTTTCGTCCATCCTCGCCCGGGGCTAATGACGCCGTATTTGTCGGACGACTGGTTTAGACTGTGGAAAGTGGCGTTGAAAGAAGCCGAGAAGCTCGACATGAATGTCTGGATTTATGATGAGAACTCGTATCCTTCCGGATTCGCGGGGGGGCTTGTGCCGGATGCGATGCCTGAGTCTCGCGGGCGAGGTCTGGCGTTTAGTGAAGAGAAAACCGCAGGCAAGGTCGATGACAGCACGATTGCCGTCTTTAGTCTCGCCGATAACAGCTACGAGAACATAACGGACCGGGTCAGGGCCGGCAAGGAGTTTCCGCAGAGACGGTATCTGATTGTTTCTATGAAGCGGGCGGACAGTTCACCCTGGTTCGGCGGTAAGTCATACGTGGATATTCTCTATCCCGGCGTGACGGAGAAATTTCTGGAGGTCACGATGGAGCCGTATCGCCGCCAACTCGGCGGCGAATTCGGCAAACGCATTCCGGGAGTCTTTACCGATGAGCCTCATATTCAACCGGCGGGGGGACACCCCTGGACGCCTGACCTGCCGGAGCTGTTCGAGAAAAAGTGGGGATACAACCTCATAGATCACTTACCGAGCCTTGTACGCCCCATAGGCGATTACAAACGCATCCGGCACAACTACATTCAGGTCCTTCTCGAAGCATTCATTGACCGCTGGGGCAAGCCGTACTATGACTATTGCGAGCGAAACGGGCTCGAATTCACCGGCCATTACTGGGAGCACGAGTGGCCCAACTGCCTGTCAGTTCCCGACAACATGGCGATGTACGCCTGGCATCAAAGGCCTGCTATTGATACGCTGATGAATCAGTACAAAGAGGATACACATGCTCAGTTCGGCAACGTCCGCGCGGTCAAAGAGCTTTCCAGCGTTGCGAACCAGCTTGGTCGAAAACGGACGCTGTGCGAAGCATACGGCGCCGGTGGTTGGGATTTGCGATTCGAGGATATGAAACGAATCGGCGACTGGCTGTACGTCCTGGGAGTTAATACGCTCAATGAGCATCTGTCTTACATCACAATCAGAGGCGCACGCAAGCGGGACCACCCGCAGTCGTTTTCGTATCACACCCCGTGGTGGAAGGCTTATCACGTTATGGCCGATTACTTCACCCGGCTGTCTGCCGTCCTCTCACAGGGACAGCAGATCAACCGTGTGCTGCTCATCGAGCCGACGACAACAGTTTGGATGTATCAGGGTGACTCGAAGCACAGAGCGCAACTCAATGTTATTGGAGAGGAATTCCAGAAAATGGCCCTGTCGTTGGAGCGGGCGCAGGTCGAGTACGATATAGGCTGTGAGGATATTATTGCCCGGCACGGCTCTGTCGAGGGATCTCTATTCAAAGTCGGGCAGCGCAAATATGAAACCGTGGTTCTACCGTCTCTGACTGAGAACCTCAACTCAACCACCGTCGGGATGCTTGAACGCTATTTGCAGGTGGGTGGAACCGTAATCTGTTGCGGCCCGCCCCCTTCGCGCGTGGACGGGGAATTGTCCGACGGTGGGAAGCGGATAGCAAAGCAGCCCGGCTGGAAACGCGCTGAATCAACGGAACTGGCCGAGACGTTGTTGGACCGGTCTAAAGATGGGTTTGCGATCCGACGTGACGAGAGCGACAAAGGTATCCTGTTTCATCACCGGCGAGACCTTGAGGACGGGCAGTTTTTGTTCCTGGTCAACACGAGCATCGACGCTCCGTCTTCGGGAGTTGTCGAGGCCCCCGCACAAGGCGTCGAGCAGTGGCATCTCGATACGGGTAATGTCTCGGCGTACCTCTTCGCAAAAAGTGGCGAGGGTATAAAGGCGAGATTCGAGCTGCCGCCGTGTGGGAGCCTGATGCTCTTTTTAGCGAGAGAGCCTCGCGAACCGGCATCAACCGAGCCGGGAACTGCTGTTGCTATCGAATGGAAAGGGCCGATTGAGGTGCGCCGGCTGGAGGACAACGTGCTGACATTGGATTATGTTGACGTTACGGCGGGCGGGGAAACGAAAAAAGATGTCTATTTCTATCAGGCCTCGCAGTTTATCTTTGCCAAAAACGGCATGGGGCGCAACCCCTGGGACAGTGCCGTGCAGTTTCGTGACGAGCTAATCAGCAGGAAGTTTCCGGCGGACAGCGGTCTCGAAGCCACCTATCGCTTCACAATAAATAAAAAGGTTCCAAAACGGCTATATATTGCCATCGAACGGCCCGATTTGTATTCGATCACCTGCAACGGCAAAGCCGTCTCAGCAATTAGAGACATTTGGTGGCTTGATAAATCGTTCGGCAAACTTGACATTACCAGTGCGGCCAGGTCTGGTGAGAATACCGTGACACTAAAGGCCTCGCCAATGACCATCTACCATGAGCTTGAACCTGCCTATTTGCTCGGCGACTTTGCGCTCAAGGCGACGGATCAGGGTTTTGAAATTGGGCCGGCGTCCGGTTTGAGTCTTGGCGAATGGGACAAGCAGGGTTGTCCGTTTTATGCCGCCGATGTTTCGTATTCACAAACTTTCACGGTTGCCAAACCAGCGGGCCGATATATGGTCGAGCTAACGGAGTGGTATGGAAGCGTGGCCGAAGTCCTGGTCAACGGTCAATCGACCGGCTTCATCGCGTATCAACCCTGGGAAATTGACGTGACCGAGCAAATCAAGCCGGGCCTGAACAAAGTAAGCGTCGTAGTCACGGGCACGTTGAAGAACATGCTGGGCCCCCATCATGCCGGACAGGGCCTCGGCGCCGCCTGGCCCAACATGTTCCATCGCGGGCCGGAAACCGGCCCGCCGCCCGGCAAGCAGTACCACACGATCAGCTATGGATTGTTCAAGCCGTTCGTCTTGAAGCGAGCGGCACAGTAGTAGTTCGTCAAATATGAATCTACAAGCTGTTTTCGCACGATTGGGTGGCAGCCTCAAAGCCGAAGGCTTTGGGGCCTGTCCTGAGCGTAGTCGAAGGGATGGTCAATACAGGACAAGCCATCCCCAAGCTCCGCTTGAGGCTGCCACCCGCCGCTCTACGCTGTACGCTATGTTTTTTGCAATTTGAATCTTGATATTGTTTCGGATTCAGTGCTTCGGGTTTGCCGGTTCGATGTATATGTTGCGAAACTCGATCGGGCTGCCTTCGCTTTGCAGGCAGATCCAGCCTGAAGTTATCGTCGCGGCTGTACCTTCGTTCTGGAGCACGTCGTTGACGTAGCAACGAATTACATCTCCGTCGCAGTGAATATCATACGCATTCCACTGGCCCGCGGGCTTCTCACTGCTGGGTGCTTTCTTTGTCGCCACTACGAACTGCTTCTCGGTGTCCTGCATGTCCTTGCCGTCAACGGTGATCCCCGGACCGCCTATGAGAACAAAATCGCCGGCGTTTCCTGCCTTCAACTGGCATTCGATGGTCAGGGGCCAGACCTTATCCGGTCCGCAGGCGTGCAGCAGAACCCCGCTGTTGGTGGGCTTTTCGGGCCAGCGCCATTCGAGGTGCAGGCGGTAATTCGCATATTCGGCATTGGTTCGCATGTATCCGTTGGGTACTCCCTTGCAATGCACGATCCCGTCCCGGATGGACCAGATGTCGTGAACATCGACGCTCTTGTCGGGTATGAAAAGCTCCCAGCCGGCAAAGTCTTTGCCGTTCCAGAGCATCGTCTTTGCTTTCGGCTTGATTGGCCCAAACATCCCCTGGCAACCGGCCAACGTTGAGAGAAATACCGCTAAAACACCAAATGTCAACAGCCCGCGTGTAATTCGTTTCATCTCATGTCTCCTTTTTCAGTCCATTTTCATAAGAAATCCGCGATTCGACGCACCCGGCTCCGCAGCCAGGCATCGCAACCACAGAAGCATACCAAATCTATCGGAGTGGTGCAACGGTGGCGACCTGGAAGAAAAAAATGGCGCAAACGTTGCTTTGGCGGGGGAAATCGGTTATTCTATTGGGCTATGGGCCCTATATTGTTTTGGGCAGGTGTATGGTGCTGAGGAAGAGTATTTTGGAGAGTTATTATGGCTAAGAAACTGCTTCGTTCATCACTGTTGGTTTTACTGACAACGCTGTTTGTCGGCGTCGTTACGCTGACCCAGCCAAAGGTCGTCGCGGCCGGTAAGGACGCGCCAAAGACGCTCGATACCGACTCCCGCCTTGCCGGCTGGTGGAAGCTCGATGAAACTTCGGGCAAAACCGCCGTCGATTCCTCCGGGCACAAGCGTAAGGGCGCACTCAAGGAAGGGCTGTCCTTCGACAAGGATTCGGTTGCCGGACGGATCGGCAAAACGCTCAAGTTTGACGGCAAGGACGGTTACATCGAGATAACCGGGTATAAGGGCGTTACCGGCACGAAACCTCGTACCGTCACGGCATGGATCAAGACGACAACATCCAGGGGAGAAGTCATATCCTGGGGCGCAGATGATTTCGGCAAGATGTTTACTTTCCGCTTCCATAGAGGCCGCCTGGGCATTTTACCCAATGGCGGATACTACTACATGAATGACCCGATCCACGACGACCAGTGGCACCACGTGGCCGCGGTGATCAAGGATGCCGAATTGCCGAACCTTCACGATGATGCTGTGCTCTATAAAGACGGCGTCATTGCCGAGATACACGACATTGGCCTGTTGGACCTTTGGCCTATCGACACCGGCAGCGATCTGGATGTTACTATAGGCGATGGATTCAAGGGCCTCATCGACGATGTTCGTATCTACGACCGTGTCCTGTCGGACGAAGAGGTTATGGCACTTTTCAAGTTGCAGAGCGACCGTCCGTTACCGAAACCAAAAAAATGAAGAAGCTGTGGCCGACGATGGCCCGAATGATTTCGACAAGGAGAAAGACTATGGAAAATAAACGAGTAACACGGCGTCAGTTCGTGCGCGACAGCGCGATGATTGCAGCGGGGGTAGCTGTGGGACTCGGCGCAAAAACAACAACAGCCGCGCCGGTCAACACGTCGAAGATCCTCAACTACAATCAGAATATGGAATACCGCCGGCAGGGCAAGACTAATTTGATGGTTTCGGCCGTCTGCCTCGGTGGGCATTCCCGGAGCAACGTCGAGGAGCGTACTGAAATCGTCAGCCGCGCCATCGACGTCGGCATCAATTATATCGACGCCTGCACCAAGGGCGAGGTCGTGCGGGATGCCAAGGCCCTGAAAGGACGCCGCGACAAAATGTATCTGGCGCTGTCCCACTGCGGCCGGGAGACCCGCAACGAAAAGTACCGCACCGCCAAGAAGCTGATGGAAAGCCTCGACGAAGTCCTAACGGACTCGGGTGAGGATTATACCGATCTGTGGCGCGTCACCTGCTTCGAGCCGGGCGGCAGGCATTCATTCAATACCGCCTGCGAGATGGTCGAGGCGCTGGAGAAAGCGAAAAAGCAGGGCAAGGCACGATTCATCGGATTCTCCACGCATGACCGCCGCTGGATCAAGTTCATGATCGAATTCTTCCCGCAAATCGATTGCGTTTGTTTCCCCTTTACCAGCATGACCAGGAAGGCCCCGACTGACAGCGTTTTCGATGCTCTCAAAAAGCAGGATGTAGGGGCCTTCGGCATCAAACCTTTCGCCGCCGGCTCGCTGTTTACGAAGGATCGCAAAACGAACTTTGACCGTGCACGCCTGGCTATCCGCTACATTTTGAACAGCAACACTGTCATTCCAATCCCCGGATTGAACAGTGTCGAATACGTCGATAATGTTGCGAGGGCCGTCATGGAGCGCCGCGAACTCGACGTCAAAGAAACAGCGGAACTGGATAGCGCCAACAAACAGGCCTGGGCGAAACTGCCGACGAACTATCAGTGGCTCAAGGACTGGCAGCACGTCTAATCGACAAAGTGCGGCGTATCAGGTGTTTTCTGTTACATACAAGAATACGTGTGCAGCCCCGTGTCGGGATGTACTTACAGGGAAAAGTCTATGAACAATTATCTGCCAATGATTGTGCTTGTGGCAGTTTGCATTGTTGGAACCGGCTGTGAGCAGACGAAAAGCGTCCAGCAGCCACAGGCTGCCGGCGAGCCTGTTGCCGAAGTTGCTAAGGAAGAAACACCGCTTCTGCTCGATGACGAACCTTTGCTGTTGCTGGACGACGAGCCGGATGCCGGGGGGGCGGACGGGCCGCAGGCCGACAACAGTCGCTGCTTCGTCTGTCACATAAACTACATGCAGGAGGATATCGCCGTTATCCACGCCCACGCCAACATCGGCTGCGCGGGCTGTCACGGGGAATCCGACGAGCACATCGCCGACGAATCATGGGCCTCGGGCGGCAACGGCACCGCGCCGGAAATCATGTATCCGAAACCCAAAATCAACCCGTTCTGCATGGGGTGTCACCCGAAGGACAAGATCGACTTGGTCCAGCACAGGCCTCTGTTTGCGAATCTCGAAAAGATTGTCTGCACCGATTGCCACGGCAGCCACCGCCTGGAAATCCGCAAGTGCAAGTGGAAGTAGGCTTGCTTTGTATGCAATATGATTTACCTGACCGAAAAAGACATCTTAGAGGCGGCGACCAGCGAGGATATGTTGGATGCCATCGAGGCGTCGTTGCGGCTGTACGAAAAAAAAGAATTCCACATGCCGCAAAGGCTCCACGTGGACCACGAAGATAACGTTCTGCTGCTGATGCCGTGTTTCACAAAGGATTACTTCGGGACCAAAGTAGTCACACTGTTCCCGGAGAATCCGGCGAAGAACGTGCCGGTCCTGAATGGAATCATGGTCCTAAATGATGCACAAACGGGAGTTCCCGTAGCGCTGCTCGACGGGCCTGCACTAACAGCCGTCAGAACCGCGGCGGTGGGAGCCGTGAGCATTCGCCATCTGGCTCGGGAGGATGCCCACGCCGTGGGGATTATCGGCGCGGGCGTTCAGGGCTTCTATCAGGCCCGCGCTGCCTGCTCGGCCAGGAATATCACGGACATTTTCATCTATGACCTGTATCCCGAAAAGTCTTCAGCATTGAAAGATAAACTATCTAAAGCCCTTCCTGACGTTAGGGTTCATCAAGCCGCTCGCGTCGAGGATTTGCTTGAAGAAACGCACATCGTCATTACGGCAACAACCTCGTTGGAGCCTGTTTTGCCGGATAAAGAGGAATTATTGGCCGGCAAGCACTTTGTCGGCATCGGCTCCTATAAGCCGGAGGTCAGAGAATTCCCCAAGGCATTGTTCGGCCTGCTCAAAACCGTCTATATTGACACTGAACATGCTCTCGAAGAGTCGGGGGACATAATTGTGCCGCTGCGAAATGGTTGGCTCGCTCAGGATCAGATCATGACGTTGGGCCGATTTCTGACAGAGGGCAAATCGCAGGATCAGGTGAAGCAGGAGACAACGTTTTTCAAATCCGTTGGTATGGCGCTGTTTGACGTCTGCGCATCCAAACTCATCTACGAAAACTCGGTCCGAAAGGGATTGGGGCAGAAAATCGTTCGATAGCCTCACCGGTTGTATCAGGGATTTGTGGCGGGCTTTGGTCCGGCGGGCAAATTCTCTTTCAGGTATCCTGTCAGTAGTTCATAGAGGTGGCGTCTCGTACCCTCACCCTCTTTGATCGAATGAGTTCGGTTCGGGTACGACATCATGGAAAAACGCTTACCGTGCTTTATCAGCTCGTTGACAAGAGCCTCGAAATTCTGATAGTGACAGTTGTCGTCGGCGGTGCCGTGAATAATCAGAAGATTGCCCTCGAGTTGATGGGCGAACGTTATCGGCGAGCCTTTCTCGAATCCTTCTTCATTGTCGTCCGGCAGCCCCATGTACCGCTCCTGATAAATCGTGTCGTAGAACCGCTGATTGCTGATGAACGCGATTGCCATAGCTGTATGATACAGTTCTGGGTATCTGAAGATCGCGTTGAGGCTCATGGAGCCGCCGCCGCTCCAACCCCAGATGCCTACTCTGTTCGGATCCACGTAGGGCCACTTCTTGATGATAGCCCGCGTTGCCGCCGCCTGGTCGGCGGATGCAAGGATTCCGATTTGGCGATAGACACATTTGCGCCACTCGCGGCCGCGAGGCGCCGGCGTGCCGCGGTTGTCCACACTCACCACCAGGTATCCCTGCTGGGCGAGCATAAGATGCCACAAATATTTTTCCCCTCCCCATCTGTCCAGAGCCGTTTGGCCCGCGGGCTCTCCATAGACATAGAAGAACAATGGGTATCGCTTTTGTGGATCGAAATCAGGCGGCTTTATGCACCAGCCGTCGAGCAAAACGCCGTCGCCAATATCGATGCGAAAAAATTCCGTCGGAAGTTTCTTCAGCGCCGCGACTTTTTCGCGAAGCTCTGAGTTGTCCTCCAGTGTGCGCACCGTCGTGTGCTCAGGGATACGCACCAGATCGATTACGGGTGGTTTGTTGATCGAAGAATAAGTGTGAATCGCCCACTTTGAATCCTGTGACATCTGGTATTTGTGTGTTCCTGCCTGGCTCGCCGGTGTGACTCTCTCGACCTTACCGCCGCCGTCAAGCGGACTGCGGTAAAGATAGCGTTGGGTAGGATTGTCCGGCGAGGCGATGTAGTAGGCCCAGCCGCGTTCTTCATCGACGGTCAGAATGTCGATCACGTCGAATTCACCGTGGGTAAGAAGTTTGACTTTTCTGCCGGAGCGGGAAATCAAGTACAAATGTCGCCAGCCGTCACGTTCGCTCAGCCATGTAAAGTATTTGCCGTCGTCGAGCCATTTCAGGTGGTCGCCGACGTCGAGCCACGCCTGGTCGTGCTCGGTCAGAATCTTCCGCAGGCTTCCCTTGCGCACGTTGCCCAACGTGACTTCATTAGTGTTTTGCAGGCGATTGAGATGCTGCAAGACGATTTGCTTCGAGTTCTCGGCCCATTCCATTCTTGGAATGTAGTGGTTGCGCGGATCATCCGAGACTTTGAACCATTGAGTGTCGCCGCCGCGAGAGCTCACCACGCCGACCCGGCAGGCGGAGTTTTTCTCTCCAACCTTGGGATATTCAAAAGTGGTGATCTTCGGATAAAGATCGTCCGTGTAGTTTATCAGGTGAAAGTCGCGCACGCCTTCGGTATCGAACTGCCAGTAGGCGATTGATTTGCCGTTCGGACTCCAGCGAAAACCATCCCGCAGAGAGAACTCTTCCTCATAGACCCAGTCGGACGTGCCGTTGATAATGTTCTGTGAGCCGTCGTCGGTCAACTGCGTGATGCGAAGGTCTTTAAGGTTCTGGACGTACAGGTTCTTCTCCCGCACGTACGCAACTCGCTTTCCGCTTGGTGAGAATTTTGCGAACATCAAGGTGGAAGGTTCCGCATCTCCGCCGAGCTTCTGCAGTTTCCAATTGGTCAGGTTAAGCACCCAGTAATCCCCCCGGGTGTTTCTGCGCCAAACGCGCCTGGTATTGGTGAAGATCAGCAGCTTTTTCCCTTCGGACGACCATGAGTAATCGTCGATCTTCAGCGGCTTCGATTCCCCCTCAAGGGTCAATCGTGCGGCTGGAACCATTATTACGCGCTCGCCGCTTTCGGGATCGCAGCGGACAATGTCTCTGGGTTTTTCATCGTTTGGATCGTTGACGTCTTCATAAGCCTGCGAGTCTTCCAAAGTCGTGTAACCGGAGCCGTCTTCGAGCCAGCGAATTGGCCCGAACGATTTGGAGTCAAATTCCTCGGAATCGATGATTCTATCAAGAGTAAGATAGCTCGGATCGGTTTCGGACGGTGACTCTCCGGCCGCTTGGCTTGCAGCCGATGCGAACAGCAGAGCAAATATCGCAATAACTGTTGATTTTGTCTTCATGTTGTTTGCCTCATTTTGCATTAACCAATATCTTGCCGTCAGGTTTGATGACAAGGTAGTCATCTTGCTTTATGGAGAAGAAATCCTTTTCCGGCAGAACCACGATAGGTATGGTCTGGCCGTACAGTTCGTCTGCTACGATGCTTCCCAGCGCCAGAATCGGATCGACTCTGAGGTTTATTATGGCCGCCGGCGCTGCGCCGGTTCTGATGCTTTCCAACAGGACGGCGCTGGATGTACTGGAGCCTTTGCCGGTGGGCAAGACAAATACTTTGCCCGTTACGATGGCTCCCGAGAGCCCGTGACGCCGGTCGATGACCTCGCCCGTCAGCGGGGATATTCCTCCCCAAAAGCTCAGCGGCTCGCTGGAAACGAGTGCAGCGCCCTCGGCTGACCCAGGCACGACAGGTTTTCCGGTCAGGATTTTTCCCACCTTGACTCCTCTCGGCAAACTTGTCCCTGCACGGCGGACTCGACGCAGTCCTTCATGCTCCCAAATGCGACCTGCACGCTCAGTTCGCCGGGCGCATAGTATGCGCACTTGCCAGAGTTGGTCATAATTACCTTTGTGTCCTGCGAGACCATTGGCGTATGGAAAACGCAGGTGTCGAGGGTAATCTCAATACCAAAGTCAGTCAGCGCATCGAGGAAATCCCCTCTTTGCAGCAATGCGTAAGATGTCTGCGATGAGATGACGACGAACCTTACACCGGGGCTAAGTGCCTTGCTTTCTTCGGTCTGCGCCAGTACGAGTTCGTTCAGCTCACGAAATTCGTCGAAAGAAAAATGAGGACAACCCAGCACAATCAGGTCGAGTTTATCGCCTTCCTCTGCCGTGGACAACTCAGACCGTGCTCTCGCCAGGTCGGATAGAGTAATATCAATAGTCCGTTCGGGCAGGCCGCCTTGAAATGCCTGCTCGAAGGTGCTTGCCTCGGGCGTTAGTCCGATGGCGTGGAAAAGAGCTACTTGCCCGGAAGATGCCGCCGCGGCACAAAACGCTTTTAGCTGGTCGCCGGATGCGTCGTCGGCAAGTCCGTCAATCACTACAATCTTGCTCTCAGCCAGAGAGCCTAACAAGTGGCCCAGCACGACATAGAATTCGTTGCTCTGCATAATGGCGGGGCTGACATCCACTAAACGAAGGAGTATCTGCCCCTTGCGATTTTCTGTTAAATGAAGCCCGCATTTGGGGACCCTGCCGGTTATCGCTGCGCAGATGTCCATGTAGTCGCCGTACCTGTTGGTCCGTGCGCCGAGGACCGAATTCGCGTAGCATATCGCGTTGGATTCACCCCAGGCGATTTGCTGGCCGAACCGCGGCGTTAAGTAACTCTGATACGGCGCACATGTCCACGTGGGGATGCACCCCATATCTGTATAAGCTTTTGCCTGCCTGATGGCTTTGCCGGCAAAATCTTCGTCGATGCCGAACTCTCTCCAATTTTGCAGATCGAGCGGCCCCATGTTCAAGGTAGTGGGAACCGAGACTCTCGCGCCTTTGGCTGCCAACGTTTCGGCAAATTCCAGGCCGGTCTCGCTGAGCAATCCGCAGCCGTCAATGTGGGCCTGAGTCACATCCATCAATTCGGCGGCTTCATGGACCTGGGCCATCCTGACGATAATTCGCATTGCCATCTGCGCCGCTTCACCGTGCTGACCGGCCAAAAACTGCTCGTCGTGTTTGCTCAACTTCACGGACATTGCGTTTGTTAGCTTCCTTGGATGCCTACTGAACTTTTGGTTTCGGCCCACATCATAATCAGGGCAATAAAGCACTTCCAGTCTTTTCTACCAGCCCGGTGGAGTGCTTGTGTTTTCAGTGCGCTCTTGATATATTGGTGAAAAATGAAACACAACTTACAGACCGATTCAAGACAAACGCGAAATGGCAGGAGAAAAATGCTCGATACCGAACGGATAAACAGCGATAGAAGAATCAGTGATTGTAAATCAACACGGCGCAGCTTCTTAAAGGCCCTGGGGCTTTCAACCGCTGCTTTAGCCTTGCAGCGGACATGCAGGTCGGCGGAGAAGAAGGACCGCCCGAACATCCTGTTCATCATGGTCGATGATCTCGGCAAAGAATGGATAAGCTGCTACGGGGCCGAGGACATCAAGACGCCGAACATCGATGCCTTAGCGAAGACGGGTATGCAATTCGAGAATGCTTATTCTATGCCGCAATGCACACCGAGCCGGGCGGCACTGCTGACGGGGCAGTATCCCTGGCGCACGGGGTGGGTCAACCATTGGGACGTTCCCCGGTGGGGCGTCGGTTATTTCGACTGGAAGATACGGCAGAACATGACCTTTGCCCGGATCATGAGGAAAGCCGGCTATGCGACTGCCGCGGTCGGCAAATGGCAGATCAATGACTTCAGGGTTGAACCGGAGGCGATGAGAAAGCACGGATTTGACGATTGGTGCATGTGGACCGGCTATGAGACCGGCAATCCGCCGAGCGGCAAGCGGTACTGGGATGCTTATGTCAATACACCGGAAGGGAGCAAAACCCACGAAGGCGAATTCGGGCCGGACATCTATACGGATTATCTAATCCGTTTCATGGCTGAGCACAAGAGCGACCCGATGATGCTGTACTTCCCGATGGCGCTGACGCACGGTCCTACCACGACGACCCCGTCCGAACCCAACGTGGAGGCCAAGCTCGATATGCACAAGGCGATGGTACGCTACACCGACGAGCTTGTCGGCAGGATTGTCAAGGCGCTCGACGAGTTGAAGATTCGCGACCGCACTATCATAATCTTCACGACGGACAACGGTTCGGGCGGTGGATGGACCGGGACGCGTAACGGCCGAAAGGTCCGCGGCGGCAAAGCGAAAAAGACCGAGAATGGTGTCTGCGAACCATATATTGTCAACTGTCCGGGGCTTGTGCCGCAGGGCGTTGTGACCGACGCTCTTACCGATTTTACGGACTTGCTGCCGACATTCGCCGAACTGGGCGGCGCGAAGGTTCCGAAGGACTTGAAGATCGACGGCGTCTCTGTCGCTCCGCTTCTGCTCGGCAAAGCCAAGGACTCCCCTCGTGAATGGATCATGGCGTTGGGACACGGAGCGGCGAAGCTGGATGAGAAGGGCGTTCGAGGCAAAGTGGATTACACCGAGCGTGTGATTCGCGATAAGCGATACAAAGTTTGGGTAAGCAAGCAGCGTGAAATCTCACAGCTTTACGACTTGAGTCTGGATCCGTTTGAAGAGAACGATCTAATCGCCAGCACCAAACCGGAACATTTGGCTGCCATCAGGAAATTCCAGGCTGTGGTGGACGCTATGCCGACAAAAGATGCCAGACCGCAATACAAGCCCCGTAAGCCAAATCCATGGGACAAGAAACTGCCGGCAAAGACCTGAGAGTACAAGAACACAGCTACCACAGGAGGTATCACAGCCCATGAGTGTAAGATTGGGATTAGCCCTTCTTTTTTTGATGATGACCGCTATCGTAGCGCCCGCGGCAGAGTTCTTTGTCGCCCCCGATGGCAACGATGACAACGCCGGGACAAAAGCTCGTCCGTTTGCCACAATCCAGAGAGCGCAGGAAGCCATCCGCGACGTGGCCGGCAAAGAGCCGGCGATTGTGAATTTGCGGGCGGGAACCTACTATTTGGCCGAGCCTGTTGTCTTCGGCGCAGAAGATTCGGGAAGCGTAAACGGAGCCGTGGTCTATAAGGCTTATGAAAAAGAGAAAGTCCGGGTCAGCGGCGGCAAGCGATTGTCCCTTCAGTGGCGAGAGCATAAGGACGGGATCAAGAAAGCCAGGATCAGCAGAACGATTGTCGAGTCGGCGGCATTCGATCAGTTCTTTGTCAACGGGCAGCGCCGGCATACGGCGCGGTTTCCAAACCGCGATCCGGATGCTTATGTGTTCGACGGAGTTACTTCCTTTGATGAAATGTGTGAGCGGGCAAGCCGATGGCAGAAACCGCACACAGGTTTCATGCACGCGATACATATTCACCGCTGGGGGAGTCTGCACTACAGAGTTACCGGATTTGACCGCGACAAGGGCACTCTTCAACTGGAAGGCGGCTGGCAGCAGAACCGTACATCTGATTTTCGTAAGGATCAGGTCATGGTCGAAAACATCTTCGAAGAGCTGGATGCTCCCGGCGAGTGGTACCTGGATCGTAACGAAGCTGTTCTTTATTTCTATCCCACACCTGATATAGACCTGCAAACCGCCGTATTCGAGATTGGCGGCTTGAAGGAACTCTTTTTGTTTCAGGATTCCGCCGGGCAGCCGGTGAAACATATCAGCCTCGAAGGCATCGAGTTCGTTCACGTCGGCCGAACATTTCTCAATAAATACGAGCCTCTGCTGCGAGGCGACTGGGCGATCTGCCGGTTGGCTGCCGTGCGCATCAGCGGCGCTGAGGACTGCTCGGTGCGTGACTGTTTCTTCAACCAACTGGGCGGCAACGGCGTATTCCTTGACGGCTACAACCGCCACTGCGAAATCAGCGGCTCACGTTTCCACAAGCTGGGTGAAAGCGCAGTATGTGCGGTGGGCAGCTACGAGGCGGTTCGAAGCGGCGCCATAGGTTACGACAACAATTGGCCTGAGGATGATTATGATACTGTTCCGGGGCCGGAAGGCTCGGACTATCCGAAAGATTGCCGTGTCCGCGATTGTCTTATCTACAACATCGGGCGCGTCGGCAAACAAACGGCCGGCGTTTTTGTCTCCATGGCCGAGGGCGTTACGGTGAGTCACTGCACGATCTTCAGTGTGCCTCGCTCCGGAATCACTGTGAACGACGGCTGCTGGGGCGGGCACGTGATTGAGTTTAACGACGTATTCGATACCGTCATCGAAACCGGCGACCACGGGCCTTTCAACTCCTGGGGACGAGACCGCTACTGGAAAACGCGCCATCATAGCGAAAAGCCCTACCACGACCCACAGGACAGCACGGGGCAGAAACTTGCCAGGAAACGCGCTTTGCTGGACAACCGTAGCACGACGATCATTCGCAACAACCGTTTCTGGCACAGCGGGAGCCATTCCTGGGGTATCGATCTGGACGACGGCTCGACGAATTACCACATCTACAACAACCTGACGCTCGGCTGCGGACTGAAGCTCCGCGAAGGCTTCTTTCGCGTGATCGAGAACAACATTTTTCTCGATTCGATCAACGTTCACGTATGCTTCGATAATAAAGGCGACATTTTCCGGAACAATATCGTTGCTCTCTCAGAGGGGCATCCCGCATATCGCGGGATCAGAGCCAAGCCGCGCGACGTCGCGACGTGGGACTACAATCTGTACTGGACGAGCGATGATGCTGGGGTGAGATTCATTCCAGGTTCGTTGGATCCGAGGTTCGAGAACGTTCAGGAGATGAACTTGCAACAATGGCAGGCTGCCGGCCTGGACGAACATTCCGTGGAGGCCGATCCGATGTTCGTCGATTCGGACAAGCTTGATTTTCGCGTCAAGGCGAATTCGCCGGCTTTGAAACTTGGCTTTAAGAACTTCCCGATGGACCGGTTCGGGGTCACGAAGCCGCAGTTCAAAAAGCTCGCTGCCGAGGGGCATCGAAAGCATAACGCCTACCTGCGCAGGACCGGGCGGTCCGCTAAATGATCTGCGACGTCATTTCTGCGTCATTATTCTATTGCAGGTCTCTTCCGCCGGGGATTGTTCAGATGCTGAAGATATGTTACAATCCGGTAAGTCCGGAAGAATGAAGTCACAAATAAGATGATTTTTGGGGAGATCGCAAAATGCCATCGTCAGAAAAAAAGCAAGACAGGAAACACCTCTGGCTCACGTGGATATTTCCAATTGGGGGCTTGTTGGCGCTGATATGGTTTATGCTCCGTGTGATACCAAAGCCTTCACGGGCAACGTATCCGTGTCAGCGGGCGGCTTTTCCGTTGGCATCCGGCTTTATGATCTGGCTCGTGGGGGCGATCGGATCAATCGCGGCATTTCGCAAAGCCAAGCGCTGCCTGGCGCAGTCGCGCTACGTATTATGCGTGGTACTCCTCGCGGCCAGCATTGGGTCGGTGTGGCTAGCCCAGAGCTTTACGGTAGAGGATGTAGTCTTCGCCGAAGAGCCGGCCGCGAATGCTCCGGTAGGAACCGCCAAAGGCATTCATCCCGGGCGGGTCGTCTGGATCCACGATCCCGACGCGACCGATTGGGACGGGCCGGGCAGTGGGCATTGGTGGGAAAGCAGCCACACGGACCAGGCGGCGGTGGACCGGATGATGGGCAGGGCGGTCAGGACGCTCACCGGCGAGGCGGCCGATGCTGCCGCCTGGAATAGGCTCTTCGAGCATTTCAACAAAGTCCGCGGCAAGGGCGGCGTCGGATACAAACCGGGCGAGAAAATCGTTGTCAAGGTCAATTTCGTAGGCTGCATCAGGATATGGAGGGGCCGTGACGTAGCGGATGCTGCGGATTACGACCTGAGGAGCGTCGATTATATGAACACATCTCCGCAGATGATAATCGCTCTGCTGCGGCAGCTCGTGAACGAGGCCGGCGTAAGCGAGGCGGACATCACGGTCGGCGATACTCTGTGCTATTTCCCGAATGAGTTTTACGAAATGTGTCACGAAGAGTTCCCCGATGTCCGGTATATGGAATACTTAGGCAAGTTTGGGCGGACTGCCGCGAAGTTGTCTTCGGTCCCTTTCCACTGGAGCACGCCCGATGCGGCGGGAAAGACAACAGATTACGTGCCCGAATCCTACGTCCGGGCCGATTACCTGATTAACTTGGCTAACCTCAAGAGCCATAATGACCTGGCGGGCATAACACTCTGCGCTAAGAACCACTACGGCTCGCTGGTCAGAAAGCCGTCCCGCACGCCGGACCACTACGATATGCACAAAGACCTTCCGCGCAACAAACCCGGCATGGGGCATTACAGGCCGCTGGTGGACCTGATGGGGCATAAACACACGGGCGGCAAAACTCTGCTCTATCTGATTGATGGGCTATACGCCGGCAAGCACGCAAAAGAAAGAGCACCGAGAAAATGGAACAGCGCTCCTTTCAACGGAGACTGGAGTTCGAGTTTATTTGCCTCTCAGGACCCGGTTGCTATTGATTCGGTCGGCTTTGATTTTTTGTGGACAGAATGGGACGATGCACCCCACTGGTCCGGCACAAGCGATTATCTCATCGAGGCGGCAATGGCCGATGACCCGCCTTCAGGCGCGTTCTATGATCCAGACCATGAAGGCAGCGTTACTCGTCTGGCAAGTCTGGGGGTTTACGAGCACTGGAACAACCCGGCGGACAAGCAGTATTCCCGTAATTTAGGCACGGGCGATGGTATCGAACTGGTAAAACTGACCGGAGCGGCCTCCCACATGGTTGGCGTCGCGGTTTCCGGAGCCACCAGGCAGACTTACCCCTGACATTATTGGCAGTGCCTGCAAGAAGAAACGGGGCCTATACCGAGTGAATCAGTATAAACCCCGAATGATGCGAATTTACCGTCTCAGCGGCAGCGTTAGCCGCCGCCCTAATTGTCCCAGAAGACTACCTAATTAACCGGATGTCGTCGAAGTACATCGTCCCTGTGCCGCCGACAGCCGGGCTATCCTTTGTTCCAAAGCCAATCGCAATGGTATTGACGTTGGTAAGTTCCACGCCCGCAAATTCCGTCAAGTCAATGATCCACTCGGTCCATGTGCCTATCTGCGTTGCGGCCGGATCGTCATGATACACTACTGCTGCTCCGTTTAGAGCAACGAACATCCGCTCGGCGGCATTGCCCGAATCGCCAATGAACCACAGTGACAGCTTCGTCACGCCCTCCTCAGTCCAGTCTCGCCGGTCAACCAATGTCAAAGTTGCCTCAGAGGTCTTGAGGTTGTTGTCGTAGCGATATATCATTGACTGGGCGCCGCTGTGGACAACGGTCCGCTCGGCGTAGGGTGGCAAGTCGTTGCCGACCAGCGATCCGTTTGTCGTGGTTCCGAAACCGTCTATCCAAATGTCAAATATCCTGTGGCTGTTGGCATCGGGCGGATCGATGTCGTTGTAACTCTCGAAGTCGTCAACCAGAAGGAAGTCCGCGACCGTGAAGCTCCAGATTCTGCCCTTGCTGATCGTGCCGTCGGTGTTGGATTCGTCGACGCGCCAGTAATAGGGTCCGGTTCCCCACTCAAGGCCTTCGGCCGGGCTGTAGCTGTTGGCATTCTGACGGCCTTGATATATGCCGGAGGTGTCGGAGGAATCGGCGGCATCGACTGCATTCTTGTCGGTGCCGAAATAGACATCGTGCTGAGCCGCTTTCTCTCCCGCCGACCAGGTAAGCGGCGTCGCGACGTTTATGTCCGGTGTCGACCCATGTGCCGGACTGGGACCCCAGGCAAGCGTCGTGTCGCCTCGCATTATCTCCTTGATCTCGTCCTGAGTCAGCGCCCTGTTATAGATGCGGGCATCGTCTATTATTCCGAGGAAGCTGCGGGTCGCGCCCTCGTTGGTCCTGCCGATAACAACAGTAGACGTGTCCGCCGTTCCCGGCAGTTGAATTCCGCTGCCGCCTGTACCAGCAGGTTCTCCATTGATATAATAGAGGTGTTGACCACCTGACACCATCGCGGCAACGTGTGCCCATTCGTTGAGCGGAACTTGTGAGTCGCTGCTGGAGCCAACATAAGCGCCGGCGCTCGTCGTACTGAAATGGAGCGTTCCGGCCGACTGGGTGTACAAGCTGTACGATCGCGGAGGATTACCCTTTGCAATGATCCCCTGATAGTCTTGAGTGCCGGGGCCGCCGTGCCTTGATGTATGTATCCAGGCCATCACTGTGACTTCATTGTCCACCGTCAGAATCTCGTCGTGTGGCACTTGCACGAAGTCATCGATGCCGTCGAAATTCAGGCCGCCACCATCAAAGCCGATTGCCCACTGCGGGTCACTCTGAAACGTGCCATGATTGTCGTAGCCGGACGAGTCGACGACAACCGAACCTGAAGCTTCCTCGAACATCCACCAGCCGACAAGATTGGGGTCCGTGATAGGTATATCAGGCACCGTCGTGAAACTCCAGACATCGCCTTTGACCGTCGTCGGCGGGTTGAACTCATCGACACGCCAATAGTAGGTCTTGCCCTTGTCGAGCGTGCCGGGATTGAAGCTCGTAGTTGTCACCGATGAGCCTGTTGGAGCGTTGCTCACGTCGTCGAAGCTGTCGCCGAAGACAATGTTGTGCAACTTGGCGTCGTGACCGGGTTCCCAGGTGAGAGTTGCCTCATTATCCACGAACTCAGCGCCGTCGGACGGGCTTGGAGCATAAGCACTGGGGGATGGAATCCAAAAGCTCCAGACATCACCCTTCCAGGGACTGTTCGGATCAGCGTCATTGATCCCGTCGATTCTCCAGTAGTAGGTCGTTCCAGGAATCAGACCGTCGGAGAATGGAAAACCCGCGAAGCCGACAATCTGCATTGGCGAGGCGACGTTGCCCTGGAATGTGTGGGCGGCGCCGTTGTTTACATCGTCGAAATTGTCGCCCATATAGACATCATGCGAGACGGCAAAATCGCCCGGGCGCCAGCTAAGGGTCGCCCACGTAGCCGAATAGAGTTCGCCATTGGCAGGATCGGGGCGGGAAGCAACAACCGGAGGCTTACCAGGCTCAATAGGGGCAGCTTCCGTTGTCCAGACTGGAGCAGTAATATTTCCGTGGTTTTCGTAAGGCGATATGTCATAGGTTGTCGTTCCTTCTCCCTCATTGAATCTCCAGTAACCGACTAATCCTTCTTCGACCCCGGTGACTTCCTGGTTCATGTCAGCCTGGATTTCTTCCTGGGTGCGGGCATAGTTCCAGACGCGAAAATCGTCCAAAACAACATTAGCTCCCAGGCCCATTCTAAGAACAGCGCTCTGCGTTGCGTCGGTAAGGCTTGAGACACTTTCCGTTACCACTTCCACCCCATCTATATATATTATCTGATCTCCATCCAAAGCAGTAAGCACAAGTGCTATATGTGTCCATACGTTTACTGCAATTCCTTCCTGGACGTTTGCTGTCTCCTGACCGGACCCGGTGCTGTGAGAGAAATGCAGTCCCGGGTCATCCGGGCGGAGCGCTAAGAGTGGTCCCCTCCCCGCATTAGTATCTCCCGGACCTTTACAGAAAATGTTTCTCCAGCTACCTGTCGGACCTTCCAGGTCTTTCATCCAGAACTCGTAAGTGTAGCTACTCAATCGAAGAACATCTTCATCATCATCAATTGTTAACGATGCTCCATTGACTTCCAGGGCATATGGATCTTCGCCATA
Source organism: Planctomycetes bacterium B3_Pla (assembly GCA_005223045.1). GTDB lineage: Bacteria > Planctomycetota > Phycisphaerae > Sedimentisphaerales > Anaerobacaceae > SG8-4. The sequence goes on along the minus strand of NJBM01000003.1, from coordinate 39,507 downwards.
AGCAGCCGGCATCGCTGTGAGCAGGGAACTGGCAGCCAAAAGAAACACAACCAACACAAAATCCCTGAACAAACTTACTTTCCCTGCTGAACGAACAGAACAGGTTTTGCACACCTCCAAGTTTGCCACATTCACCATAGAAGCCAGAGAAATCAGTTTCTTAGACATAATAATCCTCCTTCAAAAGGTTAACATGAAAACGTTTGCTGATTGGCGACTGCCGATTGCACCGTAAGGCGTCCCCGAGGGAAAAATCGAAAAACGAAAATGTGATCACCTCCTTACCATCAAAAACCTGATATTGGCGTCAGCTCAACAGCGGAAAGCCATTGCAACCACCCACTCATCTGCCTTTACCAGGGGCGGATTTCACATAAATGCAACAATTACCCTTATATCAAATTGAGCCTCTGGCGTCAAGAAGGATTTCTGATTTATCCTCTGTGGAACCATCAAGTACAAGGCTTGCCCCAAAAATTCCTTGAAGTTGGGCCCGTTTTCGCTTAGCCTGCTGCTGTGAGTGAATCGGTTTTTTTTGTCAGTTCGCCAGGAATATATGAAGGAGATTAGTTATGAGTTCTCGAATCAAACGTCGTACGTTCCTCAAGAACAGTGCTGCGGTCGGAGCAGGGCTTGTGGTCCTCAAATCAGGCATTCTCAAGGCCGGGCAGTCGCCGAATGAAAAGCTCAACGTCGCCGTGATCGGTGTCCGCGGACGTGGTGGGGGCAATTTGAAGGGTGTCAGCAGCGAGAACATCGTCGCCCTGTGTGATGTCAACGCGAAGAATCTCGCCGCGGCGGCCAAGGAGTTTCCCAGGGCCAAGACTTACGTTGACTGGCGCAAGTGCCTCGAACAGAAGGACATCGACGCCGTCGTCTGTTCGACGACCGACCATACACACGCCTTTGTCAACATCTGGGCGATGAACCGCGGCAAGCACGTTTACTGCGAAAAGCCACTGGCCAACTCCGTCGAGGAGGCCCGGATGGTCCGCCAGACATATCTGAAGAACAAGGGCAAGATTCGCACCCAGATGGGCACTCAGATTCACGCCACCGATAATTACAGACGCATGGTGGAGCTGATTCGCGGCGGGGCTATCGGAACGCCGAGCGAGGTCCGCGTTTGGTGCAGCCGGACGCCGGAGGGTGGAAGTTATCTGCCGGACGAGACGCCCATTCCGGATCACATCAACTGGGATCTGTGGATCGGCCCGGCACCGTTCCATTGCTACAATTCCGGCTACATCGGCGGCTGCCTGAAGTGGAATCGTTTCTGGGACTTCGGCAGCGGACAAATCGGAGACATGGGCAGTCACATGATGGATATGGCCTATTGGGGGCTGGACCTGGGGCTCCCAACGACTTGCAAGGCCGAGGGAACTCCGGTGAATACCGATACCCTGCCGATTTGGCTTACCGCCGAATGGGAGCACCCGGCCAACGATTGGCGTCCTGCCGTCAAGGCATACTGGTACGATGGCGGCAAAAAACCCGGCATGCCGTCGAAGGCGTTCGACCGAGACTGGCTTTTCAAAGGCGCGCTCTTTAAGGGAGACAAGGGCTGGCTGCTGGCCGACTACAATCTTCGGATATTGATGCCCAAACAGCGTGAAGGTGACATGACGCACTACAAGTCACCCAAGCCCAAGGATCTGATCCCGCCGTCGCTCGGTCACCACAAGGAGTGGATTGTGGCTTGCAAGACGGGCAGCCCAACGACGTGCAACTTCGATTACTCAGGCGCCTTGGTCGAGGCCAACATGCTGGCGCTGGTCGCCTACCGTGTGGGCAAGAAACTCGAGTGGGACGGCAAGAGCTTGAGCGCTCCGGGCTGCCCCGAGGCCGATCAGTATATCCGCAAGACGTACCGCAAAGGCTGGGTGCTGAACGGATAACCCGCGGTTTGTTGGAATCGCAAAATCGAAACATGGCTGCGAAGTCAAGTTTTCTGTCGGTCGTTGTCTGTGCAGTCGGCGCGACTATCCGGGTGGGTGCGCTGGCCGCAAACGGCACCGAGGGTGGAATTTTTGCTGAATTCATTGTCTTAGATTCACAGGAGAACGTATCATGCAAAGAGCTAAAAACGTAACTAGGCGTCAATTACTGAAAGGCTCGATTGGAGCTGCTACGGCCTTTACGATTGTGCCGAGGCGCGTTCTCGGCGGGCCGAACCAAACGCCGCCGAGCGAAACCTTCTGCGGCGCGCTAATCGGGTGCGGCGGCCGCGGCAACAGCACATTCAACGCAATGGGGCTGGAGGCCAAAAAGATCGCTATATGCGACGTGAAATTTGTCGGCAGGGCCGACAACAAGACCATCTACAGGGACTTTCGCCGCGTTCTGGAGCGAAAGGACATCGATGTAGTCGCGATTGCGACGCCGCCTCACTGGCACGCGCTAATCTCTATCGCCGCGATGGAGGCCGGCAAAGACGTCCTGTGCGAGAAACCGATGACGCGCTTCATCGCCGAGGGTCGCGCCGTCGCCGAGGCTGAAAAACGCTATAAGCGAATCTTTCAGGTCGGCACCTTCGGGCGCTTCGGCAAGAGCCGTGACCGAGGGAGCATCGAGATTCACAAGATTATGGCAAGCGGCCTGCTGAAGAACTGCAAGGGCGTCCATATCAAGAGCGGCGGCCTGAAGGTCAAGCAGTGGAGCGGGATGGTCAATGCCCAGCCCCAGCCGATACCCAAGAGCCTTGACTGGGACATGTACTGCGGGCCATCGCCTTTGAGGCCCTACCATCACCATCGCCACGGCGGAACGCACCGGGGCTACTGGGATTACGAGGGCGGCGGCCTGACCGATATGGGCCAGCATCATTATGACCCCGTACAGTGGATCTATGCCAAGGACCATACTAGTCCGGTGGAGATTGAAGCTTATGCTCCGCCTGCGCACCCGGAGGCTTGCGGAATGTGGGGATGGGTGGAGTTGAAATACGCCGACGGAATGACGTTCGTTTTTGACAGCCAGGAGTGGGGCGAGCCGTATAGCCGCAAAGAATCCCGCGAAGTCCGCCTGAGTGATTTGAGCGAACAGGACCAAAAGAAGATTAAAGAGATGCCCGATCCTGAGCCGCTTGTCAACTTTGCCGAGGCGGTCAAGACGCGCAAACGTGCCGGCGGCAACGCTGACGTGGCGAACCGCAGTGCGACCCTGATGCATCTCGCGAATATCGCCATCAGGACCGGGCGAAAACTACGCTACGATCCCGTCAAGGAAGAGATCATCGGTGACGAAGAGGCCAACCGGCTGGTCAATCCGCCTATGCGGGCGCCCTGGCACCTGTGAGAACCTCTGAGCGGACTTTATCCGCAGAAAGGACATAGATCATGGCAGGAAAATCAACCAATCTTGCAGAACTCATCAACAGGCTCCCCGACCCGGATGAGCGGGGCCTGCTGAGCAATATCGACAAGGAAACAGTTGACGATGTGACTTCCAAAATACTCGAAGGCGGTCGTAGAAGGCTCATAGCCCTCATCGACATGCTCGTCGAGCCCGGCAAAGGAGACGACGTCAAGCCGCGATACGCGCTTCACTGCCTGGCTGTCCACGTCTGCAAGCTGGATAAAGACAGAAGGCGAAGTGCATTCGCCGAGACGCTGGCTTCGCAGCTCGGTACCGTCAGGCCCAAAGCCGTCCAGAAGTACCTCATCCAACAATTGCAGGTAGCCGGCGGCAAAGAGGTCGTCCCGGCTCTCGGCAAAATGCTGCTTGATGAACATCTATACGAACCGGCGGCCCAGGCGCTGACGGCCATTGGTGACGGCACCGCCGAGCAGTTTAGAAACGCCCTACCCAAAACCAGCGGCAAACCCAGACTGACCATCATTCAGAATCTTGGCGTGCTCGCCGACGCGGCCTCGGTCGATGCTTTGCAGAAAGCTGTTGATGACGAGGACGGCGGGATTCGCATGGCTGCTGCCTGGGCGCTGGCGAATATAGGCGACACCGGTTCAGTGGATCTGCTGCTCAAGGCGGCGGACTCTCAGGGGACATACGAGCGAATCAAAGCCACCAAAGCCTGTCTGTTGCTGGCGGAGAAACTTCTTGCCGCCGGCAAAAAGGGCTTGGCCGTGAAGATATATCAGCATCTTTACGACAGTCGCAGCGGCTCGGATGAAGCTTACATAAGTGAAGCAGCCAAAGAAGGACTGATAGCAGCAGGCAGATAGACACCTGAAATGAATCACAATACTTTTGCGAAAAAAACAGGAAAACAATATATGAGCAAAAATCTTCCCACGCGACGCAGGTTTCTTAAGGCGGCAGGACTTGGTTCTCTGATGATGGCATCCGGGCAATTGCCCGCGTTTGGAGGCCAGATGCATAAGAAACGGCCGAACATCCTTCTAATAACGGTGGACGATATGAATTGGGATTCGCCGGGCTGTTTCGGCGGGCGGACACCGAACATTACCCCGAACATTGACGACCTGGCCTCTGAGGGAGTGCGTTTTGAGCACGCTCACGTCACAATAGCTGTCTGCCAACCATGCCGGTCTGTTCTTATGACCGGGCGCTACCCGCACCGCAACGGTGCAGAGGGCTTCGAGCCTATCGACACAAATGTGCCGACGCTGCCGGAGCAACTGAATCGGGCGGGCTACCTGAACGGCATTCTCGGCAAAGCTTCACACCTGGCGCCGCGAGAGAAATTCAAATGGGATATGGTCCACGATATGAAGGAATTGGGCCATGGTCGTGATCCTGAAATCTACCATAAATACGCCGGGGATTTCTTCAGGCGGGCTGCGGAGAAAGACCGCCCGTTCTTCCTGATGGCCAACTCCCACGATCCGCATCGGCCGTTCCACGGCAGTGAACAGGAACGGAAGAAATTTGCCAAGGCGGGAAAAGAATTTCCACCGCCGTCACGGGTATATGAGGGCGCGGAAATCGAGGTACCCGGTTTTCTGGCCGAGCTGCCTGAGGTGCGTAAGGAAATAACGCAGTATTACAGCTCTGTCCGGCGGTGCGACGATACCGTAGGGGCGGTTGTCCGCGCGCTTCGCGAATCCGGACAGGCCGAGAACACGCTGATAATGTTCCTCTCGGATCACGGGATGCCGCTTCCGTTCGCCAAGACCAATTGCTATCTGCACAGTACGCGAACGCCGTGGATTGCCGTCTGGGCGGACAGGATAGAGCCAGGCTCTGCGGACAAGCGGCACTTCATCTCCGGCATAGATTTGATGCCGACTGTTCTCGATGCGGCCGGAGTACCCCAGCCGAAGGGCATGGACGGGACTTCATTTCTGCCGGTTCTGATGGGAAAAAAGCAGACCGGGCGCGACAAAGTCTTCACCCAGTTTCATCAGACTTCGGGACGCAATCGCTATCCAATGCGGTGCGTGCAGAATCACCGGTTCGGCTACATTTTCAATCCGTGGTCCGACGGCGAGCGCGTATTCAAGAACGAATCGCAGTCCGGCTTGACATTCAACGCTATGAAGGCCGCCGAAAATGATGCGACTGTCGCCGCTCGTGTCAAACTCTTTCAGTATCGCGTTCTTGAGGAGTTCTATGATTTTAAGAATGATCCCGATGCTCTGCACAATCTGATCGATGACCCGGACTACAGGGAAGAAATAGATGTTTTGCGAGGCGCGCTGCTTGAGTGGATGAAACGCACCGGCGATGCGGCGCTTGAGGCCTTTGAGAACCGTACGTCGCCAGCGGCATTGAGAAAGTTTATGGCCGAGCAGGATGCACGGGCTGGTAAGAAGAAACCGAAGAAGAAAGCCAATCGCAGGCAGCGTTCGCGCTGACGCCAGCAGTATGGGAGATAACAGATGACAAAAAACATGCTACCGGTATTTTTCGGTACGAGTCTTGTACTGGCGCTGGTCATTCTGCCAGCCTCGGTGTCTTGGGGGCAGGAATGGACGCGATTCCGCGGGCCTAACGGGCAGGGCATCAGCAATGCAAAGACCATTCCCGTCAAATGGACTGAGGACGATTACAACTGGAGAGTCAAGCTGCCGGGAGGGGGGCACTCCTCGCCTGTACTCTGGGGCGATAAATTATTCATAACCAGCGGCGACCAACAAGCCGGAAAAAGCGTAATTTTTGCTCTGAATGTCTCAGACGGCAAAGTTTTGTGGCAAAAGGAATATTCGCTCAGCAAATACCGTCCGAGCAAACTCAACAGCTTCGCATCGGCAACACCGACGGTTGACGCCGACCACGTCTATGTGCTCTTCACGAGCCCCGAAGAGACAATTCTCGCGGCGTTGAACCATCAGGGCAACGAAATCTGGAAACGAACGTTCGAAGGTGTGCGTTGTCAGCACGGAGCAGGCAGCTCTCCGATTGTTTATAACGATATGGTTGTCTTTACACACGAGCATGAGAACAAAAGCAGTCCGGACGCCAGGAGCGTTTGGTTCGCAGTGAGCCGTAAAACGGGTGAAACGCGCTGGACATTGGATCGCCAAACCGGCCCCAAGACTTCGTACTCAACGCCTTGCGTCTATACACCGACAACCGGAACACCACAGTTGATCTTCAACAGCCATTCTCACGGCATGACAAGTGTGGATCCCGGCTCGGGCAAAGTAATATGGGAAGTGGCTTCGGCTTTTCCTGCTCGCGTCGTCAGCTCACCTGTAATCGCCGATGAGTTATTGATCGGCTCCTGCGGCGACGGCGGCAGCGGCAAACGCCTGATTGCCATTCGACCCGGCTCGAGCGACGGTTCGATTCAGCCCAAAGAAGTGTTCAAAATCGAAAGCGGATACAGGCCGTATGTCCCTACATCCATAGCAAAGGCAGGTTTGCTGTTTACGTTTCTTGATCGCGGGTACGTTTCCTGCTGGAACAGCGTCACAGGCCGGCAGCTTTGGGAAGAAAAGCCCGCCGGGAAATTCTTCAGCTCACCGGTATGTGTTGACGGCAAGCTTTACTGCATCACGATGGACGGAGACGTAGTAGTCGTCAGGGTTGCCGAAACTTACGAATTGCTGGCAATCAATCCCCTTGGAGAAACGAGCCACGCGGCGCCGGCCGTAGCCGGTGGCAGAATGTACCTGAGAACCTATTCACAACTGATCTCCATCGGGCCGACGAAGAACCTGTAGAATGGATTTTAGGTGAGTTTATGAGGCACGTCGGGTGGCAGCCTCAAGCGCAGCTTGGGGATGGCTCGTCCTGCGTTGACCATTCCCAAAGCCTTCGTAAGTGTTTAGCCGGACAAAGGATATGCGATCCGGCTGTCATTCCGACCGGAGTTCCGCCGTCAGGCGTCCCTTGCGGGACAAAGCAAGTTGGGATCCATCCGACTGCGCTCAGAGCTTGCCCTGAGCTTGTCGAACGGGGCAGGCTGCGTGGGGAAATCGATTCTAAATAGATCTCTCCATTCCGCCTTCGGCTCCAGTCGAGATGACGATTGGGTGGCAGCCTCATCCCGATTGTCTCTTATCGGGATGGGGATGGCTTTTCCCTGGCTAAACACGTACTGCCGCAACGCGGCAACTCCGCCATTTTGATATATTCTTACGGGAGCTTGTGGTCTGACGGTTTCAGGCCGGTTTTGTGCTTGCCCATGCCAATTGTGTTGGGTTCATACCGGCCTACAAAATCGACCTTACTTTTGGCCGGGATTTTGTCTTCCATGCCGAGGCCCCAGTAACAAGCGTTCACCAGAAGCCGGCGGAAACCTTCGCTGTTGAGATCAAACGAATGCCCCATCGTGGTGGTGAAAACGCGGGTAGTTTTGCCCCTTTCGCCTGTGTAGGTCTTGGTCCATGCCACCGGAACCAATTTCTTGTCCGGATTAGGTTTGTCATACTGGTTCATGCCGGAAAGCACCTGACCCATGATAAGCGGCTTGCAGTCGCCGACTAATGCTGTGATGCCGTAAACGTCGGATTCGCCCCAGATGTCGTCAACGCCTTTGACTATGGGGTGGTTTTCCCTGCCTTTGGCGATAAGTCCGCGTGTGCTCTCTTTCTGGTGATGCCCATAGTGGTTGATCCAGGTTTCACCGAACACCTGGCGTCCGTAGCCGCCGTCGAAGTCTTTGTCGTTGAAGCTGTACCTGGCGTAGAGGCTGTCTTTGAGCTTTTTGTAATTGAATGCGTGAGTAGATGTTCTTAGCCCGATGATTGGCTTGCCCGAGTTGGTGTAATCGATAATGTACTTCATCTGCTCGTCGGGCAGCTCGCGAAAGCGCAGGAACATCACCATCAGGTCCGCTTTCTCAAGGGCCTCCAGGCCGGGGATATTGTCGAGCGTCTTGGGATCGATTTCGCCGGTCTTCTTGTTGATGGCGAAAAGCACGGTACACTTGAAGCCGTGATGCACGGCCAGTATCTTGGCGAGCTGCGGCATAGAATCCTCCGAGCGGTATTCCTCGTCGCCGATGAGGAACACAATGTGTTTGCCCTTGCCGGGGCCGTCGCCGCCTTCCATGACAACCCAAGGCTCTGCCTGTGCAGATACACTTACTAAACACATCAATCCTGCAAATACCAACATCCGAAGCTTTTTTGACCGTTTCATCTTTGTCCCATCCTTTCGTTTTGCTCAAGTATTTGACGCACAATTGCTGCCTAAAATTTCACACTCAACGTCTCTGTTTTGCCTGGCTCGATAGCCTGAACGCCTGTAAGGGTCTTCATCCTCCTGGTTCCCTGCCTGCCGACCTTGACGGTGTACTTTCCTGTCTTGAAAACCTTGGGTTTGAACGAGGTCCCGTTAATCCGCAGGGTATAGACAATTTCATCGTTTGATTCGTCGATCACCTGCACAACCGGGTTAGTCATGCCGCTCACTTCGATGGTCGGCAAATAGGCTGCGGCCTTTCGCCCGTAATTGTCTAATTGGCTGATAGTCCTGGGCCAGCCGGGATATTGCCTGGTCTTGGGATCGGTGATATCGACGTTTCTGGGCCAGCACTCTATCGTGATTTCTCTGGTTTTCTTGTTGAACTTTACGACTCCGAAACCGGCCGCCCGCGTTGTGAGTTTTTTTCCGCCGTTGCGCTCCGGACTCGGGTTGGCGACAGCCATGCAGGTAACTTTATTTGCGAAGCCGTCGAGGAATTCTCCGGTGTGTTCCGGCGCACCGGGCTGGCGATTCTTACCCGGCTCCAGCGGCCTCCACCATCGCAGGTAAAGATTCGCGATAGACGGCACACAGACCGAATAGCACGCATCGTTCCAGTCGTCGATGCCGTGGTAAAAGATTGTCGCGAGGTGCTGATCGCCTGCAATGTGTATGGCGAATGCCTTTCGTATCTCGCTGAGGGCTTTCTTTCGCCCCGTCTGGGGCCAGCCGTTCGAGTCGAGGTCTGCATGCAGGCGATTGCCGGTCGAGCCGTGAATATGCGCGCCGCCGCAGAAGATAGTCTGGGACAGTACCGCTTTCATTTCGGCGCTGCGCCAGTCGGCCGCCCAGTTTCGCAGAAACTCCAATTGACGCTCACCGAGGAGCGTCGCGCCGGGCACGTCCACGCTTTTCGGATCGTAACTGGGATCGAGAACATGGTCGGGCCGAGGGCCTCGCTGGGGAACAAGCCCATGAGGGCCTGATTTGAACTTGCGGTCTTCGATGACGGCGAAACTTATTCCGCCCACGTTGATGGACGTATAGTACACGCCGATGCCGCGCGCTATCGGAGTCGGGTCATAAGGGTCGGGCAGATGACTGGTCTGCGCTCGCTCGACCTCTTTGACGTATTCGACCTCGGCGGCGTATCCTCCATCGTGGCCGGCGCGCGTATTGGATTTTACTCCCCCGGCGCCCCACAGATTGGCCTGGCCCACGTCGTGGTCGTCCGGTATTGTGACCGTCGGAACGTTGCGGACGATCTCGCCGAAATCCCTGCCGAACTTGAGCCAGGCGGCGTAATGCTTGAAATGGTCATAGACCTGGTCGCCGGAGAAGAACAACAGGTCGGGCTGCAATCTCTTGATGTTGTCAACGATGTCATTCTTGGAAATATCGCCGCCGTGCCTCGGATTGATCGAGTTGCCCGTGAACGCGGCGACTACGATAACATCCTTGTCCACCGGGTCCTTGCGGATTGTGCCTGTATAGTAAGCGTTGTCTCCGTGAGCGACCCTGTATTCGGCATCTTTTGTGGAATCCCAGTTCTCAACCCGAAAAGGCGCCGTCCATCCCTTTTCAATTACCTGTGTTTGCGCTATCCGCCTCCATCTGCCGTTGCGCTTTGTTTCAAGCCTTACCGTCCTGGACTCGCCGGCTTTGAGCGGATACAGTTGAGCGGTCAGCTTCAAAACATAATTTTCGACCGTGTACAGGGCAAAGCAGATAACCTTGTCTCTCGATACTTCAGGCACGCTCAGGGGTTGAGCGAAAGCTGTGCTCGACAACAGCGTAGTGGCCATGACGGCAACAACTATGGCCGCTTTCACTCGTCGTTTCATCTTTACTCCTATTCTACTGTCTTTTCATCGCCGGAGCGTGAGCCTTGAGGCATCATTAGCTAAAGCTGCCTGTAAACATAATGGGCCTCCAGGGCTTTTTTGATTTGCATGCCGGCGTCTTTCAAATGTGCTCTGGTGTATGGATCAAGATTACCTTTGTGTTCCTCTAAAATGCTGTCGATCTTGCCTTCTTTGATCTGACGCAACTTTTCCATGACCAGGTTGGCAATGGGTTTGTAGGCTGCCGTGCCGAAATAATTCGACTTGCTCAGATCGATCAGAAGCTCGAGATGCTCGCGTTGCAGATTCCGCCGGAGGCTGGAGATCATCGGTTTGCGGGCTGTGTACTTCTTGCCGGGCTTTTCATTCAGCTCGCTCCAGACGGCGTCACTGACCGTATCCAGCATTTCGGGCAGGGTCAGCGCATCTTCGTCGGCCGCGATTAAGAACTCATTGTCGTAGATCCTGCGAAGAGTCGTCGGGTACATCAAGCTCACCAGGGTGTATGCCTGTATGCCCATGATTCTGTCATGGATCGGCCAGGTGGCGTCACTCAAAAAGGAGTAAAAGTCGTCCAGCCACTTGTCCACGGTCATCCTGCGCAGGAGGTCCTGCGTCAGGCCGAAAGCCTCGTCTCTGAACGTGTTTTCAATCACAAAGTTCAGCGCATCACGCTGTTTCTTCGCCGGGACCACTTCTATAGGCAGGCGACCCTCTTTGTCTCCCTTCTTGTCCCGGTAGATAAAGGCGCCGCCCAGCCAGTTGCCCATCATGCTGACCGACCGCAATTGCATGGCGAGCGTCATTTCGTAGGCTCGGCGAGTCTTGGCCCAACTGTCGCCTTCCTTGACGAGCTTTTCGATAATCCGCTCGCGATTGTGCCGGGCGATTCGCATCTGGTTATTGGCGTAGTCCAGCGGGTCGTTGCTGAAGTCATAACGGCGGGCGAACGGGTCTGGCCCGAACGTGTCCTCATCGGTGGCGTACTGCAATCCAGGCTCGGCCACACGGGCGAGTATGTCCTTGAGTTTTCCCTTGTCCTGGATATAGCCGTACTCGATGGCCCATGTGTCATAGGTGCCTACACTGATCATGCTGTAATCGCCCTGGACCTCGCCGTCTTTGAAGTTCATGTTGATCGGCAGGTAATCCATTACCGAGGAAGCATGGGCTTTCTTTCCTTTCATTTCCTTGCTGTTAATATCGGCCATGGAGTGGACGCTCGATGCTTTGAAATTATGTCTCAGGCCCAGCGTGTGCCCGACCTCATGGCAGGTCAGCTCGGCCAGCAACGGACCGATGAAAGACTCCGGTACGCCGTCTATCATAGGCTCCTTTTCCTCCTTCTCTTCCTTTTTCTCCTCATCTTTCTTTTTGTCTTCTTCCTTCTCTTTGTCTTTGTCTTCCTCCTTGTCTTCTTCCTCCTCGTCTTCTTCCTCGTCTTCGTCCTTTTCTTCCACGTCGTTGGCGTCACCTTCTTCGGCGTCCATCAGGTCTAAGTGCATTCTAAAGGCGGCAACGTCAAAGGCCTTGCCGCGCGTCAAAGTGCACATGCCGTTAACCTGGGATGTTCTGCCTATCAGGCCGTCGTACTCGTCATCGCCGATCAGCACCGGATCAACCTGCGTCATGGGGTGGCCCCCATGCGGCAGATGACTGTGCTTGGCAAGTTCATGCCGTATGTGCTCGCGCTGGTCGGGCGGAGCGAACCGGATGCGAGGGTCCCAGTTCGGATTGTCTTGCAGCCAGGCTAAGGTCTCGGGCGCCATGCCCTCCATCGCTATTTCAGGCATGATCTCGTGGTAGTTCGTCCAGTAGTAACGGATCCAGCCGTCGGTGAGAATGATGTCCGCGTCCAGAATCTGCCCTGTTTCCGGATGCACCCGGCTGGGGCCGATCGCGGTTCCTCGATTGTTGCTGAGCCACCGAATAAAGTTGTATCTGACGTCTTCGGGGTCTTTGTCCATGTGGGCCTTGGATCGCGCATCCTGGTAGTAAACTTCTATGGCGTTTGAAATGCCGACTTTCTCGAAGGCATCGTTCCAGTATAAAAGGCCCTGCCTGACCCAGCGGCGATAGCGGACGGGAGTCGTATGCTCAATGTAGAAGACTATCGGATTCTTGGGAGGACTGATCTTGAGCGAGCCGTCGGCCTTTTCCAGGTGCCATCTGTTGATATAGCGGACCATCGTCTCGGGATCCTTGAACTGCCCGAGGTCTCTGTAACCGGTGGTAAAGTATCCGACACGCTCGTCGGCCTTACGCGGTCTGTAACCAGACGTGCCGGAAATCTCGCTGATCGAATAGTGGAGAGTCTGGAGCCGTCCGCTCTGCGTGGGGACTTCAAAAGCCAGCTCGACATTCTTTGGAAACGCCTTGGCTTTCTTTATCTTCACTAATTGCGAGTTCGAGACGCGCACGCGCGGGCCGAAAAACTTGCCGGCCTGGCCTACCAGCAGGGCGTCCATATCAATGACCGGCGAACCGCCCGACATAGTGACAATCGGCACATCCAGAATCACGCGGTCCGTAAACAGCCTCCCGACGGAATCCTTGGATTCCTGGTCCCCCGTTGACTTGATTCGAATGTTCGGCTCGATCAGGGCCAGACGCTTGTTGTATCGCCTCCAATATACGTACATGTCCCCGGCCTGCAGGCCGGCGTAGTCTTCGCCGCTGGCCACGGTCATCGCAATAAAGAACTTTCTCGACTTCGAATTATAACCGCTTGGCAATGTTGCCATCATCTGACCGTCCTTCTCGCGGGTCCAGATGGTGAAAAGACTTCGCTGTCCGTCGGCGGTAGATACGACCTTTGTGTAATCCTTGAGGACTTCATTTGCAGGTGGAAACTCGGGCTTTGGCTTTGGTTTTGGAGGTGCGGCGGCACCGGCGGCTATCGACGACAATGCAATGACTGCAATAGCCGGGACAAGTAAGATATTCCATGTTTTTGATTTTATATTATACATCTCGCGGTCTCCAAAAAAGCAGACAAAAAGTTTCCTATTCAGACCTGCCCAGTAACACTACTGAACTTGAACTTTGCAAACGTTATATAATATGACCTCTCGCACGGGATGTCAATCATGCTGAGTGCAGAATTTTAGGCAATGGAACACCGAATTGATTGTCGCCGGTGCGAGAGTTCCGCGCTTGAAGCCGCGTTAAAACACTGCGAAATTAGCCGTAAATTCCGACAATGAAAACTACCTGTGGTATTATAGGACTGTGGGGTGATAAGGGCCGGCATCGCAACTGAATAAAGCATGGCCCGAATAAGGGGAATCAGATTCTTAAAGGAAAGTTTTTTTTGTGTCCGGGCGGGCCGGACAATGAGGATGTCGGCAAAATATGGGCAAACGGCCCTTAGCTCGGCATGTTAATCATCAAGTGCTTGGATATCGATCCGAGTCTTTTCTTCTCCCGCCTGGCCCTGGAACGGAAGATAAGTCCCGGAGCACTCGCGATGCCTTTTACGATAGAGGCAAATCTGGACTCCCTGCCGAAATCGCCGGCGCCCTGTGCTCCCGGAAAGATGTACGCTGCGCTGCTCGCCGCGGGTGCGACAATAACGGGTTGAATATTGTCCGTCTCAGGATTCCATACACCTTCGAATATTGCTGACACCTCCTTGTGCAAACCTGACTGATGATTCCTCATCGTTCATCCTTTCGGCCGAATGAATTCTTTTGTTGTTTGCACTGTACAAAAGCCGGCTCGGACGGTGAGAAAAACGGGATATGAGGAGCGATATCCATAATCATCACCACCCTTCCAAATATAGTATAATGGATTAACCTGTAATGTCAAAAAAATATATGGGGTTTTCTGCAATTTCCTTCAAATATTCTTCTTACGGCCTAAAAAGCTGCAATTCACCCTCTTTAGCCTGGACCGTTTCCTGGGGGGCGGGCCATTTCCATTCAACTACGGCATGAACGCAATCCACAAAGGTCTTCTTCCGGGAATCCTTGCGATTGACGATCTGCAACTGAAGGGCGTTTATCTTCGCGGTCGTATTCGCAAAGCTTGTGATGTCCCATGCATCGGTTGTCTCATTCCGTTTTCCTTTGCGCACAGGAGCTTTCAACGGGTACCAGACGATCGGCTTGGCGGGCCAGCCTTCTCCTATTTCCCATTTCAGTCTCCCTGCGGCAAATTCTTCTTCTTCGAAGTGCTCCACATAAAGTGTGACTGATGCAACCGAAGCACCGGGAGGTATGGTTATATCGGAGAAATCATAGAATATGCTCGAGCCGTACGATGCTTCGAGCCGTTTATCGTCGCTGGCTTTGACGGCATCGAGCTTGCCTTCCGCCGATAGCTTCTTTTTGGTGTTCTTGTTGTAGCCGTCCACTACGGTCAAAGTGGCCGTCGTGGGCGGCGTCGGATTTACGTTGATTTTGAATTGCTGAATACCCGCGACCGGCACGCTGTTGCTGTCGACTACTTTGACCGTCACATCGTAGGCTTCATCCTGAGCTTGCGTGGGTCTCCACAGTATCAGGCCGGTGGTCGGATTTATCGTCATGCCCGCGGGTTGGTTGGTCAGGCTGTAAGTCAGTATGTCTTCTTCATCGGGATCTGTCGCATTGACATCGTAGGTGTATTGTATGCCCACCATAGCTATGGCGGGGGGCCTCGAAGTAATTATCGGCGCATCGTTGGTCGAGGTGAGCGAGATTCTCACCGTGGCGGTATCGGTCTCGCCTTCGCGGTCGGTAACGGTATATGTGAACGCGTCCTCGCCGTAGAAGTTTGCTGTTGGCGTATAAGTCAACGTGCCCGCAGCGTTTATGGTGACCGAGCCGCCCTCGGGCTTACTGACGGCGGTTATCTTGAGCAATTCGTTGTCCACCTCGGTGTCGTTGGCCAGCACGTCGATAGTCGCCGCGGCGTCCTCCTGCGTGACTATTATGTCGTCGTTGGCTATCGGCGGGTCGTTGACAGGCGTTACTGAAATCATCACAGTCGCCGCGTCGCTATCGGTCGTTCCGTCATTGACTCTGAAGGTAAAGCTGTCCAGCCAGCTAAAGTTCGGATCGGGCGTATAGGTCAGGGCCGGCGCTTCGCCGCTCAATTTCCCGTGGAGCGGACTTCTTAACACTGTGTACTTCAGCGGATCGCCGTCAGGGTCTTTTCCTGTCAGCATAATTGCTGCCGCGGTGTCTTCCTGCAGGGTCACGTTGCTGGCGGCCACTGTAGGCGGATCGTCAACTGGAGCTACCATAATCGATACTACCGCCGGCATGCTGTCTGAGACGCCGTCATTAGCTTTGAAAGTAAAGCCGTCCGACCCGTTGAAGTTCGGATCGGGCGCATAGGTCATGTTAGGCTCGGTACCGCTGAGGGTTCCGTAAGACGGCCCCGTTACAATGGAATACGTCAGTTGTTGATTTCCGTCCGGATCAATGCCGGCCATGACAATGGGCGTCGATGTATCTTCGAGTAATGTGACGTTGGCGGCCGTGGCTATCGGCGGATCGTTTGCAGGTGTCATTAAGATCGAGACGGTCGTTACTACACTGTCGGTTGTGCCGTCGTTGACCTTGAAGGTGAAGCTGTCCGGCCCGCTGAAATTTCTGTTGGGCTTGTAGGTCAGGTTCGGCGCCTTGCCGCTCAGCGCCCCGTGGGACGGACCGGTTACAATGCTGTAGATTACGGTGTCTCCGTCAGGATCACTGCCCTGCAAATTGACCGCCGCCGGCGTATCCTCGGCCGTCGTTACGGTTTGAAGTTCCGCCATAGGAGCGTGGTTTGGGGTGACATTGATCGACACCATCGCCGGAGTGCCGTCCACGGTGTCGTCATTCAGCTTGAAGGTGAAGCTGTCCGAACCCGTGAAACGCGCCCGCGGTGTATAGACAAGTTTGCCGTTTATCTCGAAGTTCGAGCCGAAGGAAAGCGTGCCGTATTCGGGTTCTGTGCAGATGACATACTTCAATACGTCGCTGTCTATGTCATTTCCTGTCAGGCTAATCGATGCCGACCTGTCCACTTTTGTCGTAAGGGATTTATGATTGGCCGTGGGTGCATCGTTGACCGCCGTGACGGTAAGCGATACGGTTGCTTCGTTACTGTCGGCTGCCCCGTCGTTGGCGATGAAAACGAAACTGTCCGGGCCGCTGTAATCCGGCTCCGGGGTGTATGTCATAGTGGGGCCCGGCCCGGTCAAATGTCCATGAGTCGGAGTCGTCACGATGCGGTAGATCAACTGGTCTTTGTCGGGATCACTGCCGATCAGCTTGATCGGCGTCGGCACGTCCTCTTGCATCGTTGCACTGCCGGCCCAGGCTTGCGGGCGAGTGTTGGCCATTTTCAGAAAGATCATCAGCACGACTACGACGACGACCATGAAAATTGCGAACGCCGAAAGAAAAGCGAGTTTCCTCCTGCCGTTTTTTAGCCGGGCAGCGGGCCGCTCAATCCATTCGGGAGCTTCTTCGACAACGATCCCAGCGCGTTCGGGGATCTCTTCGGCAGCAATCCCGGCGCGTTCGGGGATCTCTTCGGCAGCGGCCTCAGTGCGTTCGGGAGGCTCTTCGACAACAGGCGGAGTCCGTTCGGGAGGCTCTTCGACAACAGGCTGGGTCTGCCTTACGGCGTCTTCTGTCATAGAGATCTGCAAATCGCGGGCTTGTTTTGCGCTCTGCACCACATCGAAAATTGCCGAGACTTCTTTGGGCAGTTTTCTCTTCTTCTTGTAATCGGGATCGGTTACTTCTTCGGCCAGAGCTTCGTATTCGGCTGCGCCTTTGCTGCCGGGGGCGTATGCTAAAATACACTGGCCGGCACTCGGCGCTTCGGCGAGACTTAGCGTTCGGTGAATAACCGTGTCAAACACCAGCTCACCGAAGAACTGTCTCATCTGCTCTTCCACCTGCTGACTCAATGCCGATTGGTCTTCAACAAATGTCAGAAGCAGTCCCAGGATTTTCACCGAGCAGGGGTAGAACCGCTTTCGTGCCGTCTTGACCGTCTCAAGCAATTGTTTGAGACCTTCCAAAGCGTAGTAATGCACCTGGACGGGCACGAGGACATCGGTGCTGGCAACAAGTGCGTTGAAGGTCAGCAGGCCCAGCGACGGAGGACAATCGATCACGCAGATGTCATACTTATTGCTCACACTCTGGAGCTGATCGGCCAGGATGAATTCCTTGCGGGCCACTGCAATCAGCTCTTGTTCTGCCTTGGCAAGCAGAACGTTGCTTGGCGCCAGGTCAAGACCTTTGATCGTTGTAGTCAGTATTACCCGGGAGATTGCAATCTGTTTGGCGGCAATGGAATGGTAGATGGTCCTATCCAGGTTGTCGGGTTCGTAGCCAAGGCCGAGAGTTGCATGTGCCTGCGGATCAAGGTCAACCATCAACACTTTATGACCTTGTTGCGCAAGCGCCGCGGCAAGATTCACCGCAGTGGTTGTCTTGCCGCAACCACCCTTCTGATTCGTTATGACAATGGTTCTCATATTTTTACCGTAAAGTCGTTCCGCAAAGCCGACTTCATGGATTCCATCGTATCTCTCGACAGCAGGTCAGTCCACATTATGAGGGCAAGCCCGCCCCACAGACAATAATTGCTGCGGCACCGGGTATATAAATATCGACCTTTTCGACTTCCTTCTCCTCCAAAAAACAGCCCTGCTTGTGCTATCTCTTGCGGCTCGCCCATAGTCAAAATGATTCGTGGGATAATGAGCGATTCCTGCCTGCGCGGCAGATAGACAAAACCAGTGTTCTCAGCACCTTAGCCGAATATTACCCTCACAAGCACTAATTGTCTGCAAATACTACGATCAGTGTTTCCAGCCATTTGGCTCTTTGTGTTATCGGGTGAAACCTCGATATGCCGTTCTTACGGCTTTTCATCACACCGGCAACCAATTATAGGATACCACACTGGTTTCCAAAAGTCAAGGATTTTAGGCCAACTTGGGCCAATATTTGGGGCTGGTTTGGAATTTTGTCGATGTGTAGTCTTTCTGAGCCGTAAACAACACGGTTTTAGGACCAAAACCGCCTTTGCCATCACAAACAACCGTTGGCCTCTGCCCGGAGCCGGCGGACGTGGGCAATGTCTGGAGGGATTTGCCGGCAGGGGTGAAAAACAAGCGTTGCGGCTAAAAGAACCTTGACGATACTGAGGGCCAGGCCAATAATGACGATGGTTGGCTAAGTGCAGGCAGACTGAGCCTTGCGTCGCACAAAAACACATGAAGGATTTTGTCATAAGGAGATTCAGCATGATCTACAAGTTTGTTGGCCGTGCGCGTTCAGCGGCGGTGGTGATTTTAGCCGGATTGACCATTGCCGGCTGTAGCACCATGGACGCCGCTTCAACCGAAAAGGAAGGCACGCACTCTAAGAGCAAGGAGCACCAGGCGATGGACAACGGCAACAGAATACGTCTCGAACACGTTGCAATCAACGTTGAGGACCCCGAAGCTATGGCAAAGTGGTATTGCGAGAATCTGGGAATGAAGATTCTCAGGAAGGGACCTCCTCCGGCCAGCGCTCGTTTCATCTCCGACGCCTCGGAGAACATGATGCTGGAGATATACCACAATCCACCCGACGCCGTCCCCGATTACGCGGCGATGAATCCGCTTGTGCTGCACATTGCATTTATGGTCGATGACGTCAAGGGGACCTGCCGCAAGCTGGTTGCTGCCGGCGCGACAATCGTCAGCGATGTATCGGTGACAGAAGCCGGCGATGAGCTGGCGATGCTGCGCGATCCCTGGGGTGTTCCTATCCAGTTCCTCAAAAGAGCCGAGCCAATGCTCCGGCACGAATAGACCATGAATGTGCGTAATTTCACGCGACGCAACTTTCTAAAAGCCGTTGGGCTTGGTGCTGTCGGTTGCGTCATGTCCGAATCATCGGCGCAGCCGCAAGCTGGGTCGGTTAGGAAGCCCAACATTGTTTTCGTCCTGGCGGATGATCTGGGCTGGGCCGAGTTGGGCTGCTACGGCAACACTTTTAACGAAACGCCCAATCTCGACAGACTTGCGGCCCGGGGTATGCGTTTTACCGACGCTTATGCAGCGGCGCCGGTTTGCTCTCCCTTTCGTGCCGCTTTGATGACGGGACAATATCCGGCCAGGCTTGGCATCACCGACTACCTCCGGCCCAACGACAAGAATCATCTTTCGGGAAGGTACACGACGATAGCCGAGGCATTGAAGAATGCAGGCTACACAACCGGCATAATCGGCAAGTGGCACCTTACCGGCTACAAGAATCACGGAGCCGACGAGTTTCCTCCGGCTGTGCACGGCTTTGACGAAACGATTGTTTCGGAAAATCGCGGGATCGGCGGGGGCAGCTATTTTCATCCCTATCACTTCAACCGCGAGATCGAAAAGCGCCTGCCCGGCAGAGAATACCTTGTTGACCGATGCAACCTGGAAGCCGTAGAGTTCATCGAGAGGCACAAGGACAAGCCATTCTTCCTGTTCCTGAGCCATTACGCGGTCCATACAAGGCTCGAGGGCAAGCCGGAATTGGTTTCGCAATTCGCACAAAAGCCCGGCGCTGGCAAGGGGCCAAAGGCGAGCCGAAACAATACGCATCTGGCTGCTCAGCTCAAAAGTATCGATGAGGGCGTCGGCATGATAATGAAGAAACTCGATGAACTCGGGCTTGCCGACGATACGGTCCTGATTTTCGCCAGTGACAACGGCGGGGAGGGCCGGGTGACAAGCAATGCTCCGCTGCAAGCGGGCAAATCAACGCTGTACGAGGGCGGGATACGGGTCCCGCTGATCGTACGTTATCCGAGGATCGTCCCGGCAGACACAGTCTGCAAAACCCCGACGAGCAATATTGATTTGTATCCGACGTTCTGCGAACTTGCAGGTGTTAAACCGAAGTTGCACCACATCGACGGAGCATCAATAACGCTGTTGCTGCACAATCCCGAGTCCAGGCTGAATCGTGATACGTTCTACTGGCACTATCCGTTGTCAAAGCCTCATTTCCTGGGCGGGCGTTCTTCGGGAGCAATCCGCAAAGGCCCCTGGAAACTTATCGAGTTCTTCGATACAGGTGAAAAGGAGCTTTACAACCTCGAAGATGACATAGGCGAGAAGAGCAATCTTGCGAAGGAGAATCCCGATAAAGTGGGCCGGCTTCAGGAGCTTCTCAGGTCATGGCGAAAAGACGTCGGCGCCAAGATTCCAACCGGGCAGGGACCAGGCAGGGGACATACTTAGAACCTCTAATGCTCTGTTGAAAACATCCTGCCTGAGCATGTCATTGCGAAGGAGCGCAGCGACTGCGGCAATCTCGATCCCCACGCTACAAAGAGAAGTCTATATTCTTAGGAGCGAAAAAAGCCTGTAGCCCTGAGCGGAGCCGAAGGGAAAGCAATCTCGAAGACAACGATGGCATTTCCTGCTCGTCACGGAGGAGATTGCCACGGCCCTTTGGGCCTCGCAATGACATCCTGCAAAGCCTTTCAACAGAACAAGCCTCTAACAGCATGACAATTGATAGCGAACCGTTATTCGGATAGGCCCTTAGTATTGTGCCGCTTCATCATCCCTGGCCTGTTGTCTCTAAGACTGTCTGCCACAAATGGCCTTCCGGATCGACTTTTTTGCGTTTCAAAACCGTAAGTGCTATCGGCACGTGTACGAAGTGTTGATTCCAGTAGCCTACCACCATATTCGTTCGGCCGGACAGGCCTGCGTGCACGGCATTTTGGCCCAGCAGGACACAAAACGCCGAATCGTTGGAATCGGCGGGCAGGCTGCGAATCATGTAGCTGGGATCGATGTATTTCAGGGAGTGCGGCTTATTCTTCTTTTGGAAATGCTCGGTGATTTTCTTTTTCAAAAATAAGCCAATGTCCTCATGAAGAATGTTGCCGGAGATGTCCTTCTTCTTGTCGTCGTTTTTCTCAATCAAGTTCTGACCGGCGCCCTCGGCTACCACAATAAGCGCGTGATGCTTTTCGTCTAAGCGTTTTTCGAGGGCCTGCAGGAATCCATTTTCCCCCTCCAGGACCAGCGGCGCTTCCGGGATAAAGCAAAAATTCACGTCGCTATTGGCTAACGTGGCGTATGCCGCGATGAATCCTGAATCCCTGCCCATCAGCTTGACGAGTCCGATGCCGTTCCAGGCGCCCCTGGCTTCTTCATGCGCGCCGCAGAGCGCCAGTCGCGCCGCCTCAACCGCGGTTGAGAAGCCAAAAGACTGCTCTGTGCCGGAGATGTCGTTGTCAATCGTTTTCGGCACTCCAATTATAGAGATTCCCGCCTGTCTTTTCTTTGCGGCCTCAGCCAGCGCGCGTGCTCCCCGTAGCGTGCCGTCCCCGCCAATCACAAACAGGATGCCTATATCCAGCTTTTGCAGGTTATCAATCATATCGTCGGCATCCTGCGGGCCGCGGGAAGATGACAGGATATCGCCGCCTTTGAGATGAATATCGTTTACCAATTCCGGCGTCAGCGTCAGGGGCGGCTGTGGCGCGCTCGAGGACAGGCCGGCGTAGCCGTATCGGAAGCCGAAAACCTTCCTGACTCCATAACTCCAGAGAAGGCTCAGGGTGATGGTCCGTATGACATCGTTGAGGCCGGGGCACAATCCGCCGCACGTAACTATGCCGCAGTTGAGCTTTTTCATCTCGAAGAATATCTTCCGGCGAGGCCCCGCTCTCTCGAACGTCGGAGGCTGCCGGTGCGAATCTCCGGATGCCCGGGTATTATCGGAATGCGAATACACGAGGATCTTCTCGTCGTCGTCAACAAAGTGACGCTTACCTTTGACCAGAGGAGAATCTATCGTTGGCGCCCCGAGTGTCTCAATGGCCAGATCGGGTAGCTCATCAGGTTTTAAGCAATAAGCATCCATAAGACGTCCTTAACTATATGGGGATTATGCTTGATGAAGTGGTACTCTGTCAAAAAGTTTCTTTTGTGTGCCGGATGGGTGCAGGTATTGCGGCTTACACGGGGTGCTGGAAGTTAATACCAGGCGGGTCTTCACATCTATGAAGGCCCGCCTGGTCATCCTATCTACTCAGGGCTTGGCACAGCTTCGTCCAGTTGCTCGCGGATCTTTTCCAGCTTTTCCACGGGCTCTGTTGACTCGGGAATCTCGTCCGTAGGGTCGTCAACCACGTGCGGCGTGATGAATACAAGCATCTCGGTGTTTGACTGACTGTTGCTGGTATGTCGGAACAGACCCCCGATCAGGGGCAAATCTCCGAGCAGCGGGAGCTTGTGTTCGACAACACTGTCCTTCTGGAACAGAATTCCACCGAGCAGAAGCGTTTGGCCGTCCTTGATGATCATGTGAGTCAAGGTTTCCATGTCGCTCCTGACGGGCTGGCTGTTCACAAGGTCCGAGGTGAGCTGTGAGAGCGAGACATTGATAATCATATCGACCTTGTCTTCGGGAGTAATGCTTGGCCGGGCTCGTAGCTGCATACCTACCTTGTCGAACTCAATACCCTGAGTAGTGGTCTGCGTTGTGATTGACTCACTGCTCAGGAATGCAACTTCGCTGCCCTTGAAGAATTTTGCTTCTTCATTGTCCTTTGTCCAGACTGTCTGTTGATTCAGAATCCTGGCGTTGGTTGTCTTGATGAGGAAGTCAATCAAGGCGTAGATATCCGTTCCGACGCTGAGCACGGTCCCTGATCCCGGTGGGGGGGGTACTAAACCCGCTAAAGGCCGTGTTGTGTCGGAAACTGTGCCGTGAGTTCCCATGTGCGTAAGATTGCTCAGCGCAGTTATTGCATTTACGCCTAATGAGCTGAACGCACTGGGGTTCGTTGCCAGCTCGACACCGAGAGAAGTCACTTTGGTGTGCTCGATCTCGACAATAATCGCCTCTATGATCACCTGCTTGCCCGGTTTGTCTAATTGCGTGATCAGATCTTTTATCTTCGGCATGAACTCCGGCGGAGCGAGAACCATGAGCGATTTGGTGTGCGGTTCGGGGACGAAGCGGATCCTCCCGATCACGTTGCTTATAGGCATTTCCTCATCGACCCTGCCGCGGGCGCCGGAGCCGGACCAGGGCGGCGTATAGCCGGCCTGCTGTGCCGAAGCGTCGCTCGAACTGCCGCTGGAGTCGCCTTCATCGTCCATCTCCGACTGTGTGCTCAATCCTTCGGCGGTGAGTCGAATAGTGGCCTGTTGGCCTGCTTCGACAAACAACGCATTCAGACGTTCGCTGAGATCTTCGGGGTCTGCATACTGCAGTTCGATAAGCTCCGGAATCTCGGCCATTTCCATACTGTCAAGCTCGGCTACAAGCGCCTCAACCACACCGTACGCCCCGGCGATGTTGCTTATGACGATTATCTTCTTGGTGCCCGGCACTTCTTCGAAGGTCAACTGGCCATAAAGAGGTCCTACAATCTTCTCCTTTTCGTCCTGTATGCCGTAATACCTGCTGAAAAAGTCATTTCTGCCGCCGCCGCTTTCTTCGGTGAAAAGGCTCTTCAGCAGGTCAACCATCTGCACCGGGTCGGAATTGTTCAGCGTAAGTATCCTCGGTTTGACCTGATCCAGATTAAGCGGGACGTCCCATTTCTTTATCTGCTCGGCAATCTTGAGCATGTTCTCAGACGCTGCGATCACCGTAATCTGCTGCATCGTCGGGAATGATATTATTCTTACGGTCTCGGAGCTCTCAACGTTACGCGAGCGCCGGCTGTAGCTGTTATAGCCAAAGCTGTAGCCGGAAGAATAACCGGACTCCTGCTCGTAAAGACCTTCGAGATGCTCCTTGATCTTGTCGGCATCGGCGTATTTCAATGGAAAGACCCGCGTTTCAAACAAGCCCGATGGGAGGTCCACCTCGGCAACCAGTTTCTTGATCATTACACGCAGATCCTCCCTGCCGAAGACCATAATCTGCCTTGCCTGGGTCAAGGGTTGAATAAGAACACTCGTCTGCAATTCCGTCCCCGGCATCTGCTGTATCGCTTCGTTAAGACGCTCGGCCACCTCGGTGGGATCGGCGTATTGTAATGGGATTGTTTCGTATTCCTTTTCGATCGGCTCCTTCTTGTCGAGCTTCACTATCCACTCCTCGATCTGCCTCATGTCTTCGGCCGATGCCCTCGCGATAATCCACTTGCGATTTGGCTCCGGGACCAGCACGATCGGCACTTGGCTGGCGCCGATTACCGCCGAAGAACCGGAAGAGCTGGATCTGGAACTACTCGGTCTATACGAACTGCTTCGGCCATAACTGCCGTAACTGCTTCTGCCGTAGTAACTGCTGCTTCGACCGTAACTGCTGCCATACCTGCTGCTACTGCTGCTCCGGCCGGAAGTCCTTCCACCGGTGCCGTCGAAGCTCAAAAGCGTCCTCAGCAACTGAACGATCTCTCCGGGGTCGCCGTGATAAAGCTGGAACGTGTTCGTGACGGTTTGCTCGGCCTCGGGCACGTCAAACTGCTCGATAATCCCCTCGATGCGTATCAGATTCTTGACCGTATCTTCCACCATCAGAGTGCGCGTGCTCTGGTCGGCACTTATGTGGCCGGCATCGGTGAGCAGGGGACCGACAACCTCAGCCATCTTCGAGGACGCGTAGTTTTGCAGATGGAAGAATCTCTGAACTATCATGTTCTTATTCTCGAATCTTGAGAGCGGCTGATCAGCCAGGACTGTGGGGACCGACTGGTCCAGCTTCTCGATCCAGTCGCCGATTTGCTTGAGATCTCCGGGGGTCGCCTTTGCGACAATCCAGTTGTACGTCAGCTCAGGGATGAGTATTGCCGGCGTCCGGCTGGTGCCGACGGTCACCGTAGTTGCCGCCCCGGACGAGCTTTTTGACGAGCTGCCTCTTGAGCTGGATGGCCTTGGCCCGAAAGGACCGCGGGGCCCCCTCGCGCTCACGCTGCCGGCGCCGCCGAGCAGCTTCTCCAGCAGCGCGACGATTTCTGCAGGGTTGCCGTTGTGTACTTCAAATATCTGGGTCTCGATTTCCGCGGCCTCGACCACGTCATATTGTTTTATAATCAGGTCCATCCGCATCAGGTTCTTGACCGTATCAATCACCTGCAGGAGGCCGGTGTTTTCGTCGGCGCTTACATAGCCGTACTCTCCGATCAACGGCAGAAGAATCTGGCCCATCTGCGAGGGGATGTAATTCTTCAGCTTGAAGAACTTCTGGACTATCTGATCCTTGTTCTCAAGCAGTTCCAGAGGATAGTCCGAAGCTATTGTGGGGACCTCGCCGAGCTTCGCTTCCGACATAGGTTTGAGGAAGATCACGCTGTTGGCGAATTCGGCAACGTAGCCCTTCATACGCAGCGCAGCGTAAATCATCGAGAGGGCCTCGTTTCTTGGCAATTTGTCCGGCGCGTATATGGTCACCTTCTGCTTCATTGCTTCATCGGTGGGAATGATTACCTTGCCGGTCCACTTTGCAAGTTTCTCGATAATGCTTTTCATCTCGACATTCTTTAGGTTGACAGCTTCCATCGGCTCGTTTGCATCGCCGGGCTTGCTGGAGTCGGCGGCGGCAACTACTTTGTCGGGCCTGTTGGGGTCGCCGGGTCTGCCGCGTCTGCCGTTGCGAAAGCTCACCATAGGCTCGTTTGCGTCGCCATGTTTCTTGGCCTCGCCGGGCTTGTTTGGCTCGGCGGCGGCCACTACTGTGGTTTCATCGGACTTTTCCGCTTGCTCCGGCACAGACGGGTAGAAACCTACCCTCCAGACAATAAGGACCGCCGCAAGCCCTACTACAATCGATATTATTGATTTTGACCGTTCCATTTTTTCACCTCAACATAAATTAAATTGTTTCTTTATTCTCTTCCGCCCGGCCTGCCGCCAGATCGGCGTCCGCCGCCGGAGCCTCTTTGCGGGATGCCGTATTTTTCAAAAATCTCAGTTCTTGCCTGCTCCCTCTCTTCATCAGACATATTCTCCGCTCTTTCGCCCAACTCCTGCATTTCCTCTCTAAATTTCGCTCTGTCCTCTTCAGAAAGTCCAAAGCCTCCGCCTCCGCCGCGCCGTCCGCCGCCGAATCGTTCTCGCATCTCGGCCATCGCCTCTCGCCTTTCTTCCTCGGACATGTTCTGGAATCGTTCCCTCATCCCCATCATCCTGCCCGGTCCCGGTCTTTCCTCGTCGGGATTCTCTTGCTCTTCTTCCTGGGCCGGACTTTCTTCAGGTTCGTCGGGGATCTCAGACTCCGGGCCTGACTTTGCGACGACGTCTTTGTCTTCGGGCTCATCGGCGGGTTTTTCGGGTTCGGTTATTGCCGCCGCTTGCGCCTCGGCTGCGCCGAACCGGACTGTCCTGATGCCCAGACCGGCTCCGTACGCAGCAAGAAGCACTGCGATGCAGGCTATCACAAATGCTGTTGTCGTTCCTGACTGTTTCATTTTGTTCACCTCGCTTTAATCCATTTCTATCGCCGGCTGCCTCGGCTCCCGCCCGGACCTCGTCCGCCGCCCATTCTTTCGCGCATTTCAGCTCTGAACTTGTCCCTTTCCGCCTCCGACATCTTTTCAAATCGTTCTCTCATTTGCGTCCTGAATTTGTTCCTCTCAGCCTCAGACATGTTCATCATTCTCTCTCTCGTCATCCCTCCCATACCGGGCATTCCTCCGCCTCCGGGAGCGGGCCTTGGCCCTTGAGTTACGACCATCTGGGGACTGCCTCCCGCAGAGCCGCCGGGTTTGCTCGATCCGGATTTTGGTCTGCCGGACTTCGATCCGCCCGATGCGGACACCTTGGCGTCAATCGGGCGAAAAGTCTTTTTCTTGCCGTCCCATTCGGTTTCG
Source organism: Planctomycetes bacterium B3_Pla (assembly GCA_005223045.1). Lineage (GTDB taxonomy): Bacteria > Planctomycetota > Phycisphaerae > Sedimentisphaerales > Anaerobacaceae > SG8-4. Next base: position 12,337 of record NJBM01000003.1, on the reverse strand, counting down.
ACCGAGGTCGGGTTGATTGCCAGAATCTTGGCATCCGCCACCTTGGCGCCGGCCTTGTACCATTTGCCGTTTATAAGCGCCTCGTCGCCGAAAATGCCTGCGACGGCCGTTATAGGATTCCTTTTCGGCGGGGGCGGCGAGAACAGATTGTCCTTCTTCAAAGCGTCTGCGGCTTTCTTGAATTTGTCCACGTGGGCCGCCACAAGTTTTTCGTCCGACTCGCTTTGTTCGATGGCCCGTTCCACGGTGCTCTGGGCCCTGGCCGAAGCGACAAAGAAGCTCGTCGCCTTGGCCAGAATCAAAACCACCGAAATCACCGAAATCCCGAGCAGTACGGTTGAGACTACTTCTTTCTTTTCTTTTAGAAAGTTAAGCTTCGTGATTTTCTTTTCTGTTACAAAGCCAAGTTTCATGATGTGCCTGCCTTTCTCGCCGATTTGGTGAAGGTCGATACCGTAAGGGTCAGATCGACTTCGCTGCGCTTCTTCGGATCGATCTTCATCCTGAATTCTTCTATCCCGACCAGGTACGGATTCTCATTCAGCCTCGTAAGCAAGTCGAGCGCCTGTGAGAACCTGCATTTGGCGTTGCACTTGAGATGCAGCGACTTATACCCTGTCACCGGGGACTTTCTGCCGGTTATAATCTCCAGAACTGCGCCTCTTATGCCGGCTTTCTTCAACTGTTCGTTGAGCTTTTCCCGGAACAGAAACTTTTGATCTTCCTCGATTCTGGGCATCTCAAACGCCGGGACAATTGACATCAGTCCCTTATGTTTGGCGTCATCCACGTTGATGGCCTGCAATTTGGCCTTCAGTACGGCCCCTTCTGTTCTGGCCTCGCCCCAGCGTTCGCGCCAGGTCGTGCCGACCATGAGTACGACGATAACCGCCGCACCTACGGCGCCGAGTTTCAACGCCCGAATATCTTTTTCACTCAATTTAATCATAGGTTACCTGGCTTTCAACCTCTTGCTTTGGTCGCTTTCTTAGTGAAGTTCTTATAATGAAAAGTCATTGTAAACGTCATCTGAACGCCTTTACCCTTGGAGCTTCCCGCCGAAGGTCTGCCGGGCATTGGAGGACGGGATCTGCCGGGGGTGGGAGCTCCGGCTCTGCTGGTAGGCCCGCTTGGAGGTCTGCTCGGAGGTCCGCTGGAAGGACGAGCGCTTCCACCAGCCGTTTTGCCGGTCACTTTGCTCCAGTTTTGTATATTCACATCGTCTATGTCCTTGTTTTTGCCCAGGCTTTCCTGGAACTTGTACATCTGGTCCGGACTCTGAACCTGCCCTGTTATAGTGACTTTTTGGGCCTTCTTGAAAATGACGCTGTTTAGCACAATGCCTTTTTCCCCGCTGCCGTTGATGAGCTTTAGAAGAGCCAGCATGTCCGGCCTTTCCCGTGCGACCGCCTTTATCAGTCTCTGCCTCTCTACGAGCTGGTCCATGTCCATCTCCGAGTCCGAGATGGATGCCTCCACGCGCTTCGTGATCGACTTGGGACTTTTCAGATCGATCGCGTAAGAGACGATGGCCAGCAGAAGCAGCATCACGGACGCAATTGCGCACGCCACCTTCGGCGAGTACAACCAGTGCTTCTTTTCCTCTTTGGCGGTGGGGCTGTACACGCGCTCGAAGATGTTGAGCTGATCTGCGTCGCCCTCAAGCGCCATCAGGGCAAGACCCATCGGCGTGCGATATTCGTATGTCCAGTCAATGCCGGAACCGGTTTCGGCCGTGAATGCGCCGACGTTGGGCAAGGCCAGGCGCGCATTGAATCCCGCCGACCTCAGAGCCGAGACTATGCTTACGTATGCGGAGCCGTCGTCTGCGAGCAGAAAAACCGGGAATTCCGGTTGCCCGGCGCATCCGAACAAGTCCAGCACACTCCTCATATCCTGGGCGAATCTCTCGGTAGTTTCTGTTTGTTCGTCTTCTCCAACCGCCGTAAAATCGTCCATCCCCATGTCCAGGATGACGGCATTGCTCAATCGCGCATCGTCGGCAAGACAAACCAACGTGCTCCGCCCCCCCATGCTCATTATGACGGCATTCTTTTCATGCGGGGCAAAGATTGCTTTCCACGCTGTAATTGTCCCTTCGCAATTCAATAGTATCTTCGACGGTCCGAGGTGCCGAACTTCCTGTGCAAACTGCTGCAACAGTTCTTTTCTTGCCACCACCATGGTCACGCTGACCTGGCCGTCCTGCGTGGGATCGGCCCGCCAGGCCAATTCAGTTTGCTCGGCAGGCAGCGGCAGCCGGGTCTCAGCCTGCAGCGCCACGATAGACGCAATCTCATCGTTGCCGACCGCAGGCACACTGGTGCGGTGAAAGACTGTTCCCGCCGAGCTAAAGCCGACCACGACCATTTTGTCGCCGTCGGTTTCTTCACGGCCCGTCGGCTCCGGCGTCAAGCCACACCGGGTCGCGAATTGCCGCCAGTCGGTGTCTGCGTCGTCCGTGCTCCTGGCCCAGACAACCTCAAGGGACCTGCCGTGTTTACGAATCTCTACGGCTTTGAGTTTGTTGTCCTCTTTCGCTATCGCAACCACGGACCGCCGCGTCACGGCGCTGATATTGTTATTGTCGTTCATATTTTCCAGTTTTCACTCCACTATAAGCAAGTTTATCAGGACACCAGGTTATCAGGATGCAGTCCCCAGGGGACGCCTTACGGCGGAGATCAGGACGTCAGGGCATCAGGGAATACAATCCCGATGCGCGTCAATCGGGACGCCGAGACTCACCTGATATTCTCCGTGAGGAGTCCCAAGGACTGATAACCTGATAACCACTACCTGATCTCCTGATACCCGGATAACCTAATACAAATCCTATACGATTTAATTATTCGTGCCCTGGTACGAGAAAAGCACTTCGTACGGCCTCGAGCTTCTGTTCACTACCACCTCCGTTTGCAACCGTGCTCCGGGTCTCCCACTGCGGTCGGCTGTCGCAATGCAGTAAATCGTGAAAACATCCGAACTGGTGGTAATGTAGTTTTCTATCTGCGAAAAGACATTATTGCTCAGTATCCCTTCGGAGGTAAGTTCCGAGATTTCCTCTATCCCATTCTCCGCGGTCTCCCGGTAGGCGATTATATTGAGGGCGGCGCTTTCCGCATCTTCTCCGCCGCCGAGCAGGGCGGTCAGAACAATTTCCGAGGCCGTATTGATGTTGACCTTTGCATACTCTTGTGCACTGCTGTTTTGATTGTTCTGGTTCTGATTGTTTTGATTTTGATTGTTCTGATTCTGATTGTCTTGGTTTTGACTGTCTTGATTGTCGCTGCCTTGATTGTCGCTGCTTTGATTTCCACTGCTTTGATTTCCACTGCTTTGATTTCCACTGCTTTGATTCCCGCTGCTTTGATTCCCACTGCTTTGATTCTCACTGCTTTGATTCCCGCTGCTTTGGCCCGCACTTTCAGCGGGCGTGTAGCATGTCAAATGTGCGATCCACCCCAAATCCAGCTCGGTGTCGCCGTCATCGATGGGAGGGGTCGCGTCGCCGTCTCTTTCGTTGTAGTCCAGCACGCCGTTGAAGTTCGTATCTTCTCCGTAAAATAGTTCCGGCGTAACGTCCTTGACCAGCAGCAATTCGCGTATCGTTCTAAAAGGGCCGTTGCGGGCCATGTACCCGAACTCCAGGCTTTCATAATACCCGCTTTCCACGCCCAATCCGTTTGGATTATCGTTATCGTCCCGCCAGTCGATTATTGCATCGGCAATCTCTTCGAGCATGTCCTGCAGACCCATAAGCTGGTCTTTTGTAGCGTAGTTTATGTTCAATTTGCTCGCTTCGTCAATGACCCTGACGTTGAACAGGCAGTTCTCCAGCGGGATGTCATTGAAATCCTCGTCGCTGTCGCTCCACAAGTCCAGCAGGCTGTCATTGTCGGTTTCATCCTCGTTCAACACGGCAACGGCTTTCTCGGCGCCAGCCCGGCAGGCCCACTTGCATCGAACCGCTTCTATTCTGGCCATGCTGACCTTCATATCGAGGCGACTCTTGCGTCCCAGCACGGCAACAAGGATCATGAGCACTACTATCGTCCACAGCACCGCTACGATAACAAGCCCCTTCTTATTGTTGATGCCTGCTTTCATGACCAAATTCCTGCCGTACGGTTCCTTTGCCGCCGTTCTTATCTGCCTGTCTGTGTATTTGTGCCGGAGTTGCTTGTCTGGCCGCTGGATTGAGACCCTCCGGTCGGGCCGCCGCTGCCAACGGTAGTTTCATCTCCCCCCTGCGACCTGACGAAGTTCACAATCACCGACTCCATCGGGGGGACGCCCTGCTCCGAGCTTGCCACCAGTGTTATCTCGGCCAGTTGAGGAAGGGCACGCATCTCCTCGGTCCATTCTTCGGACCACTCTTCGCCGTCAAAGTACCTTATGTCGAAAATTTCAATATCCTCGGCAATTACACTCAGAATTCCACCCGGCTCGATGTCTTCGGAAGGATTCGGCCACAACCGCCTCATCAGCGCCGAGGTTTCTTCATCTTTTGTCAGATAATACTCCACTTCATATATGTCGCCTTCCGGCTGGGCCGCTCGGGCCTTTGTCCTGCCGAGGGCGTAGAAAACCAGGTAACTTGTGCTGCTGCCGTCATCCAATTCCTGGACCGTAGCGATAAACTTGGTGTTCTGGAAATTCTCGTCACGGTAGAAATTCACAAGGTCCCTTGCTATCATGTTCGCGGCAAACCTCACCTCGGCTGCGGCGTTAATGTTTTGGTCAACCATCTCGGAGCTGACTATAATGACCCTCAGTGAGCCGACCGCCACCAGGGCAACGAACGAGCCTATCGTCGAGGCGACCAGGACTTCCACCAATGTAAACCCGGTTTTTTTCAATTGCATCTTCATTATTTTGCTCACTGCTGCGAAGTTGCCGTTCCGGTATCATCCACCAAAGTTATTCCATCGAACATAGTATCAACGGAAATACTGTACGGGCGATTTCTCTCGACCCACCTAACCGTTGCCGTGACCAAATACAGGCTGTCGATCTCCTGGTACTCGGTCTCAAGCTGCCAGTTGAACGAATACCCAAAATCTTCGGACTCGCCCTCCATTTCTCCCGATTCGAGGAGCGAATCGATGCCGACATAGTCAACGAGGCTAAGCTGCCTGTCGGCCAGGGCGGACGCCATCTCGTAGCGCCTGTTGAGCCGCGTTCCGATCATCGCCTGGGTTCCGATGGATCCGACTATCATCACGGCCCCGCAGAGAATGACGCTCGCAGAGATCACTTCGACCAGGGTAAAACCTTTTGTCTTCCTTTTTGACCCGATCATGACTCTGCATCCAAATCAGTCGTGGTGGCTTTGACGTTTTCGGCCGTGCCGTAGTATATTTTCGCTCTGCCGGTGGCGGCGCTGATACTTATCGTATAATGAGTCCTGCCGTCGCCAATCTGAACCACGGCCAACTGGGCGGTGCCGTTCGGGGAGAAGACGATTGATTGTTGTTGCTCATTCTCACTCTCAGATTCGGTCTCCAGGCCGTCCGGCGCTATCTGAACGTCCTCGAACACCACGTCACCTTCGAATTGGACCGGCTTGCAGTAGGGGTCTCTTACGACCTGCTCGCTCGCCTGCTCGTTCTCTTCGTCCCAGCGCAGGGTAGTGAGCAGAAACCCGTTGCCTGCCGCATCCAGCATCATCGTGTACCGGCTTTGTTGCTCGATTGCCATTATCCTGCCGTATTTGGCCGTAAGCAGAAAATCGTATGCCGATCTCTGCACGCGCAGTTTCTTGAAGGTCCCGACGTATAGTCCGGTCCCGGCGCCGCTGATCAGCCCTATGATGAGCACGACGAACAGCATTTCCGTAATGGTAAAGCCCCGTTTTCTCATTTTGGCTTTCACCTTCAAGTCTCGCACTTTCAATTGCAGCCGCCGGCAAAAGTGCTAATCGTTGTATATATCCGCGTTATCGCCGTCGCCACCGTCCATGCCGTCCTGTCCCAGGCTGATCAGATCGGGGGTGCCGGGATTAACTTCCCCTTCCGCCACATAGATATACGGCCTGCCCCACAGATCAACCAGGTCGCTCCGCTTGAGATACGGTCCGTGCCACTTGTCTTCCTCAATGTCCGCGGGCGGCTCAATCAGCACATCGAGTCCTTCGGCGTCGTCCGGATAGCGGTCGCAGTCCATGTAAAATCGGCCGAGTGCATTTTCGATAGTCGCCATCTTTGCTTTCGACAACTGCGCTTTGGTTCTGCCGATACCCGTGAAGAGCCTCGGCGTGACAAATGCCGCGAGCATCGTTATGATCAAGACGACCACCAGCAGCTCTACAAGTGTAAATGCCTTCCTTCTTTTGTTCTTCCGGTCCATTTGTTACCTCTCAAAGAACTGTTTGCCAATCTTATCTCGTTTTTCAGGTCACGAATCAGCTTCCGAACATTCCGCCGCCGAGCTGCATGGCGACTATTGGCAGCAGGGTCGCCGCAATTATGAAACCTATCACCACTGCCAGCAGCAATATCAACAGGGCGGGGAAGATCGCCATGAATTTAGTTACGGCAGAGTCTGCTTCGTTGTCGAAAGTTTCGGCGGCGTTCAGCAGCAATTCATCCAGCTTGCCGGTCTGCTCGCCCACTGAGACAATTTGCACCAGCAGGGGGGGGAAGTATCCCGATTCGCCCAAAGGTTCGGCCAGCGACTCGCCTCGCTTGACCTTATCAGCCACCGAGTCAATCTCCCTGCCCAACAATTCGTTGCCGAGCGTATCGCGAACGACCGCCAGGGCTTCCAGGATCGTGACCCCGCCCATTGTCAACGCCCCAAGCGTTCGCGCAAACCTGCCAACCGCTATTGTCCGCAGGACGGACCCCAAAATGGGTATTCTGAGTTTGAATGCGTCAAACTTGAGCCGCCCTCCGGTTCTTTTCCATTTCCTGAAGTAGTGTATTCCCGCTATCGCCCCGGCGATGGCAATCCAGCCGACGACGGTTGTAAACAGCCCTGTGATGAACCCGCTCATGCCCATCAATATTCTTGTCGGCAGCGGCAGTGCGGAAACGTCAGCTCCCAGCGTGTTTATGATGCGGGGCAGTATTACGGTTATTATGAGTGCCACCGAGACCAATCCGAGGATCAGAACAAAGATAGGATAGGCCGAGGCATTCTTCATATTTGTCTTTATCTTCTCTTCTCTGGTCAGCATCTCAGCTAATTGTGCCGTGGTCTGTTCGAGAATTCCGCCGGTCTCGCCGACCCTTATCATCGACAGGTACAGGGGGCTAAAGACGTTTTCATAGGTGGCCATGGCCTCTGAGAGAGATTTACCGGAACTGACAGACTCAACGAGATCGCCCAGCAGCTCTTTCGTTACGATTTTGTGCTGCTGCTCCCGGATCAGTTCCAGGCCGCGCATTAGCGGAAGGCCTGCCTGCAGGGCCGTGCTTAGTTGCGTGGTAAAGGCAAGAACGTCTTTGCTGGTGACCCTGCCCCTGCGAAAACTCAGAAGCCGCCCCAGGTTCAGGGCTGTACGCTCCTCGGCACCGGGCGCGGTCTGTACCTTGGTATCTTCGCTAAGCTCTGTTACGAAATGTCCCTGGCCGGTCAAAGCTGCGACAGCGCTCCTGCGGTCGATAGCCTCTATCGAGCCGGCAACGTGTCCGCCGCCCTGATTAACCGCCTTGTAATAGAACTGGCCCACTTTTAGTATCTTGCCTCTATTGTTTCATATCTCGGTTAAGATCGCGTCGGATGTCTGAAGGTTTACTCATCTTCACTGATGCTCTTGGCGACTCTGAAGATTTCCTCGGGAGTGGTAATACCCGCCATCACCTTGTCGAGACCGTCATGCACCATGCTCACGTGGTCTGTCGGCGCGGCCTTTATAAGCTGTTCTGTCGTTGGCTTTGATGCTATCAGCTCCCGCACCTTGCTGGTTATTCTAAGCAGCTCATATATCCCGCTTCGTCCGCTCATGCCGGTTTGAGCGCACTCGTTACAACCGGCTCCGTGGTAGAACTTCGTATCGGGGTCAATATCCATCGAGCCATTCAGGTTCTTGATCAGATTCTCGTTCGGCTTGTACGGCTCCTTGCAGTTCGGACAAATCGTGCGCACAAGCCTTTGCGCAAGAACCGTTTCCAGGGAACTGGCCAACAGGAACGGCTCAACACCCATATCGATCAGTCTGCTGACCGCCCCCGGTGCGTCGTTGGTATGAAGCGTTGAGAAAACGAGGTGCCCGGTCAACGCAGCGCGAATTGCTATGTTTGCGGTTTCCTTGTCTCGGATCTCACCGACCATCACTATGTCAGGGTCGTGCCGAAGAATATGCCGCAACCCCGTTGCAAAAGTGAGCCCTCTCTTGGGATTGACCGGCATCTGGTTAATGCCCTCAAGTTGATACTCGACAGGGTCTTCAATCGTTATCATCTTCACAGCAGGCGAGTATATTTTGTTGAGCGCGGCGTAGAGCGTAGTCGTCTTGCCGCATCCGGTCGGCCCGGTAACGAGCACGACGCCGTGTGTCTTGTGCAGGCATTGAGAAAAACCTTCCAGGCACTGATCGTTCATTCCCAAATCATGAAGCTTCATGAGCGAGGCCGACCTGTCCAGGATTCTCAGTTGAATCGCCTCGCCGTTCACCGTCGGGATGGTCGAGACACGAAGATCGATCCTGCCGTTCTTGCCGGCAAACTCGATATGCCCGTCCTGCGGCACAAAACGCTCGGCGATATTCATCTCCGCCATGATCTTGAGCCGCGAAACAATCGCCGCCTGTAGCCGCCTTGAAGAGGGGGTCCTCTCGACAAGCATGCCGTCGATCCTGTACTTGATCTTCACCTCATGCTCGAACGGCTCGATATGGATATCGCTGGCGCGGGCCTCAATCGCCTCCAGTATCACCAGGTTCACAAGGTTGACCAAAGACGGCTGCCTGGCCAGTTCCTGAAGTTTGGCGGGAGAGTAATCTCCGTTTCCGAGTTCATCATCGTCCTCTGTCTTCTGTTCAACGGGAGCAAGGTCATCCAGCATCCTCGCGACGTTGCTGCCGTAGAATTTTAGTATCGCATTCTCCATTTCCTTCGGATGGGCGTAGTATCGACGCACCGAGCAGCCGGTCACGAGCCGCAGATCCTCGATAACCTGCGGCTGAAACGGGTCCGTCATTGCCACCTTTAGTCGCCCGTCTTCCCGCCCTAACGGCAAAATGTTGTACTTGCTGACCAGTTCGGCCGGAACAAGGCTTATCATCTCGCCGCCTACCGAAATCGAATCCAGGTTTACTCTCGCAATGCCGGCCTGAAGCGCAAGTGCCTCATTCAATTGGGCTTGCGTCACATAGCCAAGGTCCAGCAGTATCTCGCCCAGCCGCCGATGTGCGACCTTCTGTTCCTCAAGCGCGAATTCGAGGTTGGACTCATCCAAGTACGCTTTCTCGCACAGCAACTGCCCTAATTTTTTCTTTCGGTTACTGCCTGTATCAAAATCCATATCCCAGGTTGCCTCAAAAAAACTCTTCTAAAACCGCAAGTCTATACAATTCCGGAGCTTATGTCAACAGCAAACGAAATAGACGCAGGCTCACACTTCGGCAGCGCATTAGAGCATACCGGCAGCTACTCTGTTAGACGCTTAGCCGGGGCGTTTTGTTACAAAAAAATAGCGCCATATAGCTAAAAAACTTGTTTTTCACTACTAATAATAACCGCGCACCGCGGCGTCGCCGCTTCTCAAATTTAAGAACGGGAATTTGGCACAGTCCAAACTAAGGGGATCAGCAGATCAGGCGATCAGATCGTAGGTATCAGGTTATCAGGGTACCGGGCCGGTTTTCCCCTGATTCACTGATCCATTGATATCCTGTATCCTGATGCCCTGTTTTCCTAGTATCCTGCATTTTGTATCATGTATTTTGTGAAAAATCCGAGACAAGCAGGCTCACGTTTGATAGGCTGAAGCTTACGGATGCGATCCTGAGCGGAGTCGAAAGATTGCTACATCCGATTGGAGAAGCCTATGCGAGATACGAAAGGACCTCAATGAAATGGAGAAATAAAATTAAGATACCCCTGGATTTCTCCCTAAATTTTGGCCTCTGCCCAGAGGATTCTTCTCTCGACATAACCGCAAGGCGCTCATCTGGTCGGCCCACCTACGCATTAATCCGATGAACGCAAAAAAAAATGAAAAAATACGTAGTTACCACAATTGACATTTTTGTCACTGAGTAGCATAAATGAGAATAATGTATGAGATTCAAAGAGGATTGAGCGAAGCCAGAATTAGAGGTCCGTGACTGTTCCGGACAGGTATTAACAAATCCAATGAATTTCAAAGAAAAAGTGCCGTAATATGTTTCTTTCCTGTATTTGAAGCACTCACAGTTCATAAATTGGTGTTTGTTTTACGAGTCTTGGTGACTCTGAAAGGAGTAGTATTATGAAAAAATGGTCAACCCTTGCAGTTACAGCATTAGCGTTCCTTACAACCACGGCAACAGTATTCGCCTGCGTTCCCACCGATGGATTGGTGGCATACTATCCGTTCAACGGCAATGCGAATGATGAAAGCGGCAACGGACACGACGGTACGGTTTACGGCGCGACTCTGACAACCGACCGTTTTGGTGTCCCCTGCAGTGCATATTCTTTCGACGGCATCGACGACTACATTAGTGTGGATTACATGGCCGCTTTTCAACTGCCGGTTTTCACTGTCTCAGCGTGGGTTCGCCCGGCCGTTGACGTGTCGGATCCAACATCAACATCGGTCATCTCGGTCGTCACTCGTGGAGAGGATTTCGCTACGGACCGGGCCTCGTTTCTTCTGATTGTCGCTCCTTCAACTTCGACCCTGGCCAACGGCGTCACAGTACTTTATGAGGATTACTACGACCGCGAACAATATTATGACACGAACATTTACCCCCAGGTCGGGCAGTGGACACACCTCGTTGCTTCAAGAGATGCGGATGGGGTGCTGAGCATTTATAGCGACGGATTTTTGATCGGCCAATGGCTTACAACACCGGACCCTGCATCAAATTCTTATCAAGACCTCCTCATTGGCGCCTACTGGTTTGTACCTACGCCGGCGACGGCTTATATAGCGAACTTTTTTAGCGGCGCTATCGATGATGTCTTGATATACAACAGGGCCCTTTCACCTGGCGACATTACAGGACCAGCGATAGTGCCCGTTGATATTGATCCCGACCCACTTTATATGGACAGTAAGGGCCAGTGGATCACCTGCTACATCGAGCCCCCCGAGGGCTGTAATGTGAGCGAAATTGACGTTGATAGTGTTCTCATGGAAGGTCTGCTTGAGGTCCAGCATAGTTTTGTTGAGGGTGACGTGTTAATGGTCAAGTTCGACAGACAAGATTTAATAGCCTACATTGAAGTTGTCTTGGGGATTGCACCGCCGGACGATGTGACCTTGATGGTGACTGGCAGGCTTGCCGATGGGCTTTTGTTTGAAGGCACGGATGTCATCGGGATTTTAGACGAAGAATAGATGTAGTAAAACCGCACGTTCATCGCTGACGTTGAAATACTAAAGGATAGCGAGACCGTTGAAAAAGACCCACCGCAAAGCCTGAGATTGCCGCGCGATTCGAAGAATCACGCGGCAATCTCAAATGTTACTTTGGGATTTTTTCAACGGGCACACAGCCACCTATTCATTTTTTGACACCACGCTTGATTAGCCGCTGTCGATACGGTCGCGATAATTTTTCGCTGCGTTTCCAAACATCAATTCGGCTCATCTCGCTTGCGCGACAGAATAGCAGGTAGGGTGCGATGAATCGCACCGATAATGGGGGAATATGTCAATGGTGCGATTCATCGCACCCTACACGGTCTGCCTTTACGCCGTACGCAATACGACCAAACAATCAGTGTCCATCGGTGTTAATCAGTGTCTAAATTATTATTTTATATTTTTACGACAATTCTCTTGACAGAAAATACGGTACTATATATGATGTATATCTAACATTAACAATGAATGATTAACACTATAAACAATAGTAAATAGACAATAATCAATAATCATTTCAGAAAGGGGTTTTCTCATGTCAACCGAAGCTCAAATCAACGCCAATCGACAAAACGCTCAAAATTCAACCGGCCCTAAGACCGCCAAGGGCAAGGCCGCCGTCGCGCAAAATGCGCTCAAGCACGGGCTATTTTCCGCCGCCGACGTTGTCTTCGACGAGCAACAGGAAGACTACGACCTGCTGAAAGAGAAAATGCTGGCCGAGATGCGCCCCGCCGGCTACATGGAATTGATATTAGCCGAGCGGATTGTCAGCCTCTCATGGCGGCTAAGACGTGCTGAGCGTATGCAC
>NJBM01000044.1 GCA_005223045.1 Planctomycetes bacterium B3_Pla | reverse complement strand
CATCTCTCCGAGACATTGAACCACCATCAAAAGGCAAAGTCATCTCAATCCCGCAAGTCGGCGGACTGCATCACGTTTACAAGAGAGTTGCTTGATCTTTCACGTCAGCAATTGGTCTGTGATGAAATCCAATCCCCGTCCACTATTTGAAATCAGCCGTTCCTGTGGCGCAAAGAGGCTGCGATGGAAGCCCAAGTCAGCAATTTCCTCCTGAACTACTGCGTTCTTGTGGCCAAGACACAGTGCTCATGAATGATCTTCCCCGGATGGAATTTACGGTATGGACATCCTGATCATAAGGCCATTCAAACCTCCTCCAAGGCATGTGCACACTCTATTTGTAGGTGTGATTATAGCACAAAACGGACAAAATCGCGACTGAGAAGTCCAGAGAGGTAAATGCTTGTATTTCAATAGGATAGACCAGATGCCCCGGTGGTCCTATCTTGCCTTGACAAGCGCAGCAAGCTCCATCACAAAGAATAACGTACAGCGGATGAGCCAAGAAAAAGTCTTCGAGAAAGCTGAATTGTCACGTCAATGGAGCGGTTACTTGTATTCAAACTGATCCCATATGATGGTCTTAGTCCACCCACCTCGTATACCGTCAACCGGCTTGCCACTCCGTTCTACGTGCGCCGGTAGTCCCGTTTCGGCATCGAGCCAGACACAGTCAATCCACTCGACGGGATTTTTTCCGTACTTGCCGGCGCTCATCTCGAAGCCTATGCAATTCGTTTTGTCAATCTTTCAGGGGTCTGAGCAGATTCGTATGGGGCTCAGGAGCAATGCGATTCCACCGCTTGCCGGTTCCACGATAATCAGGACCAAAATACTGTACTAGAGAGCCGTCTTCCTGAATAGTCATCCTGCACTTAGCATTGTCGAATTCAGCCAACTCTATACAACCATCGACGATCTTGGTCTGGTCTTTGTGTCCATTCGAGTATAAGGCAACGACACGGCCATCAGGAAAAATTGCCATTTGTTCGTCGTCACCGTGAGGATTGTCAAAAAACCATGTACCAACCATTCCCGCCGGTACTTTACTCCCATCGCTGGCTGTGGGCTTTGTCCTAACAGTTGTGGAAACTGGTTTCGAGGCCTCCTTGTTAGTCTCATCCGGTTTCCTTGTGATATTGTCAGGGTCAATAGACGGATACTCATAGGGCACTATTGGGACATATTTCTCTCCGGCGTTTGCCTTGAAGAAATCTATGACATCGTCCAGCATTTGGCCCTGAATCGAATGGCCAACTCCGTTATAGGTGACCAACTGTGCGTTGAGTTTCTGCTGGCGGTAGATCTTGCGGCTCAGTTCCCAGCGGTCCGGCATCATCTTTTCGGCGGGCAGAGCCTTTCTGATTAAGGCAGCTTCTTCTTCCCGCCAGGCCTCACGCGAGAACAGAGTATCATTTCTGTCAGAGGATCCCATGTAGATAAAATGAGCTACTTGCTTGAACGCCCGTTCATCAAACGGCTTGTCGGTAAATCTCTCAATGCCGGCTATCCCAATTGGGAAAGGAAGCTCATATCCGTTCCATTCTCTCACAGGCAGGGTAGGCAGTCCGTTCACTCCGCCGGCGGCAGCAGCCTTGACCATTTCAGGATGCAGATAAGAATATCTGTTACAGAATTTCGCCGACGCGGAAAAGCCGTGTATGAAAACCTTGTCGTTGATCTTGAATCCGTTTGTACGTAGAAGCTCCTGAGCATGTTTGATCATCGCCGTTAGTTGAAGATCGACACGTTTGAGTTTCCCTGTCAATACTTCAAGAGTGTCGATATCAAGAGCATGAGTGTAGGCCCACGAGTGAGTATGAGGCATGGGACGGGGAAAAGTGGGGATCAGCAACGGAACACCAAGCCGCCCGGCCATCTTGTTCGCGTGAGATCTTTTCACTAACGTTAGCGCCTTCGCCTGATGCACTCCCGGATCGTCTGAAGCCATACCGCTATTGTTTGGTTCAACCAGGATATAGACCGCCCTGTGCTTATCGATCCCGCCGGGGATGAACAGGTAGTACGGAAAGTTGAAGTCCTCTGAAGCCCGGGCCTCGACCAGCAAAATGTCATCACCGGAAAGATCCAGCTTTCGTATTGCCCCGACCTTATCCACCTTTTCGGATTCAGAAACGATCTTGGAAAGATTCTGTGAGGCCTTGTTGTTTGTCTCATTTGACTCTTCTACCCTATTGTCGGGATCAAGTACCACTGAAAACGTATCTTCATCGGGTTTCAGCCGATGAGGATGAGTGCCTTCCAGCCAGCTACCACCAGGCTTGATAGGCCCTGCGTTCTGAACTGAAAGAAGCCGTCCACCTTTGTCGGGATCACCAGCATAGAAGTGCACCTTAAACCGGGGAAGCGGCACAGGGCCTCTATTGCGAATTGGAATCATAGCTTCAAAAAGTCGATCAGACAGTTTTGTCACTATCAAGTCCTTGTCCCCTATAGCAATATCCACTTTTGCAGATTCGGTCCGAGGTTTTGCCTGTCCGCCGGGAATCACTTGTGAGGCCTTATTGTTTGTCTCGTCCGACTCGTCAACCTTATTGTCGGGGTCAACGACTACTGAAATTGTATTCTCACCGGGCTCCAGTTTATGAGGATAAGTGCCTTCCCTCCAGACATCGCCAGGCATGATGGGGCCCGCACCATGAGTCGCAAGAAGCCGTCCACGTTTGTTGGGATTGCCTGCATAGAAGTAGACTCCGAACTCGGGGCTTGGTGCGGAACCTTTGTTGTAGATCCCAATCACGGCTCGAAAAACCCCATCAGACACTTTTATCACCATCAAGTTCTCGTCATTTATGGCGATATCCACTTTTGCAGATTCAGTCTTATGTTTTGTCTGTCTGCCGGGAATCACTTGTGAGGCCTTGTTGTTTGTTTCATCCGACTCTTCAACCTCATTGTCGGGATCAACTATCGCGAATATCTCGGTCTCATCCTCGTTCAAAGTGAACGGAAGTGTTCCCTCATTCCATGTGTCCCCCGGCATGATCGGTCCTGCGCCATGGTGTCCGGGATAAACCCTCCTTCCTTTCTTGCCTGGATCACCTGCATAGAAGATGACCTTAAACTTGGACGTGGCGGTATTGCCATAGTTGTGAATACTAAGGCGTGCCCTGAATCGGCCGTCGGGTAGTTCTTCGACGGTCAAATCCCCATTCTCTATGACAATATCTGCCTCCGATGGGCTCTCCAAAGCGTCTCGGTCAGGATCCGACACCATTGGAGCACCGTTACCGGATTGTTTCCCAGCCTCCGCCACGGAGAGGACAAAGGCAAACATGAGAACAACCACCATGAGTCTGGCAAAACGCTTCTGTCTTTCAATCATTTCCGGTCTCCTTTCGTCCCGCTTTTGCGGGAAATTGCTTCGATTAGCTGCTTGCATTACTTGGCCTTTGAGAGTATTCCAGCGACCTAATCCTTGCGCTCTTTCTCTCTGGCCGCTCGAATATCATCAGGATGGCCGAAAATGAAGCCTTCGGGAGTCTCGGGGACAAATGTGTCGGCCGGCAGATACGGATTGTAATCAAATTCGTCTTGTATGGTCGTTGAGGTCTCATCCGGATAGTCGGTGACCGGCCTGCCGCGTTTCTCCATGCGCACCGGCAACTTTGTCTCAACATCGAACCAGATACAATCGATCCAATCTCCCGGATTGTTTCCATACTTCGAGGCGCTGATTTCAAAGCCCACACACGCAGTGCCGTCAATTGTGTCCTCGCCCAGCAGCGTGTCGGCTTCATCTATAAGCCCGACATAGACACACATCCTGTCGATGGGATCGTAGTTGCCAAAACTCCCTGCGTGCGTGTGAGTGAAATAGGACTCCAGATCAAAACGTACACTGTGTTGGAGCATACCGGCTCCGTCAGGCACGTACCACTGTGTCTCTCGCAGAACATCTCCATCGTAAATATCTCTGCGGTAGCTATCGCGTGAAACGTAAAGAACGTTCCATGTGCTGGATGTATGCTCCGAGCCGTCAGGCATGACAAACACGGTTTGCTCACGGCAAGTCACACCTTTGAGTGCATCAAGTTCCGCCAGGATTTCCTGCCCCCATGCCGCCGGCGGTCCCAGCCACCATTTTCCGGCATCCGAACCGCCGGGCCAGAACGGTATCCCGCCAACGACCACTACTATTGCTATCACCGCCGCCGCGGTGAGCTTTGCTGTTCTACTTTTCATAATTGTTCTCCGTATCAGGACGGCGTTGACCGTCGATTGGAGCCGATGTTTGGGATAGGCGCTTAGAAGCTGCTTTTTCAACACGTCACGATGTTTATCGTTCGGTGTCTCAAACGGAATACCTTTAACAAACTCTTCGATGTGTCTTTCGTTATCGTTCATGATATTGCCCCGCTATTGTTTTTGGCAGCGTCCAGCTTATCCCGCAGTTTTGCAGTTGCACGCAAGAGCCAACTGCGCACTGTGGATGGTTTCTTTCCCAGACATGCGGCTATTTCGGTTAATTTCATGTTCTCGAAAAAACGCAACGTGATGACAGTCTGATACTTTGGCTTCAGGCTCAGGAGAGCCTGTTTCAACATAATCTTCCTTTCGAGCAACTCCTGGTCGCAGTCAATGGCGAGATCAGATTCGGCGCGAGAGTTATTCACAACTTTTTCAATTGTCTCGGTCCTTCGTCTGGCATCGCGCAGATGATCGTTCACGGCATTAGTGGCGATGCGAAGGAGCCAGCTTCTAAAGTCAATTGCTGTTCCATCAAAAGAGCCTAAGTTATGCATAACTTTAAAGAAAACAGTTGAAGTTACGTCTTCGGCATAGTGGCTATCAAACAACCGACGCACGCAATAGCGAAAGACGTCGTCATAATACATCAGATATAGCTGAGCAAAGGCGTCAGGGTCGCTGCACGCTCTTTGGACCAGACCAACATGTTCGCTTTCGCTAACGGTCAAGTTTGGCTGCCTCTGTGCTCGTTTTCTGCCGGTTCCAACTGTCATCGTGATTATAAACGTACGGCCGGGGCAAAACGTTGCAAAAAATCGCGGAAAGTCGAGCAGAAAGCGAGTGTTCCGCCCCGATTACCGAGCCGGATTGGGCCGGTTCAGGTGTTTGTGGAGAAAGTCGAAGGTTCCTTTACCGTTAATGGTGTGGGGTGTAGGTCGTCAGCAAGAATGAGAAAAAGAAGCCTTTGACTCAGGAGACGATTTTAGCTCCCGTGGGGCGCAAAAATGTTTCCCGCATAAATCTTTCTATGAGCTACAGTTAATGTCGCTCCGGATGAATATATTTGCCTGTTTGAGTCGGATTCTGTAGCCTGTTGCGACTATGAAACAGAGATTTTGGCTTTCACTGATCACATGTCTGGCTTATTGCATCGACAAGGAGTTATACAAAGCGATCGATTACTTGCGAGAACAGGTGCGAGTCCTTGTGGAGCATCAGGAAAAAGAGAACAAACGTATTCTGTTGACCAGCAACCAACGGATGCGGGTGGTGTCCAAGGCAAAACGGCTCAGTCGAAAGATGCTGGAGCAATGTACAGAGTTGTTTACGCCGGACACAATTATGAGATGGTAGTGCGTTAGGAAGACGGCCGTGTTGGTCGTCATAAGCCAACATTTTTCCTGTAAGGTGAAGGACCTTACACCTCACACGGCACAGCGTGGGAGGATAAGCAGCTGATGAGGAGAAATCGCGTGCCTGCGGTGGACCCAAAAATGAGCAGACTCAGCAAAGATGGGGAAAAGGCGACTTCCGGTGCCTTGATTCGCCCAGCGAGCAAGCTTGTAATGGATAACGAAAGTGAACGGATGATTGAAGCCTCGGTAGACATGATACACCTTACCAACCCGGAAGTAGGTGGTGCAGCCGTAACGGCTGGTGGAGAGCTGGTTTCTTCTTGCCATATGGAAACCGGGGAGCATATCACTCAGCAATCAGATGTAGCTGTGATGTCTGATTGTCCGATTCCACACGGGGTAGAGTTCGATCCTAAAACAGGCAAAGGAAATTTGTTGGAACCTAAGAACCTTGTTACAACTCCCTTTGGGGTGGCTGAGGCGACCAGCGATCATTGTAGTGAGGGGCGGAGCCTCCGTAGTAGTCCGAGGACGGGAAAGCCGTCTACATGGCGAAGGGAGGCAGTGGATACAGCAAGCAGGCAGGAGGAAGGTTCTTCCGACCCGGTGAATATCGGGTTCATCCTCAACATGCAACGCAAACTGTATCGTTGGAGTCGGGAAACTCCCGATCGAGTGTATAAAGATTTGTTCAATCTGGTCTGTGATCGAAGAAGTCTATTGTTGGCCTGGAAACAGCTCTGTCGTAATCGTGGCAGCAGAACTCCCGGCATCGATGGGCTGACACGCTGTGAAGTTGAAGCGAGTCCTGATGGCGTAACTGGTCTTATTAAAGAGGTGCAAAAGCGACTCCGAAATGAAACCTATGAACCCCAACCAGTTCGGCAACGGTTAATTCCCAAGTCGGGCAAGCCGGGGAAATATCGCCCATTGGGTATCCCAACGCTTACTGACCGCCTCGTCCAAATGGCCTTAAAGAATGTCCTGGAACCTATATTCGAAGCAGATTTCTATCCAACTTCATATGGTTTCAGACGTGGCCGAAGCACGATGGATGCTCTGACGACTATACAGCACAAATTGAATCCTACCTACCTGGGTGGGATGTCGAAAATCGATTACATTATTGAAGCTGACATTCAAGGATGCTTCGATAACATTGACCATCACCTGCTCATGGAACGGCTCAGGAAACGCATAGCAGACCGAAAGGTTCTAAGGCTAATTCTGGCATTCCTCCAAGCAGGCATCATGACCGAATGCGGAATGAGTCATCCAGTGGCAGGTACACCGCAAGGTGGCATTATATCTCCGCTGCTGGCCAATATTTTGCTAACCGGCATTGATGAAAGGTATGGTCAGTGGACAGCACGTCCCGGCGAAAACAGCAGAAAGGCCTGTGATCGTCGTAGCTGGGATCGCAAGAACAACCGTCCAACCTTCTATTGCGTTCGATATGCAGATGACTTTGTCATCCTCGTAGAAGGTACGTTAGAAGATGCAAAAACAGAAAAGCAGCGTCTTATGCAATTCCTGCGAAAGGAACTGCACTTGGAGTTATCACAAGAGAAAACTCTGATTACAAGGGCCGAAGAAGGATTTGAATTCCTTGGCTACCGAGTAATCAAAGAAAAGTCTCTTAGAACAGGCAAGCCAGTTGGTAAACTGTATATTCCCAAAGGGAAACTACAGGCGATTCGCAAGCGTATCAAAGTATTGACCTCGCGGTCAACAATTGGCAAGTCACTTTGGGAACTCCTTCGTAAACTCAACCCAATAATAACAGGTTGGAGCAACTACTACCGATATGCCACTGGGGCAACAAAAGAGCTAAATGCCCTGGATCACTGGCTATGGCATCGAATCAGAGGATGGCTACGCAAGAAGCACCGCAAGAGTTCGAGCCATACAGTTCGTCGCATATACGAACTGAAGGATAATAGTAAACGCTGGACTTGGGGCGAGAGAAAAACGCTACTCAAACGTTTTGTACGAGGACCTGTACAACGTTACCGACGTAGAGGTACTCGTATATCTAACGGATGGAACGATGAGATTGACAACGTGTGCTTCTATCAGGAAGTCACACGGCCAATTTCGGGTTACACTTGGTTAGGTGTGCTACTATGACAAAGACCGTGATAACAGATTGTGTCACGCAGGGAGAGCCGGATGCTTGGAAACTTGCACGTCCGGTTCGGAGAGAGGGATCCGGAAATCTGTCTTTGAAAGGAGATAAGGCGCCGTATCCCTACTCAACTCGGATACTCGTCGCCGAAAGATACGACGGATCGCGGAACCGCACGTATGCTGGTCGACCACCGATTCTACAAGAGGTAGTAGATCTCGTTATCCGGTTCAAGCAAGAGAATCCTCGCTGGGGCTTCAAGAAGATCAGGGACCAAGTTGTATATCTGGGCTACACTATCTGCAAATCCAGCGTGAAGAACATCTTGATCGAACATGGTTATGATCCTGAGCCAGACTTAACTGTCAGATCGACCTGGCATGAGTTTATCAAGAGCCATTGGGACGTATTATCTGCCTGTGATTTCTTTACCGTTGAGCTTCTTGCAGGCCATAGACTCGTCCGCTGTACGTTATTCTTTGTGATGGAGCTTGCTACGCGCAAAGTGCTCTTTGCCCCAGTGAAGCTGCAACCCGATGGGAAATATATGAGGCAGGTAGTTAGGATTCTGACGGATAGTGAAGATGGATTTCTGTACGGAAAGCGCTATCTAATCCATGATCGTGATCCGTTGTATAGAACAGCAGGATTCCATGAGACGCTGAAGAGTTCAGGTATAGAACCAGTGAAACTTCCTGCCCGAAGTCCAGATTTGAATTGCTACGCGGAACGATTTGTCAAATCCATCAAATCCGAGTGTTTGGATCATTTGATATTGTCCTCAGTGAAGCATCTTGAGAACGTCATTGAGCAATATTGTGAGTACTATCATCATGAACGGATTCATCAAGGAGTAGGGCGGATCATTGAGCCCAAACACCCGATTGATGAGAGGGCTGAGATTGTTTGCATTGAGCGTTTGGGCGGATTGCTGAAATCGTACCATAGACTGGCTGCTTGAGTTGAGTAGGGGGTTGCGACTGGGGCAATCGAACTTTGAGCGGAAGATGTTCGCGCCTTCTGCAAAGGAGAAGCCTGTTTTTGGCGTCATTACATCTGCGAGCAGCCTCAAGTACGGCGGAGTGTCTATGACGAAGCGAAATACATCTCTCTTTGGCTCAATAGTTTATGCTGGGATGAGTTTTTGTACCCTACGGGCAAATAACTACATGCAACATTTACAAAAAGAATGGCTATTTGTATATTGCTTATCTTGGTAATGAATTAAAATTAGAGGAATATAAATCTGGGCTGTTCTTTACTTCTACTGGAGAAGCTATTGA
>NJBM01000018.1 GCA_005223045.1 Planctomycetes bacterium B3_Pla | reverse complement strand
ACTTCCGTCTTCTGCCTCTCAAACCGTTTGACGGTCGTCTCGTACCATTTCATTCGCCGATGCTCGTTCACTGCCGCTTTGGGATTCCGCTCGATCTGGTCGGCGGCTTTTTTGACCGCCGCTTTTGCCTCGGCGTATTCGGCCTCAGTGACCAGACGCATCGGCAGCCGAATTGTTTCGGCCCTGTGAATCAAGGGCACGTCTGCATGACGATCATTCTTGACGGTTTCGTACGCATCGTCCACAGCCCTGACGATACGTCGGGAAATCTCCTCCAGACGGTCCAGTCCCCGAAGCTTGCGCATCCGCTCGTCGGCGGTTTTTCTGTACATCAGGTGCGGCGATTGGTCCCCGGAAGCGCCTGTCCAGCCCAATACGCACAACTGCCGGCCGTATCGCTCGCGCAGAGCCTCACGTACCGGATGCCAGAAATCGGCGTTGACGGCAGATCTCGACTCGACCTCCTGCGACGGGCAGGAAACGTTGACGACAGCGCCTATCAGCTCGCCCGAACCGTTCCAAAAAAACAACGTGTTGACATCGTGATCCTCGTATCCTTCGAGGTTCCGGAACTCGGCTATGTCGGTCTTGCCGTACATCCGCGCCGAACCGTCTGCATATACGGCACGGCGGTTATACGCCACTACAGCGTGACTGAGTCCCCACGTGACGCTTCCCGGACTTCGATTGTTCCATGCTTTAGCTATCGCATCCGCAACCCGCTCAGCAAGGAAAGATA
This sequence comes from Planctomycetes bacterium B3_Pla, assembly GCA_005223045.1. GTDB lineage: Bacteria > Planctomycetota > Phycisphaerae > Sedimentisphaerales > Anaerobacaceae > SG8-4. Next base: position 110,567 of record NJBM01000018.1, on the reverse strand, counting down.
GATACTGCTCGACCTGTATCACTCCATCGCGCGGGATGGGGTACTTATCCGGCAACAACACGGGGGCAGTGTGCGTGTGCGTACCATTGAGAAACACCTTCTTCGTGTCCAGATCCGGCAGACGTTCTCGCACGGCTTCGCGGACGAGTTCCAGAACCTCCGAGGGGATGTAGAGAAGGTCGCACGAGACCATGATCGCAAGATCACCGGACGAGCCATCCTGTCGAGATTCCAAAGCGATCACATTCGCGGTGACCGGGGTCTCGACTGTCTTGGCGATTCGCAATCGAAATTGGCCGGAAACAGCGACCGGCTCGGCGGGAGTGATATCAACCACAGCCGTTCCGACCAGCAATTCGGCGGCGTATGCCGCTCCCGGCGACAGAACAATAGTTACAAGGAATCCTACTATGACCAAAGGCTTGCGAAACATCAAATCATCCTTTCATATCTCAATCCGTTTGGAACCGGTGGTCCCTTTCATCAGTTCGGCGACTTTTCCCTCATCGACTTCTATACCCAGCCCGGGGCCGCTTGGCACGGCGGCGGTACCGTTGGCGATGGTTAGCGGTTTGGTGAGAACGTCGGCGGTGAGAAACTGCGGGCCGTTGAGCGCAACCGGCCTGGTCAAACCGAACGCACCGTACAATGCTAACGCGGCGGCCATGGATATGTCCGGATCTGTCAGCCCGCTGCCCAGCCACATAAGTCCGGCATCCTGGATGATTTCGATCTGCTTTTTTGCCGGGAGCAATCCGCCGCAGCGAGAAGGTTTCATTGCAACTCCGTCCAACATTCCAAGACGAATAAACTCGGTAAGTTCGACCGGCGAAACAACACCCTCGTCCATCAGAATAGGCAAAGCCCCTTGCTTTTTCAGGGCCTGGTACCCGCTGATGCGATTGGGTTTTAGCGGTGCTTCGAGCACATCGACACCGGCATCGGCAAGTTTTGGCGCGACTGCCAGAGCTGTCGCCGGGTCATATCCGCCGTTCGCGTCCGCCCACAAGAATCCGTCCGGGGCACGTTTGCGAACCAGCCTGGCAAGCCCTACGTCGAATTTTGGGTTTGGGGCGACTTTGATGTTGAAATTCGAGTAGCCGCGTTTGTAGCCGGCGTCGATGACCTTCTCGGCCTCGTTCAGCGTTCGGGCGTTCACCGTCCAGCTCAGCTTCAGCGGGCCGCCGCTCGGGCGATTCCACATCTGCGATAGTGACCGGCCTTTGAGCTTGCCGGCCAGATCGTGCAGGGCTATGTCCAATCCGGAGCGGGCTATCGGCATCGCGGTAGAAAAACCCGGCGCCAGGGCGCGCTCCATCGCTTCATGAGCGCCGTCAATATCCAACGGATCACGTCCTATCAGAACCGGCCCGAGATAATCTTGCAGTACAATTGTGGCGGTTTCCAGAGTCTCATAACTCCACAACGGCGAAGGGATACTTTGCCCCCAACCGATTGAACCGCTGTCGGTGGTAATCTTGACTATGACCGCGCCGCGACCGTACGCGCCGCGCGGACCGGTGAAGAACTTAAAGTATCCTTTCGTTGGGTAGCGAACCGCGAACAGATCGATGTGCTCAATCTTCACAGTTGTTTGTTTGGCGTAAGCAACCGCAGTGATTAGTCCCAATGGCGCCACAGCCGAACTCCGCAGAAATTGACGTCGGCTAAGTTGTTTTGAATCATCGGACATGGCTGAAACATGTTTGCTTTTGATCTTCATACATCAACTCCGGTTCCGACACGCATCACCTGACAATGCTCCTGAACTTTGCATAGCGTCAGGTTAGCAGATTCACCGTAGAAACTCAACTGATTTTGATCGTCGGCCAATCCGCCGGCAATCGTTGAAACGATCATTCTCGTTACCTGCCGCTTGTGTTGCCACGACCTATTGTGTTATACTCATACTAAAGAAACATGCCGACAAAACCGGCTGTCTCTCTATGAAAGAGTAGGGCAGATGTCATGCGCAAACGAAACGGCTTCACTCTAATAGAGCTTTTGGTAGTGATTGCTATTATAGCTTTGTTGCTGGCGATACTGATGCCAGCGTTGCAGCGTGTCAGGAAACAGGCAAGGGCCGTTGCGTGTCAATCGCACCTCAAGCAATGGTGTATTGTCTGGTCGATGTACCTGAACGATCATAATGGTTCATTCCATCCGGGTTGGGCGCCGACTTCGGCCGGATTCCTCCCGAGCCATACGTGGCCCAACGTTCTGGCGTCGTACATGAAGAACGAGAAAATTCGCTTCTGTCCCACAGCGAAGAAAGTCAGAAGTGAAGGCGCCGTTGACCCTTATGCGGCATGGGGGCCTCGCAGCGCCTTTAAGATGACCACCGGCAGTTACGGCGTAAATGGCTGGGTTTGTAATCCCTCGATGGCAACCGGCGATCTCTATCCTACGAGAGGAGAACCTGTTGCCTGGCTCTGGCGGACTATTAATGTCGGCAAGGGCCTTACCCCGCGGATACCGCTGTTTTCCGGCTGTTGCACGATTGACGGCAAGCCCTTGAAGGCGGATGCGCCGCCGGAAAATGTTACGGACATAGCCGATTGGGGCTCCGGCGGCTCGGAAATGAAGCGTTTCTGCCTTGCCCGCCACGAGGGGGCCGTGAACGTTACTTTCTTCGATTTTTCTCTCAGGAAGATAGGCGTTAAGGAGTTGTGGACGCTGAAGTGGCATCGGGAGTTTGACACAGCAGGCCCCTGGACAAAAGCCGGGGGCATCCGGCCCGAAAACTGGCCGCAATGGATGAGAGGCTTCAGGGACTACTGATTAGTCCACCACTTCCACCAGCGAGGAGCCCGGAAACAACAAGTTGTACAGCAGGACTACGTCAACATCGTGCGTGCGAATGCAACCTTGCGAGCCAGCGGTGCCGATTTGTTCCGGTTTTGATGTACCATGGATGGCAAAGCCGGTCCTGTCTTTTGCTGCTCCCGAGAGACCTTCCAATCCTATCCATCTCGAACCTAAAGGATAATCCGGATCCTGTGGATGATATGTTCTGCCGTCGGCAGGATTGGTCCAATTAGGTTTTATCAGCTTGCCGCCATGTTTGACGCGCCATAGCCCCGTTGGCGTCTCCATGCCGGGCTTGCCTAATCCAACGGGAAAACTCGACACGAAGGTATTCTGAAGATATACATCCATTGTGAAAGTCGAACGGTGCACAGTCGCGCGGAACGGGCCGTTGATGACCTTGATAGTCTCTCCTGCCTGCAGGGCTTCGGGACGGCTGATGTTGTTAATCTGCATAAGAATCTCGTACGGCACCTTATGTCGCCCGCCAATAATTGAGAGTGCATCACCGGGCTTGACGCGGTAACTTCCACAGAGTTCATCGCCAGGCAAGACGGTCCTGTTGAAAAGCCATTTGTCGGTAAGTTCGCTAAGCCGGTCCTTCACAAGTGCCCGTTGCTGAGGACTCATAGGCGTTTGCAGAACCTCGTTCAATCTGTTACGTGCTTCTATGATCCCGCCGGCCCCTTCACTGGCAAGTGCCGTGGTTTCGGCAATTAGTTCGGCGGCGGCAGGATGAGGCTCGACAGTCGGCCCCGGTGGAGCTGCCGGTGCAACTTGTGGCAAATTCGGCTCAATCTCTGCCCTTGCCAGCGGCAGAAGCACAGCCGTTTCGTTTACCTGAGCTACCTCGACGTTCATGTTTGCATCAGGTGGGGGGGCAATATCAGTAGATTTGGATTCATCTCTGCTAAAAGGACCATGTGTGAAAAAAATCCCCGCCGAAGCAAGAAGCAAAGCCAGAAGAACGGCGTACATTAGATTTCGGGCTGCTCGTGCGGCCCCTGGCTTGGAAGGATGACGAGCCATATCGGCCTCCTTTCTGGTTCTTGGAACCAAAACTCCCTAAATATATCGCTCTGCAATATTCCAAATTTTCCGACAGCTTATATTACCACGTCAATCCCAAAACTTCCACCGTTTATCGCTCGAACCGGTCAAAAAAACGCTCAATACTCAGCCCCTGCTTTGCCAGTGGTCGCTGCGTGTTTATGGCTCATATCCGAGGCTTCCCCAAATGCCCCTCTGGACCCACTGCACATCTTCCTTGCCTTCCGCCGTCGCAGGAGCGAAGAGCCCCACCCAGGTCCGTACGTTATCACGTCCCTGCTTGATCGTTTCGATACCCTTCCACTTGTGGTATTCAGCGCGTCCGTCCGCATAAGTAAAATTGGTGCCGTCGCCGTGTCTCGTGACCGGCTGGTCCCACCACTTAGGCTCGCTGTACCTCGTAGAGTAGGCGTCAGGGCTTGACAGGCCCTCGTCGATGAAGATGAGTCTCTGGGCCGGCTGCGGAATGAGCATCCGTTTTTTGAAAACAGGACTGCCTTCTACGGATCTGCCGTTGCCGGCTATCATCATCGCGTACGTCATCAGTTCTCCCCGATACCCCGCAGGGCACTTGTAGAGGTTCACCTCTGTGACATAGGGCCATAACGCGCCGTCTTTGATCCCTCTTATCTGGTCATTCTCAGCTAATTGTCCACCCTGCGTCCATCCGGAAGCCCAGGTCACGCCCACCCATGGCTCGCCAAACTGGTTCCTCCACTGGCCGCCCGCCTCGCTGCTGACTATTTTGTCGTTGTTGTCATCGGCATACAGAATCCACGCCAGACCCAGTTGCCTTAAATTGCCGAGACAAACCGCCCGCTGGCCCTGCTCTCTGGCTCTCTGGAGGGTCGGCATCAATATCGCCATCAACAAGGCGATGATCGCAATCACTACCAGCAGCTCTATTAGTGTGAAGCCATTCCCTTTGCCCATGACCTTTTCCCGTCTCTTCCAAATAGAGATAACGAGTTCCACCGGCATACCTGGCTGCCATGATTATAGCAGAACCAGTCGCGGTGATACAAGCTTTCTGGAACTGCACACGGGTCTTCCTGCTCTCTAAGTACCTGCTGCAGCTAATCTTGCATTTTACCTCTGAGAATAGGCTGGCCGACAACGACCGCCCCATCCCCAACACCACAACCCGACCCGTGCCGGTCCGAACAACCGCCCGTCATGAGAATCAGGTCCGATTTCATCGCAACAGCCGCGGTCCATAGTGTGGCGGATCCTGACCGAGTTCATAACAGCCGAGATCCGGCGCTTTGCCGGCAAAGCCGTCTGTGATCTGTGGAAGTATGATACCGGCATCGATAACCTTGGCGCTGCTGCGCAGCCGCAGGTCGTAGTCGCTGTGCTCGCATGTTTTGCCTTTGCCTGGTGGTCCGGCGTCGATGAAGACGTCGTAGTCGGCCAACATGCCGTGCTCTTCGAGCCCCGTGGCCTTGAAGAACTCTCCAATGGACGGATACTGCGAGACCTTGCCCTTGTGGTCCTTCCAACTAATCAGCCGGTCGGGCTCGTTACGGCGGTAGGCGTTGTAATCCATCGTGCTGTATGCCGTGGGCGAGCCGGACACCAGCGCGTATTGGGCTGCGCCCATGAACAGGTTGTTTCGGAAATGGCCGTTTTGCCAGATGGCAGGCGGGCGGAAGCCCTGCCCGGCACAACATGACGTGTTGTTGTAGGCTTCGATGCCGGCGGGATAGTTATTCAGCTTGTAGCTGAGGCTGGTAATTCCGTAGAGTTCATTGCGGATCAGATAGACCGGCCCGCCGTAGAACGGCTGAGTGGACATGCCGGTGTGCGTGTTATAGCAGCGGTTACGATAGAACCGCACGTTGTGGCAGCCGTAATCCGCCTCGAAAGTGTCATCCTGAGCCCAGGACAAGTCGTTGTTGTAGAAATCGATATTCACGCAATGCCTCGTCACGTCATCCACGGGCGGGCCAAAGTTGTAGATCGCAGCCGAATCGCTGAACCTTGTGATACGGTTGTAGCAGATCACGTGACCCCGACCGTACACGTTGATGCCGGTATGGCCCGGACTCATGTAGGTTTCCGGCGGCCGCGGATACCATGTCGTGTTGATCCCGACGATATCATTGTCGGCGATGTACCAGTTCCTGGAATCTTCGCAGCCGGTGTTGATGCCGTACACAACATCGTGAATCTTGCATCCGCGGACGACAAGGCCGTCAGAGCCGCCGGGCTTCGCAACATAGATAGCCATCTGGGCGTCGCGGAAGGTGAGTCTCTCGAAATGCAAATGATGTGTTCCGTTGAGCGTCACTATTCGTGACCTGCTGCTAACGCCTTCACCTTCGAGGATCGCTTCGCCATCGTCCGGGCCGCGGATAACGATTGGTTTTTCAGATGTGCCGGACTTCTCCAGATTAAACGGGCCTTTATAGACGCCGGGGCCAAGCATAATCACATCGCCGGGCCTTGCTTCTTTGAAAGCTGCCATAAGTCCCTTCTCAGGGGTGGTCTCTATCATGCCTCCGCCCTCGAATGCCCCCGGCTCGGCTCGCGTTGTAGCGCTGACGATCTTCGGCTCCGTCGGTGCGCCCCCATCTGGATCGTACATGGTGAAGCGGACTTCATAACTCGTGGCCGGTTCCAGAAACAGCACGCTTCCGGCAAACAGGTTGCCCGTGCGATACGGCCCGTACACCTGATTCACCACCTCATGATGAACACGCAGCATCGGCAAGGCGTTCTTCCACTGAGCTTGTCCCTTCTTGCGGAACTCGACGGTAACCGAAGCATTACTGTTGCTGTCGCCCTCGATGTACCATCGGAAACCCAGGTTCTCGATTGTAGGTGGATCAACGATGAACCGCTTCGGCGCGATCTGGTTCATCCGGGGGCCGACTGGAAAGCCGACAAGTGGTTTCGGCTGCCGTCGTCTTTGAGCAGGCGCGGTCGTCATCGTCAGCGCCAAGATGGCCGCCGCCGCCACAGACTTGCGAAAACTTCTCTGCATTTCGTTCATCATTCTCATAAGCACATGCTATTGTATCCAATAAATGCGTCGAGCATCATCTCTTTTTTAATTTCTTTGCAAAGAACATTGAGTCGTTTAAGACTACCTTCAGTCGCAACGATACTGCTAATTTCTACGCCCGGCCGCAACGTTCCACTGCGCCCGTATGGTGGGATGATGTGCCTGCCGAGGTCTGACGGTGTGGTTGAGTTGTTGAATAACAGTAAACCGGAGGTTTTCGCTCGGCGGCATAAAGAAACGGTTTATCTCTGTTGAGGCTGGCGTGAGATGGGGCGGCCGAGAAAAGAGAAATAGAAATGAAATGTTGTCATGTCCAACGGGATTGTATATTGTTGACAATCGTAATCTCAATGCTGTACACGAGTTTGAAAAAATGATTTCAACCTGCGCAGAATCTTTTCACGAGCCTGACATCTCAAATCACGGGTGCCATTGCAGGGGCGATCTGGTTTTTTGCCTGATTTGCCGATAGAATAGCCGAAGCAGAGACGCATGGCTCCGGCACAAAGCACGCGCGGGAACCGAAACGACTGTGGCAAGATGCTCTATTGTCGTGATGGCACATTCGGATGGCGTCCACGATATATGACGAGGCAAAAGGGCAACTATGGCAAGAATACTTTTCAGCTTTGAGGAGCTCCTGGATATTTTGATTAGCGACGTACTCCGACCGGGAGCGGTAGTAAGGGCGCGGGTCAAAGGCGATAGAATCCATTTTGTGATAAGGACTAACTCGTTCGTTTTGCCGTTTGTTCCCGTCTCGCTGAAATACCTGCGTTTTGAGGATGGCCATGCTGTGTTTGAATTGGCGATGGTCAGCGGTCGAGTAAAGAAGGCCGTGGACCGGCTCAATCAAATGCTGGAACTCAAGATTCCGGCATACATGAGACTCGAATACCCAATTCTTTCCATTGATATTGACAAGCTGCTCGCAGAAAAGATTGATCGAGGCGTTCGGGTAAAGGACATCTCCTTTGAAAACGGCGAGTTCACCGTTATCACGGAAAATGTTTGAAATACATTATCTTCATTGGCACAAATGGACTGAGAAAGTTAGCTTGCAGAGACCTCTTTAGACAGTAATATCCTTGACTTTGCGGGTATTATTTGTTAGTTGTGTTTAGACTGCCCGCGGGCGGCGGCTATTTTGCAAACCTCAATAATTAAGGAGAACTGTCATGAAAAAGCTATTTAGAACGTTGATGCTCGCTGTGCTTATAGCATTGGTGACCGGCGGTATGGTAAGTGCTCAGCAGCGCGACCGAGATGGGGCAGTACGCGGAGTTTTTGTCCGGCTGATCGAGCGAGAGGTTGAGGGACGTGGGTATATAGGGATCGTCGTCAAGCCGTTCGAGCGCGACGACCATGTGACCGTGATCGTGCCGTGGGAGCGTGAGGAGCTTTGGCAGGCGGCCCGGGGACTGCAGGAAGGCGACCGGTTGGGCATTTCTTTCGTGAACGAGGCCGGGCACCAGTGGATCAAAGGCATGGAGGCCGAGCGTCGGCATGAAGAACCCGAACGAGGGCCGGAAGGCGGAAGAAGAGTGGAGATTCGCAGGGAAATCCGGGGAGAACCCGAACGCAGGCAAGAAAGACGCGAAGGCGAAAGAAGGACAGAGATTCGCCGGGAAATGCGGCGGGGACCGGAGGATATGTACGAACGTCGCGAAGGCGACAGAAGGATGGCTGTCCGCGGAGAGGTCCGGCGCGGGCCTGAGGGGCCGCGAGAAGGGCGCGGACCCCGAAGAGGGCTGCCGCACGAGCAGTTGGAACGACAGCTAAGAGAAGTCCTCGCCGGACATATCGAACGTTTGGGCATGGCGCTGAGAGAGGTCCTGGCGGTACATATCAGGCAGATGCAGGCTGAGACTCACGAGCTTCGGGCCCACGTCGAGCACATGGAGAGAGAGTTGCATGAACTTCGCGGCGAGAACGAGCGGCTAAGGAGACAACTGGAAGAGAGGAGCGGACCGATAAGAGAAGGCGGCAGGGAAGTTCAGGGGCGAAGAGAGACCGACCGGCCAAGAGAAATGCGGCTGCGGGAAGAACGCCAGGTGCGAAGAGACCGCGACGAAAGAAGAGAAGTTGAGCGAAGACGAGAAGAGGGCCGGGAGCAAGAAGAACGCGAGGTCCGCAGAGATAGAGACCGCGACGAGCCGGGAGAGCCTGAGTCGTCCGAGTAGGGAGCGTACAGGCAGGCCAAATACAGGCCAAGAGAGACCTTCTCCGAGAGCAAAACGTGAGAGCGAAGGGATTGTAATGCGCAACGAAAGAGGCTTTACCCTGATAGAACTGCTGGTGGTAATCGCCATTATTGCGTTGCTGTTGGCGATATTGATGCCTTCACTGCAGCGGGTCAGGAAACAGGGCCAGGCGGTCACCTGTCTTTCCAACCTCAAGCACTGGGGCCTGGTCTGGTACATGTACACCGAGCAGAACGAGGCCCTATTCCCCGAACGGATCGGGATGTGGCAAAACGTTGTGCAGCCATACTACAAGGACGAGACGATATGCCTGTGCCCCGTGGCGAAAAGGCTCTACAGTCAGGGCGGCGAGACGCCGTTCGGCGCCTGGGAGATGCCCGGGACCGGGGGTAAAGACGTTGTCGGCAGCTACGGGCTGAACCAGTGGCTGATCGACCATCAGGGAACCAATACCGTAGGCAGGCGGGAGCCGAAGCTCCTCTGGCGCACGCCCAACGTGGCCGGCACAAACCAGATTCCGGTCTTCCTTGACTGTGTCGTTACAGGCGCTACGGTATGGCCTGAGGATACGCCGCCTGAATTCGACGGGCATTACTGGAGCTGGGGGACGGGCGGAAGCCGAGACGAGATGAGGCGATTTTGTATAAACCGGCACGGAGGTTTCACCAACGGGCTGTTTATGGATTGGTCGGCCACGAAGATCGGACTCAAACAGCTATGGACTTTCAAATGGCATCGCGAGTTCAACACGGCAAACATCTGGACCAAAGCCGGCGGCGCTCTGTCCGAGGACTGGCCTCAATGGATGAGAGGGTTTAAGAATTAGGGCTCAACTGCAAAAAAGTTAGTGGGTTGATAAGAAATTAACCCTGCAACTCTTTTGGATTTAACGATAGGGCGGCATCTTCAACGGTACCGCCCATTTATAACATATATGCTTATATGCTGTCGCCCACAATGCGATAACTCCGTCTTATTCATGGTCTTAGCCGGCAAACTCACCTTAAAGTAATCAACTTTTCTGCAGTTGATTCAGTTGATTCAGTTGATTCAGAATTACTGATCGCCTCCCGGGTCCGGCTGCCTTTACCCCGGCTGCCTTTACCCCGGCTGCCTTTACCTTTAATGCAAAATACCAACCCCCTGAAGAGTGTGCGAACGCATACGTAGCAGATCATGGCCACAATCCAGACGGCCAGGTATCCTGCAAGGGCGCTGCCTACGCCGACCAAGGCGAAAATCCCCACCAACTCCTGTTTCGGCCGCTGGACCCAGAAATTGCTTTTTGCCTCTTCCAGGTTCTTCTTGGAGTTGTTCGCCTCTTCTTCGTGGGCCTTGAAATAATCGGTTTTTGTCCGGCGAAAGGCTTCCCAGCCTTGAGATTCCTGTAAATGAGCATTGAATTTGGACTGTGCCGAGTGATACTTATCGGCGATTATCAGCACGCAAGTACATGCCGCAATAGTACCGGCACATATTGCCAGTAAAAATGTAACATTGCGGAATTTCGTTTTTCGCTTCATGGCACGATCTCCTCTCTGTCAAAATATATATAAAGTATAGAATATCCGTTCCGAGAAGCAAAAGCCCGAAATGCCCTATTCTTGATGTTGCCATGCCTTGGCTTGCATACTTGCCCTGCATATCGGTAAATCGCCGAGAATTGCGCTATCATGGGGATTCCTTACGGAGTGAGCACAAGGCCACGCAGGCAGAAAAAACGTGGAAATCCAAAAATATTCAGAAGAAAGATGCAAATCCCTTGACAGAGGCGGCAAGGTCTTATAATAATCATTTAGTGATTTTGGAACGAGGGTATGGAAGTTCATCGACTATTTTGAGCCCCTCAACCCTCAATATCTGCTTTAGCAGTAGCAATTCATGCGAAGGGATTAGTGAAGCTGGGGACTGAGACAGAGCGAGTGTGAGCAGAAAGGAGGCGAATTGGCGCGCTTGTGTGATCGAAGTCCGGAGGAGAATGTTGTCCTAATGCAATGTGATAACAACTTTCAGGGACAAGAGGTGGTGAAAATGAAAAGTGGCACAGCGTTTCTAATAGCATGGACGGTCGTCCTTTGCGCCAGCGCAAACTTCGCTGCGAACGGTTTGGATATCACTTTTTTCGAAGATGGTGTCATCAGTGACGGAGAAAGCTATGATGACGTGTTCGTTTACGGAGACACCACGGTTGTGGATGTTAAAGGCGGAAAAATAGGAAAGTTGTGGGGCCGTGACAGGAGTACAGTCAATATCAGCGGGGGGCGCGTTACGTACGCCCAGAGCTATGACCGCAGCACAATCAATATTAGCGGCGGGACAATCACCGAGCCAAGCATCTGGGACGCCGGCGGAACAATCAATGTCAGCGGAGGAATTTGCTGGAACATTCGGGTCAGAGACGGCGAGCTCAACATGACGGGAGGCCAGGTTACCGGCATTGGAATCTATACCCCTGCGCCGGGTGGTGTGGTGAAGATCTATGGGTATGGCTTCGAGTATTACCCGTTTCCGGGCAGAAGCGACGGTCGTTTAAAAGGGTATTGGCTGGACGACACATCGTTCGACGTGGACTTTTTGTCCGGCGCCTATGAGGCGGTCGTCCTCTACGAACGCGCCCGCGATTTTGTTCCTGTCGCCGATGCCGGCCAAGACCAGACGGTTGTGGCAGTAACCTCAACAACGGCCGAAGCTACTCTTGACGGCTCGGCATCGAGTGATCCCGACGGCGACGAACTAACGTATCTATGGACATGGACAATCAACGGCAACGTTTACAGTGCGATAGGTGCTGATCCAGCTATAACATTGCCGCTCGGCAACCATGTCATCAAGCTGATCGTCAGTGACGGCACAGCCAATTCGGATACAGACGAGGTCGTGATTGCAGTATTAACGTTGACTCAGCAGCTTGACGCGCTCAGGGCCGACAAACTACAGGTATTGGAAAAGATTGATACCATGTTGAAGAAAGAGCAGCAGGTCGTCAACGTACTCGATGAGCTGCTGGCCGGCGGGGATCTCGGTGGTTTGGCTCTCGACGATATTGTCGCGGCAAGGGAAAATATCCATCTTTCCATGCAGCATCAGGAGCAGGCAACAAAGACATTGCAGAAGGGCCTTGAGAAGCTGGAGGGCGCACTTCTGCTTCTTGGCTCGCCCTTGGAACCTTAGGCCGGCTTGCTGCGGGATAACCCGAAAAAACGTCATATCCGGAAAAACCGTTACATTTGGCAGCGGCGGCGGCACTTTATTGCAGTTCTTTACTATTTGTTCTCCAGGGAAGGAGGCAGTACAGTGCAACGAGGATGCACCACCTTCAAGGCCCCTGCTTTAACCACCTCCTCCTCCATGAAGCAGGGGCTTTTTTGATATCAAAAAGAGCGGATAGCGTATATTTCCACGACTTTCTTCACCAACGTAAAACCAATTTCGGTGCTTTCGACGTTATCACGGCTATTGACATTGCCGGCAAAGCCGTGTTAAATGTGGCCATGCTTGCAATGAGTGTCGAACTGATATGCCGTGTGTTTGTGATCTTCTTGTGGTCTTTCCTCAGGGAGTCCGGGGCAATGTTAGCCGTAATCTGGGCGGCTGCAACGGCTATATATGCAGTGTTCCTGGCAAGAAATGTACTCCGCCCCAAAGCCAGGCCGGGCATTGTCAACGCCCGGATCACAGTAGATCCCGGGGACTTGCCCTCATTTAGATTTTTCCAGGGCAGCTTTGTCGCAACAAACAGCGGCGGCAGACATTGCGAGCTGACGGCGGTGCGTCTCGGGCGCGAAAATCTGAATTTCGACGTCACCAATGTTACGGATAAAGACCCCGAAGATATTGTGGGACAAAACACCGGGACCGGAGGCGACGAACTACCGCTGTCAATTATGAAAAACAAAGCGACGAAGATTTTCTTCCTCGGCGCACACCAGATTGCGACCATCGAAAAACTGCCGGAGACTTTGACGTTGGAGGTAACTTTCGACTATAGAAAGAAACCGCTTGCGTGCGGCATGGTTCACGAGCCGGGAACAAAGAAGTACTCGCCGGCCAGGTCCTGACCGACAACCGTTTCCCGGCGTCCGGCGCCGGGCCATTTCGGTTGACGCTTGGCCGTCATTTGTGTTATACTCATTTCAGATGGGCAAACCGGGGAGACTCATCATCGGTGAAAGAACAATGCCGGTCTGGAAGACCCTTCTTTGAGTTGAGAAGGAGCGCCGCCATGAACAAACTAAAGGGATTCACCTTGATCGAAATTCTGGTTGTGATCGCCATTATTTCACTGTTGATGGCGATATTGATGCCGACGCTGCATCGAATCAGGAACCAGGCACGATCTGTTCGGTGCCGGTCAAATCTGCACCAGTGGGGGATTATGTATTCGGTGTATGCCGCCGACAACGACGGCAAGTACTTTCAGTCTATAGGCGGCGACACCTGGGTAGAGCCGATGCAGCCTTACTACGGCGACTGCGAGGATTCGCTCTTCTTGTGCCCGATGGCCACCAAGCATTACATCGAGGACGCCGACAGCCTCATCGTAGATTCCGCGATTGATACTGTAACCAAGAAACGTTTTTGGGCACTCAAGTATATCGGCGGCGGCACCAGACATCACGCGTGGCTGTTGTTCGAGCCCAAGCACTTTTGCAGCTACGGCCTCAATGACTGGATCATGGATCACAAGCAGAGCTACTCCGGCATGGACAGCTCGTGGAGGACTTCCAATATTGAGGACGCAAGCAACGTGCCGGTGTTCCTGGATTGCGCCTGGAGGGGCTCGCGTCCGCACCACTTAGACCCGCCGCTGATGGATGGGGATTTTCCGATCAGAAACCCGCTGGATCCGGATGCAAGCTACAGCGCGATGCAGTATTTTTGTATCGACCGGCATGGCGGGAGCGTGAACGGCACATTTATGGACGGCTCGACAAGACGAATCGGACTAAAAGGCCTGTGGGCATTGAAATGGCATCGTTACTTTCCCAAGAACGGTTCCTGGACCAGGGCCGGCGGCGTCAATCCGTCCGCATGGCCGCAATGGATGAGGCGATTCAAAGACTATTGAAAGACAGGTTCGTAGCTGCCGGCCTATATGTTTTTTTGCGTTTCTGAAGTATGTCCCCGAGAGCAGTCTCATGGATCGCAGGACATCAATAAATTTTCGCTGCTGCGAGCCGGTTCACACGATCTCAAAAAAAGGCGTTACGTACGCCCCTACCGAAGGCACTTAATTATAGGTTCTTCAAGGTAAAGCTCCTGGGTGAGTGCATTAAACATGCACTGCCATTTAAGCCCCTGCTTAATTCAACTCACCTCCTCCTGAAAGCAGGGGCTTTTACTGTTCGCACGTCAGCCGGCTTTCACCCCGACCGGTCAGGGCGCAACAATGGCAAGGAACGGCAAACAGTGCGAGCAATAAAGGGCCGCGGTCATTACCGGCGGTCAGTTAATGGGATTGGGATCATCGGCGCCGCACCAAAATCGGGCGGTGTTCTTCTCCCTGTGCAGCCAGTCGGCGTGGCCGTCGAAGAAGAGATTGTTGCACCCGTCGCCGCGATGGCGATTGGCGGCGATCCGGCGGGTCAGGTTATTACCCTTGGTATTATGTGTCGAAGCAGGTAAATGCGTGCTCGACCAAACGTCCAGATAGTTGAATCTGGACAAAATATCCAGTTGATTTCTGTTGCGGACCACAGGACGCCAATTTCCCGCTGAGTTGTCGGCCATGTAAATCCGCATGGCCGGAGATTGAATCTGGCTCAGCTTGGTCGGCTCATCCATCTGGTTGCCCCGGTTGCCGGTTGAGAAGCCCGGGTCCGTCATGTCCCAGGCGTTTACTACATAATCCACGGTCTGCTCGGCATTGCTTTGGTCGTATTGGCCCACTCCCTCGCGAGGGAAGGAAGGGCACTGGTACACGTTCACTTCGCGGTAATTGTTGATGTCTCTGTATTCGTTGCCTAAGTATGGGATGAACACCAGTATCCATTTGACCCGATGGTCCAGCGCCCGGGGGATAAAATCTTCGTAATCCAACGCGTACCCCGTCATGGCAATGCCGATCTGCTTGAGGCTGCTCAGGCAATAAACCGTCCGGGCCTGCTTGCGCACCCGCTGCAGGGCCGGCAGCAATATCCCCATTAACAACGCAATAATGGCGATTACCACCAACAGCTCTATTAGTGTGAAGCCTCTTGATGTGCGTCTTCTGAGTCCTTCTCCGCCATTAGTCATTGATCCGCCTCTCATGGTCCTACCCAGTTTGGTGCTTCGCGTACTACGTCGATTTCTCGACATTTCTCCAAATCGTCTAAGCCCACCATACCACATCGGCACAAAAAAGGCAACATCTTACGGCCGGTAGTGCCTTGTTTACGGGTTTTTTGTGCGGAAAAACGTCCTGAATTGGCCTGTCTTACAAAATATGTGTTACCACAGTTGACATTGTAACCTGCGATTTAGTAGAATTGGCTATACTAATTAATGAAAAAGTGGTCAGAAGATGAACTTGGAGAGATTTGTAAACAGAATCATACAGTGTTTCTCATGGCTCTACTACAGGCGGTGGGAAGCATGGGAGCTGCTGGCTATAGCCATAGTGGGCACGTTTGTCCTCATGTTTGCAATAAGAGTACAGGACAAGCGGAGAAGGGCCTGAGAGCAACTGCGAGAAGACTCCAAAGCATGGCCGCACCACAGCAGGCTTTGTCGGCTGGCTGCGCCGGCGCACTACATTATAGAACAGCTCCCCTTGCGGAATTGCGGAAATAAATACAGAAAAAGTGTTACGTCCTGTATCCCGCTGGCACTTTATTGTAGTTTTGCAGTCCGATAAAGTCTGGAATAGGCAAACGCAATCAAGGGTTGAAAAGTGTCATATAAGCAGTAAAGTTCACATCCCCCTCCTAAGAAGCCGAGTAGGCCGGCCGCACATGACGTGTGGCCGGCAAGCTTGGCTAAAACATATCTCCCGTCCGGTCCCTGCTCGCTGTTATCCATGCAGTTCAGGCTCTTGCGGCATTTTTCGTCTCGGCCCCCATAGATCAATCTTGAAATGTATCGCCGCCAGTCGTAACAGGAAAGTACATATTATCAATGCGTAAATCCAGAGCGTTTTGTCCATATACTTGCTGAAAATCGAATATATGACCCCGAGAAATATTGCCGGAGACGCGTAGAAATCGCGGTAGAATATCTGGGGCACTTCTCTTATGGATACGTCCCTGAGCAGACCGCCGCCGACAGCCGTCAGAGTGGCCAGGAATATGATTGCAACCGCTCCCAGCTCCGCCTCGGCGGCCTTCGTCGCCCCGATCAGGGCAAATGTCGTAAGGCCGACCGCATCGACCACGAGCATATATCTGTTAATTTTGTCAAACATCTTGTAAACGCAGATCGAGAATACTGCGCCCAGGATTATTGCATAAACGTAGTTGTAGTCTGAGAAGTAGAAGAGCATATTCCCCAGAATCAGCTCTCGGATGGTGCCTCCTCCGGTGGCGGTCAGAAAGGCACAAATAAGAATCCCGAAGATGTCAAACTGCTTTCTTTGCCCGATATAAGCCCCGTAAGCCGCGAACGTAAACGTGCCTAACAAGTCGAGAATGTATATTTCCGCCGGCAATATTCTGCTCTCCTAATTCTGACGCGGGCGATCCTATTAGACGCCTCTATTTCAGTCAAACTACCAAATCCGCACCGAACTCTCAACTGATTTGAGATTCGCCGGCGCCATGAAACCGCCAAAAACAAAAAATACGTAGTCAGCACAACAAGCAGCTTCGCCAGGCGGCGGACACGATCTATGCGAAAGGCAGTGGAGACCTTAATATGTTAAAAGGGAGACTTTCCAGAGCGATATCCAAAGAAAATGGATTTTTCCACATATTTTAAGAAGTTTTTGGTAACATAGTGTTAGCTGGATGCGTCTTTATCTATAGAACAGGGTAGGACAACGCGGATGAGTGTCTATGTTTGGTAGGGCCGCGATTCACCAATCGCTTCGGTATTCTGCGGTCTCCGAGACCGAAGAAGGGGGGCAATCGCGTTTCTGAACTGCTGAGAAGACTGCTCACGTAGCCTGATTCTCTGGCAGGCACCCCTCGTAGGGCCGAAGTGTGAGCGAAAAGGGCAGGAGAAGAGAAGTATTATGTTCTGTAGGTTTCCGTTTATGACGTGGGTGTGTGGGGTACTCGCCGCAGCCGTAGTGTTCGGTCTCGCCGGTGCGTGCAGTCCCGAGCACTACAAAGCCGAGGCTGACAAAGAAGTCTATCGGATTATCGACGACAAATGGCAGGACGGGTTCGGCCATCGGTCCAATTACATAATCAGCGACAGTAATACTCCCCCATCTTCCGAAGACCTCCGGATTGAAAGAGTCGTTCCGGCCTCAGGTGTTCTAAATCTCGCCCAGGCCGTCGCTATGGCTACGGCACACAACAGGGACTATCAAAGGCAGAAAGAACAGCTTTACCTGATGGCACTTGATTTGACGCTCGCCAGGCACCAATTCGCCCGGCAGTGGTTCGGTACTGTTGACAGCAGCTACGTCAGAGATAGTGCGGATGAAGATATCGGCTATGATACCGAAGCAGGTTTTAATCAGCTTCTGGCCGACGGAGCGCAAATCAGCACAAGTATAGCAATCGACTGGGCGCGTTTTCTGACCGGCGACCCACGGACCTCATTAGGCTCGGTTCTAAGCGCCAGCGTTACCCAGCCGCTGCTGCGCGGCAGAGGGCGCAAAATCGCCCAGGAGAATCTGACCCAGGCCGAGCGAAACGCCCTGTACCAGATACGCTCGTTCAGCCGCTATCGCAAGACATTTGTAGTTTCGATTGTAGATGGCTACTACCGTGTTCTGCAGCAAAGGGACGTCGTGACCAATACCGAGAACAACTATAACAGCCGGGTCAAATCGAGGAAGCGCCTGGAGATGGAAGGCGAAGCCGGCCGGAAGCCTTCTTACGAAGTGGACCAGGCAAGGGAGAGCGAGCTGAAAGCGCGAGACAGCTACATCCAGAACCGACAAAGATACGAACAGCAGCTCGATGAATTCAAAATCACGCTGTCTTTACCAACCGGCACCGAAGTTGAGTTGGATCAGAACGAGCTTAAGGCCCTGGAGGAGATTGGCATAACCGAGCCCGGCTATGAATTGGACGCCGCGATTGAAGCGGCGTTAGCTCAGCGCCTGGATCTGGTTAATAGCGGGGATACAGTTGACGACGCCGAACGCAAAGTCGTTGTAGCCGCCGACAACCTTGGCGTTGAGCTAAATCTCATCGGCAGCGCAGGCGCCGGTTCGCCTCCCGGGACGGACTTCAAGAGGCTGCAATTTCACCGGGGCACATACGCGCTGGGCCTCGAAGCGGATTTGCCGCTGGACCGAAAGGCCGAACGCAATGCCTACCGTGAGGCATTGATCGCGCTGGTACAACGACAGCGTGAACATGAGAAAGATGTGGATGAGGTCGAATTGGATGTTCGCAGCGCCTATCGTCAACTGCAGGAGTACGCGGAACGATACAAGACCCACAAGAACAGTCTGGAACTGTCCGAAACGCGCGTCGAGAGTACTACGCTTCTGCTTCAGGCCGGGCGGGTGACCACTCGAGATTTGCTGGAGTCTCAGGATGCTCTCTTGGGAGCGCAGAACAACGTTACGGCCACTTTGGTGGACCACGCAATCGCCAAGTTGAGCTTCTTCCGGGATATAGGCGTTTTGCAGGTCAGGCCGGACGGGCTGTGGGAGCAGAGCAGCCCCGTGGAAGAATCCGATTCCGGAGGACCTTCGGTCGAGCCGGAGAGAACACGCGGGCAACTGAGCAGTAGTTAAAAACGACATTTGAGGAAGATAACATCATGAAGCCAATAAGCGTTAGAGAACAAAGTAACCAGGTGGCCCGCAAATCGGGTTTCGGGAGGCGGATTCTTCTGATATTGATCTCCGTGTTTGTGGTTGTCGCTGTAGGTGTGTTTGGTTTGATTCGGCAAAGGGCCCGCGGCTCTGATGGCTCGGAGAAAGGCACGGGCCTGTTTGCGGTAAAGCGCGGTGATTTAGCTATCAGCGTGACCGAAAGCGGCAGCATCAAGGCAGTCAAAGCAGAGGATATCAAGTCTGAGGTGGAAGGGAGGGCGACTATAGTCAACATTGTGCCTGAAGGCACCTTCATAACCCCGGAAGATGTAAATGACGGCAAGGTGCTGGTGGAACTGGATTCTTCGAATTTGAAGGAGCAGTTGTCACAAAGGGAAATCGAGTTGACCAGCGCCGAGGCAAACCATGCCGATGCAAATGAGTCGCATCTTATTCAGGTAAAACAAAATGAAAGTGACGTTACCGCCGCCGAGTTAAAGGTGAAGTTTAGTCTGATGGACTTTCAAAAGTACCTTGGGAAGACTGTTGCGCAAAGGGTGGTTGCCGGCGCGGGCGCGGACCCGAATTCAAGTATCAATGTAGCATCGCTCCTTGAGGACCCCAACAGTCTCGGCGGCGAG
Source organism: Planctomycetes bacterium B3_Pla (assembly GCA_005223045.1). Classification (GTDB taxonomy): domain Bacteria; phylum Planctomycetota; class Phycisphaerae; order Sedimentisphaerales; family Anaerobacaceae; genus SG8-4. The sequence continues at coordinate 90,992 of NJBM01000018.1, read as the reverse complement.
GCTTCGCAGAAGCTGCGGGAACTAACCGGCAACATCTCACTTGCGCAGTCGGACTTAGAGAAAGCCGCTTATACGCTGGATTGGACTAAGAAACTCTTCGAGAAACAATATGTAGCAGAAACCGAACTCAAGAGAGACACTCTGGACCACCAACGCCTTGTGATTGAAGAGGAAAAGGCCAGGATTGCTTTGACACTATTTCAGCTTTATGAGTTTGCAAAGCAGACAGAGCAGTTGCTGAGCGATTATAAAGAGGCCCAGCGGGAATTGGATAGAACTAAAGCACGTGCGCGTGCACAACTGGCCCAGGCCAAGGCAAGGCTTGCAAGCGCAAGTTCCACGTTCCAAGTGCAGAAGCAGCGTTTAGACAAACTGAAAAAGCAGATTGTGGCTTGCATGATTCGGGCGCCTGCCGTAGGCCAGGTAGTTTACTGGTCGAGCACGCAACGGTGGTCAAGGGTAAAAATTGAGCAGGGAGCGGAGGTTCCGGAAGGCTATAAGATTATAACAATACCTGATGCATCCGAAATGAAGGTCGAGGTCAAGATTCATGAAACCTGGATTGACAGGATTGAACCAAACCAGCCGGCCGAGATAACAGTCGAGGCATTTCCGGATAAGTCCTTTACGGGTAAAGTGCTAAAGAAGGCGCCGTTGGCCGATACGGAGGACTGGCTGAATCCGGACCTCAAAGTTTACTCAACGGACGTGGGCATTGACGGGACGCACGATGCTCTCAAGACCGGTATGACCGGGAAGGTCACGGTCATTATCGACAAGCTGCACGATGTTCTTTACGTGCCGATACAGTGCGTCGTCACGGTGGAGGACAAAAAGATTTGCCACGTTGCCGGGAGCCCTGTCCAAAAGCGCGAGGTTGAGACAGGATTGTTCAACGACAATTTCGTTGAGATAAAAAGTGGTTTGACTGAGGGCGAGAAAGTGCTGCTTAATCCGCCCAAATGGACTGAGCCGGAGAAAACAGAAGAACAGGCGGAAACTGAGTCGGAGCCGGCGAAAGAACAGGAAGAAGGTAAGTCAGAGCCGGCGAAAGAACAGGCTCAGACCGGGTCAGAGCCGGCGAAAGAACAGAAAAAAGAAGAGGCACAAACCAAGCAAGCGTCTGAGAAATGACGCGCGGCCTGGCTGAATTGGAGTTTGTCTTGGGTTATTATGCGTTGGTCTGGTGCTAAAAGGACGTTTAAGCTGGGCATCAAAAGCCTGTGGATGCATCGGTTGCGGTCTGCGCTGACAACGCTCGGCATAGTTTTCGGAGTATGCTCGGTGATCGCTATGCTCGCGATAGGAGAAGGAGCCAGCCAGGAGGCACAGGAGCTGATAGCGCGGCTCGGGAGCAGAAATTTGATTGTCGAGACGGTTGAGCCGCCCGAGGAGCGGGCCGACACCAGCGAGACGGGGCGGCGAATGCGGAGTTACGGTCTGACCTATAAGGACGCCGAGTCAATTCGCAACAGCCTGCCGGACGTCGAGGTTGTCGTACCCATCCGCGAAATCGACCAGGAAGCACGATACGGCATTCGTAAGGTGGCCATAAAAATCGTGGGCACCATTCCGTGGTACACGGCGGTTTCGCCGGTTAACGTGGTTCATGGGCGGTTTTTGAGCAGTATCGATCTGCATCAGCAGCAGAGTGTGTGCGTGGTCGATGAGCAGCTCGTGAGCGGTCTGTTCGGATTCGACGACCCGCTCGGCAAGGACATCAGGATACATGGCAATTGCTACCGGGTTGTAGGTGTGGCCGGGACACCGTCGGTTGGGGGCAAGCGGAATGGTTCTACAAACACTATGGCGGCGGCAACGGGTTCCGACAGCGGGGCCGCCGGTAGTGTATATTTGCCCTTGTCAACCGCCAAGTCCCGATTTACCGAGTTGAGCGTTAGCTTTGGCGGGAGCGGCCAGAATATAGAAAAAGTACAGCTACAAAAGATCACAGTGAAGGTCAAATCAACCGAGCAAGTGCTGCCGATGCGTGATATTTTGAATACTTTGCTGGCGCGCCTTCATAAGGATAAGGAGGACTATCGCATAATTGCGCCGCTTGAACTGCTGTACCAGGCGAAACGAACGCAGCGTATTTTCAGCATCGTACTCGGCTCAATCGCCACGATTACGCTTCTGGTCGGAGGCATAGGAATCATGAATATTATGCTGGCGACCGTCAGCGAGCGAACGCGTGAGATCGGAATACGTCGCGCCCTCGGCGCCACCAAACGCGACATCATCGTTCAGTTTCTCTCAGAAACACTTATGCTGACTTTCGTCGGGGGCATCCTGGGAATTGTCCTGGGTTCTCTCATACCGTTTTTGGTGACTCATTTCGGCCACATGCCAACGGTCATCACGGGGTTTTCGCTGGCCCTGGCCTTTGGCATTAGCGCCGCGGTAGGAATAATCTTTGGGCTGTATCCGGCCTATCGAGCCGCCAACCTGGACCCGATCGAATCGCTGCGGCATGAATAATCCCATTTCAGCCAATTGCCTGCTCGACGGCGCAGCGACTCACATCGTTACAGGAGGCTGCACACTATCAAATGCCACTGAAACTTGCATTGCCGTCACTTATTGAGTTATAATATCTAAGGCAATCTGCATTGGACTTATGATACAAACGCAGATTGTCGAGAGCATCTTCTGTGAAAGAAAAGGGAAGCTGTCATGCGCAAAAGAGAAGGCTTTACCCTGATTGAGCTTCTGGTGGTGATAGCTGTGATTGCCATTTTAATGGCTATTTTGATCCCGGCGCTGCAAATAGCCAAGGAGAGCGCCACCGGGGCTGTTTGCCTGGGTAATCATAGAAGCCTTCTCATAGGATGGATAATGTACGCCGACGACAACGACGGCACCCTGATGTGCAACGGCGCCTGCTACGATCAGGCAAACGACGGCAGCCCGTGGGTCCACCGGCCCAAGGATATTGCCGGCAACAACCTGGCCAACAATCCCGCGCCGCCGACAATCACAAACGAGGACCGTTACCGCGGGCTCCAGTTGGGAACGATGTGGGAGTATGTCAAGGACGTGGACGTTTACCACTGTCCGGGCGACAATCGCAAGAGCACTCGGCGGCCGCCTCGGGATTGCTTCCGCAGCTATTCGATCTCCTACGCTTTCGGCGAACTTCGTGCCGGAGACGCCAACCGCAATACCGGCTACAATTACTATAGAAAAATGCTCGACGTCAAAGACGCCGGGCAATTCTATGTTTTCGTCGAAGAGGAACATAACGGCAGCCGATACGGTGAAAACGAGGGCGGATGGCATTTGCCGTTCGGTGGCGGCAGCAATTATCTCTCGAATCCCGGTAGCTGGAGATTCTACGATCCTCTGGCTTCATACCACAACAAGTCAAGCACGTTCGGCTTCGCCGACGGCCACGCCGACCGCCGCAGATGGATGGACCCGCGCACCCTCGATTTCATAACGGTAAACGCCGAGAACCCGTCCTCTCATTCCGGCATGAACACACCTTCAGCAGGCAACGAAGACCTCCGATGGCTGCTTGAGCACTTCATAGCGAGAAAGCGCGTCAATTGAACGGCCCGGCTTTCACAGAAACTGGCTTTTTAAGGCAACTTTTCTTGACCCGGCCGGTGAAAATCGCTATAATAGGAACATACTTTTTCAGTTAAGCCCCTACTCTCACCATTTCGCAACCTCCATACGGGTGGGGGCTTTATCAACATCCGCTCAGGTCATCCTTTACAAGGCGCACCCGCTGCAAAACTCGCCCGAAGCAGAGGAAACGTTACAATCGGAAAAATCATCATATTCAGAAAAAACGTTACATTTGGAACAGGTGCCGGCACTTACTTGTAGAGTTTAATGATTGTTTTTCAGTGGAAGGAGGTTGGTAGTGTATCGAGGATACACTATCACATAAGCCCCTGCTTCAACCATCCCTCTCCTCCGTGAAGCAGGGGCATTTTTTGCCATTTACATAGAACTACAGGCAAACAACATCCACACTATGGCCGGATTGAGTTGTTAATACTTCGCCCCCTGGAGAGACAATAGCTCGACGATGTCCACGTGGCCTCTGTCTTTTGCCGCGGACAAGGGAGTCTTGCCGTTTTTGGCTCTTGCATTGATATCCGCTCCCTTGGCGATAAGCAGTCGGATCGCCTCCTGGTTGGCGTTTATGACCGCCCAGTGCAACGGCGTCATGCCGTAGTCGTCGCTCGCGTTGACGTCGGCGCCCACGGTAATAAGTCTGGTCATAATCCATCTGCGGCCCTGAGTGACTGCCCAGAACAGCGGCGTCTGACCCCGGTTGCTCCTTGCGTCGATTTCTGCCCCGGCGGCTATGAGCAATTCAACCGCCTCGATGTGGTTTCTTATCACAGCGGTATGCAACGGGGTCATGCCGAAGCTGTCTGTCGCGTTCACGTCGGCGCCCTGGTCGATGAGCCGTTTGCAGACTTTCCGGTTGGGCGCCGAGTGCAGGGGGGTACGCCCCAGCATCACATCTTTACTGACAGGTGTAATTGCGACCCTTTCGGCCGCTGCTCGCCTCTTCTGACAGCCAACATGAACAAACGTCAAGGCCGAGACCAAGCAGAATAGCCTTACCGCTTTCATTTCCGGTCTTCCTGTCAAAAAGCTGTTACACTTCCCGCATCAAATTTCCTCACCTATTATAACATTTTCATGCCGCTCGGCCAAGTTAAGTCGTACGAAATATCGCCCCCTTTTTGCGTGCTGCTTGCCTGTGCCTTTTGCATTTTGAGCAGGAATGAATGATGTTGCACCACTAAGCCGTCGGAATGTGGAGCGTGCACGCAGGTCCTCTTGGGAGGCCTCTGTCCGATGCACCGAAATCGCCTTTGCAGGCAGCCCTGCCGCGAATCCTCAGCGGGGTGATCCGCAGATGCCCGTGCGGGATTCAAAATGATCGCAGCTCCCGTCGGCCCAGGTGAAAACACCGGCTCCGGCTGGATTCTCTGCGACACCGGCGCAATCAGCCGCCTTTAGACAATCTCCCCAGACATGCTCGGTCTTCGTAGGGCCGACGCTGCCTTGCTTAAAATATTTGCAGTCAATACACTTTTTATCCATAGACTATCCTCGTTACTATATACAAGGGCGTTTGCCAGGCGGTAAATGTAGATGCTAAAATTCCGAAAATTGCAGTTTTTTTGAAATTTTTTACAATTTACCCCCGGATGTGCTGCAAAAGAGGCCTTACACGCCGAAAAAACGTTAAATTCAGAAAAAACGTTACATTGGGCATCATCGGCGGCACTTAACTATGATTTTCGAAGATTCGATTGCTTGAAAAAAGGCCGTCCGTTGAAGATACGTTCTAACCTAAGCCCCTGCTTTGGGTTCTCTCCCTCTCCTCCAGGCAGGGGCTTTCTTCAAAACCTGCCGAGAATCCTGAATTGGCCCGATCCGAGCCTCGTTGATATGAAACTAAGTAGCTGCCGCAACGGAGCTGTGTTTGGGTGATGGCAGGGAAGCGACTGGCGGAAGTATAGAAAAGAGAAACGGCAGGCCCGTCAGAAACCTGCCGTTCGGAGAAGTGTTATGTGCAATTTACTTCATTCCATGTTTTTCATTTTTGCCCCAAAAATCTTCATTCTCGGCGAGCCTGCCCTTTTTGAACTATATTATATCCATTTTATACTATATTAACAAGGCCGTTGTCTTTGTAAATCGGCGCAGACCCTGTTTATGCTATCGGGGAAATCCCTGTAATTCGTATAGGGGAATCCCCTACAGCGCAAGCCTGGAAGAAGAGGCTTGCATTACTCATGAGCCTGCGCTGCAATTGAGGTGGATAAGCATACTGAGCCAGGGCCATCGTCACCGACAGGGAAGGGGTCATCTACCGATGACCGTCTCGGCAAGAGACCGGCAACCGGCAGGTGCAAACAGAAAGCGAGGTTAACATGGATACTTTTGAATTTGACCCAAAGCGGCGAGAAAACCCATGGGCGCAGACTCACTTGGTGACGATGAGAAACTTCGAGGACTACTAAGGCGTCCGTCAATTGCATTCAGGAAATGATCGAATAGAGCCAAAGGCCGGCTGGCTACCCTTCGGCCAGCCTTTTTTTTCTGCTCTCTTCTGTTGCACTTTGCCCACATTCGGGACAGCGGTCCGGATGGTCATTCTGGCCTGCAATTCCCTGTATGAACACGGTCCCGCAGTCCGGATTTTGGCATTTCTCGGCGCCGAAGAGACTTGGCTTGTTGCACTTTTTGCAGGGAAGCGGCGTTGGACCGCTCGCCGTTGGATTCGGGTTCATGTTCGCCGTAAGGGCCTTGTAGTAATCCCTCGTGCCCATCTCGTACTCGGCTTTGCACTCCGGGTTGTTGCATTTGACCCAGGTGGCATCGCCTTCGGGAATGTCTTTAATGCCGCCGCTTCCGGAACCCTTCTTGAAGGTAACCAGGCCGGCAACACCAAGGCTCACAACGATAATACCGATCATAATCGGTTTTTTCTTGCTGTCTTCCATGCCACTGTCTCCAAAATAACTCGTCTAAAATGTTCTGCCGGCTCGCACTAATAGACTATTGGCTAATGCAGCATTTGTCAAATGGTTATTTCCCATTATTCGCTTGTCGTCTTCTCGGCCGGTAGCGGCGCCATCTGCAGAAATCTGCCGGGTTCTTCGGGGAAGCCCGTACGGGCCGAAAGATAAGCCGCTTCGATGACGGCCATGTTCTCCAGGTTCTCACTGCCGCTGCCGCCGAGCTTATTCTCGTCGGGCGAAGATATGCCCTGAGCGAAACTCCTGAGCAGCTCCGTCATGCAAACAAGCGTGCTATCGTCGCATTTCAACAGCTCTATTGTCTGGCCGAGACCGTCGCTGAGCGTCAGTTGCGTATCGTTGACCGTCAGAATCCTGTCCTTGCCGTAGATCTTCAGCAGCTCCTCTGCCGGGCCGATCCCCGCTCGCCGGGACGCCACAAGATTGCCAATGGAAATATCGCTGAATTTCATCGTTACGACGGCGGTATCTTCTGTCAGGTAGAGCCTTTGTTGCTTGTCCTGGGCCTGGTTCGTATTCAGCGAATAGACCTGCTGGGGCATTCCGAAGTTCCACACGATCTGGTCTATCATCCGGTAGCAGTTGTGCAGCAGCACGCCGCCGCCGGCCAATTTCGGATCGCTGTGCCAGCCGGGCTGCTCGTAATCGCCGACGTTGCACAGAGCGGTCACTAAGAAAACCTGCTCGATCTTGCCTTCTTCCAGGAACCGCCGCAGCGCTACAAAGCTCCGCGCAAACCGGCCCGGATTGGCAACAGCGAACTGGATATCTTCCTCCTCGCTCAGGCGGACGAACTCGGCCGCCTCCTCGAAATCCCTCGCCCCCGGCGGCATTTTGAGCACGTTGAATTTCTTCTTCATCGCCATCCGCACGTACTCTTCGCAACTGTGCATCGCCTCGGCCACCAGCAGGCAATCGAGCTGATTCTGTATCACTAATTGCCGATAGTCGTCGTAAGCCGCACACCCACACTCATCGGCGATCTTCTCGGCCAGATTCTGGTCCTTGTCTGCCACGGCCTCAATCTGCAAAGAATCGACGCTATTGGCCGCTTCGAGCAGAAGCCGCCCGCCCTCGTTGAGGCCGAGTATCGCTGTCTTTAATTTGCAATCGTTCATATTCTATAACGCAAGTGCCCTCTTGCACTGTAATCAAGATGTCTTCAATGCACTCAACTGTTCGGTCAATTTTACATTTCTTCTTCAAAAAAGGACAACAATAAAAACATTTAACATTTTACCCGTGCGTACGGCTGCAAAGCCGCCGACTTCGCACACCGGCCTCGTTGTCACCCCGAGCGAATGAAGCTTGCCCTGAGCGTAGCCGAAGGGTCGAGGGGTCTGTTTAAATAGATTTCTCGACTACGCTTCGCTCTCCCTGGGGGACGCCTAACGGTGCGCTCGGAATGACTGTTTGCTGTACGCTATACGCACTACGCAATACGCAATACGCACAACGAAATGAAAATTTTCGCGTTACGAGAGGGCTGCTCCATGCCTATTGTAGTAGGGGGGCAACCCAGGTTTATACAATTGAAAGGAAAAAACGATGAGATGCCCAAAAACCATGCTCATATTGGCAACTGCCATTTTCGTATTTCTGTGCCTGGCGGGACATGTTCCGGCCCCAACTGGGCAGGCCGCCCAACCTGAAGATCCGTACAAAGACTCAACGGTCCGGCTGGAGGCATTCATGGTGGAGGTACGGCTTATGGAATTGTATAATTTGGGCGTTCCTACTATCAGCCAGGGCTCCGAATCGGTTACGGCAGAGCACATTCTGAAATACTTAAAGGAACAAAATGCCCGAGCGCTCAAAGCAGCGGCAAGGTTGGAAGTCGGCCAGAACGAACAGGCCAAGACGGACTCGATTGTCCGGCAGGGATTCTACACGGGCGTCTCGAACCCGGTTTTAGAGTATGAAGACTTTGGCACTTCTCTGAGGGCTGAGGTACAGGTCCTGAGCGGGACAAAGCTGCTCGTGGAACTAACTTTCAAGCATACTGCCTTGATAAAGGACAAGCCCCACGCCGATAAAGGACGGCCTGCGATCATAGAAAGTAATTGGTACGGCAGAGCCTATCTTCAGCCGGGAAAGCCAACGCTTATCGGATCAACACAAAATGAAAATACGGTCGCATTCTTAATAGTCACCGCAAATATCAAAAAGTAGCACCAAGCGGCTTTTGCAGCGTTGGCTCCGCCCACCAACAATGTGCGGTATACACCGTGCTCCAATCATGCCTATCCGCTACACGATGTACACAATACGAAACACGAGCGACGAATTATGACGCGCCCGCCAATCGTATATTGCTGAAGCATCTTAGCTGTTAACTGTTACCACTCGCCCCACGTCATGAGGGCACCAGAGGAGGACGCAACCAACAGATAGATAAAGAATAGGGTGCGCAGGGCCATTTCGAGCGGCTGTCTTTCAAGACGGAGTCTGTAAGTCTTCCACGCTTGGGTAGACAGAAATCCCGCCGAAAAGAGCGCAAGCATACACAGCACCGCCAACTCCCCAGGCGAGTCCGTGGGCGACCCGTATTCGCGCACACATAGCCCGATCGCGGCGCCATACCCCCACAATGCTGGAAAGATTGTGGCGCATAATGCAAGGTAAACTGGTACGGCAAGTGAGTGACTCTTGGCTCGCATGAAGTAGACGAACTTGCGGTCCAGCATCCTGAACCATCCGATGAACAGGGTGAAGACCACCCAAAGCGTGAGCAACCCGACCACAAGAGCACCAGCCACGGAACTCATGCTAATGCCGCCAAAAAAGTCGCCGAGTTTGCCAGGCCTATGATGGAGCGAGAGAACATGATTGCCAAAAAGAGAGAGGACAAGGAATGCAACTAAAAGAAACATGATTTTATTCGAGTCGAGAAACCAGGGTAACTTGCCAAGAGACATCATTCTAAACCATCTAACGGGCCGAGAGATCTTGCGAATCGCAGGCGATAGGGTTACGCGCCGGCGCGACGCAAGCAAGGTATGAATCATCAGGCGGGTCTTCTTTGCCAGCAGAGAGTTCGGGTAAACCTTGGTCAGAAACGGCTGTTTCTCAAATTCTTTCGTCAGATATACCTCCAATGGAAAGATGCCGAGTAGGGGCCGACCACCGAATTCTGATCTGATAGTCCGATTGTAGAAAGTCTTTAGAAAGAAACCGGAGAAATGAGGCACAACCTTGTTGAACACAAGATGGATCTGCAAATCACTTTCATCGCTTGCCGTGTCGAGTTGACGCAAGAAATTCAGTGTACCTCGAAACGTGACACGATCCGGCTCGGAGATCAGCAGCGTGTCGTCGGAGATTATGCTCGCAGCAAAGGAAGAATTATCCGGCCCGCCGTGGCAATCCAATACCACAAAAGAGCACCCACACTTTTCGGCAGTTTGTTGAACGAACTCCTTTAGGGCATCCGCCAAACGTTCCACAGGGAGTGTTGCGAATCTTCGCATCTCGCTCGGCCGGAGGTCAGGATATGTAATGTGATAAAGGTTGTTAGTGCTCTTCACAACACTCCATGTGTCGTCTTCGGTTGTTTTGTTGCTCCTAAGAAATCGAGGCTTGGGGACAGTCGTGATAGGGTTCTTGCTACCCAGCAGCGCAGAGAGACCCCGATTGAAGAAATCAAGGTCGATGAGTAAAGTCGGACTCCCGAGAGATAACTCTTTGGCGAACGCAACGGCGAGCATTGTCTTACCCACGCCGCCTTTTCCGCTCACGAAAGATACAATATAAGGCTCTTCGCTTCTCATGATTTGTTTCTGCTTGTGCGGGATTGCCTTTTCTTTTGTTGCTGGCTGTGTTCTTTGAGGGCGGCACGCGCCCCCTTGGAGAATTCTCTCTCCATGGCAGTGCCCGGCAAACGAACAAGAAGCCAACAGTAGAAGACTAGCGAACCGACGAAGATCACCAGAGCCAAAAAGTGCATGGCCACGCCGCATATCTTCATCCAATCTTCTGTCTCGTTCCTGAGACTATACGCGGACAAATTGAGCACGACGACCCCCAACATCACGAAGACTAGGAGTTGGTTCCTCAGCACTCCAACGTGTTCTAATACAGGCTTTAGATTCATATAGAGAAACCGTTCGTGCCCCGCTTGACCATTTTTCTGTGAGATTCCACAACTTCCATCAAGAATGGCTTCAAGTTAGAAAAATATCAACCGATTCTATCGAAAAATTGAGAATAACTCAGGAAGAATAGGGCCTTTCGCACTTTTCCCATCCGATATTAGGTTATCAAGCCACAACCCCATACTTCCCGCCAAACAGTTGCGTATCCCAAACAGATTCGTATCTTACATCACATGATGCGTACCTCGTGGCCTTGGCCCATCAATTCACTATTCACAAAGAACTATTGGCTCTTCACTAATAAAGGCGTCTGTGGAAGGCCAAATGTTGATACAAAAAATGAAAAAATTTGAAAAAATGGGAAAAAAGAGGGAAAAAAGAGGGAAAAACAGAAGGCAGGGGAACAGGAAATCAGGATATCAGGGATGGGCAATCAGGCTAACAGGGAATCAGGAGGCGAAAAGCATTGGAATATCCAATATCCGCCGTAAGGCGTCCCCTTAGGGAGAACACGGAACATCCAATGTCGAAGGGACGGCCTATGCGGCCAAAAATCCGTGTAAGCAGTGAAATCTGTGGCAAAATCCTCTTTTTCTCTGTGGCCCTTTCAATTGATTATTGATTATTGACTATTGATTATGGTTTTTCTTCGTGCCTCTCCTTGCCCTTCGTGGTGATTCCAAAGCCGTGTTTATCAGTGCAATCCTTCGACTACGCTCAGGACGGCGTCTGTGGCAAATGCCTCTATTTATATGATTTGACTTGACAACCAGGGGATAGAGTGTATGATAGATAGAAAACGAATGTTAATAGCGTACAGCGTACAGCGTATAGCGGGTGGGAGAAATAAGGCAGGAGAGACAAGGAAAAAGGAAAAAGGTAAAGGGAAAAAGTGAAGAAAAGGTAAAAGGCAAAAGTGAAAAGGTAAAAGGCGGAAGACACGGCAATCAGGAAACCATGATATCAGGGGGTGGGGATCAGGACAGCAGGGAATCACAAGGCAGACAGCATTGGAATATCCAATGTCGAACAAGGAATGGCGAATGTTGAAGGGCAACTTAGTGACTTGGTGCCTTTGTGGCTACGAACACGTTTTGAAAAAACAAACCCAATCTATTTCGTATTGAGTGCTGCGTGATGCGTATTGCGAAATGGAATTTGAATAAACAAAGCCAATTTCGTATATCGTATTGCGTATTTCGTATGTCGTATGGCGCAGATCGCCTTTGGCGGAGCAACGTTTGAAAAAACAAAGCCAATTTGCAGGAGGTGTAAATAGGCGTAAGCTCTTATGCGAGAAGGGATTATGAAAACATGGCCGCATGAGACTCCCAAAAAACAAAGCCAATTTCGTATGTCGTATTGCGTATTGCGTATGTGGAATGGAGAATTTAGGATTTTGCCTTATTCCTTATTCCTTATGCCTTGTGTGCCTCTCCTTGCCTCTGTGGCTATGAGTCCATTTGAAAAAACAAAGCCAATTTCCGGAGGGCTGAATAGGCGTAAGCTCTTTTGTGGGGAAGGCTTAGGGGAATTAGCCCTCCGGCGGTTCCGGGGAAACAAACCCAATCGGACATAAAATGAACGGATGTCGGGAGCTTGTTTGCGGCTGTGAAGTTGCCGGAAAGATGGAATTCCGGGGATGGTTTTGATATTCTTTGTGGAAATTCGGTTCAGTCCCGGTGTGTCGGGATGGCTTGTTAAGGAGAGAAAAATGAGAATGTTCAAACATACTGTTATCACTGTTCTTGTCATGGTCATTTTGCCGGGCGGTGTCGGTGCCGGGGCAGATACCGACAGCAAATGTCTCAAACAGGCCGAGGTTTCTGCCGGGATTGCCGGTTATTCGCTAAGCAAGGTCAAACGCTGGCTGCACGAGGTGGCGATCAAGAAGATCGATGCCAATACCGGGTTGTATATCGGGGATGGGCGCTGGAATTATCGCGATACCGCAGCGGACTGCTATCCGTTTCTCTGCTGGGCGGCTCATGTTACGGATATTGACCTGCTTTACGGCCCGATCCGCGATGTTCTCGATGCCGAGAGAAAGCTCTGCAACCATCTGGATCGAATACCGGCAAGATTCGATTTGAAAAAGGGGAAAAAGGACGATTCGGTTTCTTACGATACGCTTATCTTCGGGGCTTCGGAGTACGTCAAGGACGGCCTGATCGCCATCGTCGAAGTCACCGGTAAAGCCGACTGGTTCGATCGCATGAAAGAAATCGAGGATGACGTCTGGAAGCACGCACGTATTGAAACACCTTTCGGCAGGATTCCTTCTACGAACATCGAGGTCAACGGCGAACAGCTCCAGGCGCTCGCCCGGCTCTACACGATGACCGGCAACAAGAAGTATCTCAAATGGGCGCGTCGGTTGGGTGATTACTATTTCTCGCAGGACGACTTTGTGCCGGAGCGACTGCGCGACCACGGCTGTGAGATAATCGGCGGCCTCGGATTGCTTCTGGCCGTCGAATCCGAACTCAAAAGCGACAGAGTCGAGGTCTATAAGAAACAGCTAAAACGTATCTTCGATACCATTCTTGCCAGGGGCTGCAACGAAGACGGCATGATGTACAACCATATCACGAAACGCGACGGTTCGAGCGGCCGATTGAGCGACGGCTGGGGATACAACTATGTCGGCTATATATGTTATGACATGATCGTAGGCGAACCTGTTTATAGGCCGCACATCGAGCGAACCCTGCGAAATCTCTCAAAGCCAAAATACCGGAATTACGCATGGGAAGGCACGTCAATCGACGGTTTTGCCGATTCGGTTGAGGGCGGGATCTACGTGCTCAACCGCTATCCGGCGAAAGAAGGTTTCGATTGGGTTGACAGTGAAGTCGCCAACAACATCGCCCGCTCGGCCGATCCGCTCGATACGGCAGAGCTATGGGGCACGATGAAGCTCCAGGCGAACGGTGTGCGAACAGTCGTCATGCACGCCCTGATGCACACGCAGGGCCTGATCGCCCGTCCGTGGGATGTTGGGATGAAATTGGGCGCCTGCCCGACTGCCGGCGGTCTGGTCGTTATCGTCGAAGCTGCAAGAGAGTGGGAGGGCAAAATCATCTTCGATATCCCGCGTCACAAGCATTATATGGGATTTGAGAAAGACTGGCCCCGAATGAACACGCTGCCCGAATGGTTTACCGTCGAGCTTGACGGGACTTACAGGATCACGCACATCCGGACGGGCAAAACCCAAGATTATACGGGAAGAGAACTGCACGACGGATTAGAACTGAAACTCGAAGCCGCCGAGCGCACCACTCTTCGCATTGAGCCGATATGAGCATAGTCAATAATTTTGTATCGGACAGTTGGGAATTATGGTATAATAGCTGAATTGGTAACAGATGAGTGTTTTTCCGCAGTTATGTCTGCGAGTGAATCAACTCAATACCGCTGCACCACGCAAGAGCCGGTTTCGTTGTATAACCGGGCAATTTCGGGAGCGAATGAGTGCCGGAGAGCAGGGTGAAGATGCCGTGTTTTTTATATGAACGCCCCGGCAGTTTATGTCAATGATGACGAGGCGTTGCTGATACAGCTCTTTATGTAACCGAAGTCTGATTCTATGGGGAATGGACCGTCCCGAAATCGAACACAAGGGAACGCCGTTCTCCCGTTTGAGCCGGGTCTGAGATTCGGAGGTACGACGAAGAATGACTTTTGGCGGCGTTATGGAGAAAGTTAAGGCGATTCTGTTTTTGCTGTACGAGCGGCCTTGGGAGCGATGGGAGCTGCTGACAATTGCCGCGGGGCTGTTCGTTTTTCTGATGTTGCTCGTTGCAAGGCGACGGCGAAAAGCGAGGGTTAGAACCGTTTACGCAGGTCATGTTCCGGAAATGACGACTGTCATCGGCACAAAATTGGCCGGCCCCAATCAAAGCGGCAAGCGCGTCAAAAAGCCAAGAAAGGGTAGCCCGGCTCATGCTCGCAAAGCGCAGAAAAATCGGCGGAAGTGGAGCACGGCGGCAGAACAGCCGGAAGGCTCAGACGACCCGGTCGGGCAACTGCAATGCGAAATCATCGAACGCGATCAAACTAAGGCGCGACTCGAACGCGAAGTTGCCGAGTTGAAGGTCGCCGGCGAAGAAGTCCGGCAAGAATCGTCACAGAGCAAGCAAGTTGAGGAACGCCTGAAAGTGCAGGGCGCCGAGACAACCGCCGGTAAGGAGCAACTCCAGCACGAGCTCGTCGAGAGCAAGCAGACAGAGAAAAATCTCAAGCGGAAGGTTGGCGAGCTGGCGGTTGCCAACGAGCAACTCCGGCAAGAGATTACCGAAATCAGGCAAGCTGGGGAACGGTTCAAGCTGAAGGTTGGTGAGTTAACGGTTGCCAACGAACAACTCCTGCAGAAGGCTGACGAACGCCGGAAAGCCGGTCCCAGCGGAAGAGACACCCGGTATGAGGACTACTATCGAGTTGCCGATGGAGTGGAGCAGAAACTTTGCCGCAAATGTGACGAGTGGAAGGTCCGGAGCGAGTTCCACAAGAACGCATCGTGCAAGGACGGTCTGGCAACATGGTGCAAGTTATGCAAGACCAAGGCTGCGCGAAAGTCTCGTCAGCGGCGCACGGCTGCGAAGGATTGACCGGTAATGGTGATTCGGGCATAAATAAACTCTCAGGCGCCTCGCCCGATCAGTCCGGTTTAAGTGCCCCCAACTCATCGAAAAACAAAGGGAGGGATGAATTTCTTCATCCCTCCCTGTTTACTTCACTTGCTCTTTCTTACGAAAGAGTGTGCTCTAAACGTTGGGCTTTACTGTAACATAAAGTGTACCAACCTGCACCTCTTGGCCGGGTGAGTGCTTCTGCAAGCGGGCCTTCCAGGCCTTGACGCAGACTGTTACTGTGTGCCAGTCACCATCGCCGGCAACGACGTCGCCACCATCGAAGTAAGTGTCCCACTTGTCGATGATGTCATCTCCGGCAGCGTTCTTTTCCTTCTTGAGGCCGAGTTTGACCTCGAAGTTGGCTCTGATCTTGACATCTTCACAGTCAAGGTAGCAGGGCCAATCGCCACTACCCTGGCCAATGTCGCCGCAGTCAACCTGCTGCAGCTTGATCTTTCTCTTATGGCACTCGAAGACCTGCACAAAGTAGCCAACGTGCATGTACACGGGAATGGCGCACAGATCAAGCGCTTTGTACTCAAAGGGCCAGCCAATGTCCATCTCCATGATGTTGACCTTTATGCTCGACTGCTTATCGAAAGTACCAGTGTGAGGGTCAGGGCCTAACGCCTGCGTCGAAGTCGCCAGTAAAGCTACAACTGCAATCGCAATCAAAGTTCTTTTTATCATTTTCATTTCCCTCTTCATAGCATTCGCTCCAGGGAGGCCAATAATAGCCTCCAGAGCTAATCAAGGTTCTTCACGCCCAGACCAAACAAAAGCCTGAGCCACAATTAACGGGCAGAAAACTTGTTTCACCGGCTCGGGCAAGCGTGCCCGCTTTACTGCCGAGCCGGGGCCTTATGAGGTTCACAATTTCAAATCGCCGATTGGCAGTCGTCAATTTCAAATCGCGTTGCCGCCTCAAAACAGGCCGGCTTAATTCGGCGCCTCGCAAGCATCCTCTTGCTTACGACTTGCCGGTTTTCACCACCTCACACACCTCCTTTCTCCCGCTCGCTTCTTCAAGTAAGACGGGCCTACAGTTTGGATAATAAACATCTATCCACAATCCTGGGCATATATAATGACTGATGATAACAGATCTGACTCCTTCTCTTTACCTGGATCATGTACTCTCTTTCTCAAAGCAGGGCGGCGTTGCCAATGTTCGCGCACCTTCTTCCCCAAGGTCCCTGAACGCCATCCGCACCTTTTAATCGAACAATCTTTTAAGACGCTGTTGTCGGCTTCGATATCGCCGCCGAGCTTGCCATCGTGGCAAAGTAGAGATGCGAGTGAAAAGCGAGCAATATGCTCGGCTTATGGAGCCGGACGTCCGGCCGTTCACACTGCCGAGGTCACTGCAACAAACCACAACAATCTGACCGGCGCCGTACCGCTTTAGCTGGCACCACTCCTCCATGAATACTACACATTATATCCGATTGATGAGCAGAATATCTATTGTGGTGACTACGTAATTTTTGCAAATTATTGGCAGCCGACCACTTCATATACTTGGGTCGTTCCTCCATGGACATAGTCTATTATATCTAATCTGTGAGTGTGATGTCTATTGTGGTGACTACGTATTTTTGGCGAAAAGTCTGTGTTATATCGTGTCCACTTAAAGATACCTGGCTATCAACTGCTGCTGGATTTACCCGGCAGCTTGTATCTCAGTCCCGTTTGAGTTGGTCGAGGACAGCTCTGCGGTAGTCCTCTTCTCCAACTCTCAGGTTTGTGGAATTGAAGTAATTCATCCGGACCTCTTGCCCCAAATACTCCACGCGGTTTTCGGGAGATGGGTGGCTTGAGAGAAATTCGATCGATTTGCCCTTTTGCTGCTCCTCGAGTATCTGCATGGTTTCGACCATGCCGTTCGGATTGTAGCCTGCGGCAACCATATAACCGAGCCCTCCGATGTCGGCCTCGCGTTCGTCCTTTCTGCTGTAGCGCAGGCCGATGATCTGCTTTGTTAAGTTTGCCGCAGTCATAACGCTTTTCGATGTTTCCTCCGAGGTGACAGCGGCAAGCAGGATACTCATTCCAATCTGATTGCTCATGGCGTTTGAAGTATCCCGGGCGACAACATGCACCGTCTCGTGGGCCAGCACCGCCGCCAATTGCGCCTCGGTCTCAAGGTGTACGAGCATCCCTTTGGTGACAAAAATATACCCTCCCGGCAAGGCAAACGCGTTGACGGTATCATCGTTCAGTGCCGTATAGTGATACTCCCAATCGGACCGGTGGCTGACGCGAGCGATCTTCTGACCAATACTGTCAATATAGCTTTGCAGGTCTTCATTTTCGATCTTGCCGCCCATCTGCTTTTCAATCTCGGGAGCATACTTACGGCCCAACTCAAAGTCCTGATTCTCCGAAACAAGCATCAGTTCTTCCCGGCCTGTTATGGGATTCGTCTCGCAGCCGACACACAGGCACAGGGCAATACCTAATATTAAAAGCTCCAGTTTCCCAAACATGAGAATCTCTAAAATTTCCAAGAGTTCGTTTGCAAATCCTAACCGTCTGCATTATAAAATCTATCGATTCTATATGGTAGCGAAAACTATGATTCAGCAAGAATTGTGTCAAGAGTGCAACCAGAGAAGTGATTGCCAAAAAGTATATCGGCAGTTGGGGAATGTAGAAGGCCCTTCGGTAGTAAAAAAGGTTATTCAGGCTTTCCTGGTGCCGTTAGTAGTTTTTATTGCTTCGTTAGCGATTTTTGAGAAAGTGCTTTCCTGGGTGGTAAGTACCGAACAGGCACAGACGGCGTTGAGCTTTGTGTCGGCGCTGTTGCTGACTCTTGTTTGCATACTGGTCACAAGAGCGATAAACAGGCAGTTCGGCCAAGATAAATAAATCCGGTTCTTAGAGTATGAATGTTGGTGTGAAAAGTAGATTTTCTTTTCCCGGCGGTGTGCACCCCCCGGGGAAAAAGGCCCTTACCAGTGAGAGCCAGGTGCAGCCTGGGCCCGCCGCTAAGCAGGTTGCGGTTATGCTCAGCCAGCACATCGGCGCGGTTTGCAGGCCGCTGGTCAAGAAAGCAGACGTGGTCAAGGCGGGACAGAAGATAGGCGATTCCGATGCCTTTGTTTCCTCGCCGGTTCATTCACCTGTTGCAGGCAAGGTAAAGGAAGTTGCCTTGAGGTCTCATGCAGTCCTGGGTCGGGTCGAAGCGATAGTGATTGAGGCCGACGATGAGGGCCCGGCGAAGCAGCCGTCTTTTCAGGTTCCCGCCGATTTCGATGTAGGCAAGTACTCTGCCGAGCAGATATGCGAAGCTGTCCGCGAGAGCGGGCTTGTCGGCATGGGCGGAGCTGGATTTCCGACAAGGGTCAAGATCGAGCCGAATCCTCAGATGCCCAAAGACAACCTGATCATCAACGGTTGTGAGTGCGAGCCGTACATTACCTGCGATTACCGCATTATGCTCGAGTGGACGAACCAAATTATTGCAGGCGTCAAACTTGCCAGAAGGGCGTCCGGCTGTTCGCATGTCTTTATCGGCATAGAAGATAACAAGCCGCAGGCCATAGAGGTTATGAATGCAGCGCTGCAAGGTTCCGGGGACGGCGACGACATTGAAGTTGTTCCCGTGAAAACAAAATACCCCCAGGGCGGCGAAAGGCAGTTGATAAGGGCCGTTCTGAAAAAGAATGTCCCCAGCGGCAGCATTCCCCCGATGATCGGCGTGGTAGTGCTAAATGTAGCCACCGCCGCGGCACTCGCCGAAGCGGTCATCTCCGGCATTCCGCTGACCCACAGGGTCGTAACGGTAACCGGAGAGCCGGTCAACAAACCGGGCAATTACTATGTTCCGATAGGAACGTCGGTCGGGGACCTCATTGAGTTCTGCGGTGGCGTCAGCGAAGACTGTGCAAAGGTCGTCCTCGGCGGGCCGATGATGGGAATAGCAATCGCAGATTTGACCACGCCCACCACCAAGGCTGCGAACGCTGTGACGGTGCTGACGAAAGAGCAGATCGGTAGGGCAAAATTCGATAGGCGCGTGACGCCTTGCATTCGTTGTGGCAGGTGCCTTGAGGCCTGCCCGGAGAATTTGAATCCCACGAGAATCGCTCATGCTGTAAAGTATAATCTGCTGGACGTGGCCGAACGTTATTGTATGAGCGGTTGTATCGAGTGCGGCTGCTGCAGTTACGTCTGCCCGGCCAATATAGAAATCACGGGATACATCAAGACAGGCAAAATCTTCGTTGCCAGGCAAAAGAAGAAGATGGCCAACAGTAAGAAATAGCGTGCAGGCGCGACGCAGCTAAAGCTCGAAATTGGAAAAAGATAAATGCTCAAAGATGTAACGGTTTCATCTGCACCGCATGTTAGTAAACCGCTCTCGACACGCGGCGTGATGGTGGATGTCGTAATCGGCTTGGCTCCGGCTATGCTGGCGGCCGGCTATTACTTCCGCGCCCACGCGGTCATACTTATTGCAACCTGTGTCATCGCGTGCGCCGGGACCGAATGGCTCTGCAATCTGATTCGCAAGAAACCTAATTCTCTCGATGATTGCAGCGCAATTGTCACCGGAATAATTCTCGCTTTGTCGCTGCCGCCGGGCCTGCCTGTTTGGGCTGCGGTTGTCGGAGGCGTTTTCTGCATCGCCATCGGCAAAATGGTGTTTGGCGGACTCGGCGCTAACATCTTTAATCCCGCTATGGTCGGCAGGACGTTTCTCACTGCTTCCTTCGGTATGCTGATGACGACCTGGATGGTGCCGGTCACAATTGCCGCGGTGAAGCCTGAGATATCTGCAGATAACAGGGTCAAAGCTGTTTCCGAAGGTAGCGTGCTACATGCACGAACCCAGGCAACACCGCTTGCCTTGAGCAAAGATGCCTTGAAGAAGAAAGAAGGAGCGGATGTCGTTAACGAGCAGCTCTGGGCTGCATTCACGGGCGAGGTTGGCGGCTGCCTCGGCGAAACGAGCGCTTTGGCTCTCATAATCGGTGTCATTTATCTACTCATGAGGCGGACTATAAACTTCCATATCCCGCTGGCCGTCTTGCTCTCTTCGTTCGTCTTTACGTCAATACCCTATCTTATAAATTCCGAATCCAGCATTTCGCCACTGTCGCACTTGTGCAGCGGCGGATTATTGATGTGCGCGTTTTTCATAGCTACCGATCCCGTGACCGCGCCTTTGACCCGCAGGGGAATGTGGGTCTTCGGCATCGGCGTCGGGGCGATAACCATGCTGATAAGAATTGTCGGAGAATACCCGGAAGGCGTGATGTATTCCATTCTTTTGATGAACGCCGTGACACCGTTGATTGACAGGCTCTTCAAACGGATTCCCACAGGAGGCAAGGCAAGTGGCTAAGGTAAAGTACTTCTTTCAACAAAGCTGGCTGCTGATCGTTGCATCGTTCTTTTTCGGCCTGTTGATCGCCGTAGCGAACGCCGCCTGGGAAGGCAGGATACTCCAGAACGAAAAGGACAAATTCAACAACCTTGTCGTGGAGATGCTCCCTGAGGCTGAGAGTTTTGAAATAGCTCTGGAAAATGCCGAAGTGGAATCGGGCAGAGGTAAGAAAAAGGCAACCGCCGTCAAAAAAGCCCTGTCAGCCGACGGCAAATGCGTTGGCTGGGCGTTTAAGTGCGAAGGATCGGGTTTTGCCGACAAGATAAAGTTGGTTCTGGCAGTTGATGCGGGTTTTGAGAAATTGAGAGGCTTCGGAGTGCTCGCAAGCAATGAGACACCCGGCTTCGGGGACCAAATAAAACTGCCGTATTATCGAAGTCAGTTTGTCGGCGCACCGGCAGTGGAGCTTGTGCTGGACAAAACGGGTAATGAAAAGACGATTGATTCCAAGATTGTGACGATAAGCGGAGCTACGGTGAGCAGCGAAGCGGTGGTTGCGATAATAAATACGTTTGTATCACAGGTAAAGAAAGATATGCAGGAAAAGGGGCTGATCGGCAATGGCAAATAACACCGAAGGTGCTGCCGGGCTTTACAAAGACACGCTTCTTGCGGGATTGTGGCGTGAAAACCCCGTGTTTCGGCTTCTGTTGGGAATGTGTCCGACGCTGGCGGTGACCGCCGCGGTCAAGCCGGCCCTGACGATGGGTTGTTGTGTCATCTTTGTGTTAGTATGCAGCAATATTGTGGTCAGCCTGATGCGCAATCTTCTCAAGCCGCACCTTCGAATCCTGATGTTTACGCTTACGATCGCAACGTTTGTCACCATCGCGGACTTGTTCCTCAAGGCGTTTCAGCCGGAAATGAGCGCGGCACTGGGCCCGTATGTCCCGCTGATCATCGTAAACTGTATCATTATTTGCCGGGCTGAGGCCTGCGCCAGCAAAAACGGTCTTGCGGTGAGCATTATCGATGCCGTTGGCATGGGAGTCGGCTTTACGCTTACATTGTGTGTGCTGGCCGGTATCAGAGAGCTGCTGGCGACAGGCGCAATACTCGAAATACAAATACTTGCTCTGCTTAAAGAAGGTGGTTGGTTTGTGCCGTGGGCTGCGATGAGCATGCCGGTGGGAGCGTTTGTGACCCTGGGACTTATGTTGGGACTCGTCAACATGGTCACGGGGAAGAAAAACTAAGAGGTAAGATACATGGACACACTCAACGTTTTACTTATGGGCTTCATATCCGTCGTCCTGATCAACAACCTCGTCTTTACCAAGTTTCTCGGCATCTGCCCTTACCTCGGCGTATCGGGCAGAATCGACATGGCCTTCGGCATGGGGATGGCGGTGACGTTTGTCGTGACTCTCAGCGGAACATTGACATGGATGATCGACAACTGGATTTTGATGAGATTCGGCCTGGAGGTCACACGGTACGTTTGTTTCATACTGGTTATCGCCGGCGCCGTCCAGTTGGTTGAGATGTATTTGCGAAAGTTCTTCCCGTCGCTGTACGAGAGCTTCGGCATATTTCTGCCGCTGATCACGACGAATTGTGCGATCCTGGGATTGTGCCTGTTCCTGTACCTCTGGGAGATAGACAGCCTGATCGAAGCGGTCGTTCGCAGCTTCGGCGCCGGGATCGGTTTTACGATGGCCATCTGCATAATGGCCGGCATTCGCGAGAGCCTTGAACTCGCCGACGTCCCCGCCTGTCTCAAGGGCGCACCTATTACACTGATTACCGCCGGGCTGCTCACGCTGGCCTTTATGGGTTTTGCAGGAATGATAAGATGATTTTTTCGTATCTCGTATCTCGTATGTCGTATATCGCACTTCTGGCTGCCGCCGCTCCGGAGGATGGGGCCGGGAAGATACTTCTGGCCGGCGTTACGATGGTCGGGCTGGGCAGCGGCTTTGCGCTGGTGCTGTTAATAGCCAGTGAAAAGCTGAAGGTGGAGGTTGATCCGAAGATAGAGCAGATACACGAAGCTCTGCCGAATCTGGACTGCGGCGCCTGTGGCTTTGCCGGCTGTGGTCAGTACGCAAAAGCCATCATGGCTGACCCCGAGCTGTTAGGCAACTGTGCACCCGGCGGACCTGATACATCCGCCGCCATCGCAGGAATTTTGAACCTGCAGGTCAGCGAGTCGGGCCCTCAAAAGAGGCCGGTCGTGCATTGCCACGCTCACACCGCCGAGAGAACCGTAAATGGCCAATATCAGGGCATTCCGAGCTGCACCGCAGCTAACGCTTTGGCTAACGTGCAGGCCTGCGTGTTCGGCTGCCTCGGCCTCGGCGACTGCACAAGGGCCTGCAAGTTCGATGCCCTGCACGTCGTTGACGGCATAGCCACCGTTGACTACGCAAAATGCACCGGCTGCACGGCCTGCTCGAAAACTTGTCCCCGGAATCTGATAGAAATGGTGCCCTTCGGCCACGAAAACATGATGACCGTCGCCTGCAGCAGTCATGAGACGGGCAGGAGCACAAGGTCAATCTGCAAAGTCGGCTGCATCGCCTGCAAAGTGTGCGTAAAGCAGAGTGACCTGTTTGCAGTAGAGAACAATCTGGCCCGGCTGGATTATGAAAAATACGAGCCAAGCGAGCAAACCGAGCTTGCCATGACCAAATGCCCGACCAAAGTAATTATCTACCGCGGCAAGACTGCGCCACAGGGCGAGCAGTCGGCCGAAAAGGCCGCGACATCCTGAGCCATCCCAGTTCAGCCGGGCGGTGTCTGCTTTGGATTAAATCAGCGTACAATATCGGTGCAACAGAATGATCGGCGGTCTAAAGAAAATCCGACAGGCTTTTCATCTGCTCCGCGGCAGGCATATTGAATTTGACCTCAAGCCTTACCGGAAGCTGCTGACCCAAATCAACAAACTTGAGGCCAAGTTCCAAAGCTTTGACGACCGCGTGCTCAAAGAGACGTCACAGAATCTGATCACTCGGGCCAGGAGCAGTGAGTGCGTGGATGACCTGCTGGTCGAAGCTTTTGCCCTTGTGCGCGAAGCGGCCCGGCGCGTATTAGGGTTGCGCCCGTTTGACGTGCAGATAATCGCAGGAATTGTAATGCACCAGGGCAAGCTCGCGGAAATGCAGACCGGAGAGGGCAAGACGCTGGTCGCCGTGCTGCCGGCATATCTGAATGCGCTCAGCGGTTGCGGTGTCCACGTGCTGACATTCAGCGACTATCTGGCGAGCAGAGATGGGAACTGGATGGGACCGGTCTATGAATTTCTGGGTTTGACGGTCGGCTTCGTTCAGGAGGGAATGAGCACTGACGCTCGACGGGCGGCGTATGCGTCGGATGTGACTTACGCTACTGCAAAGGAAGCCGGATTCGACTTTCTGCGCGATCATCTCTGTTTTGAAAAGAGCGACCTTGTTCACCGCCCGTTCAATTTCGCCATCGTTGACGAAGCTGATGCGAACCTCATTGATGAAGCCCGGGTGCCATTGGTCATTGCTGGAAGCATGACAGCGCCGCCGATGGATCACAGTCTAATGACGGGAGTCGTGCGCCGTCTCGATAGCGATTTGGATTACGAGACGGATGAGTATTCTCGAAACGTCATTCTGACCGAGTCGGGACTGGACCGGGTCGAATCTTTGGTGGATTGCGGCAATCTGCACGCCCCGGAGAACCTTGCCTTATTGACCGGCGTCAATCTTGCACTCCATGCGGAGGTACTGCTCAATCGCGACGTCGACTATATAGTCCGGGAGGCAAAAGTCGAGCTTGTGGACGAGTTCACGGGTCGAGTCGCGGAAAAGCGACGGTGGCCGCACGGCCTGCAGGCCGCTGTCGAAGCCAAGGAAAGACTTCAAATCCAGCCCGAAGGAATGATCCAGGGCTCCATCACGCTGATACACTTGATGCAGTTATATCCCAAAGTGTGTGCTATGACTGCCACGGCTCGACATGCAGCCGAGGAGTTCAATGAGTTTTACAATCTGAACGTCGTTGTCATTCCCCCCAACAGGACATGCGTCCGCGTCGATCACCCGGACGTCGTGTTCACGCATACCGAGGCCAAAAACAAGGCTCTCACGGAAGAGATCACACGCGTTCACGCAACGGGCAGGCCCATCCTCGTGGGGACATGCAGTGTGGAAGAATCAGAACGGCTCGCCGCTGCGCTGCAGCAAGCAGGCATAAAATGCCGTGTGCTAAACGCAAAGAATGACGAGTTGGAGGCGAAGATTATTGCCGGGGCCGGATCGTTGAATTCGGTCATGATCTCGACCAACATGGCCGGCCGCGGAACCGATATCAAGCTGGGCGATGCCGAGGGGCGCGACAGCGAGAACGTGGCTTCGGTGGGTGGACTGTACGTGATCGGCACCAATCGGCATGAGAGCCGCCGAATCGACAACCAGCTTCGAGGCCGGGCGGGCCGACAGGGAGACCCGGGCTCGTCTCGATTCTTTATCAGCCTGGAGGATGATCTGCTGATACGGTACGGGATTCAACAGCTCATCCCGGCTGAGCATCAGATTCCGAGACAGGACGAGCCTATCGACGATCCGGTAATCGGAAGTGAAATTGCCCGAGCCCAGCGCATCATCGAGAGTCAGAACTTCGAAATTCGCCGGACGCTTTGGAACTATTCATTTGTCATCGAGGAACAACGCCGGATTATTCAGCAGAGACGCCAGGACATCTTGCAGGATAAGTTGGCTCTCGATTTGCTCTCGCAAAAGGCGCCGGATTGTTTCACGAAGTTGCGCGCCGCCGTCAGCGAGGAAATCCTGCAAAACGTTGAAAAGCAAATCACACTTTTCCATATCGATAAATGCTGGGCCGACTACCTCGATCAGGTCGGCCACATTCGTGACGGCATTCACCTCTTCGGCGCCGGCGGGCACAATCCCCTGGATGAATTCCACAAGATTGTCGCCGAGGCTTTCTACTCGCTGACGCTGAGGATAGACGATGAAATTGTCGAGACGTTCAATTCCGCCCGGATTACCGAGGATGGCATCGACATGACCGGCGAAGGTCTTGTCAGGCCGACGTCGACCTGGACTTATCTCATCAACGACAATCCCTTCGGCGATTTCATGAAAGGACTCCGAGAGGGCCTCGGATGTCTCAAGGGTCTGAAGAGAGCTCTGACCGACAAAACACCGTGATGCTGATGAGTACGCAGCATGTGTTGGCCGGCTATTCTTTCACGTATTCTGGCGCGCCGCTTGTTTTCGTGGCTTCGTATTTCGGGCCGGAGGTTATCAGGATGGCTTCGGTTCTGGGCCGTTTCTCAATCAGATCAAGACCCTTTTCCGTCCCCATTACGCTGACCGCAGTCGCTAAGGCGTCGGCGTCGGTTGCGTTCTCGGCAATGATTGTCACGCTTGCAAGGCCTTCGGTACTAGTGCCGGTCTTGCGGTCCATAATGTGGCTGCGGCGCTTGCCCTCGATCAGAACAAACTGCCGGTAATCGCCGCTGGTGGCAACCGCTGCGTTGGTTACTTTCAGGGTCAGCAGGAGTTTGCCGCCGCCGATACCCTCGGTTGCTGAGTTTGGGTCCTGCACGCCGATCAACCAATGCTCTCGACCCTCGGGCGGCGATCCAAAGCATCGAATATCGCCGCCGATATCGATCATTGCGCCGCTTGCACCGCAGCGCCGCGCTGCTTCGATTGCCTTGTCGATGGCATAACCTTTGGCGATCCCGCCCAGGTCCAGTCGCATGCCGTCGATGGCGAACTGCACTGTTCTGTTTTGGCTGTCGAGCTTTAGCTTCTCAAAACCCACCTTCAATTTCGCCTCGGCGATCTGTTCATCAGTGGGGGCGGCGCCATCTTTCTCGGCGTCGTGGAACAAATCCATCAAAGGCCCGACAGTAACGTCGAACGCTCCGGCGGTCAGCTCGCTGAATTCAACGCTTCTTTGCAGAACTTCGTAGGTCGATTCGCTGACTTCGACCGCGTGGTCAAATGCCTCCTTGTTGACCCGGCTTATTTCCGACTCGCTCCTGTAATCGCTCATCAGCTCGTCAACCTTGTGGATTTCCGTAAGAGCGGCCTGGATACATTCCTTGCCGACGCCCTGGTTTTCCGCAACTACTACGACGCGGGCGAATGTTCCCATGACTAATTGATGGCCGCTGTCAACCCTGACCGGCTCCTTGCCGGCACAAGAAAAATAGGACAGCCCGCCCAATAAGACGCAAACGAGTATAGCAGTCATCCGGCCGATTCTTCTATCCATAACAGCACCTTTCTGCAAACACGATTTGATAATTGATAATCGCGCGAGAATCAATAGAAATCAGCCAATAATCCGTCTATAATGCCGTAATGAGTACAAACCAGGTGACAACACTGGCTGACCGGATCGATCGGGAGTTTCTGCCGTTCGTTCGCAAGCCCGGCAGATACATCGGCGGGGAGATAAACCAGATCAAAAAGGACCTGTCACAATGCGAGCTGACCGTCGCGCTGTGCTTTCCCGACATTTACGAGGTGGGCATGTCCCACACGGGGCTTGCTGTAATTTACGATTGCCTAAACAGCATGGACGAGGTCGCTGCCGAGCGGGTGTTTGCTCCCTGGCTCGACGCCGAGAAGATTCTCCGCGAAAAGGAAATTCCTCTGTTCAGCCTGGAGTCCAAGGCGTCGCTAAAGAGTTTTGACGTTGTCGGCTTTAGCCTGACCAATGAGCTTTGCTATACGAATGTTCTCAACATGCTCGACCTCGGCGGCCTCAAAATCCGAAGCGGTGACAGAGACGAGGACGACCCATTGATAATCACCGGCGGCGGGATGTCCAATTGTTGCGAACCTGTGGCGGAATTTATCGACGTCTTTGTTTTGGGAGAAGGCGAAGAGGCCGTCGTCCGGCTTACGCAACTGATTCGGGTCTGCAAGAAGGCCAGTGCATCTAAGAGGGAAATCCTTTCCTCTATCGCCGACAAATTCGAATGGGCTTATGTGCCCAAATTTCATGCGGGCCGCAAGCTCCGGAATGCAGTCGTGCAGGATTTTGACAACGCTCCCGTCCCGCTCGCCCCGATAGTGCCGTTCGTGCAGGCCGTACACGAGCGGGTTAGCGTAGAGATCATGCGGGGCTGTCCGGGCCGGTGCCGGTTCTGCCAGGCGAGCTTCTGCAGAAGGCCTATTCGCTATCGCAGCGTTCAGAAGATCATAGAGACCGCAAAGGCGTGCCACCGCGCGACCGGATTCGATACTATCAGCCTGCTGAGCCTGTCGAGCTCCGACTATCCCGATCTCGAAGAATTGGTCGCCGGTCTTCACGCACATTTTCACGACAAGCACGTCGGACTATCCCTGCCGAGCCTGCGCGTTGACCGCCAGTTAAAGATGCTCCCCAGACTGCTGACTTCGGTCAGAAAGGGCGGCATGACAATCGCCGTCGAGGCCGCCAGCGAGAGATTGCGGCAGATTATCAACAAGCCCCTAAAGGACGAGGATTTGTTCGCCGCCGCAGAAGCGGCATACCGGGCCGGATGGCAACGACTGAAGCTGTACTTCATGGTAGGCCTGCCCGGCGAGACTGTTGAGGATGTCGAGAGAATCGTAGAACTGTCATTCCAATTAGCCAAGCTGCGAAAAGGAATTGACGGCAAAACGGGTCAGATCAATATTACCGTAAGCTGGTTCGTCCCCAAGCCGCACACGCCGTTCGGCTGGCTCGGGCAAAAGCCAAAGTCCTGGTTCGAGCAGGCAAGACAGTTGATAATCGAGAAGAAACGAGAACTGCGCGCCAAGTTCCTGCAGTTCAAGTTCCACGACATTAACCGCAGCATATTGGAATCGGCAATCGGTCGCGGCGGCAGAAACCTGACTGACGTTATCGAAGCCGTCTGGCAGGCCGGCGCAAGATTCGACCTATGGGACGAATGCTTTGACTATGAGCTTTGGCGCAAAGCCTTCGAGCAGTCCGGCATAGACGTAGAAGCCGCCGCACAAAAGCAATTCGCCCCCGAAGAAATCCTCCCATGGGAACACCTCGGCGGCCCCGACAAGAAATACCTGATGAGGCATCTCGAAGAGGCGAACATAAGGAATTGAAAATTTAGAATGTGGAATGTAGATGTGTGTGAACCAAGAAATACGAAACAGAGCATTCTGAGTATTTGAAAGTCGGGATTCTGGAGTGTATATTCTTTGTAGCGGTTTTCACATACAATTAACGCAATGCGATAGGAGTTACGCTATGAGACGTGCAATCGGTGCCATCTTTTGTTGTATAGCAGCCATCTTATATGCGGTCAACTATCTGGCGGCCGTGATATACATGCCGCATATCGGGAACTTCAGTACTCCTCCGGGACGCCTGGGGACAGCCTATAAGATTGTTGGGAGAACCCCGGAACTTCTCGCCATTATTGCTTTAGCTGTCGGTATAGTCTCTCTGGTGATTGGCGAGTTGAATCAAATCAGATCCCAAAAGAAGTCATGACGGTTGGTTTGAGTCAGAGCGTATATAACGCGGTCTCAACCGTCTCTAAGCGTGCTTGAAGACGCGAGCCAAGCGTACCTCGCGCGGTGACGCTGTAGCAATGAAGACAACTGACATTCGAGTGCAGTTATGGTGAATCAAGCTCTGCCCGGCAATCCTCACAACTGCTTCGGTCCTGATCTTACTGGGATGTTGTCTTTAGCACGAAGAGTCTGAGGGAGCTTTTTGGGTTGCGCCATCCCGATCCCACGCTCGATGTTCTAACCGGGCGGCGAGTCACGAGACACGAGGTACGTCCGGGGCCTTTTTCATCCCGCCGGGGAGTTCTATTCCGACGGGTCCCTGTGCTTCTTTGAAATTGACTATGATCTCGACGGCGGCTTGCGGATCGTTCACAATGGTGAATACATCCAGGTCTTCCGGGGAGATATACTTGTGCTTTTTCAACATTGTTTCTTTAATCCATTTGATCAGGCCGTCCCAGAAGTCGCTGCCCATCAGGATCACGGGAAAAGACGCCTGCTTTAGTGTTTGGATCAATACCAGCGATTCGAAAAACTCGTCCATCGTTCCATAACCGCCGGGGAAGACTATGAAGCCGTGAGCGTATTTGAGGAACATTACCTTGCGGACGAAAAAGTACCTGAAATCCAGCGGCAGATTCTGGTACTGGTTCGGAATCTGTTCCATCGGCAGTTCGATATTAAGTCCGATGCTTTGACCGTCCGCCTCGGCGGCGCCTTTGTTGGCCGCTTCCATGATCCCGTCGCCTCCGCCGGTTATTACCGCGAAGCCGGCCTTTGCTAATTGCGAAGCGGTCTGCTCGGCGAGCTTGTAGTAGCGTTCCTCAGGCTCGGCTCGTGAGGAGCCGAAAATAGAAACGGCGGGCCCGACCGAGGCAAGCTCCTCGAATCCTTCGGTAAACTCGGCCATTATTCGAAACAACCGCCACAGGTCTCTTACCGGTCTGTCAATAGCATCCATCATGTACAAAAGTCTCCTTCAGAGCCCTTGCATCAGCAGGGCGGCAAATCAGGCTCTACCACAACTCCTGCTTATTCGCGGCAGGGCAATGTCTCGAAATCGGGCAGTTTTCGCAGTCCGGCTTTCTTGCTTTACAGATATTTCGGCCGTGATGGATCAGCAAATGGCTGAATCGCGTCCAGTCGGCCTTTGGGACTATTTCGGCCAGATCGAATTCCAACTTTACCGGGTCGCTGTTTTCGGACAGTCCCAATCGCCTCGAAAGGCGGATAACGTGCGTATCACATGTGATACCGGGGATTCCGAAGGCGTCGCCGAGGACACAATTGGCGGTTTTTCGCCCCACACCCGGGAGGGTTAAAAGCTCTTCCATTGTGCCGGGAACTTCGCCGCCGTAATGCTCGATGATCCTCGTACACGCCCCTTTGATGTTAATAGCCTTATTTCGGAAGAAACCAGTGCTTCGGATACCCGCTTCGATTTCCTTCAGATCGGCTTTGGCCCAGTCGGTGGCCGATTTGTATTTCTTGAACAAATCCTTTGTGACCATGTTGACCCGCACGTCCGTACACTGTGCCGAGAGAATCGTCGATATCAACAACTCCAGGGGATTCACAAACTTCAGGGCAATCTTCGCGTCAGGGTACGTTTTTTTCAGAATGGGCCGGATTTTCCTGATTCTCTGCCGGGCTTGTTCTCTGTCGATCTTGATATTCTTTCGCTTCGCCAATTGTAGAGGGTCTCCTTGTGTGTGATTGTTGTTAATCCTTGTCCGGCAACGATTCCAGCAGCTTTCTCAACTCATCGGCGAAGAACAGCTCGTGCAGACGTGCCGGCTCTGCCTGGCCCGGCAAAAACAGCAAGGTTACCGGGACACCAGGTTCGTTATAGGTATTCCTCAGATCGAGTGTTGCCGGCAGATTGGCCTTCGTGGTGTCGCCTTTGATTGCAAGAACGCCCTTGTTGTCGATGAGTCTGGCGATATCCTTGCGCTGAAAAACGAATTTATCTACGAATTCGCAGTTCGTACACCAGTCGGCAGTGAACTTGATCAGGACCGGTGTCTGTTCGGATTTTGCAGATTCGATCGAGGCACGGTCATAATCCTGCCAGTCCACAAGCTCCGGCTTGAAAAAGAACCAAAAGGACAGCACCACTAGCAGGGCGGCTATGCCCCGGACAAGCAGTTTTCGGGATACTTTCGTGCCGTATGTGACCCAGGTGCCCCACATCCAGACGGCAAAGCTGAGGATGACCGCAAAATACAGCAGGTTCATCTTGTTTGCTTCTGGAACTGCTTTGATTAGCTTGACCGCGATAATCAGCAGTAAAAATCCGAGCGTCTGCTTGAAAAGCTCCATCCAACGTCCGCCTCTGGGCAGGCGTTTCAACCATCCCGGCACCGACGTCAGGATTGCATAAGGTGCGGCCATGCCGAGACCGATTACCATTATCGCCAATGTGCCTAAAAACAAAGCCTGTCCCTGCGCCCAGACGAAGGCTACGGTGAGCAGGCCGAAACTGCAAGGCGTGCTCAGGATAGCTGCCAAGAAGCCCATTCCGACTGAGCCGGCATAGCCTTTACCGGAGCCGGATTTACCGGCTATCGACGAAGGTACCGCAAAAGTGAAAACGCCGAACATGAAAAGCGCCATGACAATCATCAGCAGCGACAAAGCCGTCACGATGGTTGGGTTTCGCAGGTGGTCGCCCCAGTTCAAGGTCCTGTCGTAGAAGCTCTGCAGGATGATGTTCGCGCCGGCCAGACACGCAAAGAACAACAATATTCCAATGCAAAAGGCCAGCCCCATCATTATCGATTGCCTTCTGCCTTCCTTAGCCTGCTCAACGATTCGCATGATGATGATGGGCAGGACAGGCCAGACGCACGGCATAATATTCAACGCCAGTCCAGCGACAAATGCCAACACCAGGGCGACCCATATCGAGTGACTTGACCCTCCGGCTATATCCCGAACCACTGTGTCGGCATCGCCTGCCGCTGCGAAGCTGATCTGTTTCCACGAATCCCGCTGGTCCCAGTTGATGTTCGTTTGCAGTGTTTTTTCAAACGGCGGCAGACAGATCTTGCTCGTGCAAGTAATGCCGGCGATCTTTGCTTCAACGACAGAACTCTGTGCTTGAGCCTTGGCCGCTGTAATTGGTATGAAGACGGTGAAACCGCCGGCGTACACTTCGACTTTGTCGCCAACCGGATCGGTGAAAATCTCCCATTTCGGAAAGACGGCTTTGCCGAAATCGAAACCGTCTGACCTGGCTTCGACCTTCAGTTCGAGTCCGGGTGCTGGTGCCGTTTGCGAATTCGCATAGTAATGAAGGTCATGGGTTCCTGTGAATATGACCGCAATGCCGTTTTCCCGGCCCATCCGAGCGGGCTCGATGCGCGCTGATGAGAATTCTTCCTCGTGCTTGACAAGCTCAAGCTCGCCGGTGAGAGCAGCGGCAACACTCGATTCCGCCCCCTCGGTGTTCCGGGCCCGTACACCGCAGATAACCGCGACAATGCAGACTATCCATGCTGCGCCAGTAAGATATTTCTCTTTCGATGTCACGGCAGTTCTCTCCCACAAAAAAAGCTCGGACATAATTCGAGTTGAGACTATATTAGCCGGCCGATTGCTCCGGCTGTTCCTGCTGTTCTTGAGATTCGGGTTTCGACGGCTCGCTCTTGGCTTGTTCGACGGCCAACAAATCGGCGACAGTTGGCTTGTCCAGGATCCCGCCTCCCAGAATCAGTTTCACCTCATCGGAGTCAAGGGTCTCATATTTCAGCAGGGCCTTCGCTATGTTCTCGAGTTTGTCCTTGTCTGCTTCTATAACTTCTTTTGATTTTGTGTATGCCTCGTCGGTAATCCTTTTTATCTCGCTGTCGATTGCTTCGGCAGTTTTTTCCGAATACTCTTTCTCGGGCGGCATCATGTACACCATGTCTTTGAGACCCATATCCGGCCCGTAACTGATCAGGCCCAGCTCATTACTCATGCCCCAGGTTAAAACCATCTGCCTTGCGATATTAGTAGCCTGTTGAATATCCGACTGTGCGCCGCTGGATATATCGTCACAGAACATTTCTTCCGCAATTCTACCGCCGAAACACACCTGCAAAAGCGCCATACAATACCTTTTTGTAAATATAGTTCTGTCCTTTTCCGGCAGGGCAAAAGTTGCCCCGCCCATTGGTCCGCGGGGAATGATGCTCACCTTGTGCAGGGGGTCCGCATCTTCGAGCAAAGATTGCACCAATGTGTGGCCGGCTTCGTGGTAGGCGGTGATTTCCTTTTCCTTCTGGTCGATGACCCTGCTCTTTTTTGCTCTTCCCCACCGGACTTTGTCCCGCGCTTCTTCCAGATCGGCCATTTCGATATGGTCTTTGTTGGCCATTGTCGCCGCCAGCGCGGCTTCGTTAATAATAGCCGCCAGGTCCGCTCCGCTGAACATTGGTGTTCCGCGCGCCAGTCTTTCCAGCTTGGAGTCGGGTCCCATTTTCACCTTCTTGGCGTGGACTTTCAAAATCTCGACGCGTCCCTTCAAGTCAGGCAGCGGCACGAAGATCTGCCTGTCGAACCGTCCCGGGCGCGTCAAGGCATGATCCAGGATGTCGGCGCGATTTGTCGCCGCAATCACAATGACCTGGTCGTTTGTGTCGAAGCCGTCCATCTCGACCAGGATTGCGTTGAGCGTCTGTTCACGTTCGTCATGTCCGCCGCCCGCGAAGCCGGCGCCGCGTTTGCGCCCGATTGCGTCAACTTCGTCGAGGAAAATTATGCAGGGCGAATTATCTTTGGCCTGCTTGAACAAATCGCGCACTCGCGATGCTCCTACTCCGACGAACATCTCCACGAAATCGCTGCCGGATATGCTAAAGAACGGCACATCGGCCTGGCCCGCGATGGCTTTGGCCAGCAGCGTCTTTCCACAGCCGGGCGGGCCTACGAGCAAGACTCCGCGGGGAATCCGGCCGCCTAATCGCTGAAACTTTCTGGGATTCTTCAGGAACTCGATTATCTCGGCCACTTCCTCCTTTGCCTCATCCACTCCGGCCACGTCCTCGAATGTCACTTTGGCCCGGTCTTTGCCTTGCAGCCGATGTTTACTTCGACCGAACGACATCAGCATTCCGCCCGCCCCGCGGCTGAGGTTGCGGACAAAGAAAAAGTAGAAGATGGCAATCACCACAAGCAGCGGGAAAACCAATTGTATCAGCATGCTAAGCCAGATATGCTGCCTGCCGAATTTGACCTCGATGCCGCTTTTCTCCAGCTTGCCGAGCCATTGCTCGCCGACCCATTGTTGATTGTAATCCACCGTGAAGGATTTGGACGGGCTCTTCTTCTTGTTCATGTCACGCCGGCTCTCTATGCCCTTCTCATTGAACTTGCCAGAGATTTCGGTTTCATTAATTGTGATACTCTCAATCTCATTAGCATCAACGTGGGCCGTAAAGTCATCCCAATCGATGGGGTCGGCCTGTTTCCACGGCCGCATCATCAGCATCATTGTCAGTATTGCAATTATGACAATGACATAAGTGAACGGGCTCCGCTTATATCGCGGCAGCGGTGGTTTTTTGCCCGGTTTATTTTGTTGGTCACGATGCGGCAAAGATGGTTTCTTGTCTTGGCTATCATTCATAATTCAATGCTCGGCCTTCCGTGATTCAGCTCACGAGGCTACCAGCTCCCTTCCATCAATTCTACGATCTTCCGTGCCAAATTGTTTGCTGCAAGAGTTGAGGCATACTTAAAGTCCTGCATTTGGTATGTGGAATAGCTTGCAGAAGCACTGACCGTCCGGTGGTCTATCATCAATTCGCCTGTCTTTAAGTTTTTCCAGTGGACTACCGCCCGCAGCTCCACCTCGCTTTCCAGAATTGTTCCGAGTTCGCGATCGGTGCTGAGTGCTAATTCGCCTATCGATACTATCTGGCCTCCTATAATAGTATCTGCGCGGTCGGGGTCGGTGACGATTTTATAGGGCGTATCGACCTCGATCCGCTTGGCCAGGGCGTCGGAAAGCTCGTACTCCACTCCCCGTCGGAAGCTCCGATTGTCGAACATCTCCAGGCGAACACTGTCAATCCCCTGTGGGAATAACGACTCATTGGAATAGCCGGCCATTCCGGCGCATCCGAAGAGGCCGAAAGACAAAACACAACAGCACAAGAGTATTAGTGCAGATGGAGGCTTGTGACTGATGCACCGATTTTTGAGGATTCCCTTCGTCATTTCTCGGATGGTGTTTGAGGCTCATTTGTAGAATTGTGATTTTCGGCGAGCATTTCTCTTGCCGTTTTTGCCGCCTTGCTGAGGGCCCAGTCCCTGGTAATCATGTCGTAATAAAGATTGGCCGCCTGCCTGTTTCCAACTTTCTGATAGTAGCGGGCGATGCTAAGTTGTTTATAAGCTAATTGCTCATATATATCTGCCAGAATCTTGTCAACGCCGATTCTTGCAGCCTCTTCGGGAAAAAGCAATCTGAACCTTTCGTAACTGCTTTGGGCCGTACTCAAGCTCGATGCATCGTAAAACGACCTCTTGTGTTCGGGGTGCTTGTTGTATGCGGCATGTTTATTCTGAGCCATCCCGAGCAGCGCATCTCTGCCAATCGTGCCGGTCTCGCGGTGCAATGATATCTCCCACCATTTGAGGTACGCTTCGTTAAACATCTTCCTTTCTTCGTAGTTTTTCGCCACAGCGACCGATGCGTCGATCCCCATCTGTGTGTCGAATCCGGTCCGGTCGGTGATCTTCTCCATGATAGCGATGCCTTCGGCATATCTTTTCATCTTTATTATGCCGAGGACCATCTTTGTCTTGCCGGCCAAAAAGGACTTTGCGATTGCAAACTGTCTCTCCAAAGCGGCATCACGGAATGCGCTCCTGACATGTTCGGCCAGCAGCTTGTCGTGGCTCCTGACCGTCTTGGCAAGCTTGCCTTTGCAGTAGAACATTTCAGCCTTGATGAAAAGATCCAGATCGGGCCCCGCAATTTCCGGAAAGTTCTTCCTGACCGTATCGAAGGCCTGCTGGGCGGCTTCAGTTTCGCCGGCGTTGACGAGCCTGTTCGCCTCGGCCAGCGCCGGCAGAAGTTGGTCCTTCCGTTCGTCCGGGACGTCCTTCCAAACCTCACCCTTATCAAACTGCCGGATCTGGGCCGAAGCCGGCCATGAAGCCGACGAGACGACCGCTATAACCAGCACCACAAATCGTATCCTGGATTCCAACATAACTTAGGCCCACAATAGGTTCTTTATTTCAATTGTTTCGCCAGAACCACCGGATATTATACATGTAATTACAGCTATTGCAAACCCGCAGTTCAAAATATACAGTCCAGGCGATTTTTCTGCCGTGGCCACAAAAAGCTTGTTTTCTGCACACTTAGCGTTTATAAAGCTCCGGACAGATCAACCATATTCTTTGCTGAGCTAAAAGGAGGTGCAAAATGGCTAAGGATTTGCTGGCAGTTCTAATGATAATTGCAGTCGGCCTGGGCTTAGTTGCCGGCTCCCAGAATGGAGGCATCGGCGGCGGCGCGCCTGTTCGCCGTATCACAGTTGAGGATTACGCCGACAAGATGAAGGCCGGCTGGATCGGCCAAATGGCCGGCGTCGGCTGGGGCGGGCCTACGGAGTTTCGCTACAAGGGCGAGATTATCCCCGAGGACAAGATGCCCGCATGGAAACCGGAGTTGATTAACCAGTTCCGGCAGGACGACATTTACGTCGAGATGACCTTCATGCGCACGCTCGAACTATACGGGATGGACGTTTCGATCCGCCAGGCGGGGATTGATTTCGCAAACAGCGGCTATCCGCTCTGGCACGCCAACCGCGAAGGCAGGACGCTGCTTCGCCGGGGAATCGCCCCTCCCGACTCGGGCCACCCGGAATTCAACAAACATGCCGACGATATAGACTACCAGATCGAAGCGGATTACGCCGGCCTGATTGCTCCGGGTATGCCGAACGTGGCTATAGAACTCGGCGAGAAATTTGGCCGGCTGATGAACTACGGCGACGGACTCTACGGCGGACAATTTGTGGGCGGCATGTACGCTGAGGCCTTTTTTGAGGACGATATGGAGAAAATCGTCCGTGCAGGCCTCAAATGCGTCCCTCAGGGCAGCCAATTCGCCGAGTGCATCCGCGATGTACTTGCCTGGTATAAGCAGAACCCCGATGACTGGCAGAAAACCTGGCAGCTCATCGAGGGCAAATACCAGGACAATCCCGACTACCGTAAATACTCGTGCAATAAGGGCGATTTCAATATCGACGCCAAGATCAACGCCGCTTACATCGTGATGGGCCTGCTGTACGGCAACGGCGACCCTGACCGGACGATTATCATCTCCACTCGCTGCAGCCAGGATTCCGACTGCAATCCCTCGAATTCGGGCGGCATACTGTTCACCACCATCGGCTTCAAGAATCTGCCGGACAAATTCACGTCGGCGTTGGACCCGGAGGGGAAATTCAGCCACACGCCGTACAATTTCCCGACGCTCGTCGATGTGAGCAAGAAGCTCGTGCGCCAGGCGGTCGAGCGCGGCGGCGGACGCGTGGAGACCGGCGCCGACGGCAAGGATGTGTACGTCATTCCGGTCGAAAAACCCAAACCGGGCAAACTCGAACAATGCTGGGAATCGGGGCCTATCGCCAACAGTAAATTCACCGAAGCAGAGATGGCGAAAATCACCGCAATTGCCGGCAAGGATATTTCCAAGGCTGTCTCGAAGTTCGCCCC
Source organism: Planctomycetes bacterium B3_Pla (assembly GCA_005223045.1). GTDB lineage: Bacteria > Planctomycetota > Phycisphaerae > Sedimentisphaerales > Anaerobacaceae > SG8-4. Next base: position 53,153 of record NJBM01000018.1, on the reverse strand, counting down.
GGGCTGGAAAGTCAAAAGCTGCGGTGATGACATGAATCCGGGCCTGCGGGATGAAGAGCTGGGCAAGACCAATGTGCTTGTCACGCATCCGCTCGACCGTACTACCGGCTGTCAACTTTTCAGGCAGGTCAAGCTCCCCGCAGACAAGAAGACCGTCCTGCATCTGACCGTGGGGCACCATCCCGAGGGCGACTGGCTTTTAATCGTTGCCGCCAACGGCAAGGAAATCGCGCGTAAAACGGTGGGCAAGCAGACAGCCTCGCAGGGCTGGATGGAAACCGAAGTCGATCTGTCGGATTTTGCAGGAAAGAACATCAAGCTCGAACTGATAAACCAACCCACCGGCTGGTCATTTGAAGCCGGCTACTGGGCTCGGATTGAGCTGACAAGCCAATAGAACCAGAGAAAACTCGATATCCCCCAAGGCGGCGGCAAATCTGTGATTGACCGGCGGTCACCGCAGGAATGGATTGTACGCCTTTTCGTGGCCTATCGTGGTTGCAGGGCCGTGACCCGGATAGACTTGCGTTTCGTCGGGCAGTGTAAAGAGCTTCTCCCTTATGCTGCTGAGCAACTGCGACATGTTGCCGTTTGGAAAGTCGGTTCGACCGATCGAGTCGGCGAAAAGCGTGTCTCCCACGAATGTGGCGCCGGATTCCTTAGAATACAAGGATATTCCGCCCGGCGTGTGACCCGGCGTGTGAAGCACCGTCAGTTCTATGCCGGCCTGCTCGACTACGCTCTGCTCTTGTAAAGAAACGTCTTCCGGCTCGGTTGTGAATGCCGCCCCCGTCATAGCCGATAGGTTCGCCTGCGGGTCCGTGAGCATCTCGGCATCGAGTTTGTGAATGCAGATCTTCATATCGGGGAATTGGGAGCGCAGTGCCGCCACACCCCCAATATGATCTACGTGACCATGCGTAAGAACCAGCGCAACCGGGTTCAGTTCCTGTTCTTTTAGAAAGTCAATCAGCCTGCCGGCTTCGAGGCCGGTGTCGATCACCAGGCAGTCTTTGGCCGTGTCGCTGCTGCGCAAAACGTAGCTGTTGGTTTCGTAAGCGCCCAAAATCAGATGGTCGATTTTCATCTTAATGCTCCTTTTTAAAGAGCGGCTATGGTAGTGGCCGCGGCTTCGGGGGTCAAGAAGTCTTTGGACTTGACCGGCAGGCCCAAGTTTGTTAATGTGCCCGGATTGTGACTACCTGACGAGGTGTGGGTCATAGATTCCTGCTCGCGCGGGAATGGCAGAAGTGGTATTCCACGCCTGAGATTATGGAAGAAAGTCGTCGGATGAAAGCCTTTAGGCGAATATTCAAGTACATCTGGCCCCAGTGGCCGAGGCTGATCGTGGTATTCAGCACGGCGACAATCGTTGCGATTCTCCTCTCAGTCAGTTTCATGACGATCATTCCCTTGATGAAGGTCATGTTAGGACAGGAAGGGCTCCACGGCTGGGTTGACCGCAAAGCATGTGACTGGAAATACGGCGTGGATATTTACCTGCCCGATGCGGCGGATATCACGACAGGCAGAGCGCAGGGAATGGTGCACAGTCTCCTGGTCGCAGGTGTGGAAGAGGACAGTTTGGCCCATTTGGCGGGGTTGCAGGCTAATGACAGAATCGTGGGGGTCGGCCGTCACCTTCCCACAGAGGACGATCCTAATGTTTTGGCATCCAAAATGTTAGAGGAAATGGCAACCAGCAAGGGCGGTACGCTTGTTGTTCAAGTCAAACGGTACGACCAGAGCGATGAACCTAAGCTGGAAACACTCACATTAAACACTCCCTCTAATGAGAGTTATATAGCAGACCTGGACTGGAATAGTAGGCGCCGAGTCAGATGGTCGCTCAAACTGGCGATTGCGGAGAAGGCCCAATGGGCGGTCGGCTTTTTGCCGAGAGAGCAAGCCCAAACTAACAAGACGGATGCCGTAGTCTTTCTTATTCTTGCAATGGGAGTTATAACCGTCATTCGCTGCCTGGCGAAGTTTTACCAGGCCTACATGGCGCATAAGGTCATGCAGGTGGCGATCACCCGGATGCGTGAGGATGTTTTCGGCCATGCCATTGAAATGCCGATGGGATTCTTTGCGAGTGAAAGACCGACCGACACGATCAGCAGAATCATGCGCGATACGAACGTTATGTCATCATCGATCAAGACGTTGCTGGGACGGGCGCTGCGTGAGCCGCTCAATGCGCTGTTTATGTTGATAGGAGCGATGCTGTTGAGCTGGCAGCTCGTGTTGATATTTCTTTGCACAGCCCCGCTGGTGCTGGGACTGGTAGCTGTCTTCGGCAAGAAGATGAAAAGGGCGACAAAGAAGTCGCTGGTGGCCGGCTCGCAAATGCTTGCCAAGCTTAACGGAGTCATGGGTGGTTTGAAAGTCGTCAAGGTCTATAATCAACAAGGCTATGAAAGAGACAGTTTCAGAACGATAAACAACCGATTGCTGGATCAGTTACTCAAGATCGCCAAGGTCAACGCGGCCACGACTCCTACGCTCGAAGTGCTGGGCATGATCGGCGGGGCGATGGCGCTGGTCGTCGGTGCGCACTGGATTACCCAGGGCAATGTCACTGAAAACCGGATAGAAGGGCCGGAGTTTTTCACCCTGTTGGTTCTGCTCGGGGCCGCCGCCGAATCCGTGCGAAAAGCCAGCGGCGTGTGGAACAGGATTCAGGAAGCCAATGCCGCTGCCGAGAGAGTATTCGCCGTAATGGACGAGCCGGTTGAAAGCGAGGCGCCGGATGCTTCGACCCTCGAACCGCTAAAAGAAGGAATTGAATTCGTAGATATCACTTTCACGTATCCGGGCGAGCGGAGCCAGGTTCTCAAAGGCGTGAACCTCGCCGTGCAGGCGGGTCATAACGTTGCCATTGTAGGGCCGAACGGCTCGGGCAAGACGACCCTGGCGAATCTGATACCCCGGCTTTATGACCCCGACAGCGGGCGGATCTTGATAGACGGCAAAGATATACATGATGCTACGCTTGTTAGCCTGCGCGGCCAGATTGCGACGGTGACTCAGAATATAGTAACATTCAATGATACGATCGCAGCGAATATTGCGTACGGCAAAGCGGGCGCCGGCATGGAGGAGGTGGAAGAGGCCGCCAGGCGAGCTTATGCGCATGAATTCATCAGCGCGCTGCCCCGGGGATATGATACGGTAATAGGCGAACACGGGACAGGGCTGAGCGGCGGACAGCTTCAGAGGATTGTCATTGCAAGGGCTATCATCAAGGATCCTGCGATTTTGATTTTTGACGAGGCTACGAGCCAGGTCGATGCCGACAGCGAAGCCAAGATTCACAACGCTATCGAGCAAGTCATGCGGGATCGAACGACGTTTATCATAGCCCACAGATTCAGCACCGTGATTACCGCCGACGTGATCGTAGTGATGGACGACGGACAAATCGTGGCTCAGGGCCAGCACGATCAGTTAATGCAGACGTGCCGGCTGTATCAGAGCCTGTACGAGACCCAGTTGGTCAAAGTATAGTATGAATCCCGGTGATGAGTGGAACTGTGACGTGCAAAGGCCTTGCTCGGATTCGCCGGGACGAGAGAGAAATTTTGTTCGAGTGCGTAAAAAAATCGACAGTTTGATTCACTGGAAATTATCCAACTTGCCGATTTAATTATGTGATGTGAGTTCTGCATCGTCGTATTTGCACTAAATTGATATTATGAGTATATTTATGATATTTATGGGGAATTGAAGTTATGCCTGAACTTTTGCGGCAAGAAAAGGCTCACGGACTTTTCAAGAGGTACGAGGGCAATCCAATAATGACGGCGGAGAACTGGCCTTATCCGACAAACGCCGTCTTTAATCCGGCTGCGGCCAAACTGAATACGGAAACGCTTCTGTTGGTCCGCGTCGAGGACATGCGCGGCTTCTCGCATTTGACGGTCGCGCGAAGCGCCGATGGATTTACGAACTGGGAAATCGACGCCGCGCCGACCCTTCAGGCGGACCCGGACTCTCGAGAAGAGAAATGGGGCCTGGAGGACGCTCGCATTGTCTGGCTCGAAGAGCAAAAGCAATTCGCCGTCACCTACGTTTCCTTCAGTGAGGGCGGTCCGGTAGTTTCACTGGCAATTACCAAGAATTTCAGGACATTTGCCCGTTTGGGCTCTTTGCTGCCGCCGGAGGACAAGGATGCGTGCCTGTTTCCCCGCAGGTTCAATGGGCGATTCGCATTGATCCATCGGCCTATCGTACGGGGTGAAGCCCACATGTGGATCAGCTTTTCACCCGACCTCAAGCATTGGGGCGATCACAGGACATTGATTAGAACAAGGCAGGCATATTGGGACGGCCACAGGGTCGGGCTGGCCTGTCAGCCCGTGGAAACGCCAGAGGGTTGGCTGCTGTTCTACCACGGTGTCCGCGCCACTTCCGCCGGGGCGATCTACCGCGTCGGATTGGCTCTCCTGGATTTGAATTCACCGTGGAGGGTTCTGCGCCGAGCAGATGAGTGGGTTCTTGGGCCAAGCGCGCTTTATGAACGTATTGGGGATGTCAGCGATGTTGTGTTCCCGAACGGTGCTGTTGTTCAAAAAGAGACCGATCAGATTCACCTCTACTACGGTGCAGCCGACAGCGCCATCGCCGTGGCGACAGCCAGGTTAAGTGACTGCATCGACTATATTATGTCCTGTCCGCCGGTGAAGGAATAAGCCGCCGGCGGGTTCTTACGGCAGATGCCCGCAACGTTTTCCCCCGGCGGCAATTCATCATCTTCATGTTAGAAGGTTCTTCAGAATCATAGCACCTGAGGCTGTGATTGCTGCTGATGGTCGATCGCGAATTTGGCCCGCACTCTCTCAAGCATCTGCGCTTTCTTTTGGATTCTCCAGACGAGCACCGCTATCGGCTCTCTATTTTTATCTTTAAAGGTGATAACAATTCGGCCAAAGCCCATGAGCCGCTCGAGGAAATCACTCGTGTCAATCCGGCTGTTATAATCCTCTCTGCCGATCTGCTCTCCCGACTCGGTCGGACCCTCCTGGATGTTCATATAGTTCGGTGTGATAGTGATGTAATAGAAAAGACCATCGAGCCAGGAGATCAGGATGGCCAGCAGACCTATTATGCCCACAAGAAGATATACCGTCGTATTCATGGATATCGCGATGTGCCTGAAGAGTTTCAGGAATGGCATGACCCAGCCGAGCAGATGCAGCCACAAAAGGAAGAATCCCAGGCCCACGACGGTTATCAGCAGTATCTTAATGCTGATGTCGTATTCTTCGACGAGGAAGTTCAGGAAGAATATGGCGGCCCAGACCCCGCCTATGGCCTCCTTAGGAACACCGTCAAAACATGAGACGGCCGCCGCGAGGAACGATGCGACAATCGTAGGGGCATAAAGTATTTTTGGCGTCCACTCGAAGATGACCAGCCATTCATTGATGTCCGGATCGTCCTTGATGACCTTCTGCATTCTCAATCTCGTTCTCAGCGGTTTTCGAAACAGAATACATGCCAGCGTGCTACCACCGATGACGCCTGCGGCTATATACACTGCGATCATCCTGTTCGAGAGCCAATCAATATTTTTCAGTTTGGGTATCAGGAAATGAACAAAGGCCCATATAGCAGCTATCACTACGAGCAGGCACGCGAGCCAAAAAACAGCTTTCTTCTTCCAATTCGAGCCTTTTGCTTCTTTTTTCTGTTCGGCGGATTCAACCTGTTCAACGGATTCGACCTGTTCGACTGTTTCTTCTTCCATGATATGCCCCTTAAAAAAATGATTGTCAATCATTCAAACAGAGATCGGGCATATATTACCGGATATCATCCGGTGAAGCAAGGGGTTCCCATTGAACTTTTGCGGCGCCCAGAAGTGTGCCTGTGGCATAGGCCAAATCGATGAGTGCTATCTGATATTCCGCCAGCGCCAGAATCTCGGCGCTTTGAGCGTCGGCAAAGTTCGTCTGCGCCTGTAGAACGTCGGTTGATGTCTGTAAGCCCAGCTCGAACTGACGCTGTTCGGCCCCAAACAACCGGCCGGATAAAATCGAGCTCTGCCTGCTGGCCAAAACACGCTGCCAGTTCGCCTCAAGCTGATCGATGGCATTTAGCACCTCAAGCTCAATGAGTGCTTGGCGACTGTCGCGACTGGCCAATCGCTGCCTGCGTTGGTATAACGCCTGCCGCAGCCGACTCTTTCCCGCCTCGTTCCCCAACGGCACAAATAGCTGAAATCCCAGTCGATGGTCCTCGAACCTTTTGTCGAAAAGCAAATCATAAGAGTTGTTTTCCGTAGCGCCCAGGCCGTTTATGTTATATGTATAATCCATCGTAACCAAAGGGAGCGACTGACTTTGCATATAATCAACCGCGTCGACATCTTGGGCGATCAGTAACTCAAGCTCGAGCATTTCCATCCGGTTGTCAATGGCAGTTGCCACCAGTTGCTCTCTTTCCAGCTCATAACGGACTGGATCCGGCTCGGTGGCCGGTATCACCACCGTGGGCGTTTGCATTCCAAGGCCCCTTTTGTTAAGCGTTCGCTTTAGATCGCGTTCCCGGTCGCGCACACTGTTTTCAGCCAGGATGATCGCCTCAAGCTGTTGTGCCACGCCGGACTCGGCACGAATGACCTCCACCTGCGGCTTGTCGCCTGCATCCACAAAACGGCGAGCCTGTTCGTATAGGGCTTGAGCCAGGTCATATTGTTTCTTGCGAACATCAAGCTCTCTGCGGGCCGTGTAAAGCCGCCAGTACACGCGATCCACCGCAGCGATAACTCGTATCACCTCAAGTTTCGTTCTGGCGTCGGTTATCTGCTTCTCGTACCGGGCGATACGGATGCCGTATGTGTTGGCGCGCTTGCCGGCCCCTCGAAGGAGCGGGTGACTGAGCGAAACCGACATGTCCGAGTTATAGGCGGGATTAAAAACCGAGAAGATAGAGTCGGTTTTGGCCCGGTTGCCGGTCATGTCGAAATTTACGGTCCCTCCGGTTCGCAGGGGCACACTAACACCGAGTCCCGAGTAGGAATAGTCCACATTTGAGCCTGCGATATCGAGAGTAGATGGCACAGGTGTATCTGTCTTGCCGAACCCCGCATTTGAACGAAATATCGCCTCGAACCTCGCCTCCTGCTCGCTGACCCTTTCGGCGGCAATTGCAGGGTTGATAAGCTGGACTTTCAGATCGAGGTTGTTGCCTAACGTCAGCGCCCGGCATTGCTCTAAGGTAAGCTCAAGCTCCTTCATCGGCGCTTCGTTAGCATCCGGCGGCTCCTTTTTCTCTTCCTTGGCCTCTTGCAGCTCGAGCGCCTCTATGTGTTGAAACTTCTCAGGAGCAATGTTAAGTCCGTAAGAATCCTCATCGCCGGAAAACTGGTCACATCCGCTAAGCAGAATTGATCCTAATAAAACGGGAACCACAAACCGGCACCATTCGTACAAAGTTCTTTTACTCATGTCTGAGAGCCTCAATTGGGTCGAGCCTGGCGGCCTTGATCGCAGGGAACATGCCGAAGAAAACGCCTACTGTGGCGGCAAAGCCGAACGAAAGGCCAATTGCCCACAGGGGGATACGCGCCATATCAAGAAGATCACCTCCCGGTATGTTGGCGATGCCCATAGTAAATAGCTGGCCAAAGCCAACTCCGATAAGCCCACCAAACAAACACAGCACGACCGACTCGACGAGGAATTGCAGCAGAATCGCCGAGGGTTTGGCGCCCACCGCTTTGCGCAGACCGATTTCGCGCGTGCGCTCGGAGACCGAGACGAGCATAATGTTCATAATGCCGACGCCGCCCACGAGCAGGGAAATGCCGACGATGCCGCCGGCTACGGCCGTGACGGCCATTGCAAAGCCCTTGAACACCTTCTGATACTCCTCAATCACCTCCAGGCGGAAGGTATCCGGATCACCAGGCTCGAGACGACGTGCCTGCCTGAGATAGAAGCGCAGTTCCGCCTGGGCCTCCTTGGATAGCTCAGGCGCTCGACAACTGGCCATGGCGTAGATCCAGGGGTCCCATAGCCGCCATGCGGTCTCGAAGGGAATAAAGACCTCCTTCGACGACCCCATGTCGCCGAACATGCCGCCCTTAACGCGGCCCTCGACCACGCCCACAATCTCATAGCTGCGCCGACCGATGACAATACGTTTGCCGATGCAGTCTCGCTCCAACCGCAGCTCATCCCGGACATCCGGCGTAATTAAGCAGACCTGCCACCCATTCTCTTCGTCCATCAGCGTGAAGGGCCTGCCGTCAACGACGGAGCGGTTCTCGATCCGATGCCAGGAGGGATTGATGCCATTAACGCGGGCCCCATCGATACTGTGAACCCCGTGATAGACGGTTCGGCCTCGGTCGGTCATCAACGTGTAGTCTTCGATGGACGGACAACGCTCCAGCAAATTATCGAATTGTCTTGGCGTGAAGCGAATCTGTCTCCAATTGAAATGCCTGAATTTGCCTTCCCGCGGCCAGTGTGGAATGATGAAGATTTTATTGGTCCCGAGCGTCTCGAAGTCTTTAAGCACCTTGGCCTGCAGGCCGGTCAGGGCCGCGATGACCGCGGTGACCGACGCGACGCCGATCACGATGCCGATCGTGGTCAACGTCGAACGCATTTTATTGGCCCAGATCTGGCCCAGGGCCAGGCGAATGCTCTGCAGGATCAGAGCAACGAACAACAACGGTGCCGCGAGCAGTCGTCTCATGGTCGCCTCCTTACCGCGGTGATCTTCGCCTGCGCATCTGTCCGGTCGTATAATGCCGTACGCCTATTCATCGTCGGCCTCCTGACTGGGGGGGGACATGCGGTCCGATCCGGTCTTCTCATCGGAGATGATCTGCCCATCCCGCATTTGCAGAATGCGCTCGGCGTGGCGCGCCACATGCTCTTCATGCGTCACGATGATAATGGTCTGGCCTTCCTGATGAAGCTGGTCGAACAGCTTCATGACGCCCTCGCTTGTCTTGGTGTCGAGGTTGCCCGTGGGTTCGTCTGCCAGGAGGATGCTGGGGTTGTTGCTCAGCGCTCGGGCGATGGCGACGCGTTGCTTCTCTCCACCTGAAAGCTGGTTCGGGCGATGCTTGATCCGCTCGGACAGCCCGACGCGCACCAGCTTTTCTCTGGCCCGCGTTCGGCGGGCCAGCCAGGTTGCGCCCCCCGCATAAATCAAAGGCAGCTCGACATTCTTGAGTGCATTGAGACGGGGTAGCAGCTCGAACGACTGGAACACGAAGCCAATCTGGGTGTTGCGCACATGGGCCAAGCTGCCGGAACTCAGACGCGTCGTGTTGTGGCCATTGAGCTCGTAGATCCCGCTGGTGCACTGATCGAGGCAGCCGAGAATGTTCATCAGAGTGCTCTTGCCGGAGCCGGATGCCCCCATCACTGCGACGTACTCGTTCCGGCGTATGTCAAGATCAATGCCGTCAAGCGCACGGATGCGTTCGACACCGACCTTGTAAACCCGCTTGACCTCCTTTAAGCGAATAATCGGTTTGTCCATCCGAGTTTGAAGTGCCGGTTTATCAGCTTCAGCTGCCACCGTTGGCATCGTCTGCAGTTTCTCCGTCAGCCTCAGCTTGAGCATCTCGTTTTTCTTTAGATTCTCGTTCATCCTGTATTCTCTGCTCGTGCTTGAGTTTCTCCAGTTCCTTGTACGGTCCGACGACGATTTTGTCTTCGGCCGTGAGGCCGGACTCAATGAGCGTCTGCGTCGTGTTGCTGGCTCCGATCTTGACCGGTGTCGCTACGGCCTTGCCGTCTTTGTAAACGTACACCAATGAAGCGAAAGCCTTCTTCTTTTCCTGTTCGGTGAGCTTGTCTCTGATCTTCACGGGCAGCTCGTCGACTTTACGGCCCAGGACGGCCTGACTGGGAACGATTAAGACCTCCCCATGCTCGGCCACGGCGATGTCAACGTCGGCGGTCATCCCGGTGAACACCTGCTCATTGGGGTCTATCAGGAGTACCTCGGCTTCGTAGTACTTTGTGCCCTGGTTGCCAAACTTGTGACTTAGGGCAACCGTCATGACCTTGCCATCGAAGATCTTGTTCGGCCAGGCCTGTATGTGCACGCGTGCTTTCTGGCCCACCTCGAGTTTGCCAACGTCCGCCTCGTCCACCTGGGCGACTACGAGCATCTCGGACAGGTCGCCGACCTGCAGGATGATCGTACCGGGATTGTTCATTATGCCGGTCATAACCAGCTCGCCCACCTCGGCATTGAGGCGTGTAACGGTTCCGTCGATTGGTGAGACAATGGTGGTGTAGCTGAGGGCCTCCTTGGCCTGGTCGATGCGGGCATCGGCCGCTTCGAGGTTGTGCTGAAGAACGATAAGGTTCAACACCGCGGCTTGCAGTGTGCTCTCGGCGGCGGCGTACTGGGCCTTGAGTTCATCATATTGGGCCTTCGTCTGGTCGAACGTCGCCTGGGCAATGTCTTTCGACTGGAGCAGTCCCCTCTGGCGCTCCATATTGCGCCTGGCCTGCTCCAATGAAGCGGAAAGGCCGACAAGATTCGCCTTTTGACTGTCGATCCTGGCCTTCTCGACATCAATCTGGGCGGCCTGTGCGTCTCGGCCGGCCTGTGCAGAAACCAGTTGGCTTTCCCAATCTTTCGAATCGAGCTGGACCAGTACGGAGGGTAGCACGGGCGGATTGGCGTTCGGGTCGCCCTTAGTGACGGTGGCCCCCTCATCGTACGGCAGCGCCACTACGCGTGCGGAGACCTTGGCGCTGATTTGCACGTTGCTGAGCGGTTCGATTTCACCCGGGGCGCTGACAAACTCAATCAACTCCCCGCTCTGGGCGTTTTCGACGCGGACGGTCGTTGGCATGATCGGGCTCTTAAGTTTGGACCTGACCGCCATCCAACCGCCGGCGACCACTACGAGCACTACAATAACCACCATTATTATGATTATATGAGACTTTTTCACCCTGAGACCTTTCGTGAAACCAAAAATTGCAAGTGAGATAAGGTTCAACTGACAGTTACATAGATATGACGCAAAGCTCCGGCATTTGTTACATTATTTCTTGAAAAAAACCTACCGACATTCAATTCCACGGGCTGCCGTCGGCAACATAGATATAGACGCTCGGCTCCTCCAATTATTGCGCTTCTTTTGAAGAAAAAAAACCTGAGCGCACGACTTTTAGGCCCTGAAAGACGCCTGATAGAGCTGTAGGCTCACCAGAGCCGGTCAATCACCTGACGGCTGCCACTTGGACGGGCGCTGTAGAGTCCTGGGTGTGAAGGCCTTCTATCTCAAATGGCTGGCCCGGCCCGCAGCCGGCGACAAAAAACAGGACCGCCGCAACAACGAGCAGCATTATTGTCATTCTCAAACCGTATCTTTCAAAAAACATCGGGCATTCTCTCCTTGAAAGCGTTGCAATCCCTATATAGCTGAAGATACCAAAATAACCGGGTCAATGCAAGCAAAGAATTCAATATCAGTCCGAATCCCCAAAGTTGGGGGCGCCAGGATCAAATATGGATAGCTCAAATCTGACTATTTCGTCCAGTAGTCAACCACACATACTTTGTCCAGATGCGGGCCCAGGAGTTTGCCGAACGCCTTGTGGTCCGGATGGGGCATATACCTGGCCCTGTCGGCCTCGCTGCGGAACGTCACAATAAAGCAATGGGTAAACCCCTGGTGAAGGTTCTCGACGCTCACATCCGTGCCCCACTCGAGGTCATATATGGCATCGACCTTGCCCGGCAGCGCGCAGAATGCGTTTTCGATTGCCCTGATCTGCTCCGGCGTTGTGCCGTCCTTGAACTTGAACAGAACCACGTGGCGCAGGACCTGGGCCGGTTTCTTAGTGCACGTTGCGGCGGCTCCATGCTCATCAGTATGTTTGGTCTCATGAACAGCCATACAGCCGGTCAGTAATATCGCCCCGACAGCCAGATACAAAGCGCTCCTGATCATTCCAATTACCTCCAAAGCTCTTGCCGTTTGTCTTTTTGTGCCACCATACGAACGACTGGATTCTATCAGCGACCTTGATTTTTGTCCAGTCCAAAAACTCTCATGTTATGGTGCCATGTCAAAGCAGGAATTCGTTGATGTGCACGGCACAGTCTCGGAACCTGCCGGCCGGCAGCGTGACAGTCTGCCACCTGGGGCTGCGGCGTTTCATGAACTTGCGGTAGTCATCTAACCTGATACAGAAGAAAAGATACCTGATCTGGTCGAAATCGAAAACGTCGATACCGTCAAAATCTACGTCGATGTTCTCGATCTTGTAGGCAAAAACGAATAAAGCCTGATGATCCTCGCCAAAGACCTGCTGCCATTTGGTCAGGCCGTCAACGTCCTCGGCTGTGACCCAGCACTCGAAGCCCGTTAATTTGGCCAAACTGGCGCCCTTGAAGGTCCTGCCTTTCAGTTCGGCAATTACGGTCTTGCCGCCGGGCGGGTATAGCAAAAAATCGAAGCTCTTGATATCGGAGTGTCCGAAAGCCGTTCTCTTATGCTCATCTACCGCAACGTATTGAATTCGATTGTCTAACAGCCAATTCTCGAACGCCCGCTCGTAATGATTGGGTGAAAAATCCATCATTCTCGCTTCTTGCAACGCCGCTTGCCGTATCGCACCTTGACGGCGGCCAGTTAACCGGAGTCGAACCTGGATAGAAACTCGTCGAAATCTACAAGCTCCTGCTCGCCGGTGGCCATATCTTTGACGGCAAGCTTATTGTCCTTGAATTCCTCGCCGATGATTATACACTCGCGCGCATTTTGATCCGAGGCCTGCTTCAACTGCTTGCCGAGCTTGCCGGCTTTGTAACTGAAATTCGCGACTCGCCCGGCCGAGCGTAGTTTCATTGTCAGTTTCACGGCGTCCTGTCTGTAAGCTCCATCCACACACGCTACAAAAAAATCGAGCTTGTGCAAGGCAAGCCGTTCTTTCAACAGGCCTTTTTCTTCGAGCAGGATGCCCAGGACACAATCGCCCATTCCCATACCTGTTGCGGATATGGACGGCCCCCCGAAATCGCGCAGCAGATTGTCGTATCTCCCGCCGCCACATATCGCCCGAAGCTCCTGCGCACACTCGTGAACTTCAAACACAACGCCGGTGTAATACGCGAGACCCCGAACAATGCTCGGACAGAAATCGCAGAATTGCGAAACTCCCATTTGACCTAACAAATCCATCAGTTGCGCCAGTTCCTCTACGGAGCTTTCGACTTCGGGGCCGGTCCCGACTGCCTCAGTCACTTCAGAAAGACTCGTCGCACGCATAAACTCCATAATCTTCACAGCGGCATCCGAGTCGGTAATCTGTGCGGAAAGCGCCTCGTCAAAGGTTTCAGGAGGCATTTTGGCGTATTTGTCAAGCAGGGCATATAGCGAGTCCAGTTTGCCTTCCGGCACGCCTATGTTCCTGAGGCCGGCAGACAGCAGCTTCCTGCTTGAAATTTTGACCCTGACATCTCTTTGCGTTAAACCTATGTCACGAAGATAATCGACCGTCGTAAAGATGATTTCGGCGTCCGCTAACACGTCATCGACACCGATAATGTCGATGTTCCACTGGAAGAACTCGCGGAGGCGGCCTTTTTGGGGGCGCTCGGCGCGGAACAGCCTCGGCACGGAGAACCACTTGATGGGCTTGGGCAGCGAGTTGATTTGCTGGTTGACCATTCGCGCCAGCGTGGGGGTGATCTCGGGCCGCAGCGCCAGGTCTCTGCCGCCTCTGTCCTGCAATGAGAAGAGCTGCTCGACGATTTCGTCGCCGCTCTTTATCTGGAACATCTTCAGATACTCGAAGATCGGCCCGTCGTATTCCTCGAAGCCGTTGCGCAGCGAGACCTTCTTCCAGCCGTCCACGATGTAATTTCGGACTGCCATCTGGGGTGGATAGAAATCTCTTGTTCCCTTTACCGGCGGTATCTTCATTTCTTTTTTGTCACGCGCTTGCGCTTCGGGCTCCGGCTTTTCTTCTTTTCGATAACGTTGTTGTCGAATTTTATCTTTATGTACTCTTCCATCTGTTTTTCGTCGGTAAAGTGCAGCTCGTAGTCGTATTCACCTTCGACAAAATCACAATCCCCGTGCTTGTATCCTCGGCAGATTTTCGGCCTTTTGTCATATATCATGCAGCGATAGTCTTTGTTTGAGAGTTGCCTGCACTTGTTATTTATGTTGATATACCAGTCGCCGTCCTCTACAAACACCGTAACGTCTTCATGGCACAGATACCATCTTATATCGTTGTAATCTTCCTTGTCATCCGGTGTTTCAATAGGCAGCGCTAAATACCTGCAGCACAGCCCGGTACATTTACTACATTGACTCTTTTTTGCCATTGTCAAAAACTCCAATACATTAACGTTTACAATCTATCCGCCAAAGGCAGCAAACTATAAGCCATCGGGAGCAACATGTCAATAGCGACAGATTGCGGCTGAATTATATCTGTGCGGAAAACATCGAGAATTTTGTCCAAACGGATTGCATTGCTCGGGAGATTGGGCTATAATTGTTCAGACAGGCGCGACGGTGGAGCGCATTGGAAGAGCCTTCTCACGAAAGAAGGAAAGTCATCATGCGCAAACGAAATGGCTTTACGCTCATAGAACTTTTGGTAGTGATTGCTATTATTGCACTGTTGATGGCGGTGCTGCTGCCGTGCCTGCAAAGAGTCAGGAGGCAAGCCAGGGTGGTCGTCTGCCAGTCCAACCTCAAGCAATGGGGCGCTATCTTTGCGATGTACACAGGCGACAATGACGGGGGCTTTCCCAAACAAAAGTACTATAGCCTGGCCACTCCGGAGCACTGGATCTATTCGCTGCGTGAGTATTCCGCCGGCAGCGAAGGCATATCCTGCTGTCCGATGGCCACAAAAATCGCCAACCCAACCACCCAGCGCAACAGCGATATGAGCACGCTTATCAGGCAGAAAGCCGCACAGATTACAGGCGGCACGTTTTTGGCCTGGGGCAAGCTCGGGTTCAGGATCGAAGGCAATTTTACGCCGAATTATTACGGCAGCTACGGAATGAACAACTGGCTGGCCGTGCCCAGGGAGGACGGCAGCTTCGTCATAGGCTGCGGAATGGGCATGAAGGCCCACGAAAAGTCCTTCTGGAAGACGGGGAATGTCAAGGGTTCAAGCGATATCCCGACGTTTCTGGATAGCTGGTGGTGGTGCGGCTGGGCAAAAGACACCGATACGCCTCCAAAATACGATTGCGACAAGAGTTCGTTCCCCTGCGGGTGCAGGAATTCGATGCATCGCTTCTGCATCAACCGGCACGACGGGTTCGTCAACGCCGCTTTTTTGGATTGTTCGGCAAGAAAGATTGGACTTAAACAGTTGTGGACGTTAAAATGGTATAGTAAGTTCAATACGGCAAATTCCTGGACCAGGGCCGGCTACGCCAGGGCCGAGGATTGGCCGGAATGGATGAGAAACTTCAAGGAATATTGAAGACAATCGTATAGGAAAGGGGCACAATTATGTACAAACGCAAAGCATTTACTCTAATAGAGCTTCTGGTGGTAATCGCCATAATAGCATTGTTGATGGCGATACTGATGCCGGCGCTGCAGCGGGTAAAGAGGCAGGCCAGGACAATTGTTTGCAGAAAAAACCTCAGTCAGTACGGTCTGGCATCGAGGATGTACCTGGATGACTTCAACGGCAATTTCCCTTATTCATTCACCTGGCTCTACAAAGACGGTGGCAGGAGTCACCGATGGCACGATAAGTCGAGAAATCTCACCAATGATCCCGATGGTGGCGGCTCGCTCTGGCCTTATCTGAAGGACAAGGATATTCATCTGTGCCCCGACTTCGACACTGTTTCCAGAATGATGGGCTGCAGTTGCAGGGGTAATCCAATTCCCGTCGAACCTCAATACGGTTACTGTATGAATTCGTATCTCAACGGTGACGCATGGGGGGCGGTGCCGCAACAATATCGCACCAACCTGGCGAAACCGGATATCCGGACCGAAGCGCAGGTGAAGAATCCGGCGCGTGTGATGTTCTTCTCTGAGGAGAATTCGTGGTCTATCCCGGAACTGGGGAGCGCCCAAATCAATGACAACAATTTACGCGCCACACCCGGCACCGGACAGGACCACTTCGCTACCTTCCACAACACTTCGACCACGAACGTAAATAATGGCTACGCCAATGCAGTGTTTGTGGATGGGCACGTCGAGCAGGTCACGGCGTATCCGGCCGGCAATACTTTTGCATTAAGCTGGCCGAGTGGAGCACCATTACCCAACTGGTAGGATATAATTATGTGCAAACGAAAAGCCTTTACCCTGATAGAGCTGTTGGTGGTGATCGCTATCATCGCTTTGTTGTTGGCGATATTGATGCCGTCGCTGCAAAGGGTCAGGGAGCAGGCGCGGGCGGTCGCGTGTATGTCGAACGTCAAACAATGGTCCCTCTGCTGGCACATGTATCTCGACGAATCCGATGGAAAGTTCCCGTCGGGCGCCGGGGCCTCCGGAGATTGGCCCGAAATGTTGCGCCCATATTACAAGGACCGGGGGGCGTTGACTTTGTGCCCGTCGGCAACGAAACCCTACACGGATGGAGGCAAGGTTCCCTTCGGCGCCTGGCGATGGGTAACGGAAGGAGGAGGCTGGACAAACTTCGAGGGCAAGCCGGGTGAAGATTACGGCAGCTACGGCATGGATGAATGGCTCGGCGATCGAGAGCACGAAAACTGTTGGCGGCATCGGGAGCAGAAGAAAGCAAGCACCATACCATTGTTCTTTGATTGCGTAGTTTGGGATACATACGCAAATCACACACAAGCTCCGCCTGAAATCGAGGGCCTCGTCACAAACGAAATGCACCTGGTATGCATCAACAGGCACAACGGCTTCATAAACACCGTTTTCCTGGATCTTAATGTCAGGAAGGTCGGCCTCAAGGAACTCTGGATACTGGACTGGCACCGCAACTTCGATACCGAGGGCGTCTGGACCACAGCCGGCGGCGTCATGCCCGAGGACTGGCCGGAGTGGATGAGGAAGCTTAAAGATTACTGACAAAAAGAGCAGCCGTTGTGTGCGCTGCCATGATGCTGTAACATCTGCGCGTATGACAACACAACGAACGGTTCCCAAGCCGGTCGACTATGCCTTCTCTGGGCGGATGTTAGCCGTTCTGATTTTGATCGCAAGCCTGCTGTTGACGGGGGCGATGGCTCGCTCACGTTCTGAAGCGCAACCGGTTGATGTGAATCCGAGGATCAGCGACGTTCCGGCAGCGCTTAACGAAGTGTCGCAAACACCACATGAATTGGCGTGTCAAGCCGGTGACTTTACCATTCCTGCGGGCGGTCATTTCCAGGGGATACAGCAGGCTATGATCCGGGGGGAGCGATTCGCTATAATAAGCGGCAGTTCGGACTCAGATTCGTATTTTGTCTTGGCTTCCATCGAAAATTCGACAGGGCGGATAATTGCGCTGAAGCGATTGTTGCCCCGGCCATTCAAGCACGCCGGAGGTTTCCAGGTTCTCGGCGATTATCTTGCCGTGGGAATCGAAGACAACGACGCAAAGGGCTCCTCGAAGATATGGATTCTCGAACTGTCTCAACTATTGGGGCCGGGTAGGCCGAAGCCAATTGTCGAGATCGAAAGGCGCGGCGAATACAAGCGCGCGACCGCAGGCGCCGTTGCCATTGCCAAAGCTCGCGGTCGGCATTTTTTGTTCGTTGCCACCTGGGATTCGGCTATGATCGACATCTACGCATCCAACGGCAAGACCCTGCATGATCACGATTTCGCGTTCGAGCTGCGTGAAACATGGCAAGCGGACAAAGCTGACAGGTCGAGTTGGTTTGATCGACATTATGCCGCCTACCAGAACATCAATCTTGTGGTGGACAGGAATGGTCGCGTCTTCATGGTCGGATTCGGCAGGACGAATGACCAGAACGTCATGGACATCTTTGAAGTTAAACTGGGAGAATCTGTGCCGACTGCGAAGCGCTTCGAGAAACTTGGCAGACGAATATTAGGGTGCCGAAAGACGAGCTTCCGGTCCGGCTCCGGCCTGGTAATCACCGACTCCGGGGCACTGACCGTTCTGTCCTGCGGCCATCGAGAGTTCGTCATAGAGCGATTCGAGCCGGACTAAGGGTCTTGAGCACGCTCCACTGGTTGTCTTTCATGCCGAGATAAGCATTCAAGATGAAAATAGACGTCAGGGGGCAGTTTTTTTCTAAAAGAAGGCAATATTTTCCGGCTCACAACCGTCTTGAGGAAAAAGCAGTCTTTGAGGCCCCTGCTGTGTCTTTTGCGTCCTCCTGACGAGCGGGGGCTTCTTTAACGTGGACCTTCAGATAGACATGATCTTCTGTGCTCTTGCCGCTGCCGGAGATTTCCCTGTCGCGCGAAGGGGTTGTTTTTCTCACACAAATCTGATACTATACGATACACTATCGGTTGGTAAAGTATCAGGCAGATGAGGAAACCGAAGAGCGAAGGTGGTCCGATGCGCAAACCGAACGGTTTTACCCTCATAGAGCTTCTGGTGGTTATCGCCATCATTGCGCTGCTGATGGCGGTATTGATGCCGGCGCTGCAGCGGGTCAAAGAGCAGGCAAGAGCGGTCGCTTGTCAGTCGAATCTAAAACAGTGGGGCCTTTACTTCTCGATGTACACCGATGACAACGACGGCCGTTTTCACAGAGGCTGGAACAGCGGGGCGTATTTCGAGGATAGCTGGATGGTCGTCTTCCGGCCTTACTACCTGGATAACCCGGACCTTTGCTGCTGCCCGACGGCCGCTAAGCCCCGCGAGGAGGGGGCGGACGCAACTTTCGGAGCCTGGACAAATTCTTACAACGAGCACGGCAGCTACGGCATCAATATATGCGTTACCGATCCTCTGCCGGGCCGGGAAGGAGACAGACCTGCCGAGTGGTACTGGAGAAGCCGCGATGTCAGAGGCGCCGCCGATATTCCCCTGTTTCTGGATGATTATTGGTGGGATACGCGCCCGCACCACACGGACCAGCCGCCCGAGTACGAGGGCCAGGTGGACGGATGGTCCACGAACGCGATGAAGATGCTCTGCCTCAACCGGCACAACGGGCACACGAATTCTGTTTTTGCGGATTTCTCAAGCAGAACGGTGGGGCTCAAAGAGTTGTGGGCGCTCAAGTGGAATCGCGAATTCGACGTGACAGGCCCCTGGACAATGGCCGGCGGCGCATTGCCCAAGGACTGGCCCGGCTGGATGAGAAGCTTTAAGGATTACTGAGAAAGCTCCTCTTTCATGCTCCCCCCCTCCTCGCAGAGGGGGGGCAATTACAGGTTGACGCTAAAACAAACGCGAGGTCCGAAGTTCCACACACGTATGGTATGATCCAGTTTTGTTACTTCTGACCTCCGTGCTCGCGAAGCAATTCGATGATATCCTCGTTCGATTCTCCCTCTTCAAGCCGAGCAATCGACGCCCAGTATAGAGGAGTATGGGACAGGATATCTCTCGCATTCACATCTGCACCCTTGGTCAGTAAGAGTTCTGCGACATCCTTTTGGTTCTGGTAAGCCGCATAATGCAGTGCAGTATGACCGGGACTTTTGTCTTTTGCATTAACAGTCGCTCCGTGGGCGAGCAGAGCCTCGACAGCAGCCGAATGACCCTCTCTGGCAGCATAGTGCAGGGGAGTACGGCCCATTGGATTTTCTGCATTCGCAGACGCTTTCGCGGCAAGCAGAGCCTGGACAACATCCTGGTGGCCACCCAAGACCGCTAAGTGCAAAGGAGTTTCGCCCGTCGTATCTGTGGCGTTTACATTGGCTCCCTTTTCGGCGAGAAGCCCGACAATCTGTTCATACCCTTTCTCTGCCGCGAAGTGCAGAGGCGTAAAGCCGTGTTTGTCTTCGGCATCTACATCCACGCCGTTCTCAAGCAGGAACAAAACGCTCTGTTCCTGATCCTTTTGGAACGCCTCGCACAGAGGAGTATGACCTTTTTTCTCAGCATTCACCAGGTCCGGTTTCTCTACCAACAACGCTTGGGCCTGGTCAAGATTTCCCGAGCCCAACGCCTGGTGAAACTGCGAGACAGAATTTCCACATCCGGTGAATAACAAACCGGCAAATAGAACTGTCACGGCGATAACCCTTTCTTTTACATTAACCATGATATCCCCTTTTAAAATCAGTTTTCGACTACCAAACCGCACAGTGCGGCCGGCTTTTTAACCATTGCCTTGGTTGTCTTCTAATGACCGCTACCGGGGCCATAGAAATCGTTCCCACCACCAAATAATCAACTCGGTGATTAGACCGGTGCGACCACGGCGACACATAATCAAAATATAAGAAATACATTCAGAGAGGCAAAACGCGTGAGCACTCTAAATTCTCGTTCTCACAGAATCGCACAGAACGCTCGCCAGACTCGATTTAGGGCACGATTTGCCTCGTGCAGGTCTCATAAAAATAGGACTTGTTTTTCAGAAATCGCGCTTTAGAATGGCTCGCAACCGGCTTTGTTGATCGACAATAAGTTGCGCTACTACGGCCTGTTGTGCTATAATCATTGCGGATAAACATACAACGAGATCCATCGTATCTAAATGAATAATGTCGGTTTGGTAGGACCTTCTTTGAAAGAGAAGGTGGACCGTCATGCACAAGCGAAAAGGTTTTACGTTAATAGAGCTTTTGGTTGTGATCGCCATCATTGCGCTGCTGATGGCGGTATTGATGCCGGCGCTGCAGCGGGTCAGGAAGCAGGCAAAGGCGGTTGCCTGCCAGTCGAGCCTGCACCAGTGGGCCATCATCTTCGAGATGTACGCCGGCCAAAATGACGGATATTTCTGGAGCGGTGATTTCTCCAGAAACGGATGGGAGCAGTACTGCTGGTCCGAACCGCTCAAACCGTACTACAGCAACGATGAAAGAGTGCGATTGTGCCCGATGGCCACCAAATTCAGGCAGGACGGCGCAAGGGACCCGTTCGCAGCCTGGGGACCGGTGTGGACTACCGGCGAGCAGCGCGGCAGCTACGGCATGAACAACTGGCTATGCAATCCGCCGCCGGAGGTGGAATTCATCCACGGCAGAGAAGCAACCAAGGACAATTGGAGGAACGCTTACGTTGAAGGCGCAGCCAACATACCGGTGCTGCTGGACTGCGCGTTCGTAGAAAGCAAGCCTTACTCCTACGACGCACCGCCGGAATACGACGGCGACATATCAACCTACGGCGTAAGCGCCCTGCAGATGAAGCGCTTCTGCCTCAACCGGCATGATGGATACATAAACGGCATCTTCCTGGATTTCTCCGTCAGGCGGATCGGCCTCAAGGAATTGTGGACGTTCAAGTGGCATCGAAACTTTGACACGTCCGGCGCGTGGACCAAAGCCGGCGGCGTCCATCCGGACAACTGGCCGGAATGGATGAGAAGGTTCAGAGACTACTGAAGAATAACGGCGTTTGACAAAATAAAAGGAACACAAGCCCGCTCTTGTGTATCTTATGCGGAGACGAAAAAGGGAAAAGTGCCGTTATGAGCAAACCAAAGGGATTTACGTTAATAGAGCTTTTGGTAGTGATTGCCGTCATTGCTTTGTTGCTGGCGATATTACTGCCTACAGTCCAGCGGATCAGGAGACAGGCAAAGGCGGCAATGTGCAAGGTCTATCTAGGACAGTGGGGCCTTGTCTGGTCAATGTACACGGAACAAAACAATTCCCGATTCCCTTTGGCCGTCACTGAAGATGCCGGCGCGCTCATCCCCTTTGATTGGAGGGCTGAGTCAGAGGATTTCTATTGCGACGACACGAGGATTCTCTTATGTCCGATGACCACGAAAACATTTGAAGAGGGAGCAAATCAGGTTAAATATGCAATCACTGTAGATCCAGTTTTTGCGCGGAAAAGCAGCTATGCAGCAAATATCTGGATCTTAGATAGAGGCGTTAAAGCCAGAGCTAAAACTGTGAACCCGCGTGAGTGGGGAACTACCGATGTGCCGAACGCATACAAGGTGCCGGTCATGGGAGATTCCTTCTGGTGGCACCGTGGCCTTTCAGAGCCGTACGACACGCCTCCGGCCTACGACGGACAGGGGCCACAAGGGCACGGTCTGAATGGAATGCGTTTCTACTGCATTGATCGACACGATGGAGCGATAAATATCCTGTTTATGGATTGGTCGGTCAGAAAAGTCGGACTCAAAGAGTTGTGGACATTGAAGTGGCATCGCAACTTCGACACGGCTGGTCCCTGGACCAAGACCGGCGGTGTCCAGCCCGACGACTGGCCTGAGTGGATGAGAAAGTTCAGAGACTATTGATCACGAGTCATCTCACGGAGTTGCCGACCTGCCTTACGCTCTCCAGGGACGTTGCCGGTCTATTTTCTTTGCGAATACGTCCTGGGCGATCAGCGCGTTTTCTATGACCTGGAAATCGAACATTCCCACGCAGGCGAAATCGGCGCCGTTCTCGAAGACGTACTTGAAGCTGACCCTGGGATGAAATGCACCTGCGGCCAAAATCTTAAATGCGATCCAGGGCGTGTCTAATGCCTCCATATACTTGATCGTTTCTTCAGGTGTGCGGGCCCAGATATTGTCGTTCTCGGGTTTGATCTCTGCCGACCAGTAATTGCCGGGGTGGAGGGTCTTGACCCAGAAGTCGGGCTTGAGGCCGCCTTTTACACAGGCCTTGACCGTATCGAGCAAGTGTGCACCTAATCCACCGGGGACGCCTCGCTCCTTTATGTATTCGAGCGCCTCGCCGAGCAAGTGGACCTGGCCTTTCTTGACGGCATTGTCGCAAAGGCCGCCCTGAATATAGACCGCATGTGCGCCGCTGTCCACCGACCGTTTGATGCCCGCCTCGATGGTCTTGCCCGAAGCACAATCCGATATCCACTGAATCTTGCCGCCACGCTCGTTCCAGTAGCGATTTATCACCCTGTCGGAAACGGGATTGGTCAGGATGGTATTGATCCCGTTCTCCTCGGCCAGCTCCAGTGTCTCGAATACTTTTTGGTCCGTATGATAGGCTTTGACCAGCGAGGAGACATACATCAAATCTCTGCTGTGCGCCCAGCCGCCAATAAGATTGCCGCCGCAGAGTATCCTGCTGATCTTGAGATTCTTGATCTTGCCGAGAGGCAGTTTGTTGCCCGCCGAGGCGGACTTGTTCTTTGCCGTCCCGGCGACATTTGATCTATCTGTCGTCCTGGCTAACAGGTTCTCTTCCTCGAAGCTATGAAGTCCCAGGGCGGCTCCCGTGGAAGCTGCGATGGATTTCTTGAGGAAACCGCGACGATTTTCATTCTTGTTTGACATTACTTCTACCCCTTCAATTCAAATGTAAGCGGTACAGACACACCGGCTATTGCCACCTAAGCTCTCCGAGGTCGCGATCTATCTATTCTACCGGATAAAATATTTTTTGCAATAGTCGCGTCTTCCATGACCTGAAAATCAAACATCTCCTCGCAAAGAAAGTCGGCACCATTCTCAAAGGCGTATCTGAAGCCAAAATCCCGTTTGCTCATTTTGGGCTGCTTGTCAGTGCTTTAGCTGTGGCGTTGATAATCGCCTCGGACGTTATCGTGGCACTCGTGGTCGCATCCACGCCTCTTAGGCCCTGCTTCTCGATGATCTGATTCGGGGTGTCGGTGAGCGCCGAAAAGTACTGTTTGTCTTTGTGTTCTGTGATCCGGACGGACGTAATCCGGCCGTTCTGAACGGTTACCGCCACGGCGAGATCTGCCACATAGGCAAGGCTGGCGCCCGTGTAGATGCCGTCGGGGATGCGGTTCAGGTCGAGGGTTTCAAATGTCTTAATATTGTCAATGGCGGTCTGAGCACGCTGCTTATTCCGTTCGAGGATGGGATTTTTTTGGTTCTTCCCGTTGATCCGCGTGTAGGTCATAGGCATGGCGAGCACCTTGCGGTAGTAGGCGATGGCCTGAGAGTAGCGGCTGTGTTTGCGGCAGGCATCGCCGGCGCCTATGTACGCCCCGCTCGGATTGCCGGCTCGGGCTGAGGTTTCGGCTAATCGCAGCGCATCGTCCAATTCGCCCATGTCCGACCAGAGCTTGATCGCCGAACCGTACCGCGTGGAATCGGTGCGGATTCTGCGCAGCAGGCTGGCGGCCATCTCCTTGCTGCCCAGCTTCCAGTAGCAGTCGGCCAGACCCAGGAAGTTGTTCATGTGATACTTATCGAGCTTCCGCCACCAGAAGGCGGCACGCGCCCAGTCTCCGAGCAGGTCGTGGTAGCAGTGGCCGAGTTGGTCGAAGGCTTTCTGATGGACTTCCGGGTCGTCTCTGTTCACGCTCAGCACATGGTGCATGAACCTGGCGCCCTCTTTCCATCGCCTGGGGTTCTCATTGATGACGCTAAACATGTAATGCGGCACATGCTTGCGGGTGTTCCAGGGGCCTGATGGTTTGGGCCACGACAGGTCGAGCGTTCTCGGATAGTTGAGCGGGGTGGAGCCGTACCAGTCTGGTGGAGTCCTGCCTACATTTTCGATGAGCGACTCGACCTCGGCTCTCGTGCGTGTAGTGTCCCTGCGTTGTTCTATTCCTCCTCCTGAGTTGCTCGCGGCAAGCAGCAGGACAACGACTGCAACGCACAGAAGGAGGCGACGTGCTGCCCTTATCGGGGGGCAAAGTCGATTCATACGAAGACGAGGCGTCCCGATCATCCGAATGCCATAGCGAATATCTTGCAGCAACGTGAATTCTACCCCTTAAATTCAGATGTAAGCGGCACGAACGCCCCGGTTGTTGTCCTAAGCTCTCCAGGGTCGTGCTCTGTCGATCTTGCCGGACAAAATATCTTTTGCAATAAGCGCGTCTTCTATGACCTGAAAATCAAACATCCCCACGCAGACGAAATCCGCGCCGTTTTCAAAGGCAAATTTGAAGCCGTCTCTGGGATGAATGGCCCCGGCGGCCAGGACTTTGTAGGCAATCCACGGTTTTTCCATCGTCCTCATAAACTCGACTGTCTTTTCCGGATACTTGTCCCAGTAGTTGTCGGTTTTGTAGTTGTCGATAACGTCCTCATGCTGATCCGGCCGGCGCTTCGACCAGTAATTCGTACTGTGGTGTGTTTTCATGTAGAAGTCTGTGTTCAAACCGGCCTCCTCGCACGCCACCGGCGTTCTCAAGTTATGCCCGCCGCAACCGGCGATGATTCCATTCTGTTTGATGAAATCGACTTCTTTTCCAATCAGATCGGTCCTGCCGTTCCGGGCCCAGAGGTCCCCGACATTGCCGATCAGAAAGGCCCCAACCGCTCCGCCGTCAATAGCCTTCTTGGCGTCAGCCGTCGGATCATCGGTCTTTTCGACACATTGTGCGATCCATTGAATCCGACCGCCTCTTTCGTCCCAGTATTTCTTCAGAAGCGCCGCCGAGCTCGTATTCGTAATGATGGTGTTGACACCGTTCTCTTCACATATCTGGAGCGTTTCAAGTACCTTCTCATCGGTGAAATAGTGCTTGAGCAGCGAAGATGCATAGAGCAGGTCTCTGCTGTGTGCGTATCCGCCGATCAGGTTGCCTCCGCAGATTATCCTGCTGATCGTGACCGCCCCGATCTTGCCTGCCGGCAGGCCCTTCACCGATTCGGCCGAAGCCTTGCCGGGCCTGTTCATAGCCGCCACCAGTGCCTTCTCCTCAAGACTCAACGCCGAAGTGGCGGCGGCGGAGCCGAGCACAGCCTTCTTCAGAAATGCCCGGCGATTTACGTGCTCTTTCATCTTTTTCAAATCTCCCTAACGGTGTTTATCATGTGACGAATTCATCCCTCTCAGGGCTCGAGCGCAAGCAAGAGTTCAGATAATTCCTTATGTCCTTTCTGCCTGGCCATCTCCTGCGGAGTCTGCCCCTGGCGGTTCTTGATCGTCAGATCGGCGCCATTTGCGACAAGAAGCTCAACAATACTCATGTGCCCGGAAAGCGCAGCAAAATGCAGTGGTGTGCCCTGTGCAAGGTCCTCGGCGTCCACATCCAAACCGTCCTCGATAAGGAATTCGACTATATGCTTGCAGCCCCGCATAGCTGCAAAGTGCAGGGCGGTTGTGCCGTTGGTCATTGTTGCTTTCGTGTCGGCGCCGTTGGCAATCAGCAGGGCGGCGACCTCCTCGTGTCCCTGTATGAGGGCCAAATGCAGGTGCGTAAAGCCGCCTTTGGCATCTCCATTCACGTCGGCGCCTTCTGCAAGAAAGGTCTCGGCCTTGCCGGCATCCCCCTCGGACACTGCGAGCCGCAATGCTTCGTTTGGATCGATGGTTTCTGTTGGCTTGGCGGGCTCTTGCGGTTTTGCCGGAGCTGTTGCTTCAGCCGGTTTCTTCTCGGTCGCCACTGCGGCTTGTGGCGGTGACTTGACCGGTTTGGCTCGTTCCGCAGGCTCCGGCGCCTTCACTACCTGCTCTTGAAGCTCGGCGCCGGCCTGCTGCGGCGGCACAGGTTCTTTCTTTTTACACCCGACAACAACAAGTAATGACACCAGGGCAACGCAGAGTAGCCTTGTGTCCTTCATTCGGTTGTCTCCTAATGAGCCTCACATTACCGAAAATGTGCCGTTCGCCAATTTTCCCGGCGAATCCAGGCACATATTCCGGCAACTCCCGGACATCCGCGAGATTCAAATATAAGACTACCAAAATGAAGGTCCGTTGTCAATAACGTGACATGCGCACAACGGTTTGTCAGGAAGTGGGTTTTCAGAAGTTGTTGTTGAAGTATTCCGGTTTGCCGTCGTCGCTATCGTAGGTCATCGTATCTTCGGTCTCGGCATCGACCCTGATGCGCTTGATGGACTCGGCCTTCTTCGTGTTGCTGTCAACAGTGACCAGCACTCCATTCATTCTCACCTCGCCGGTCGCTATCTCGAACGGGAACGGCATCTGTGTCCTGAACGCCTTGAGCACGCTCTCGACGCCTCGACCGAGCACCGAATCATGTGGCCCGGTCATACCGATGTCGGTGATATACGCGGCGCCTTTGGCCAGAATTGTCTCGTCAGCCGTCACTACGTGGGTGTGCGTTCCGAAACACAAGCTGACCCTGCCGTCGAGATGATAGCCCATAGCAATCTTTTCGCTGGTTGCCTCGGCATGAAAATCGACGATGACGATGTCGGCCTTCCGGGTGAGTTGCGGCAGAATCCTGTCAATGGCATTGTAAGGGCAATCTCCCGGTTTCATGAAAAGCCGCCCTATCAAGGCGACGACCGCCACGATCGGCCCTTTGCCGGTCTTGTAAACTGCAACACTTTTTCCCGCTGCACGCTCGGAGAAATTGGCAGGCCGAACAATATTGTCCGCCGTCTCCAGTGTCGTGATTATGCTCCTCTTGCGGTAGGTATGGTCGCCTAACGTAATCAGGTTTACGCCGGCGCGCAGCAATTTGTCATAGATTTGCGGCGTCAGGCCCGAACCCCCGGCGGCGTTCTCGGCGTTGGCTATCACGCAGTCAATGTCAAGCTCTCTGACCAGCGCCTTGAGCTTGTCACTAATAATGCGTCTGCCCGGCCGGCCGACTATGTCACCAATGCAAAGAATGTTAAGTTTCATGTTCGTATTTCGTATGTAGTATGTCGTGTTTATGTTAGAGTTTTTTCAGTAGATTTGTGATCATGCGTCCAAGATGGTCCAGTTTTTCGAGCAAAATGGCTTCTCTGTCTGCCTGCATATACTTTAGCTCTTTTGCTATTGTCACCTGTGTTTCCAGTTCGGCACAACTTCCCAGTGTTATGTACAAGAATTGCCTGTACTCTTTGTTGTGGTACCTTTTGAAGCCTTCGGCAACGTTTGAGGGTATCGAAATTGCCGACCGTCTCATTTGACTTACAATGCCGTACATCTCGTGTTTCGGAAACTTATCTGTCGATGCGTATATGTCTTTGACCAGATCGATCCCCAAATTCCATATATCCAGGTCTCTATAACTTTGTATCTTGGTTCCCATATCATGCTCTCTCCCACCACGACATACGCAATACGACATTATTTTGCGTATTCGATACAGCGGACTTCACGCAGCAGGGTTATCTGGATTTCGCCGGGATAGGTCATTTCGTTCTCGACCTTGCCGGCAATATCACGCGCTATTTTCATAGCCGACTCGTCGTCCACATCCTCGGCCGATACGATGACCCGGATTTCGCGCCCGGCCTGGATCGCGTATGCGTTTTCGACCCCTTTGAAGCCGCTTGCAATCTCCTCGAGCTTTTCCAGCCTTTTGATGTATCTTTCGAGCGTTTCTCTCCTGGCGCCGGGACGCGAGGCGCTGATTGCATCGGCCGCGGCGACCAGCGGAGTATAAGGATTGTCCGGCGGAATATCGCCGTGATGTCCAGCGACCGCATTCAGCACGATAGACGATTCGCTGAATCGTTTGAGATAATTTGCGCCTATGGTCGGGTGGCTGCCTTCGACCTCGTGGTCTATGGCCTTGCCGATGTCGTGCAGCAGTCCCGCGCGCCTTGCAATCGAGCCGTCCAGGCCAAGCTCGTCGGCCATGACCTGAGAAAGGAAGGCCACCTCAACACTGTGGCGAAGAACATTCTGCCCGTAGCTTGTTCTGTAGCTCAGTGCGCCTATCAAACTGATCACCTTGTTGCTCAGTCCCCTGATGTTGGTCTCGACGGCCGCGTTCTTGCCAATCTGCAGGATCTTGTGGTTCACGTCTTTCTTGGTCTGGGTGACAAGCTCTTCGATTCGAGACGGATGTATTCGCCCGTCCTGTATGAGCCGTTCCATGGACAGACGAGCGACCTCGCGTCTGACGGGATTGAAGCCGCTGACAACGATTATCCCGGGAGTATCGTCGACAATGACATCCACGCCGGTGGCTTTTTCAAACGCACGAATATTGCGTCCCTCTCTGCCGATAATTCTGCCTTTCATGTCGTCGCTTGGTATCTCTACGGTTGAGACGGTTGCCTCGCAGGTTTGCTCGGCGGCGTAGCGCTGAATGGCGGAACTGATTATTTCCCGGCTTTTTTCGTCGGCCGTCTCGGTGGTTTCTTCCACCTTGCGCTGAATCAAACTTGACATCTCGTGCTCGCATTCGTCTTCGAGACGCTTGAGCAGCAGCTCCTTGGCCTCATCGATGTTCATTGCAGTTATTTTCAGCAATTGGTTCTTTTGCTGGGCCATCAAGACAGAGAGCTGTTTTTCCTTCAGGCCGATATTGTGCTGCTTCCTCTCGGTCTCTTTCTGCTGCTGCTTCAGCGTGTTTTCACGCTGCTGGAGCAGTTCAGCCTGACGATCAAGCGTGTCCTCGCGCTTGGTCAGTCGCATCTCATTTTCGTGCAGCTCGGCACGGGACCGGTTGGCCTCGTTTGCAAACTGCTCTCTTTTTTTGATGGTCTCTGCGGCGGCATCAATCTGGGCCGACTTGATTATGTTTTCTGCTTCCCTTTTAGCGCCTTCGATCTGTCTTTCCATGTCCCTCTCGAAGGTCTTGGCCTTTGCCCTGACAATTATCTGGTGGACTATGGCTGTCAAGCCTATCCCCAGAATAAAGGCGATTATGGTAAAGGCCACTGTCGGGAGCCCAATTTCCATCATTGCGACGAGCATAGTTACTACCTTTCCCTTGTACTTGTCATAGGTTCATCCAAACATTGCTCAATGAGACAGATCACGGGCTGCCCGGCGGGAAAGTTGCAAAGAAATGGCTATGAAATATGAAATCCTTTTCGCGTAAGCGCAGAATCAGCTACCCGGTGCCAAAATCCCCCGTAATTGCGGCATAGTCGGCATTAAGAGGTCTGTCTTTTCCTCATGATTGGCTGATTTCCTGCCCAACACTTACATTTCCTCTCGGATACGCGAACGCTTTTTCAAGCAGATTTCGTTTCATGCTAATTTCACTTTTGGCGTCAGATCAGGGATCCAAAATCAAGTTTGCGTTTCTCAGCCTGAAACAGGCGCCAAAAAGCGTCTTTGCAACTTAACTACCGTAAGAAAGAAAGGCTTAGGAGCCTTTTGGCTTTCCTGTGCGTCCCATCGCGAGATAAAAACAAAACTTCAAAGTTGACATGGGACGACCCACGGTCTCATTCATCATCAGTTGCCTACTTTACTTCATCGTAGAGCATTCCTAAAGAGCAGTCAAGAAAAAAAGTCGCTAATTAGACTTATTTTGTTGCCGCTCACATACTGATCCTGATATATCGACCGAAATGAACTCTCAGTTTTGTGCATTCTTGGGACAAATAGCTATAAGCCGGCCTCGGACAGGTAATTACATCTATTTTGAGGGTGATATCGAAGGGCGGCTTTTTCTGACCGCTGATTGCTGACAATTCCGCCTGCCTTCGATCTGCGCCTGGTGTTTATGGCCAGAACCCGTTTTCGAGCCAGTTATCGGCCAGAAGTGCAAAGTCCGTGAAGTTGACTTGGTTGTCGCCGTTAAAGTCGGCGGGGATCATAAGCGGCAGGTCGAAGATTCCCGTGCCGTTCGTGGCAACGTGGGCGATTTCGGGCTGTGAGAGGGCATAGTTGTAGATTCGGAAGTCGTCGATCAAGCCGTCGTAGCCGCCGTACCAGCCCGAGCCGATTTCGAAGGAGGTTATCCCTGAAATGGGGGAATTTGCACCGGTCCGGCTGTCGTAGAGCATGCCGTTGAGGAAAATCTGCATTTTTCCCGTACGGACGTCCTTCGTAAATGCCCAATGGTTCCATCGGCCCGACCATTCGCTCTTGTATCGGTGGTAGCCGCTTAGCCGACCGTCGAAGGACCAGGGCCGGCCGCAATCCCAGTTGTATTTGCCCGGCTGCCGCCAGCAGCCAAGGTTGATTGCTATCGCAGGGTCTTCAAGGTCATAATCATAATTTGAACAGCAGAGCGTATCAGTGTGGTGCGGCGAATCCGCGCCATATTGCCAGAACGCGATGGTTATTCCCATGCTGATTCCGGAAAACAGACTGCCCGCGCCGGTCAGCTCCACCGAGTCGTTGTAGCCGTCGAAGCTGATTGCCAGGCCGTTCATGCCCGAGGCGTAGATCGGATTGCCGTGCAGCGCGCCGTGAGCGCTGCCGATGCTGTCATCGGCGTTGCCGTCGAACTTATACCAGGCTACCGGCACGTTGGGAGCCGCCACGGTATAAGAATTGTGACCTGTTTTGAGCCAGCTATATGCAATCTCTTCGAGATCCGGGAGGTTGACGATGCAATCGCCGTTGAGATCGGCAGGCGGTCTGTTATCTTCGAAGCACCTGGACGAATACAACGTTATGTCGTCGAAGTAAACGGTGCCGCTGCCGTCTCCGGATGGATTGTTTGGATCTGCATAAAAACCGATTGCGATACTCTCGATATTGCTCAGGTCAATATCCTGCAGCTTCTGAAGCTCGATTCTCCAGGGATGCCACGTTTCCTTCGTGACGTCGTTGGCATCGCCCGGGTAAGGCACAATGGCCTCGGTATTTCCATCATTAAGAGCAATATAGATCAGTGCAGCACTGTTATCTGTAAGGTCACTAAAGAACAGCTCTAATACCTTCGCGCCGGCTGCTGTCCAATCCTGCGGCGGAATAAATGTGCGAACAGTCTCATCAGAATACTCAGCAGTCTGATAGTCCAACAATGGTATAGCCATTGACTTCTTGCCGCATTTGTGTGCATGATCCGTCGAAAGATAAACGCCGAAGTTCTTCCACGTATCGGATATCCAGTTGGGATTGGGATCGGTTGACGAGTTGTACTGCTCAAAATCGTCCACGACAAAATGGTCGATTGTCGTGAAGCTCCAGACTTCGCCGGGCCGGACATTTTGGTCGTTGACTTCGTCGATCCGCCAATAGTAAGTTGTGCTTAAATCGAGGCCGCACGGATCGAAGCTGTTGGTGTCCTGTGGTGGCAGGAACTCGCTCAGGTCCGTCACGTCCGTGCCGAGGTAAACGGCATGCTTCTCGGCGAATTGCCCCGGCGACCAGCTCAGGATCGCATCGGCGGGCATATTCTTCGCAGCGTCCACAGGAATGGGATTGCACGCAATATCCCCGCAATCGTTGCTCACTCTCGCACGCACGTTCGCCACATCGAAGCCGGGCGCTCCTCCTCCGTTGTCTATCCCGAGGATACGCACCGCTCGCGGCACATACGGCAGGGCGATGCCGGAAATATCGAAACCGATCTCGGTCGGATCCACTCCTGCGCCGACGCTTCCGGACATGGCCATGCCGAGCAGGTATTCCCGCCCGAAT
The DNA here is from genome assembly GCA_005223045.1 of Planctomycetes bacterium B3_Pla. GTDB lineage: Bacteria > Planctomycetota > Phycisphaerae > Sedimentisphaerales > Anaerobacaceae > SG8-4. The sequence goes on along the minus strand of NJBM01000018.1, from coordinate 20,929 downwards.
CCGTCTGTTATGAAGACACGCGCCTGCTCCCTCACGGGCCCAACTTCGATGAGCACTATGTCGTCGCCGGGACCGTCCACTATCGGGCCGCGGAACTGGATTTCCACCCAGTGGTCGGGAGGCAGAGTTACACCTGACTTCTCCGACGGGGGAGGGCCGATCAGCCACCGTTGCGGGACCACACGGACCGGTCCTTTGTACCGTCCCTGGGCGTCCATGCCCGTCCAGCAACTGTCGTCGGCGTCGTACGCATCGAGCAAATAGCATGGATATTCAAACGTGCTGTCTTCGGCCCAAACAGCGTCCCCAGGTGGAAGAACCAAAGACATGACGGCCAAGGCTAAAAAGCAGCCTTTCTTCATTACTACCCTCCAGCAGGCAAAGGAGCCGGCTCAGGAAATATCGATGAAAATATGCCTCAAAGAACCAAAGAAATTGTATCATTTTTGTCCCTGTGATGCAAGAGGAAATGACGTTGGGATCGCAGTACGCCACGCCGAAACCACGTGTACATAGAAAAAGCTTGATATGTGAGATATTGCTGGTAAACTCCCGGCTGATTTCTGCCGAGTGCGTAACAAACGAAAAGTACAAGTGGGAACCGTCGAAAGAGGCGTCAACAATGACTGATTACTCTGTAAGTCCGGCAGGTGAGAAATTTGCTGTCCCTCAAGCGGACCGGTACGCAGCGGAGTTCGAGCGCGTCGAGTCGCTGGTCGAAGCCGCACGCAGCGAGGGCAAGGAAATCGTTGTAGTAATGGGTGTCGGCTTTGTCGGCGCTGTGATGGCTGCGATCGTCGCCGACACCATCGACCAGGAGACCGGCAAATCCGGCAAGTTCGTCATCGGATGTCAGCGCCCCAGCGTCCGCAGCTACTGGAAGATTCCCCTGCTCAATCGAGGCGTCTCGCCGGTCAAGGCCGAGGACCCCGAAGTCGAGCCGATGATAGCACGCTGTGTGCTCGATAAGAAAACGCTCATCGGCACCTACAACAGCGACTGTCTCAAATTGGCGGACTGCGTGGTTGTGGACGTCCAGTGCGATTACACAAAAAAGGACCTCGGCAACATGCGCACCGGCAAGGTGGAAATGGCCGCCCTGGAAGCAACAATCAAGACCATAGGCGAGAAAGTGCCGCCGAACTGCCTGACGCTTATCGAGACCACAGTAGCGCCGGGGACCACTGAATTTGTTGCCTGGCCCGTAATGAAAAGAGCCTTTGCCAAGCGCGGGGTCGAGACGGAGCCTCTGCTGGCGCACAGCTTCGAGCGTGTCATGCCCGGCAGGCATTATGTCTCATCGATACGGGATTTCTGGCGGGTCTGCTCCGGCTGCAACGCCCGGGCGAGGCAGCGCGTCGAAAAGTTCCTTCGAGAAGTGCTAAACACCGAGCAGTTCCCTTTGACCGTGATGGATCGTCCGATCGAGTCGGAGACCACCAAGATTGTCGAGAATTCTTTTCGCGCGACGATCCTGGCATTTCTCGACGAGTGGAGCGTGTTTGCCGAGCGCAACGGCGTGGACCTGATCAAGGTCATCAACGCTATCAAGGTCCGGCCCACACACAGCAACATCATATTCCCAGGCCCCGGCATCGGCGGATACTGCCTGCCCAAGGACGGGGGCCTCGGATACTGGGCATACAGACATATCCTCGGCTTCGACGATGACATCTTCAAGATGACAACAGCCGCAATCGACATCAACGATACGCGCAGCCTGCGCGTGGCGACGCTGGCAAGAGATGCCCTTAGAAACATGGGCCGCCAGGTTGCGGGCAGCACAATACTTCTGTGCGGCGCAAGCTATCGCCAGGACGTCGGGGACACTCGCTACAGCGGCTCGGAGGTCATCGTTCGAAAACTGACTGAAATGGGAGCCGAGATGCGGGTGCATGATCCCTATCTCGAGCATTGGTACGAACTGGAAGCTCAGGATACGTATCCCGCTCCGGGACATTCTTTGTCGAGATTCTTCCGCAATCAGGCCGGTCTGGCTGATATTCGAGTTCAGAGCGACCTTGCCGGTGCGCTTGCCGGTGCGCGGGCGATCATTTTAGCCGTGCCGCACGCTCCTTATCTTGAGCTTGATCCCGGAAAAATAGTCGAATGGGCCGGCAGACCGCTGGCGGTGATTGACTGCTTCGGCATATTGGATGATGACAAAATCCGCAGCTATTTCGAGCTTGGCTGTGAAGTAAACGGCCTGGGACGCGGACATACCCAGCGAATAAAGGAAGAAGTAAGAAGAGCGTGAAAGGAATCGCCGAATGACGGACACAAAAGACGAGCTAAAGCACAAACGAATAGCAATTCTGTCGCCTGTCGCGTGGCGCACGCCGCCGCGAGCCTACGGCGCGTGGGAAACTGTCGCAAGCAATATCACCGAAGGGCTGGTGGCGCGGGGCTGGCAAGACGTAACATTGTTCGCCACGAAAGAGTCCGTCACGGGTGCGAAGCTCGAAGGCTGGGTCGAAACAGGTTACGAGGAAGACAAGTCGCAAATCCCGCTGGTCTCGACGTGCCTGCACATATCCAAGGTGATGGAGCGGGCCGATGAGTTTGACCTGATCCACAACAATTTCGATTTTATTCCCCTGACCTACCTGCCGCTCATAAAGACGCCCATGCTAACGACGATTCACGGGTTCTCCGACCCAGACATACTGCGCGTTTACCACGACCACAAGGATACTTACTACGCCTCCATCAGCGATTCAGACAGAGACAAGGACCTGCCGTATCTTGCGACCGTGTATAACGGCATAGATCTCTCCAACCTCACGTTCAGAGGCAAGCCGGGCGATAAGCTCGTTCATTACGGCCGAATACACGATGACAAGGGCACGCATCTGGCGATTGAAATTGCGAAGAAGTCCGGCATGGACCTGATAATAGCCGGCATAATTCAGGACCAGGACTACTTCGACAGCCTCATCAAGCCGCACGTTAATAATTCCTCGATTCAATTCATAGGCCCCGTGAATCCGGTTCAGCGCGATGCGCTGCTGAAAGAGGCTTATGTCGTTCTGCACCCCAATACCATTCCGGAGCGGTTTGGTTTGGTGATGGCCGAGTCGATGGCGGCCGGAGTGCCGGTGATTGCGGCGGATTTAGGTTCGTGCCGGGAAGTCATCGCCGACGGCGAAACCGGCTATCTTGTCAATGATGTCGATGAGGCGGTAGAAGCCATCGGCAGGATTGACCGCATAGACCGCAAGAAGTGCCGCCGGCGTGTGGAAGATAACTTCTCCATCGACTGCATGGTCGCAGGCTACGAAAAAGTTTACGAGGAAATTTTCCGTAGAGAAGACAAGTATTGAAATAATTGTCCACGACCTGTAAAATAAGTGGAGTATAGCAGCGCTAAGGCAGGCCCAGGCAAACATAAAGACTTTGCCTTGCCTGAAACGTCAACAACAAAGAAATGGAGATGGACATGGAGTCAATTGACAAAATTAAGTCAGCTATCACCCATCTTCCTGATAAGGAATTTGATACGTTCGTCGATTGGTTTGAAAAGTTTGAGGAAGAACGCTGGGATAAGGAACTTGAGAAAGATATTACTGAGGGAAAGTTAGATAATTTGGCGGATGAAGCTTTGAATGAGTTTGACTCGGAAAAGTGCAGTGAGCTATGAAGCATTTTGCAACCTCAAGATTCAGGGATTGCTATAACAAACTCCCACCTGCGACAAAGAGTCTGGCCGATAAGAACTTCGAGCTTCTTAAACAAGATCCTCACCATCCTTCCCTAAAGCTAAAGAAGCTCGGAAAATATTGGTCTGTGCGAACGGGGCGCCGTTATCGTGCTTTAGGGATTGATACCCCGGATGAAACCGGGATCATTTGGTTCTGGATCGGCTCTCATTCGCAATACAACAGACTTGTTGCCAAGGGTTAGCGTCACATCCTGCCGTCAAGCGTTATACGGAAATTCGAATGACAAGAGAGAAACTGGTAGTTCGGCACGAGAATAATCCCATCCTGACAAAGGACGATATTCCTTATCCTGTTCAGACAGTGCATAATGCAGGCGTCACGAAGTTCGACGGCAGGTATATGATGCTGTTTCGTTCGCACCTCGATACCGGCAGGTCTATAATCGGCCTGGCCGAAAGCGACGACGGCTTCAATTTCAAGTCCCGACCCGAACCTTTCATGACGCCGGGCAAAGAGCCTGTATTCAGCGAGTATGAAGCCTTCGGCGTCGAGGATCCGCGCATTACTTGCCTCGAAGGCGCATACTACATAACCTACAGTGCATATTCGCCGCACGGCGTCCGAATCGGCTTGGCAAAAACACACGATTTCGAATCGGTCGAGAGAGTGGCCTTTATCACGCAGGCCGACTACCGCAACACTGTGCTCTTCCCCGAAAAGATCGACGGCCGGTACGTTAAACTTGACAGACCTCATTCGGACATCAGCCCCTGGTCGATCTGGATAAGCTACTCGCCCGACCTGCGGCACTGGGGCGATTCGAGACTGGTAATGAAGCCCGTGCCGTACCACTGGGACGAGACGAAGATCGGCCCCGGCGCCCCGCCGATCCGCACCGACAAGGGCTGGCTTAGCATCTACCACGGCGTATTTCCGACAATGGACGGCCACGTGTACCGCCTCGGTGCCGCCCTGCACAAGCTCGACGACCCCGCACAAATCCTCGGCGTGGGCGACCGCTGGATACTCCAGCCCGAAGACGAATGGGAAATCACCGGCTACGTACACAACGTAGTCTTCACATGCGGCGCCATCCCCGAAGAAGACGGCACGTTAAAGCTATACTGGGGCGGAGCCGACAAAGTAATGTGCGCCGGCACAGCCGTAATCGACGAACTCGTAGAACTCTGCCTGACCGACTCCCGTCCCGCGCTGTAATTCGGACGGACGTCATTTCGAGCGGAGTCCCGATCAAAATCGGGACAAAGTCGAGAAATCTGCTTTGAATAGATTTCTCCACTACGTTCGCTGCGCTCACTCCGGTCGAAATGACATCCGCACATGAAGCCAATCCTGGGCAAAATCGAGGACTGCCTTGCGAAGCGAAAGCGGTAGGGTGCGATGAATCGCACCAATTGTGAGGGAATAACAAAACTATCGCGCCTTCTTTTCTGAGTTTGTCCAGCAATGCGGGATTCACTACGAGGCAATAACATGCTATATTAACGCCAAATCTGACAACTAATTAGGAATGCACGAAACTCATGGATGAATCTTATGTATCCAGCCCGGCAGGAATCTTGATGGTCCTTTGCGGCGTCGGGGCGTTCTTCTTCTGGCTCGAAGAACGCTCGAAGTGGAAGCTCTTCAATTACTTTCCGCCGTTGATCTTCATATACGCTCTGCCGGCAGTAATGTCGAATACCGGCGTGCTGAGCAACACCTCGGAAGTGTACGATTGGCTAAGTTCGACCGTGCTGCCGATGTTTCTGGTCATAATGCTGCTGAAGGTCGATATCGCATCGACAGTCAGAATGATGGGCCGGGGGATATTCGTAATGCTGTTCGGCACCGCCGGCGTGGTGCTTGGCGCGCCCATCGCGTATTTGCTCGTGAAGAACAAACTGCCTGAGGATATGTGGAAGGCCTTTGGCTCGCTCGCAGGTAGCTGGATCGGCGGCACAGGGAACATGGCGGCTGTAACCGAAGGGCTTGAGACAAGCGGAGAAGGATTCGGCCTGGCAGTTCTTGGAGACAATCTCGTCTATATTATATGGCTGCCGATTCTGCTGGGATCGAAGAACTTTGCCAAAGCGTTTAATCGTTTCGTGCGAGTGGACGATGAGCGAATCCGGATGCTTGAAAACGTGCAAGCCGAAACCGAAGACCGGCGGCAAACTGTCAAGATGAGGCATTTTCTCTATCTTCTGGTGCTCGGTTTTGCCTGCACCTGGGCTGCGGAAGCCATATCAGGCAAACTTCCCGAGATTGGGCCGGTTCTGACCGCCTCAAGCTGGAAGATTCTGTTGATTACGACAATGGGTATTCTACTTTCACTGACCCCGGCGAGACACATCCCCGCGAGCCACGAATTCGCAATGGCTCTCGTGTACATCTTTGTTGCCAATATGGGAGCGAAGGCCGACGTCTCGGGACTTACTGCTTCTGCCGCATGGTTCATTTTGGCATGTTATGTATGGATAATCATACACGGAGCTTTTTGCGTGATCGGGGCGTACCTGTTGAGAGTGGACGTGCATTCAACTGCAATTGCCAGCGCCGCGAACATCGGCGGGGCCGCAAGCGCCCCGGTGGTAGCCTCCCATCACAATGAAAAGTTGGTGCCGGTGAGCATCCTGATGGCCCTAATGGGATACGCGATCGGAAACTACGGAGCGCTGCTCGCTGCCTGGTTGTGCTCCAGGTTGAGCGGCTAATTGCCCGCTTGGGACGGACCGGATTTCATCGCCAGGGCAAAGAGCCGTCTCTGCGTCGGCAGATAGAATATCCCATCTTCAATAACGGGAGTAATAGCCATCGACGTGACGCGACACTCGGACAATACCTGCTTTTTCCGGTCGGCTCGAAAGACCCAGAGGCGATTTCGTTCGGTGCTGATATACACCTTGCCGTCTGCCACCACCGGGGAGGCACACCACACACCGGCGCCTAATTCATGCTGCCAGCAATGGTCCCCCGTGCCTGCGTCGAAGCAATGCAGTCGGCCGGTGAAATCCGAGATGTACAGTAATCCATCATGTATCGCCACGTCGGAGAGGCTGCGACCGACCCGGCGGGACTCCCAGATTTTCCGACCGGTTGCGCCGTCGATACATGAAAGTATGCCCTGGCCCGGACCGTGGATAGGACTCTGGCCTATGGCTACATAAACGCGATTGTTATGAACAACCGGCGTGGCAATAATCTCACTTGGCCCGTCGGGGCTTTTGCTCTTCCAGCCGCCGTAGGGAATATCCTGCCCGTCCCGCCGTCGATAATCGACAGGATTACAATCATGCTGCCAAATCTTCTTCAGAATTCCCGCCTTGTCACTGCCGGTCGCCGACTTGAGTGGTTCAAAGGCGTATAGCACGCCGTCGCCGCCGCCGAAGAGAATCATCTCTTGCCCGTCGATTTTGGCCGCTATGGGGGACGACCAGTGCCCGTGAAACATTCGCTTGCCGATCAGTTCACCGTCGGTTGCCGACAGCCGGCCGGTCTGTTTGTCCAGCACGATCAGGCTGGGAGCCGACGGATTGACAACGAACTTGTGCTTGTCGTCCTGACCGTTGGAGGTACATACGTACAGATAATCACCGTGCAGCAGGGGGGTGCTGCCGCAAACATCGTGCGGCACGATCGACGACTCTTTAATCATGTCAAACCGCCAGATGATGTCTCCGTCCGTCCGGGTGAGCCGGTAGTCGGGATTCTGCCGAACGCCCATATACTCGATTTCCTTTTTGAACGGCCCGTCATTGCCGTCGGCCTGGCCGTTGCGATCCAGACAGAGCACGTCGCCGCGAGGGCCGACGATATACAATCGCTTGCCGTCGAGCGCCGGCCTCGAACAGACGCCGCACTGCCAGTGATTGAAATGAAACGGCGCGTTTGCCCCTTCCATATATCGCGGAATTACCAGTTGCCAGATCATTTTGCCTGTAGCCTGCTCCAGGCACATTACAATCCCGCCGCCCGTGCGGTGCAATGCCGGATGATCCAAATCCCTGTCATTGATGCCAATGAATATCCGCCCGTCGTCGATCCGAGGGATCGTGTATTGATGGGTCCCCAGTTGTATCTCCCACAGCAGATCTTCGGCGCGGAAAGCATCCGGCAGAGCGGAATTCTCCGGAACTGCCGCATGGAGCGAGCCAATTAGAGCAACGAGCAGGAATCCTGAATGCAAACACCGAGGACCGGTTCTTGAACCATCATGTTTTGAATACATATTCATAGTCTTAAAATCCTGATGTCCGGGGACTTCGAGCGTTGCCTTTGCACAGCTTCTTAATGTCCCTTGCCACGATCTCTGCAATGATTTGCTCCTGCTCCGGCAAAGCAGGTTGCGGCTTAATTGTGTGGCCGAGAGGCTCAACTTTTCGCTTTTGGTTTGGCGCACCGACTCTTTTGGCGGGACCTTTTCTTCTTACCGAAGCATTTTTTCTCTGCTCGGCCATGATCTGTTCGGCTAAGTCGAACTGCGGTATTTCATTGTTCTGTTGCATTGCATCCTTACCGGCCGGGAGTGAAGCTACGTTTTTCGACGATTGCTCCCGTCCATTATCATCGTTCTGTTTGCGACCATTCTGGTTTATCTTTCTTTTTCTTGTCGCTTCGAGGGTATCCACGGGCGTAATCTGCCCGGCAGCGCCGCTCGGTCGCATCCGGATCCTCGCCGATTTCCTCGACGAGGGCCGCGTGCATCGCACTCAGACGTTTGCTGTAACGGCTCCGGCCGGCAAGATTGTCGAATTCACCCGGGTCCGACAGCAGATCATAAAGCTCTCTCTCGGCCGGGTGGTCTGCGTCTGCCGGCGTGTGATAAATGTACTTATATGGGCCTTTTCGAATCATTGCAGAGCCGGATGCGACATTATGCCCGTAGTATTCACTCACAGCAAGGTCTCTCCATCTGGCCCAGGATTCGTCGAGCCATTCGAGCATCGAATCCCCGTTCCAGTCTTCGGGCACGTCGGCGCCTCCGAGTTCGGCGATTGTCTGGACTACATCGACCAGCGAGCAGGCTTGCCTTCGCCACTGCCCGCCTTTCCATCTCGCGGGCCAACTGATAATCAGCGGCACGCGGCCGGCGTGCTCGTACAGACAATTCTTCCACCACAGGCCGTGCTCGCCCATGTTCTCGCCGTGGTCGGTAGTATAGATCACGACCGTATTGTCTGCTACTTCGCTGTCGGCCAGAGACCAAAGGACTTTGCCGATTTGCTCATCCAGCCACTGCGTCAGGCCGTAATAGAGTTCCCGGCCCTTCAGCACGATCTCATCCGGCACATCTTCCATGTTGAAGGCAACGCGCAGATGCTTATAGTTTCGCGGCTGAGATTCCAGGTGCCCCCTGGGAATCTCCGGCATCGGAACCTTGCCTTTGTACTGATCCCAGTATTTTTGGGGCACGATGAGCGGAAAGTGCGGCGCGAGATAACCGACAAAAAGGAAAAACGGCTTGTCCGAAGCCTTTCGATTGCCGAGAAACTCCACAGTTGCGTCTGTCACCTTCCTGTCGTGATTCAGGATGCTGGATTTGTCGCCGGCATGAAATTGGTCGAAGCGGTCTGAGAGCTTGCCCTTAGATTTAAGATTGTCGGCCTTGCGGCGCGAGCCTTTGCCGGTCTTGCTCGCATTGTTCATGTTGCCGCCGATCTCTCTAAAGCCGTATCGCCGCGTCCGGTCGTAGTGCATCTTGCCGCACAGCACCGATTCGTAGCCTGCATCGTTCATAATGCGAGGCAGGGACGGATAATCGTCGCTCTCAAGCCGGCAATTATTACTCCACGCACTCACACGCGAAGCATACTTGCCAGCGGTGAAAGAAAGACGTGACGGCACGCACAACGGCGAGTTGCAATAGCAGCTCTCGAAAGCAATGCCGCGTCGGCATAGACCGTCCAGATTCGCCGTCTGGACAATGTCATTGCCGTAGTAGCCCGTCACACCGGCATTGTGCTCGTCGGACATTATCACGAGTATGTTGGGCCTGCTTGCAGCCTTACGCCCGGCCAACACCACAGACGGCATCACCACGGCCCCGGCGGCAAGTCCCGTGAGCTTTAGGAATTCTCTTCTGCTTTGCCTGCTCATGCTCCTCCTGTTACTTGCTCTACAGGCGCTTCGCATAGACATAATATGCCCCGCGCGAGGTCCCTTTGTCATCCGAGAGCCAGGTCTGCAACCGGGTCTTGCCGGCTTTGAGCTTGACCTCGAATATCACGACATGTGCCTCTCTCGACACCGGCCTGGTCAAATCAACGTCTGCGATTGTCAGCCTGGCCTCTGTGGCTGTGATTGCCTTGCCGCCTTGCACGGCGCCGTTGATCGACGCATTCGTTTCTTTTGGCCAGCGGCGCAGCTCGAATTGATATGTTCCGTCCCGTTCGATTTCGACCGCCCAGAAACCATTGACCTGCATCCCGTTGCGGATCGCGCCCTGATTCCAGGGTACTCTCGAAGTGTGCCAATCATGGGACATCAGCCGGGTGGGATTCTGTTTGTCCGAACCGATAATGATTTCACAGTAGTCGTCAAAGCCCTTGGACAGATCAGTCCACCATCGTTCGTAAGACCGGCGCAGTTTCTTGACGACCTTTGGATTAGCGTCGGCAACATCGTTCTTTTGGGCGGGATCGGCCTGGATATCGTAAAGCTCTTTGCCGTTTATCAGACGCCACTGCTGGGTCATCACCGCGCTCTTGCGCCATTTCTCGGGATACTCGATCCGCTGGGAGTGGACTAACAGCGTTCGATCACGCCAGTTACCGCCTTCGCCCCGGAGTAACGGCGCGACACTCTTGCCGTCGAATTTCAGGCCCCGCGGTTTCTTTAGACCGCACAACTCGATCAGCGTCGGCAGCACGTCAACGTGTGCCGATAGCCGGTCAACGTCGTCGGTCTCTTTTAGGCCGCCGGCGGGCCACCGGACAAAGAACGGCACGCGGTGCCCGCCCTCATACTCCGAGCCTTTCTTGCCCCGCATACCTCCGGTGTGCCCTCCGGAAGTGCCGTTGTCGGTCATGAAGATCAAAATCGTGTTGTCTTCCAGGTCCAGCTCTTTGAGACGCCGCATCAGCCGGCCCATATTCTCGTCGATGTTCGTAATCATTCCGTAGAAATTGGCCTGATTCTTCTGGACGCCTTTATCTCGATACGGCTTGCTGTATTTGTCGGCAACGTTATAAGGCCCGTGCGGGGCGTTGGTTGGAATGTAGCAGAAGAACGGCTCGTTCCTGTTGGTCTCGATGAACTTCATGGCCCCGTCGAACCATATATCCGTGCAGTAGCCCTCGAACTTTTTCTCACTGCCGTTATGAAAGTACGTATCGTCGAAGTAGTCGTTGCCCCAGTAGTCGGGGCCTTGTCCGACGCCGCCTCCGCCGTGAATCAAGACCTCCTGGAAGCCGCGGTCCTGGGGCCTGAACGGATAATTATCGCCCAGGTGCCATTTGCCGAAGATTGCGGTCTTGTAACCGCTCGCCGAGAAAATATCCGCCACAGTCGTCTCATGTTTGCCCAGCAGCGACCGGCCCATAATTGTGTGCCATACGCCGGTCCGCGTGGAGTAGTGCCCCGTCAACAGCGCCGAACGCGTGGGCGAACAGGTTGGATCCACGTGGAAATCGGTCAGCCGAACGCTTTGGGCGTGTAGCTTGTCAAGGTTGGGTGTCACAATCACGTCGTTGCCGTGACAGCCGAGGTCGCCATAACCCTGGTCGTCGGTCATTACCAGGACGACGTTCGGGCGCTTCTTCCGGGATACTCCGGTCTGGTTCGCACCGGCACTGCACGACAACGCAGAGAGCGTGCCCGCTGAAGCGGCGGTAAAACCGGCTGTCCTGAGAAAACTCCGGCGAGTTAGCCGGACGTCTGTTTCCCGATGTCTCTTCGGAAATTCTCTTCGTGTTGGATTGCTCATACCTTTACCTCCTTATGTGTCAACTGTTCAGTGCAGGCCCCACGGAAAGTTGTGTGAAATCGCCCGGCTTAAGCTGCTCTATCAGCGCATTGACGTCTTCTGCCGTAACCGCCTTGACCGCAGCGATATCGTCTTCGATAGTGCGATGCTTCTCCAGATATGTCCAGTTAAAGCCCAGGTCAACCAACCGGCCCATCGGTAGCTCATTCTTGATGACCAGAGCGCTCAGTATCTTGTTCTTGGCCGTTCTCAACTCTTGTTGTGTTATGCCGTCACGGGCCAGATCGTCGAAAATGCCGTTGACGGTGTCGAGCACTTTCGTCACATTCTCGCCGCTGCAGCGGATGTAACTGTAGAACGTTCCTGTGCCGTCCATAGCTCCGTACAACATCGTTGCAGCTTCGGCCAGCGCCTTGTCAACAAGCTCCCAGAAAAATCGCGAGCCGACGTCGTCGCCGACGATAGCGCCCAGAAGCGAAGCGGCAAATCTGGTCGGATCCTGAGCGGACACGCCGTCACTCATCAGACATATATGCTCGCGAACCAGGTTTGCTTTTTCAACTCGATCCTTGCGTTTGCTGCCAACGCAGTGGCCCAGCTTTCTTTCGACGGTCTGCTGCCGCCACTTGCTGCAGGAATCGATCGCTATCGAACAAATCCGGTCCCAGTCAAAATTGCCCGCGCAGGCAAGGACCATGTTATTCGGCGCATAACGCCTTGAGAAATAGTCCCGCATCTGCTGAGCCGTCAGACCGTCGATGCTTTGCTCGCTTCCAAGAACGCTGTTTCCACAGGGATGACCGTCGAAGTGCAAGGCCCTGCATCTGTCCATTACGTCGAAGTTAGGCATGTCCTTGTACATCGCAATCTCTTCTTTGATCACGTTCTTTTCGATATCGAAATCTTCATCCCTGAGGGCCGGTCTCATCAGCTCCGACCATAGCTCCGTGACCTCAGCCAGATACTCCGGGAGAACGGCGGCATAGAAAACGGTGTTTTCCTCGCTTGTGAAGGCATTGAACTGCGCCCCGGTCCTGTCGAACGCCTCGTTAACTTCAAGCGCGCTGAGCTTTTCAGTCCCTTTGAACAGCATGTGTTCGAGGTAATGCGAGACGCCATTGATCCCCGGAACCTCGTCTCTTGAGCCGGTTTTGACAAAGAAACCCACCGCCGCCGATTTGGCGGACTTGTTGACCTCGCCGATTACAATCAGGCCGTTCGCCAATTTATCGTTTTTGAATTCCATGCATCGTCCCCCGTCAGGGGTTCCTGGGACTACTTCACTGTCACTCGCTTCGGGCCTATCGTCACGACCGTAAAATCTTTGAACTCGTTGTCCCGCAAAAACGCCAGGACCGAATCGACCGTTGTCTGCTCTATCTTGTCTTTGATCTCATCCAGGCTTCGGACTCTTCCCAACACGTAATAATCGCCTCCAATCGCGCCGGCCCGGCTGCTCGATGACTCGCTTTGCAAGATCAGCGAGCTTTTAAGCCCGACCTTGGCCCGGGCGATTTCCTCTTCACTGATTCCTTCTCCGAGCCGTTCAAATTCACCCACGACGCAATCGAGCGTCTCCTGGGCCTTGTCCGGAGTCGTCCCTGCGTAACACATCATTCCGGCTGCTTCCTTCAGAGCGTGATACCTCGCCCCGATCGCATAGCACAGACCGCGCTTTTCCCTTACCTCCGTAAACAATCTGGCGCTCATCCCGCCCGAGAGAACCGACACCGCCACTCTGGCATTGTAATAGTCCTCATCGGTCGGTTTGACGGTTTCGGTCGCCAAAGCAATATGCACTTGCGCGCCGTCATTGTCTATGTGCGTGTACCCGCCTGCTCTGGGTCCTAACGTTACCGAATCGTTGCCCTGCCGGGGCTCAGTTTCAAACAGACCCTCTATCTGCCGACAAACCGCATCGAAGTCGTATTTGCCCGCCACTGTGAAGACCGTCCGTGAGAGATTGAACTTGTCCTGTATGATTTGCCTTGAAGCCTGGCTCGTCAGGGCCTTCAGGTCCTCTATTTCTCCTACCGCGCTACGGCCCAGAGGACTCGGATAGAACTGCTCACGCAGTTTGAGCATAACCTTATGCCGGGGATCGTCGTCTAAGGACAGCACCTCATCAATCGCCAGTTGCCTTGCCGGCTCAAACTGGTCTTCTATTAAGCTGGGTTTAAGTATGATGTCGGCGTGCAAATCCAGGGCCTGGGACAGGTTGCCGGCCTCCAGGGCCGCTCCGATGGTTATGTGAGAGCTGCCGACCGACCGGCCGCGTGCAAGCCCCAGCCCGTCGAGTGCATCTCCGAGCTGCCTGCTGTCCTTATTGCCGGCCCCTCTGAAAATCCAGTCGACAATAACGCTCCCGGCCCCGCAGCAGCCGTCCGGAAGACGTGCCGCCCCGGCAGGCAGCATAAAACCGAAAGCCACAGACTCAACCGCCTCCATCGGCTCGCCAAGGAGCACCATTCCGTTCTTTAAGACGTATTTATCAAACTTCTCTGCCATTGGTAGGCTCCGTTAATATTCCAGGAAAAACGAGGCCGAATTCTACCAACAAACAGCCCCCCCTTCAACTGTAAAATCCGGCAGGCCTTAACCAACAAGATATGGTGATATAGCCGCCCCTCAAAACGCGGAGGCTAAGTGCTGATGATTTGGATGACTGTTTCGTCATGAAGAAAATCAGATTTAGCCGCGCGAACCGCAAAGGCGATTCTGCTCCTATGAACAAATGCAAGAGGCAGAGATGGAAAACACGGGCTTTATAGTCAACGGCAAAAGTACGGACGCATTTACTCGGGTAGATCCTCGGGTGCCACATCTTCCACTCTCAGGTCACCATAGACCACACGATAGCTGGATGTTCCTTCAGGACGATACCACAGAATCACTTTCTCAGCCTCTCCCAGACGGACGCCGTCACCGACGTAGTGCAAGTCAAAGGACTTAGGCGAACTTCGCAAACGCCCAACATACTTGTTGAATGGCCCGATAGCCGCGCGCATGTCCTTCAATTGAACAGGTGAGATCTCCAAGTTGTTTTGTTGGGTATAGGTGCGCGTCTGTTGCTGGACCTTCGGCCACTCCAACGCTTTGGGAAAAGCTCCACCCAGAAATTTGGCGAGAAAACGCAATCCCTCGATCAGATGCGCTTCTGTGGCCTGGTCAACCTTAGCAGGATAAGTTACTTCCGTAAGGGTATAGCCTTCAGGGGCCTTCATCTCGAACAGGTTTGGATCGAGCGCCACGTCAAATTCAAAGTCCGTAAAGATCAGGGTCCGGCCACGCTTCTGCTCTATACGTACCGGAAGACCTGTCTCGACATCCTTCCAGACGGTAAACAAAATTTCGTTGTGCATCCCAGGGATATGGATACATTTAGTGGTGTACCCATCCATGGGCTGTATACCACGGTCTTCTACCTTGTACAACTCCGGCGTGGCCTCAGCGTTCTCTATAATCCGCAAGAGTTCGATGTTGATTTTCTTTCGATTTCCACCAGGATAAGTTTCCAGTACCGCCTGCTTTTTCTTGGTATCCAACTTAAGGCATCTGGCAGGTTGCTGCGAGTAGTCATAGATCTCAGTCTGTCCGTTGTCATACTCACGACGACAGCGATCGATGCTCGGCTCCAGCATGCGGCACACTGTCTTTGATCCATTACTGCTCAGTGTAGTATAAATGTAGGTCCTGGGTCGAAAGTCCCTAATTTGTTGGGATAAACCGCCCTCCTTACTAATGTACTCGGAGAGAGTATATCCCTCCGGCGGGATCCTGTCGAACTGCGTCTTGTCAAAACTGGGGTCAAAGTCAAACTCAGTCATGACCAGGGTCCGCCCGAATTTGGGATGTTCCAGTTCGATACGTATAGGGAGCTTGGTCTCAATGTCTATCCACACGGTATGTACGTTGTGTTCACCCGGAACCTGGAAACACTTGGTCGTATGTCCACCCATCTCCTGCACGCCCCGATCTTCCACCTTGTAAATGTCCGGCCTTTTCTCGAAGCGACGTAACCTCTCAAGCGTATCGGTATTAATCGACATTGTCTGTTGGTCTGGATACGTCTTCCATAAGGCCCGTTTTGCATCTGGATTTAGTTGCAGCATACCCACGGGCTCCTTAGAGTAGTCGAAGATCCTGACAGTTCCGTCAGGGAATTCCTCTCTGCGCTGATACCGGTTCAAAATCATGAACCGCCGGACAACAGTCTTATTGGTGTGGTAGTAGCGTGCAGTCTGAGTGTAGGCATAGGGTCGGATTTCTCGAATCTGATCCATCACATGGGCAAATGTTACGCTGGTTCCATCAGGTGATCCACCGAGGTGGTATATGGTCAATGCCGCTGCTATAAGCACCATGGCAGACGTGGCGAAACGAATTGTTCTATTCTTCATGATTATTCTCCAGGTTTTCATTGGACTTTCCCGCCGAGATCGCTTTGCTAAAGCAGCAAGTAAGTCATCTTCCAGCCTGTCGCGATGCATAGGATCAGCAGTATCATCGAACCTGATTGAAGCGATGAAATCCTCAAATTGTTTTTCGTCATCAGTCATTTTTCAAATCTCCTGCTGAGCAGAAGCGATTCTAATTCGCAATTTGGCAAGTGCTCGGGCCATCTGGCTGCGGACAGTGCCGGGACTGCTGCCAAGCACCTCGGCAATTTCGGTTAGTTTCAAATTCTCAAAGAAACGCAATGTGATGATAGTCTGGTAACGCGGCTTCAAAGCCAGCATGGCCTCTCTCAGCAGAGCCAGTTTCGCAGATGACACTCGACAGTCGCCCACCGAACTGTTCACCTGCTCGCAGGCACGCTCAAGCAGACTGTTTCGGCGAGCAGTCTTTCTCAAATGGTGATTGACGGCATTAGTTGCAATCTTGTACAGCCAGTTGCGAAACTGCTGTTCGTCGCCCTTGAAAGACCCGAACTTCTCTACGACTTTGAGAAAGACCTGCGAGGTGACATCTTCCGCCGAAGCTCTCTCAAAAAGGCGATGAGCGCAGTAGCGAAATATCGCATCGTAGTGCATGTGATACAACCGAACAAATACCTCGGGATCACCGCGCGCCCTGGCTATTAACCGGCCATCGTTTGCCGCTCTACTGTCGTTGTCCACGCTGATTGTTCTCCGGAGTCTCTCGGCGTCAACTATCATCACCATTATAAATGCGCGGGCGGCAAAAAACGTGGCAGAAAAATCAAAAAAATACCCGCAGACCAAACAGAAAACTGGAAACTGAGTCAATGATTGAAAAACTAAACGCTATATGCTATACGCTGAACGCTATGAACAAAATGTATGGTTTGATATTCGACGTTGACGGTGTGATCGCCGATACCGAGGCGGTCAATGCGAAGGTTTCTATTAAGGTTTTTGCCGATCTGTTTGGCGTCGAGGGCGTCGTCCGCGAGGATTTCGAGGCGGGTCTCGGCCGGGGTGCCGAAGAATACGTTAAAGCCGCCGCAAGAGTCCACGGGATGGAACTGACCGATGAGCAAGTACGGCAAGCGACCCGGCTGCGACAGGAATACTTCCTCAATATCCTGAGCAAAGAGCCGTTGCCGCCTTTTCCCGGCGTGCTGGAATTGATGGAAAAGGCGATGCAGGCGGAAGATTTCAGGGTGGCCATCGCAACCTCCGGCACACTCGAAAAATCTCGTGCCGTTTTGAACGCTGCGGGAGTCCCATATCAGAAGATGGTCTATATAAACGGCAATGACGTCACGCACAAGAAGCCCGATCCCGAACTCTTCCTGCTTGCCGCCGAGCGGATAGGCATCGATCCGGCCAATTGCGTCGTAATAGAAGATGCCCCGAACGGCGTACAAGCTGCCCGTGCCGCCGGCGCCAGGTGCATCGCTGTAACAAATTCCACAAACTCTAAAAAACTTAGCGAAGCTGATTTAATCTGCGATTCGCTTGAGCAGGTAAAGCTCAATATGATTCAGGAACTGATCGATTCGAACTGACCAGTCTTTCGGTTATGCTGAACGAGATAGAGAGATATTTGCGAGATACGAACTTTGGCCTTTTTCGCATAACCTATTGACTTGCCCAACTTACCATGTTATGATTTCTATTGTAGCGAAGGAAAACGGCTGCTGAGAATGCTCAAGACACACAATCATGGGAAATCTGGAATAGCGATACTGTGAGTGAAACGTTTCACCATATCCTCCGCCTAATTCAGAAGAGCGATGTCAAAGTATCGGATCATGGCTATGATGAGATCGCGGCAGACAGGCTCTACCTAAGAGACGCTCTGGGATCCGTTGCCGACGCCGTCGTAGTTGAGGACTATCCCGACTATCCAAAAGGGCCCTGTGTCCTTGTCCTTCAGAAGGATAGGGCAGGAGAACCGATACACGTCGTCTGGGGTCTCCCAAAAGGCGAGTTATCTCCGGCAGTTCTCGTCACCGCATACAGACCGGACCCACAGCGGTGGGAGCCGGATTTCATAAGGAGAAAACAATGAGTACCAGGCACTATACAAAGATCGTGCATGAGGGGAACTATGTGGCGCAGGTTGATGTCGAATTGATTTACGCCGACGAAGGATGGTCTCCCTATCTTTCTTTGGAGGATGCTTATAAACTCGACGATGTTCGAGAGGCCTTAAAACGGGGCGATCTAAAAGCAGCCTCAAGATTGGGACGGGTTTATAAACTAACCCGCGTGGCTGGTTGACAAAGAGCCGTGGAGCAAGGCTATGCAGGACGCGACACAACTGGCTAATTCATAGCCCACAAGGACAATTACGTAAAACAAGACTGTGATAAGCATGTTTCAGGCCTACCATGTGGCAACAGTTCTGTCACGAGAGCTGCGGGCCCGTGGCAATTTCGGTAACGCCTTACTCATTTCAAGCCATCGAGGAATTGCTTGTGGCGAGGTCGACCACAGTTGCGGATGATAGTCTCTGCGTGATAACCTCTTTTGCCAGATTGACCCAGCTTTTACAGCCGTCGAGTATGACGCTGTCGCTGGTGGCTGCGATCAGATCGGTCTTTTTCAGCTCCGCGTCGGGGCTAAGCAGAAGTTCAACTTCCCAGTTCCAGCCGTTCTTCCGCGCCAATTCTCCAATCAGGGTCTTCAATCGCCCGCTGTTGGAGACGGGGCTGTCCAGCAGCCACAGGGCTTTAGCCGTGCCGATTTCCGCTAAAAAGTTGCCGATAAGCTGCACAGCCGGTATCGTCTCGGTGACTTTGCGATACGTCCCGTGGATGCTTGCCAGGTCCCGGCAGCAGCCGTCGCGTCCCTTTAAGATAACGCCGCCGCTCATTGCCGCTTCGATGGTTATCAGTACGTTGTATCCGTCAACGGCGACGCATTGACCCACAAGATCATTTGGTTCGATACGGCGTTGGCTTCGAGAGGCAAGCTGCTGATCCGAGCAGGCGCTGCGCATAACGGCCATTCTCTGTCTTTCCGTTAGCGAGAATCTGTCACCGACTAACTTCAGCGAACTCTTCTCGGCATAACCTCTGGTCAGCAGCAAGGAGAAATCGACAATCGCTAATCGCAAATCGCCAATCGCTTGCGGGGCAAACAGCTTTTCATCCGCCGGGTGCGGACCTCGATGACTTCGCTTGTCGGGCATATTTCGTATCTCGTATATCGTATCTCGTATATCGCAGTATGATAATTCCGCTGCCTGCAATCCACAAGTGGTGTTAAAAACAAATTGACATAAGGGGTATCTACTAGTACTCTTGGCCTGGAACATGATACACAGTAGGCTCCTTGTCGGTAACGTGGGACCAATGATCAATAATCATTGATCATTAATCATTCGCAAATGCCCAGTCACAATTTAGCACAAATAGAAATAGACAATCTGCAAATCATCGGCTATTCGGTCGCCGGCGAAGAGACCGTGGTCGCGGTTCCGCAGTTGGACGTTTGCTTCGACGTCGGCAAAGCGCCGGATCAGATTATTCCCATAAACAACGTCCTGCTCACGCACGGGCACATGGACCACGCGGCAGGCATCGCATATTACCTTTCACAACGGAATTTTTGCGGTATATCAGCCGGAACGATATTGGCACCCCAAAACCTGCTCGGGCCGATCAGGGACATAATCGACGCATGGTCCAAGCTGGACGGCAACAAAATACCGGCCAACCTCGTTGGCGTAAAACCGGGCGACGAATATAAAATAAAGCCCAATCTGATAGCAAGGGTATTCCCGACGAAGCACAGCAGAGGCTCGGTCGGCTTCACCGTAATCGAAAAGCGAAAGAAGCTCAAACCCGAATACTCAGGTCTGACAGGTCCGCAGATTGTCGAGCTGAAAAAACAGGGCATTGAAATCGACTACCCGCTGGAGTTTCCGATTGTTACGTATCTGGGCGATACGCAATATGTCGATTTTTCACAATTGAAGTACATCGCCGATAGCAGAATTTTGATCGCCGAGTGCACGTTCTACGAGGGCGAGCACACCACCAGAGCAAAAGCCGGCAGACACATGCACGTTGACGAGCTGGCCACGCTCCTGCAAAACCTCAACAACGAGCACATTCTCATCACGCACACAACCCAGCGGACCGCCATGCGGGAAGTCCGCAAGATACTCAAGGACGCTCTTCCTCGCCGACTATATGCGAAGACCATTATCCTCATGGCAAACCGTCCCCGCCCCGATAAACGACAATCAGGGTGAGGCTGTCACCCAATCGTCATCTCGACTGGAGCCGAAGGCGGAATGGAGAGATCTATTTAGAATCGATTTCTTCAACTTCATCCGGCTACAGAGCCGGCGCCCCGGACGACTTTTTTGTTGCCTTCCAGCCTATTTAGACCTGCCGATTAGCCGAAAGTGACTGTCTATCCGGAACCTTCAGGGGCAAATGACACTCCAAAGCGCACATTTTCGCCTCTCGCTGCTTGCCGAGGCTCTTGAAATTGGCTTTGATTGGCTTTGTTTTCCCCGTGTCCGGGGCGGGATAACTTTTGATAAACATCCTGTGCTAAAGATGTTACGCCTATTTGGGACGGAGAGAATTGGCTTTGTTTTGCGCAATTGGCAGTATTATCCGGATCGGCGGTATATTCCTGCTTGGCGATATCGTTGGCCTCCATTTTGCGCATCAGTTGGAGCTTCCTTAGCTTGGTCATTGTCTTATCCAGGCTTTGCTCGATCCGCTGTTCGTACATCAGCAGACGTTCGAGGACCCTTGAATGTGCGAAATCATCTATAGCGATACAGCCCAGGCCCTTATCCTCGTGATAGAATCTAACAATGTCCTGGGGCAGGGACATTTTGTAGCACTTATGATAAATCCTCTTGGGGCATCCGATCGCCGGGCCGGTTACCTCACGTCTTAAAA
>NJBM01000017.1 GCA_005223045.1 Planctomycetes bacterium B3_Pla | reverse complement strand
TGGCTTTCCCACAGGTGAAATTCCTGTAGTTTTTTGGCATTTTCCAAAAGACATTGAACGACAGAGTGCAACCACGACCGCCGGATTCGTACGATTCGGAGTGCAATCTTTACCGTTCAGTTAACCGGCTGGCTATAGTGTTGACTTTTGGAAGAAAGGAGGTTGATCACATCGCAAGAAGTTTCCGGGGCCGAGTGAGGTATTCACTGAATGGTAAGGATTGTTGTAGGTCGTTACTACTTAAGTCTCTTTCTCGAAGGAGGACTATTATGTTTAAGAAGATGTTCTTTCTGAGTGCTTTAGTGCTGAGCATGGTCGGCGCAAATGCGGCCTTTGCCGGCGTGGTGTGGGAGGCCCCAGCCAGCAGTGGCGGCGATACTGTCGAAGAGCATATCGAGGGCGGGAGCGTAGGTTCGGGCAGTTCCGACCTGGAGATGCCCTATGATGATTCAGGCAACCCCCCCACAGATCCGCAATTAATAGGTCTTCGCTTTCAGAATGTCGAGGTCCCCGCCGGTTCGATCATAGAGAATGCTTGGATTCAAGGCACCTCGGATAATGAGTATTTGACTGGTGGACCTGTTAATCTTGCCATCTGGGGTCGGCTGGAGCCGGATGCCGGTGCCTTTGTAGGCTCCAGCGCGGTATCGTCTGCGCCCAGAACGTCGGTGCACGCCAAGTGGAGCGATCTGCCAGAATGGACGAGCGGCGCCTCCGGTCCCGATCAGCAAACGTCGGACATCTCTGCTGTCATAGAGGAGTTGGTTAATCAGCCCGGCTGGGCTGCCGGCAACTCGCTGGCGCTGATCATCGGGGACGATCCCGACGCTCCTTCCAAATCCATTCGAAGTTTTCTGTCGTCTCCGAATGGGATCGTGTTACATATCGAGTATACGAGCTTTTCTGCTTACAGCCCGGATCCCCCCGACGGCGCTGTGTATGAGGACACGTGGGCGAGTCTCGGTTGGGGGACGGGCGAGACCGCGGTCACTCATGATGTTTACTTCAGCGATAACTTCGACGCCGTCAACGACGGCACTGCTGAGGCGTTCGCGGGCAACCAGGGCGAGGACTTTTTCGTTGTCGGCTTTCCCGGTATGCCCTATTCCGATGGCCTTGTCCCGGGCACGACATACTATTGGCGCATCGACGAGGTTGAAGCCGACGGCACCACGAAATACCGAGGCCGAGTCTGGAGCTTCTGGATTCCATCCAGAACTGCTTATAATCCCGATCCGGCTGACGGCGCCGAGTTTGTGGATCCGAACGCGACCTTTTCCTGGACGGGAGGATTCGCCGCCAAATTACACACCGTTTATATGGGTACCAATTTCGACGATGTGAACAATGCTGCAGGCGGCGCCCCGATGGGATTCTTAAGCTATAGTCCCGGTCCGCTTGAATCAGAGAAGGTTTACTACTGGCGCGTTGATGAGTTCGATCCCCCCTTCACCCATAAAGGCGATGTCTGGAGCTTCACGACACCAGGCGCCGTGGGCAATCCGCAGCCGGCCAACGGCGCGGCGGATGTGCAGATGACAGCGACTCTTAGCTGGACGGCGGCGGACAATGCCGCTTCGCACGAACTGTACTTCGGCGCCGATGCCGAAGCCGTCAAGAACGCCACCACGGCCTCGCCCAAGTATATAGGCCCCAAAGCCCTTGGCGCTGAGAGCTATGATCCCGGAGGACTTGCCTTCGACAGCAGCTATGCCTGGCGCGTGGATGAGGTCTATCCGGACGGAACTGTGAAAGGTCTTGTCTGGAGCTTCGCGACGGCCGATTTTCTCCTTGTGGATGACTTCGAGTCGTACAATGATTTTGACCCGCCCGATCCCAACAGTAACAGGATATTCGACAAGTGGATTGACGGTTTCGGAACCACGGACAACGGTGCTCTCGTTGGCAATGACCTTCCGCCTTATGCCGAGACGACTATCGTACACGGCGGCGCCCAGTCGATGATATATCGCTTCGACAACGCCAACAAGACCTCTGAGGCAACCCTGACGTTGGTCTGGCCGCTTGATTGGACCCAGGAAGGTGTTACGAAACTGTCACTGTGGTTCCGTGGCAGTTCGGCCAATGCCGGCGAGCGTATGTATGTCTCTCTAAACGGCACAGCCGAGGTCTATCACGCTGATGACGCAGCAACGCAGAATGGAAGATGGACCCAATGGGTCATCGACTTGACGGAGTTTGCGGGCGTGGACCTAACCAATGTCAACTCGATTACCATTGGCATTGGCACCAAGAACAGCCCGTCCCCTGCCGGCGGCACAGGGACGATGTACATCGACGACGCGAGGCTTGTACAGTAAGGAGAAGTTAAATATTAAAAATTAAATATCAAAATTGTGGAATCGCGGCAAGCCGCGATGACTTCATTGATTTTGCATTTTGAACTTTGATTTTTGCATTTTTTTGGGGCCTGTACCGGTCGATTCGGTACAGGCCCCGTTTACTTTGCTCTAAGGGCTGCTCTGAGCCGATTTAAAGCGCGATCGTCAGGAAATAGGGCCTACGAGGCTACTATGTTGGCAGAATTAGGGAGTGTGAGGGGCTTATAGAATGAAATCACAGTGTCCTGGCATTCCACATTGCGCAGAGATCCTTCTTGACGGGGATATGGGCAATCTGGTATAAGTAGGACATAAAGGCCAGCGTGGCTCGCTTTGTGTCAACCCTTTTTGAAGGAGGTTTATTATGTGCAGAAAATTGGCTTGTCGAATGCTTTGCGTTTTGGTGCTGGGCATGGTTCTCACGAGCGCAGCCGAGGCTGACTTGGTTGGCTGGTGGAGGCTCGACGAAGGTTCCGGGACCACCGTCATAGACTCGAGTGCCAGCGGCAACGACGGCACGTTCCAGGGCAACCCGCAGTGGGTGGCCGGCAAGGTAGGAGGCGGGCTTGGATTCGACGGCGGCGACTCTGTTAACGTACCCGGCGTGGCCGACATCAAGCCGGAGTCCCTGACCTTGATGACGTGGGTGTTCTTCGACTCGGTAGCCGGCGGCAGACAAGACTACGTTTCCAAGGACGACGACTACGCCTTTTCGCTTCACGAGGGTGCTGCCGACCAGAAGATCCACGGTATCGTCACAAGCTCCGGCGGCTGGTCGGTAGTCCACGGTAATACTGTCGTGGAGACCGATACGTGGTATCATACGGCGCTGACCTACGACTCCAGCACGCAGATGCTCGTTCTCTATCTGGATGGAGAAGTCGATGCAGAACTGAGCGTTCCGGCCGGGATTGAACACAGGCGCGGCGGTCTTCTAACCTTAGGGACGTTCAGCGGTCGCGATCTGCTTGGCCGACTTGACGATGTCAAGATTTTTGACCATGCCATGTCAGAGGCGGAGATCAAAGGTGAAATGACCGGCGAAGGTTTTCCCTATGCCTTTGGCCCTGACCCGGCCGACGGCGCCGTTCACGAGGACACGTGGGTAAACCTTAGCTGGCGAACGGGGGATTTCGCCGTCTCGCATGACGTGTATCTGGCCGACAACTTTGACGACGTCAACAATGGAACCGGCGATACGTTCCGAGGCAACCAGATTTCCACGTTCTATGTTGCCGGCTTTCCGGGATTTGCTTATCCTGACGGTCTCGTTCCGGGGACAACCTACTATTGGCGAATCGACGAGGTCAATGACGCCGAGCCGAATAGTCCGTGGAAAGGCGATATCTGGAGCTTTTCGATTCCTCCAAAGACGGCCTATAACCCCGTTCCAGCCGATGGCACTGACTCGGTGGCGCTGGACACAGAGCTTAGCTGGACGGCAGGTTTCGGGACGCGGCTTCACACGGTATATTTCGGCGACGATTTCGATACCGTCAGCAACGCCGTGGGAGGTCCCCCTCAGGCTGCTACATCGTTTACGCCCGCCTCTCTCGAAGGGGAGAAGGTTTACTACTGGCGAGTCGATGAGTTCGACGCTCTTGAAACCCACAAAGGCGAGATCTGGAGCTTCGCGACTCCGGGCGCCATCGCAAATCCACAGCCGGCTAATGGCGCGGCGGATGTGCAGATGATCGCAACGCTGAGTTGGACGCCGGCGGACAATGCCGCTTCGCATGAGTTGTACTTCGGCGCCGATGCCGAAGCCGTCAAGAACGCCACTACAGCCTCACCCGAGTATATAGGTCCCAGGGCGCTCGGCGCTGAGAGCTATGATCCTGGAGGGCTTGCATGGGACAGCAGTTATGCCTGGCGTGTGGATGAGGTCTATCCGGACAGCACCGTCAAAGGTCTTGTCTGGAGCTTTTCGACGGCCGACTTTATTCTCGTGGATGATTTCGAGTCCTACAATGACATCGACCCACCTGATCCTAACAGCAATAGAATATTCGATAAGTGGAAAGACGGCTTTGGAACCACGGACAACGGTGCTCTGGTTGGCAATGACCTTCCTCCGTACGCGGAGCAGACTGTCATCCACGGTGGTACCCAGTCGATGCCATATAGCTACAATAACGCCGGCAAGACCTCCGAGACAACTCTGACGTTGGTTTGGCCGCGTGACTTCACCCAGGAAGGCGTCATGAAGCTGTCACTGTGGTTCCGCGGCAGTTCGGCTAATACCGCCGAGCGGATGTATGTCTCTCTAAACGGCACAGCCGAGGTTTATCACGCTGATGACGCAGCAACACAGACTTCCGGATGGACCCAATGGGTCATCGACCTGACGGAGTTTGCGGGCGTGGACCTAACCAATGTCAACTCGATTACCATTGGCACTGGCACCAAGAACAGCCCGTCCCCTGCCGGCGGCACAGGGACGATGTACTTCGACGACGTGAGGCTTGTGCCGTAGATTACGTTGAAAAAGGAAGCTGATTGAAGCGGCGGATAATAGCGCCGCTGATATGGCAGATTTGTATCAGTTCGGGGTCTGTACCGATTGATTCGGTACAGGCCCCGGTTGCTCTGCTCTAATTTCGTATTGCGTATGTCGTATTGCGTGATGCGTATTGCGCACGACGCAATACGACATACGCACGACGAATTATTTTCGGCAACCGACAAATTTTTTATGTTAACCTTTTTTGAAGGAGGACGATTATGTGCAATCCACTAAGGGACGCCTTACGGCGGAAATTGATTTGTTTGGCGGCTTTAATTTTAGTGTTCGGGATTGCCGGTAATACCTTAGGACAGCCAACCGGCGAGATCCTGTGGGAGTACTGGTACGACATCGGCGGCACTAACCTGGGCAGTCTCAGAAATGACCCCAGGTTTCCCGACAGCCCGGACATGACCGAACTGCGGGACAGTCTCGACTCGGAGCTTGATCCGCGGGACAATTATGGTTGCCGTGCCCTGGGTTACCTTTACGCACCAGCGGACGGCGAGTACGAGTTCTGGGTGGCAGGTGACGACAACTGTGAATTATTGTTGAGCACGGATGACGACCCGGCCAATGCGCCCGTGATCGCCGAGGTGCCCGGCTGGACCTCGCAATATGAGTGGACTAAATACCCGGAGCAGAAGTCTTTTGCCGTCACGCTGCAAGCCGGCAAGAAGTATTACATCGAGGCGTTAATGAAGGAAGGCGGCGGTGGCGACACTCTAACCGTCGGGTGGGGCGGTCCGACCATCGGCGCCGGTCCTGTGATAATCGATGGTCAGTATTTGTCACCGTGGTTAGGATGGTTGAAGGCGCATAAGCCGGAGCCTGCTAACGGCGCTATGGTTCTGGATACATGGGCGAGCATTGTCTGGGCTCCGGGATATAAGGCGGTCTCGCACGATACATATTTCAGCAAAAGTTTCGACGATGTGAATGATAGAGCCGAAGACGCATTCCGAGGCAACCAGCTCTCAACGGATTTTACCGTTGGCTTCCCCGGATTTCCTTATCCCGAGGGCCTTGTCCCCGGTACGACCTACTACTGGCGAATCGATGAGGTCGATGAGGCAGATCCGAGCAGTCCATGGAAGGGTTCTGTCTGGAGCTTTTCAGTTCCGCCCAGGACTGCTTATGATCCCGATCCGGCCCATGGCGCCGAGTTTGTGGACCCGAATGCGACATTTAGCTGGACGCCGGGTTTCGCTGCAAAACTGCACACCGTTTACATTGGCACTGATTATGACGATGTGAACAATGCCGCAGGCGGCGCCCCGTTGGGATTTTCAAGCTATAATCCCGGTCCGCTCGAATTGGAGAAGGTCTATTACTGGCGCGTCGATGAGTTCAATCCTCCCGAGACGGTCAAGGGCAATGTCTGGAGCTTCACGACTCCCGGCGCTGCCGGCAGTTTGCAGCCGGCCAGCGGCGCGACGGATGTACAGATAAATACAACGCTCAACTGGACTCCGGCGACTACCGCCGTTTCACACGATGTGTACTTCGGTACAGATAAGGATTCCGTGAAGAACGCCACGACTGCTTCGCCGGAGTATAAGGGTAACAAGGCATCGGGCGCTGAGAGTTATGATCCCGGAAAACTTGCGTGGCACAGCGACTACTACTGGCGAGTCGATGCAGTCTATAATACAGGCACGGTTAAGGGTCTCGTCTGGAGCTTTACGACAGCCGACTTTATTCTCGTCGATGATTTTGAGTCCTACAATGATATTGACCCGCCTGACCCGGCGAGCAACAGGATATTCGACAAGTGGATCGACGGCTTTGGAACCACGACAAACGGGGCGCTTGTCGGCAACGGCCTTCCGCCCTACGCCGAGACAACTATCATCCACGGCGGCGCCCAGTCGATGATATATGCCTACGATAACAACAACAAGACTTCCGAGGCAACCTTGACGCTGGTTTGGCCGCGCGATTTCACCCAGGAAGGCGTCACAAAACTCATCCTGTGGTTCCGCGGCGATTCGACTAACGCTGCCGAGCGGATGTTTGTCGCTCTTGGCAATGCAGTGGTCTATCTCGACGACCCTGCTGCAACGCAGATGACCTGGTGGAGCGAGTGGGTAATCGACCTGACGGCTTTTGGCGTGGACCTGACCAATGTCAATTCAATCACTATTGGCACCGGCACGAAGAACAGCCCGGTTCCGAGTGGCGGCACAGGGACGATGTACTTCGACGATATTCGGCTGATTCGGTAGGAAAAAGTTAAATATCAAAGATCAAATATCAAAATTGATGAGCCGCTTCGCGGGCTGTTTGAAGAACATCGCCGAAGACGATTCCAAAATTTTGCATTTTGCACTTTGATTTTTGATTTTCTTGGGGCCTATGCCGATTCGCTCGGTATAGGCCCCGTTTGTATTGTCAATTCCGCAAGTGGACCTTGCCGGTTGCCGTTATAGCTTCGTTCATACGCCGTTAGGATTTTTTCCGCGGATACCTGGCGCCGACCTGGCCGCGCCATGCCTTGAGGGCTTTGTGCAGCTCGGCCGTCTTGTCCGGCATTGAAGCGGCCAGGTTGTTCTTCTCACCGATGTCCTCTTTCAGGTTGAACAGCTCCAGACGACCATCTTCAAAAGACTCGATGAGCTTCCAGTCGCCGGAACGTATTGCCGAGCCGGGAAAACCTCCCTGATTCCCGTAGTGTGGATAATGCCAGTAGAGAATCCTGCGATTCAGCCGCTCTTGCTGCTTTAGTAAAGGCGCCATGCTCAGGCCGTCTATGTGCTGCTCGGGTCTTAACCGTAGCTGCGCCATCTCCAGCATAGTGGGGTAGAAGTCGGTGCTGGTGACCGGCTCGCTGCAGACGCTGCCAGGCTCGACTACGCCGGGCCACTTGACGATCATAGGCTCTCGGATACCGCCTTCGTACAGCCAGCCTTTGCCCGCGCGCAGAGGCACATTGCTGGTCGGCGAGCCTTCCGACGTGCTCAGGCCGCCATTGTCGGACATAAAGAAAATCGCGGTATTGTCGCCAAGCCCCAGTGCCTGGAGCTTGTCCATTACGCGGCCCAAACTTTCATCCAGACTCTGCATCATCCCGGCATAGACGGCATGGTTCTGGACCTGGCGGGCCTGCCGCTGCCCCTCGGGAATGAACCTGGGTCCATTGTGAGCCGCAAGCGTCGCCGCTTTGGCTTTGTATTTTTCATGCAGTTCCTTCTTGGATTGAAGCGGCGTATGAACGGCGTAGTGGGACAGAAACAGCAGGAACGGATTGTCCCCGACCGTATCGAGAAATTTCACCGATTCGTCCGTCAACCGGTCGGTCAAATACTCGCCGTCGGGCCCGCTCGCCAGCCTGGGATTCTTGTAGGGCGAGAAATAACCGCCCGGAGGCGAGCCGCGATGATGACCGCCCTTGTTGATGTCGAAGCCCTGATCTTCGGGGAAATACCCTTCTCCGCCCAGGTGCCACTTACCGGCAAAGAACGTAGTGTAGCCCGCCTGCTTGAAGGCCTCCGCCACTGTCACTTCTTCGAGGGCGAGCCGGTCGTTGTATGGAGCTGGAAGCATCGCTTTGTTCTTCGTCCAGTGGCGGCCAACCGTCTCGGGCTGAGGCGCTCCGAACCAATCCGTCGTGCCCATGCGCGCGGGGTACTTGCCGGCCATGATGCTGGCGCGAGTCGGGCTGCAAACCGGACAGGCCGCATAAGCATCGGTGAAGCGCATGCCCTCGCGGGCCAACCTGTCGATGTTGGGCGTCTCGTAGAATGTGCTGCCGTAACAGACGGCATCGCGCCACCCCATGTCGTCCGCCAGAAAGAACACGAAGTTCAGCTTCTTTTTCTCATCTGATGCCGCACAGCGGGGCGCCAGTACGGCTGCCAGTCCCACGCCCAGGCTCTTGATAAAGTCCCGCCGATTCATATATGCCTCCCATTTTGACCTGCCACCTGTGACCCACACGTAACTGAACGAATTGTCTGCCCATCATGTTACCAAACTCACTCATCCGCCACAATGCGTGTGTTTCCTGATGCCGGTCCGGCAGCAGGCAAGGGCAGCCACACAGGGCTGCCCCTACTAAATAACCTCTGGCATATCCAGGACCTACGCTGTATTCTGATAAAGAAGATCAAAAATCAAAATGTAAAAAGTAAAATTTAACGCAATGATTGGAAAAAGTCTTTTGAGTGCAATGGCAGGATCCGTGGCCATCCAGGCAATGTCCCTTCTAAGCGTTTACGGTCTGGAGTTGACTCACGGGCCTATGATCGGCCATACTACAAGCACGACCTCGCGAGTGTGGGTGCGTGCCGATGGCCCCTGTCAGTTGCAGGTTCGTGCAGTCCCAAAAGCCGAGGGAAAGGCTATTCTTACTCAGAAGCTCAGTCTCATTAAGCCTGACAACTTCTGCGGCAGCGTTTGCCTGCGAGGCCTTTGGCCTTCAACGACATACCGCTACCAAATACTCCTCAACGGCAAAGAGCAGCCTTCCTCCGCGGTGCAGGAATTCACGACCTTTCCTGTGGAGAAACGCTCCGGGATCGTGCGAGTCGGCTTCGGCCATTCACTGATAGGCCCGGGTCGGCAGACCACCTGGCGCAGCATTGCCGAGAAGAAACCCGACTTGTTCATTCTTATGGGCGACAACATCTACTCCAACACGACCGAAGCCGCCAAACAGCGCAGAATGTATCTGCAATTTCGGGCGGACCCGCATTTCAGGGCCTTCGCCGCCACGACTCCGATCTATGCGATCTGGGACGACCATGATTACGGCGCGAACAATTCCGACCGAACGCAGCGGGGCAAAGACAGGTCTCTAAAGACCTTCAACGAGATTTGGGCTAATCCCCCTTCGCAGGCCGATCAAGGCAAGGGAATATGGACACGTTTTACAGTCGGCAAGGCTGAATTCTTTTTGCTCGACGTCCGCTATTACCGCTCGCCAAACGCCGATCCCGACGGCGCCGGTAAGACCATACTGGGCCTTGAACAAAGGGCCTGGCTGCTCGATCAGCTTGCGCAGTGTCCGGCTACTTTCAAGTTTCTCGTCTCCGGTAGCAGTTGGAACTGCGGGGGAGCAGAAAGCTGGAACCACCCGTTCGCCCACGAGTACGACTCCATCCTGGCGCACATCGCCAGGAAACGCATCGGCGGCATCATCCTGCTGGGCGGCGACCAGCACTTTCACAAAATCGGCGTGCGCCCCGCCGAATCGTGGGGAGGATACGACCTGCACGAATGGATGGCCGGTCAACTCTGGAACACAGAAGAAATTCAGAAGCGTACCGGCACTCTGCGAGGTTTTGGCCTTATTACGATAGACACGAGGGTATCGCCGGCGACAAGCCGTCTGGAATTTTTCGACGAGCACGGCAAACCCCGGCTGGGACGAAGAATCCCATACACTACAATCGGCGCCCTGCGCGCCCTCTGGGACAGTCCGCCCGGAGCGACCGGAGAAACGCCGAGGTCGTCCGACGGTGAATTGAGGCCTGCCACGTCGGGGCCGCTGTGGGAGGCGCTGCCTGCGACGACCGGTGAAACGCTCACTGAGGAGAATTTAGAATGGCCTGTAAGCAAACCGTGAAGTCTTCGTTTGCCGGTGTCTGCATCGCGTGCATTTGGGCCGCACTTTCTTTGTGTACTTACACCGCTGCGTCTGTGGCGGAGACGTCACGACATGCTGTGACACGAGAACACCCCCGGCTGCTCGGTTCGAGGCAGCGCCTGCAGGAGTTGGCCCACCAGCGGCAGCAAGCCTACGAGCGCGTTGTGAGAGTAGCTCGGGAACAAAAGGCCGACGACCATGTCAAGATGATCTCGATGGCTCTGGTCTGTACAATAGAGCGGGACAAACAGCTCGGCAAGCGAGCCGTGCAAATGGCGATGAAATATGTCAACGGCCCAATCCGAAAGGGCCACACTGCTTTCGCCCACGACTTGGCTCGCTGCGCGTTAGTTTATGATTTGTGCCACGAATACTGGACCGAGCGAGAACGAGAGCGGTTCCATGAATACATCAACAAAACCGTCGATGCCAACGTTCGCTCTGAGACTCACGTTTTCCACAACGGCTGGTACGGGTACAAACACTGGGGAATCGGGCTGGCCTGTTATGCCACGTATTATGAGAATCAACGCGCCCGGAAGATTCTCAACACACTTGAGCAGGAATGGCGCACGCGCGCCGCACCGGCTCTCGAACTGGCAGGCGACGGAGGCGGCTGGGCCGAAGGCTATTACGTAAACTACTGGCTCTACGAATGGCTGTTCTTCTGTGAAGTGGCCCGTCATTGTGAAGGCATTGACTATTACTCGATGGCTCCGAAGTTCTTTAGAAACCGGGCAATTGCAAGTATGTTCGAAGCCTACCCCGGCATCAAGACGTATAATTCGCGCCGATCCATCCCGATAGGGGACGGCGGCGGCCGTACTTTCGGCGGCGACCGCGACAAGGTCCTGTCGGCCAGACGCATTCTCGCCAACTACCTTCGCAATGACCCAAGCCATCAGGTTGTTCACGCCTTTAACGAAACCACGCCTCGCTCAAGTGTCGGAGTATATGCGTACAAAGACTTCCTCTGGCGCGATACAACTGTCGAAGAAAGCGATTTGAAAGGCTTCAAGCTGTCACACATCAGCCCGGGGCCGGGTTATGTTTATGCGCGCAGTTCCTGGGACCAAGACGCCACGTACTTTTTCTTCAAATGCGGAGACAGGTTCACAGCACATCAACACCTGGACGTAGGGCATTTTCTTATTTACAAACATCAAGAGCTTGCAGGCGACGGCGGCCATTACGATTCATTCGGTTCGAGTCACGATGTCAATTATCACCTGCGGACAATTGCGCACAACACCATACTTGTTCATGATCCATCCGAGACCTGGTCGCGAATACGTGCCGGGTCCGTCTCGGGTAACGACGGAGGTCAACATCACTCCTGGCCGCATCACAACGGAGCCGTAACTGATGCAGACGCATGGCGCGAAGGAGAAGAACTCTATGATATAGCCGACATTCTCGCCTTCGAGGACCGCGGCGCCTATATGTATGTTGCCGGTGACTGCACGCGGGCTTATAGCCCTAAGAAGCTTGTATATTTCACACGCCAGATTGTCTTTCTGCGCCCCGGCACATTTGTCATTTTCGACCGGGTAAGATCGAAAGAGCCCAACTTCAAGAAGACCTGGCTGCTCCAGGCTATGAAAGCACCGACAAGGGCCGGGCCAGATTTAATCATCACAAACGGCAAAGGACAGCTATTCATCCAGACTTTGCTGCCGAGAAACGCAGAAGTCAAACTTGTCGAAGGTTCACAACTGTATCGTTACGGCGGCAAAACCTATAGCCCCAAGCGAAACACCGGACCTGCGCCGGAATGTCGTATTGAAGTGTCACCCTCTCGGCAAAGTAACGTGGATTACTTTCTGCACGTGTTGACCGCAACCGACGCCGAGACAGGTATCGCAAACAGGGCACAAGCAGACATCGACGACGGTCAGATAACCGTAAATATCGGCGAGACAAGTATCACTTTCCTTACGGCTGAAGTCGGCGGCCACATCTCGGAGAACGGAGGCGGTAGGGTGGAGCTTGCCACACCGCCGTTGATAGGTGGGCTAAAGTCCACCCTACGGAGTCGGACGACTCCGGCAGCCGATGGCACTTCAGACACCGCGCAGATTCCTGAGAAGATTTCTTCCCTTTTCGAACCGCCTCCGGAGTTCGCCGATGATTTTGGAGATTACAGGTCTCCATTGGTGTTCAACGATGGGACCGCCGTCAAGACACCGGCGAATTGGTCTCGGCGCAGACGAGAGATAATCGCAAGCTGGGAGGCAATCATGGGGTCCTGGCCCCCATTGATTGACAAGCCTCGGATCGAGTACCTGACGGAAGAACGCCGGGAAAATTTCACGCAGCACCGAGTTTCCGTCGAGATTGCTCCGGATCGGCAGACAGTCGGCGGCTACCTGCTCGTTCCAGACGGCAAAGGCCCGTTTCCAGCCGTGCTAGTGGTTTACTATGATGCTGAAACCGGCGCCGGGCTGGGCAAAGAACTCCGGGATTTTGCTTTGCAGTTGGTCAAACGAGGTTTCGTTACACTGTCGATTGGTACGCCGGACTTCTGTAGTCTGCAAGCTCCGTATAAACCGTTGTGCCAAACTCAATTCCAGCCTCTTTCTGCATTGGCGTACGTGGCGGCTAACTGCCACACTGCGCTGGCCGACTTGAAGCAGGTAGATCCCGAGCGAATCGGTGTCATGGGCCATTCTTACGGCGGCAAATGGGCGATGTTCGCATCCTGTCTCTACGAGAAGTTCGCCTGCACCGCCTGGTCGGACCCCGGCATCGTTTTCGACGAGAGCCGGGCCAATGTCAACTACTGGGAGCCGTGGTATCTTGGATATGAATCCGACAGGCAGCGCCGGCGGGGCATACCGAATGCAACCAATCCTCGAACCGGAGCTTATAAGAAATTGTTGCTGGAAGGCCATGACCTGCACGAATTACATGCACTGATGGCCCCGAGGCCGTTCTTTGTCTCCGGCGGCTCTGAGGATACTTCGGAGCGATGGAAAACCCTCAATCACACTATTGCCGTCAACAACCTCCTGGGATATGAGAACAGAGTTGCTATGGCCAATCGCAAAGGTCACGCGCCGACTGCTGAATCTAACGAGCAGATTTACCTCTTTTTCGAGTTCTTCCTCAAAGGCGCAAATTGACAGACGCGTGCTGAATATTTTGCATCCTTGCCAGCATCCCTGCATCGCCGTTAGAATGCAAGGAGGCTAAGGATAGTTATGTTACGCGACAAGAACTATACGCTAACGACAAAAGGACATATTAATGAAGGACCAACAAGACGCGGCTTCAGATAGAAACGATTTAGCGAAAGGGCTGCCGATGTTCACGGCATCGGCCCCTGAGGTCCTGGCAAAGGAAAAAGCCGATCTTGCGGGGCTGGAGGGCAAAGGCCTTCTGCGCAGATGGCGAGTCTATGGCGCCAAGTCCGGCCCGGGCTGGCTTCAAAGCGCCCTGGTACTCGGCAGTGGAAGCGCCATGGCTTCGCTTTATGCCGGCGCATATCTTCAGTACAAACTGCTCTGGGTCCAGCCTCTGGCGATGGCGCTTGGAATCGTCATGTTCGCAGCGATGTCATATCAAACACTATCTACCGGTATCCGTCCGTTCGATGCGATGAAGCGTTTCATCCATCCCGCCGTCGCCTGGGGCTGGGCAATCGGGGCGCTGGTCGCAACCATAATCTGGCACTTGCCTCAGTATGCGCTGGCTGCCGGCATGACCGACGATATGATAAAGGCCGCCACGGGGTGGGAGCCATCGTCACCTGCCATGCAGACCCTGGTATTGGTAGCAATCGGCCTTGGCGTGCTGGCAATCTCAACCACCGTCGTCTGGTGCTACAGCAGCGGGCACAGAGGCATAAGGATTTACGAGCGTACCCTCAAAGCCCTTATATGGATGATCATTCTGGCTTTCCTTATCGTGATCTACAAGGCAACGAGGCGAGGCGGTATGGATTGGGCCGGTCTGTTCAAGGGCTTTTTGCCGCTTCATGTTCCGACGGATCGTCGCGGAGTCTCTATCGTGATGGCTGCATTCAGCGCCGCCACCGGGATAAACGCAACGTTTCTTTTTCCCTATACGTTGCTGGCGCGCGGCTGGGGCAAGGAGCATCGAGGCCTATCGAGATTCGATCTGCTCACAGGCATGTTGCTGCCGTTCTGCATCGCGACGTCACTGATGGTCATTGCGACCGGCTGCACAATTTATGACCCTGTCGAATTTGCTTCGGGCTCTACGAGACTCTCACCAATGAAAGCCGCCGAGATGCTTCAGTCCGTGGGTCTGAGCATGTTTTCCTCACGAATCGTTTTTGGCTTCGGCATACTCGGGATGGCGCTTAGCTCGATCACCATGCACATGCTCATCTGCGGCTTTGCCGCCTGCGAAATGTTCGGCGTCGAGCCTGGCGGATGGCGCTACCGGCTGGCCTGTCTGATCCCCGCACCCGGAGTCGCCGGCGTAGTGCTCTGGAAATACCTCGGATCCTGGATCGCTATCCCCGCCTCGGCGATTTGCGGGCTGATGCTCCCTATTGCCTTTATTGCCTTCTTCATTCTCAACAACAGTAAGAAGTATCTCGGCGAGCACAAACCGACCGGCGCGAAAGCCCTCGTTTGGAACATCGCCATGCTTGTTTCCATCGGTGCTACGTTAGCCAGCATAATCTACTATCTCGTTTCACTTATATAGAGGAGAATAACCATGAAAGGCTTAACACGTCGTGCATTCACGAAAAGTTCTTTAGCCGGGGGTGTCGCTCTGGCTCTGTCGCCGTACTCCCGCGTACTCGGCGCCAATGACGATATTCGCGTTGCCGTTGTAGGTTTCAAAAGCCAGGGCAGCAATCACATCAAGTACTTCAGCAAGATTCCCGGCGTAAGAGTGGTGGCGCTGTGCGACGCAGATCGTCAGTTTATTGACCGTGAAGTCAAGGGATTCAAAGAACGCAATGAAAAGGTCGATACGTACATCGACGTTCGCAAACTGCTGGAAGATAAGAACATTGACGCCATTATCACCGCCACTCCCAATCACTGGCACTCGCTCGTCACTGTATGGGCCTGCCAGGCGGGCAAGGACGTGTACGTCGAAAAGCCCGTCTCGCACAACATCTGGGAAGGCCGCAAGATGGTCGAGGCGGCTCGCAAGTACAATCGGATCGTACAGACCGGCACCCAGCGCCGCTCGGACGAGGGGATTGCGGCAGCGTTTGAATACATCAAACAGGGCAAACTCGGGCGGATACTATGCACTCGCTGCTACTACTACAGCCCGCGAGGTCCTATCGGCAAAGTTGACGGTCCACAGTCGATTCCCGAAACGGTCAATTATGACCTCTGGACCGGTCCGGCGCCCATGGCGCCGCTGATGCGCAAGAGACTTCATTACGACTGGCATTGGCAGTGGCCCTACGGCAACGGCGACCTCGGCAATAACGGCATTCATTTCATGGACCTGTGCCGATGGGTGCTGGGCTATTCCCACCTGGCTCCGCGGGTAATCAGCTTCGGCGGCAAATTCCTCTGGGACGATGACAGGCAAACCCCCAATACTCAGGTGGCGTTCTATGACTACAA
This sequence comes from Planctomycetes bacterium B3_Pla, assembly GCA_005223045.1. Classification (GTDB taxonomy): domain Bacteria; phylum Planctomycetota; class Phycisphaerae; order Sedimentisphaerales; family Anaerobacaceae; genus SG8-4. The sequence goes on along the minus strand of NJBM01000017.1, from coordinate 101,943 downwards.
GCCGGCTCCGATCATCTTTGAGATGCGCAACCTGCCGCGAAAGAAAGGGGACTCGGCCATGGATGCCACGTACCGCAGAATTCGTACATATATGGTGATCGAGTGCGAAGGCGGCTACTACGCCGGCGGCTGGGCCTACGACTATGACGACAAGAAGATCAGGCAGTTCAAAGTCAGCGGCGGCGGCAGTCACCATGCTAATTTCATCAAGGCCGTGCGCAGCCGCAAAGTCAGCGATCTCAACGCCGACATTCTCCAGGGACACCTGTCCACGGCTCTGTGCCACATGGGGAATATCTCCTACAGGCTCGGACAAACAGCTTCTCGCGATGAAATAACCGAATCCATCAAGTCGGCCAAAGAATTGCCCGATTCGTTCGAGAGTTTCCAGGAACACCTGTTACAAAATGTCGTGGACGTGCAGCAGACGCCCCGAATTCTTGGCCCCTGGCTGACCATGGATTCCGACAGGGAAAGGTTCACGGGCGAACTCAGCGATCGCGCCAACGAGCATCTGTCACGAGACTACCGCGAGCCGTTTGTCGTGCCCGAACAAGTATGATGTTGGCGTCCGTCATCCTTTTTCAGCGCCTGAGCTGGCCCATGAAGCTTCGGCATTGTCGATGGCTTTGAGGCCCCAGGACATTCGTGTAAACGAGCGCTGAATGGTCAGTCCGTTTGACTCGGCAACTTTCACGGCCTCGGTATTGTCGAGCGGAATGTCAACGAATACGGTTTCTCCTGCGCAGCGGTTGAATGCATCGCAGAGCAGCACCGAACCGGCGTCAGGCGTCGCCGTACACGGACCAATTTGAACGGCATTGGCCCCCGGGCGCATCGTGACGAATCCTTCTATCTCGCCGGCCCGCCTTACGATGCGTATGTTCTCAGTGAATTCCTCGAACAGTCTGCCGAGCATTTTCACACGTTCTCTGCCGGTCATTCGCCTGTCAAATTCAATCAGGTCAGCAAACATCCCCGGCCCGGCCTCAACTACGGCGGAACTCTTTTTGCCTCGGGGGGCTACGCCTTCGAAACGGGCCAGCTCATAGTCCGGTACAAATCCCAGTTTCTCATAGATGGGCCGGCCCAGCGAAGTAGCGTCAAGACGAATCGTTCCTACCTGACGCGATTTGAGATGCTCAATGGAATGCTTCAGAAGTGTCGTGCCCACCCCATTGCCTCGGGCGTTCACCTCAACCAAAACCATTGCGATCCATGCTGTTTTGCGAAAGACACAGGTTGTAGTAGTCCCCACGGAGCGACCGTTCAGCTCGCCCACAAAACAGCCTTCGGGTTCCAGCTCAATGAAACGCCGCCAATCCGCTTCGGTCTGGTTCCATCCCGCCTGTTGCGTCAAACTCAACCCCAGCCCGAGATCGTCAATTGTCATTCGCCGAATTTTTATCATTTCCGCCGATTCTATCAGAATTTCCGTGAGTGAAATACCGTAGAGTCAATAACAAAATGAATTGATTGTCATTCTGAACGGAGCGTAGCGCAGTGAAGAATCTCTTTTCTCATCCTAATCCCAGATGCTTCGCTTCGCTCAGCATGACAAGAAACGTAGGGGCAACCCCGTTCGGCTTCGCTCAAGGCGGGCTCTGCGTGGTTGCCCTAATCCGGAGCAAAAGGGCAGGCACTCAGGTCTGTCCCTACAGATCTGTCGTCGGTTTTGTGCCCATCGGATCAAAGGCGAATCTCGATTTTCTTGTAGCCTCGGTAGATTTCAAGCGTGAAGGGGCGATTCTTCAGTCGCGAAGTAATTCTGCGAAGGGCCTTGACGTTGTCGGCCTTGCTGCCATTGATGCCGACAATGATGTCGTTTTGCCGCAATCCTTTTTTGTATAGAACCGAGTCAGGATCGAGTTGGCTTACCACTACGCCGTGTTCGTGGCCGCCGAGGGCGTCGATCATATCACCGCCGACGATATCAGTCAGCGAGGCTCCCCGCCATTCCATGGCGGTGGCTCTGCCCTTAACGGCGACCTCTTGGGTCTCAGGGCCAAGCCAGCGTCCTGCTACGAGACATTTGTACCACGATGGCCGCCATGCTTTGGTGACTCTTGTGAAGACGGCCCTAGCGGCGAAGCCGATCGGTGCGCCGTCTTCGAACGTCTGCGCGCAGATGATGGTTGTCTCGGATAGTGTTAGTGGCGATTCGTAAAGCGGAGATTCATTAGTGGGTGCCGAGCCATCAAGCGTGTAGCGGACCCGGCCTCCTCTTGCGTCGGGGCGCAGCTTCACGGCTGTCATCTCTTCGAATTCGCCGCCGAAAGGTTCGATTCGGGTCATTTCGTGGCCGAAGCGAGCCATCGGGAAGTTTTCAAAACCTAATTTCAACGCGGGTGAATCCGGCTCGACGCGATAATCGCCGTTTGCCGGGTCGATAAATTCCGGATCGGTGAAAAGCGAGCCGTCGCCGTATCCGAGCTGCCGCCATTGCTCCCAGCTTTCGACGGCGTCCTTTGCCTTTGCCTGGGCTGTGAATTCGCCCGTGTTTAGGTTCCACCAGAGGTTGTTGCCGTGGCGCTTGCCCCAGGGGTGGGAAGCCATGGAACCGGCGGCGCGAATCATCACCGTAGTCGGTGCGGATTTTCCCTCGGCTGCGCCGGCGATGACGGTAATGTTCCTCTCGAATACGTCTTCGGATTCGTCGGGCCAGCAGTGCCACCCGAGCGGGACGGCGCTGACGTGGATGTTGTTGTAAACTTTACGGTAATAGCCGTCGCGCAATTTCAGCGTGGAGCCGAGACTGAGATTGTTGTAGATGTGGTAATTCGAGCAGCCATCGTCGAGATCGATGGTCCAGTTGCCCGCGCTTATTGCAGGGCGCAGATTGGAGATGCGGTTGTTGCGGATGTGGACGGTCTTGACGGCGTCGAGGAAGACGAGGTCCTTCTTGAGACCCGACCAGAAGCGGTCCCGGCCCCAGCCGTTGAACGGGCCATGCTCGCCGGTTTCCATAACGGTGTCCCGGATATCGCAGTATTCGAGTACGTGGCCTCCCCATGTGCCGTCGTTGAAAGTGACGCCTGCACGGGGAATGCCGTAGATGGTGCAGTGGGAGATGGTGATATCCATTGCTTTTGAGACGATGACGGCCGACGTTTGTTTTCCGTAAATCCCGACGTTCCGCAGAATGCTGTTACTCACGGAGCATTCGGCCGAATAATCGGGCGATCTGGGGCCCGGCGTCAGGTCGGTAACGGTCTCGCCGTCCCGGCCCTGGTTGGACCATGTCATGAAGTGGCGGACGGCCTTGGCTGAGCCAACGAAGCAAACGGCACTTTCTCCGACATCTTCTATCAGACAACCTGTTACATCCACATTGCGATTGTAGCCGTCAAGAAATATGCCGTTGCCGCCGACCTGCTCGATCCGGCAGTCATCAATCCGACAGTTTTCAGCGCCGAGGAAATAAACAGCGCCTCCCCGGTGGATAGCCCAGTCACCCCGGCCGAGGTCTTCGTATTCATCCATAAACGTGGTTTGGGATTGTCTCAGGTGCAGGCCACGGATGTTGATGTGATGGACGGGATTCTCAGGTGAGCCACGGAATTCGATCAATCGTGAGAGTGTGGCAAGCTCTATTCGGGCTTTGTTGATGTCAACGCCTGCTGGCAGGTAGAAATAGAGAAGGTTCTTATCGGTGTCAAGGAACCACTCGTGCGGTGCGTCGAGTTCCTCGAATATGTTTTCGATATAATACGGTGAGGAGCTTCCGCGTCCTTTGCCGGGGCCGATGCGTCTTTGGCATTGCCAGCCGCCTTCGCCAAAGATTATGCTGCGTTTGCCGAAGTCAACGCCCTTGATGCGATACTGCATGTTACCCCAATTCCTGCTGTGGAAACAGTGGACTATACCGGTCCGTGGGTTGCGCCATTTGTCTTTCCTGTCGTCAAGCTGGCCGGGGCGCCAAGAGATATGCGTCAGGTCGCCGTCCTCACATAAGAAGTAGCCGGTGCCGTTTCGGAGGGGATTCTCAAAATCCCAGTTGGGGTACCGGGCGCGAACCATTCGCCTGCCGTTACAGAATAGCTGGGTGGTTTGCTTGCCTTCAAGCGGAGTGGAGGCTAACGAGCAGAAAAATATTCCGCCCGCGTACAGTTTCCATTCAGCTTTGAGCGGCAGGCTGCCTTTGAGAGTCACTTGCTCTGACTGATAGGCGGCGTAGGTGATGACGGCACCGGGCGAGCCGGAGTCCTGAGGCTCAAAGATGAGCGGCTCGGCAAGATTATATGAGCCTTGCCGGATCCAAACGGTCGCGCCGCGGGCGGGTGTTTGCTCTGATCTGGCCTTGCGGATTTCGTCCCGGGCGCGGGTGATTGTCGCAAAAGGCTGGGCCTTAGTGCCGGGATTTGTATCGCTGCCGGTGGCGCTGACGTAGAATTCGAGAGTCGTCCCTTGAGCTGTGGACATGAGCATAGTGCAGATAATCAGACCGAATGCCACTGCACTGCTTGTCTTGGCTGCCATTTGGAATCCTTGTTGTCTCTTTGCCGTAATGATGGACCGGGAATAACTATGCAGCCTGAGCTTCCTGGATTTGTCTGCAATGTACACTAACCCGGACGATCGAAGGTCTATGAACGCAATAAGCCTGAGCTATGGATGAGTCGGTGTATAGCCTAATCTTCCCCAGGTGCCCCTCTGCATCCGGTACAGATCCCTGTAACCCGCTTCTGACTGCGGTGTCCAGTTCCCCTGGTGGCCGGTTTCGACATCTCTGGCGCGTTTTATCGTGTCGATGCCCTTCCACTTCCAGTGTTCACTGTGTCCGTCTGCAAAAGAGAGGGTTGACCCGTCACCGTGCCGGACGGGAGGATCGTCCCACCAGGTTTCCTGATCATAATGGACCGCGAAAGCATCGGGTGTCATCCAGCCCTCGTCAATGAAAACGATTCTTTGTGCGGGGGCCGGGTTGTAGATCTCGGTCCTCTCCTTGATGTGTGCGCCGCGTACCCCTTGAGTTGGAGTATGGTTGACAGCGTTCATCGAGAACATGATGGCGTACGTCAGAGCCTCTCCGCGCCGCCCCGTCGGGCACTTGTAGATGTCGTGGTCTTTTAAATAAGGCCACAAGGCGCCTTGCTCGATCTCCAGCCGTTGTGCTTCTTCGCCTTGTGCCAGGCTGTCGACCCACGCGATCTCGTTTGTGTGGTTGCCCCAACCCATATTGCGATTGCTGTATCCTATTGCGCCGTTGACGAGTACATCGTCGTTGTCATCTGCATATAGAATCCACGCCAGCGACAACTGCTTAAGATTGCTCAGGCAAACCGCACGCTTGCCCTGTTCCCTTACGCGATTCAGTGCCGGCATCAATATCGCCAAGAGAATTGCGATAATCGCGATCACTACTAACAGTTCTATTAACGTAAAACCTTCTTTTCGACGCATAGTAGAATTGTCTCCCTAACCTCATTGCCGATCCGGCGAATACCGATTATGGATAAGTTGGCGTATAACCCAATTTCCCCCAACAACCCTTCTGCATCTTGTACAGGTCCCTGTAACCCGCAGGGGTATTAGGTGTCCACCCGACCTGAGGACCAGTGCGTTCCTCTTCTCTGGCGTGCTTTATCGTATCGGTGCCCTTCCACTTCCAGTGCTCACTGTGTCCATCCGCGAAAGAGAGGGTCGAGCCGTCACCGTGCCTGACCGGGGGACTGTCGAACCATACCTCCTGTTGATAATAGACCGCATAGGCGTCCGGAGTCATGTAGCCCTCGTCGATGAAAACGAGTCTTAGGGCGGGCGCCGGATTATAGATTTCGCTTTTTCTCTTGATGTGTGTGCCGCGCACTCCCTGGACCCAGGTATGCTCGACAGCGTTCATTGAGAACATGATAGCATAAGTCAGCGCCTCTCCCGGCAGCCCCGTCGGGCACCTGTAGAGATCGAGATCCTTAACGTAAGGCCACAAGGCCCCTTCCATGATCTCGGCTTCCTGCGCCTCTTCTTCAGAGGCGAGTCCATCAACCCACGCGATCTCACCTTTGTGCTGGCCCCAGCCCGTTTGAGCATTGCTATAGCCTATTGCGCCGTTGACAAGCACGTCATCGTTTTCATCCGCGTACATCATCCACGCTAATGACAACTGCTTAAGATTACTTAGGCAAACCACGCGCCTGCCCTGTTCACGTACGCGATGCAGTGCCGGCAACAATATCGCCAGCAGAATCGCGATAATGGCGATCACCACCAAAAGTTCTATTAACGTAAAGCCTTTTTCTCGACGCATAGCAGGTTTGTCTCCTTCCCCGTCTCATTCAAAATCTTTTTGTCCGAAGCCGACCTTTACTACTCTCAACCTTACGCGCCCCCGGCGTCGGCTCAATCGGCCATCATTATAACCGAATCGGCGGCAGAATACAACTCCCCTCTGCAAGCCAGGCTCTGCGCCGGAATCGACAGAGCCTTTCCTGTCAAATATTATGCCCAGAGATGCGTTTCTTGCTTGTTTTTTGCACCTTATGGTTCTATCTTGCTGTAGCAGCTTTTTTTCCGGAAGGCCTCGAATTCTTCTTGGCGCCCTTCGAGGATTGCAGGAATTTGCAAGGATTTGGCGATGTCAACCAACATGACGGATGTCACCCGTATTTTGAACTCGGTCGAGCAGGGAGATGTCCGGGCTGCGGATGAGCTGCTCATGGCGGTCTATCAGGAGCTGCGCAGGCTTGCCGCGGTGAGGCTCTCGCAAGAGCCGGCCGGGCAAACGCTCCAGGCAACGGCACTCGTCCATGAAGCCTATATCAGATTGGTTGACACCGAGAACCAAAGCTGGCAGGGCCGTGCTCATTTCTTTGCCGCCGCGGCCGAGGCGATGCGGCGAATCCTGATCGAGCGGGCACGGCACAAACAGCGCATGAAGCACGGAGGGGATCGGCGGAAAATCGACCTGGACGATGCGACCCTGGCTATCGAAGGGCCTTCGGACGACGTGATTGCCGTCGATGAGGCGTTGACAAAACTGGGGCGGGAGGACCAGGTTGTTGCCGACCTGGTGAAGATGCGCTACTTTGCAGGGCTGAACCTCGATCAGATAGCGAAGATTCTCGGCATATCCCGCCGAACGGCTGACAGATATTGGGCTTACGCACGGGCCTGGCTCCATCGGGAGATCACAAAGGGACAAACGCAAACAGGTCAGTAGAACACGCGGGGAAAAGTTGGGGTGGTTTCGGCAAATTTTTTCATGTTTTTAGTTTTTTTCTGTCGCGTTTTTTGCGCAGACGTCGCATTGCAGGATAGAGAAGACCGAAATGGAGCAACGCTGTGAACGATGAATCCAAAAATGTTAAGCTGGTTTTTGCCGAGGCGCTTGAAAAAGCGACTGCCGCCGAGCGCGGAGCGTACCTTGACGGGGCCTGCGGCGAAGATGCCGACCTGCGGATGGAAGTCGAGGAGCTGCTGAAAGCCCACGGGCAGGCGGGGGATTTCATGGAGGCGCCGGCGCTGGAGACGGAAGTTACGCTGGAAGACCCAGCCCCCACCGAAAAGTACGGCACGGTCATTAGTCGATATAAACTGCTCGAAAAACTCGGCGAAGGGGGTTTTGGTGCGGTCTGGGCGGCCGAACAGAAGAAACCTGTGAAAAGGCGGGTTGCTCTTAAGATCATCAAATTAGGGATGGACACCAGACAGGTTGTCGCCCGCTTCGAGGCCGAGCGCCAGGCATTGGCCATGATGGATCATCCCAATATCGCTAAAGTCTTCGACGCCGGGGCCACCGAGACCGGTCGGCCCTATTTCGTCATGGAACTGGTCAGAGGGATTCCTATCATCGAGTATTGTGATCAAGTGAAGCTCTCCGTCCAGGATCGTCTCGGTCTGTTTATCAAGGTTTGTCATGCCATTCAGCACGCTCACCAGAAGGGGATTATCCACCGGGACATCAAACCCTCCAACATCCTGATCACCTTGCATGATGGCGTTCCAGTACCCAGAATCATTGATTTTGGAATAGCCAAGGCGACGCAACAGGAATTGACGGAGATGACAATCTACACCCAGCACAATCAGTTCATCGGCACGCCTGCGTACATGAGTCCCGAACAGGCGGAGATGAGCGGCCTGGACATCGACACCCGCTCGGATGTCTACAGCCTCGGAGTGTTGCTCTACGAACTTCTGACGGGCAGAACGCCATTTGATGCAAAGGAGTTGATGCAGTCGGGCATCGATCAGATGCGCAAGATCATCCGGGAACAGGAGCCGCCCAAGCCAAGCACAAAATTCGCAACGCTTCAAATGGACGAGCAATCCACGACGGCAGCACGTCATGCGACAGACTCACCCAGGTTGATCTCTCTGCTGCGCGGCGACCTGGACTGGATCGTGATGAAGTGCATCGAGAAAGACCGGACGCGCCGCTATGAGACGGCCAACGGTCTGGCCCTGGACGTCGTAAGGCATCTGAGCAACGAACCGGTCATTGCCCGTCCACCTACCGTGGTCTATCAACTCCAGAAAGCCTGGCGTCGCAACAAGGTTGTTTACACGGCGGCCGCCGCAGTTGTCATCGCTTTATTGTTAGGTACGGGGATCAGCGTGTGGCAGGCATGGATAGCGAATGTCGCCCGCGAAAGAGCGGTACAAGAAGAACGCAGGGCCACGGAAAGCGAGGTCAACGCCAGGGAAAGCGAAATCAAAGCCTTGAGGCGCGCGTATAATTCCGACATGTCCGTGGCGTTTCGCGCTTTGGAGGAAAACCTGTTCGGCCGGGTGCAGGACATTGTGAGTCAACACGTTCCAGAACCTGGAGGACCGGACTTCCGCGGCTGGGAATGGCGATACGCCTGGGCGCAGTCCCAAAGTGACGCGGTTCACATCTGGGATACTCCGGAAGAAATGGCTGAAGTCGCTGCAGTGCGAATCAGCCCCGATCAACGATACCTGGTATCCAGCGAATACTATCCGCAGTCTTGGGATGGGGGTCGGATTAGGCGACTGTGGAGTTTCCAGACAAGGGAGGAGTTGAAGCACGTTCACCTTCCCTTGGGATCACGACGTGGAGTTGTCTTTTCGAATTCAGGCAAACATCTGGCTCTACATCGTGGTGGTTTGAATGAAGCAAACGCAGTCCACATTTACGAGACTTCCACCTGGGATTTGGAAACCGTGATCCCGTCAGAGACATGGATTCGTTCTTTGTCATTTTCGCCCGACGACGAAACGCTTGCCACGATTGGGCCTTCCGCAGCCGTCCTTTGGAATTGGCGCCAAAGGAAAATCATCCATAAATGGCCCATTCCAAGTCCTAAGGCAGGTTGGCATGATAGTGTTGCCTTTTTTCCAGACGGCCGTCGGCTGGCCATAATCGGAAACAGCGAGCTGAATATCGTCGATGTTGCCACCGGTGATATCGAGCATAAGGAGCCCGCTCCAGTCGAAGGGACTCCCTTAGCAATATCTCCCGATTCGCGTTATGTGGCGATGGGCTCCGGAAATGTGAATAGCGAGATTAGAGTACTGAATACCGCTTCATGGAAGCAAGAACCGCCACTGACGGGTCACGGCGATTGGGTAACGTCGTTAACGTTTTCGGCGAACGGTGAACGGTTGGTAAGCTCCAGCGGCGACAACACCATTCGTGTTTGGGACATGAATAGTCGGGCCACTACAAGAGTATTAAAAGGGCATCAATCAGAGGTGTTCACTGTCTCGCTGACATCCGACGAGTCCCGAGCGGTTAGCGCAGGCAGAGATAAACAGATTCTTGAATGGGACCTAAATGCGCCGCTGCCGGAGTTTCGAGAACACCTGTTGGCCGAAAAGAATGTTCGACAAGTGGTTTTCTCAGCAGACAGCCGGTCATTCTACACGATCAACAGAAATGGATCGCTCAGCATCTGGGACGCGGAGACATTCAAGAAACAGCATTCGTTATCTCCAGAACTCGGGGGTAACAGTTCCATCATCCTGTCTGCGGATGGAGACCATTTGATCGCGGGAACCGGGTCGGGGGAGTTGTGGGTGTTGGACGCGGGAAATCTTCAAGTCGTCGCTCACCAAAACGCTCCACCGGGACCGCTTCTTCCGGTGGGATTTTCGGCCGACGGCACGTATTTGGTCGCCCTGGAGTCTGGCAACAAAATCTCCCAGTGGAATGTCGATACCTGGCAATTGAGATCGAGGGTGGACAGCGGACTTCATATCGAGAGATACATTGAACGCCGCTTTGCGCTGCCACCGGATTCGGATATTCTTCTGTGCCCGAGCGAGGAGAATATTGTTTGGTGGGATCTGGCGCAGTCAAAGGAACAAACAAGGATTCTCTTCAACACAAGAAGGAAGGGTGGCATCGCTGTTTCGCCGACCGAACCACTGCTGGCCGTGGCTTGCTCGAGCGATTTCACCTTCCTATGGGACTGGCAAACCCGCCAGTTCGTAGATCGGTTGCGCGGACCCAGAATCTCTCATAGTGTTTCCTTTTCGCCGGATGGCCGGCGTTTGGTTACGGGAAGCACCGGCAAAGGGACGCTTATGTTATGGGACGTCTCGACCCGGCAGGAAATCGCACGATTCGGCACAAGCTCGACCGTTGTAGTAACGGTTCAATTTTCTCCGGACGGCAATACGATCTGCGCTGCCGACAACGGGGGAATCGCCCATTTCTGGCGAGCGCCTTCATTGGAGAGGATCAACGCCATCGAGGCCGAGCAACGCCGAACAGAAAGGAGGTGGCGCCATAAGGATCAGTAACCCGCATAAGCAGAACTTCAAACAAGTTGTAGTTCAAAAAAGCAGCCGGTGAGTGTCGCACCACTATGCAAATAACTCACCGGCCCAGCCCAACCCAGGCGAGTGGTTTGCGCGCCCGAGTCAAGGCTCCTTCAATGATACCGCAAACCAAGAAACAAAACAATAATGGAGAATGGAGAACCGAATCATGAGAAACACAATCACAAATCATTTACATTGCAGTGCCGTGCTGCTTACCGCAGCGATCATACTCACAGCCACTCTTGGCACAACCACATCTGCCCATGAGATTGACCAAACCAGTCGAGTCATTTGGCCGGATCTCATTCCGATTCCTGTTGGTTTTGAACCGGAGGGAATAGAACTGGGCAAGGATCAGGACTTTTTCGTTGGCACCCTGGCGTTTTCAGGCAATCACACCAACGCGGGAGCTATTTACAAGGGGAATCTGGTTACCGGAGAAGGTCAGATCCTCGTACAGCCGACTGGAAAACCGATCGCTGGTTTGTCCTACGATGAGCGTACGGATTATCTTTATGCGGCAACAGGCTTCGGCAATCCTAATCGGGAACGGGGAGTTAACGTTTACGCCGCCACCAGCGGACGATTGTTGGGAGAAATCATTTTCGGTGACGACATGGTAATAAACGACGTGTTGGTCACGGAGAGGGCCGTGTATTGTACGGATTCTATTAGCACGACTCTGTACAAGATACCGCTTGAAGATAACGGGAAAGTCTTTTCATCGACCGTGGAAAAGATCGAAATGACAGGCTTCGAGATGAATCCTGCCAAGTACAATGCCAATGGTCTTGCAGGAGATTTCGACGGCAAAGAACTGGTGATAGTCAACATTTCCACAGGCGTTCTTTACCTGGTGGATACCGAAAGTGGAGCCGCAACTCCGGTAAACGTACAGGGAGAAGAACAACTCTTCCAAAATGGCGATGGACTCTTTATGGATGGGCGAACACTTTATATCATGCGGAATTTCGCTCAAAAGATCGCGGTGGTTCAGCTATCGGATGACCTTACCCAGGGCACGTTCATTAAGAATATAGTGAGTGACGATTTTTCGATCCCGACCACTATCACGGGATATGGCAACTGCATCTACGCTATTAATACACACTATTTAGAGCTTACTGCCGAGGGTGCCGATCCCACTTTAGTCGAGACCGAGGTGGTGAAGGTGTACAAATAGAAGACTCTTACACATGATGTCCCTTTATCCCGTCCCGATAGATAGCTGTCGGGACGGGGTGAGGGGCTGCTCTCGACGCCCGCCATCGGGCAGATGAACGAGATTGGACGCCAATAGAGCTTGAGAAGGAAGATCAATTTTGAGGAGTAAGAAAAATGAAGACAAACAATAGTCCAAAGAAGATAAGAATCACATTCGTTGTAGTTGGATTGGTGACCGCTATTGTGCTCACCGGTGCCGGGAGTGCCAGAGCAGCCACCTGGACGCAGAAGGCCGATATGCCAACGGCAAGATCTGGCCCTTCGACCAGTGTAGTTGATGGAAAGATATACGCCATTGGCGGAGTAACCGCCTACAGAGGAACTGACCTTGCTACTGTAGAAGTATATGATCCAGTGACTGACACATGGACTCAGAAGGCTGATATGCCAACACCGAGAGGTGGTTTAGCTACCAGTGCGGTCAATGGGAAAATCTATGCCATCGGAGGTGGTAGCGGCGGTCTCCGAAACAAGGTAGAAGAATATGATCCGGCGACGGATACCTGGACAGAGAAAGCTGACATGCCAACAGGAAGGATCTGGCTAGCCGCCAGTGCGGTGGATGGGAAAATCTACGCCATCGGAGGTGGCCCCAGTGGAGCTATGGTGGCAACCGTGGAGGAGTATGATCCGGCTACGGACACCTGGACAAAGAAATCTGACATGCCAACCGCGAGAAAAATATTATCCAGCAGTGTCGTTAATGGGAAGATATACGCCGTCGGCGGGCAATCACCAAGCGTATTCCCAGCCTTTCCGACCGTAGAAGAGTATGATCCGGTAACAGACACGTGGACGAAGAAAGCGGATATGCCTACCCCAAGAAACTGGATGTCCACCAGTGTGGTGGATGAGAAAATCTATGCCTTCGGCGGAAACACCAGTAGGGGTGGCAACCCTATTTCCACATTGACCCAGTATGAGTCAGCGACGGATACGTGGACAGCACTAGACGATATGCCGGTCAGAATGGGCGGACTGTCTACAAGCGTAGTGGGCGGGAAGATCTACGTCATAGGTGGAACGTCAGCGTCTTATCCCTACAGCCAGTCTCTCTCAACCGTGTGGGAGTATGACACCGGACTCACCGTTTCATCACCTGACTTTAACGGCGACGGAATTGTCGATTCCAGGGACGTGTCCATCATGGTGGACCACTGGCACACAGACAACGCACTGTATGATATTGCCCCATTGCCTTTCGGAGACAACTTCGTCGATGTCCAGGACCTGATCTCACTTTCTGAGTATCTATTGGAAGAATTAGACGATCCTACGTTGGTAGCACACTGGGCATTGGACGAGACAGAAGGCGATATCGCCCACGACAGCGCCGGTGACAACTTAGGATATGTCTTTGGCGGCCCTGTTTGGCAGCCTGCCGGCGGGCAGGTGAACGGTGCGATTCAGTTGGACGGAGTGGACGATGCCATCATCGCCGGTCTGCCTTTGAATCCGGCAGTCGGTCCGTTCAGTGTCTTCGCCTGGATCCAGGGCGGCGCGCCGGGGCAAACGATCATCTCCGAGTCAAACGGGCCGGACTGGCTGTCTCTCGACCCAGTGACCGGTCATTTGATGACAGAACTCACAAAGGCAGGTCGTGGGGCTGCCCCTTTGCAGTCACAGGCAGTCATTGCCGATGGAAACTGGCGCCGGATAGGTTTCGTCTGGGATGGCTTGTACAGGACGCTCTACGTTGATGGCGTCGCAGTGGCTGAGGGCGCGCAAGATAGCCTGGCAAACGCAGCAAACGGCCTGTACATCGGCACCGGCAAAGCTATGGCGCCCGGAACCTACTTCTCCGGCATGATCGACGACGTCCGCGTTTACAACCGGGCGGTGAAGCCGTAGTGAGTGCTTTCTGGAAGAAGAATCTGAAGGGCTGGCAGACTGCGGAGTTGCCGGCCCTTTGCGGTCTTGCGAACGTTGGCTTCTTTTAGTTTTGCACACGGTCTCGGCGTTTTTTTAATTCGCGCCAGGTTGTCAGGACGATTCCTTCGCTCTCGATGAATGTCTTGATGCTTTTGTCGGTCAGGAGGCGCAGTTCGGCCTCGCGGGTCGGGCCTGAGCCGGAAATGTGCGAGAAAACCTCCGTCTGTACGGTGCAGTGAACAATTATCTCCGTGATGCCGGGTTGAATGTCGCGCAGCAATTCGAGTAGCTCGGTTTTTCTCTGCCCGTAGTCTTTTGCCCTGGTCGGCTGGGTCACGAGATCGTCGATGACCGGAAGACCGGCGTCCCATACCCTCTGGGCAATAGACTGCACCAGCGGCCTGAGAGGTCCGGCTTCGGCGCCGATATACTGCATGTGCCCTCCCATCATGAGGATCGGTATTTGTTTTTCGATTCCGACCTTTACGTAGCGTTCGATGAATTCCGGCCGGAAGCACGTCCCCATGTGGGCGTCCAGATGCGTGGGTTTTATCCCCATAGCCAGGGCCTTGTCGATCTGGGCGCGAATCTCGGTTTCGACCTCGTCGGCGGTGGCGTGCGCGACAACGTCGGCAACATTGTGCCATAAGTAGCCGTCCGCATCTACAAGCCCGGGCACAGCCGGTTTGCCGACGACAGGGCCCCAGCGATAGTTCTTCCACTCCGCTGTGAGCGTCAGATGAATGCCGGCATCAACCTGCGGATGCGCCTTCACATGAGCAGCCATCTCCGGCACCCATGAACACGGCATCATAATGCTCAGCGAGGTGGCGACACCGTCTTCGACAGCTTTGATTGCCCCCATATTGGAATTGTGGGACATGCCTGCATCGTCCACGTGGAAGATCACGGCTTTTGTACCCTTGGGCCATCCCAACCGCTCGGCGTATGTCGGCGCTTCGGCGCCCGTGACTGCGGCCCTTGTGCAAACAGCGGAAAGCAGAAATACTACTAAAGTTAAACGGTTCGTCTGCATGGAACATTCTCCTCAAATCATAGGCTGACTATTGTTTGCTCATTTTCTTTAGATCTGCGTAGCTGATGAGCTTGATGCCCAATTTCTTTACCGCACTTTTAATCTCGGCACTCACAAATACCTCTGTCACCCCATCACGATCTTTTGCCACGCCGTAATACCCTTTGTGACCGATGGCGCGCATCTCCGCTGTATCAAGTCCGGGATGCTCGACGAAGAGGTGGATGCCCGGCTTCAATCGTTCGAGCGACTCTATGAATTTCTTGATTCGCTCCTCTTTGGTTTTTGCACCTCCAAATCCGGGAAACCTCTGTACCTTGTATTCGGAGGTCGAAATGTCGAGATTGTATTCTTTTGCCAGTTTCGTCCAGAGTTCTTTGACTTTGGGGTCCCAGCCGGAACAGCCCATGTGACAGGTCAGATGACTCACGTGCGGTATTTTTCGGAGGGCCAGCTCAATCTGGGCGCGCATTTCCTTCTCAATTTCTTCGATTTTCCAGTTCGCTTCTCGCAAAGCCGTGCCTGACGGCATACCCTTGCGCCGCCAGATCGTAGGATAGAAATAGCCGTCGGCGTCCGTCAGGCTGGGGGCGTGCGTCAACGGTCGCCACTTTATGCCCTCCCATTCGCTGGTCAGGACCACGTGCACACCGACATCCAGCCCCGGATTTTCGTTGAGCATTTTGACCGCTTCAGGAAACCATCCACAGGGCGCCATGATTTCCACGCTCGTCATGATACCTTCGGTGTAAGATCGGATACACGCCACGTTGGCGGCATGGCTGGATCCGATATCATCTCCGCGTACTATCAAATAGACGCCTTTGTCCTGTACAGCACCCCGGACGCACGCATGATCCACATTTCCGACATTAAAAACCAGGAGTGATAAGCCCAGAAACAGAATACCGCGAAATGTCATTTCAAGCTCCTCTTAGAAAAACAACGTCATCAAGTCGAAAAAAGATGCCTCACATACTACACCGGTATTGATCCCGGTTCAAGCTTCTGCCGGCCGATTTACAAAACTGGTAGAGCCGGCCCGGTGTTTGTTGTATAATGATTGCAGCAAGTTTCCATAGTTCACTGGATATAGAGAGGATTGTAGCAATGAACAACATTTTCAACCGCCGCGATTTGCTCAAGACAGCAGGTCTGGCCGCCACGTCACAGATAATACCAACGATATCGCGTGCAGGCCAGCCTCGGGCAAAGCGCCCGAACATTCTGATCATACACGTGGACGAACATCGCATAGAGTGCCTTGGCGCTTACGGCAATGCGGACATCAAGACTCCTCACATTGACCAACTTGCCGCCGATGGGGTCCGCTATGACAACAGTTTTTGTCCCTTTCCGGTGTGCACACCTTCGCGGTACTCGCTGCTTTGCGGCCAATACGTCCACGATCATCGCGGATGGACAAATCGCGACACGCTGGCTCCCAACATCCAGACTTTCCCAAGAATCTTAAGAGCGGCCGGGTATCGCACGAAAGCCGTCGGCAAGATGCACTTTACGCCCACATATCTTGACGTTGGTTTCGATGAGCTGGTGCTGGCCGAGCAGGACGGTCCCGGACGATGGGATGATGACTATCATCGCTACCTCATGCGCCTCGGGTTCGTGGATCGTAATGACATTGAAGACCAGTTGACGCGCGAGTATCGCAAGTATGCGCCAAAGAAATACTGGGATACATGCGGCGCCCTTGTCTCCAACCTGCCGGAAGAGCACCATTCCACCACATGGATTGCTGAGCACGCCATGAAAACACTCCGGTCATGGAACGATGAAGGCGGGCAACTCCTGATGGCGGGTTTCATAAAGCCTCACCACCCGTTCGATCCGCCCGAACCGTGGGACAAGATGTATGACCCGGAGAAACTCTCGATCCTGCCGGGCTGGACAGAGCAATGCCTGGATCGGGATTTCAAGCTCAGTCGCGGCTATTTCCCAAATGACAAGCTGACCGCACCTGTGCTGAAGCAGATTATGGCGTACTACTACGCGACCATCTCCCAAATCGACCACAACGTGGGGCGGATGATTGAATTGTTGAAACAGAAGGGACTCTACAAGGACACGTTGATTATCTTTACCGCCGACCACGGCGACTTCATGGGCTTCCACCACATGCTGCTCAAGGGCAACTACATGTACGATCCTGTGGTCAAGGTGCCGCTCATAATCAAATGGCCCTCAAACAAGCGTGCCGGTACGGTTTCACAGCAGATGGTCAACAATATCGATCTTGCTCCGACCTTGTGCCGAGCGGCAGGCTGTGCGGCAGGGCCGGACATGCACGGATATGCTCTGCAACGTGACGGTAACGGGCATGACCTTATCTTCGCCGAGTCGAGCGGAGGACGGCAGGTAATGGCTCGTTCTCGAGATTATAAACTTATCCTTGCCGGTCCGCGCAATGAGAATCTCTTTTTCGATATGCGTAATGACCCGTCAGAGGCGGACAATCTGTACAACCAGCCGAACTACCATGACCGGGTGAGAAAGATGGAAGTCGCTCTTTCAGCGTGGCGCTGTAAGGACCCGAAACCGCAGGGTTATCAGGATCACAATGCGCCTCAGATAGACCAGCCAAATGTTCCGTCCCGCGATCTTAGCCATCGCGAGGCGATCATTGAGTATTACCGCAAGAAAATGTTCGCTCTTCAAGGACGCACGTGATTAGAAGGGTGCACGAGGAGGTGCAGGACTACCCGGTCCCGCTGACCCATTGATTCCACTGCCGCACGTTCCAATCTGCGGGAATTCAGCGGCCAAATCCGGGCCCCAAGTGCTTGAGGAGTTTTTTGGTTGACATTTTCGAGCTGATCCGGTACAATCCTGCTACTGTCGGACTTCACGGAGGAGCGGTGGGAATGTTGTTACTATCTCTCATCCAGCTTTTTCCACCTGAGACATGGTTGTCGGAATGTCCGCCCTGGCAAGGGCGTGCTGGATTAAGTGCCGATGGTAGAGCTTTTTTCAGGCTAAAATGAAAAAGTGCCGATGATGAACAAACTCGATACTCAGACACATCCTTTGCCGTGGTGGGCTGCCGGTATTTTATTAGGGCTCGTCCAGGTCCTGGCCATCAGCTTAGTGGGACCGCTTGAAGTTTTCAACGAGTTCGTCGTTGCCGACGCCAAGGCGCTCGAGCAGCTCGCGCCGGAATACGCCGAGAGTCATCCGCTCATCGGCGACGAAGAGCATACGACGTTCGGCTACGGATGGTGGTTCTGCATCGGCATTGTCATCGGAGCTTCTCTTACCGCCCTGCATCTGCGAACGTGGAAGGTCAGGACCACGGCTTCCTGGTGGCGGCGAAACCATAACACCCCCGTAGGGCTTCGTTTGATAGCCGGGTTCGCAGGGGGAGTCCTCATGCTTCTTGGCGCCGGGCTGGCCCGCGGCGGCGCAAGTGAACATTTTATCAGCGGTTGGGCCCAGCTATCATTATCGGCAGTTCCGTTTACGATTACGATGGTCGGTTTCGGTATGCTTGTCGCGTACCTTATTTATCCTAAAACGCCAGGTATAAACAGCCGGGGACAGTGACATGTCAACTCCCATTGTGGGTCTTATTATGGGTGCGATTTTCGGGGCTTCGCTGGTCCTTGCCGGACTGACAGATCCCGACAAGATCATTGCCGCACTCAGACTAAAAGACTTACACGCAATGCGCACGGTCGCCGTTTTTGTGCTCGTTGGAATGCTCGGTGCATGGATTTTGGGATTGGCGGGGGCCGCGAACCTGAACATAAAGCCTGCCGCTGTTGTTTCACTGCTAATTGGCGGAGCGCTTTTCGGAATAGGTCTCGGGCTTACCGGCTTTGGCCCCGGCAGCGCCCTGGCATCCGCCGCCTCCGGGCGAATTGACGCTCTAAGCACAATTATTGGAATGTTGTGCGGCGCCCATTTGTATGTGCTGATTTACCGCCCGATTGCCGTTCCTCTCGAAAAACTCCTTGACTACGGCCAGGTGACACTTCCCCAGATGACGGGAGGTCCACCGATTTCGTGGATTATCCCCATTGTCGCCGCCGGTTCATTGACACTCTTATTGACCAAGGGAGTGATATCCGGCGATGTCGGATCACAGCAAAAAGCGGGAGAGTTGACGATGGAAGAGGATTTTTTTGCCACGAGAGGCCCGGCTCTCGCAACAGACTGTATCGAAGTTGCCCAGATGTTTCGCAGATGGAAGAATCTGTTGTTTGTCATAGTGATGCTGTGCCTTCTGCTGCTTCAAGGATCATTTTGGCTCGTAAAAACCGGCTACGTCGAAATTGACAGCACCGTTGACCGCGGAGCGTCTATTGCCACGGGCTCGCGCGACAAACCCAACGGCGAGATTGTTAAAGCCGCCGCCCTGATCGGGCCAAATCGATCTTCGTCAGAAGCGCCGGCGAAGGCAAGATTGAACCTGGGCCTGTATGTCCTTGACATAACATTCGGGCGCGTAAGTTTGGTCGTGCGCGCTGCAAACGCGGTACTCGTATTCGCTTCTGTGCTTTACGCTCTGACGCTGTACTGCGGTCTGACCGTCTCGCTCGGAGGCAGGCTCGGAGGTCAGAACCATATTTCTCAAGCGTTTTATCTTTCGCTAATCACGCTCGTGCTGTTGCTGCCCTGGCAAACTATTTTGGGCTCGATAGTCCCGGGAGCAATATATACTGCACCTGAGCTGGCTAAGTGGTGCAGAGCCGATGCCGGCGGTATGCTTGACACAGTGCTTCTGTATCTGCGTTTCACCGGCTATTGGGCACTGGCAATGGCAGTTATTCTGCTGGCGCAGTTGCGTAGTTTCCGGTGGAGCAGAGTTATCCTTCGCAAACTCGTTCAGGTGTGGCCGCGCAATCTTCCGGGACAGCAATAGGATAGCTGCGGCCAAACCCGCTTCAATCGGCTGCACGCCTCACCTATCCGACCAGTTGGTTCCCTTTGTTTTCGTATTGATCCTTGCATCGCTTTCATATCGAGACTCCTCAATTCTCCAAAAAGACTTTTTCGACCAATTTGCTCATAATCTCTTGCTGCTCGACAATAGACTCAACGAGTTTCATCTGTGTGCGACTACGATCCAGATTATGCCCCTCGCGAGATGTCTTATAGTAAACATCCCCCGCCAGGTAATCAGTGAGAAATCTAATGAACTGTTCGAAGGTGATGAGCTCGCCGGCAAAGACCAGGCTCTCTTTCTCAGTACGTCTCAGAAACTGGCTGGTCTCCTTTGCAAACCCGCGCACCAAAGCTTCGAACATATTTATGTCCGCCGTTACTTTCGACAAATCCCGCTCATCCTCTCGGGCAAGGCACGTTGCCGTTCGCATCATGTCTCCGAAATCGTAGACCGACAGGCCCGGCATGACCGTATCCAGATCGACCACGCAAACTCCCTTGCTCGTGGTCTCGTCCAGCATAACGTTGTTGATTTTCGTATCGTTGTGCGCAATGCGCTGAGGGATATCTCCTCTCTCGACCAAATCCAGCAAGACATCACACATGCCTGCATTTTCAAAAAGAAAGTCAATTTCAGATTTTGAGTTTTTGGCGCGGTTGAGGGTGTCGGCCTTCAGGACCTCTTGAAATACCTCAAAACGCCTGGGCGTGTTGTGAAAATCCGGTATAGTTTCGTTTAAGGCCGGCCCCGGAAGGTCGATCAACATTCTTTGGAACCAGCCAAACATCCGCGCCGCCTCGTAGGCCAAATCAGTAGACTCCAGAGTATCGTATGTGACGGCATTTTCTATGAAATTGTATGCCCTCCAGAAGTTTCCTTCGTGGTCCCGGTAATAGCCTGTGCCGTCGCCGGCATTAACGACAGTCAACTGGCGAGAGGCCAACTCCGGATCAACTCCCTGCATTTTACCGCCGATGTGCTCGGTAACGCGAATAATGTTTGCCATCATCGAGGG
The DNA here is from genome assembly GCA_005223045.1 of Planctomycetes bacterium B3_Pla. Lineage (GTDB taxonomy): Bacteria > Planctomycetota > Phycisphaerae > Sedimentisphaerales > Anaerobacaceae > SG8-4. The sequence goes on along the minus strand of NJBM01000017.1, from coordinate 81,159 downwards.
AGGATCTTTGAATACGGCGTGGTTTATTCGCTGGAGCACATACCGGACAACATTACCGTTCTTCCGGCAGTTTAAAACGTATGTGTCGTTAATATGGCCGCGAGCGACAGGTAATATGTCCACCAGTTCGCCGCTTACCCGAAAATGTTTCGAGGCCGACCTGACGTCATCTTTCATCGCTGTCTCCAGAGCCTTTCCGGATATACTCCCTGATCCATTAATTTGCGAATGCACCTTTGCGCGATTGGCCTGTCTTGACGATATGTAATGCCAAACCATCGATCATCCGTGCGCAAGACTCTTACCGTTGCCTTTCCGCTGTTTATCAGGCCGTCAACGACGGATGGTATGAGCAGTTCAGAATTATCTTGATCGCCGTGGTTTCTGAGAAATCGCCCAAAATGCGACTGGAAATGGTCGAAGACGGACGGCTGGAATCCCCATAGATTCATCGAGACGATTTCACTGCCGGTAAGACGATGCTCCGTTCCATCGCCGCCAGGATAGCGGGCGCCGTTTGCCGTCTTTTCGATTTCCCTTCGTTCCACGATCTCCTCCAGGAACATTTGCCCATCGCACTCACAGACGCCCCGCGATACGGCTCCGTATTCACTCAGAGTATTTCTGAGGGTATAGCCGACCATTGCGTAATCATCGCACGAGGCATCTTTTTCAGCGATAAATCCGGCTATTGTCTTAAACGAATTTGGCCCGTAGTAGTCGTCGGCATTGATGACGGCGAAAGGTTCGTCAATCACGTCTTTGCAGACAAGTATCGCATGGCCGGTGCCCCAGGGCTTCTCGCGATCTTCCGACAATTCAAACCCGTCAAGGCAGGCATCCAGTTCCTGGTACGCATAAGCAGTTTCCACAAAACTGTCAAACTTGCCGCTGACCTTCTCTTTGAAGGCATCTTCAAAATAGTGCCTGATAACAAAGACCATTCTGCCGAAGCCGGCATTCATGGCATCGTAGATGGAATAGTCGATGATCGTCTGGCCGTGCGGACCCACGGCGTCGATCTGCTTGAGCCCGCCGTAGCGAGTCCCCAAACCTGCGGCAAGAACTAACAAAGTCGGCTTCATCCAGAGTCCTTCCTATTTCCCGACAAGAGCATTCGCCATCACGACGTTGCAGGTGCCTTCTACATTCTTGTGCTTCCCAATTTACCCGGTTCGTCCCCGAATTCCACGAGAAAATTTCCGAATTTTGCCCGGATGCCGGGTGACAAATGCCCGAGATGTTGTGAATATGCTCAGGATTTCTATTCTTGCGATCTGTGTTTTTTTTTGCCCTTTCGTGTTTAGTCCCCGGGCGGTAGAATACGTGCGCACAGCGGCCTTGCTGCGAACTGATAGAACCAGAAAAACGTTCACAATAGGGAGGAACCTGACAATGAACTCAGATTTCACACGAAGAAGATTTCTAACAACGACTGCCGGCGGACTGTCTCTGGCCGGTGCGTACCCTGAGCTTGCAGCAGGTGCGAAGCCGCAGACAACGACCATGCCGCTTCGCCCGCTGGGCAAGACGGGGCGGATGACTTCCATCGTCGGATTCGGTGGCGGATCGCGCTACCTGCTTCAAGAGGACCTCGATGTGGCTGAAAGGATGATTCATCGCGCAATCGAGCTGGGAATCAACTACTTCGATACGGGGCACTCTTACACCAAGGGCGAGGTGCGGGAAAGTCAACAGCGGTACGGCCGCTTTCTCGTCCCCAACTATCGAAAGCGAATTACGCTGACAACCAAGCTCGCCGCGAGGGACGCAGAGACAGCCAAAAAGCAGCTCGACGAGACCCTGAGCGACCTCAAGACCGACCGCCTCGATGTTCTGCATTTCCATGGACTTTCCACGACACAGGACATTGATCAAATCGTCGCGAAAAATGGCGCACTAAAGGCGTACCGAAAATGGAAAGAAGCCGGTGTCATCGGCGCTATCGGCGTCACCGGACATCAGGACAGCAAGGTCATTCTCGAAGCGATGAAACGGATTGAGCCCGACTGCGTCATGTGTCCTCAGAATCCGGGCCACGGTGCAAAGAAAGGGGGGCCTATGTATCCCGGCGTTGACTTCGCAAAGGACGTGATTCCCTACGCCCTGGACCACGGAATAGGGCTTCTGGCGATGAAGACCATGGCCCAGGGAAGGTTGATCGACAAAGGCCGAATCACGGCCCGGGAACTCATGCAATACGCTCTGACACTGCCGGTAGCTGCGGCGACCATCGGGATGCCGGATCTGGAGGTGATTGAGTCGTGTGCGCAGATTGCCCGTACAATCGAACCGATGTCCGACGAGCAGCGCGACAAGCTGTGTGAGAAGGTCGCCTCGGCTGCAAATGACGGCACGTTCCCATACCTGGCTGAAGGCTATGTGGATGGCCAGGGAATAGTAGTATCGTAAACAAGCGCAAGGATGTGTAAATGTCTCATCACACGAGCAGACGTAATTTTCTGAAATCTCTCTGTCATAGCGCCGCGGCGATAGCCTTCTCCGGATCTGCCGTCGGCGGCCGGCGGAATTTATCCGAAACATCGGCCGGCAAGCCCAATATCGTGCTCATGTTCGTCGATAACATCGGCTACGGCGATTGGGGCTGCTACGGCAACAAGGTTGTCAAAACGCCGCGAATCGACCGGTTCGCTCGCGAGGGAGTCAGGTGCACCGATTTCTATATCGGTTCACCGTCATGTATGCCTTCCCGCGGCGCTTTGCTCACCGGCAGGCATCCGCTTCGCAACGGTCTGAACGAACAGCTCTGGAAGATCGATGAACATAAGCAGATCGCCCTGCGGCACAGCGAAGTCATCCTGCCCCGGTATCTCGCCAAAGCCGGATACGTCAGCGGCTGTTTCGGCAAATGGAACCTCGGCTTTGCCCCCGGCAGCCGACCGACCGACCGCGGCTTCGACGAATACTTCGGCAATATCTCCGGAAACTGCGATTACTACACGTATATCTACAACAGTCGCAACGATCTCCACCGCGGCACGAAGCCGACAAAAGCTGAGGGCTACAGCACATACGTCTTTGCCGACGCAGCGTGTGAGTTCATCGAACGAAACAAGGACAGGCCGTTCTTCTGTTACGTCCCGTTCAATGCCGCACATTTCCCGAATCCGAAAAACAAGCCGCCCGGCATGCCTTGTCTCTGGCAGGCCCCGGACGAAGCATTTGCACGCTACGGCTACTCGCCCGAAACGCTGGACGAACGCAAGCGCTACAGGGCAGTACTCACAGCGTTGGATGACGGCATAGGCCGTGTTCTCGACAAGCTCGACCGATCAAAGCTGACCGACAAAACAATCGTCATCCTGCTCTCCGACAACGGGGCGTTTCTCATCCCGGCACGCGGGATGGAGTGCGCATCCAACTACCCGCTGCGAGCCGGCGGCACGACGCTTTGGGAAGGCGGTATCCGGGTGCCGTGCATTGTCAGATGGCCCGGAAGGATCAGGCCTGAGACTGTCTGCCGCGAGCCTCTTGTAAGCATGGATTTCGTGCCGATGGCTCTCCGCGCCGCGGGGCTTGACCTGCCAACCAACCGTTATCTCGATGGCAAAGATCCAACGGCCGCACTGGCGGGCGAGTCTCCATCGCCCCACAAGTATCTCTACTGGCGCTGGGGCTCAAACAGTGCCGCGATTAGAATGGGCCGGTACAAGCTCGCCCGCGAGAAACAGAGCACCAACCAGGACTGGCAACTATTCGACCTGGAAACAGATATTGGGGAAACCGCCAATTTGCGCGCTGCAAAGCCTAAACTGGCCGAACGCCTCATAGCCGAGCACGAGCGCTGGGAAAAGGATGCACGAAGCGGACGGTGAGCATCAGGCGTTTGGCTCGACCCATATCGGGCTTGACCAGGCTAAGCTGCCGTTGCTCTGGACCACGCGGACGTAGTACCAATCGGATTCTTTGGTCGTTCGCCGGTCTCCTAAATCGAATTCGGTCTGATAGTTCTCGGCAAAGACGACTCGGTGCAGCAGCAGAGATTCCGAGGTAAAAGGCCCCGTGAATTCGACGTGGCTTGATTCCGCCAGTTGCTTCAGCGACTTTGTGAAGGTCATCTCGGCTGGCTGAGTCAGTGCAACCGCCAATTTCGTCTCCGGCGATCCCTGAATCTCAAGAATTACGCTGTTGGTGGCCCTTTCTTCGTACGCCTTCATACGCGAGGTATATGAAGTGACTTCACAACTGCTCTGGTCAACTGCGGTGATTTTGTTGCGCCGCTGCTCGTCGAAAGGCCCCGATTGAAAGCAGGGAGTGGCCGAGACAATTTTCCCACCAATCACGGTGGTTTTGAATTGCCAGTCGCAGACGCGGGCCATGTTCAGATCTCCCCAAGGGCCCCACCCGAATTCGACTCGGCAAAGAACCGGCTTGTCCCAACTCGTCGGCTTGATTTTTCGATCGACAGGATGGTCCCGATGAATCACCTCGTTATTGCGAAGCACCTCGACGCGGTCGATCACATCTTTGCCTTTGACCTTCACCTGAATTTTACGAGCGGACGTTGCCGGAACCGTCTCACCCATCCAGCGGCCGTTAATGCGAAAGTCCAGTTCGATCCTATCGGCGCTGACCCCATAGGTCCGGCGCGCCTTTAGGGCTTCCATGATAGATTCCCGGGTCAGTGCCTCGGCATGAACGGCAACAAGCCCCTCGCCGTAAGCGCCGGGATACCCGAGATGGTCATCGGTGCTTGCCACTACTCCGACCTTGACGCCCTGCTTCCAAAGCCATTGCAGCGTGTTCTGAGTATAACGACCGCCCATGCTGTGGCGGATATAGCGGTGAGGGCCGCGATCGGACTCGGCGTTGCCGTGTTCGGAAAATATCTCCACTACCGGCGAAACTTCCGGATCCAGCACGCTCCAGTTCTGCCCGCGCCACCCTTGCTGATAAGCGGGATGATGAGGGATCAGAATGGCGCCCCGGTCGCGGGCGAATTTCTGAAATTCCCTGATGCCCTCAATGTAAACAAGCTCCGCCTCCGAGCCGGGAAAGATGATGCAGACGTCGCCGCATGAGCTGGAATGCCATTCATAACCGATAAACGGCACAAACTCGCCCGGCTGATGGTTTTCGTCGGCAAGCCGCTTGACTTTCTCCCAATTATTCTTCATCACCTTGAAACCGCGCACCCATTTCATGTGCTTGTCCTGCGGCATCTCGGGCCTGTCGTGCCATTGGGAGTGCCCGGTGAAGCAGAAAAAGTCGAGATGGCTGCGCGCGATGTCGTAGGCTCGCTCCAACGATCCTTTGGCATAGCCGACCGCGTTGTGGTTGTGAATATCGCCCCAGTAAATGTTCTTACCGGGCGTTTGATCCCCGCCGGCGCCGGAGGCGGCACGTACCGCCGGGGCGCCCACGCCGAAGGCCACTCCAGCGCCTACGGCCGCCGAACTTCTCAAGAAACTGCGTCTGTCCATTTGGTTCTCACTCAACATAGTCGTGTCTTTTCTCCTCAATAGAGCAGCGAGCAGACCTGCTGTCAAGTCTCTTGCATCAGGAATTGATGATGACCTCCAAATTTGCTTCGTTCAAGAAACCTCTTGCACTGGTTCCTGGCAGACAATAGATTGTCAATCCGAAAAAGGATATTAATCTCGCTATCGTCACGTGGAAGGATTTTCAAGGAGACTGCCGGGCAACCGAGACACTCTTAAATGTATGCACTGATTGCTATAGCTTTGGCGTTGGCCCTTCTGATTGGCCTTCTGCATCTGAAGGTCAATCTCGGACGTTCGATGCTGATTTCATCCATCAGCATGGCGATACTTCTCGGAGTGACTCCGAGCGAATTCTGGCAGACTGTCGTTCATGAGTGGCACGACAAGCCTCTGAGCCAGACAACGGGGTATCTTTTCGTCACGCTGACAGCCCTGGTAATCATGGTGAATATCCTCGGGACGGCAATGACCGAGACGGGCGTTTCACAGCGTCTCGTACCGGCCCTTCACGGTCTCTTTAGAAGCAGGCGTTTTGCCCTGTTGGCAATCCCGTTTATGATGGGAATGCTCCCCACCCCCGGTGGAATCATGCTGTCGGCCCCGATGGTCCGCGATCTGGGCGACCACATCGGCGTGCAGCGGGACCGCCAGGCGGCGATCAATTTTCTATTCCGTCACCAATGGGAAACCGTCTGGCCGCTTTATCCCGCCGTGTTGTTCGTTCAGGGCATGTTCGGGATATCCGCATTCGCCCTGATTTCACACAATATGGCTATCATGCTGTCCGGCACTCTTGGCGGCGTGATCTTTCTGCTGCTCTCGGGCATACCGCCAAAAAACAAGCAGAGCCGGTCCAACGGCAAATTCACAGACAATGTCCGGAACTTCGTGCATGTTTTTTGGCCCATCGCGCTGGTGGCCGGACTCTTTGCGGCCCTGGGTGTTCCTCCTGCAATCGGGCTGCTGCTGGCAATCTTCATCTTCCTGGCTCTGCACAAGGTATCGTTGAATCGCTGGCCGCAAATTTTCAAATCAGGCCTTGAGCTGGACTTCGTGCTCTTGATCCTCGGAGCCTTGTTATTCAAGCTTGATCTTGAGGCGGGCCGGGCTGTTGACTCCGTCGTCGCCGTGTTATTTGAGATGAATGTGCCTAAGTATCTTATCATCTTTTTCCTGCCTATGCTGGTGGCACTCCTGACCGGCGTGACTATGGCGACCGTCGCGATCACTTTTCCGTTTCTTATCCCCCTGATCGGTACGGGGCCGCAGGCGAAAGTCGGACTCGAAACCCTTGCTTTCTCAGGCCTGGTCTGCGGATTTCTCATCACACCCGTGCATTTGTGCCTGACGCTTTCGGCCGGCTACTTCAAAGCGCCACTGTCAAAGATCATACTGAGACTGCTGGGGCCTGTAGTATTTGTTGCCGGCGCGGGTTTTCTAATGGCGGTGTTCTGTGGATAGGATGCGCCGGTCACCTCAGACCGGCCATTGTCCGGGCGAGAGCCTGCTGGAGTTCTTCGGGAGTAAGCAATTCAATCTTGCCGCCCACTCTCAATACGCCGCAGCGCCCGTCGTGAACGGCTTTAGGCTCGAACAGCAAAATATTCCCCGACGGCGCGTTGCTGCCCTGGCCGGGGATGTACTTGTACCGCTCGCCTTCGGGAGCCGAACATTCAAACAACTGAGTGCTTCCGCTCCATTCGATCAGTTCTTGTAATGACGGCGGAAATCTTCCGTTGCTGACGGCGTACATTTGTATATTCTGCCCGATGGTCCGCAGGTTCATCTGGCACTTGACGTTTATGGCGTCATATTTCGTTTTGACCATGGTATCGGTATATTGCTGCCCCGCCTCGCCGAAGCTCTTGATAAGCAACATAATGCCGTAACCGAGAAGGCCCAAGAAGACCAGGGCGGTGATGATGTTAGCAGTCGTGCCGCCAGATTTTCTTTTTGAACGTGCCATAACAGCCCCTTCTCTTTATTCGCTTTATCAATCTTAGTCGCCGACTCGCTAATATCAGCGGTCAAAAAGGTGAAGGCAATGCAAGCAAAGCATAAAGCCTTGCAACTACCGGCCATACAACCCTCCCAAATCCGTCGAGGAAGAGAAAACCTATTATGAGGATAAAGATTCCAAACTGCGAGAAGTGTCTGTACGCATTGATTGCCTTGGGAGATTTCAAGCTGGCGTAAACCATTTTTGAACCGTCCAGCGGCGGTATGGGGATCAGGTTGAAGACAGCTAAGATGATGTTGTACAGTACCGCCAGCGATACGAAAAAAGCTAATATCGGAACAGTTTTCAAACGAAACAGATGAAACAAGATCGTCAGTACAAGAACAAGCAACAAATTCGAAGCAGGGCCGGCGGCCGCCACCATGAAGATTTGTTTCTTGCTCAGGACTGCAAAGTTGACCGGTACCGGTTTTGCCCAGCCGAAACCCACCAGAAGCGGCAATATGATTGTGCCGAACAGGCTGATATGGGCTATAGGATTCAGTGTCAGACGTCCCATTCTTGCCGCTGTGTCGTCGCCGCACTTGAGGGCCACCCAGCCGTGGGCGTACTCATGCACCGTCAAAGACGCAAGAAAAATAGCAAGCGTGAATATATAGACTATAGCAGCGCCGCTCAACATAATGTTTACCACCATGAAAAACAAACAATCATCGCCGTAACATCAAAGACCGATGAGTTATTCTACAGGATTTGCTCATTCTGCGACACCGCTAAGTACGATCTTATTGATGATATTTCTGAATCTCGATGCACTTATCTGATGGTCAGCCGGCAGCCGGGCGGATCAAGCGTTCAGTATATCGAGCGGTTCGTACTGCCTGTCGAGCACGGATCGGCTATCGAAACCAAGCCATCGGTCCAGCACAGTCGCATAGACGCGGCGAAAATCGGTGTGGAACTTCATGGCGCCGTTGTCCAGATCGGTGAGGCTGGGGTGCGCCCCGACGAGACTGCTTTTTAGCTTGCCGCCGGCTAAGAAGATCGGAGCAGCGGCGCCGTGTCCCGTGCCGCGCCTGCCGTTTTCTTTGATAGTCCGGCCGAATTCCGAGATTGTCATCACCAGGACCCTGTCCAGAAGTTTGTCCTTCTTCAAATCATGGATAAAGGCGGCCAGCGACTCGGACAGGTGGTGCAGCAAGGCGCAGTGGTTGCCTAATTGGTTGGCGTGATTGTCGAAGCCGCCGATTCCGCCGCCGCCGAGTTCGGTAAAGAATATCCTGATGCCGACATCGGCCCGGATCAGTTGGGCAACCATACGGAGAGTCCCGGCAAGGCGGAACGAAGGATACTCGGCTGTCCCGGCAACTGCTTTGATTCGCCGGCTGTCAGCGTAGGCTTTTGACGTGCATTGGCGCACAAAATGCAGCAGTGGGTCGTCCTGATGCGAGAATTCCGTCGGACGCTTCCGTTGAGATTGGCCTGGAATCGGGTCGGTCGTCAGAACGTCAGGTGATTGGATGGAAGGAATGATCGCGTGTTCTGCGTTCAGAGCGAAAGGCTGGGCGATTGGCCCGACAAAGACGGCAGATGTGTTTGTTTCGTTTTTATGCTGGACGCTATCTGCCGCCCGGCCCAGCCAACCCGTCTGGCTATTGGTCCGATCGGGTTCGGCGGTATGCCAAATCCGCATCGCGCGTTCGTGAGAGCGGTCCGAATTCGGGTATCCTACGCCCCGGATTATGCTCAGGTGTCCTTCTTTATACAGACGCATGAACGCTTCCATGCGCGGATGGAAACCCATATACGAATTGATCTTATGCACGTCGTCAGCCCGCAGGCGAAGCGTGGGGCGGTTCCGAGCGTATTCGTCGTCGGCGTATGGGACGACAGTCTGGAGGCCATCGTTGCCGCCTGACAGTTGGACTACGACGAGAACCGTGCCGCGGCCATCGCTCCGCCGGGCGGCGGCCTTTGCCGCACTGACAAGGAAATTCGGCGCCGCAGGTGCAAATGACAACAGCGCCGATGCCCCTAAAGTGGTTTTCAAAAAATCGCGTCGTGTATAAGACATGGTCTTTTCTCCCAAATCAGGCTAATTGGAACTCGGCAAGTGTGACTACCGTATGTATAAAACGACGCATCTCGGCTTCCGAGTCTTCGCCGAGACGTGCCGGGTCTGTTTTCGGCAGCGTCTCACCAACGCTTTGCAATAAAAGGTCGGTCAGGAACTTCTGGGCGGATTCAGCCGTCGAGCATCCGTGCCGCCGTGCGACTTCCCAGGGTTTGAGTTTGTCGCCGTAAGGCCCCTCGCCGCGCAGTAAATCCGAGGCAAGATTGTGGCGTCCGACTATCGTAGCGCTATTGATCCAATGGCGTCCGCCGATCCAGCCTTTGACAGTCGGGGGATGGTACAGATTCTGGCCAAGGTCGGCCAGATCCTTCGCAAGCTCAGTTGTGGAGACCGTCTCTTCCAGACCTTTGACGATGCCCAGGGCAAACTCGACCGGACACTTTATCCGCCGACGATACGCCGCCGGCGAGAAGAACAGATTGGATCGCAGCATTGTCTCGGCAAGTCTCAGCACGTTGTAATCTGCCGCGAAGGATTCGACCAGCGGAGCGATCAGCATCTCGCCCGGTTCTTCTGTCTCGCAGATCAGCCAACGGTACAGCTTGCGGACCAGCGTTTGCGGCGTGGCCGGCTGTTCGAGCACGATTCGCAGCACATCATCGCCCGTGAAATCGCCCTCCCGGCCGAGTATTTGCTTGACGTTATCGTCGTGTTCACGAGGGATATAGCGAAGCTTGCTCCTCAGCACGAACCAGCCGGTGAAAGCTCTGGAGGCTTCCCGGATGTCCTTTTCCGTGCAGTGGCCGGGGCCCAACGTGAAGGATTCCATGAGCGCCCGGGCAAAGTTCTCGTTCGGATGCGCTTTGCGGCTGGCTTCGGCGCCGAGCCAGATCAGTACCGCCGGATCGCGCGAAATGCTTTCTAAGAGTGTCCGGAAGGAACCTAAGGCTTGACTGCGCAGAAGCCCGACGTGCTGTTGCATCAACCGGGCGTTCTTGACCTGCGCGCCGTTGGCAGCGAAATGGCTGTGCCAGAACAGCGTCATCTTCTCCAGCAGCGGGTGCGGAGTCTGAATCATCCGCCGCAGCCACCATGCGCGCAACTCGTCCACCGAGCCGGCAGAAGTCTCATACTCATCGTAGGCGCGATTGAACGCTGCGGTGTCGGCCTCCGGTATCAACAACGTGTCGATAGTTCGCTGCGGCCCATCAGAGAGCGCCTGCTGTAGTTGGTCCCAGCTTGCACCGAAAGCTGCCCGCCGATAGAGGTGCCCGGCCAGAGCGAGATTCCAAGGGCGATTTGCGTTAGGTTCGTATGCCGTCCAGGCCCAGTCAGGTTCCAGCGGCTTTTCAGTTTGCGCAGCCATGAATCGTTCCCTTTCGGTGTTGTCAGACAACCAATAGCTAAACGTTTAGCATATATCAACGCTCACTGCAAGTTCAGCTTCATTTCCAGGCTTGCCTCGGTTAGACCCTCTTGCATTCCAATACTCAACTTGAGGTGCTTGCAAAACCTTGCCAGGGCGATTAGTAAATCGATCCCGGCTTCAGACTGTTCTTGTGTATTGCCCTTCTTGATCATGTCCCCGCGGACCAGTGTCTGGCGGTTGGCTTGCAGGATCGAAGCCAACTGGACTCCCTCTATCTCGATCAGACTGTGGGTCCCGCCTAACGGCTTGACCGATTGCTTAGTTTCACGGCTCAGGGCATCGACAAGGTCTCGGGCCAAACCGTCAGTCGAGCTGAAGATCAGGTATTCGCCCGGCATTGCCAACGTCGGACGAACATTGAATCGCTGATCAAGTTCTGTCTTGTCCTCAATCTCGGTGGTGGAGAAGTAAGCTAAGGTCAGCTTGGTCTGGGCGTGGATGGGACGGTCAATAATCAGTCCCGGCATTGCCTGCTGGCCGCGCGTGAAGTTGACCAGACCGATAGCCTTCTGCCATGCTTCCTCGACCACCTCGTCGAACCGCTCCGGGTCGCGAACCCTCAGCACCATAGCAAATGCCGGCAGCTTCACTATAGGCGTGCCGATAGCCGGGTCGTACTGCTGCTCGGCCACAATAAAGCGAACTTCAGGCTCAGTCTCGGCAAGAACCTCGTTAGTTAAGTCGCGCCCGCTAAAGAAGATGCCCATCATGTTCTCGAAGAAGATCAAGTCGGATGTGCGCTCGCTGAACAGGTCGTCCTTTGCAGCGTAGAACTGATGCAAGTCGCGGTAGAGAGTTAACGCTGCAATGCGACGCGGCACAGACAGGTTCGGTGGAGCACCTTCGCCGGACCCCTTCGGCAAAGCAAAGGCGGCGGGACTTGTACTCGCTACTCTCGGCGCGCCGGAACCGTCCACCGACGCCCGACAGACCAGCGTCTCATCGTCGATGCGCAGTCCCAACGCCAGCCAACTCGAACCGCGCATTGCTTCGGCTATCCCGGCAAAAGACAGCGCCGCCAGGGGATTTTCCCCCGGTTGATCGAGAACTGCGGCGATGTCGGGAACTTGCATCAGGACTCCGAGGTCGGCAAAGGCGGTGGCGACGGTACTCTCGTCGCGCCGGGATATTTCTCGCCTGGCAGCGATGTAGGACGGTTTTGTCGCCAGACTGTCACCCCCGTCGCCGGCGCGAAGCTCCAGAACGGCTTTAAGCCCTTCCGGGCGGTTAGCCATGACAAACCGTTTGCCAATGATTGCGTGTGCTTCTTTTCCGTCGAATGTCCATGCCGTAACATCCCGGTACTGCGTCGATGCCACACTGCCCGGCCGGCCTTGATTCTCGGCTTCGGACCGGGCCATGCTCAGAAGCATCTCGTGAAGCTGTTGAAGCATGTGCTCGTCTTCGGCATCGATGATGAGCACTACCGTCTCTTCCGGGCATACGGCAAGTGTGATGCCTCCGCCTGTAAGTTTTTTCAGAGCGGTGCGCCAGTCCGTGCCCAATGCGGTCTCCATGAAGTTGATGATATTGAGGAATTCCTGAAACTTGGGATTTGATGCCTGCTGCCGGTATGCCGGCAGCGCGGTTATAGCAGCAATCGCTTTTTCACCGGCAAGCAGGTCGATCAACGCCTTCGGCCGAGCCAGTTCCAGCGAAACGACCGCATCTCGCGGAACCCACTGAATCGCCGCAGGCATGGTTTGCCCCGCCGCGGCGCTTTGCAACACAATTACGGCCAATATCAAAGTCAACGCAGTTCTAAATCTCACAGACATGCCATACCTCCAGAGCAAATCATTGCCGATTGTCGATTTTCGATCTTCGATTTGAGGCCCGGTCAATCGGCAATCGAAAATCTCAAATATTGTCAGTCTTGTTACTATCTTGTGGTTCTCCGGCCTTCTTCGAGATACTTTCGGCCGAGCATGGCGGCCCCCTTCATCGACGACTGCTCGTCATAGACATATTCGCAGTCCCGCATCCACTTCGATTTTGCCCGGATAAGAGCGGAGTTTGCCGCCCCGCCGGTCACGTGGATAACGTCTTGAAGAGGCACGTTATTTCCAATTTCTTCCATGTGCGCTTTCTGATATTCGCACAGACCTCTGACAATTGCAACTAATATTTCCTCGCGTGTGGTTTGTTGGGTCAATCCGGACAATTGCGCCTTGAGCGGCTCCAGACTGTAGCGCGAACCCATAAGATAAGGCACGTAAGTCACACCACTTTCACGGTCAAGCCGGCTCTCAATCGCCTGCGGAAGGAATTCATCATAAAATTGCTCAGTGCTCAACTCGCCGCAGAACAATTCTCTGAACCAGTCAAGCGCTTTTCCCCCGGCGTTCATGACGTGCAAGGTCAGCCATCGACCCGGCAGCACATGGGCACGAACGTTGTAATTCGGTGACGCTAAGCATTTGTCAAGGCATACAAGGGTAATTTCACACGTGCCGTTTACGTTGATGATGTCTCCCGGCTCTTTAATTCCCACCGAATAGGCCGCCAGTACCGCATCGTTGCCGCCGATCAAAACCTGCGGCTCTTTCCTGAAGCCCAGTTGCTGCGCAAGCGACGTGCCTACCCGGCCGGCACTTTCGTATGCCGGGATGATTTGTGGAAGTTGCCTGAGCGAGATGCCAAAAGCCGCAGCGATGTCCTCATTCCAGGTCAAGTCGTTGCGCACGGTATTGTACAGGGCCGTCAGCGACGCCGACGACGGATCGATGGCGAAGACGCCCGTCAACCAACGGGCAATGTAAGTGTTGGAGTGGCCGAACATATAAGTCTTGTTGAAGATTTCAGGGCAATTGTCTTTAATCCAGAGAATGCTCGCCAGCGAGCATCCACCCGCGACCGGCATATTAGCCGTCGTCTCCAGGAGGGACTTCATGCCGACAGTGTCTATTATGTGTCGGGCCTGCTTGCGAGAGCGCTGGTCAAGCATCAGGATAGCCGGATAGAGCGCCTCGCCATTCTCGTCCATTGCCGTCAGGCCGGGCGTGGTTCCGGAAAGAGATATCACATCGACGTCCCCAACGGTGTCCGCCATCGCTTTGCACCCGGCGGCGAACGCCCTTTTCCATTTGTCCTGTTCGATATCGCCGAATAAGCCGTCGTTGTATATGTTCACATCGTATTCCTGTGAGAATTGGCTGACCGGTTCCAGCGCATCGTCAATGAGCCGAAACACCCCCATCTTCATGCCGGTTGTCCCGATATCAACCGCCAAAATCACGGCGTTCTCAGTTGGTCCTGTCTTCGGCATCGCTTTTATTCGGAGATGAAACCTTCACTTACAATTTTCCGTCTGATATCTTTTGCAGACTCGTTCGTCACGGGCTTTAGCGGATAGCGAGGCTGACCGCCCTTGAATCCGGCGATGTCCATAGCCGCCTTGACGCCCGCCACGCCCCAGGCTCCTGAAACGGCCTGGTTGAGCCGGGAAAGTCTGCCGTGGAGTTCTCTGGCTTCATCGAATCTGGCCTCCGTGAACAACTGGTACAGATAGCAGCACGGGCAAGGCAGGAAGTTGGCAATGGACACCACCCCGCCCGAGGCGCCCAGATGCAGGCAAGGGTACATGAAATTAGCCGAGCCGGCCAGAACATGGAAGTCCTCGGCGGGGTCGAGCCGGGCCAGCAGTTTGGCTGGTCCTTCCGGCGAGGAGTCCTTCATGCCGACAATGTTGCCGTGGCGGGAGAGTTCCACAACCGTCTGCACGGGTATTCTCATTCCGCCCGTGAAGCCGGGCGCGTTGTAGAGTAGTACGGGAACGTCAATCGAATCGGCTATCCGCTCGTAGTGGCCTTTTAAAGCGGCGCCGTCGATCTGTTTGGGGAAATAACTCGGAGTCAGGACGCTGGCGTAATCAAAACCCATTTCGCACACGAGTTTGGACTTTTCGATTGTCTGTCTGGTGAACTCACAGCCGGTACCGACCATAATCACCTTGTCGCCCTTCTCTTCGGCAAAGACTTCCAGCACCTGAACCTGCTCTTTGTCGGTCAGGCTCCTGAATTCTCCATTCGAGCCGAGCGCAAGATAACCGGCAAGATCGGTCTCGTTGAGCTTCTTGAGGTTGTGCCTCAAGTCGTCGAGTGCAACTTCGTCGGACTTGAACGGCGTGACCACCGGTGCAAAGACGCCGGAAAGCTTCTTCTTGTTTTGTACCATAGTCTGATCCTGATTAAGTAGGGTGGGGCTTGCCCCACCGAAACGAACTTTCAAAACAGATTGCGGTGGGGCAAGCCCCACCCTACCAATCCAATGACACGCTACTCCTTCGGCAAGGCTTCTTTGCCGGCCTTGAGCATTTCAATAATCCTGTCAATGTCGTACACGCATCCGCCCGATGTGCCGCCGCCGGCCTCCTGCAGGGCGGCCCACAAACGCGTGTCGTCCGGAAGCTCCGGATGAGGCGCCAAGTCGGGCCGCAGCGAACGCCCGGCTAACACACTCGCACCAAACTCGGCGCTTCGCTGCTCCTCTGGAGAGTCCACCTCTCCGATCAAATCGACACTCCCCTCCATGTTGTTGCAGTCGATGATGATCTGAATGATGTCCCCGTCCACTACTTTCCCTATTGGGCCTGCCGCCAGCGCTTCCGGCGCTATGTGGCCGATGCAGGCGCCGGTGCTGACGCCGCTGAACCTGCCGTCGGTAATCACGGCAACGTCCTTGCCCCAGGAAAGGTACTTCAGGGCACCGGTGATTTGCAGTATTTCCTCCATCCCGCTTCCCAGCGGGCCCGCACATATAAGTACAACGACATCGCCGGGCTTTACCTCTCCGGTCTTTATCGCTCTAATCGCGCTGGTTTCGCCTATGAACACACGTGCAGGACCGATCTTGCGATAAACGCCGTCGCCGTCGAGCAGCGTCGGGTCGATAGCTGTACTCTTGATGACCGAGCCTTCCGGGGCAAGATTGCCCTGCGGCAGGGTTATCGTACTGGTCAGACCGCACTCGTGGGCCCGAGCAGGATTCATAATCACCTCGTCCGGATCGACGCCGACTTGTTCGGCAAGCAGCTTGCGCAATCGGCTACGGCGGTCCGAGGCCTCCCACCAGTCGAGCACGTCGCCTAAGCTCTCGCCCGATACCGTCAACACGTGCAAATCCAAAAGACCGAGCCGTCTCAAATGCAGCATCACCTCCGGCACACCGCCTGCGAGGAAAGCACGCACGGTAGGGTGCGCCACCGGGCCATTGGGCAAAACGCTAACAAGACGCGGAACCTGGCGGTTGACTTTCTTCCAGTCCTCGATAGTCGGACGCTTCAGCCCTGCCGCGTGAGCAATTGCAGGAATGTGTAAAAGCAGGTTCGTCGAACCGCCGAACGCCGCATAGACAGCCATGGCGTTGCGAATAGCTGAGTCGGTGATGATGTCCTTAATAGTCAGGCCGCGTTCGTACAGCCTAACCAGCGCCTTGGCCGAGCGCTGTGCCATGTCCAGCCAGATTGCCTGGCCCGAAGGCGCAAGCGCCGCGTGGGGAAGGCTGATCCCGAGAGCTTCGGCGACGACCTGGGACGTTGCCGCTGTTCCGAGAAAATGGCATCCGCCGCCGGCACTGGCGCACGTACGGCAGGCCATCTGCCTGGCGTACTCGGCTGTAACCTGGCCGTGGGCAAGACGCGCCCCCATGGACTGGACCATGGCCAGGTCCTCGCCTTCAGCGGGCGGAAGCGTAACTCCACCGGGCACCAGAACGGACGGCAGGTCGTGCATGGTGACCAAAGCCATCATCATCGCCGGCAGCCCCTTGTCGCAGGTCGCTACGCCGAGCACACCTTTTCCGTTGGGCAAACTCCGGATCAGGCGGCGAAAGATCGTCGCGGCGTCATTGCGGTAGGCAAGGCTGTCCATCATGCCGGGCGTGCCCTGGGTCCGTCCGTCGCACGGGTCGGTGCAAAACGCCGCAAACGGCATATAACCAAGACGCTGCAACTCCTGAGCAGCGGCCCCAGCCAGCAGGCCAAGCTCATAGTGCCCGGTGTGGAAGCCGAGGGCGATAGGCTTGCCGTCGCTCGCACGAATCCCCCCCTGCGTGCTAATCAACAGAAACTGTTCCTGCGCAGATTTGGCCGGTTCCCACCCCATGCCCGCGCCATGACTCATCCCAAAGATGTCCCCGCTGGGGCTGTTGATAATTGCATCCTCCGTTAAAGGCAGACCGCCCTGCGGCCCCGGCGCACATGCGGCGACGTCATAGATGCTTTCGTTGTTACTGCTCAAAACCTCTTCGAGCGTTATCTCACTCGGCATTGAATGGTCTCCTTAATACACAGCAAATACCGGCAGAATTCGGCCTGCCGTTTTTCGACTTATGCGGCTATCTTAACATTTGCGGGCGATTTTGCCAGCATTTCAGCCGCCGGGATTGCAAGCCAAAAGAAGCTTCCGGCAAAAATCTGTTGAAAATTCGGCGTTGTTTTGGTATCCTTACAGTTTCAGAGGCTTTCGCAAAGGTGTTAAATGATGTGGATCAGAGCATGACGCAAATGTTGCCTATCACTTGCAATGGGAGACTGACTTCCATACAACTTCAGTGAAAGTCGCACTCGGCCAAAATGCCCCCTATCGATCACCGGCAGGAGAAAAGATTCAATGCTGAACGATATTCGTAGATTGACGCTAATCCCAAATGTTGCCGAGTACGCCAACCGACGTCTCTGTTTGCTGATTCTCGTTGGTTGCTGGCTCTTGCCCGCCATCGCACGTGGACACGATTGGCCGATGTGGCGGTATGATGCGGGACGCCGGGCGGCATCGCCCGAGGAACTGCCGGCAAAATTGCATTTGCAGTGGGTCCGTGAGCTGGCCCCGCCAAGACCCGCCTGGCCCGAAAGCCAGTACAAGCTGCGATTCGATGCTTCCTACGAACCGGTCGTTGCCGGAAAGACCATTTTTGTCGGCTCGATGGTCTCGGACTCCGTCACAGCTTACGATACCGAAACCGGGACTGAAAAGTGGCGTTTTTACTCCGACGGTCCCGTGCGTTTTGCGCCGGTGGTGTATAGGGACAAGCTCTACTTCGCCTCGGACGACGGATACCTCTACTGTCTTAACGCCGGGGACGGATCCCTTATCCACAGATTTTCTGGAGGCCCCACGACAAACAAAGTGCTCGGCAACGACCGACTGATCGGCATGTGGCCCATGCGGGGCGGCCCGGTCCTGTACGAGGACAAGATTTACTTCGCGGCCGGTATCTGGCCCTTTATGGGGACCTTCATCTATGCCATCGACGCCGAGACCGGCAAGATCGTCTGGGAAAACAGCGGCAGCGGCTCGACGTTCACCATGCAGCCTCACAGCAGTCCGGCCTTTGCCGGCGTGGCGCCGCAGGGCTATATGGCAGCCACCGAGGACAAGCTGCTGATATCCGGCGGACGTTCCGTACCGGCCGCTTACGACCGCAGGACGGGACAGTTCCTGTACTATCATCTGAACAAATACGCCAAAGCCGGCACCTCCGAGGTCATAGCATCGGGCGATCATTTCTTCAATCGCGGGGCCATCCACAAACTCTCCGACGGCATCGCAATCTCCGGCGCGCCGGCATCGGTGATAGCAGACAAAGTCATCTTCGGCAGGAAATACGATGATACGGTCGTGGCCTATACGCTCGGACCCCAGGCCAAGAAGGCAAAGGAACTGTGGCAGACAAAAGCCCTGTCGGAACTCGATAAAATCCACTTGAAAGCCGGCTCCCGCCTGTACGGCAGCGGCGATGGCATTGTACAGGCCGTTGACATCCCAGCCGGCAATGCTCAACCCAAGGTCTCGTGGCAGGCAAAAGTGGACAGCGACGTGTGGAGCATGATCGCAGCCGACGGCAAACTTTTTGCGACCACTCTCGAAGGCAAGCTCCACTGTTTCGCGGGCAGCAAGACCAAACCGAAACATCACGCGCAGCAAATCAAACCGTTGCCTGCCCGCGCTCGCCGCGGCAAGAACAGGGTCAGAGAAATACTGAAAACAAGCGGCGAAAAAGATGGTTACTGCCTGCTGCTCGGCCTTGGCGACGGTGAATTGCTCTATGAGTTGCTGAATCAATCGGAGCTGCACGTCGTCGCTCTTGATCCGGACGCTGAAAAAGTCGCGGCAATGCGCCGGAGACTTGACGAGGCAAGTCTGTACGGGATTCGCGCCGCCGTCCACGTCGGCGAGATAACGACGATGCGACTGCCTCCTTATATGGCTAATCTGATCATAGCCCAAGACCTGAAAACTGCGGACTTCGAGAAGAACGATACTTTCCTTGAGCGAGTCTTTCATTCGCTGCGCCCTTATGGCGGTACAGCCTGCGTCTTGGGGCCGAGGAAGAGACGGGATACTGTTCTCAAGCGAGCAAATGAGTTGAAGTTCTCCGGCTGTGTGGTCTCAAGTTCAAAGAGGTCTGTCATGCTGACCCGAGAAGGTCCGCTGCCCGGCTCGGCGGACTGGACCCATCAGTACGGCGATTCGACCAATACCGTCATGTCCGCAGACAGGCTGGTCAAGGCTCCGCTGGGCCTTCTGTGGTTCGGCGGCCCGGCAAATGACAATATTCTGCCGCGTCACGGGCACGGGCCATCGCCGCACGTGGTCGGCGGCAGGCTTTTCATAGAAGGACGCAATCTCTTCCGGGCTGTCGACGTTTACACCGGCCGGTTGCTGTGGGAAAGAGATTTCCAGGACCTCGGCAAGTTTTACGACTACACCGGCCACCAGCCGGGCGCTAACGAGATTGGCAGCAACTACGTCTCTGTTTTGGACGCCGTGTATGTTGTCCATGGGGACAAGATCCATGTGCTCGACCCGGCCACGGGCGCGACCGCGAAGGAATTCTCGATGCCGGGCCAGGACAGACCTCGATGGGGGGCGCTGGCAGTCCGGGAAGATCTGCTGCTGGCAACCGCTTCGCCGCTCAGCATTCCGCTAAAAGACAGACCCGGACGGCTTCCAGAGAACACACGACCTGTCATCGACAGGAACACCGATTGGCAATATCTGGCCGGTAGTCATCCGAACAGTGGATGGAACCAACCGGATTTCAACGCCGGGGCATGGAAAAATGCCGCAGCAGGTTTCGGCTACAATTACAATGACAACAAGACGGTGCTCAAGGACATGAAGGGCCGTTACACGGCCGTGTATCTGCGCAAGTCGTTCGACATAGTCGAGCCGGACAGTATCGGTGAATTGGGATTAGTCGTCAAATACGACGACAGCTTTATCGCCTACCTCAACGGGGATGAGGTTCTCCGTGTGGGCGTCGTTAATGGCAGCGGAGCCAGGGCTTCGGATATAGAAGAACATGAACATAAAGGCTGGGAGTATTTCAAGATCGACAACCACAGCAGTCTTTTGCGTGAGGGAACAAATGTGCTGACCATCGAAGGGCATAATCGGAAAGTTGACAGCAGCGGTTTTACCCTCAATCCTTATCTGGTCGTCCTCCGGAATGGGAAACCTGGAGTGCACAGGAACACCGAATCTGCCGGTCTGCACAATATCTCCGGGATAACGGTCAATGCAGACTATGCTTCCGGCAGCAAAATACTCGTCGCTATGGACCGCCGCAGCGGCCAGGTGCTCTGGAAGCGCCGGGCGAAATACTCCTTCCGGCACAACGCCATCGCGGTGGCAGCCGACAAAGTCTTCTGCATCGACGGGATGACCGAATACAAGCTCGCCTACCTCAAACGCCGGGGGCTCGACTTGTCGAAGGAACGCACCCTGTACGCTTTAGATGCACGGACAGGCGAACTCTTGTGGAAAGCTGATGAGGACATCTTCGGCACATGGCTCGCTTATTCGACCGAACACAACGTCCTGCTCCAGGCGGGCAGCCGGTCCGGCGACAGAGCCAGAGATGAAGTGGACAGAGGCATGGTCGCCTACAGAGCAGCGGACGGCAAGGTGCTCTGGAAGACCAACGACAGTTACAAAGGCCCCCCGATTATCTATCACGACCGGATCGTAACGCAAACCGGCGGCGGCAGCGGTTCGGCGACCGATGAGGCGAAAGTTTTCGACCTGCTTACAGGCGAGTACGTAATGCGCCGACATCCAATGACCGGCGAAACGATTCCCTGGACCTGGGTCCGCTTCAAGGGTTGCAACACGGCGGTAGCGAGTGAGAACCTGCTGACGTTTCGCTCGGCCTCTGGGGCGTTTGTGGACTTGACCAAGGCCCAAGGTACGGCCAGCATCGGCGGGTTCAAGTCCGGCTGCACGTCGAATCTGATAGTAGCCAACGGCGTGCTGAACGCCCCGGACTATACGCGGACATGCACGTGCAGCTACCAGAACCAGGCATCACTCGCCCTAGTCCATACGCCGGAGGTGGCATACTGGACTTTTGACTATTACCAGTCTCCGAGCAAGCCCATGCCCGTCAGGCAGGTAGGGATCAACTTCGGCGCTCCGGGCAACCGCTATACCGAAGACGGCACGCTATGGCTCGAATTCCCAAGTGTCGGCGGGCCGTCGCCGGACATCCCCGTTCGAGCAAAATATGAAAATCCCCAGTGGTTCCGCCGGCACAGCTCGCGGATCGAAGGCAAGCACAACTGGATAGCCGCCTCGGGTGTGACAGGGATCAGGGAAGTCTCTGTCCGCATGTTTATCCAACCAGGCGCGAATTCGTCAAGAGTCGAAGCATTCGATAAGCACATCGGCAAAACCCCCGTCTGGTCCGAAGACCGGATCAAGGGAGCTTTCGAGCAGCCTCGGCCCTATACTGTGCGCTTGTACTTTGCTGAGACCGAAGGATACGAGATCAGCCAACGTCTTTTCAATGTCTCACTTCAGGGCAGACAGGTCATGGAGAATTTCGACGTCGTAAAGCAAGCGGGCGGCACAAATCGACTCGTGGTGAAGGAATTCAAGGGAATTGAAGTGAAAGACGACCTAATGGTCGCCCTTACACCGACAGCCGCAGGGAAAGCCGGCCCCATGCTCTGTGGAATCGAGATCATCGCCGAAGGCCGGCATTAAGATCAAATATCAAAACTGTGGAGTCCCGCCGTGCCGGGACGACCTCAACAATTTTGCATTCTTGTCCGGCACAGCCTTTCATCCTTTGTTCTTCACCTCAACCACGTAAATCATAGTTGGCTCTCGTGCATCTTGCGGCTTGCGATCGCGGTTGGGCGAGTCTGTTTGCTGCTGCATATAATGTGTGACGCCCGGCGGCAATGGCCCGTGGTTGACAGCACGGATGTTACGGATATTGGGAGTGTTGTCAACCGCTCGCTCAGCGCGGTGCCGACCCGGTTTGCCTGTCAATAATTGGTCTCTGGTCAGAACCAACTGTCCCTTGGGGACACCTGCATAGCGATTACTGTAAGAAACAAGAATCCTCTGATCCGCTGTGATCGAGATTCTGGGTGTAGGAGGGCTCTCGGGAATCGTGCCGCGACCCTCGAAGTAGAAGCGATGTTCCCAGTCGGTCAACTGGACGACTTTCCATTTGCCGTCCACCGGTGTGGCGACATAAAGCTGGTTGTAACCGTCCTTATCGAAGCGAGTATAGCCGATATAGGGCCGTCCTTCGCCGTCAACGATGAAGTTGCCGCCGTTCATCAGTCCGCTCTTCTGGGCGATTCGCTCGACCACGTGGGCATTCTCCGGCGTTATCGGCAGATTCAGATCCGTCCCGTCCCAACCTTTCCACGAAGCCCCGCGGTCGAGGCTTTTCGCATAGCAAATATCAAAGTTAGTTACGACATCCGGAGTCTCGCGCCAGCACCAGGCGATGTGCCAAACGCCGCTGCCGTCTTCCAAGATGCCGAGCGGATAGGCATTGCATGTCGGATTGCGGTCCCGACCGTTGGTCAGAACCGGCACGGTCTTTGTCCATTGTTGTGTCTGCTCGTCATAGCGTACTAAGATTCGCATCCCGTTTCCGCTTCCGCCGTGCCGGTACATCATGTAGATCGAGCCGTCGCGAAGTTTGAACACGGTCGGGTACGTGACTCTGTTCTCGTAATCGCCGGTCCATGTATGAATCGCCTCGAACGTGTGAATGTCGCCGGGGGCCCTGGTTCGGTAATAGCGCAGCGGCGCGCAGTGCATATTGCCTGTGACGTGGAGATATCCCTTTCGGTCCTGAAACAATACAATTCTGTTGTGCGTGTCCCATCCGACTCTTTCCGGCAGCCTGGCGAAATCCCATTGTGTCTCGCTCAGCTTTCGTTTCCCTATAGTCATCCGATGATCGCCGTCATAGAAAGCGATGTACTGGTACCGGCCATCCGAGATCAGGCACCGACCGCCGTTCACCGGATGCGAGGCCAGACCATTCGCCACGGGAACTTTGCGCATCTCCTTTTCCCCGGCTGCAGCCCCTTTGAAGGATGACGACAGCACACAACAAAAGACAAGAAACAATAACAAACATCGGTCTAACATTCTGCTCACTCCTCAAAACACCGCTTCCGGATCATTTGTGCCCAGCAACATTTCTGAGCTTTGCCTTTGAGCAATATATCATATTACGTTTATGGATACAGCAATTTGCTTTATTTGACGAGCCAACTCGTTAAAATGAGAATTCGATTTAAATGGTCCTTCACGGAGACAACGCGATGAACAAGACTGTTTCGAGAAATGGCTGCCGTCCGGCGGCAAAGCATGATTGGGTAATTTCTCGCCGGGTATTTTTGAAATCTTCTGCGGCTTCTCTGGCTTGCCTGCCCCTTTCCTGTGCGAACTGGGGCGCCTCGCGCGGAAGGCACGACGCTGTACGTTTCGGCATCGTTACGGATTGCCATTACGCCAATGCCGACGCCGCGGGCACGCGATTCTATCGCGAGTCTCTCGTAAAGCTTGCCGAATGTGTTGAACTAATGAACGCCGAGAAGGTGGACTTTCTCATCGAACTCGGTGATTTCAAGGACCAGGACAGACCGCCCGTCGAGCAGAGGACCCTGTCATATCTTCATGCCGCCGAGAAAGTATTCCAAGACTTTAATGGCCCGACCTATCATGTTCTCGGCAACCACGACCTCGACAGCATCTCGAAAGCGCAGTTTTTAGGCCGGGTGGACAACACTAACATAGACTCCGGCAAGAGCTACTACTCGTTCGACGTGAACGGCCTGCACTGCGTTGTGCTCGACGCCAACTACAAGGCCGATGGTGATAACTACGATCACGGCAATTTTGACTGGACCGATGCAAATATCTCTCCCAGGGAGCTGCGCTGGCTCAAGAAAGACCTCGCTGCAGCACATAATCCAGTCGTCGCTTTCACGCACCAGCTACTCGACGGGACCGGATCGGTCTATGTGAAAAATGCACCCGACGTGCGGCAGATTCTGGAAGCCTCGGGCAAAGTGCTTGCCGTCTTCCAGGGCCATCACCATACCGGCAGCTACAGCAATACAGCGGGAATTCACTACTACACGTTGAAGGCCCTGGTCGAAGGCGCCGGCCCTGAAAATAACTCCTATGCAATCGCCGAAGTCCGTCCGGACGGCAATATCACTATCACCGGATATCGAAGGGCCGTTAGCAAGCAGCTTGCGGGGAGTTTAGAATTTAGAATTTAGAATTGAGAATGAAAAAACCACCACTGTGAAATTGGAGCGAATGTCATGTTGCTAACTCACAGAATCAAATTTTACCCAACTGTTTTTGCTGCCGTATGTCTCGTTTTCTGTTTTGGACAGGTGGCTATTGTCACTGCCGGGGCGGTTGACGCTTCTTTCAGCATTAAGAAGGAGGTCATTCACAGAATCGATCCGCGCATATTCGGCCAGTTTATGGAGAGGCCAAGCTGGGGCGAGATCGGCGTCGAGGGCGGATTGGTTCCAGGGACGCGGAAACTCCAGCCCGGCGTGCTGAAGATGTTGGAGGAAATGGAAATACCGATTATCAGGTTCCCCGGCGGGACCGATGTGGATTTCATGGATTGGCGCGACATGGTCGATAACGTGCCGGGCCGGGCGGCTCAGAGACCCGTCAGCACTGGACACAAGGGACACAAAGTAACAAACAATTTCGGCTATGACGAGTTCCTTGAGCTTTGCGAGCATCTTGGCGCAGAGGCCATAGTTGTTGTGAATTTCCGAGACGGCCTGCTCAGGAAAAAGTCGCTGAAAGAGGCGGCCGACCACGCGGCGGCACTGGTTGCCTACTGTAATGCGCCGGTTGGAGCGAAGCTACCGGGCCGAATGTATGACTGGCCTTCACTGAGGGCAAAGAACGGTCGAGCCAGACCTTACAAGGTGAAATATTTCCAAATCGGAAACGAAACCTGGGCGTTCGTAAAGCAGTTGAGGAAAATGGAGTCGGATGCCGCGCCCCGGTTTTACGCCAAATGTCTGGCCGCGTATATTGAAGCGATGCGGTCGGTGGACCCGTCCATCGAAATCATCGTTGACGCCCAGAACGGCGACATGTCAGGCATTGTCGATCAGGTGCACAAACAACTGGGCGATAAAATCTCATATTTTGCGACGCATTTCTATTCGCCGTGGAACATTACGAAAGTGCTCAAGAACGGCAGGCAAGTTCCGGCACATGAGATTCCCGCAGAAGATATATGGAACGCCTGGATGGCTGTAACGCGGTTCGATGAGGAAGGTCGATCTATACTCAACCACTCCGGCATACAAGCAGCGCGACGAAACGGCTACAAGGTGGGCGTCACCGAATGGAACTGGAACGGCTGGTGGAGGCTTTCCGGTTCGCAGTCGGCGCTTAGTTCGAGTTATGCCAAGGGCCTCGGCGCAGCCGGCTATCTGCACGCTTTTATGAGAGCGGCGGACGTGATTGAAATAGGCTGCCAATCAATGCTCGTAGGCAACTCATGGGGCATTCACGCCATCTGGGCCGATGCCAAAGGCAAGACTCCACCCCACTACATGCCGACCGGCCAGATGACCATGTTCTACTCAAACCATCACGGCAACAAACTGCTCGCCCTTGACAGCAGCAACGTGCCGACATACGAACAACCTTACCAGATGGGTGGTATCAGGCCAAATGTGAAGGTCGCTTACATCGACGCATTAGCTACGGCCGACGAAAAACGCATCTATTTCCACGCCATCAACCGCAGTTTTGAAAAATCGCTAAACGTTACAGTTGATGTATCTGCATTCGACAGCCTTGAGGACAGCGCTGTACATCACGTTCTGGAAGGTCGCCTCAACGACGCACCCAAGCCAGGCGAACCCAGACAAATCGGCCGGATAAGTCAGCGTAGGGTGGGCTTTAGCCCACCGATCAACGTTGGTGGGGCCAGCCCCACCCTACAGTTGAAGGTAACATTGCCGCAAAGGTCGGTTTCGTGCATCGAGTTCACGCGGAAATGAACGAGGGCGGCGGATGCGCACGGATTAGAGTTTTCTCACCAGTCCTATGACGACGGCTTCGATTCGGCAGTTGTCGGAGTAGATCGGCTCGTAGTCATCGTTGGCGGGTTGCAGCCGGGCCTGATTCTTCTCTTTGTAGAATCTTTTTATCGTCGCATTCTCGTTATCCACGATGGCGACTACCAATTGGCCGTTGTTAGCAACACTGCTTCGACGGCAAATCACGTAATCACCCTCGTGGATATCCTCGTCGATCATGCTGTCGCCCTTTACCTCGAGGGCGAATATGTCACCGCCGGTCCCGAAACAGGAACTCAGCGACAGAGACTCGGCGTTCTCAACAGCTTCCACAGGAACACCCGCGGCAACGCTGCCGGACAGTGGTATTCCCGTTGGCTCAACTGGATAGGAATTCAAATCACGATCTGCAAGGTCGCTAAGCAGTTCTTGCGCTTTTGAACTGACTTTCAAAGAGCGAGCCTTGTTCGGCGAAT
The DNA here is from genome assembly GCA_005223045.1 of Planctomycetes bacterium B3_Pla. Classification (GTDB taxonomy): domain Bacteria; phylum Planctomycetota; class Phycisphaerae; order Sedimentisphaerales; family Anaerobacaceae; genus SG8-4. Next base: position 54,418 of record NJBM01000017.1, on the reverse strand, counting down.
CCGAGAGCAGATCCTTTTTTCGCAGTTCGGTGATATGCTCGAATACGGTGCTTCGGCTTATGTTTAGCTCGGACGCCATTTCCGCCAAGGTCGGAGAATAGCATCGGTTCTGCTGAAAACACGCGATCATTCTTAATAGCTGCAACTGGCGCGGGGTAAGCTGTGTTGTTGGTTCTAATGTTTTGAGCCGCATTCTTTATTTTCTCCCGGTCAAAGACTGTAAGTTCATTGGAACAAAAGGCGCTGCCTGACGGCGCACAAAGATCTGCACGCTTCAAGCCAAGTGCAACCGCCGCGGCCTCAAGCGTCGCGGCCAGCAGCCTCAAAGGACGATTTGGCAATTGTGAAGGGCCTGACGGCTCCGGCTCCCAGGCAACGATGAAATCCCCGCCGGGTCCGAACTTGCACAACGGCCCGGCTTGTTCATATCTCTCAGGCATTATCTCAATCCCATTTCCGATCTTCAACATGTATTCGAGAACCTTTGACGGCACCTGTTACTATCGGCAAAGGCGGCGAAATTACCCAAACAAAAACCGAACAAAAACGGCTGAATATCGAGTTTTTCTCAGCCCCCTGGCTTTCGACCCTGATAGCGGCGGCAATATGGGACCGTTGTAACGAACGGATTCCGCCCGGCCCAACCACACCCCCGCAGAACGTTAAATGTTCGGCCGCGGCTGAAACAACTTGCCACAAGAAAGTGATAAAACCATTGATTATGGAGGCTTATTCTGCTATACTACTTAGAGTGCTTGTCGGAGTGTTACCACCGTTACTATCAATCATTCTGGAGGTGGCCGATGTCAACGATCACGAAGAAAGAGCTAATCGACCGAGTTGCCAAGAACACTAATACCCGGCAGGTAGTAGTCAAGCCAGTTATTCAGTCTTTCCTCGACGAGATCATCGACGAGCTGGCCAGGAATAATCGTCTGGAGTTCCGCGATTTTGGCGTTTTCGAGCCCAGGATGCGCCCGGCCAGGAAGACGCAAAATCCGAAAACGATGGAACCGGTCCGGGTCCCGGCCAAACGGGTCGTGAAGTTCAAGATGGGTCGGCTGATGAAGCAGAGAGTGAGTACCACAAGAACGTAGAAACGAGCGCCGACCAAATGGCAGACATACAGCCGATTCTTTTATCAGCAATTACCTGCGGCAGAGTTATCTTCGACAAAGTCTCCGGCATGCCGAGCGTCATTGATATTGTCCAGACTGTAGATGCTCCGAGATATCCGGCGAGACATCCGCAGATTGTCTTTTTCTGCGAGCTGACGAACGGGCATGGAACAACCAGGACAAAGGTAAGGCTCGTCGATGCCCAGGAAGAGGAGAAGACTATATTCGAGCGAGAAGGGACTGTACGGTTCGATGATGTAAAACGAATCGTTACGTTGGCTGTGAACCTTCAGGGTGTCGTCTTCCCGCACCCCGGAGAATATCGTTTTCAGTTGCTTGCCGGCGGGGCTTTGCTCGGAGAAAGACGAATTACCTGCCGGAAAATCAAACTGCCGCCAAAGCCCAAACCCGACAAATCCGTCGAAGGTTGAGAGTACAATCGCAGCGAACAGCTTTCTCAAATTGTAGATAGTTCCTGTCGTGGAAACAGTATTTGTCATTCTCCGCAGGACGCCTTACGGTGCCGCGGAAGCGGGAATCCAGTCTTTTCGCTCTGGACCCCTGCTTTCGCAGGGGTGACATCGTCGGTTTTTGTTTTCCGCAATAGATACTAACTAACAGGAATACCAATGGATGCAGTTCTCTATATAGTTGCCGGCCCGCTTTTTCTGATATCCATCGCCGGACATTTCTACGTGAAGCTCCGCCTGCGTCCGGACGATTCGGATTTGGACGACTACTACCATGAGTTCGAGGACCAGCAGCCGGGTTTCGCAAGATATGCAAAATGGTCGCGAATCACTTTCATCGGCACCGCCGCCGGCGCCCTGCTGCTGTTTGTCGCCGCAGTGATATGACGCTCTTATGCCAGGACATAGCTGGGTTTATTGCGGTTGTCAAGGATCCGGATAAGCCAGTTCCTTTGCCAGGGCCTTGTATCCGGCGATTTGCATCATTGTCAATTGATGATGCAGTCTCAGGCCGGTCAGCTTGTCCGAATAGAGCTGCTTTTGAGCTGCTGCCCGGTCGATTTCCAGGTCGATCTTCGCCCAGTCCCCCGTTGAACTACATTCATCAAGCAGCTTGTTCATTCCGCTTCTGTTTGCGTGAAACATCGTCTTAACAGCCCTGAGAGCAACTCTGTCATCAAGCAGCCATCTATACTTTTCGGTCTCCAGATGCCCCATGAATGCAGACGCATCATTTCTTGCGTTCGTCGCACACGCCCGCATTCTGTCAATATCCTTCCGGCGATAACCGTACGCCTCCAGGTCGCCGATGACGTTGTTCGTTACGGCTATGTTTCTGTCCTCGCTGACATAATCCAGGCTTCCGTCACAATACTCGGGATCGTATCTGAGCCGTAGATCCGTCGCAAACTCGAAGCAGGGCAGCAGCATCCCGTCTAACATCGCAACGGCGTTCTCGTAATCATCGCCCAGCGCTCCTTTGATAATTGATTTCCTCATTTTCAGAACCTCTTCACTTGCGCCGCCGAATTCATCTATCCATTTCGCATTTTCCTCGCCGGGCCAGAGCAGCACCTGGGAATTAAACAAGTCCGTGCCGTAGCGCTCATTCAGGCCCTTGACCGCCCTTCCCACGCCGGTAGCGATCTTCCTCGTCACAAGGTAGAACCAGAACTTCCATGAGACTTTCTTCGCAATTTGCCTGATGCCGTCGATTCTGCCGAAGCCCACCTCATTCTTGATGTCAGTCAGGGTAGTGTTGCCGATGTACTGCTCGAAAAGTTTTACGTCACTCCGGTCAAAATAAGCCCCGTCGCACGCATCTTCGTACAGGTTGAGACGGAAGCCTATCTGATTCGCCTGACTCGACTGCGGCAGAGCATGTCTCAATGCGTAGATGGATGAAATGATATAGCCTTCCCTCGATTTTTCCATGTTGTCGGTAAGCGGGCGGGCGGTCATGGTTGCCATTACAATATCATCGATATCTTTTTCGCTCTTTGCGCCCAAACGCTCCAGTATGCCGCTGTCCCATCCGCTAATCCGGCTGCTGATACGTTTCTTGTCCGCGATAATCTGTTCGCGCTCCGCCGTCCTCTGGTCGCGTGTGTACCTGATATCCGACTCATACCAAAACACCTTGTCCCAGAGCACGTCGAGATGTTGCATGACCTGCGCCTTGCGGTAATCCTCCATGAGGTTCAGGTCATTCGCCTCTGCAATCGCCGTCAATCTTTTGGAAATCGTTCTGGGGATATACGTTATTCCCGCACCGATGCCGAACAATCCTCCGCCGACCACAAAAGGCGCTGCTATGGCCTGCAATCCCGTAAAACCGGGAAGGCCAAGAAATCCCGACAGGTAGCCGGACGAGGTTATCCCCGCCGTCCAGAGCGTTGCCCTGGGGCTTTTTTTCATCATTAACATGCCAGCCCTGCTAAGAATATCCTGGGGACTGACCAGCCTCCAGAAATCCTTGAAGGGATTTGTGCCCGGACTCTTTTTCTTTCTCATACGCAAGACCTTTCGAGAAAAACTCGCTCAGGAAGAACCGCAGGATACTCCGCCCGAGACGACAAACGCCATCGCCTGCGAGCTTTCAATATCCAACGGCTTGACCGCTTCTTTCGGAAAGAGCAAAACGTTGCCGGCGAAGTTATACGATTGAGGCAGGTACACCGCAACGTAGTCTGAAAGCCCAAGGTACTCAAGGCTATCTCTTGTGACGAATCCCACCACCTTTGCAGAGCCTCCGGGCGCTAGGGTCGCAAGCACGGGCTTGTCGAAACTCTTCTTATCCCCTGCGAAGGCCTCAATCATGTCCTTCACCGCCGAATAGAGCAGTTTCACCAATGGCAGTCCCGTGAAGACTTTTTCTACAAGGGCGAACAATTTCCTGCCTAAATAGTTCGACGCCAGGAAACCGATGAGGAATATCAACACCACCGTCAGCAGGAGTCCAAGACCGGGGACATCTATCGGCAAACGGCCACGAAAGAGAGAGTCAAACTTGGTAAATCCCAATCCAAGCAGAAAGACGGTCAGGGCCATAGGGACAAAAACCACCAGGCCTTCAATGAAATACTTTACAAGTTTCTTCATTTCATAACTCCCGAAAAGGTTCACTTAGGCTATTGCAGTCCGGATAATATTGGCGAGATCTCAAATGTCCCGCCGTTCAGGTCGATTGTGACTGTGGTTCCATTTGCAAACGTAGTGCGCTGCTTTCGGCGGGCCTTGTCCAGGAATTCATGATTTGTCATTTCCAGAAGGCCGACTCGCTCATGCAAAGCACACATCGTACGAATGCGGACTAATTCTTCTTCTCCGGGATTCAGCGACAGATAAGGCATCCCGGCATTAGCCAGGCCGTGCAGGTATCCGAGATCATTCTCAGGAATTCCCCATGCTCCCTTGCCCAGCGACCAGGGCAGCAGAAGTGCATCGTGATATACGAGGTTGAACAGCGGGACAGGAATTCCCATCGCCGGGCCTTTTCCTGGATTCGGCACCAAAGCATAAGGCCCGTGGTGTACCAGATCGAGATGTGGAATGGCCCAGTCGGCAGGCTCCTCGGAACTGACGACGCCTCCGTTGGCGCGAATGAAATCCAGGCACACACCGCGATATTTGAGGCAGTCCGCACGAGTAGCGGGATGCTCTGGATTGTAACATTCATCGGGAGGCACCACGGCAAAGACATCGAGGTAGGCCCCGCGCACTTTCACGCCGTGACTGAGAAGAGACAGGTAGTTTTTCTTAACGTGCCCCAGCGCCAGCCGCGAGCACAGGATCGACTGATTGCCGCCGTACCAGGTATTGCCGTGAGAGCGATTTCCACTACGGTCGAGTATGGTGTGGCGCTGATCGTATGACTTTGCGTCGAGGTAATAGTCCCTGTACTGGTCGTGGATTGCAAAGACATAGCCCAACTGCTCGCAGGTCTCGGCAAAACTCTTCATGCCTTCCCAGCCGCCCGCTTCGAGACACGGCGGCAGCAAATCCGGGTGAAGATTGTCGTAACCTCGAAATCCCCATCCGTCCAGATGTACGTAGGCTCGCTTTATCCCTTTCTGAGCCAGCCCGCGAAGCTGCTCAGCCCGCTTATCAAACGTAACGTACTGATGGTTTTTCGCGGGATCTTCTTTGTGATAATAGCTCGATTCCGGCTGGATGTGATACAGAATGCTCGTGTGAATCACAGGAGAACCGATGAGCTTGCCAACGAGAGGATTCCGGGCGATTTTCTCCTTGAGAGAAACAAAGTGGCCGGTTTCGAGAACATGCCGGCGGTATCGCTTTGCCATAGTGACGTAGTTGCCTTCATCGAAAAAACAGAGTCTGACTCGTCGCGGATACGCCAATCTCCCCAAAGAGTGAATCCACCGCAATTCCATCTTCGTCGGGCCTCCGGCGGGATGATCGAACCGGCAGCCGGCATCTTCCGGCGTTTCGATCAGAACGAGCATTGCAGACCCGCCCTGTTGATGTCCCCACCAGGGCATATACAATCCGCGCCCGTAGCAGACCGTATTGTACAACCAGACCTTCTTGGCCCAATCCTTCGGCAACAACATGCCCTGCATAAAAGGCGCCACCGTGTAATCGAAGCTGCCGTCGGCAACGCCCCCGGGCCAGAAACACTCCATGACCGTCGAGTCCTTCTCGGCGGCAATCACTTCACAGACGAGTTCCTCCCGCTCCGACTCCAGACAGACAGTGAGTGAGATTTGCAGATCCAGCTTCTTATCTTCGTGGGCAAAGTCCCCCAGAACGATTCTAAGCCCGGTCTTGAAGCCCGTTCGGTACGGCGATATTTCCTTCTTCCCGGCATCGGCCAGACGCAGAGACAGTCGCGATCCCGAATCCTCGACGACGAGGTCGCCTGTCAGTGACGGCCTCATCAACCAGGTCCGGCCCGGCGTTCGCACCGTCATCTGCAAATCCGAAGAACTCAGCTTTACCCGGTTCTTCGTTCCTTCGATGCTCCATCCGCCCTTTTCCTGGAGCACCCGCACTTTGGGAGCGCCCCAATCGTCCTGGCTTGCCTCTGCCGCCAAGACGTTTGAACCGGGAAGGAAAACGCATACGAACTCAAGCAATAACAGCCCGACGAATGCGGCGATCATATTGTTCTGTCTGGTCTCTGCCATAGCATCATATCTCCGGAATAAACTCTGTCAGCACACTCACAGAATAGTAAATCTGCATCAGGAATACAACGCTTTGGCTGAACAAATTAAAAAGGGGGCCAATACCGAACATATCAGCATTGGCCCCCGAGTGATACAAGCTTATCGCGTCAATCAGGTTGTTGGTTGATGCTTCAATTATTTCCCGGTGAAGATGTGATTCCTGTGCAGACGAGGTGTCAGCCTGCCCCCTATTTATCCGGCTCGGCGCCCATGATGATCGAATGGAATTGCTTTATCGCATCAAGAAATTTCTTGTGTTTTTGTTTGTTATCCAGATCGTTTGTTCTCGATATTTCTACCTGCACCCAGGGCATTTCAGGCGCGTGTGTTCGAATAATATTACCGCCCTTAAACGGCTGATTCAGTGAAATTCCAACCTGAAAACTTTGCTGGAAACAATCTTTCATAATCTTCAGCCAATCGACCGGAAAAGTCCCATCGGCATTGCTAAGGCAAACCAAAGGTCTCTTTTGTCCGGGATCCGGGCTAACTGGAGGACCAATATCCGCCATAGTGTGACAATCGATTCCAAATTTCACGCCGGATGAAAAAGAGGTCAGTTTCTCATGATACGGCCGGTAGTATTTCTTAATCATTACATCTATCAGATCCGCCGGCAAAGGCCTTACATATATCGGAACATCCCGGCAGGTATGTGTCTTAACGACACCGTCTCGCGTTCGATCATTTTCCGAACGGTTCATGTCCACATAAGCACGGGCAACATCTGTCGTAACATAAGCCTGAACGTACGATTCAACAGCATAAATCTCAGATGCCCCTTCGTCGCCATCGTCGATAATTTCCTTTTGCGTCAACAGATTGTATGCCCTGACTTCTGACGGTATTTCCAGGCCTGCATGTGGAACCGAAATTAGTATAGGCAACTTCATCATTTGGGTCCGCTTGCAGATCCGTCCCGTCGAGGATCCGCCACGCCGATAAACTCTTGTCCTTCGCGCATCACCATCTGCACACACCCAAGATAAAACGAATAAGGATCACGAGGTTTGATCTGGAAACCATTTTGTTCCAGCAATGCGGGAATATCATCACGCATCCGAGGCGATTCGAGCGATACCACCCCGTCAAAAGAACAGTGAAGCCGTGGCGCATCGACTGCGGTGTACGGAGGTTGATGTCTCAGACGCAGGATAACCTGAAAGATCGAGCTTACGATCCGCTCACTGCCGGGCGAGCCAATCGCTAACCAGGTTTTTTGGCCCTTGGAGACTATGGTTGGCGCCACACTGGCCCAGGGCACGGCATTGGGACGCAGGTAATAGGCGTGTCTGATGTTCTTATCGTCGAATGCTATCATGTAATTGTTATAAAGAAATCCCAGTTTGGGTGTGGCGACACATGCACCGAAAACCCTTTCTATGGATTGCGTCAAGGCAACGACATTGCCTTTTTTGTCCATAACAGACAAATGAGTTGTCTCTCCCTGTGAGCTATCCTGTCTGCGAATCTGTCTGCGAATAGTACGTGCGACAGCCTTGGCATATTCCGGACTCACCATTTTCTTCTTAGTCACCTGGGCATAGAAATTAGGATCGAAGGGACGGTCACCGCGGTCTCGTAAGGCCTGTTGAATCACATAAGACAATAATAACGCGCCCTTGGGGGTATCTATATTTCTTAATTTGGAAGGGAAATTGCTGATAATATTGAACATTTCGATCAATGTCCGTCCGGCGCCCGGTGGGGGAAACGTAAAAATTTTCATTCCGCCAAAATCGCACGTAATGGGTCGTCGCTCGATTGGCAGAGGGATTTGAGCAAGATCGTCATCACGTATCAGACCTTTGTTCTTCTTCATATCCATGTGAATTTGTTTGGCTATATGCCCATTGTAGAAATCGTTGATACCGAATTCCGCCAGCCGCTCCAGAGTGGCGGCAAGTACCGGCTGGCGAAAAATTTCACCGACTCTGTATGTCCTTCTTCCATTCTTGAGGTAAATATTGGCAGCGCCGGTTCCCTTGATGTGGTCACGCACCCGTTTGAGCAGCTTGAATTGCAGCTCGCTGACAGCATAACCGTTTTTCGCATATTCAACAGCAGGCGCAAGGATTTGTTCAAGCTTCATTGTTCCATAATGTTTAAGGGCATAGTCCAGAACTGCCGGGGTGCTGGGAACCGTAGTCGCTTTGTGGCCGAGGAGACGCGCCTCCTTTGGCAAGGCCTTTAAAGAAGTCCGGTTGGGCGCACGTGAAGAGCCATCCAGCGCAAACGTCCGCCGTTTGCCCGCCAGATGAATGAGCATCATTGTTTGGCCCCCCAATCCGGAGGCGGCGGGTTCACACACACCCAGGGCAAAAGCAGCCGCCACGGCAGCATCAATGGCATTGCCTCCATTCGCCAATACTCGAGCTCCGGCCTCAGTAGCCAGATAGTGTTGCGTGGCCACCATACCCTCTTTGGATATGGACAAACGTTGAGGAGGACTTACACGAGACGGCCAAAGGTCCTGGATTTCCTGTTCGTACCATAAATGTTTATATTTGCTCATATCAAGAACTTCCATGTCCCTCTTTTAGCAGAAACTCCGCAAGTAATAACGCTCTCTGCAAAATGCCGATACGTTTTACGGCTGCTTGAATTCATCGCTGCTCAGCTACGCTGCCAGGCCCGATGACCGATAGAATAGCAAATCTCTCCTGAAAATCCAGGCTTTCTGACTGCTTCTGGAAGATTTTTAAGCCGGAACGGCCGCAAACAAATCCAATCAAATCCAATTTGAACACCCCAATGTGAATTTACCCGCCTACCTGGCGGCGAAGCAGGTGATCTTGCCGTCAGCCGTCGAGATGTACAACCGGCCGTAAGCGGCGGCCATGCCGTCCCAGGCCGGGGCGGCGTCCAGCTTGTACTGGGCCAGCTTTTTGCCGTCCACTGCGGATGCGGCCCACAGAATGCCTCCAAGCTTGCCTTCGTAGCCGGCTTCGTACTTCTCGAAAGGATGGTTGGAAGGGAAATACGCAGGTGTGCCCGCGACGAAGAGTACATCTGCGGCCAGCACCATCGCCCTGCCGGTTAGCGGGATATCGGAGCTCCACTTTTCGGCGGGACCGCCGGCCGTCGCCTTCTTTCTTCTCTGGCCCTTCTTTGCCGCTTCTGCCGTGGAAGCATCGTTATCGCCGAGCGTCCCGGCGAAGAGCTTGTAGCCTTTGATGCGCGGGTCGAAATACGAATGTCGATGTACCGGGAATCCGCGCACTTCATAGTATTCCTTGCCGGTCGTCACCAAGATGTCGCCGAAGGGAGGTTTGATTCTGGTCTTGCCTGTGAAGCCGCCGGTCCGGCTTATCGTCCAGTAGGTTCTGTGCTGGGGGCTGCCGTCGAGAAAACCTGCCGAGGGCAGAACGTGCGGCCCGGCAGCCGTGTCCGTCAGGTCCGGCGAGAATGCTTTGTGCCGCAGATACAAACGGTCGCCGTCGGTGACGAGAATATCGGCTTTGAAGCCCTTGTTCTCTGTAGCGGGAAAACCCGTACCGGCATCGAATGGGCCGTACACCTGGCGACTGTGCTCGATGCGACCTGTTTGAGGATCGAGTGCATAGAGGAATATGCCGCCGTCGAGGAAGGAGCTTCTGCCTGCGGCGAAATAGGCCGTGTCTTCCTTGACGAGTACGCTGCCGCAGACCGGCCAGGCAGATTCGAGCCGGCCGAAGGCGCCAATCAGCTTGTCCGGCAAGTCCTTGAAGCGCCACGCCAAGGCGCCGTCGGACGCCCTTACGCAGTGCACCCAGCCGTCCCGCGAGCCGAAAAGGACGAGTCCTTTATAATAGGTGGGCGGCGAATCCACGCGACTGCCTGCCACATATCTCCAGACCGTGTCGCCGGCCGAAGCATTAAGGGCATAGACGGTATGGGCTTCGACATCCGAGACAAACACCTTGTTGTCGGCGACAACCGGCGCGCTTGCAACGGTCTGGAGCTCGGCTGTCCAAAGGGATTTGAGTTTAGCAGGCACCCTTGACGACGTGACTCCACTTCGCTTGCCGTCGTGCCTGTACGCGGGCCAATCACGTGGATTGTCGATTTGCGAATTGCGATTGTCGATTTGGTTGTAGGCGGGGCCTTTTACGAGCCTGGCTCTGCGCTCGACCTTGACCGGCTGCTCGGAAGACTCCAGGCCCTTCTCTGTGTAATAGGCGTTGAAGTTCTTGACCATGGCCCCGATGCTGCACTGGCAGGAATAAGGCGAGGCGTACAGAAGCCCGTTACACGGCAGCACTCCCAGACCGCAGGTGCCGCGCGTCCAGTGGTTGGGGAATTCCTTCTTCGAGGCGAGGTCCAAAAAGTCGGCGCCCCCGGTCTTGCTGTTGATGTAGTAATGGTCCGTGATGAAGTTACGGTAACAACGGTCGTGTCCCATAGGGCCGTTCATGCGCTGCTGTATAGTAGTTATTTTTAGCCCGGTCTCTATATCGTAGCTCGTGGGCTGTTTGCTGCCGCCCGTCCAGACCGCTCCGGCGGCAAGGTAAAGATCGGCAGTCTTTTCATAATTGTTGGCAATCGGCGCCGTCCATTTCTCAGAGCCGTCCTTGAGCGAATAAGCATAGAAAGACTTGCCCTCCTGGGCATAGACCGTCGAGTCGGAAAGGACCACAGTGTTGGCCTCGGTGCCGTCCCCGCCCTGGATTTCCTTATCGATGCTCCATAGCTTCTTTCCCGTCTCAGGATTAACGCAGAACAAACCGCCGGCTGTCTGGTAAACCGCATACTGCCCCTTGATCGCGAGCGAGCAGCCGGTGTAGCTATGGATGTCTTCTATCCTCCAGATTTCCTTTCCCGAATCGGCGCGGACGGCGACAATCGCGCAGACCGGATCGGCCTTGTCCGGCGATTCGGGTGCGTAGCCGCGGCGGAAGCCCGAACCTCCGAACGGCTCCTTCAGATCGGAGCCGCCGAGATTGGTCCCTTTGCCGGGGATGTCCTTGACGATGTTGTAGCGGGCGGCATTCATGCGATCACCGATGACCAGATACAGAACGCCTTGATCGTATGCGAACTCCTGCGTGAGTTCCGTGCCCTTGTAGGTCTTGACGACGTTGCCGGTTGCTGCCTCGAAAGCCGTAACCGGCGCAGTCAGGCCCGGCGTGCAGTAAACGGTGTCACCGATCGCCGCGAGCCGCCGTTGCAACTGGATGGCGATGTCCTTGATATAGCGCGTGGCCGACTCGAAGTCGGGGAAGTTATGCCGCCAGAGCACAATGCCGTTAAACGCGTCGCGCGCGATCAGCGACCACCGGCCCGGAAGAAACGGATTTTCCGGGGTGGCCCGGTCCTCAATGGTGAAGAGCCGTCCGGCAGACGAAACCATGCTCACGACCGTCGGAATCCCCATGTGCGAGCGGCTCCAGCCCGGCTCGTCAACCCACTGGAGGTGGCGCGGCGGGCCTACGACCGAATCGTGCGCGACGGCGTTGTTGTCCGCATCGTGCAGGTATTGCCTCCACTCGTCTATCTCCGCAGGCCGGGGCTTTACCTTCTTTTCCCATCTTTGCCCCTTCCTGACCAATGCCATACCGTTTGGAACGAGCACGCGCATCAGTTCATCGGTCGAAATCCCGCCCTGATCTTCGGCAACGATCAAATTGATCAAGTTGTCCGCATAAGGCAACCTCCGGCCGCTAAGCTCCATAACCGAAACGCGCCCGTACACGCCCTGCGACCGTATGTTCACACGCGCCTTTTCGATGTTTCTCAGATTTGTGTCAAGTCCGTGCACGAGGCAGCGGTCGTTAATAAGCAGCTCCGCCGTGTGCTCGCCATCCCCGCAGCCAAGATGGACTATCACTCCCCCCTTAAATCCATGTGATTCGAGCAGCCCTCTCATACTTTGCCCGAACACAGGCTGAACCAAACAACAACATAACACGATCCACTTAGCTGATTTCATACTATGGTCCCTTCCATCTGCACCTGGTTTGATCAGGATTGTTCATATCGCTGTCCTTCATTTCGAGAACCGCAGGGTCCAGGTGTCCTGTCTCACTGCGGATTTTGGCTTCAAGAGAATCCTGCTCAGGTGAGGCCCCCATATTTGCGTCAATTTGTCATCATCCAGGCGGATAGTCTCAGCCTGGACAGTCAGGCTGTCTGGATCGTATCGAAGTGTCAGTTTGGTCTGGGTTTCGGAATCCTTTAAGATTAGTTTTCCCGGTCCGGTCCGGACTATCTCACTCGGCGTGATAAGGCTCTGAGCAATGTCCCGGGACGCTTCCTTCAGTTCAAAAGAGTCAACTATCTGAATATCCGTGCCGCGGTTGAGACTAACGGTGCGAATCCACGTTTTGACGCCGGCTTTCTCGGGATAGGCGGGCGCGATATCCATCCTGAGCCGGGCGCTGCTTTCTTTCAAATCGTACTGGACGTTCCTTGCCGCATATCTCCTTCCGGCTTGCTGCATTATCCCGTTTACCGTTGGGAGGTTGTGATAAGCCGATTGCATTGCCGGGATTTCGTATCGTCTGCCGCTAAATGTTTTCCTTGTATATGTCGGCCTTCCAATATCGATTATGAACGGACGGCCGTCTGCAAAAACGATGAAGTTGCCTACATCGTTATGGTTATGGCTCTGGCCGTTGTGGGCCGCCCAGCAGGCAACGTACAAACCTTCTACCGAGCCGTTTTTGTCCCGTGCCGCCATCAATTGCATGTCCTCGTTGCCGAGCCAGACGTCGCGCACGAGGGGCTGAGAGGACGACTTGGCTGCAACGAGATTGGGCAAGTTGAATAGCGCGTACAACATGCGCCCGAGCGAACGGAAGCTCCTGTCCGCCTCGAAGAGTTCTTCCTCGTTGAAACCGAACGCGGCGAGACTTTGCATCCGCTCATCTTTGATCCGGCTTCCATACCGGAACACAATGTCACGGTCGATATCCAGGCGGGCGTCGCAGTCGCCGACGTCGGCGAAATAGTCATCCGCGATATGGGCCCTGTAGATGAACCTGCCAATCTCTCGAATTGCCGGATCGTCATAGAGATCAAGGCGCCCGGAGCTGGCGCTATACAGCAATTCGAGATTATCGAACACACTCGCTCCGGCACGTCCCCAATAACTGGGGCCCTCATCACAACTGCCATCGGATGGATAAGGAACCAGAAAGTTATCGAGACAACGCAACACCTTATGCACCAAATCCCGCCGGCGAGTTTCATCTTTTTCAATCAGCAGCGTCGCCGCCAACACGTTGGAGTTGATCCAGGGATTCCAATTGTTGGGGCGTCGGCCGTCACTTCTGGCATGAAAAGCCATCCAGCTGAAATTGTCGCGCTCCAGGTAAGGAGTCAAAATGCGCAAATCGATTTCCCTCTCGGCGCGCTTGCATATTTGCGGCGAGACGGCATCCAATTGCTCTTTGAGAAGATAAACCGTCCAGGCGAGTGAATTGGCGGTCTCAGCCGAAAACAGAGCAACGATAGGCTCGGATGTATCCGGCAAACCCGAACCGGCTTTCTGCGCACCGATATGGGCGGGAAATGCCCATGAGGATTCTTCGCAAATCGCCCAGATCACATCGGCGACGGAATCGAGAAACCGCCCCTTCCCTTCCATGCACTCGGCAAGCGCCAGGCAATGAAGCATCTTGCGACGCTGATACCAGACATCCTGGTAGTTGCTCCGGTTGCCGATACGCCTGTACTCAAGGTACAGGCTCGCCGGCAGGTTGGGGACGTCTCTGCCGAGATACTCCTCGCCAAGGTTGATGAATCTGTCTCGGATCGGTTCGGCGATCGAAGTCCATTCCGCCCGGTCTTTTACTTTTGGGAAAGGATGCCATTGAGCGCGAGGGATCAATAGACTGCCTAACTTCTCCTTCGGATACAGCTCGCTGAGCGAAATGTTGTCGCCCATCGCAGGGGAACTCCAGGCCAGAATGAACACACCAACAAGAAGCGCGATACTACTGATTGGAATTCTGGATCGCATAGCTAACCTCATCTTCCTGAAAAACCTGCCGACTCATCACAGTGACTTAGGCCGATATTGTCTCCGGTCGGAATAAAGACATGCGAATCTTACCACACGCCGAGTGTGCAGGCAAGTTGCTGCGCACGCATACTGATGGATTCATCGCCGACGGCGGCTCGGCCTTTATTGCTCTGTTCTGCACAAATCCCGGCGTTTACCAAACAAACGGGATCAGCCGGTACGGTGTTTGCTCCGTGTATTGAGTATAACCGTCGAGTTCCTTTTGAAGTGTCGCGTCTTCACGAGACGTGCGCCAAACGAACAGAATGACAAGCAGGCATGTCGGCACGATTGCCCACACCGAGCCAAACATCAGCGGACCGGCCAAGGTGCTGAGTATAAAAGAGACATATCCCGGGTGTCGAACGATGCGATAAGGCCCGGTCGTGACGACGCGATGGTTGCGGTCCGTTTGAATCCGCACGAACTGCTCGAAGTGTTTGTTCTCAACCATCGCCCACGTTCCTATACCCGTTGCAGCAACGATCAGACCGATGCCCACTACAAAAGTGGACCAGGGAAGTGAAGACCACTCATATCGAACGCAGTCAAAACCCATCACTACGGCAAGACTTAGACTCAGGATCAACCATGCCGCCATGAATACGATGTCAAACGGCTTGACTCCAGCGTGCCTGGTTCCGCGTTGGTTTAGGGTCTCGGGGGCCCTAAAAGCCAAAATGCCAAGCACAAGCAACTCGCAAGCAAAGCTAGCGCCCAGTGCCGCCCACCCGCGAGGCCAATCCCATGATCCGGCTGCGACAAACAGACCGGCTCCAAAGACGGCAAACAACCCGAATCTCTGCACAATGTACCGGAAACCCTGAAAAGAAATACCCGTAGCCATGAATGCTTTCCTTATAGAACCTATGATTGTATATCAAATCGTGCCGTTGGTGTGTCACCTTGAATTTCGCACATACACTCCGTCAACAGGGACTGGTCATTTGTCCTTCACCGCCTCGCTTAATGCTGCGATGCGAAGCTCCAGCCGTTTTATTTCCCGCTTTATACCGTTCCTGTGTATCATCTGCCAGGCGAATATTTTCACAAGGCCAATAAACTGGAAGCCGCAGATGAAGATGGCGGCATACATGATCTGAGATTTGATCTGCTCGGCATCGAAGAATTTGATACCGCTGAAAATGGTCACCGCCATGATGGCAAGGCCCCATACCCAAATGAAGACTACCACAGAGAGCATTCTTCTGTTGTAGAAGTCCCCTACCATCGACCAAATGCCGTCCTCTCGCGGTTCGTCGTAGGTTCCGTCGATTATTTTCTTGATCTGTTCTTCGTTCATTTTATTTCTCCTTTCGGTTTATTCGCAATGCTTTTGCCAGAGTTCTTTGAGTTCGTTTCTTGCATTGTGGAGTCGCGATTTAACGGTCCCGTTCGGAATCTTTAGCGCTGCGCTTATTTCGGGTATGCTAAGCTCTTCAAGATAATAAAGGCTCAGAACCACTTTCTTTTTCATATCCAATTTTTCCAATAACTCTCTGACACCGGTATCTTTGTTCTCGGCCCCTCGATGGTCCTGCACTTCTTCTGCCCTGAGCTTGCCGGGCGCCTCGACGCCTGCCTTTTTCACAGTTCCGTTTTTTCTTATCCAATCGCACGTTTTGTTCGTGACAATCTTATACGCCCATGAGCGGAATCTCGCAGGATCGTTCAGCCGGGATATCCCACGTATAATGCCCAGCCAGCTTTCCTGCGTTATGTCCCATGCCACCTCGGAATCCCCGGCCAGGTGAAAGGCATATCGCCAGAGTCGCTTCTGCCAACGCGAGACCAGTATCTCCAGCGCCTTGACCCTGCCGCTCTGGCAGTCCATAACCAGTATTTCATCGACAATTTGTTCTACGGATCGATCCACTCTACTTATCATAGTCTATCTTCGCAGCCCCACGGTTCATTTATTCTGAAAAAAGGTAATGAACTCATCTTGTCCCTCAAGTTGGCTGCGACCTGGAATGGCAGACATCTCGAACAATGCACGCTCTTTTTCTTGAAATAATCATAAATTCGCCACGACTATCTCGATACGGTCTAATTCTGTGAAAAGACACAAAGCATAAAAGCAGAGACAAGGCAACATGCTGATGTCTCCTATAGTCACATATTGTACTTTTGATCAATGTCCAAGTGTAAATTGAAAGGAGCCGATCATGACCGGGAAACACGGTTGTATCAAGAAGGATTCCGTCATCTCCGGCGGAAAGACACTGCCAATCCTGATAAGCTTCGCCACATGTATTCTTTCCCTGCCCACCTGCTTTGCGGCCCAGAGCAGCAACATGCAGATTCCATTGCAGGGGAATCATAAGATGACTATTTCGGTGGATCCCAGAGTCGAGTTGATAGGGATAGTCTTTCGGCTGGCTGGCAATCCTGAATTCAACGATGGCGTTCTGCGACCATATGCCAAAGCTATCGAGAGGCAATTCGGCGATTTTGACACTCATCCGGTGATCACACTCGCCGCCGAGCTTCGCCATAAGCACTTGATGAGTTGTGACGGCCCGATGTCGTTAGCCGTACATATCGACCATAACTACCAACTGCGAAAGCCTCTTGATGAATGGCCCGATTCGCTCGATAGGCGATGGACCAAAGAGAGCATCGAGGAGTTCCTGGAAAAACTCCGGCAATTTGCCGAGGAGACAAAGTTTGATGAGTTCTTCAAGACCCAAAGCGGGATCTACGAAGAAGGCATGCGTTCCTGCAAAGATCTGATGACTCCACTCAATCTCGGGGATTGGCTGGGCGACTTCTTCGGCGTCGAGGATTGCGGTGACTTGAGGCTGGTGCTGGCATTTGTCAATGGTTTCAGCAACTACGGAGTGCGATTCACAAGCGGCCAAAACAGCGAGAAATACGCAATAGTGGGCATGCGTCCGTTCGATCCGGCAAACACCGTGATATTTCGCCCCAGCCAGATAGGGACCACCGTCCACGAGTTCTGTCATTCTTTCGTCAATCCGATCGTGAAGCAACACATGGACCGACTGCAACCGGCGGGAGAGAAGCTTTTTGCAACTCACGGGCCGGCAATGCGAATGAGAGGCTATCAGAAGTGGGAGTCACTAATATACGAAACTGCGGTTCGGATCTGTGTTATGAGTTTCGTGCGTCACAAATTTGAACCGATGTATCTGGAGTACTTCCTGGGCGACGAGGTCAAGGCCGGTTTCGTCTGGGTGGAAGATGCTGGCAATTTTCTCAAGAAGTATGACGACAGCCGAGACAAGTACCCCACCTTCCAGTCTTTCTTCCCGGAATTCGTCACCTTCTTGAATGAGTACAGCAGCAAAGCAAGACCGTAGGGCGTCAAGGGTACCGCCGCTTTTTTCATTGTGATCTGCTACTCGCGGATTGACTGGCGAGAATCGAAGTTAACACGGAAGCAGGCATAGGAAGAACCGGGAACAGCTATTCCTTTGCGGCGACGCAATCTCCCGTTCTCCAACGGCCACCACGACAATCATGGGCTTTGCGAGTCCTTTGGAGATAAGGTCGTCCAGAATAACATTGGCCTGGCCGGCGCGGAACCAGGCTTCCTTCGTTCCGCCGCTGCCGTGAAAGAGAAACAGAACCGGCCATGTCCCGTCGAAATTGAATTCCGAGGACTCTACCCGGGCAAATGGCGGAGGTCAGATTCAACAGGCAGTTGTGCAATAATTATGCTATGATAATGTGCAAAGTCAATTTGCTGTGAGTTCGAAGCCGTCGAAGAATGGGAAAGTGAGGTTGTCAAATGCCATCATACACTCAGCGAGTGTTAACGCTTTTTCTTGCAGTTGTTGTCAGTTTGTCCGCGGGGATATTGCTCGAATCGGAGGTGCTGGGCGCTTCGGCAAAACCGAGGCTGGAGCCGCTGGTCAGGGTGGTGGACCTTAACTTGGGCGAGTCTGCGACAGTCAACCTCTGCGACGGCTTGCGGGCGACTGTCAAGCTGCTCGATCTAAAGGAAACGCGGGATGACATTCGCAACGCCGTCCGCCGGGCCGTGACGACGGTCGAGGTCAACGGCCAAACCGTCTCGCTCGTTTCTTCGACCTATCGTCTGCCCATAACTATCGCCGGCGTGCAAATCGATTGTCCGATCACCGAAGGCTATCTTCAAAACAGCAGCAAACAAAACGCATGGGGACTTGAAAAAGACGCCCGGCTGAGACTCTGGCCCGCCGGCTCGCCGTTGGTGAAACCCGGCACGTTTGTCTATCCGGTCAAGCAGCGCTGGTTCGCCACCGATACCCAAATGGCCAACGTGCCCTGTTTCGTCGATGGCGGCGAAGTCCCCGCCAACAAAAACATCTACTACCATTACGGGCTCGACTTCGGCGGCGCCGAAGGGCTAATCGATGTGGTTGCCGCCACCGACGGGCTGGTCGTATCAGCAGGCGAGGAAAAACTGTCCGGCTATGAAGACTCGCCCGTTGCGACCCGCTACGACGTGATCTATCTACTGGATGATCGCGGCTGGTTTTATCGTTACAGTCATCTATACAAGATTGCCGATTGGGTCAAGCCCGGGCGCCGCGTCGAAATGGGTCGGAAGATCGGCACCCTCGGAAAGGAAGGCGGCAGCGGCGGTTGGTCACACCTGCATTTCGACATAAAGTGCAGACAGCCGTCGGGCTTGTGGGGTATTCAAAACGCCTACGCCTTCGCATGGGAAGTGTACCAGCGCCAGTACAAGCCTGAGATTATCGCCGTGGCCCGGCCCCACCATCTGGCCTGGGTTGGGCAGACGGTCGAACTGGACGCCGAACGTTCATGGAGCAGGTCCGGCACTATCAGGAAATTCGAATGGACGTTCTGCGACGGGACTTCGGCTACTGGGGCGAAAGTGCGACGTGCGTATGACAAGCCCGGCGAATATAACGAAATCGTGAAGATAACCGATGCGGCCGGCAACATTGATTACGACTTTACCGTCGTCCAGATACATGACAAGAACAACCCCGACAAATTGCCCCCGGCCATCCACGCCGCCTATTACCCCACCTTCGATATCAAGCCGGGCGATGAAATCACATTCAAGGTGCGCAGTTTTCGAACAACGCACAGTAATGAAGTCTGGGACTTCGGCGACGGCAGCCCGAGAGTAACCGTGCAATCGGACGGCAACGCCAATGTACACGATCCCGAGGGTTATGCCGTAACGAGGCATAGCTACAAAAAGCCCGGCCATTACATAGCCACGGTCGAGCGCAGCAACCAGCGCGGCCATCGGGCTGTCACTCATCTGCACATACGGATCGGGATCGGCGATTAGTAAGCAACCGTAGGTTGTGCCGTAGCGCACCAATAAAACACCGTCCGTCGTCATTTCGACCGGAGTCCCGACGGAAGTTGGGACGAAGTGGAGAAATCTATTTAAACAGATCTCTCCGTTCCGCCTTCGGCTCCAGTCGAGATGACACGTTTTCTTGGGCAAATAAAAGGCCAGTGTCCCGGTGGAATCGACTGCTTCACATCGGCTTAGTTGCCTTCAAGCACGTTGTGATGAACTCGTCCATTTGGGACGTCGAGCCTTTTCGCACCATCTTCGCTACGGCAATCGCCTCGGCGATTTCCTGCTCATCCGCCCCATTCTCTTTGGCTTTATTCACATGGTATTCCAAACATGGTTTGCAGTTCGCGGCAATGGATGCCCCGATTGCTATTAGCTCTTTGATTCGAATGTCCATGATAGGTCCCCTTCCGCTTAAAGGTGAATCAGCTATACACCGCCGGCCTGGCGTCCTTGAGCAGTCCTTTGATGTCCCTGATGCCCACGCCGGAACCCTGCGGCACAGTAAGGGCGCCGTCGTTGATCTTCAGGGGCGGATCGAACCAGTTGGTGTACCTCTCAATATTTCTCTTGTATTCCTGGTACAGACCGATGTCGCGCGTGTACGAGGCGAAATGGAGCATGTAGATGAATCCAAAGCCTCCCGAGATGTGGACCGTAGTCGGCATTCCGGCTACCGCAGCCATGCGCGCCACTCGCGTGGAACGAATAAGCCCGCCGTAGTAATGCAGGTCCGGCTGGACAATATCCACGCCCCGGTTGTAAATCATCCAGCGGAACCGGCGCGGGCTAAATTCCTGCTCGCCGCCTGCAACAGGTATTGTAAGGGCATCGGTCACCTTCTTTGTGTCTTCAAGATGATCGAAGGGGCAAGGCTCCTCGAAATAGACCGCGCCGATGTCTTCGAGCATCCTTCCAATTTCGATAGCTTTCGGCGGATCGTAAGAGCTGTTGGCGTCAGCGTGCAGAGCGATCTTGTCGCCGAGCGCTTTTCGGGCCAGCGGGATAAGCCCCTCGGTTCTTCCGGGCATGGCGTCGGCATTTTTGCTCATGCGCCCGCCGACTCTGAACTTGACGGCTTTTGCGCCCGTCTCCTCGATCAATTCCCCGAGATAATCCACCTCTTCTTCCGGCGTCGAGTCACGGCGGCCGCTGGCGACGTAGAAATCAACTTCCCGCCGGATAACGCCGCCAAACAACTGCCCGATAGATTTGCCCGTCACCCTGCCGATCATATCCAGCACAGCGAATTCCACCCAGGCCAGAGGGCACCACAAAGCCAGGCCCTGAAGCTTGTAATTGCTCCGATGTCTGTAAACGCCCCACAAATGCTCTTCGAGATCGCGGGCGTCTTTGCCGATAAAGTAGGGAATCACCAGTTTGTTCAGTATCGGGTACAGATACTGCTCCCTGCCGTTGGTCAAGGCGACGCCTTCGGCACCGTCTTTGGACCGGACGCGCACAAAGGAGTCTCGTCCTTTTCGCAGCAATTCGATAGACTGTATCACCAGCGGCGAGTCGAGACCATCCAGATGCAGAACAGGCGCCCCGGCGGCCCTCTCCAGCCTTTCCAGGGTGAGATCGGAACTTTGCGTTGTCTGCGACTTGCGCGAAGCTGTCTGACAGCCTTGCAGGATCGGCAACATACCTGCGCCGGCTGCAAGCTCGAAAAAACGGCGACGGTTCAAATCCATGATAAACCTCCAGCTTAAACAAGAAGCTCGCTCTCATGCCTGCCGCATTCAGCGGGGCAACCAAAGACAGCTCTCAGTATATGTCTCCCGCCCGGCGCATCAACAATAAAACGGGAAAAAGGGCCTGTTCCGAAAGATCTGAAATCAAATAATATTATTTAGAGTAAAAAGGATGGGCTAATCGTATTATTCATTGAGTTATGTTGGTCCGACATGAAGTTAGAGAATTCTGATGCTCGAAGACAAGTTACTTGCCTGGCGATTCAAGAAGGGCAGTCGCACAGCCCTGCGTAGAATCTACGAGAAGTACTATGATTACTTGCTGACGGTCGCGACGGCTTTACTGCATGACGTCAATGCGGCCGAGGATGTTGTGCATGACATTTTTTTGAAGCTGTCAGAATCGCCGCATCTTCTCAATCCGCGTCGTAGTCTGAAGTGGTATTTGGTGGCTTGTGTTTCCAATCGAGCCCGCGACAGACTTCGCGGTAGGCGACACAGGACCGTAGGATTGGACGAATCGTTGTCCTTGCCGGGCAAGGCTTGTGGCCCGGCATCGGTTGCCATACGCAACGAGGAAATGCAAATCATCTCGGACGCCCTGCAGCAGTTGCCTTATGAGCAACGGGAAGTCGTGGTATTACGGACGCGCGGCCGTATGACCTTTAAGGCGATCGCCGAGTTACGGCAAGTATCTGTCAAAACCGTCCAGAGCCGGTACCGCTATGGATTGGATAAGCTTGGGGCCCTATTAAACGGACAGGTGAAACCATGAAATCTGAAAGAAGTATTGAGAAATTTCTCAAACGAATCGATGTCATTCCCGACGCCGAAAGGAAACGCTTGAGGTTGGAAGAGCTCCTTGAGGTCCGGGACAAAGCCAAAAGAACAACGTCGGCTGATGTGCAGCCGACCATCAGGAGATTTATCATGAACAGACAAATATGGAAAGTGGCCGCTTCACTTGTGATTATAGCGACGGTGATTGGTGTTGTCGGGATAGTGCAGAACGGCAATCAAGCAGCTTACGCCTTAGAGCAAACCGTGGCCGCCATGCAGGGCGGATATTCCTATCACATTCAAACCTATTACCGATCACCTGACCAACGTTGGGATGAATTCTGGGCCGAATTCAACGAGTATGGTGAGTTGATTCGTGTTCGCCAGATAGACCAGTGGAAGAAAGAGGACTTTCCGGTTGAATTCTTATGGGAGAATCAGGTAGAACACAAATACAAACCAGGTTACTGGGGGGGGCTTCTCGTGATCTGCAAGACCGAGCATCACGTTGATGAAGATAGACTCGAAAAGTTCAATCCCGAAACGATGATAGAAGAAATCAGCAGGGACGTCGAGAATGGCGAGGCAACCGTTGCTTATGGTGATTCACAGCCCCAGGACGGATATACTGTCCTTGAGGTTACGGGCAACCATCCTTACCGGTATGTGATATTCGTGGATCCTGAGACCAAACTTGTGCGCCGAGTGGATCAATATAATCGGAGTGACGACGGAGACGATGAATACGGTCGTGGCATTGAAGTGCTGGAGTATAATGACCAGCCCCTCGATTCGAAGCTTTTCGAGCCGAGCTTCCCGGCCGATACCATTGTCATCGATCAAATCTCAGGACCGGTGGGGATGGCTCAGGGCGATCTGAGTGATGAAGATGCTGCTTGCGAGGTCGCGCGCCAGGCACTGGAGGCCTTGGCCGCGGATGATTATGAAACCGCAGGCCTGCTCTTCGGCGGGGCGCCACCGGAATATTTCGAGCGACGGCGACCTGCATTCTCAAAACCGGTTGCCGATATTGTTGTCGGCGAACCCCGTTCGTATGAGTGGTACGGCCCTACGTTCAAAGTCCCCTGTAGTTACGTGGCTGAACAAGGAGGCGAGCTAACAACGATCAACTGGACTTTTTGGGTGATAACAGGAGAAGGACAGTCTGGTCGATGGTTTGTAAATCCCACCTATTTAGAATTTTCAGTTGAAGAATAGAGACCGAGTTTCCGGGGAGCTGAAGAGGCTTCTGATTTGAGTATTCGAAGCGCATGCTGGCATAGTTGCAAGAAACACTAATCAGTGACATGTACCAACAAGTCATTTGAGAGGGGCGGCTTCGCCGCCCCTCAATTCATCGTCGGGAGCAATGTATACCGGAGAGGCAAAAGGGGTGATTATGTAGCTGTTGACACTGTCGCACGCAATGTATAGGCGTCATGTGCTAACACACCACCCCACCAAGAGCGAAATAGACTCCCGTTTCTTCCGGTAAAAGGGGTTTTCATGGCAAAATGGCAGCGAGAGGGCCAGAGCCTTACCCGGCGGCTTTCTTCATTTCAGGTCCCATCTTCCGGTCTTCGAGCCTGGGATCGTCGTATCTCTTGCAGTATGCTATCAGGTCGGCGGTCAGATTCTTAACGATGTCACCGTACTGCGGATCCTTGAAGGAATTCGTCAATTCCTCCGGGTCCTTCTTCAGATCGAACAGCCAGGGGACATCCTTTTGCGAGTAAACGATCTTGTGATTCTGTGTCATGGCGCACAGCCAGTCGTTTGTGCCGCGCATAAAGCCGATATCCTTCCAGCCGGAAGCCGACCTTCCGACAAAGAGCCCCGACGCATCGCGCCCCTGCTCCAGTCCCGCCGTCTTGACGCCCATCAGGCTCAGAACGGTCGGCAGAAAGTCCACGCACGTCAGGACTTGTCTGACCACTGTGCCGCCCTTTATCTTTTTGGGATAGTACATTATAAATGGAATCTTCGCGGACCCCTCGTATGGGACGCCTTTGTTGAGCCTCTTATGCTCGCCGCACAGGTCTCCATGGTCGGATGTGAAGACCACAATGGTGCGATCCAGGATGTTGTTCTTTCTAAGGGCGGCGAGGATTCTGCCCACGTTGTCGTCAATGCACTTTACCATCCCGTAGTATGGCGGCATCAGCTTCTTGAGACGTTTCTCGGTCAGGCCCTTCTCAGGCGCCGCCCATCCGGGGGTCTGCTCCCTGCTCTTGTGGAAGGTAGAGGGAACCGGCGCCTGCCTGCTGTCGAACATGGTGTCGTACGGAGGGCGAACGGTGTTCGGCCCGTGAGGGTCGGGGATGCTGACCATATAGCAGAAAGGCACGTCCTTGTGTGCGTTGACAAAATCGATTGTCCTTGACACGAGCCAATCGGTAGTAAAGGACTTTTCATCCGCGCCCGCAACGGCGTAGCCTGGCTTGCCTTTCTTGTCGCGAGCCGCAACACGGGGGCCTGCCGGCGTATCTTCCATCTTCTTCCAGTGGCCCCGGTTGAACATATAACGGTTGTCCTCAAAACCGAATTTCCGCTGCGGCGACCACTGCGGTTTGCCCGTGCCGTCGAGGTGCCATTTGCCGGCGTACCCGGTGGCGTATCCGGTGCCGCGCAGAATTTCGGCGAATGTCACTATCCCACCGCTCATCGGAATGTTGTTTGTCACCACCGGCGTATTATGCGGGTAGCGCCCGGAAACAAAGGCTGCACGCGAAGGCGAACAGACAGGCGTAGTGGCATAAAACTTCGTGCACATCGCACCGCCGGCTGCAAGGAAGTCTATGTTCGGTGTTTTGACAATGTCGCCACCATAGCAACCGAGCGTGCGGAAATTGTGCTCGTCAGTTTGAATAATCAACAGATTAGGATGATCTGCACCCCGTGCAAATGTTGTGCGCCCCATCGCAAGAGTCGCTATCGTGCCTCCGGTCATTCGTATGAAACTTCGTCTGTTCATTCATGTTGCCTTTCAGTTTGACTCCTCCGAGCCACGTGGTTTTGAGCGGCTTTTGCTCCGGACAAGGGCGGCGAGATTAGATGAACGTTACGGATCCTCGCCCCATACTTTTATAGCCCTTCGGGCGATGTTATCGTATATGCGTCGCGCCTCTTTGAAAATGGTCTGGGTCTGCGTCCGTTCGTCATCGGACTTGTACCGACCCGGCTCGTTGCTGACTTCGAGCAAGCGGTCTATCCACCGGATCATGTATTCGGCATCGTCTTTCGATACGGTAGGTTTGCCGTCCACTTTGATGTACACAGGGCTTGTATGTGCCTGGCGCAAATGCCCGTCGGGGCTGGTGAAGATGGCTCGGGCAACAATCCAGCCGCTGCGAAGCGGTTTTAGCCCCAGAACAGCCGACTCTTTGAGAATCGGTGAGGGCGACGCATCTTTCAGGTTGACCCTCTTAATCACCTTGCCATTGTAAATAAATTCGAGCGAATCAATCCGCTGGATGCTTCGCAGCCTGGCTTCTATTCGTATCGGATCGTTGTTGTTTATCGAGCATTGGATTTCGGCGCCGCTGTCCAGGCCGTCGGCGGTCAGAATGAGGATCGGACCGTTGGTTGCGAAAGTATGCCCGGCACGAATCGCATCAAGGTAGTTGGCTTCGGTGAGGGGGCCATCCAGCTTGGCATAAGTTCTGCCGTAGCCGAGCGGCACGGCCATCACACCCATTGCCGAGCCGCCGGTCGCTGCGAGCTTAAATCCGCAGTTTAGAAAACGGTAGTAGGTCGAGTTGGTACGATGAAAAAGCTCATCCTGATCCCAATCCTTGTGCCGCTCCTCAATATCAGCGCCGGCCATCCCCCAACCCACGCGCCCGTCCTGTAAGGTTGCTTGCCTGTGGTAGTGGTTGTGACAGACCTGGACCGAATCGAACAATCCCAACGCCACGCCGACTACATTCTCGCCCCAAATCGGCTTATCGGTGTCGATAATGCACTGCGGAGACGTCTCTCTTGCTGTCCGGCCCAGAACGGCGTCACAAGGATACCGGCTGCCTCGCGGCGGCATCTTGACAGGTTTGGTCAGTCCGAACATCAGCAGAGCGCCTACAGACTCGAACGCCTGCCCACCTATTCGCTCAATCTCCTGGTTGCGCAATGTCACTAAATGAGTCGCATCTGCATGAACACTCGATCCACTTGGCCAATCGGGCCAGATTCCTCCAGGCGGGGCCGGTGATTGATGATTCCACAGCGTTAGAATAGGCTCGAAGTTCACATCGTCGGCCAACGCCAATTGCTTGAGGACCCCAAGATCGTTAAGCCCGAAATGGCAATGTATGTCGGAGGAATACCAGCCCTCTTTGTATAAGTTGACCCATCGCTTGAGGGTGATATCAACGGTTGTGGTTTGGCCTGGCTCGACAACGATCTCTTTGTCAACGGGCCAATACTCCTTGCCTCGCTCAACATGGATCACTGCTTTACCGGCTGGGACGTTTATTACAAATTGACCGTCACAAGAGAAGCTGCGGTCCCTTGCATACGAAGTGCAGGTCTCTGTAGCCGGATCGAAAAGGCGCATGTTCCCAACGCTCACCCAGGCTCGACAAGGTAACGGATTCTCAGTCCCAAGTTCGTGTATAGTAACCGAGACCTGACCTGTGTCGGCTCCGACGGCAGGCAGACAAAACAGACAAAATTGCAAAGGTACAAAGGCACAAAGGAGCAAAGTTATAATAGGCCCCCTCTGTGCCTTTGTGGCTCTGTGCTTTTGTGCTTTCTCTTGATGAAACCTATTCTTACGCATCCCGCTATTTTAGCTGATGCGGCAATGAACAAAAGAGAAAAGTAAAAAGGGAAAACTTTTGCCTTTGACCTTTTTCTTTTTGCCTTTTCACATATTCCGGTGGAAGTACGCCTTGACGGCCCGATCTGCTACTGTCGCTCCTGCCACTACTCTCGGTTCAATAGTCACTCGGCTGTCCTATGGACTCCTTACGGAGAAACCGGAAAGAATACAGGTCTGCATCTTTCATCACAAAACGTAGCCGTACTCGACGGCCGGCCAGCGCGCTTACATCAGTTCCGTTTTTCCAGGAGGCGGGATGCTCGATGTAGTTGCCGATCAGCTCACGCGCCTCATCGAGGGAATAGCCGGGGATGGGTTTGCCTTCGGCATCCTGGATTTCGACACGGACGAATCCGGGGGCGGAAGTGGAGAAATTGAGCACCAATTCCTTGCCTGTGAAAACGAGCGGCCTGGTCGTCATGCTGCCGCCCTTATATGGTGCATTCAGGGAAACAAAACCGTCAAGACGCAGCGAATAGCGACGCAGATGCGCGGTCGGCTGGGCGTAATCGTGCTGTACGTAGAGCGACATTTCATCGGGGCCGGTCTGCACGACATTCAGGGCGGGATAGTTAGAGCGGGAGACCCAGTTCTGCAGGCCGATACCGGGCCGGATGAAACCTTCCATGAACGTCCGGTTGTAAACGTTGCCGCCTCGGGATGTCATCAGGACGGCATCGGAGCAATCCTTGAAATAATTGGGGTTCACATTAACTATCTTCGCTTCTTCGTCGCTGATGACCTGTCTGCCGGGCAGAAAACGAGCGGCAACAGCGATGTAAATGTGGGACGCCCGAAAATAGGAATGTGTCTGGTTTGTATAAATGTGCTCCCGCGGCGTGTCGCCGAAGCTCATCTCAACCGGTTCGGTCCAGTGCACAAAATCCTTCGATGTCGTTCTGCCAACGCTGCGGAAACCCGCATACCCTGTGCCGGTCCAGGTGCGAAAGTAGCATAGATAACATTGTTCGCTGTCGGACCAGAAGGAAACATTTTGAGAGTCAAATAGCCCCTTGGTAAAAACCGGCTCTTCCCGGAACCTTTTCCAGCGGACACCATCGGTCGAAACGTATGCGATAAGACCGCTTTTCTGAGTGCCTCCCAGGGCCTTGAAGCGCTCACCGGTAGGCACGCCGGGCCTGGTGTCGAGAAACGGGCTGAAATTGTGATGGACCGGTGCGGCGTTAGCCAGGATCACATTATTCGATTTTAAGCCTTTTACGGCGAATAAATTGAGTCTCGGCTTGACGATGTGGATGCCATCTGTGGACTCTGCATAGCAAGCAACTTCCCCGCTGCTACCGTCTCTGCCGGCCTGGGGTAGCCCCCGGTAGTAAAAGCGATACTTGTCCCGATCTTTGATGACCGTTACGTAGCCGCAGAACGGGCCTTCCCAGGGCTTGTCGAATTTGAGCACCGGCCCTTCGTCACGAGGATGATGCAGTTTCAGGCGTACACCGTCAAGACTGTCGATCAGGTAATTGTCAACAAATAGCTCACGCCGCGAGCCGATGTCGATATATCCGGACTCCTCTGCAAACGACGACGAGGCAGCAAGGAACAAAAGACACGGGAACACAACGATGACCTTCAACAGTTGAAATGCTTGCTTTCTCATTTCAGAGCCTCCAGGAATTGCATTGATCCGTCGGAATCATGGAAGTAATAGTACCCTTGATTAGGAGAAAAGCAAGGCGAAATAGCGGATAGCGGATAAGAGTCTATACGCTCCACGCTGTACGCTGTACGGTATAATAGAGTAGCATTTTCGACGTCAATGTGTTAAAGTTGTGGTTCGCTAAATCTTCATGGATTTAAGAACAGAGGTATCAGATGTACAAATACGTACCCTTATTCACCCTTTACTTTGCAATTCTTGTTTGCCCCGAATCTGCCAAAGCTGATGATTGGCCCACCTTTATGCACGATAGCCACCGAAGCGGCGTCACCGGCGAACAACTCAAGCTGCCCCTGAACGAAACCTGGGTGTTCAAGGCGGCGCATCGGCCGCAGCCCGCATGGCCGGGGCCGGCACAGCAGGATTTCTGGCACCGGACATTCAACTTGAAATCGGCCGTAACTTACGACAGGGCATTTCACGTGGTCGGGGCCGACAATACGATATTCTTCGGCTCATCGGCGGATGACAAAGTCTATGCACTCGATGCCCGGACGGGCAAGGAACGCTGGACGTTCTTCACGGAAGCTCCGGTCCGACTGGCCCCTGCCGTCTCGGGCAACAAGGTGTACGTAGGTTCCGACGACGGCCACGTTTACTGCCTCCGGCGCGATGACGGGACGCTCATCTGGAAGCATAAAGCAACCGAGCAAGACCGAATGATTCCGGGCAACGGGAGAATAATATCGACGTGGCCTGTGCGAACGGGTTTATTGGTGGACGATGGAAATCTGTACTTTGCCGCCGGTTTGTTCCCCAACCAGGGAACGTTTCTGTCTGCACTCAATTCCGAAGACGGGTCGGTGAACTGGAAGCGAAAGCTGGATATATCGCCGCAGGGTTACATGCTCGCATCCCGGCAGCGGCTGTATGTCCCGACGGGGCGAACAAGCCCGGCGATTTTCTCACGAGCGGATGGCCGTCCGTTGGGCGAATTACCCAGTGCGGGCGGGACCTTCGCGCTGTTGACTGAGAACGTACTCGTAACCGGGCCGGGCCGGCGCTCGAGAGAGCTCAACGCCGCCGACGTGGATACGAAAGACAAGATCGCCACGTTCGGAGGCGTGAGGATGCTGGTCAACGGGCCGACGGCGTACATGCAGTCGGAGAGGCAGCTTTCGGCTTTCAATCGCGGTCGGTATCTCGAACTCTCCAGAGAACGAAATAAACTCGCTCAGCGGCAGAGCGAGATCAAAAAACAGCTCAAGAAGACGGCCAGGAATACGGCAGAAGCAAAGCAATTGCAGGAACAGTTGCAGAGCCTGGCGCCCCGGATCAACGAGCTATCGAAGCAAATGAAAGATTGCTACCTTTGGACCGTCAACTGCAAGTATCCGTACTCACTGATAATGGCGGGCGACGTTCTTTTCGCCGGGGGAGAGAATGAAATTGCCGCGATTGAAGCCCGGGACGGCAAAGTCATCTGGACCGCATCCCTTGACGGCAAGGCGTATGGCTTGAGCGTGGTAAACGGCGGTCTTTATGTGAGTACGGACCAGGGCCAAATACACTGTTTTAGAGACGGAGTGAAAGTTGCGCCGGCCAGGGAAGACGCCAATCCTTTCCCGCGTGATAATCTGACGGAACGATACGCCGAAGCAGCAGAGCTTATCGTCGAACGAACAGGCGTCACGAAAGGGTATTGCCTCGTACTTGATTGCGGCCGCGGAAGGTTGGCGTACGAACTGGCGCGCAGAAGTGAGTTGAAAATTGTCGGCGTTGAGGAAGACGCCGCCAAGGTCGCTGCGGCGCGCAAGGCCCTCGACAAAGCTGGGCTTTACGGCAGAGTAGTCGTTCATCACAAGGACTCCGATTCCCTGCCCTATACGGACTACTTCGCGAATCTTATCGTCTCGGACGAGGCACTGCGAACGGGCAAGCTCCCAGCCACCGCAGACGAGGTTTTCAGAGTGCTGAGGCCCTCCGGCGGCGTTGTTGCCCTGGTCCAACAGGACAACAAGTTCAACGAGAAGAAGCTAAAAGAGTGGGCGGTGCCAACCCGGCTCGACTGGAAACTGCACAAGGCAGGCGATATTGCCGTAGCGTGGGCCGAACGGGAAAAGTTGCAGGGAGCAGGTGAGTGGACGCATACTTACGCCGAGCCTGGCAATACTTCCTGCAGCGGGGACACAATCGTCAAGGGCGATATGGCGCTCCAGTGGTTTGGCCGGCCCGGACCAAAAGAGATGATCGACCGTCACCACCGCAATGTGCCGCCGCTTTACAAGGATGGACGTCTCTTTGTTCCGGGCGATTCAGTGGTGTTCGCCGTAGATGCCTATAACGGGACAATCGAATGGAAAATCGAGGTTCCAAATTCACGCCGGCTCGGAGTATTTCTGGATACGAGCAATTTGATAGTGGACGAGAAGTTTCTGTACGTGGCCGCCGAAGACAAGTGCATAGGCTTCGACGTTCGGACGGGCCGGCGCAGCCTCACTCACCAAATGCCACAACTCAGATCCGAGCCGCGCGAATGGAGCTATATCGCCTACTCAGGCAACACCCTTTTCGGAAGCGCCCGAAGGAAAGGGGCTTCATACACTCAGACCAGCTACGAAGCCGACGATGCGCTGTGGTACCAGGATATGCAACTGGTGGTCAGTGATTACTTATTCGCCGTGGATAAGCCGGGCGGCCGGCTGCTGTGGAAATACGACAGCGGGCTTGTGCTCAATACAACAATTACCGTTGGCGGCGGGAGAATGTACTTCATCGAGACCGACAGTCCAAAAGCCCTGGCCGACAAGCTTGGACGTATGCCCGTAAAGAAATTATTCGACGGGGGCGGCCAATACCTCGTCGCTCTCGATGCCGGGACCGGCCGGGTCATCTTCAAGAAGAAAATCGACGTCACTTATTTCGAAGAACCCGTGTACATCAACTATGCCGACGATACACTTCTGTTGAGCGGCTCTCGTCTGGCCGGGGACGTTGTCCGCTATCACTATCGCGCCTTTGACGCCCGCTCCGGCGACATCCTCTGGGACGCAGACCACCGCACAGACCTGGCCAAAGATGGTGGTCACGGCGAATACAACCGCCATCCGACAATTATTGACGATACAGTATATGCCTGGCCATACGCGTACAGCTTGAAAACGGGCAAGAAAACCGAGGGATGGGAATTCAACCGTCAGGGGCACGGTTGCGGCGGCGTCTCAGCGTCGGCACAATGTCTGTTCTGGCGAGGCGGCAATCCCTGGATGTACGACCTGGCACCAAACTGCGGACCGCAGCCGCTCAACAGGGCCACTCGGCCGGGCTGCTGGATCAACATTATTCCCGCCGGCGGACTTGTTCTTGTCCCCGAGGCCAGCTCTGGATGTACGTGCGGCTTCTCCTTGCAGACTTCGATGGCCTTCGTTCCCAAATAGACGTACCGGCGGAAGGATGAATTCAAAACAACGCACCGCTGCGGCAATGAACCATCAGGAACTAGACCGGGTTCCGGTGATGTGCCAGCTTGCGCTCGGGCACTACTTCCTGAACTGCAACTACAAACCGTCGGAAATATGGTTCGACAGCGAGACTTTTGCCAGGGCCTTGGTGGAACTACAGCAGGAATATGAATTCGACGGTATTTTAGTTAATCTGCCCGGCAGACCGCCCGACTGGAAGAACAATCTCAAGGCATCTGAGACAATCGACAACAACGAACACCTCTTATGGAAATCAGGACTGGAAACGATTTTCCCGCCGGATGACAATGCACAGACATATCAAAACGGGCAAAAGCCTTTGGAACGGGCAGACTACAGATCGGTTGACATTGACGATCCCGCAACATACAGGATGCCCGGTTATGTGTGGAACACGTGGCACGCACCCGAGCTTTGGGGCATCGACCCTCAAGCCGATCTTTCTGATCCGGCCGTTTATCCAGCATGGTTCACGGACACGCTGAAAGAAGTTCAGAGGCTCGCACCCCATGTCTCGATCCATGCAGAAGTATTCTCACCTTTTACCCATCTTATGGAGTTGTTCGGCTACGAACAGGCCCTTATCGCCCTGGTTGACGATCCCGGCAAGTGCCACGAGGCTTTGGCTGTCTTTACTCAAAACATGCTCGCCCAAGTCGAAGTCTATGCCGCGTGCAAACCGGACGCGATCCTTGTCAGCTCAGCCTTTGCCGGAGCCGGTTTCATCAGCCGCCAAATGTATGAGGAATTTGTGACCCCCTATGAAGATCAGCTTTACCAAGCGATACGCCAACACGGTTCAAAATCTTATGTTCACACGTGTGGTGCAATCGGCGACCGCCTGGACCTGATGAGCAAGACAAGTGTCGATGGAATTGACACTTTAGACCCCCCGCCGCTCGGCACCGTACATCTCGAAGAAGCAAAGTCCAAGTACGGCGAGCGATTCTTTTTCAAAGGAAATCTCGATGCAGTCAACGAGATGCTCGGCGCAGATGACGAGACCTTCGAGCAGGCCGTGAAGAAACGAATCCGGATCGGCAAACCCGGCAGCGGATACATACTATCCTCGGCGTGCAGCGTAGCCCCCCACGTCAAACCCGAGAGGCTCAAACAATTGACTGAGTTGGCGGCACAGTTCGGGGAGTACTGATGCACCTTCAGCCTTTTAGGAGCGTGCCGGAGAACCAGGGGTTGATTTGTTGTCTTGGACACTTGCCTTCATGTGGATTTGTTCTTTTGAGCCATATTGTTATGATGGCTCTATGGATTATGGTTGGACATGACAAGTCCTAACTCGGGGATGGCGTATATGTACCATATCGAGCTTGGAAATTTGAGCTATTATGACACATCTGGCACTTTAGCGGCAGACGCTGCCGCCGCTGAGATTGTTCCTTGTCTTTTCTCTGCGCCGGCGAGTGACTCCCGCAGGCTCATGAAGCGATGCTCGGGGTGGGCCCACGTGGCTGAGGCTATTGTCGTGTCCTCAAGCTCTTTCTTGATTTGCCTCACGGCGTCGGTCCACATTGAAAAAACACGACAATTGTCCGGCGTGCCCCCGCATTCGCAATGTCTCAGAAAGCAATCGTCGAATAACGGCCCGCCCTCAATAGCTTCTAACAACTCGAGCAAAGTGATCTGCTCCGGCGGCCTGGCAAAAACATACCCTTTTTTCCTGCCCCTGATCGCTTTGACGAAGTGTGCTTTGGCAAGCTGCTGAAATATCTTTGCAAGATACTGGGGTGGTATTCCCTCTGCCCTGGCGACCGTGACGGCTGTGACCGGCAACTGCGTGCTGTGCCTGACCATATACATCAGCGCGTGTACAGCATAACCGGCAGATTTTGTGACTTTCATATATTTCTCTCCGTACTTCCCGAACAAGCTTGTTTGTTCCGGGATTTCCCATATTGTAACCCAATTACCCATTCAGAAGTAAGTGTCCAAAATATGCGATCCTATCACCGTATAAAAAGAAAAAGAGGCTGCCTCACTTTGTTTGAAACAGCCTCTGCATCTCTCTTGACCGGAAGGATTCTTACTATTTAACTCCCGCTGACATCACCGCATTCTCTGTCAGTGATTTTAGAAACGATATGCCAGGCCGATACCGAAAAGCCAGGGATCAATATCCACCTCCGTTTTCAGGTTGCTGCCCAATGCTCTTATAGAAACGTCTGTGCTCAGCCATATCTTTTTCACATCAAAATTAATAGCCCAGTGCTCATTGATCCCAATATCAACTCCTGCTTGAAGTGCAAAGCCAAAGGCATTGTCATAATCAATACTTGTAGCATCACCTGGATCATCATCAAAGAAAACCGTATAATTGACACCTGCACCAATATATGGGCGAAATTTGCCGTCAGGAATCAAATGATACTGCAGGGTCAGGGTCGGCGGCAAAAGTTTCACGTCTCCGAGATCAATATTGCCCACTGAGGTATTTTTTGCGTCAACGTCATGCTCAGATACTGCAAGTGTCAGTTCTGCCGCGACATTATCAGTGAAGAAATAGCTGAAATCAACGTCGCCGGCAATGGAGTCATCAACTTCGGCTTTACCTCCGATTACTGTAATGGTAGAGCTATCATCATCAGGCTCTACGCATAAGAGGCGAGCTCTTATCATCCACGGACTTTTCCCGTTCTCGGCCAATGCCGCGCAAGGGAGAATTCCAGCTACTACAAACGCACAAGTCATTATGAATACGACTTTGGTAAAACGTGGTGCATCTTTCATGTGTTCCTTCCTTTCTCTCTTTGTTCATTCTTCTTGAGTAAGCTACGGTCCTCGATTGCCGTTTCAGGGGGAATTCTGAAACGATAGAAAAACTCACTAAAATGCCAAGGAGCCTTAACCGGGATACAGTCAACTCCAGCTTAATGACCAGGCGAGTCCCTACTCATCGATTCATTTGGCCGATTCATAGATATTCCAAGCTCGCGGCTTCAATGAAATATTCAAAACCACCCTTACCGGGGCATAACCAACATAATCTACAAATGAAGCGTAATACAACTACCATTTTCCCATTGATGAGAAGGCAGGGCAAGGGTAAACTTCTCTTTTATGAGAAAAAGTATCAACAACCCGCCTCAACACCATTAAATCCTTATTTTCAATGGGTTTGTATGCGACTTCTTTTGAAGAGGGCGATGCGTTGAGCGGGAATTTGTTTGGAGTTCCCCATTATCAGGCGATCTTTCTCGGAACAATTGACTTGCCAACCGCTCCGGCACAGGACCATGGAGAGCCCCTGTATGTCGGCAACTTTAATGCTCTTTATGCCGGACTTTCCTTGCCAACGACAAATGTCATGTCTCCAGAAACCAGGGACAGCGGCGCGGGAGTCATCAGCCGACACATGTATGAGGAATTTGTGACCCCCTGGACCTGATGAGCGAAACCAACGTCGACGGAATTGACACTTTAGACCCCCGCCGCTCGGGACCGTGAATCTTCAAGGCGCAAAGTCAAAGTACGGCGAACGATTCTTCTTCAAGGGCAATCTCGATGCTGTCAATGAGATGCTCGGCGCAGATGACGAGACCTTCGAGCGAGCCGTTAAGCAGCGAATCAGGATCGGCAAGCCCGGCGGCGGATACATACTATCCTCACCATGCAGCGTAGCCCCCCATGTCAAACCCGAGAGGCTCAAACGATTGACTGAGTTGGCAGCACAGTTCGGGGAATACTGAATAGTCTGTGACAAACAAACCTACACTTGACAGCATATACCTTGTGGTTGGCTGCAAACGAGTCAGTCGAGGTGGCGAAAAAGTGAAACAGCTATGGTGTCGCCGGATTAACCTTGTATTGCTAAGTGTGAGTGTGCTATAATTGCGACAGAAAAGCGTACCAGCATCGCTCATTGTGTCTCTTTGAGAGAGAAGGGCAAAAGATCATGCGCAGGCAAGAAGGATTCACTTTAATAGAGCTTCTGGTGGTAATTGCCATTATCGCATTGTTGCTGGCGATATTGATGCCGGCATTGCAGCGTGTCCGCAAACAAGCCGGGGCAGCGGCGTGCAAGGCCAATCTGCATGAATGGGCCCTCGTGTTCGTCATGTACACCGATGACAACGATGGGTTGCTCATGGATGGGTACGGTGGCGGGATTGACGGCACATGGATCGGTGGCATGCGGGCTTACTATCTGGAACCCAAAATCCGTGTTTGTCCGGAGGCTACAAAGCCCATGTCGGAAGGTGCTCGAGGATCATTCGCGGCATGGGGCGTCTTCGGGAGAGGATTGGCCGGTGATGAGCCGGCGTGGTCCGGGCCGAAAATCGAGGGCGACTACGGCAGCTACGGCATGAATGAATTGGCGTACGACACGCCGGCGGGTGCAGCCAGATCGGATCATCGCTGGCGAACCGTCAACGTCAAAGGAGCCGCCGAGATTCCCTTGTTGTTCGACTGCATGTGGTACGATGTCTATCCGTATGATACGGACCGTCCGCCGGACTACCCCGGTGACGTTGCAAAAACCGGCGGTGCGGGCGAGATGAAGCGGGCCTGCATCAACCGTCACGTTGGCTTTGCGAACTATCTTTTTATGGATTGGTCTGTTAGAAAGACGGGACTAAAGGAGTTGTGGGCGCTCAACTGGTATCGCGGATTCAATATGGCAAACGCCTGGACCAAAGCAGGCGGCGTCCTGCCCGAAGACTGGCCGCAATGGATGAGAACGTTCAAGGACTAATGAAAGGCGGTTTAGCTCCAACAGAATCGGTGACAAACAAACCTACGTTTGACAGCATATACTTTGTGGATGGTTATAGAAAACGGCGCGAACGCAGAAGAAACCGACCATGAAAGATCCGATTAACGAAGAAATCCACAAGTATCGGGCCGAGCATGCGCGCGAATTCAACTTTGATCTCGCGGCCATCTGTAAGGACCTGAAAGAGCGATCACGCAACCTCAAGACGGTTCGGCTGCCCGCGAAAAGGATAAGCCCAAGAAGGGAAAACAGGGTGCATCCCTAATAGTCCACTCAGTTCGGCTAATATTGAATACTCCATGTCTTGTCATTCCCGCGAAAGTGGGAATCCAGAATCAGGGCCACCAGCTATTCTGAACTCTGCCGTTTCCCCAAATAATCCGTGACAAACAAACCTACGTTTGACAATATATGTCTCGTGGATGGTTACAGACCAGGCAGTCAAGGCGGCGAAGAAGAGAAATAGGTATGGTATCCCCAGATATTTACGATAAAATTTCACGGCAATCAAGCTATAATTCCGCAAAAAGACGAATGCTCCTGGCAACGATGTTTTGCTATCTGTTTTACTATACAGGCAGACAGACTTTTGGATTTGCAATACCCTGCATAGAGGAAGAACTTGGGCTCAGCAAGACGACACTGGGATATTTCGGCACATCTCTATTATGGGCCTACGCAATTGGTCAGGCTATCAATGGGAACCTCGGAGATAAATATGGCGGAAGGTTAATGATGAGCCTTGGCGCAGTTCTGTCATGTGGATTCAACTGGGTTGTCAGTTTCGGAGTCGGTTTCTGGAGTCTTTTTGTTCCGTGGACGGGAAATGGTTTTGTCCAGTCAATGGGATGGGCGCCGGGCAGCAAGGTAATGTCCAACTGGTGGGGACATCACGAACGGGGCAAGGCATTCGGCTTTCTTATGTTCGCGGCGGGAATGTCGTCAGTACTCGCGTTCATAACGCCGCTGTTAGTACTAAAGACACTAGACCTGGACTGGCGATGGATTTTCCGGCTGCCGGTACTGCTTCTTCTGGTCGGTGGCGCGGTGTATTATCTAATTGTCAGGGATCGGCCTGAAGACCTCGGCTATGATTCGCCGCATGATGATTTGGCAGAAGATGCGAAAAAGGCGGAAGATAAAGAACCTGTAGCCGAAGCGGTTGAAGATTCTGAGTATGATGCTGCAGAAACATCGCTTCAGCGTTATAAGGTTGTTTTGAGCAATTGGCGTTTCATGGCGGCCAGCATTGCTATCGGCTTCCAGAGTTCGGCTCGTTATGGATTGCTGATCTGGGTGCCGGTACACTTTCTCGGCAAGGACTGGAAGAACTCGCAAGCTGCCTGGATAAGTATTGCGCTTCCTGTGGGTATGGCGTTAGGCGCGGTTACAGGAGGGTGGATATCAGATAAAGTGTTCCACTCGGTACGCTGGAAGCTGATTTCTTCATTTATGACCCTTGCTGCGATCGCGTCGATGATAATGTTCTTTTTGCCGAGAGGCCATTCAGCGGGTATTATAATTCTGTTCTTGTGCGGATTCTTTGCCTATGGTTCCCAGTCGGCTTTTTGGGCGTTGTGCCCCGATTTGCTCGGTCACAGCAGAACTGGGACGGGCGTCGGTATAATGGACTTTTTCGCTTACCTTTTTGCCGGACTTGTCAGTCCGTTAATCGGCAGGATGATTGAATCACACACTGTATTGGACTCTGCGACAGGAGCAATTGTTGACAATACAACTTTGGTCTTCCCTGTTGTAGCGGCAGCGTGCATCATCAGTGCGGTCATAGGCCTGTTTATCAGGCGATGAATATAAATCAACACGCAAAAAGAAAGGAATAATGAATGAACAGAGAACCTTTGTTCCGAAGGAAAAGGATTTAACGTGTTGGGAAAAGAATGTAAAGCTGCTGTGTTTAGCGAGGTGGGAAAACCTCTGGAAATGCGTCAATTCAAACTGCCGCGTAAACTCGAACCACGAGCCGCTCTCTGCAAGGTGAAAATGAGTACTATCTGCGGCTCTGATCTTCACACCATCAGCGGCAGACGAACCGAGCCTGCGCCTCTGATACTTGGCCATGAGATAATAGGCGAAATTGTCGCTTTGGGCAGTGACCTTAAAAACGATGGATTTGGCGAGAAGCTGGAAGTCGGCGACAGGGTTTCGTGGTCCATTATGGCCTCTTGCGGCAGGTGTTTTTATTGCGAGCTTGATTTGCCGCAAAAATGTGAAAAGCTACGTAAATATGGTCACACTTGCTGCAATGAACCACCACATCTAACAGGTGGATACGCTGAATACATCTATTTATTTCCCGGTACGGCCATTTATAAGATACCGGCAGATATCCCGGATGAAATAGCGACGCCCGCAAACTGTGCTTTGTCAACAGTAATCAATGCAGTTGAAACAATAGGTCTCAATGAAAAAGAATCCGTACTGATTCAAGGTGCGGGACTATTGGGATTGAATCTGGTTGCACTGGCAGTCGAAGCCGGCGTGAAAAAAATATTTGTTACAGATGTAGTGAAAAGCAGGTTGGACTTAGCCGGTAAATTCGGAGCTGATTTTTGTATTAATGTGAAGGATTTAGCCTGCAAAGAAGTTGTGTCACAGATTCGTGATCAAACCGATGGCTACGGTGTAGATGTCGCTTTTGAAATATGCGGCGTAAAAGAGGCCGTCGGCCTGGCGGTAGAATCGCTTCGTATTGGAGGAAGATACCTTATTGCAGGTTTAGTGATGCCAGGTAGCGATTTAGGAATAGACGGCAACCAGTTGACACGGAAGTATCTCACTGTGAAAGGTATTCACAACTACAACCCTAAACATCTCGGCATGGCTCTGAGGTTTCTTGAAAAATGCTCTCAAAAGTTTCCGTACGGTGAGTTGGTAGGAAGAGTATTGTCACTTTCCCAAATCAATGAAGCGATTGAATCGGCTTCCACAGGAAAACATATCCGCATAGGTGTTAGAACAGGTTGATGGTGCGAAAATTCGCATCCTTCATAGGTAATCACCCAGGATTTCGGGGAGCACCATACATATTTCTCTCTTGAACGGCTCTGAACTCTGGGCTCTTGTAACCATCCGGCCCCTTCGACGGAGTTTACCCCGTTCGGCTTCGCTCAGGGCGGGCTCTGAGCTTGCCGGACGAGACAAGCTTGTTTTCACCTTTTTCCTTTTGCCTTTCTACTTTTGCCCTGCTCCTCCAGTATTCTCAATCCTGCCGTTTCCCCAAATAATCCGTGACAAACAAACCTACGTTTGACAATATATGTCTTGTGGATGGTTACAGACCGGACAGTCAAGGCGGTGAAGAAGAGAAATATGTATTGTGGCCCCCAGATATATAAAAGAAAGTGAACATAAATGTTAAAGGAGATAATGTAATATGACTAAAGAAAATAAACCCCCGATTTCTTTTGAATCTGGCGATAAGGTCATAATCATTCGCCGTGACTTGCCAGAACCTATAGCGTATCGCGGTCGAAATCTCATAGAGCTTGAGTTTGATGATGACCCGAAAGATTTTTTCGAGGAGGTTGCGTTTGAAAAGCCACCTACTGGCGGAACAGGTGGTTCATTTATAGGGGACAAAATAGATGCAGTTACAGCTGATGTAGAAGTGGCGATGCGCGCTAGTTTTTCTGACCCACGTATTTTCCCAAATGCACGATTTTCGAGTAGCACATTTCGCTTTGTTGAAACTCCCACTTCAAGTCGTAAAGTTATTAGTTCTAGTCCAATCAGTAGGGAGCTACAGGAACTCGATCCAGAGGATGTGGCAATAGGTTTGAGTGCTGGGAAACAAGTATATCTCTACAAGAACCTAAATGGTACAACAACCTATCGAATTAACAATAAACCCCAAGAAGAACCCAATCCACATATCTACCTTGTTGAGACCTACCAATTATCAAGTCATCTTGGAGAGTATGGTGCTGGGCGAGTTGTAAAAACCTTTAGCTTACTTCCGGGAGAACGTACGAAAATCAGTGTTCGTACCTTTCTCAAAAGCGAAACTAAACGTAAAGAATCATCAAGTATTTTGGATTCTGTTACTGATGAAAGTGCGACAGATTTCCAATCAGCGATTGAATCAGAACAGTCTGATAAACAAGGTTATGCAAAAACATTTGCATATCATGCAGAAGCAGAAGCCAAGGCCTCATGGGGATGGGGTAGTGCTAAAGTTTCCGGCGGCGTCAAAGGAAGTACAAATGCAACCCGAGAGGAATTTAGCAAAAATATTGCTAGTGCCACCGAACAGCATACCGCAAAAGCTTCGGCAAAACGTGATGTGGAAATTAATACAAGCTATGAAGTTACAGAGATAGCTGAAAATGAAACTTCAATTGAACGAGAAATTGAAAACATAAATGTAAGTAGAACATTAAATTTTGTCTTTCGACAGATGAATCAAGAATTTTATACTTTTTTGCACCTCACTGATGTGCGTGTAGCATTTTTCAATGGATACAGCGTATCTCGTCGCGAAGTACCTTTGCATCAATTGGATTCACTATTAGACGAAATTATAAAAGAAAATCACCGACAAACTGTCCGTGATGCGGTCACGGATTCACTTCAAACGATATTGGATCATGAAGGTACGCCACACACCGATTTCATTGTGGATCGACAGGTTGACCCTCAATTTCCGCCATATAAAAGAGTAAATAAGGAAAAAATATCAGAGTATGTAGATCCTATCACGAACTCAACTTTTAAAATGCCTGGAATTACGATGGCGGTTACAAAAAATATTATGAGAACAGATGGCGTGATAGTAGAAGCACTACTGGGCGAAGGTACGGCTCTGGATCAATACTCGACCCAATTACAAGAAATGGAGATAAAACGTCGTGATATAGAAAGAAGGCTTGCTTTAGCCAAGGCGGAAAAGCTTGAACTCAGTAATCAAGTAGTTCGTGATGATGACCCTAGCCGCGCCAACTTATTAGTAAACCTAATCGAAGCGAGTAAACCTTTGCTATCTGAATGTTATTTATCTTCTGAGGAGGAAAACGATTGACCAAGTCCACATCAAAATCAAAAGATGTTTTGTCGGCTGAAGCAATTAAGAAGCACCATAAGCTCACTTCTGATGCTGTGCTGGCCGCTACTCCGGGAGTATTGGCTTCGCCAGCGATCAAAGAGATCATTCGATGTCCAAAGACAATAAC
This sequence comes from Planctomycetes bacterium B3_Pla, assembly GCA_005223045.1. Classification (GTDB taxonomy): domain Bacteria; phylum Planctomycetota; class Phycisphaerae; order Sedimentisphaerales; family Anaerobacaceae; genus SG8-4. The sequence goes on along the minus strand of NJBM01000017.1, from coordinate 12,536 downwards.
TGTTGATGTGGTAAAAGATAGCGATCCATACACACACAAAATCTATGCAAGTCAAAAAAACAACTTTTCGACGGGGCCTTTCGAATATGATCATTTTGTAACAGTAAAGGGAACTGGAGATATAATTATTAGAGCAAGGATAAATCCAGACACACAGCAGGTCAGGAGCCAATTGACTTGGGAGGCTGAGGGAGCAACAATAATATCACCAGGGGTAGGAAATGATACACTAACAGCAAAAGTCTCTCGGGAAACAAAAAGCGGAAAGAAAATAGTTGTTAAGATCAAAATTGGTAAGAAAGAATGTAAAGAATTCACTATTTGGATCATATGGTGCAAGCTAACTGGAAATATTTCAAGTAAAAGAACTTCGGTTATTCCAGATCCAATAACTAAGCAATTATTTAGTTTAGGTTTGCAACAAGGGCATTTCTCAAAAACGTATACGGTAAGGGGCGGGATTGAATGGACTGCAACCATATACCCTTCAGAGATCATTACAGGCTGGAATCGCCCTGACATCGAGGGGCAGTATAGAATAGATCCTCCTGGATCAGGTGCTGGCGTTGCGGGAGATATCTCCAAGGATGGTACTGATAGTGGTTTTTCTGGGTGGGACATGAGTAGGCAGAAGCGGCGCAAAGTATGGAAAGGAAATACCGAAAAAAATCCCCCAACAACAATATTTTTGGCTACAAAAAATGATAATGATGAACGCGACCGTTTAATAACTAACTATCCTACAAATGACGCAGAAGGAAATGATGACACAAATACTTCATTTTCTGACTCCAACCCTTATGGTGCGGAAAACGGTGCTCCAATAGGAAAGTTACTGTCTTATGATAGGCCAAGCATCGGTTTCGGTGATGCGATAAACTATAATGGGGGAACTCCAGCTGATGACGGTGATACGTTCAAAAAAAAGTTGCATCTTAGGGAATTTGTTCGTGTTCAATTAGGCAGTGAATGGTATCGTTGTTCCGACTGGGGCAAGTGGCGATTTCATGTAAACCTAAAACGGCAAGATGGTAAGTGGGGTACTGAACCGGGACAAAAGAATATCCTTGAGTTGAACAACAAATATTTTTAATTTCAGTTTACTATCAACATGATACTGTTAGTTCATAGCCAGATGTTCCTACTCGTACACGGTGGTATTCCTCAACTCGCCACAACAGCATGGAAACAAATGCGCATTAACATGTGAAGTGCAACACAAGCAGTTCTGTTCATTTCGAGCCATCCGTTTGCTTACTTTTTTTGGCGCCCTTGGGGATTCTGTCCCCACCACCCTGGGATTTTTCGCTTTAGGCCAAAAGCATAGTAAAAGGAGAAGGCGATACGGTCAGGACATCGCCCATGCCCCTGGATCGTTGCTGCACTATAGATATCGGGGGATATCATACATATTTCTTGATGGCAATTGCAAACATCTACTCGGCCCATCGCACAACACGCCCGGTTCTATTCTATGCTCCGACATCCGGCATCTGATATAAATTCCTCAATTTCTGGTATTCTGCTTGAAAATCGACTCTAAATATGGTATAATATATAACTAATAAATTTAGAATTTCTAATTATGAATTGAGAATTGAGATAAAGGGAGAATACAGAAGACAGGAGAACAGGGAATCAGGAGAACAGGGGGTGGAGATCAGGACAGCAGGGAATCGGGAGGCAAATAGCAGTGGAATATCGAATATCCGCCGTAAGGCGTCCCCTTAGGGAGAACAAGGAATGTCGAATGCTGAAGGATTACTTTGTGCCCCTTCGACTCTGCTCAGGACATGCTTGGTGGCTTAGTGGCTAAGAGCCATTTGAAAAAACAAAGCCAATTGTCTCGTATTGCGTGCTGCGTGCTGCGTACTCCGTAAGGAGTCCCAAGGACTGCGAAGTGGGATTTGAAAAAACAAAGCCAATTTTCTCGTGCTGCGTGGTGCGTGATGCGTACTCCGTAAGGAGTCCCAAGGATTGCGAAGCGGGATTTGAAAAACAAAGCCAATTTCCGAGGGGCCAAATGGACGTAAGTATATGTTTTACAAAGGAATACGAGAATAAATCCCGATTTGGAGGGCCAAAAAACAAAGCCAATTGTCTCGTATTGCGTACTGCGTGCTGCGTACGGCGAAAAGGAATTTGAAAAAACAAAGCCAATATGCAGAACGACTGATTTAACGTAACTATTTTGACAGGAAAGGTTTATGGAGAAAGACCCCGGTTTCGGGGGCGAGAAAACAAAGCCAATTTGAGCGTCTTGCCTATCCCCAAAGGGGTAGTAAGGGATGAAGCCGGATCCTCTATGCCTGGTTTTCTACTTGCCGATGCAGTATAGGTTCTTGACGCCTCGCAGTAACATTTGCCCGCCGCTGATCGCGGGTGAAGCGCGCATGTCTTCGCCTATGTCGTTACGCGCGACAACCTCGAATTGCGGTCCGGGCCTGACGATTGTCATGACGCCCTTGTCGGAGAGGAAATACGCCAGGCCGTTTGCGGTTACAAGCGAGGCGCTGAAGTGCGGGCCGAGACGCTCTCGCCATTGGCTCTTGCCGCTGGTTGCCTCGAAGCACGTTGCGACCCCCGTATCCGAGACAACCAGAAAATAGGGACCAATCGAAATTGGACTGGGCACATACGAGCAGTCCTTGTCCTTCTGCCAGGCAATGTGCGTTTTGGTGACGTTGCCCCGCCCGTCCGGACGGATCGCCTGGATGAAATGGTCGGGAAAACCGCACGTCATAAACAGCAGCTCGCCGTTATAGACGAGCGACGCAACATACTGCTCCGTGGGGCCGTCTATAATCCAATGCTGTGCGCCTGTGTCCGGATCGTAGCTGGCTACGCACAGGTTCCCGGCGAGTATCATCTGGTTTCGTCCGTCGATGTGGCGGATAATCGGAGTGCAGTAGCTGCGCGTAACGTTGGGCCGGGGAGTCTTCCAGATGGTCTTGCCTGTAGCTCGCTCCAAAGCAACAATGTAGGCGGGCCCGTCATGGTCGCCGTTGACAATGAGTTTGTCTTTCCAGATGATCGGACTCGAGCAGTAGCCGTGCCTGCTCGAGAACACGCCCGGACGAACAGCCCACACCTCGTTGCCGTCGAAATCGTAAGCGGCGACGAACATCTTATCACGATCGAGGAAGCTAACGTACACTTTCTCGCCGTCAGTCGCGGGCGTTGACGATGCACGGCTATTCAGTGTATGGAGCTTCTCGAACGGCGCTTCAAGAACGACGCGCCGCCAGATTACTTTGCCGTCTGCGCGGCCCAGGCACAACAGCACACGCTGCTGCTGTTCTTCCACCGCCGTGACGACGAAGATGCGGTCACCCCAGACGATTGGAGAGGCATGTCCCTTGCCTGGGATGGGGACTTTCCACACAACGTTCTGTGCCGCGCTCCACTTGACCGGTACGTTCTTTTCCAGGCTGGTGCCGTCCCCGCGCGGCCCTCTCCACGCGGGCCAGTTCTCGCCCAAAGCCCGACCGGACCAGGCAGCGACGAACATTAGCCCCAAACACAACTGTACGGCAATACTTCGACAATCGGCCCTGCTAAGTTCGCCTATCAATAAGCACCTCCACCAACATGCTTCGAACATTCATCGGTTTCTATTCGAACAGCGCCGTGCTGATGTATCTCTCGGCAGTGTCGGGCAGGACTACTACCAGCAGCTTGCCGGCATTCTCTTCTCGTCCGGCTACTTTGAGCGCCGCTGCGGCGGCTGCACCGGATGATATGCCGGCGAAGATGCCCTCTTCTTTAGCTAAACGCCTGGCCGTATCGAACGCCTCGGCATTCGTTACCTGGACGACGTCGTCGAGAACATCAGTGTCCAACACGTCCGGGATAAAACCGGCCCCGATGCCCTGGATCGTATGCGGGCCGGGCTTGCCACCCGAGAGCACGGGTGAATCGGCAGGCTCGACGGCGACAATCTTCACCGAAGACTTACGCGACTTGAGCACCTCGCCAACGCCTGTAATTGTGCCGCCGGTGCCTACGCCGGATACGAAGATATCTATCGCCCCGTCGGTATCGGCCCAGATCTCCTCGGCGGTCGTTTCCCTGTGAATCTGCGGATTTGCCGCGTTCTTGAACTGCTGAGGCATAAAAGCGCCTTCGGTGGTCTCTACGATTTCGGAGGCTTTATTGATCGCACCGGTCATACCCTGCTCGGCGGGTGTGAGAACAATTTCTGCGCCGAAGAGCTTGAGTATCTTCCTTCGCTCGATCGTCATCGATTCGGGCATGGTCAGTATCAGCTTATAGCCTCTTGCCGCCGCAACCCAGGCAAGGGCGATGCCGGTATTGCCGCTGGTCGGCTCGACCAAAGTCATGCCGGGCTTGATTTTGCCCTCACGCTCGGCGGCCAGCACCATACTCACCCCGATTCGGTCCTTGACGTTGCTGACCGGATTGAAGAACTCCAGTTTGGCTGCTACCTTTGCTTTACAATCTTTAGCTACTCTGTTGAGCTGGACCAGCGGCGTCTTGCCGATCAGCTCGGTCATGTCTTTTGCAATGCTCATTTACTCAATCCTTTAAAATATAGTTAGGGTTTTCCCTGATCTTTGACATAAGGTTCGTAAAAACTCATATACTTAAACGCATCGTCGGGAGAAATGGCGACGGCCACCCCTTTACATTCTTTGGCATATCCGAGTGCCGCGTGCATTATTGCGCCCGTCGTGGGGCCTACAAGGATGCCTTCTTCTCTTGCCAGCCGGACCCCCGTCTCGTACGCATCGTCATCGGCCACTGCAACGATATCGTCTATCACCGATTTATCAAGAATTTTCGGCACCAGGTCCTCTCTCAGATCGGATATCCTTTTCATGCCGGGCAGATTGTGATCGGTCCCGGCCGGCTCAATAGCCACTATTTTTACCGAAGGCTTCTTTTCCTTCAAATATTTGCCGACGCCCGTGAGAGTCCCGCACGTGCCGAAACCAGCGAAGAAGTAATCGACCTGTCCGGATGTTTGCTGCCATATCTCCGGCCCGGTGGTCTCGTAATGAGCCCGGACATTTAACTCATTCTCATACTGATTCGGACTTATATATTCTTCCCCGCCCACGCTCCTTAGCATTGCGCTTACCAGGCCCCTGGCCCCTTCGTTCGGGAACAGCGGGCACAGCGAATCGTCCGCCTCCCAGAGCATACGCACTCCCAACAATCTCAATATAGTCTTCTTCTCCTCCGGTATGCCTTGAGGGACGGCTATCTCTATCGGAATACCTCTTGCATTGGCAAGCGCCGCCAAAGCGATGCCGGTATTGCCCGACGAAGGCTCGGCTAAGGACTGGCCCTCATTGATCTCGATCCCTCTTAACATAGACAGGGCAATTCTGTCCTTGATCGAGCCGAACGGGTTGTATCTCTCCAACTTGAGATAAATCTTCAAATCGGCGTTCGCATTGACTCTTCCACTTATTTTCACCATTGGCGTTGGGTTCTCGGGGCTGGCGATCAAATCGACTATGCTCTCGTAAACCCTGTCTGGTTTTGACATCTCTACTACCTTCTGAACGGCTGCTTATTTCTTTCGGCGCACTTTCACACGGAAGTGGCCGCCGAGGTCTTTGACCTCCATAACTTCCTGGCCCTGCCCGGTAAAGCTCGCAGGCACGTTTCTTACCGACTCGCCCTCGTCGAGCAACACATCGAGAACGTCGCCGACTTCGATCTTCTCAAGTTCGAGCTTGGCCTTGACAAAATTCAAAGGACACGCCACACCGCGCAGATCGGCGGCGTGCGTTTTCCGGTCGGCCTGATCGGCGGGAGCTTTGTTCTCAACCGGATCGACCCTGAACCTCAGGTTGGCATCGAGCGACAAGAACAACTCTTCGACGCAGTCTGTCAATTCCCGCACTTCAGACAGAAGATCGTCGAGCGACTTTCTGTCGCCCATGCGCCAGTCGATTGCATCGTCGAGCAGTTGCCGGCTCTTAGATTTGACCCAGCCGGGGGCGATAAGATGCTCGGCGAACGCGGCGAAAATCTCCCTGTCCTTTTTCGGCTCCAGGCCGACTGTCACCAGAAGCGCCCTTGCCGAAGCGACAATCGCCTTGTAAATACTCTCATTGTCGGCCGGGTCTGGCTTGAGGGCATCCTTCGCCTCGTCGATATCCAGCTTGATTACATCCATCACGCCTGCGCCGCACTCGCCGGGGCCTCTGCCGGCCAATGAGAACGGCTCATCGCACCCGTAATCGTAGTAATAATCTTCGGGCAGCGACTCGACGCTTATATCGCCATACCTGGCGGTCAAACTCTTTAGCCGCTCTTTATCGACAGCGCCGTTGCCGAAGGCCTCGGCCAGCAGATCGGGGATTCGCTTGGCCGGCACTGTGCCGATGGTTTCGGCCAAACGTGCATCGCCCTCAACCGTTCTTGCATCGGCCAGGACATCGTAGAACGGCATCAGCCTGCCGTTTACCCTTTTGGCCCTGCCCTGGAATCCTATCGGGGCGATATAATGATTGGCGCAGGAGTTTGGACAGCCGCTGATTCTTATGACCATATCAGAGTCTTTGGTCTGCCCGAGCCTGTCAGAGATCGCACCGGCCAGGCCCCTTGAAAGGCACAATCCCAGCTTGCACGTGGCGGCCCCGGTGCAGGCGACTATCTTGGGCCCGCCGCCAAAGACATCTATACTAAGCTCTCTTAGCTCGGCGTTGACCTTATCGACGTCTCCCTGCTTGACGCCCGTTATCAGAATATCCTGCAACTGGGTTGTCCTGACGAACCCCTGTCCGTACTTAGCTGCTATCTGGCCCACCTTGCTCAGGTCGTCGGCGGGAATGTCGCCGTCTTTGAGCCATAACCTTACAGTAATCGAGCCGGCGGGCGCAGGATAATCCGATCCGATATCCCGAATATCCGGCGCTTCGTAAGGCAGTCCCTCGGCGTCCAGTGTGTTTCTTTCCTGTTTGTACAACCTGATAAATTCCTCGGCCCCCACCTTAGCCAGGACGTATCGTAGTCTTGCCTTGTGCTTGTTGGCGCGGTCGCCGTATTTGTCGAACAACCTCTTGACGGCCTCGGCTACTGCGAATATCTCCTGAGCCTCTATGAAATCCTCGACCTTCACGGCCACGGCAGGATTTGAGCCTAAACCCCCTGCCGCATAAACCGCAAAGCCCTTGACGCCGTCGTTAATATGAGCAAAAAAGCCCAAATCCGCGACCGACGCGAACGCACAATCAATCGAGCAGCCCGAGAAGACTATCTTGTACTTCCTGGGAAGGTTGAACGAACTTCTGTCGGCAAGAAGATACTCGGCCGTCGCTATCGAATACGGAGCGACGTCGAACTGCTCGTCCGGGCATACCCCCGCTCTCGGGCAGGCGGTTACGTTGCGAACGGTGTTGCCCCCGCCGCCCCGGGGCGAAAGGCCCGCTTCGAGCAGGCCCTCTAAGACATCGGGCGTATCTGCAATATCGACCTCATGAATCTGAATGTCCTGCCTGGTCGTGACGTGGACGATTCCGCTGCCGAAGGTCTTGCTAAGCTGGGCGATTCGCTCTAACTGAGCAGGCAAAACCAGCCCTGCGCCGATACGTATTCTAACCATAAACTTACCCGCCGCTCTTTGCTCGTAGATCCCCATGGGCACCCGGTAGCCGCGGAACGCCACGGCAGAGGTTTGGTCCTCAAGAAATTTTTTAACCTTGCCGCGATACTCCAGCGTGTCCTCTTTTACCGTTTCGGGGATATGCAAAATCTGCTCTGTCGATCTACTCATCTGTTTTCCTATTCTCGATGTTTATTGACATCATAATCCTGCCGCCACCTTCGGCCCCAAAGGCTCTTGCCTCTTACTTTGTAAGCTGCGGCCTGGATTTCCATATGTATAAATAATAGTTAAGGCTGGTGAACGTGAAATGCCGCCCGGATTGATGCCCGGCCGGCCTTCGGGAATAGAAGCGCCTAACACCGAAAAATACTCATCCCAAACCGGCAGTGTCTCTCCTGTATCGTGTTCCTTGAACGTCATCGGCTGTAATGTAAATACAGGACCATTTTCGTTCGCTCGTCGAAATACTTCATAAACCAGCTCCGAGCAGTAATAGGCCTCATTGTTGATGGCAAATACTTTGTCGTAGGGCTTTCCTTCCAAGACAAAAGCCTGTTCAATCGCCGGGTCTATCAGGTGATGATAAGCCTTTTTCAGACGACCTACTACAACTTTGGGGCGGCCTTTCGTATCAAGACTGCGACTGAGAAAAGTCCGCAGCGGCGTGACCTCCACACCGCTCGATACCGCTTCAATCACAACAAGACTGCCGTTACTTCCCTCGGCAGCAATGCCAACATGGGAGAAATTTGATCCTTGATATCCCGTGGTGACTTTCTCTATGGCATCACAAAGTGGCCCGCAATCGGAGTCTTGAAAAAGCAAGTCCCCGGGCTCAGGCACAAAACTGATGTCTGCCCTGAAGGTATGCTGCCGGCAGCCGAGAACAAGCACGCCAATCAAAAACAATAATGACATTCTTCCGATAAGAAGCATAAAATCCTTTATAGATTTCATTTTTGCAGCACCTCTACCGGCACTTCAGTTACGTTACCATCTTCTATTTGAAAACCCTTCACGGCCAGACCACCATTGGAGCCGTGAAGTGAAACGATTAGATACACCACACCCGGCGTAAGGGCCAGGCGGATATCCTCGGCCGAGGGCCGGGCCGGCGTCTCGGGGTGGCTGTGGTATATCGCTAACATATCAAGAGACGCCGAGCGAATGTCTTTGACCGCCGCGAACTGCTGCTCTGGCTCCATCATAAAATGATCGTTGCGACTCTCAGCGTTGGCTATCTTATAGAGCTTCTCGACCCTGCCACCGCTGCCGGCAAGGATGCCGCAGCACTCTATCGGCGCTTCGGCCCTAGCCTGGGCCAGCATGTCGGCGAATATATCGTTTGGAATCTCTAATTTCAGCATTGGCAGTTGTTCAAATCGCAGACATTCTGCTCTTCGTCTTTCAGTTCGGTAATTTGAGGATTCTCGCCGCAGAGCCGGCAGGCGGGATTGCGGTTCAATTTGACTTTGCGAAAATCCATGGTCAGAGCGTTGTATGTCAACAATGTACCGGTCAGCAGGTCGCCCATGTCCAGCAGATACTTTATCGCCTCTGTCGCCTGCAATGAGCCGATTACCCCGGCTAATACGCCGAGCACCCCGGCCTGCGAGCATGAAGGCACCGCATCGGCGGGCGGCGGAGCGCTAAAGACACAGCGGTAGCAGGTGGTCTGTCCCGGCAACACCGTTAGCAACTGACCGTCGAAGCGAAGGATCCCAGCATGGCTATACGGCACCTTCTCGAAATAGCACGCATCGTTGACGAGAAACTTAGCGCCGAAGTTGTCGGTGCCGTCGATTACGAAATCATACTCCTTGATAATCTGCCTGATGTTGTCGGCTTTGGCCCATTGATGATAGGTATTGACCTTGATATCGGGATTTATGGCTAACATCTTGGCCTCGGCGGATTTTACCTTATCAATACCAACGTCGGAGGTGTGATGGATTACCTGCCTTTGCAGGTTGCTCATATCGACCTTGTCGCCGTCAACGATACCTATCGTTCCGATCCCAGCGGCGGCCAGATAAAGACCCGCCGGAGCGCCCAGACCGCCTGCGCCGATTATGAGCACTTTGGAGGAGAGTAATTTCTCCTGGCCCGTACCGCCGACCTGCTCCAGGATTATGTGCCGGCTGTACCTGGCTATCTGCTGTTCATTTAGAGACACCTGCCGCCTCCCATGTAATACAAAAACTCCACCTTGTCGTCGTCCTTGAGAGTTGTCGTCTCAAATTCGGATCTCTTCAAAATTCGCCCGTTCAATTCGACAGAGACCATCTCAGGCATCTTCACATCCTCTTTGACCAGAAGATGATTTACCGTCAAACCGTCGGTTACATCGGTCTCTTTGCCGTTCACTACAAGATTCATTTTGTCTCCTTGAAAGCACGTTCTATAGCCTGCTCGAAGTCTGCCTTTATATCGTCAAAATCCTCTATCCCCACGGATACCCTGATCATATCTTCAGTAACTCCCATCGGCGCCAGCTCGTCGGCGCCGAACTCGTGGAATATGGTCGAGGCCGGATGAACCACCAATGTCTTGGCGTCTCCGAGATTGGCCAGGTTCTTTGCCAGCTTCACCGAATCTATGAATCCGAAAGCCTTTTGCCTATCGCCCAGGCCGAAGGTGAGCAGACCGCCGCAGCAGCCGGAGAAGAGCTTTGCAACCCTGCCGTTAAACTTGCTGTCTTCCAATCCCGGATAGTTTACCCAGGATACATTCGGATGAGACTGCAAAAATTCGGCGAGCTTATTCGCATTCTCACAGTGCTTTGCCATCCTGCCCGGCAGGGTCTCCAGGCCCTGAAGCATCAAAAAAGAGTTCATCGGGGCAGGACACCCACCCAAATCACGATAAATCACGTTCCGCAAATACCACAGGAACGCAAGCTGGCCAATTCGCTGAGAAACATCCTTTATTTCCTCGAAAGGCCCTTCTCGCCAATTGTAGTTGCCAGCGTCGATTATCGCCCCGCCGATAGCGGTGCCGTGACCGTTGATGAACTTAGAGGTCGAATGGACCACGATATCGGCGCCGAATTCGCCCGGCTTGAAAATCGCCGGCGTGGTAACTGTATTATCGACGATCAGCGGTATCTGCGCCTTGTTGGCAATCTCGGCGACAGCCGGTATATCGGGCACGTCCATCCGGGGATTGCCTATGGTCTCGATAAAGATCAGCCGGGTTTTGTCATTGATTGCTTCTGCAAAGTTGTTCGTATCGGCCACATCGACAAAGCTCGTCTTTATGCCGAACCTGCTCAGGGTATTTTCAAAAAGCGACACCGTCCCTCCGAATATCCCGGCCGAGGCGATTATCTCATCGCCGGCCCGCGCCAGGCCCATTACCGCCGATGCGATGGCCGCCATGCCGCTGGAAGTAGCAATGCAGCCGATGCCGTCCTCAAGCTCGGCGAGCCTGGTTTCCAGGGCGGTGGTGGTCGGGTTTGCAATACGCGTATAGATATAGCCCGGCGATCTGCCGGCAAAGGCGTCCGCAATCTCCTGGGCGGTATTATAGGCGTAAGAGACAGTCTGGCAGATAGGCACCGCCGAGGCACCGCTGCCGCCGTCGCCTGCAAAACCTCCGTGTACAGCTAACGTGTCAGCTTTCATTTATCTTCCGTTGCCTATATCTGGTAATCGAGTAACGGCTTGGTATGAATGCCGCATTCGCCGCCGCACTTGCTCGTGCCGATCCATCTGCCGGCACGCTCATCGGCGCCCTGGGCGATCTTCGTGCACGGCGCGCAGCCCAAAGACCTGTAACCCTCGGCATAAAGAGGGTTAACGGGAACCTTGTTCAACGAAAGATACTGCCAGACCTCACGCTCGTACCAGATGAGAATCGGATTGAGCTTGATCAGACCCTTGTCCAGCTCCTCGACTTCCTTGTAGTTCGTGCGGGTCCGGCCCTCCGTGCAGCGAAGACCCGTTATCCAGCAGGTAACGTTCATCTGCTTGACCGCATCCCGGGTCGGCTGGACTTTGAGAATCTCACAGCACCTGTCGGGATCCGTCTCGTACAGCTTGTCGGGAATCTCCTGATCGTTGCTAAACACCTGTAATTCGGGAAACCTGGCTACCTCCTCGGCCATAAACTTCTTGGTCTCGGGCGGCTTGAATCTCGTCGTTACTATAAACCCGCGAATATCGGGGCTAACCCGCTTGGCGAGGTCCCAAATTACGCTGGAATCCTTGCCCAGACTGTTGGCTACGACAAGACCGTCCCCGAATTCCTTGTAAGCACGATCTATCAGCTCGAGCGAACGCTCGACCTTCTCGGCAAAATTAAGCTTCTCGACCAGCTCGACAACATTCTCTGTAACTTCTTGTATCAACATGACCTTAAATCTCCTTGTAACTAAAATCAGCCTAAAACGCTATATTTGATATTCCGGTGTCTTCAATTTCCCGAATGCAACGCGCATCCAGGTCCGTTCGTGCAGGTAATACGCCCCGAGCTTGATAGTCGTATCGGCTAAGCCGATCTCGGCGGCGAACTTCAATTCGCCCGTAACGATCCAGGCAACGGTAAAAGTTATCAAAGTGGCAATGACCCGCCAGCTAAGGGCCTTCATTATCGTTCTAACGTGCGATTCCACGAGTTCCAACTCCTGTGTTAAATGCAGTAATTGACGGGCGAGCTGTCCCTTCTGGCCCGCTCGAATTCCACCAGATCGGCAAAACTCCTGCCGTCGCAAACCTCGCAAACGGCGTCATTTACCTGCCGCCAAAGCTCCTTAAATGCCTCATTACCCAGGAAACCTCCGTCTAAGGCACCGTTCGCTGCCTCGGGAACCAGTGAGATCGGGCCCTGGATATACTCGATCACCTCCCGGACCGTCAGGTCCGCCGCGTTCCTGGCCAGCAGGTAGCCGCCTGCGTTGCCGCGTCTGGACTCGACGAAACCGCCGTGCTTTAGCTCGTTGAGGATGATC
>NJBM01000043.1 GCA_005223045.1 Planctomycetes bacterium B3_Pla | reverse complement strand
TGTTGGATTTCCCAGGAATGGATCATCTCTATATGCGGTTAGCCTGGGCTTACCTGGAACCAGAGGAAGGCCAGTTTGAGTGGCCTGTCATCGACCGAACCATTAACAAGTGGACTACCAGGGGACTTGGGATCGCGTTTCGAATCAGTTGCCGGGAGACCAGTACCGATCGCATCGAGCAACAGTATGCAACACCCCGGTGGGTCATGGAGGCCGGAGCAAAAGGTGGATACTATCTCAAAGGCAAACAGATCGGTCCCGATGGCCCCTGGGAGCCTGCATTCAACGACCCGGTCTTCCTGGAAAAGCTGGAGAACTTCCTGAGGGCCTTTGCCAGTCGCTACGACGGCAAACCATGGCTGCGTTATGTGGACGTTGGAAGTATCGGCGATTGGGGAGAAGGACACACGTCGTCAGGCAGCCAAATGGAGTACGGCTACGACCAACGAAAGGTTCATGTGGATTTGTACTGCAAGTACTTCCGGAAAACACAGATCGTAATTTCGGACGACTTTGTCTACTGTATCCGAGACCTTCAGGATCGACAGAAGATGCACCAGTATATTCTGAAGAATGGAATCACCTATCGGGACGACAGCATCCTGGTCAACGGCTACTTGAGGGGCTACAGCGATACCTACACGGTTCGTAGCCCCGAGTTTTTTGCCGATGCCTGGCGTGTGACGCCGACCGTGTTCGAGTTGGAGCATTATGGGTCTGTTAAGCGGCATGGCAACTGGTTGGGCCGGTCGGGATCGTCGCTGGAGAAGTATGGAAAGGGCAAAACAGGAGCAGATTTTTTTCAGGGTGCGTTGGATCTTCTGCATGCGACGTACATTGGCTATCACGGTTATGCGCACGAGTGGCTCTCCGAGAACCCGGATTTGACAGTTGAACTCTTGAATCGATGCGGCTACTGGTATTTCCTTCACCACTTGGAGGTTGCGGACGTATGGAAAGTTGGCACGTCGCAGATGATCAAGACGGTTTGGGAAAACCGAGGAGTTGCCCCAGCATATCATTTGTATCACTTGATCCTGCGACTCCAAGGCCCTGAGACAATCGATATGGAATTGGATTCCGGCAACCGAAGATGGATTCCCGAATCGGAAGGAAAGACCTACAGCGAGGACCACGAAATCGACATTCCCAGAACGCTTAAACCCGGTCGGTACGAGCTTAGGCTGAAGCTCTACTCGAGGGAGGAAAAGCGAGATGTGTTCCTAGCCCTGGATCCACGACTCTTGGATGACAGCAACTTCTACGGGATTGGGAAGGTGATCTTTGTGGCCAGCACACAATGATCAATTGCCATGTGATTGGGAGGAAGTGGCAACTTCTTCGGATCAGATCTCCCATCCCTTGCGAAAATGCCCGTGGATGACCGGCTCGATTTGCGGTGCGTTAGTTGCCTTCATGTTGGGTCCGTCCCAGTGGAGTGTGACGCCGGTTCGCAGGGCAACTACCCCGAGCAGGACGATCTCGGTCAGGCGCGCGCCATACTCAAAGTTCGAGCTAGCCGGCGGGCCGCCCTTGCACGCGTCGATCCAGTCGCGATGATGGCCTCTGGAGCGAGGAATCGTCGCCTGAGGTTGATCGTACTCCCGCATCTTTTTCTCAGGGATGATCCGCGGAGACCCGCTCCAGACGCCCGAGAGAATGGCACAATCATCCCCAACCAGCAGCGATCCGCCGTTGCGCGGCAGGTTCCGTTCTGGCTCTAGGCAATCCGGCCGCGGTGGTCGTATTCCGCCGTCGTACCAGAAGAGATCGACCGGCGGCTGCGCGCCGCGTGCCGGGAACTTGTAGTGACACGTGGCGGCTATGGGAGTCGTCTCCTTGCTGAGTTGTGTTGAACTCGCTTCGACCAGGGTGGGGTGCTCCAAATCCAGAGCCCATACAGCGGTATCCAGTGTGTGACATCCGAAATTGCCGAGCTTACCGCCACCGAAATCCCACCAGTAGTGCCAGAGCAGGGGCGTGTATGCGGGATGGTACGGCCGCTCCTTGGCCGGCCCCAGCCAGAGATCCCAATTCAATCCCTCCGGCACGGGCGGCGTTTCTTTCGGGCGCTCGGTGAACGTCGGTATGCGGTTCTCGCCGGCCCACGCGTGCACTTGGCATATCTTGCCGATGGCTCCGTCACGTACCCATTCCACAGCCCGCCGAATGTCGTCGGAGGAATGGCCCTGATTTCCCAACTGCGTGGCGACCTTGGCCTCATGCGCCGCCTGGGCGATCCTGCGCGCCTCGTAGACGGAATACGTCAGAGGCTTCTCGCAGTACACTCCCTTGCCGGCGCGGATCGCCGCCATACTGGCTAAAGCGTGCACGTGGTTCGGTGTGGCCACTACGACGGCGTCGATATCCTTGCCGGATCTCTCCAGCATCAAGCGAAAATCGACATACACCTTGCAGCCGTGATGTCCCTCGGATCCGGCTTGGCTATAGTGGTCCTCGATTGCCTTCATCGCCGGCCCACGCCCGCCGTTGTGCCGGTAATAGAGATCGCTGTTGTCCCAAAATTTGGCCACATCACAGATCGCTGTGATCTTAACATCACTGTGTTGCAGCAGCTTCTTGATATTGACGATCCCCTGCCCACCGGTACCGATGACCGCGACATTCAACTGGTCACTCGGCGATATGTGCCCGGATCCGCCCAGGACGTGCCTCGGAACAATGCTCGCCGCGGCCAGTGCCGTCGATTTAGCGATAAACTTGCGACGGTTCAGACGTTGTTCTTTGCGCATCACTTGAACTCCTTGTCCAAATCCTGTTGCGATTTGTCCGACATAGCCTCGGACCATCCATCGTCTGGCGCTGCGGGAATGACCGGCGCACCGATGGCAGGCAGCTTTGGCGGCGCCACCTCCGAATGGTCCACCAAATACCGAAACATCAGGTAGTCTACCAGTTCATGATAGGCGTAGCCTACTTGTTTCAGGCAATGCTCGGCATAAGCATTCACGAACCGTTCGACACCCCCGGCGTCCTCTTTGGCGGCGATCTCACCGGCGGTTCTTTCCACGCTCGTCTGGATATCGAAGAATGCATCTTCTGCAGGTCCGAACACGCGTTGAATGTCATGCATTGCGTCTTGATATCTCAGGTTGTTAGCCAGGCTGAAAACCAGTCGAAAGTTCCACGGCGTCTGGTCCCTCCTGATCCGGGTATAGTCCGGGCCCTGGTCCCAGGCATCCGGCAGATCGGTCACTCCGGCATAGACGGGGGCAAAGCAGCTCGTATAAGCCGGTCCATAGGCGAACCACAGGCAGTTCCCAAAAGAATCCGGCAACCAGTCTCGCAGCTGTGCGACAAAGACGTATCCGCTGGTCGGCGTACAAAGGGCGCGCTTTGGCTCGATCTCCAACAGGTCAAACAGCTCCGTTGGTCCCCAGGGACGTGCCAGAGGGCT
This sequence comes from Planctomycetes bacterium B3_Pla, assembly GCA_005223045.1. Lineage (GTDB taxonomy): Bacteria > Planctomycetota > Phycisphaerae > Sedimentisphaerales > Anaerobacaceae > SG8-4. The sequence goes on along the minus strand of NJBM01000043.1, from coordinate 6,489 downwards.
CTTCTTGCCGTTGGGATTGAACGCCGGGTGCTCCGTAAGATCGAACTCGGTTCCTTCGTAGCCGTCACGCATAACAGCCATGAGTCTCTGGACGGTGAGCGGCTTGTCCGGCTTTACGGAGAATGGGTAACGATCCACCACGGGATTGCCTGTGGCCTTCACACCCATTGACGGGGCAGCCAGACTCAAAGCCCGCCATTCGCGCAGGGAGTTGTACGTGCCGCTCGGACCGCCGTAGACGTCATGCCATACAAAGGGATCGCCACTTCTCCAGATTCCGAGTTCCTCCGCCAGTGAGTAGATGTTGGGGGACGCCATAAACATCTCGCGGTCTTCCAGATCAACCTTACCTATTCTGCTGCGATTGGCGCTGCAGCCAACCTCCCCATCCGGTATGCGCTGGGCGCACCAGACGCCGCCGGGTTTGCCGCTGTCGGGTGTCCATTGTTCACCCGGACCGAATATCTCCATGAGCCAGACTTCTTTGTCGTCCGCAATCGGCAGGGCCACCCCGGCGTGGGGAGCTCGGTAGTACTGAAATCCGTACCGCTCGATCATGGCGCCGATTATTCCAATAGCCTGCCGTGCAGTCTTGGCTCGCATCAGACCGTTGGCTATCAGCGAGGTCGTCCAGTGATTGCTGTTGGGGCCGACAACGCCGCGCGTGCACGCTAAGCCGGAGCGCATGGGCAAAAATTCTATAGCAATGCTGAGGCCGTGCTCGTTCATGCCGCCTGTGGTCATATTCTCGACATTGCCGGCCAGAATGATGCTGCGATAGGTCTGCTCTACAGGCAGATATCCCACATGTTCATAGCCCTTGCGCAGATTGGACAGGTACTCCTGATGCGTCGTGGGTCTGGGGAGATTCCAATACATGGGGAGCTTGGTGCCTTGGGGGTACTTCTGCGCAGGCATCACATAAATCAAACCCATGATGTCGCCGTCACACGAGCTGCTCATCAGAACCGAACCATCCAACGTCGCCTCTTTGCCGACCAGAATGGTCGAGCACGCGAAGGCCTCGCTGGGCGTCCAGGCAAGCGATCCTATAAGCCCAATCACGACGATGAATCTCCCGGATCTCTTATCGATAACATTCATAACTGTGCTCCTTCAGGACCTCAAGGGATGATCCCAATCTGTTTCCCATGTTTGACCCTTAATAATACCATTGCAGCGGTGTGGAGTCGAGTGATCCGCAACCAGCATGCCCCAAACTTCGCTATCCTACCTGCGACTGGGGAGACTTGATTGGCTGGAGAAACTCCTGCGAGTTGAGGAAAGGAGTAGAAAGCCTGGCTTTTCTGGCCTGAAAACTATGAGCCTCTGGATTGTTAGGAACAGCACTCTTGGGGACGCGACTCAAACGGAAGCTGTAGACTCTCGACTAGCTTGAAGATTCCCCACCGGTACAAGATAGATGGCAAGTGTGATTGTTCCGGCAGGCTTGTCGACGCTTGTCTTCTCGACACATTGTCGTAGAGCAACGAGCTTTTCCTGGGGCAAACCCTCACGGAGTACGAATTCGAGACCCGCTAAGAACTTCATCGAATCCGATACCATGCTATTGATTTCATCCCGCGAGAGTGAAAGCCGATCCAGTTCTTCGAGCCTGGCTTCGAGTTGATGTTTCTGCTGTTTCAATTCGCCCAATCGCCGATCCACGAACTCTCGATTGGTCGAGGTTATGTTGTCCAGCAGGTTGTTGATAGTTTTGCTGATCTTATTGAGTTCGCGCTGGCTTCGTTTGCGAGCAGCAACGAATTCTTCTGCTTCCGAGCCAATCTGAGCTTTTACAGCCTCAGCCAATTTTGTTCGTCCCCCCTTGCCTAATAACGGCCTATAGGAATCCAAAACTACCTTGATAACCGTTTCCTCCAGGACCTTCTGCGGGATGGCGTTCATTTCACAGACGCTCCTGCCCTTGGTAATGTATCCTCCGCAGCCATAATAGAACGTCTTCACCCGCGTCCCATCTAATCGCTTCTTGCCTTTGGCTTTGGTGACGCCCTGATACCGACTGCCACAAAGACTGCATTTCATGAGACCTGAAAGGATGAACCGACTGCGTTGGCCATTCCAGGTTCTTCCATGAGTATTAGCTCTTGAGAAGCGCTGGCGTTGCTCTATTGAATTGGAATGACTTTCAAGCCTTTGCCTGATCTGCTCAAACAAGCGCCGGCTTATCAATGGTGGATGGGCATCACGAACGACAATCCAGTCTTCTTTCTGGTTGGGTACCAGTCGTGCCCCGTGTACATTCTCTCGGTCTACTGCCTGTCCGTGACTGATCCTGTGGAATCGGCCATCCCTTCGACGATTCCAGACCATATCGCCCACGTAGATGGGATTAAACAGGATAGCTCTTATGGTAGTGTCGGTCCATTTGCCACTGTAGATGTGTGACCACTTTGGACCGCGAGGCGTCGGGATGCTTTGGCGATTGAGAGTATCGGCCACAGATCTGTAGCCTTTGCCTTGGTCGGCATACATTTTGAAGATGTTCTTGATGACTTTTACTCGTTCGGGCTCGCTCAGCGTGAGTTTGGCATAATCGCGTTTTGAGATGCTAAGTGATTCTCCCCGGGCCAGAGTCCGGACTGCCTTTCCGTTTTCATCTAAAACTTCCTTGGAACCATCCGGCATATACCGCAGAATCAACAGGAACTCTCCCTCACAGTTTTCATACCTTAGGTCGTACCCGTGGGGCGGCACTCCGCCCATCCAGCAGCCGGTGTCGGATTTCGAGAGAAGCCCTCTGATAGTCACCTTTGAAAGATCTTTGGATTCCTGCCTCGCCTGCCATTGTTTCACGGGTCGCAGAAGATCATCTGTGGTGTCTCCGTTGAAATTCTCACTTGCGTATCGAACCTCCACGCCGTTGGCCCGAAGGATGTGACGGTAATATCCAGCCTCATCGTTATCGACTCTTCCGAACCTCTTCACATCATAAACCACGATGACATCGAATCTGCGCTTGGGACCCTGGGCATCATCGATCATCTGAACAAAGGCCCTTCTTCCAAGCGTGCTTGTGCCGCTGATGGCATCGTCGACATAGAACTTGGCGAGTCTAAGACCATGCTCCACAGCGTATTTCTCAAGGGCTTCTTTCTGATCCGGGATGGATTGCTCCTGGCGGTCGGTGGAGCGGCGGACGTAGCCTACTGCCCGGTTCTTCGGGTGGGTATTTGTGTCTCGTCTAATCATGTAAACAGCCTCTTATAAAAGGGTTACCATCACCCTTATACATGCTTATTAACGGGTGCATAGCAAGCTAATAGAGAGGCATTAGGACAAGATATTGGCAGTAATTCAGACAAATTTGGCCCTGATGCAGCGATAACTTCACGACGGGGCTGTTTTCGTTGGTATGCGAGAATTTGTCCAGATAATCCGACAGCAACCGGGCTCCCACAGTTACGTTTGGTCAACAGGAAATGCCCCTACACGAGTCCGTTTCTTTTGCGCAACCTGCATTTTCGAGCCTGATGCAGCGATAACATCGTGACGGGGCTGTTTCCGTCGGCATACGAGAACTCATCCGAATTGTCCGACAGCGACCGGGGTCCTACAGTTACATTTGGCTAAGAGGAAATCCCCCTACACGAATCCGTTTCTTTTGCGCAACCTGCATTGCCATTTCCAGAGCATCAGGGCCATCGTCGTTTTTGGCCAGGGGGAACTGAGTGAGCTGGTTCAGAAGCAACCTGTGTTTTCGATAGAAACGCAAGTTGCCCTGTTTTACATAGGGTTCCAGACTCGCGATTCTGGACTGTTTGTTTGACCTGCTAGTGATTTCATGAACGAGGAGTCTTCTTTCATGTGCGATAACGCGTCGCTTGAGGTCATCGACCATAAGCTGCTGGAAGTTGTTGCTTTCAATTGCGAATCGCCTGAATGTATACATCCTGGCGTATTCTGTTATTTTGTCTATCGCCGCGCTGGGGGGCAGATGCGAGAGATCGGCGGCAATGACATAGTTGATCTTTGTACGAAAGTCCTTCAGCAATACGACTATCGCTGTGTAATCACCTCTTTTGTTCTTACCCATGCTGGGATCACATGCTCCATAGAAGCGAGCCCGCGGGCCTATGCACTGGATCAGATGCTGGACGTCTCGGTATTTATCGTCCCAGAACACAAAGTCTTCCTCTTTGAAGACGCATAGTTGTGGATCAATAGGTTCATTTTGCTTTTCGCTCTGGAAACTCCGCAGGCCTTCGGTCTCTCGCATGACCATAAGATCGTAGTAACTCTCCCGGTCAGGCCACAGCACATCAGTCCCTTCAAGCATTTGTTGGCGATGAACTTCGAAATACGACTTAGCCGTATCCGGACCGCAAGCACCTTCGTAGTCGTCGTGAGTTCCGAAGATGGATGCCCATTTCTCCCAGAGCTGTGGATTGTCGCTGAACCGCTTGACCGCCTTGTATTTCCTGCCGCCCCATCCCGGCCTGCGCTCGCGATCAACGAGGGTAGCCAATAAGGAATCCTGATGAAGGATGGTACCGATTACCACAACATTTGTGCGTGGATAGCCGGTATTTAGCAGGGTCTTGCTGAACCAGGATCTTAGTTTGTCTCTCTGTTCTTCCGATTCGGCCTGTTCTTCATTTTCCAGATCATCCGCTATGATAAGGCCGGGCCTGTCCTTGTCATGCTTTATCCCGCGCGGGTTTTGGCCTACACCATATACGCAGATCATCGCGCCATTAGGCAGCTGTACTTTGTTGTCTCGCCACGGCTTGGGCTTCCGGCCTCTGCATACTTCCGGGAAATCAAGGACTATGAGTGGATTGTTTTTCAATTGGTGCTTGATGTCCTTGAGCAGGGTAACAGCCTGCTCCTGTGTGTTGGATGCAATCAGAATCAACCTTTCCTTAAGATAAAGAACACACCAGAGCGCGTAAACCAGACTGACAATTGTGCTTTTTGCATGACCGCGAGGCGCTGCTATCGCAAGCCTTGCCTTTCTCTTATCAGTCATCTCCAATAGCAGACCAAACATCTCCTCGTGCATTTCTGAAAAAGGTTCATTACAGTTGTTCTCCATATATACTTCGGCAAAGGCCTGTGGTGATACCGCACCTAACTGGCGTCTTTGTTGGCGAAGATTTGCAGATAAGATATTTATATTTGTGTCTTGTTTATTCATTGTTTTTTTCTTTCTGTTTTACAGTTTTGCTTTCAACTTTTTTGGTTTTCTTAACCGGCAGCGATGTTTTGATATTCTGCAGGCGCTGGACCTCAGACTCGATTTCATCGAGTGAGAGAGTGTTTTCCATATGATGTGTAAGGTCGGCTTCGAGTTTTTTGGCGGCGATGGGTAGGTATCCCATGCTTTGGAGCCTCTCAGCTAAACTGTTGACAATATGAAAACACCCTTTTTCACCTTCGATTTTGGCAGCAGGAGGGCAATTGTTATCTCTCTCAAACTTGCGTATTCGCTGAATGCAAATCTGTGCTTCATCGACCAATCTGCCGGCGATAATACTTGCAAGTTCGGGATCCTGTGATATTGCGTTTTCTTCACGGATAGCTTTTTTATCGCGTTCTATTGTTCTATCGGAAACCTTTAAAAGGTGTGCAATCTCAGCGGTTGACTGCCCCTCAGCCACAAGAAATGGTACTATCAGCTTCCTTTGATTTGGCAAAAGTGATTGCGGGTCAGTAGCACCTTTTTTTATATCCTGCAGAATATCTAAACAACGCAGCTGGTTTGATTGAGTACTCATACCACCACCTCCTCAGAGCAATAACGCTCGGCAATTTTCTTTGATACCGAACCTTTGCCGGCTGCCGCAACGTACCTTCGAACAATAACATCACAGTACTTGGGCTCAATTTCTATGCCGAAACACCGCCTGCCTAGTCTTGCAGCAGCGATAAGACTGGTCCCGCTGCCAAGGAAAGGGTCAAACACTATATCACCGTATTTTGAAGAATTGCGAACGGCTCGCTCGGCGAGCTCGAGAGCTTTTTGGGTAGGGTGGCGATAAGAGCTGATTCTATCGCGGTGAATATCCCATAGTGTACTTTCATTTTTAGGGCCATACCAGTTGTGTTTGGCACCACCTTTCCAACCATAGAGGCAAAACTCAACTTGCTCATTATAGTCACTGAAATTGGGACTGAAACTTTCCTTTGCCCAAGTAATGACACATGAGATCTTGAAATTCCGTTCAGAAAGCAGGTCATGCATTAGTCCGAAATTTTTGTGGCTGTTCCAAATATAATATGGAGCTCCGGGTACAAGCACTTCATTGATTGAGTTGGCTACTTTTACGAACCACTTTTTGTACTGAATTGGCGTAAGGTCATCGTTTTGAATCCGCATTGAACGGGCTTCACCAGGAACAATATTATCCTTTTGCAATTTGGCGGCAGGGCGGTTACGTCGGTCATATGAGACAGCGTAAGGGGGGTCACAATTGCATAGTTGTGCCCGGAACTGGCCCCTGAGTCTTTGAACGTCTTTAGTTA
>NJBM01000002.1 GCA_005223045.1 Planctomycetes bacterium B3_Pla | reverse complement strand
TCAGTCTGAATATGGATCCGAGGAATCCCTCTGTCTGACGCAATGGAAGCTCAAAGACCAGTCTCAGGGAAAGTGAAGTTTCGATGGTAATGTCCGAATAAACCGGTTGGCCGCCCCGCTTTCCATTCTGTTGGGGTGTCCAAGCCTCGATGGCGTCTTGGCTAAACCAGACCGTAATATCCCCTCGGTCTCGGAGAGATTTATCATATTCTGGCCAATTCCTGACACGATATGCTGTTTTGTATTTCGGATGCCTATAGGCTACTTTATGCGGCTCGAACATGGTGGGCTCTCCATTGCATTCGGGGGCTTAACATGCTTATAATGTGATTGATAGAAGATTTTTTGTCAAGACAGGAATTGATTCATGCACCAACGCCCCGCTGCGCTGAAATACTATTACTGGCGCAAACAAATCGTGGAAGATCATGGCACCGAAGCTGTATCAGAGGCAGCGGGCCGAATTGACTATTTTCTTGCTGCTCTGGGCAAACCTGCGCCGGAAGTTGATCTGAGCGATGATGAACTTGCGGCCGCAGCCGATTCGCTCGCCTCGGCCATGGCAAAGCTCAAGGCCGACCACGGCTCACTCGATGCCACATACGGCGACACATTCCGAGTGGGTCGTGACGATACGTCCTGGCCTCTCGGAGGAGGTGGCGGCCAAGGTTTGACTACCCTGCGAAACATCAGTTACGGATCGGAACGCGAGGACCATACTCGTTGGGGAAGCGGCGGCCAGACCTCAACTCAAGTCATTGTGCTGAGCGAACCCATACGAAGTTGGACCTATGTGCCTATCGGGCAGAGTGATCGTCCTAATTCAACACACTACCGCGACCAGGCGGAGAGACTCTTCAGCATTCGAAAGCTCAAACCCACCTGGTGGCTGGCGGAAGACTTGGCTGAGCATATCGAGTCTCGCACGGTTCTCTCCGAAGCGCCCGATTGAGAACCCGAGGCGGAATCTCCGAAGTGGTCGACAATGTCAAGAGAGAGGAGGCTCCGGCGCGATTTCAAGTTTTTTGACCGGCAGGCTACTGGCAATCTCGAGCCACTCCGGATTGCCGTAGACTCCCGGTTGAAATTGTCCGGGTCTCTTCAAGAACCTTTCTGACCCGAAGGGTCGTAGGTTCGTAACGGGTGGTCGGAGGTTCATAACGGGCTAATTTTGGCATAAATAAAGGAGATAACTCCTTTCAACATATAGAGTTATCTCCAGGTAAGCATAGCGGGGGAGCGTTTCATACCTACGACCTCATTCGTATGCGCTCTCTTCAAGAACCTTTTTGACCCGAAGGGTCGGAGGTTCGTAACGGGTGGTCGGAGGTTCATAACGGGCTAATTTTGGCATAAAAAAAAGAGATAACTCCTTGTCACAACAGAAGTTATCTCTTGGTCAGCATAGCGGGGGAGAGTTTCATACCTACGACCTCATTCGTATGCGCTCTCTTCAAGAACCTTTTTGACCCGAAGGATCGGAGGTCCTATCTTCCCTTGACAAGCGCACACGGTCCTATTAGCCCTTACCCAGTACACTGGTTTCCTCCAATCGGCCCTTCGCGCCTCAGTTGGAATGACCGGTGCTGCCTCGTCCGCCTGCGGTGTCGCCGATTTCTGCTCTGCCGCAGTGCTACTTCTTCTGTCGGATCGGCTTGATCTTGGTGCCGGTGACTTCGCTGATTCCTTGGGATGTGGTCAATTTCCCGGTCAGTTTGCCGGCATCAAGCTTGCCTCCGAAGCTGATTTCGTACTCGTTATCGCCGAATTGGAGAGTCATCTCGAAGCTGACCTGCCCTTCTTCAAGGCCGATCTTCTTGATCGATAACGCACCAAACCGGGCACTTAGGTTCGGCAGGACCGTGAGCCGTTGCTTTCGTGTTCCCTGCTCGGAGGACATTGTCAGGTCCCACTTGCCGACTAGGGCCGCACCCACGCGCTTACCATTTGCAGGGATTTGACCTTGCTGCGAGCTGAATGTTCCTGTGAGCGTATGGCCTTTCAGGGATCCTTCGTAGGTCGTTTCCCACTCACGGTCGCCGAACTTACTTATACGACTGAACGTGAGCTTGCCGTCTTTGAACTGCACATCGGTAATCTCATGTTCGCCCCATTGGCTCTGCCACTCGGCCTGGAGCTTTTTCTGCTTGTCAGGGGTGACTACCAGCACCGTTTTGAACTCGCGATCGCCCATTTTAATGGTCATGTTCCAGCTTCCGAGGATGGGGTGCATGCGCTTGAGCCTCTTACCTTCGGTCGTTATCTCGCCCGAGTCGCTGCTTAGCAGACCGGAAAGTACCCCCTTCTCGAGTGTGCCGATGTAATTGCCTATATATACCTGATCGCCCATATCATTAGTCAGGGTAAAGGTAATATTTTTGCCTTCGCGTTTAATGTCCTTTACTTCGCCGATTCCGAAGATGCTGATCCATTGGGCGGTTAGTTCTCCCTCCTTGTCCCTGGCGAAGGTGAGTATCGACTTCATCTGCGAGTTGTCAAAATCCAGCTTCATGTCCCATTCGCCGAACAATCCCTTGCTCTGGGACCCGGCCCATAAACCGGAGCAAAGAACCAACAAGAACACGATTGACACCAATCCGGAACCTCTGTGAAGTGACTTCATGATTTCTTCCTCCAAACAAAAGTGAACTGTAATCTGTCGCTCAGCAACACCGCCGAGCCTCATCTGCAATAGAATATCAGGCCTTTTGTGCCTGTCAACCAAAAATAGGATCAGGTGACGCCCTTACGGGCAGTTCGGAGCGTTGCTCTTTGGGCTTCATAGGCGTCGAGGAGTACGGACGTGAACCTCTCAGCTCATCCGGCTCCTATCATTCAAACCGCACGGAAATCACCCCACAAGGCTGGTTGTCACGGTCACCAACGTCTCACCAGAGCCGAGTTCACATCCTGACTGAGCCCCAGGGCACCACGGTCATCGAGGATGGATGAGGATAGACATGAGCGCGAACAGGACTGCAAGTCCGATCACGGTCAAGAGGCGAGATTTCTCGATCACGTACTGGCTAATTCCATAACTTGAGAGAACCGATGCGACGGCAACAATTGTGAATTTGACCAGTGCGGGCCCTTGCCAGCCGGCCAGAAACAATTGAAATGCCACCACGATCGGCAGATGAACCAGATAGATGTTGTAGGAATTCAACGCCAGCCTTTGACCGATAGCAGAGGGTCGATTCCAGTACCGCACGGCAGATGAGATGAGCACAACCAAGAGGGATAGACAAAGGAACGAGTGAGAAAAGCCGAAGGCAATCGCAAGCTCCTTCGTGGGCCCTGCTAATGCTTTTTTCACAACTATCAGGTAGCCAATCGACAACAAAAGGCAAATAGGTCCCCACGTTGTCAGTCTGCCAAGCCCATGGCCGTTCGCAAACCACCTCCTGGAAAAGGCATAGACGCCGAATGAAAAATAGCAGACATACAGAACCAGATTGGCCGGCTGGAACATCAGAACATTGGCAATAATGACCCAGGACTCAAAAGAGCTAAGCCAGCCCACTGCGAGAAATCCAACAGAGCTGATAAAGCCAAACAGCAACAGTCTCACCAGGATGGATCTGCTGGAGGCAGCTTCGGCCTGGCTGAAATGCACTGAGCCGCCCAGCCATTTCTTCTTGGCCTCGTAAAGTAAGCAGAGCACAACAAAGAAACACAGCAGCAGCGAGATAAACCAGAAATAGCCGGGATAAAAGCGATCCTCCAGAAGGTTAAGGGGAGCATAACGGAACCAGCCGGAACTGCTCATAGACGTGACCCAAAACCGCCAATAACTCAGAGCCACTTCGCCGTTGTCTGCGGATCGGGTGTAGTGCCTCACATAGGGCATAATCGGGACCAGGAAGAAAACCCCGAACAGCCAGGGGATGCCTAATCGTCTGATTTTGCTCTTGAGAAAAGCTGCGGGCCCTTTGTCTTGAAGAGACGGCAGCGCGAAGTATCCCGCCACAAAAAACAGAACAGGCATCATAAATACGGCAAGAATCGCCGTGAAAACATCAAAGAGCTGACTTCGCCTTGAATCGACAACGTACCACCAGGGCACGACGTTGCCATAGCTGATGGCGGCGTGAAACAGAACAACCAGCAGGACCACAGAAGAACGCACATTGTCAAAGAACAGTAACCGACTTGTTTTATGCTTCTGTGACGTATGTTCCACGGTTCGGCTCTTAACTTCCCTTGCGAACTCGGTCCGCCATCGCGGCGCATCGGGACGGACCTTTTTTGGTCCACGCAATGTATCCAATGCCAACCGCAATTTCAAGCGGAGATACTAGCACACCGGGAGCTTATCGTAACAGAAGTGGTATCTCTCAGTGGTTCACCAAATCTGAGAGATATGAACCCTCCGGCGGTTATCCTTATCGTTGAGAAACGTGGAGCCACGGCATCATAGACGGATACGAGGTCCTAACTAGTGGTGTTCTAGCCACTCTGTGTCAACGCTCTCTTTCACAAGGTTTTTACCCCGGAGGCTCACACCTACATGAAACTGCTTTGTAGGCGGCACCTTCAACCGTCGTTGAATGGAGACATGCATGAGATATCAAGTAACCAGCAAGGATAGAACTTCGTCAAGTTGCGCCGTGGCCAGACAGGTGCAACTGTCCGCCGCACCGTAATACATCCACAACTCATCGCCTCGAAGCAAGAGTCCCGTGGGAAATACCACGTTCGGCGTTAATCCAGACAGTTCGTATGGTGCTTCGGCCTGAAAAACCCAGTTGGGCGAGCGAGCAATCGTCTTGTGCGGTTTGTCTTCGTCCAAGAGAGCTACACCAGCTCGATAAACCAGATGACCACCGTAACCTTTTACCCCATGGTATATAAGTAGCCAACCGTGCTCTGTTAAGATCGGAGGCGGTCCCGCTCCAACTTTGACGCCATCCCAGGCCGGGCCAGCTAATTCCGGCAACACACAATGTGGCTCGCCCCAATGCACAAGATCCGGTGAGTAGGCAGACCAAATGTGTTCAATGCCTCCAGCATCAGGTCGGTGTAGGACGCCCCATCGCTCGCCAAATTTCTTGGGAAATAGAACAGCGTCCTTGTTGTTGGGTGAGAAGATCAGGCCGATCCGCTCAACTGTTTTGAAGTCCTCAGTGCGAGCCAACGCTACAGCCGCGCCTGCGGGCGAATATGCAGTGTAAGTAATGTACCAGCAGTCCTCTTCGGGAAGATATGTTAGCCGTGCGTCTTCACAGCCCCACTGTTCATATCTCCAGTCAGGCTCACCGTAGCGGAGCAATGGTTCTGACTCGATCTCCCAACCGTCCACGCCATTCTTACTGCAGGCAACGTGTATACTTGAGTACCCCGCATGATCCTCAACTCGAAGCAGCAACAGGAACTCATCACCGTGCTGAGTGGCCCCGGGATTTAACACAGCTGCGGCCTGGAAAGGCATATCCAAAGGTGAAATGATAGGATTGTCTGAACATCGATCAAAAAGTCTTATTTTCATTGCAGTAGCCTCACCATCCAAGGATAGCAAAGTTATCTTTAAAGGGCAATAGGACACTAGCTGCTTGCTTCATTAAGCCGATCCAGAACCAGTGGCTATGCAACCCGGAGAGGCTCATATCTACATGAAACAGCAAGGTTTTTACCCCGGAGGTCAAGCACCAAAATCCCTTTTCACGTCCAGCCAGACCGATTTTTCCCGACACAACCGGCACAGCGACGCATCGAGATCGAGGTTCTTAGGGCCAATCAAGCAGTATTTTCCCGACACAACCGGCACGCCCAGACAAGCCCCAGGCAAGCCCAAGTCGATTTTGACGCTCTCAGCGCAGAAGAAAGACCAGTCGTAAGTGACTGGCCTTGCTGGACTTAACGAAATAGCGGGGGGTCGTTTCATACCTGCGACCTCATTCGTATGCGCTCCCTTCAAGAGCCTTTTTGACCCGAAGGGTCAGCGGTGTAAATGCTTGTAATCTATAACGTTAGATAAGATCTCACGGTGGTTCTATTCGCCCAGGCAAGCTTAAACCGAAAATCGAGAGGTCTGCACAGCAGAAAAGCCAGTCGTTATGGACAGGATCTGTACGAGCCGTCCCATACAAAACCGATATATCCACGCAAATATGTTGCTCTTCTTGTGTTCATTTCGACGTAGCATGCTGAACCTGTTGGAAGATCAGTGAAATTGAAATGAAATCTTGGTACTATAGTACTTGAAGTGTGCAGGAGTGTTTCAGTGAAGCGTATATGGGAAATCCCGGTAATGCTATTCGTAGCGGCTTTGGCTCTGGGTGAGGCAGGAGGCGTAACGTATCCCGACCCGGCTACTGCAGGAGTCTTCCCAAGAGCGCCGGAATCGGAAGTAATCATAAGCGAGTTCATGGCGAACAAGGGAAGTAGCCTTGCTGCGAGAGTCGATGGAAAATGGGTGAGGCCCGACTGGATCGAGATTCACAACGGCACGGCCCAGACCGTCAATCTGGAGGGCTGGTATCTGACAGACAGTGAGGGCAATCCGACCAAGTGGCGGCTGCCCCGCATCATCATAGGCCGCAACCAATACAAGGTCGTTTTCGCATCGGAAAAGGATCAGAAGTACCATCCCGGCAATTACCCGTATTTCGACGGAACGTACTATCATACCAGCTTCGGGCTGAACCGCGCCGGCGAGTATCTGGCCCTGGTCAAACGCGACGGAGTGACCGTAGCGCATGAATACGCGCCGGAATATCCCCGCCAGCGAGGGTATATCTCCTACGGTGTCTGTGATACCGACGGCAGCTACGGGTACTTTCAAAATCCCACGCCCGGGGCGCAAAACGATGCCAAGTGCATCAGTGACGTTGTCGCCGACACGAATTTCAGCCACGACCGCGGCTTCTACGATGCGCCTTTTTCCGTCTCTATCACAACCGCGACCGAGGGGGCCACGATATGTTACACCACCGACGGCAGCGCGCCCAGCGAGATACACGGGTATGTTTATCGCGCCCCGGTCAACATCAGCACGACAACGACTCTGCGGGCGATTGCCTTCAAGCCGGGTTGGCTTTCGACCGATGTGAATACCCAGAGTTACATTTTTCTCGCCGATGTGGTCGGTCAGACCGGCGCGGGCTTTCCCGACACGTGGGGACACAAAGGGGCCGACTACGAGATGGATCCTGTGGTCGTCAGCGCCTACGCCGACACCATCGAGGACGATCTGAAATCCGTACCCTCGGTGTCACTTGTCACGGACGTCGACAACTGGTTCGGCAGGACCGAAGGCGTCTACGCCAACCCGGATTGGGAGGACCAGTACGAAAAAGAGGCCGAGAGACCTGTCTCGGTCGAATTCTTCGATCCGAAGGGCGTGACGGGGCAATTTCAGATTGACGCAGTGGTAAGAATCGCCGGCGGCAGCAGTACGAGCGGCTGGAAATCGGACAAACTGTCGATGCGTCTAAAATTCCAGGAACCCTACGGCCCAACGAAACTCAATTTCAATCTCTTCGAGGAAGGGGCAGCCGATCGCTTCGACACACTCGTGCTCGACGCCCGGCTCAATAACGCCTGGAACTACGGCAGGAATGATACACAGCGCAGAAGGGCCCAATACACGCGAGACCAGTTCGCATCGGATATTCAAAACGCTCTGGGCGGCGGCCGCGGCCACCGCGGACAACACGTCCACCTCTATCTCAACGGCCTGTACTGGGGACTGTACAACCTTCACGAGCGCCCGGACGAATCTTTCGCCGCTTCGTACTCCGGCGGCGACAAGAAAGACTACGATGTGCTCAAGCACAACGAAGGCACGGTCGTGAACGGCTCCAACGCCGATTATCGCCACATGTTCGACATCGCCAGAGGCGATTTGTCCAGCGATGCGCGGTACCAATTGATTCGGCAGCATTTGGACGTGCCCGACTTCATCGATTATATGATCACAAACTTCTATTGCGGGAACACCGACTGGTCGCATCAGAACTGGTACGCCTCGCGGAACATTTTTGACCCCGAGGGTCGATGGCGATACCACAGTTGGGATGCCGAGAAGGGCATGCAGGGTCTCAATGACAACGTCACCGGCAAAGACGATGGTTACGGCAGCCCGGCCTACCTGCACCAGAAGCTCAAGAGCAACGATGAATATAGTATGCTCTTTGCCGACCATGTGCATCGCCATTTCTTCAACGACGGCGTGCTGACAGTCGACAACGCCACGGCTCTCTATCGGCATCGTCTGGACGTGGTCGACCGGGCGGTCGTCGGTGAATCCGCCCGCTGGGGTGACAACCGCATCGAGCAGGGGGGCATGAGGTACACGCGGGACCAACACTGGGTCGCGCAGCGGAACTGGCTGCTGAACACTTATTTTCCAAGGCGTTCGAGCATAGTCCTTGATCAGCTAAAAGCGAAAGGCCTGTATCCCGATGTCGGGGCGCCCCTCTTCAATCCGCAGGGAGGCTCCGATAGCGAACGCGTTGTCTTGATTATGACCAATCCAAACGATTCGGGTAAGATCTACTATGCAACCGACGGCACCGACCCGCGCGAGTCTCCGGCGCGAAATCCTGTCGGCGCACAATACGCCGGGCCGATCATGTTGACCGAGAGTACGCATGTCAAAGCACGCGTTCTGGCCGGCAGAGAATGGAGCGCGCTGAACGAGGCGGTTTTCATTGTGGGGCCCGTTACCGACGACCTGCGCATAACGGAGATTATGTACAACCCGGCCTCGGGCAACCAGGACCAGGAGTACATAGAGCTGCTCAACATTGGCAGTGTCCCGGTAACACTGGCCGAGTACGATAGCGAGCATTTCGTCCACGTTCCCTGGCGGCTAACCGACAGCGGAGGCATCAGCTTCGATTTCCCACTCGGGATCACGGTGGCCCCGGGCGACTGTCTGCTCGTCGTCAAAGATATGAATGCCTTCAGTTCCGCCTATCCTGATGTCGGCGGTGTGCAGATTTTCGAATGGGGCTCGGGTAAGCTGGATAATGGAGGTGAAGAGGTGCAGCTCTGGAAGCCGGGCGAGAAGGTCGAAGGCATTCGTCACTACATCCGCGTGGACTGGGTAAGCTACAGCGACGGTTCCCATCCTCCCGGGCAGGATCGGTGGCCCAGCGAGCCTGACGGAGGCGGCATGTCGCTCACACGCAAGGTCCCCTCTGATTACGGCGACGACCCGGCCAACTGGATCGCAGCCGTACCGTCACCTGGCCGGTAGCTTCTCGCCGCGGAAATCCGCGTCTGTTCTAAAGACTCTAATAATCTAGCGCGAGAGTCCATGTTATGACGTATGAACTGTTGAATCGCTTCCTTCTCCTCCGAGCGGGGCACATCGATACTATTTCAAAATCTATGCGTTGGATTCAAAGCTTGACGTACCAAGCAGCTCTGAAAAGGCGGACTTACTTAAGGCGATGGAAGGGCATGTCATTGCAGAAGGGCAACTGATGGGAAAGTACAAAAGGCGGTAGTTTCGCCAATAACCAGTCTACAATGTTCACTGTTTATGAACTACAGTCCCTAATCACCAGTGCTGGAGTTCTCGGGACTGAGCATCCCCAAGCTCTCCACATTTTGCCCTCGCAATAGCCAGAAATCACGCGGCGTCAGATCCTTCGAATCGACAACGGTCTCTTCACATCGGGAACGACGGGAACCGGCTGGACGATGAAGGGCTTGGTGGGTTGCGGCACGGCATGTTGAACCCGCTGGAATATTGTTGAAATTGAGCTGAAATTACGTTATTATGAAACTTGAAGCGTACAGGAGTGTTCCAGTGAAGTGTATATGGGAAATCCCGGGTTATTGAACTTTAGTCTGGAATCAATAGCCAAGAGAGGGTTCGATATGAACGAGAACATTTCTTTCAAGCTCAATGACAAAGCCATAAGCGTAAACACCGATGCGCAGCGCCCCCTTCTGTGGGTCTTGCGCACCGATCTGGCTCTGACAGGAACAAAGTACGGCTGCGGGAAAGGTCTTTGCGGTGCGTGCACGGTCATCATGGACGGCATGGTTCTCCGCTCGTGCGTGATTCCCGTCGGCGGTGTCAAAGGCAAGGAGATTCTTACCATCGAGGGGCTGGCAAAGAACGGAGGGCTGCATCCTATTCAGGAAGCGTTCGCAAAGCATGATGCTCTCCAGTGCGGCTTCTGCACGCCGGGCATGATTCTCAATGCGTATAGTCTTCTGTTGAGCAATCCCGAGCCGAGCCGGCAGGAAATCATCGAAGGCATGGAGTACAACCTGTGCAGGTGCGGAGCGCATACTCGGATCATCCGAGCGATCGAAGATGCCGCCCAGGAAATGAAAGGAGCCAGGTAGAGATGAACGATGACAAATTGCAGGTCGCCGAGAGCGGCCGTGACAAGAGTCCCAATTCTGTCAGCCGCCGAGGATTCCTGCAGGGTCTGGGCAGTGGAATCATAATCCTGTTCGGCATCGGTGACGTGCCGCGTGGATGGGGGAGCAGAGGTGGAGGCCCCGGTTTTAACGCGTATCTTCATATAGGTGAAGACGGCAGAGTCACGTGTTACACGAGCAAGGTCGAGCAGGGGCAGGGCATCATGACTTCCCTGGCACAGTCGCTGGCCGACGAGCTTGACGTGTCTCTGGAATCGGTTGAGATGGTCATGTCGGATACGGCTCTCTGCCCGAACGACGGTCCCACATGGGGCTCGACGACAACACGGACGTTCGGCCCTACTCTCAGGGCTGCCGGGGCCGAGGCCCGCGCCGTCCTGATCGAACTGGCCGCCTTACGGCTCAACGTGCCCAAGGACCAACTGGCCGTCAGAGACGGCGTCGTGTTTGACAAGAATCAAGAGTCTCGCAAAGTAACATACGCCGAACTGACCGAAGGCAAGACAATCGAGAGGCATCTGCAGACCGCGTCCAGGATCAAAACTGTCGGCCAGTACAATCTGATAGGCCAACCTGTCAATCGGCTTGACGCTGTCGAGAAGGTGACAGGCCAGGCCATGTATACCGGTGACTTCCGAATTCCCGGCATGGTGCACGCAAGGGTTCTGCGGCCTCCGTCGCACGGCGCCAGGCTCAAGAGCCTCGATTCCTCTGCGGTGGACATCATGGATGGATACCAGGTAGTCAGAGATGGCGAATTGGTGGCCGTATTGCACGAGTATCCCGACCAGGCGGAGAACGCCCTGTCTAAGCTCAAGGCCGACTACGATATTCCTGAACCGCGTTTTGACGACGAGACCGTCTTCGATTACTTCATGAATAATGCCGGCCAGGGCAATGTGGAGGGCAGGGCTGGCAGTGTCGAACCAGGTGGCAGAGTCCCTCTGGAGGTGATTGAGCAGACGTATTTGAACGGTTATGTTGCCCATGCGGCGATGGAGACCCACACTGCTTTGGCACAGTTTGAAGGTGACAGTCTCACCGTATGGGCTTCGTCGCAAACACCGTACCTTCATGCGTCGGAGATCGCTCGTGAGTTGGGCATGCCTGCCGGAAAGGTCCGCGTGATAGTTCCCTTCGTCGGAGGTGGATTCGGAGGAAAGATTGCCAACGGCCAGGCCATACAGGCGGCAAAGTTGGCCAAGAAAGCAGGCAAACCCGTGATGCTGGTCTGGACTCGAGAGGATGAGTTCTTCTATGATACGTTCCGACCCGCGGCCGCAATCAATATAAAGTCCAGTGTCGATGCTTCGGGCAAGATCGTCAAGTGGGATTACGCCATCCACGGAATGGGTGGGCGCGGCGCCCAATTGTTCTACGACATTCCAAATTATCGCATTACCCGCTACAACCGACTGCGAAGTGGTGAGCAGCCGCATCTTTTGAAAACCGGCGATTGGCGCGCGCCCGACAACAACACCAACAGCTTTGCGCGAGAATCGCACATCGACCTGATGGCCGCCCATGCGGGAGTTGATCCGCTGGATTTTCGCCTGCGGAATATCAAAGACCAAAAGTTCCATGCAGTTCTCAATGCCGGGGCCGATAGATTCGGCTGGACGCCTGCCGAAGGCCCCAGCGGACGCGGCTACGGGGTAGCTTGCGGTTACGACGTAGGTGTGCCCGTCGCTCTCTTCGCTGAGGTCAAAGTCGATGAGAGCACCGGAGCCATACAGGTCAAGCGTGTAGTCTGCGCGCAGGACCTCGGCCTTGTCATCAATCCCGAAGGCGTCGCGCTGCAGACCGAAGGTTGTATCACCATGGGATTGGGCTACGCACTGACCGAGGAAGTCCACTTCACCGGCGGGGTGGTCCACGATCTGAGCTTCGGCTCATATGAGTTGCCTCGCTTCTCCTGGGTGCCCGAGATCGAGACGGTGCTGATAGAGGCGGATGACCAGCCCTCCAGGGGAGCCGGCGAGCCTGCCATCATCTGCATGGGAGGCGTTCTCGTAAATGCCGTCTACGATGCAATCGGCGCCAGGCTGACCCAGATTCCGATGACGCCCGAAAGAGTACTGCAGGTACTTGCCTGATGCGCCTGAAATGCCTCTGCAGCCGCACATGACTTCTGAAAACGGACCGCCGTTTCGGCCAGGCTGCGCTTGTCAAGCAAACATCGGACCACTTGCGCTTACTGATCCAGCTTAGCGTCCGACTAGGGCAAGTTTCATACCCGTAGGCGGACCTGCCAAGCCCCACAAGCCGGACCCAGGTTTTTACCCCGGAGGTCAGGACCATTTCCTCGACATTACCGGCACGCCCAGACAAGCCCCAGGCAAGCCCAAGCGGAAAATTTCAGCTTTTGGCGCAGAAGAAAAGCCAGTCGTAAGTGACTGGCCTTGCTGGACTTACCGAAATAGCGGGGGGAGGATTCGAACCTCCGACCTGCCGATTTGGGTCCTTCCTGGGGATTGCGTGTTAGCGGGTCAAGGCATTGCCGTTTTCGTGCATTTCTGAAATTTTTCTTCTTACTTACTTTACACGCATTTTGCAAAAACTGGAAATTTTCTCCAGACCACTCAAGACGTCAAAATGCCCTATATGCAAGTTATGGGGCCTCTAAGTGCAGAATAGGAGTTGCCGGGTCCGTTCTCAAATGTGAGCTTATGAACGGAGAAACATGGCGGGGATGTAAAGTCATGTAAAGTGGAAACCGCCGTTGCTCATAGCATTTGACTCGAAACCTTCCCCTGTTTAGACTGATTTTATGTCGGCGATCGCTACCCGGCTTTGACATTCAGCCCGGACGGCAGCGGCGGGCATTCACCTACTCCCCTGCCGCATCCACCTGGGCCTTGGAGTAGGTAACTATGATTACGCATAGCCTCAGACAAGCAAGTCTCATGGATGGTGAGGATGCAGAGCACCTTTTAGATGTCAGGGAGCGGCCTTTTGACAATAGCTGCAAAGAGATTGTCCCGCTCGATAGCCGTCAACTTGGGACATTTCAGGATATCTGCGGTTACTGGAATCGCTGGCGACAGTGGAAGACAAATAGGCCGCCTTTGATAGCTTATGACCGACTCCGAACCGAGTTTCTCAGGACAGCCAACTGCGGTGAAGAGCATCTTTCACAGTATACGGTAGATCAGGTGGCCGATTGCATCACACACACCCTGTATGAATCAAGTATTCCCATGTTTCTGCTGGAGGGACGTAATAAGACTAACGTCTGGCGTCAACGATACGACTTGCTCGTGCAGCCTAACATTTTGGACTACTGGCATAGGCAAGAGAGTGTCTTCCTGACCAGAAAGCACCAGTACGACAACACAAAAAGTCCTGATGAAAAAGATGATCCGTGGATATTCTTTGCCGAATACAAATTCTGGGTATTCAGGCCTGAGCGTGATTTGCCAGCGGCGTATCTGGTATTGGGAGCCTCTCTTGATGCGTTTGCCATGATGTGGATCTTCTGTCCGCAAAAGATTTGCAGCGTATATCCGGATTTTTTCACCAAACGGGTAATGCGAGCCGACGGTCAGGAATACAAGCCGAAGATCACACTTACGCCGCGAAGTGAGTCTGAGTTTTTTGAAAGTCTGTGGATTCAGACAAAGCTTGACCTGCAGTCCAATGGGCTGCTCGACACAGACACAAGCAAAGAACAACGCGCCGAGATTAAACCTATAAAGTTAGAAGGTCGCTGGAACATCACAGGTGGCAGCCTTGAGAAACTAAGACGGATAGACTCCAACCCAACGCAAGACGGAATCAGGGGCACTAAGAAAGAGAAGAACCGCCTGAAAGACTATCTTACCAGGCGTCGAAAGCGCCCTGATATTGCGAAGACTTTGTATTGGGAGAACGGTCGAATTAAAACAAAAATGGCTTGCGGTTGGATGTTTTCACAAGAATGACCGCAAAATTCCTGCGTCCATTTCCGCGTCTATTCTGCGTCCAACTCTAATCTGCGATGTAAGCTACTCCCAAGCTCGTTTCCTGTCAGTTTACGCATTCCAAAATGACGCCCTGCGCACAACTTCTGCGTCCATTTCTGCGTCCACAATTCACCGTAAACTCTTGTTAATACAGGCTTTAGAATGGACGCGAGACCGAACATTATGCTTTCATAACAGTAGTAGAGAACAGAAAAACATGTGCCATTGAATGAAAGAACAAGACCATGAATTTTTTAACCGTATCAGACATCGCGAGGACGCTCGACGCCGACCGCGATGCGGTCGCGTATGCGATTAGGAAATCTCGGATTGAGCCTGCTGCCAGGGCGGGTTTGGTGAGGCTGTTCCCCATCACAACGTTGGAAGCCGTCAGGGACTTTATTAGTTCCAAGCGACAGAGCAGGAACGATGCAGTTGCATCTGCAGGATGAACGCGACAATGAAAAATGCCGGCTGGCAGGCCGGCTGGGGGAAGACACTACGGGCACTACGATACACGTCCGGCCGATGTTCGTCAAGTCCCAATTCCAACACTTTCTTGCCCTATACCCGAAAAGCACCGCCGAAGCCTGCGAATCGCCATGCAATCACGGGCCACGCAGATTTTAGGGGGGGAATTTGATGATGGATAAGAAACAAATCACCAGGGAGCGCATGGACCGCACTCTTGAATGTGCATTATATTACATTAGCCAGGGATGGCCGGTCCTGCCACTGCACACAATCAAGGGCGGTCACTGCACCTGTCCCCGTAAAAAGCCATGCAAGCCCGGCAAGCACCCTTACAGCCCCTTAGTGCCCAACGGCTCCAAGGACGCCACGACTGACGAGGAAACCATCCTCAAATGGTTCGGTGGTGACTATGATGTTAACATAGGCATCCTCGCCGGCAAAGAATCAGGGCTTGTTCTATTGGACATCGACCCAGAGCACGGCGGCAATGAGTCACTCAAAAAATACCCTAAACTCCTGCTGACTCCAAGTGTTAAAACAGGCGGAGGGGGCAGGGGGGCTGTTGAAAAAGGTGAGATTGCTTCGTCGCTCCGCTCATCGCAATGACAAAAGCTCCATTTTTATGTCATTGCGAGCGATTCGCAGAATCGCGTGGCAATCTCAGGCGTCACGGTGGGACTTTTTCAACAGCCCCGCAGGCACTATTATGTCGAGTGGCCGGCCGGCGGATACGTACCCAGCTCGGAGGGAACGCTCGGTCCCGGTTTAGACGTCCGGGGACAGAGCGCCCCTGATAAATCCCCGGGGTACCTGGTCGCGCCGCCATCGAAACACATCAGCGGAAAAGAATACTGCTGGGGGCCTGACCCGAAGAAGATCCCACTAGCTCCCTGCCCGAAATGGATTTACGGGACCAAAGGAAGGAAGAAATCCGAAGCCCGGTCGAGCGACGAACCGATACCCGAGGGCAAGCGCAACAGTACCCTACTTTCCCTCGGCGGCACTATGCGTCACGGGGGGTTCGATGAGGAAGACATACTACAGGCCCTCAAAAACGTAAACGAGAAACGGTGCGACCCACCGCTTGAAGATGCCGAGGTCGAAGATATCGCGCAGAACGTCTCCGGCTACAAGCCCGCAAGAAAGAAATATCACCGTAGCGACACAGGGAATGCTGAACGGTTCGCAGCTCAACATAAAAACACTCTACGGTATGACCACAACAGAAGAAAGTGGCTCTGGTTCGACGGCACGCGATGGAACGAACAACTTGGTGATGTCAAAGCTGGGCGGCTTGCTATCAGGACTGCTCGCTCGATTTTGGAAGAGGCAAGCCATATAGACGACGAAGCCAAACGCAAGAAATTGGTGGCATGGGCATTTCAATCAGAGGGGGCAGGACGGTTGCAGGCGATGCAGAACCTTGCCAAGAAGCTCCCACCGATAAGCGCGTATGCAGACCAGTTTGACACCGACAAGTACTTGTTTAATTGTCTCAATGGGACAATCGACTTGTGGAAAGGCAAGCTACGTAAGCATGATCCTAAAAACATGATAACCAAGCGAGCCCCCGTGGTCTTTGACCCAAATGCCAGGTACGATTTGTGGGATAAGGTGTTGATGACTGCCTTCGACGGGGACGAGACACTCATAGAGTTCTTCCAATGTGCATCAGGTTACTCACTCACAGGTGACATTGGCGAAGAAAAGTTATTCCTCGTCCACGGAGACACTGCAACAGGCAAGTCAACAATCCTCGACGGGATCAAGGCCACCCTGGGACAATATGCACAAACAGCGGACTTCGAGACGTTCCTTAAACAACAGGGATCATCGCACGGCCCACGCAACGATATAGCCGCACTGGCCGGCGCCAGGTTCGTTCTAAGCAACGAGGTCGATGAAGGTAAGAAATTGGCCGAAGGACTTGTCAAAATGCTCACAGGAGGCGACACTGTACGGGCGAGGTTCTTGTTCCAGGAGTCCTTTGAATTCCTTCCACAATTCAAGCTATGGTTAGCCTGCAACCACGCGCCGATCGTCAACGATAGCGATGCAGCTATGTGGCGAAGGATACTGAGAATACCGTTCAATCACGTGGTCCCCGAAGATAAACGCGACCCTCGGGTTAAGGCTCTTCTTAGAAATCCCGACGTCGCCGGTCCAGCAATTCTCGCATGGTTAGTCCAAGGATGCCTGAAATGGCAGAAGTCAGGGTTGCCCATACCAGAGACGGTCAAAAGGGCTACAAGAGAGTACAGGGACGAGCTGGATCCACTGGGCGATTTTTGCGAGGACGAGCTCGAGTTCGCTCCGGACGCATTCGTGCCGGTCCGGGAAATGAGGGCGAAATACGACGAATGGACCAAGGCCATCGGCATAAAAAAGCCGCTTGAACCACGGGAGTTTAACCAACGAATGGAGTCTCGCGGATGTAAGAGAGTATCCAAGCGGTACACCAATGATGTGGGCGAAACCAAGAATGGAAAATGTTGGATTGGAGTCACTATCAAAGAGAACGGGCAGTATGATTCGGAGCAATTTACAAATGTCCTTGAAGGGGATACCGATGGTAGTACACCGATATAGGGCTGTAAATAATGAGGCGAGGCGCCAGTGTAACCGGTTTTTTGATAGCTGTAACCGGGTTAACCGCTTTTTGGGTAAACCTCCCTCGTAAATTACTCGCGTAAAGAGAGACTATAGCCAGAAACCGGTTACAACCGGTTACAGGTTACAAAAAAATATGGTCAAAGCAGAGCAATACAAAGAGATAGTGAGACGAGTTCTGGCGGCGATGGGCTACGAGCCCACCTATGGCAACTTCCGGCTTTGGGACCCACTACTCGATTGGCGTGCGACGACCAAGCTCATGGATCAAAGGCCTGCCAGGACAGCACTGTGCCATATTCTCGATGGCAACGGCGAGATAGTCCGGGACCAGGGCAGGCCAGTGGTGGTAGCCCGGGATATCGAGGCCAGCAGCGAGGCCGAGGCAGTTGGGATCCTGAGCCGGTCGTCTCATGCGTTTGTGAGGTGGTGGCCGTCGGACTCACCGAATGGATCGGGTTCCAACAGACGAGCGGCTCAAGGCAATTACTTGAAATGAGCAAGGATGACGGACATTTTGGCTTTGTACCGCTTACGCCGGTTTTGGTGGACGCGAAAACCGCGAGCAAACTCTGCGGTGTTGGGCTGTCACTTTGGTACGAACTCTCAGCGGCGGGAAGAACGCCGCAACCGGTCAAACTCAATAGCAAGAGCTTATGGCCATACGATCTTCTGAAACTGTGGGCAGAAAGCGGCTGCCCGAACCGGGATAGTGCCGAATGGCAGGGAGTATTGGCAGAGATTCGTGGAGAAAAGGTGGCCAAATGAGATTTTTCTGGACAATAATAGGAAGCTGTGCGACAATGAAGACACATGAAATTAGATCGACACAATTCGTTAAGTACCGAAAGTCTAATTGCGGTCAGGGAATGTCTATCCGTAAGGACGACAGGGCTTGATCTAAGCCTCATGCACCCCTGACCACTTTTGTTTTGAGGTGTCAATATGCGAGTTTACAAACCGACTTACTCGAAGCCGCTGCCTGAAAGGGCGAAAGTCTTCACCTGCAAGCGCGGGCGGTACGAGGGCAAACAGTATGCCAAGTTCAAGGATTCCAGAGGGCGCATGACAGAGGCACGCCTGACGGAGTCTGGCAATAAGATTCTGGTCGAGACGTCACACTGGCACATCCAGTTTGTAGACCATCTCGAAATTCGCAGGCGCCTGAAGGCGTACACGAACGAACGGCAAACCGAACGACTGGCTGATACGATTCAGGACTTGCTCAACTGTAAGGCCAACAACGCACCGCTCACGGACGAGCTACAAAGGTCTATTGAGGCTCTACCGGCCCGCGTGAGGGACGAACTCATTGGATTCGGGCTTGTGGACCCCCATCTCACAGCGGACAAGACGCTCAGAGAATATGTCGAGGATTTTCGAGACCACCTGATTTCGAAGGAACGGAGCGCACCGTATATCAAGGAGATTGTGGGTTGCCTGAATAGAGTCTTTGATGACTGTGGTTTCCGCGCATGGTCGGACATATCGCCTCACCGACTCAAGGAGTATCTCGATGATCTCAGGGACGGTGGCAAGGGCATTAGTCGTCGCCGGTATAACGGCCTTCTGGGGATGGTGAAGTACTTATGCCGCTGGCTGGCAAAGAACAGGAACTTGACGTCGCCGGTGGAGTACATGGACGGCTTCGATAATCAGCAGGTCGATGCCCGTCATCCTCGGAGGGTACTTGGCATTGACGAGTTCAGGCGACTTCTGGAGGCTGTGCTGGAGGGGCCGAAGATTTACGGCCTGACCGGATACGACCGCAATCTTGTATATCGGCTCGCCGCGGAGACGGGATTGCGTAGTTGCGATATACGCCGGCTGAGGAAACAGGATTTCGACTTCAAGGAGCAGAAGATCACGATAATCGCGGGAAGGATAAAGAATCGACAGGATGCAGTGGTCTTCTTGAAGCCCGCGACGGCGGCGGAGATTGAGCAATATTGTGCGAGCAAGTTGCCGCAGGCGCAGGTGTTCCACCTCACCGACAAGACGTCCCTGATGGTGCAGTTCGATCTTCGCAACGCCAACATACCCTATTGCGAGAACGGCTTGTATTTTGACTTCCACAGCCTGAGGCATCAATGCGCCTCGCTACTTGGTATGAATCCGGAAACGCCGGAGGCGGTGCGGCAGAGTGCGATGCGACACAAGACCCCAGATATGGTTCGTCACTACACCCATGCCTTTGAAGAACAGCAGCGCCAAGCCATAAACGCCCTACCGGACCTGACACAACCAAGCAGACAGAAACAGAAGGCAGCCAAAACTGGTACGGACGGGCCAAATGTCACCGGGGAAATCTTGTCGAAATCTTGTCTTGGGGGCGCATCAATACGGAGTGATACGGGCGCAGGTGGAAAACAAAACCTTGATGGTCTTCAAGAAACGGCGTTGTGCGACAATAAGGCGGATACAGTTCGGTCTACGGAACCGAAGGTTAGGGGTTCGAGCCCTCTCAGGCGTAGTTCACAACCAATTGAGAACAAAACGGTCACAGAAACAGGCGGATTGAGCGACGGGAAAAGCTTTCTGTCGAATTGAGACGGGCAATCGTTAGAATGATAGTGTGAGATTGTAACCGCGAAAGAGGCAAACATCCTCTTTTCAGAATCGCCGTATAGATTTAACGCAGTCGTTTGTTGTATCAAGAATCTAGGTAAATTCTCTGAAAGGAGAAAAAAATGAAACGAGTAGTCATTACAATCATTGTGGTTCTGTTTGCCGGCCCGGTTTGGGCATTGACATTCATGGGGCCGCCAACCAGCGATATTGAAGCTGGACAATTTGGGATTGGTTTTGACTATTCGGAATCCGAAACCAACATAGAAATTGAGGGTTTATCCGGCCTATTGAAAGACGTTGAAGCAGACACTTACTTCGCGCGATTTATTCTCGGCATAGGTGACGGTGCGGAACTGTCGGCTCGTGTTGGCACTGGTGAGATTGAAGACTTGGGCAATGAGTTCGCCTGGGGCCTCGGCGTAAAAGCAACGCTTGTAGAATCCGGTTCGTTGAATTGGGGCGCGCTGTTTCAGTTTACCGGGTTGTATGGAGACGAAACAGATACCGTTAGCGGATTTGCCATCACTGGCGACTTCGATGTTTACGAGTATCAAGTAGCTGTAGGGCCAACTCTCAAAATAAATTCGCTATCTGTTTACGGCGGCCCGTTCTTCCATTTTATCGACGGCGATGCAGATATAAGGATTTCGGGGACAACATTCTCATTCGACCTCGAACAGGAGTCTGAGTTCGGCGGATATGTCGGGCTGTCGTGGAATATGGACGAAAACACAAGCCTGGCTGTCGAATATCAGGCAACCGATGACGCCGATGCGATTGGAATTGGTTTAGTGCATAGATTCGGCAAACCGAGCAGGCCCGGCAAATCGAGCAGGCCCGACATCCGAGTAGGCCCCAAAGAACCCAGTACATGGCCAACTCTTGAACAGAACCGGCCTAAGCGCCTTGCGGAAACCGATCCAAAACAGAGACTCAAGACAGATGCATCCGGTGAGCCAGTAAAGGACAAAGACGGCAACTTCATATTCGTCGAGGAAGACGCGCCAGAGAAGTAAACACTTCGGACTAACAATTTGATGGTGCTGTGAGTTTGCGGACTTGCAGTCCTTTTCTTATAGCTGGACTTTCTGCTGAACTGAGGCGGGCAATCATTAGAACGATAGTGTAAGATTGTAACCGCAAAAGGGGTAAACGTCTGAATTGCGGTTCCTTAAGCCCGGATTTCCCAAATAGTACGTGACAAATAAACTGTAATTTCATAGTGTAGAGCCAATGGAGACCACTCAAGCCACTTTCGACCATTCTTCACGGGAGAACCCAATGGGTGAAGCACGCAAGGACGCTCTGAGGCTTAATTTTGACAATAAATTGAAGCTTGAATTTCACGGAACCAAGATCACCAGTGACGCTGGGCTGCTAGCCTACCGCGAGCTTGATGAGGCACTCGGTCTGACCTCGCTTGTCGATTCAGGGCTTCGTGACATCCGAACGGGCAAGAACACACAACACGGTATAGCCGCTTTGCTCAGACAGTCGATCTACAGCAGGCTTGCTGGCTATGACGACACCAATGATGCAGAGCGTCTATGTGTCGATCCCGCCATGCGGCATATTGCAGGGGGTAGAGCAATAGAACGCTCCGCCGCACCAACCAGTGTAATGGGCAGATTTGAAACAGAAATCCTGACTCAGTCCAAGAACCTGGAGCTATTGATGAACCTGGCAGGTGAATGGATTGATCAAGTACACCAGCGAAAATCACTCAAGCAGATCATCCTTGATATGGACAGTTCTGTCAGCCCAACCTACGGCAATCAGGAAGGCACTGCTTACAACGGTTATTTCCAATGCATGTGTTATCACCCATTGTTCTGTTTCAATCAGTATGGCGATTTGGAGCGAGCACTTCTTCGCAATGGCAATGTCCATAGTGCCGATGACTGGCGAAGTTTGCTGGAGCCGATTGTCAATCGTTATCGAGGTTATGACATCCTCCGATTCTTCCGTGGCGATGCAGCCTTTGCTGATCCCAAGATGTATCGCTATCTCGAAGCAGAGAGGTATTTCTATGCCATCCGCCTGAAAGGTAATCAGATTCTGTACGGTAAGATTGAACACATGTTGACTCGACCTGTGGGTCGCCCACCGAAGAAGCCGATTGTCCTGTATCACAGTTTTCGGTATCAGGCAGCCAGTTGGGAGATGGCTCGCAGAGTAGTCGCCAAGATCGAGTGGCATGCAGGAGAGCTTTTTCCCCGAGTCGGCTTCATTGTGACCAACCTTAGGTGGAAATCGAGCAATGTGGTGAAGTTCTACAACAAGCGAGGCGTCAGGGACGCTATGATGAAGCAGAGCCGTTGCTGGATAAGGCGATCGAGAGGGCATGCCGCCTTTTGGGCGAGGAGAATTGGTCAACATTGGATGTAATGAGTACCCTGGCCAGGCTATACACGGCGCAGAGCCGCTATGTGGAGGCAGAAGAGCTGTATCTCAAAACATTAGAGGCTCAGCGCCAAATGCTGGGCGAGGAACACCTGCACACTCTGCGCTCCATGAATGGGCTTGCCCAACTATATACGCAACAGGCTCGATACGAGAAAGCCGAGCCGCTATTTACCAAGGCATTGGAGATTGGTCGATCTGTGCTCGGTGCGGCCCATCCACAAATCCTCACCTCAATGCATAGCCTTGCTATACTCTATAAAGAGCAAGGTCGCTACGACGAAGCAGAACCACTTCTAATTGAAGCCACCAAAGGCCGACTCCTCAAACTCGGTGACACTCATCCACACACGTCGGAGTCCTTGAACAATATGATCGAATTCTACGAAGCTTGGGGCAAGCCGGAACAGGCCAAAGAGTGGCGAGCAAAGCTGCCACAAACAGGAGCTGAAGTGGAGTGACACAATGCACACAAAGTCACCTTTTTCAGGACCCGAAGAATCCCGCGACCCCAGAGTGACATCATGTCTCCAAAATGTCTCCGCGCATACCTATTTTGCCCAAACCGAGTCCGAAAACATATCCCTTTTTTGCTGAAATGGGTAATTTCCGTGTGGAAAATAGTACGCCATCGGATTCAATGGACGCCGTCAAAAAAGAAGGGCTAACAGAGGTGGATTCACGATGTCCATTATAATGCATCGTCGAGTTGAAAAGCTATTAAGATGAGCGACGAAGCATGGCCGCTTGAAAAACGCACGCTGTCTCCAATGAAAGTCCGTCCGTCGTTGTGATTCTCTCCACACCCCGTAGAATTTTTCCCGTCATCGATCCTTCACGCACTGATGAGTCCCTGAAGCGGAATCTCCTATATGACTACGTTCCCATTTCCTCTTTTATTTTCGTAGAGCAACCTATCCGACAGTGCTTTCAGGATCAGGTATCAGGGACAGTCAGCCGCACTGTCTTGCTCATGCATCCAGTTCTTGAAGAACCTTTATCAGGTGCGCGTACGAGCGGACTGCCTCTTCCTCGGTGCCGCACTCGACCGAGAGCACGCCCCTGTAGCCGGCCTTCTTCAACCGCCCAACGAGCTTCTTCCAGTCAATGACGCCATCGCCGCACGCACAACCGACGGCCGTGCCGGTGACCTTGCCCCGCTCCGCCTCAGCCTGCTTGACCGATATGTCCTTCGCGTGCACATGAACGACTTTGTCAATGACTGCTTCGAGCATCTCGTATGGATCCGAGCCAGCGAGGAAGGTGTTACCACAATCATAGTTGCATTTGATCCATGGCGAATCCACCAGCGCGAGGATGCGCTTCATGTGCTCAATCTTCGCGGTGTACGGCCCATGTTGCTCGACGGCGATGTAAACGCCGTTCTCTTCGCACGTCTCGGCAATCGCCCGAAGCGTGATGCGCATGAGGTTGTAAGCCTCGGATTCATCAATCCACTTGGGCGGATACATGTCCTCGGTGATTTGGACGACGTTCACGCCCAACGCCCGAGCGTAGCGAATGCCGCGCCGGGCATAGAGCACCCCATACTCGGGATTGAGCAGGTCGGAGTGCGATGACAGTCCGCTGATCTTCACACCGGCTTCCTCGCACAGGTCTTTGATGAGCTTCGGGTCGGTGTCCATGCTCGTCACGTGGCAATACCCGGCGTTGGAGAGCAGGCAACGGCCGTCCAGGAAACAAGGCTCGATCCACTTGTAGCCAATCTGCCCCGCTCGTTTGATGCCGTAAGCAAGGCTCTTGTCGGCGTGCCGAACGTATTCGAGGTTGATGCCAATGCCCATACGGTTGTTGGGTCCCCACGGTACGCCCGTCTTGGACGCCGGGGTTGCTTGGGCCGTCTCGCTCACCGATGCAGCCACGACGGCGCCTGCCGTACTGGCGGCGCCCTTGAGGAAATCTCGACGATCTATTGGCGAAGCTGCTAGGCCATCATTTTTAACGTTTGTAGATTTTAACATTGGAATTCTCCGGTTTGAATTATCACAGTGCAACTGGTATCTGTTCCTCGAGCTTCTCGGCTGACACGGCCGACTACACGCTCATTGTGGTATTCTACGGCCCCTCCAACAATTTTCAAACATCTCTTGCTCAAACTGACGGATTTTTCAGGTAGATCATAGGCGGTGATTTGACTGGTGCGCATCGGCCACTACAAACCGAAAGATTCGTCGTCAGGTTGCCGCATGACATCGTTATCATGCCTTGGATGAGCGACGAAGCGTGGTTGATACGTCGTAAAGTGGATGCCTCAAAGAAAATTTTTGTGGCAACAGAGATTTTAGTATTTGACTTTGAACTCTTCATAGGTGGCCGTGTCAAAAAGACAGTGGGCTGGCAACTCTCTCAAGCTGCCAGCCCTTTCACCGTATTCGGCGCTCAGTTCATTTGGCAAGCCCAAGGTGCTGGATCTCGAGTTGTGACAGGGCATAGCTATAGATCCGAACATCGTCGATCCGGCCCTTGAAGGACTCGAAAACAGCTACGTCCACGTCTGTACCGGCCGCCCCGATGAAGAATGGCCGTCCGGTTGTGTCGCAGCTTCCGGCGCCCGCCGTCGCGATTAATTCGCCGTCGATATAGAAATACCCTGCATCCGCCGGGCCGTTCTGGACGAAGGCCAGATGGTACCATTGTCCGCCTGCGGCCGGCTGAGAATCGTCCCACACATCACCGGCATTCGCGTGCCAGTTGCCGCCGGGACTCACGTAGAAACCGTAGAATGTATCGACATAAGCTGTACTACCGCCTAATTCCGTGCGGCCCTTAGCCACTATGGCCCGCCAGCCGCTCAGTGGGTCCGCAAGATCAAGGTTCGCCCATGCCGTGATGGTCATGCTCTCATTCGCTCCGTAATTCAAATCTGCGGCGTCACTGACTCCAATGCGGTCATCTCCGTCAACTTCCAAAACTTGGCCCCGCAAGGGATCATTGATAATGGCCGGGTCTCCGAAGGCAAGACCATCATGACCCTTGCCCGTGGCGTCGGTAAAATCACCTTCGAAATCCCAGTGTGCCACCAGAGCGGTGTCATCCGGAGCTTGAGAATCAGGTGTTTCTGTGGCCGGATTCAAACGAATGTTATCAAAGTAAACGACGCCTGAGCCACCGCCACCTTTAAAGCCGATAATAAGCTCGGTGACATTCTGAAGATCCATACCGGCAAGAGACGACAGGTCGATATCCCATGGTTGCCATATCCCGTGCGTAAGGTCACTGGAAGCGCCGTTGTACGGAACCTCGACGCCGTTGATCTTCACGTACATCTGCTCACCGGTACTATTTGCCGCGTCCCCGTAGAAGTGCAGGGTCAATGTCTTTACACCTGCTCTGGTCCAGTCCGTACCGACTCCCAATGCGGAAATATCCACCGCGACCTCTGAATAATTGGCCTTACCCGTTGAGCCGCTGTTGTTATAGAAATACGGCATCGACTGTCTGCCATCGTGAACGATCTGTTCCTCAACAAAAGGCGCTGTGGAATGACCTATGATCGAACCGGTCCCGTTACCGGCAGAGTAAGGCGGACTGTCCTGTGTGCCGTAGCCGAGCCCGTCTTTCCACATCAAAAATACTCGGTTGCTGGCCGGATCACTGGGTTCAAGGCCGTTGTAGGACTCGAAGTTATCCACAACTATATGATCCGCCGTTGTAAAGTCCCAGATGTCCCCTTGCCAAACAGTGGGGGTCCCGGCTGGATTGACCTCATCAACCCGCCAATAATAAGTTTCACCCAATTCAAGCGTGCCGGCATCGTAGCCGGCCTCAGTAACGGTGGCAGGGGCAACAGCGCCGTCAATTACACCCTGTTCGTCGGTGCTGAGGTACACATCGTGTGTGGCTGCCTCTCTTCCCGGTCTCCAGTTAAGGGTCAGATCCGGGTGGATACCCGTCGCTCCGTCCTGCGGGTCAGGCTCTCTTGCCCAGCCAGGTATATAGAAGAAGCGAACCTCGCTCAGGCCGTACTGATCGAACGGGCCATGGTTGCTGTTGGCTGTCAGCTTGACGGACTTTGCCAGTACGCCGCCGAAGTCAACAGTCGTATCGTGTGCGTAACCATCCGCTCCGGGTGCCCTGGCAAACTGAGGTACACCCGCCAACTGAGTCCAGTTTGTCCCGTCGGTCGAATACTCGACTGTGACATCGTTGAACCCGAAACCGACAATATTCTCCAGCTCGACATTGTAGTTCCATACCCACATCTCGTGCAGTTTGTAGATTCTGTCGAATTGATATTCGATCCAGGTCGCCTGGGCATCACCGAACTCGCTGCGCCACATGGAGTCACTCTCGTTCGAGTGCAGGTCGTCGGCATCCAGACCCGAGCCGTTGACGGTATTCTCGGGTCCCTGGCCTGCTGACGACGAACTGGCTGTGGCAGTAACATCAGCGATCGGATAACCAACCGGCTCGGCTGTAAAACTCCAGACCTTTCCCCTGTGCACCGTGTAATCCTGTGCAGCGTTTACTTCGTCAACACGCCAGAAGTAGGTTTGACCAAGATCAAGAATCAAGTCGGGGGCATAGCTGTTTGAAGTGTGTCCCTCAATCAACAGCACGCCCTGAGGATTATCCGCCGAGGCACTGTTAACCGTGCTGGCTGAGGTCCCAAGGTAGACATTGTGCGTGTCAGCGTGTTTGCCGGGTTTCCAGCCGAGGACCACGTCACGTCGTACATCCTCGGCACCGTCAGCCGGACTTGGGTCAGTTGCGGCGTGAGTAGCCGGTATCTTTATCGTAATATCATCGATACGGGAATAACCGCCAACCGCAACGATTGAGTCAATCTTATGACCGGCGCCCGCAGTGATTTCAACCCATTGCTCCGGGTGATCGGCCGGGACACTCCAGATTTCCTGACCACCTGAGTAACCGGCAACTGCCGTCGCAGCCCACGAGTCCTGGAAAATCCAGATACTCGATACTTCCACTTCTGTGCTGAATCCTATGGAACCTTCATTCTCCGTATAGACATATACAGATGTAACTGCCTGGTCCCAGGTTACAGTGTGGTCACGCAAACCTTCCCCCGCTATGTCATCATTGAACTGCTGCATACCTGTCCAGGTCGTAGTGATTCCCGTTCCGGCCAATTCTGAAGGCTGGTAATCTCCTGCAACAGGAACTTCACCCGCTTGGTCCAGGTCAGAGAAGGTGACGATGATTTCGGTCTGGCGCGCAAGAGGCAGCGTGGTAGCTGCCAATGCATCACCTGCCAGGGCCTCGTTGTAGATACGTACGTCTGAAATACGCCCGCCGAAGCCCTCAAAAGGGCTTGTATCCGATCCGGAGGCGCCGATGAAAAGAGGTCGCCCCGGAGTAGAACAATCTGCCGCACCTCCGGATTGTACTACTTCCAGATTTATATAGTAAAAGTTCTCGTTACGGCCCCCGTCCTGTACAAACGCAAAATGATGCCACTCATCGGCCACGGCCGGCCCGACACCACCGCCTAAGCTGCCCATATTAGAGGCCCACTCGTTACCGGGACTGACAAAAAAGCCATACATCGTATCGAGGTAGCTGGTGTCACCGCCGGGTGCCGTTCGCCCTTTACCACAGGGGCTTCGCCAACCTGAGGAAGCCAGGCTCGGATCATAAAGGACCCAGACCGTCATGGTCAGGCTCTCGCTGGCCGTAAAATTGAGATCAGGAGCATCTTCGACCATGACACGGGCATTGCCGTCTACTTCCAGGACCAATCCTTTCTCGCCGTCTACAACAAATTTCGGATCGTCCAGAGGTGTTCCGTCATGGCCGTTGCCTGTCGCATCGAGATAATTGCCATCGAGTGGCCAGTGTGCGATCAAGTCGGCTGTGGCTGTTTTTCCACCCAGCAGAGCCAGCACCAAAGCAAAACAAGCCCAATGAGTCAGTTTCTTGCACATGACAATCCTCCTTCCAAAAGGTTGAGAATAAAAGTGTTCTGACTACACACTAAGATACGAAATCAAGTTCAATTGCCCAGCGGCGACCTAAAAACAGGCGCATAATCTTTGAAGTTCTTCATCCATTCCGGCCACGTCGGCGTACCGGCGGCCCGTCTGTCGTCAGGCCAGCCGCGATACCATCTGAGTTCCCACAATTCCTTCAATCCTATCGACCGAACCGAGAAATCCACAAACACACCGTTAACGGTACCATTGTGCCGGTCGATGCAAAACGATCCCATACTGCGGTCTATGAACGTATAGTACCCGCTCGGCGGCGGGTCCGTCGGCCGAGGCAGCGCATCGACCCACAAAGCATCGACGAAGACGGGAATCTCGTTGCGATTGCCCGGAATCGTGTTGATGTTGCGCCAGTGTTTGTTCTCGCGGGTTTCGTCACAGAGCCACCAGTTCCATCCGTAGCTGCCGTAATCTCCCTTCATTGCCCAGCCCGGCGTGGAATAGCCGTCTTCTCCATATACGCCCCAACCGACAAATGGGCCGCCGCGCCCGCCGGTATCGCTGTAGAAATGGTGCACGACAGGGCAGTTCCGTATCTCCGGCTCATGGCTGTAGTAGGGCCGCATGGCGAAAACCCAGCTGTACCGCGGGCCGGCGGGAGACTCCTCGTGAAACTTGCCGTCGAAGTCCCCTGTGTAGAGCGACACGACCAAGCCCATCTGTTTAAGGTTTGACTGGCAGGCGGTCTTTTCGGCCTGCCGCTTCACTCGCTGCAGCGCCGGCATTAGGATGGCCATCAGAAGTGCGATGATTGCTATTACCACCAAGAGTTCTATCAGCGTGAAGCCTTTCGGTGCCCGCACGATACTCTCCTAATTTTCCCCATCTGCACATCTCAATTCTCAAAATCAAGTATAGATTACTTGTCGCAAGCTGTCAAGCAAGTTGGAGAAAGATTTTCATGCGGAGGCGTCCTTGCTCTCAGAAGTGAGAAAATGCCCTCATTGCCCGTAGGGGCACGCCATTCCGGATAGGGCGTTTACCCAGGCAAGGGAGAGTACCAACGTGAAACAGCCTACCCTAAAACAGGCGGCTACGGAATATAATCCGAAACATGAACCCTCAGCGCGCATGTAGCCGCTTTCCTGAGTGCAAACTTTCGGTCGGTTTGGTCCAAATTTTCAACGTTGCAATAATTCAGTTAGTAGCAATAATAGGCACAAATGTCGTTAACGCGTCTGGAATAAAGGAGAATGAAAATGAAGAAGGAAATCGTGTTATGCGTGGTATGTGTAGTAGTGTTAGTGAGCTGTGCCAGCGGCACACAACAGGCTGCGAAGGAAATACCGCTCGACGTATTGAAGGACAAGATCAAAGGCGGCTGGGCAGGTCAGACAATTTCTTGTACATACGGCGGACCAACGGAATTTCGGTTCAGAAGTAAGATGATCCCGGACGACTATGAAATTCCCTGGTATGACGGATACATGAAAGACACGTACGACGGAAGACCGGGTTTGTATGATGACATCTACATGGACTTGACCTTCGTCGAAGTGTTTGAAAAGGAAGGTCTGGACGCACCGGCGGAATCGTTTGCAAGTGCATTCGCAAATGCTGATTATATGCTTTGGCATGCTAATCAGTGCGCACGTTACAACATCTTGAACGGCATAATGCCGCCGGAATCCGGGCACTGGCTAAATAATCCCTGTGCAGATGATATTGATTTTCAAATTGAGGCGGATTTTGCCGGGCTCATGAGTCCCGGCATGGTCAATACATCAGCCGAAATAAGTGACAAGATCGGCCACATTATGAACTATGGTGATGGCTGGTATGGTGGCGTTTACGTGGCGGCTCTGTACGCTACGGCTTTCGTATCGGACGACACACGATACGTAGTTGAGGAGGCATTAGAAGTCATTCCGCCGGAAAGCCTGTATGCACAATGCATGCGCGATGTCATCCAGTGGCACAAAGAGAATCCGGATGATTGGAAAGCAACCTGGATCAAAGTACATGGTAAGTGGGACAACGACGTCGGATGTCCGAACGGAGCATTCAGTGATTTCAATATCGATGCTAAGATCAATTCTGCATGGATATTGGTGGGACTGTTATACGGCGAAAAGGATTTCGGCAAAACGATCGACATAAGCACTCGTTGCGGCGATGACTCAGACTGTAATCCCGCCAGTGCCGGCGGAATCCTTGGGACAATGATTGGCTATGACAATATTCCCGACTATTGGAAACAGGGTCTCGCCGAAGTCGAGCCAATTGACTTCAAATATACCACGATCTCTCTGAACGATACATACGACATGTCCTATCGTCACGCATTGGAGGTGATCGAAAGAAACGGCGGGGCGGTGGATGGCCAGAAAGCAACGATAATAGTCCAAAAGCCAGAACCCGTAAGATTGGAAGTCGGATTCGAGGGACACTATCCCATCGAGAAGAAGGATTTGAATATTGTTTTGGACGATGAAGCCTCCTTTGAGTTTGAGGGGA
Source organism: Planctomycetes bacterium B3_Pla (assembly GCA_005223045.1). Lineage (GTDB taxonomy): Bacteria > Planctomycetota > Phycisphaerae > Sedimentisphaerales > Anaerobacaceae > SG8-4. Next base: position 465,200 of record NJBM01000002.1, on the reverse strand, counting down.
TCGGATTTACAGTAAACGGCAGAGCGGCAGCCGGCCGAAGAGGCACAGCCGCAAGTGCGGCATCTCACACTTTCGACGTCGAAATGTACATTGACGGCCAGCTTGTTACGACCACAAAGTTACCGACGAACAACATCAAACGAAAATTCATTCCATTTTGGCGATATCAGTTGCCAATGGGAAAACATAATGTCCGTTTTAGGGTGCTCAACCCAACAGATGGGTCCAGTATTCGGTTGACTAATGCTATCATTTACGGTGACAAGCCTTTATGAAAGGAATACACGAGTCAAATTGCGATTGTTAAGGGACTGTAGGAGCTAAAGAGCTGCGAGCAAAACTGCCGCAAACAGAAGCTGTGAGAGAGTGGTAGAACACACAAAGGTGAATTCTGCGGTGTCAATTTCACCCTATTCCCGGGATTTAGGTGTCAACTGGGGTGTCAATTGTGATCTGGAGAAATCGCAAGTCTTTTAATCTTAGAAACTTGTGTTCTTTGAGCAACGGGCTATCAATCCGATGCTTGGTTTCTAAGTCTGTTGCGGGCGACGTACAGGGACTGGGGTAGCTACACCGCTGACTAACGGTAGCAACGGGTACGGTTTGGGCAGTCGAATCTTCGGAGTTTTTGGACACTATAAAAGGCGAAAACGTCGATCTTGGAGCGAAAATGAATTTTTGGGGTCCGTCACGCACACGCACGAGGGCACTCCTTTTTCCTGCCAGCTTTTACCAAATTACCTGGCCACGCACGCACTCCCAAGGTCGAACCGTCTACTAACGGGCGCAACGGCGCGCGTGCGCGCGGGAAGTCATCAGATCAGATTGTATGCTCTGAAATGTAAACTGGGCGCAACGGCGCGCGTGCGCGCGGGAAGTCATGGGCCTTGACCCTCTGAACCGGGGAGGGGGGATGAAATCTCTGGAGACTGACAATCTGGAGACCGTATGCCTAACCGCACGTTCTTTTTTAAGGGTTAGGCAAAGTGGGACAACGAAGCAACATGAACCTCACTTTGTGCGGTCGCTGCCTACAATATACCTCTGAAGCGGTGAGGGGGTGAGGCCAAGGGCTGGTCAACCTAAGATCATCCCTTCTGCGATCGCCGGACGCGCCTGAGGATTACTCTATGAGGTCACAGCGAATTGTAGACCGGGCAGCATTAGTATGCACGTTACGGGAAGAAGGCCATAATCACGGTTCCAGTCGCCGCGCCGAACGCACCAAATGTGATTAGGTCCACTACAACGTCAATCCAAAACTGAGTCGATATCCGGTCTGAAGCTTTGTATCGCCACGTTTGGCGAAAGCCCTCATCCTCCTTGCCCCAATATATGTACCAGTGAATCCACTTATTTAAGCCTGCTAACAGCACTTGGACAATTACACCAACAAGAAAAGCAATTACAACAACCCTCTTTCGTTCGAGTGTCATTTGTTGAAAAAGCTCTGCTTTATCGCTCACAAAGAGAATGCAACCACCAATCCCGTAAGCAACAAACCAGTTACGCAAGGAAGAGCAATAACGCCAATATTGCTCAAAGTAACCTTTGGCATCTAAGCTTTCTTGTTTCATCAGGCTTCCAGTTCTTCTATCCATTCAGGAGACTCACCAGCTTCGGCATTTAGACGAAGTCAAGGGTGTGGTATCTCGCCGCTACCGAGGTATTATCGACAGGATCCAGTGGCGTGATAAGTGAAAAGCGGGTGTCAATGTCTCTGGGCGTAGAACAACGAGAATAATCGCCGTGCATCCAAAACAGCATCCTACCGTCTGATGAGCGGGTTCTTGAAGAAGAGGAAGATGTTGGATTCGCGTGGCCTGTCGCGGTAGTCGCAAAATGTCATATTTTGAACGGAGTTTCCGGAGTCCATAAAAAGGGCGGAATCTTGACAAGTTGAATGACAAAAAATGACATTCTTGACGATTGGAGAACCTAAGAAAGCCTAACATCTTGAACGGAGTTTCTGGACACGATAAAAAAAGGAAAACCCTGTTTTTGGGCTGAAAGTGAGTTTTTACAGTCCGTAACGCGCGCATGCGCGTGCGCGCGAGGGAAGTTGATGCGCCAGATGCGGCGGCAGCTTTTCATAGTTGGATTCCCGCAGTGTCTCATCGGCCGGAAACCGGCGAATATCCGGGTTAAGTATCGCATGGGGGATTTGCGGAAAATCTTCGTGTAAGGCCGTTACAACTTCTCCAAAGATGCGCCAACAGGTACTTGCGGTCTGATGCTGGCTCGCATCTGCTGATAAATAGGGATATCAATGCCTTCGGCCACCTCAAGCGTCACAGCCAATCCATACGGGATTGCGTCGTCCAGCCTTTCAGTCGCATCCTTCTTGCACGTCACATGCAACAAAATATGACCGTCATCCTGATAAGCGGTGATCTGATTTTCGCCTTCTACAATTTCGTGCTGCACCGTGCCTCGCAAGACTTGGTTGTGATCTGCTTCTTGCCGGGATAACCCCAATTCCGTTTCTCCCCATTTACATGCTGGTTGCATTTCGAGTTTCGCCTCTCGGAGATTCCGATGGGCAGAATTGATCCGCGAGAACCAAGCCAATGTGACGACCATACGTCGCCAGACTTGACTTCCAGACAACCCGAGTGGCAGAGGAAAGCGATATTCATGAACTTGGTCTTCTCCGATTTCGTCGCAGCCAATAACAGTGCCCCGTTGCTCGGTACACGCGAGCACTCGTTCGATATTGACCGCACCATAGCCAATGTAACGCGATATCACCTCTTTGAAGCGTCGTGAGTTTTTCCGGGTTTTCAGCGAATCCGTAATCGCCTCTTCGGCTTGCTTGTCGTGCTGAGCACCATGCACCAACAGTGCTTTGATGAGCACTGCCACCAGATTATCGGGAATATGTTCCCCGTGTTCCTCCTGCAACTGAGCAAGTACCTCATAAATCCTCGCTCCGCTCCGCGTCGCGAGGGCTGCAGCATTGCTGGTGCCATGCTGATAAACATATTGAGAGGTCTCGCCTTGTTGTGAGCTGTCGTATGCGACTCTCTGTCCTAGCGAGCCGCTCGGCGTCTTAGAGAACGTGTAACACTGGCGACTTTCTATAGGATGTGCCATATAAAGCTTCCGTCCGCCAGGAAAGAGGATCTCCGGTTTTACGGAACGGCGAAAGCCATGCCCAAATCGTGAGACTGGACTAAACAAGGCGACATCCGGCAACAGGTCTATGCGATGATCCTGCTCATAGTCACCAGATTTATCCGCGTGCAAAGCGCTGACAGTGAGCGAGTTCAGTGATTCCGCAGGTGACAACAATCGTCGTTCAGATAGTTGCCGCTCAATACACTTTAGGACATGGGCAACTTTCTGTTCATCGGACAAGGCAGAAAACTCGCTGTGCGGAATGCCAACTTCAATGTCGTCCGTGAAGTTCCCCGCGCTCACACAAAACAATACGCGGTAATTCCAAGACAGCCAATCAAGTAGCCTCGCCCACGGGCTTGGCGTGTGGATAAAGGGGCGTTCCGGGTCACCAATCGAAAGGTTGATAATTTTGACACCGGGAGCTTGTGCAGCTACATTGCCTTCCCCCTCAAACATGCGGCGCACAGCACGTTCAATCCGGTCTTCAAAGAACACCTCGTCCGGGAAATAATCTACATGCCTATTATCCGGATTTGGCTGCATCACCGGCAAATGATAAACTTGGCTCGCCAAAGGAACGGACTGTCCGTCCACCAACTCCCCATGCACTACCAGCGATGCCATGGCGGTACCATGTCGTCGTTCACCTGGCTGATATTCGTTGGCTAAATTATCGGGGTCGTCGAATAACAACCGATCCTTCAACGCATCGTGCAAAAGGTTCGGTACACCATCAAGAATCGCGGCCACTGGCGGCAATTCCGGGGCGCCTTCGGGAAACACCCCAGGTTCGCCAACTTCGTCTTCTGAAACCACCAGACTTTGTCCGGTCGGGCGGAAATACATTACCCCTGGAAACTTGAACAATCGAATGTCCAACTCGGCATCAGACGAATCCAGCACATCCAAAAGATGGCGGACCTTATCGGCAGGCAACGCGGCCTTAACTGCGTGGAATGCAATATCTGCCATATCGATGAACGGGCCAAGGGTTCGACCACCCATTTCCTCCAATAGCCCGGCAACTGCTGTCTCGTTCTCTTTTCGCTTCTCGGAATTCCGCCGGTAGAACAATTCGATCTGGCAATGAATTGTCTGATTTGGGACAATAGGATCAAGCAAGTCTCGCCAACGATCGATCATCCCAGTTTCGCCGAGGGTTTCTTCGATTCCCCACCGCCGGATTCTTAGGGTTTGGTCAAATACATCACGCCACTTCGTTTTCCCGAATGGTAAGTCTTGCCCCTTCTCCCAACGATTCCATAACGCCAGTAACTCGTTCAGGCCTTGCTCATTGCCCAGCGACAAAAACAGTCGCCCTTTCAACTGTTTATCTTTCGCACTATTGATCGCCCGGATAATATCTCTGTTAAGATGTATCAAATGATCAGGTAACGATAATTCCGGTATCTCCTCGGCAATTATTCTTCCCTTATCATCAATGAATCCGTGTCCCTTCAGAATCTCTTGGATTTCTTCCGATTGCGTTTTCTCGGTTATGCCGTCAATTTTGTTCTTGAAAAAAGTAACGCCAATTTTAGGAGGCTCATAGAAATCATCGTCTGGATCAATATCTTCGATATCCCATTCCCCAAGCCATTCCAGCCCATCTGTAACCTCAACAGCTTGTTTGAAGTCTTCAACGGCCCCTGCGATCTCAATCACAAGCACCGTCTCCGGCTCAAGCCCGGCCACAACGCCGCTAACGCTCGCCTTATACCTCCAAAAGTCCTGCTGTAACTCATCCAACTGTTGGGTCAAACGCTCAACCTGCCGTGCGTGTCCAGGAAAATGGGGTCTACTCCTCGGGATTCTCTTCCCTGTTGGCGGAGCAATCCTCTTGGCCTGCGGAAAAACCAATAATGGAAGGTAATCGGCCATTGTTTATACTCCCTCGCTTTAGCTATTCAAGACAGGTTTAAATCTATCCCGCCACTGCTCCAGCTTCAAGCGGGTAATAGTTTGGGCGTTATCGGTTTTCTGATTGAGTACAGCCCGACGCACCACGCTCAGGCAGAATTCCTCCACCTCAGCAAAATTCAACCCCAGCATGTGTTTCGCCAAGGTTTCCGGTGCATAACCGAAAGTAGTTCGACACCGCTGACCGATGGATTCAATATATCGGGTCAGTTGCTGGCGTGTGGGCATTGGCAGCTCGACTCGCACTTGAAAACGTCGCCACACCGCTCTATCCAGCAATTCTGGATGATTACTTGCAGCGACTACCACAACATAGTCCGGTAGATCATCAATCTGCAAAAGCAGCGAACTTACCACCCGTTTTATTTCCCCTGTTTCGTGGGTATCCCCGCGTTCCTTGCCAAGAGTTTCGAACTCATCGAAAAACAGTACGCACCGCTGCGTTCTGGCATAATCCAATAGGTGTTTCAGACGGCTAGACGTTTCGCCCAAATAGCTTCCGATCAGGGTCTCATACCGAACGACCACTAAGGGATACATCAACTCGAAAGCCAATGCCTCGGCCAGGGACGTCTTACCGTTACCCGGAGGACCAGCGAACAGAAGTCGATTGCGGGCACGCAGATTGTGCGCATGCAACAATTCGCCACGATGCTGTTCCTCTACGACCTCCTTGATTTGATCATGGATTTTGCTGGGCAATACAAGGCTGTCTAATGTACGCTCGGGGGTGATTTCATACATCAAATCCTTATGCTGACCGTTGTTGCCATTCTGCTTGGGCGTGAGACCACGCCCCATTGCGAACACATTGGGTTGCAACGCCTTGGTCAAGCGATCCGCCAGAATGCGATGTCCCTTCGACTTCTCTTCCTGAACAATCGCCTCGGCGGCTTTACGAAAAGCCAGCGGATCCCCGTTGCTTGCACTCTTAAGCAACTCCACCAATAAATCTGCCTGTGCCATCAGATCGTAACCTCAATAATTTTCATCGTATCATTGCGAAAGATATCGACCGCCTTGCCCGCGCTACATCGTGCCCATCCGAGGCCCGCCAGAGCCTGTCCAGAGAACACGCAAGCGATGCCCCCAAGCCCGCAGGCAAAGCAGCACTGACTTCCGTGCGTTTCTGGGCATACAAAACTGGTGGTTTTGGATGGAACGCCTAAAAGTTCAGTACTTGACATTCAATTGTCATCTTGGATTGTAGATTGTGCCTCCCTCCCAAGCAAGGAAAAACGGGGCTATTCCTTGCCTTTTCGGCTACCTTGAGTTATACTACGAAGGTATGGAAAAGGCCGACATACAGCATATCAAGCAGTGTTTTGGCCGTGCGGAATTGGCCGCCAGCAATAACTCAAGATTCGAGGAAATCGCTATGGCGAAACAGAAGAAACCAACAGCCAAGCGCAAATCAGGGCTGACCGGTACGGACAGAGAAGCTGAATCAAGGGCGATAGAGAAATGGCTGCGAATGGCGGATAGGCCAAGGAGGACCAGGAGCTAAAACCACCTCTGGCAACGTTGGAATACAAAGCCCGCCGATGCAAGCAGTGTATCGAGGCAAGGCTGACTGTGAGGAATTGTGGGAGCAGAATGATGCTACGGAAGTCCATGGCAGGTGAACATGAATGAAGAGTATGTGACAAATCTGGCGAATGCGTTGTCCGTGGCGAGGACGACGTGGTTCGAAATCGAATACAACCAGCCTGCGTTTCTCCGTGTCTTACCCGCAGACTACCTGAAGAAAGTCTGTTCATACGGAGGCCTATTACTTTGGATGACACTCGGCGCTGCTCCTGATCTGGTGGAAGCAAGCTGCCATACGAGAAAGCTGGTCAGAGTGAATGCGAGGGCACTGCACAGTCATGATGATTGGAATGAAGGGCATTTTATCGAACTGTGGATAGCGGCACTCAACACCCTGGAAAATGGCGCTTTCGGCGATTTTCAAAGTTGGCTTGCAGACCGGAAACAACTGAAAGAGGATGAACAAACGCGCCCAGAGGACATGGGTCGAGCGAACAGACTGGGGCACAAGTTCTTCGTGAGGAGTCTGAGGCTGACACATGCACTCCATGGCCTGTTACGGAGCGAATTGCTGAGAGTACCAGCCACTGAGTCTCCCAGTGCGAGAATCGCGGTCTTGTTCGACGATTTGTACCAGCTTCGATTGACTTTTCTGCTGTTTTGCGCGGAAGCAGTAGGATGGTATCTGCCGGAGAAAGATGGGTATTGGACACATGACGCAGCTTGTGCGGACACCGATCTCGGCAAAAGTCCAGGCCTTCTGCACATTAAGCCCAATCTCCCGCATGGCGTGGACCACATGTTTGATTTCAGCGAGGACCGTCGTGTGCGGAGATGGAGCAGTAGCTGGTTGGGGTGCAAAGTGTACGCAGCAGAGCTTCAGGAAACGTGGACATATGACACGGGCATGTCCTGCAATGGTACGGAAGACTGGCATTGGGGCAATTGGATCGTTGACAGAGCTGGAGCGTGTCTGATGGAGGAGAAGATTCAGACTGTAGAGGAGAACGCCCGCCCGCTCATGAGTGTTCAGTCTGCGAGTGAAATCGTGAAAGACGTACTTGATACGATGAGAGATGGCGCTCCAGAGTGGCTGCCGGGTCGAGTAGTGGATTGGGCATACCTTAAAAGAAGCCGAGAGGCGGTCCTCTCCTTGAAGAATCTGCCCGACTTCGTTGAAATCCCCGAGCATCAGATGGTGAAAAGCTCATCAGACGCAGACCCGGTTCACATACCGCCGGACGGTCGAACAAGGCGCATGTCCAAAACAGAACTGGCGGAAATCTGGGGCGACGAAGTGGACCAGAAAGCCATAAGCCAAATGATAAAAGTCGGTGCCTTGCGAGCGATTCCGCTAAGCCGGCAGAATTTCATCTTTGACAAGACCCAATTACCAACGAAGGTCGTTGATAAGCTTGAACACATAGGCTAGAGAAAGCAATAGCGTTTTCCTGGCAACTCAGGCCAACTCGCGCTAACTCAGCTCAACTGAGTCTAACCCAATCCATCACAGCGTACAGCATCTTTCTTATCCTCCTGGGTGACATAGAATTGCTCCTATAGTCCTTGATCTAACTCAAAAACGTTTAATAAGGAGCAATAGGAAATGTCTGACACACAAAGGCAAGCAATTCAGAACTGTGACCTCTATGATGCAAAGACTCTCGGGCAGAAATTATCTTTGTCTAAGCGCCAAATCTTCCGCCTGAACTCTTGTGGCAAAATCCCCGCTCCGATCCGCATCGGTGGCGCTGTGCGCTGGTCCGCTCAGGAAATCTCAGCGTGGTTGGCGGCTTCGGCCCCTGATAGACGGACCTGGGAAGCAATGAAGAATGCAGGGTGAGACCGATGGGCAAGCGAAAACGGACTGTCGGCCTTATTGCGTTCTTGAAGGGCAGTACCGATCCGGCGGCAGGGATGCCCGGATGCGCAAACTTCGATCATCATTACGGAGGTTGCCTCCTTGCGGATACCTGCAAAGTCCAGGAGGATCAGCGTTGCGGATACTTTGAGCGGGCGGTGTTGCCTACGGCAGAGGAAATTGGCTTTACGGATGTGGTGTACTCTGCGTATGAGACGCAGGTCGGCATAGCCGGAAATGGCCTGCTCAAGAGAGGGCAAATACGACGATGTCCGGACTGTGGCGACGAGGTAGGACCGCGACAAAGGTTCTGCCCGAAATGCTCAAGGAGACGAAGGCAGCAGTCATACCGCCGGGCAAGGCAAAAGCATCGGTTGGTGCGCAACAGTTAAGCGATTTTGCCCCCAAAATTCTGCACTCTAAGGGGTGTTTGGAGGCGGTTTAGAAACGGACTGCGAAAATGCGTGCTACAGGTCATATTCTGGCAATTACACGGTTAACTGTTGCGCCAGCAATAGAGAAATTGAAATGGGTTCAGTGATAGTCTTGGATCAATGCTTGGTGAAATCCGAAGCTTGGCTTTCCCTCAGTGGAACAGCGATGAAGGTTTTCCTTATCTTCCGGACAAAGTGTCAGTTTGCCAAACGGCAGGGCAAGCCCGGCAAGCGGGGACCGGTCATCATCAACAACGGAGAGATCGTGTTTACATACGATGAGGCTGAAGAGGGTTATGGAATTACCCGCCCACGCCTTAGTCGGGCCTTGACGCAACTGATAACCAAAGGCTTCATCGACATCACAGCTACAGGGATGGGCGTCCACAAGGTAGAGACTCATTATGCGATTTCCGAGCGGTGGCGAGACTTCGGAACACCCGGCTTCAAAGAAGTCCGAAGGCCGAGGCCAAGCATCGCCAACCCCGGATTCAAGCGGGGGAATAAGCTCTGGCAGAAGGCCCACAGGAAAAAGTCAAGTGACGAAAACGTACACGGTGCCGTGCACGAAAACATACACGGTGAGGTTTTGGCCATGCATACAAACGTGCACGGTGAAAAAGTGACAACTTTGTACAAAAGGAGTAACAACAAATGGTTAGCTTCCGAGGTTGCCTAAACTACCACCGTGCACGAAAACGTCACCGTTCTATAGATAGCCATCCCCCTACAGTTATGTAGCATTATAGGCGAGGGGAGAACACCCAAACAGTTTAGTTCTGCCTTGGAAGGATCTGAGTAGAAGAAGAATGAAGAAAAAAATCAGTCGTTGTGAATGGCTTTGCTGAAGCTGCCCCACAAGAGCAAAGCAAGGCAAAGTCAGTCACATGGTTTTTTTCCAAAAAAGGCGCGAAAAAATATTTTGCGTTCTTTCACGATTTCCTACTTGACATATAGTAAGTAAGCCTTATACTTTGTAGAAAAGGACATCAAAATCATGGTTGCTCTTATGATTATCGAGACTATCAGAGAACACATCAAGAGCTGTGGCAAGACGCGATACCGTATCAGCAAAGAGACCAGCGTGGCCGAAGCCCAACTGTGCCGTATCATGCAGGGCAAGACCTGTACTCTTGAGACGGCTGAGAAGCTGCTCAAGTATTTTGGGATTGAATTGGTGGCGAAACAGGGGAAGAAAAGAGGTAAGTGAAATGGCAAGCATATTCAAACGCAAACGCAAAGTCAAACTGGCCAACGGCAAGACCGTTACCCGGCAGTCCGCGAAATGGCACGTGAAGTACGTCGATGCTGATGGTATCGACCGGCGCGTGGTTGCATACAAGGACAAAACGGCCAGCCAACAGCTCGCAGCGAGACTTGAGAAGGAAGCTGAATTAGGGAAAGAGGGTGTCGTTGACCACTACAAAGAGCATCGACGTAGGCCGCTAGCAGACCATCTTCAGGACTTCCACCAATGGCTGCTGGCCCAAAAGAATACTGAGAAACATGCGAGCCAAACCATGCGACGCTGCAAGAAGATTATTGAAGGCTGTGGCTTCACAACTTGGAATGATATTCAGGCCAGCAAGGTACAGAATTACCTTGCCGCTCTGCGAAACGGCGAGAACGGCCTCAGTGCTTCGACACTCAATCACTACTTGAAAGCCGCTAAACAATTCTTCAGATGGATGGTTCAGGACAGACGTGCCAGCGAATCCCCGCTTGAATATCTGAAGGGTGAGGTCGTCAGGAGGATTGTCGATGAGGAACACCCACGTCGTGCGTTAGAGATAGACGAACTGCGGCGGTTGCTGGAAGTGACGAGCGTCGGCTCGACGCGCTTCGGAATGACGGGCTACGAACGATATTTACTCTATCGCCTTGCCGCTGAGACGGGCCTCCGAGCCAAAGAGCTGCGTATTCTGAAGGTTTGTTCCTTTGACTTCGATAATCTCACAGTCAGCGTTGCGAGGGCACACACAAAGAACAAGCGGGGAGCTGTGCAGCGACTTAAACGGGAGACGGTGGAGCAACTGAAGAGATTCTTCTCAGGCAGATTGACGACTGTGAAAGCCTTTGGAGGGACCTACAAACGGTTAACGGACAAAACGGCGGATATGGTGAAGGCTGATTTGGCAGATGCGAATATACCCTATGTCGTCGATGGGCTGTTCTTTGATTTCCATGCGCTGCGCCACCAAACGGGTACGCTTCTGGCAGCCGGGGGAGTTCACCCGAAAACTGCTCAGGCAATCATGCGGCACGGCGACATCAATCTGACAATGTCAAGATACACGCATACGCTCACGGGTCAAGAAGCCAAAGCCGTGGAAGCGATGCCCGACTTGTCCCTGCCGAGCAGCGACAACCAGGCAGCAACGGGAACCGACGACAGGAGTGCTGCGGTAGCCCAAACTGGCCCAAAAGAATTGACACCAAAATTGACACCCCAGTTGACACCTACAGCTTACTCTGAATGTAACCGGTCGTCAGCGGTTGGCAACGTACTTGCCGGACAAGCCGAAAAGGTGGTAAGCCATAATTCCTTGCAAGGTGGGATTTTAGGCACAAAAAAGAATACCTTGTCAGCGATTGACACTGACAAGGCTTCAACGAGGCCGAAGGGACTCGAACCCTCAACCTTCGGATCGACAGTCCGATGCTCTATCCAATTGAGCTACGGCCCCATGTATTCAATTAAAAAAACGCAATATTACAATCGGCCAATTCTTGTGTCAACTGTTTTTGTGCGAAATAAGTCATGCAGAATGAGATTTGACAACGGCGCCCGGCACCAGTGCTCCTGGGCGGTTATTTTCTCGACGACTGCGAGCGCCTGACCACCGGGTGCGATTTGGTATCCTTGCCGTGAGTTTTATGAAGGACTTTCATCGCCTTCTTGACGTCGGCCACCTTCAATACCCCGGTTGCTCGCCCTCCCTTGCCGCCGGCAGTGCAGTATGCGTACGTAATATTTATGTGGCTCTTGGACAACTTTTCCGCCACTTCAGCCAGCGCCCCGGATTTGTTGGCCAGGCTTACGCACAGAACGTTTGTCTCGCTGTGCGGCATGTTCAGCTTTGCAAGCACCTTTTTGGCCCTCTCCGGCGCGGCAAAAACAATTCGCATGACTCCATGCTCGACAGAATCCATCATCGTTATCGCTACAATGTTGATTTTGGCCTGCGCGAACTCGCTGAGCACCCGGGCCAGCACGCCGGGCTTATTGACCATGAAAATCGAAAATTGTGTCGCAATGTGCATGACATTAACCCCTCTTAATAAATGCACTTATAGTTCCGCAGCAACGATGTCCGGCCTTCGCTGAAGCACCCGGTGGCGACTAATCTGTGCCGGCCGGGTTAATGGCGCTTTGCCTGTCCGGGAAGAATCCAAAGACCTTGTCAAGATTCGTTATCCTGAAAACCCTGTGTAATTGGGGATCTATCGCACTTATCACAACTTCGCCGTTATACGCCTCCAGCCTCGCCCGGATGTCCAGCAGCAGCCCGAGCACCTGAGACGAAAAGAACTTCACCTGCTCGAAGTCGAATATCAGCCTGCTGGGCCGATTGTCCTCGACAAAGCCCTTGATCCTTCCCGATGCGGCGGTTATCGCGTCCACATCGGTCATCGACGGAGACATAAACGCCACCACGGCGACGTTTTCCTCCATCGTTGTTTCGATGCCAATTTCTACTTCGGCCATATTCGCTGACACTCCCGGCAGATCAAGGCTTCAAGCCACTACCACGAATCCGACAATTTCCTTCGACTTCTAAGCCATTTTGGCCTATTTCAGCACATTTATCAATAGTCTATCGCAAATAATCGGTCTTTTTGTTACTCTCTGATGATACGCCGCTCGCAGACCAACTGTTTGCCCAATTACCCGCCCGTCTTCCGATGGAGAATATAAAATTGGCTTTGTTTTTTCAAAATTTGTTCTCGCAGCACGCAGCACGCGGCACGCAATACGAGATAATTGGCTTTGTTTTTCAAAACTCCTTTTCGCAGTACGCATCACGCAGTACGCAATACGAAATAATTGGCTTTGTTTTGCATTTTTGTATTAGCCACAGACGCCGTCCTGAGCGAAGCCGAAGGAGAGCACAGAGAACGCAGAGAAGGGCGGGTTAGCTTAGGATTTAGGGCTTCGTCCTTGGGATTCCTTACGGAGTACGCAGCACGCAGTACTCAGCACGAGATAATTGGCTTTGTTTTTTCAAATGTTGCTCCGTCAGAAGCGCTCTGCTACATACGACATACGATATACGCAATACGAGATAATTGGCTTTGTTTTTTCAAATAGGGTTTTGTTAGACAGGATTTACATGACAAATATGGATTCTTGTATTTATAAATGATCCTTTACCTATTAATTTCAATATTTCAAATCTCTAAACTCGTCATCCTGTTATCCTGTCTTCTTCACTTTAATTCTCAATTCGTTTTATATTTATCATACATTCTTATTCATAGCCGTCAAGGAAATTCTTTTTTAGACAGGATTAACAGGATAAACATGATGACAAGAAAAAGAAAAAATCTATGTAAATCCTGTAATCCCGTCCATAAAAACCCTTTTTTTCTTGCTCGAGAAGGTGACGCATCTATAATTGAACATAGCGGATATGACAGCTCTGAAGTGGCAACGTCGTAGTTTGTGATTTCTGGCTTTATGCCGAGAGGATTGGGATGTTATATGAATGCTAGAGATCTGGAGTATTACACAGAAACGATATATACATATTTAAGTTTTATCTGAAAAATGGAAAATTTCGTAAAACTCATTGAGGCATTGGCATGGCCTATAGCAGTTCTAATCTTGGCATTCGGTTTCCGTACTGAGTTACGTAAAATATTGAACCGAATCTCAAAGCTCAAATACAAGGAGATTGAGGCCACATTTGATAAGGAGCTTTCCCAGGTCGAGATTCGCACGAAGCTATACGTTCAAGCTGAAGAGAAACTTCTAGCCGAAACACCTGCTGAGAAAAGCGGGTATGCCCAGTTACTTAGGATTGCTGAAGTGTCCCCTCGCGCCGCCATTACCGAGGCATGGAGAAAACTAGAATCGGCCGTAGATCAACTGGGTGCTGGTACGGGAATGGACGGGAAGAGACCGATGAGTGGAGTCAATGCTATCCGTTCATTAATTCAGAAGGAGCAAGTCGACCCTTCCCTGCTAGAAGACTATAACCGTCTCAGGAAATTACGTAACCAGGCGGCCCACGCAGAGGAATTCGATATCTCACAGACGGAAGCCGAGAGGTATGCTGCTCTAGCCATTGAAATTGCCGGATTTCTCAAGAGATTCATGAAGGAAACTTAACAACCAGCTGCACTGAATCGCTGATAAATACGGCTCCCTGTGAACCTCGACGTTAGGCAACGATAAGAAAGGAAAAATAGGAAATGCCAGCACCCACTCCGGGATATGTGAAGAATATGATTCGGCGCTGTTTCCGAGAGCAGGTTGATAAGAGTCCGACTAAAGTGCAGACTGACCGTATATGGAGGTACTTCGAGAATTCCTGCGCATATTGTGGCACGATGTTGGATCGGAGTAAGAAGGAAGGTCATATAGATCATCTCGTTTCTGCATCACAGGGTGGCGCTAATAACATATCAAATCGAGTTTTATCATGCGCTAACTGTAATGAGAAGGAAAAACTCGATGAGGGCTGGATGGAATTCTTGGCCAGAAAGGTGGCTTGCACCTCAACTCGAAAGGAGAGGTGCAATAGAATTGAACAGTGGATTGCTCAACAGGAAATGGAGTGTGCGTCCGTATCAAAGGCGCTTTTGAAGCTTGCTGATGATCTTGCAGAAGAAGCGGTAAAGGCATTTGATTTGGGGATCAATGAAATACGTTCATCGAGGTGAAACCTCCCACAAGGCACTGTACCTGACCGCTATTCAACTGACGCTTCACAGCGGTTGTAATAATTAGAACTGCTTATTATTTTTATGCTTTGTTCATGAGTAGTAGGTTGACTGAAAAAAAATAGGCCCAAGACCAAAGAAGAAAAAGCAGGCTGTGGCTGTAAATAAACAAAAATAAAAGACTCAACAAGGGGGAAATTAAGGTGTCAGGTACGAATGGCGGTTCCTTAAGCTGCATATTGGTCTCTCCATTGTGCTCTTGTTATCCTTAATCTTGGGTAGTGCTTGGGGTCATGGGCCAGTCTGCGAGGCTCTAGTCGGCCCTGCCTTTCCGGCACAATGTGGCTGGCAATTTCTTTGAGCATCGCATGGTAGATCATAGGCAGTTGACTGAGCGGTCTCAGTCCCATCGCCGGTGCGTAAGCAATGATTGTTCGCACGGCTGCAACAAAGCTGATCCGCATCGGGGCAACGTTGTTCTCGATCGCTGCTTCAAGCATGATCGCACGATGAAAAACTATAAAAACTAGGGACAGCCACCTATTAACGGCTGGAGATAGTACACAGAAAACGGTGACTGGCCCTAATAAAAATAAAACTGTTAGATTAAATAGATTAAGTGAATTAACATGGTAAGTGCAACACGAATATAGAGATTGGATTAAGTAGATTTGAAGGGAGACAATTATGAATGGCGACCCGATGGTAGACACGATCCTTCTTGCACTGAAGCAAGGGATCAAGTCGGAGGCAGAGGCCATTTCAGAGTGTTGCGATCTCGCGAAGCACCAGATGCTCAATTGGGATTATTTACGTAGCGAGAATGAGACTTTATTCCGGAAAGTCTGGGATTGGTGCGAAACACACCCACCCGAATTGTGATTGCTGGATAGGGGCTTTTTGGATACCAAAAGGGGTCAATACCAAAAGGGGTCATGCCGTGATTATTAGCAAAGACGAGTTATGATTACATTGATGCAATACAGGAAGCAGGGGACATGCGAAGAATAACGGCATGACCCCTTTAGTAGGCGTTAGCAAAATAGAATTCTGGAGGTCATACAAATGTTCCTAATCGATAAGTCATTTGCCGCTGCCAGCTCCAGTGGTCTTTCGGATCCGGAGAATCGACTGCACATGTTACCCAAAGCCTTACGCCCCTACAGAATTCGATGTCTGTTGCGGCTCGCATTTGGATCTGTCATACTTATATCTGCTCTGGGAGCCGGATACGCAAAGGCCGAAGAGATCCCAACGGTGAATGCACCCGCGATCCTCTACTTTCCCAACGCCAATTCCCGCCCCACGTACTTCACGATCCACAACGTCTACGATGCATGGTCGATCTCCAAGGGAGCGGGCGTGAAGGTCGGAATACTCGATCACTCCTTCGGATACGATGTCCACCCGGGTCTATACGCAGGCGGAAAGAACTTCCAGAAGGGAGGTTGGGGAGAGTCATTCAATGACTTCAGTCACCATGGCTTCTGGATGGCGTCTACCCTGCGAGAGATCGCGCCCGAGGTAGAGATATATGCGCTGGGTACCTATTCCTCGGATGCATCGGAAAAAGTGGATGCCATGGTTCAGGCGATCGACTGGGCAATAACTCGTGATCTCGATGTGCTGACATATTCGGCCGTCCGTTTCCCTCCCGAAACTCGAAAGCGACTGGACAGTGCCGTTGACAGAGCCCTCGCTAAAGGCATTGTCACCACTTTTATCCATTATCCGCACCCCGGCAATCTGTTACCCACGGGGCTCTTAGGCAGAACCGGCGATGACGAGCGTGATCCGGATGTGAACATACTTCACTATGACTATTCCGTCATTTTCACCAAACAGTACGTTGATTGGATGAAAAGCGATAAGAGTCGCCTCTCAAAGAATCCATTCTTGTCCATTTCATCCACATCACCGGTTACGGCTGGATTTGTCGCATTGCTAAAGAGTGTGCAGCCCGACCTTAAGCCGGCGGAAGTGAAACAGGTTCTCATGGAAACCAGTCGGGCAACTGTCTTTGAGGGGAGACAATCGCCCAGGACGGTGGATATCGCCGCTGCCATTCGAAGTGTGACCAAGCCGGCCGAAACCCAATAAGGTCCAGGTGGCAGCATACGGGAGAATCAAAAGTGCCCGGTACTTTTTCCGGGAGAATTAAAGGTGTGAATTGAGGGAAACTAGGGAAAACTAGGGACAGCGGGGCTGTTGAAAAAGGTGAGATTGCTTCGTCGCTCCGCTCCTCGCAATGACAAAAGGTCTATTTTTACGTCATTGCGAGCGATTCGCAGAATCGCGCGGCAATCTCAGGTTTTGCGGTGGGACTTTTTCAACAGCCCCACAGCCCCTAATAAACGTAGGAGAGAAGAAAAATGGAGGTTCATACGAAAACATACTCGATTTTTCATATACCGGTTTTTTCGTTTTTCTCAAAAGAGTTGTATAGAGATGTGGGTATGCACTGGAAAGGTGTAAACTTTTTATATCTGTTGTTACTACTGGCCATTTGCCTGCTACCGACAACGATTAAGATGTACATCGGTTTTGCAAATTTTGCCAATAACGAAGCGCCTGCCATTATCGAACAAATACCGGAGATCACAATAAATAATGGTAAAGTATCAATAAATGAGGTAGGGTGCGATGAATCGCACCAATTCTTTGAGAATAAAATCATGCTGGGGTGTATTTGATGGTTTCGTGCGCGAGGGATATGTTTTTTGCAGCACGGTAAAATGAATTTATATAATTCAAATGGTGCGTTTCAACGCACCCTACATGTTGGGTCCCCGCTTTCGCGGGGATTTTCGCTAATAGATCCTTCGACGTTACTCAGAACCTGTCCCATTCGGCTTTGCTCAGGGCGGGCTCTGAACTTGTCGAACGGGGCAGATTTTGTTGAAAGAATGCCTACAAAGTTCTTCTTCGTAGGACAATTATCGAAACGTCTCGCAAGACTCACATCAATTCTTGGCTGAAGGATTTTCGGCCTGCTTCTCGCTGAAATCCACGACTTTGTGCTTGTGTTCCTTCTGCCTCGTGCGGAGCAGATCGGCCAGCTTGTTGAGATCATGCTCGCATTCACGGGCAATCTCGTCTTTGACGTTCCAGAGTTCTTCAATAATCGGATTCTTCATCGAAAGCCTCTCCCATAAGTTCCTGGGGTGTGCATATTTCAGGAAACGACAAACCCTGATCCGCACAAAAACGGCGGACCAATAATCACCAATTCCGAGGTGTATAGATCGAACAAAATTCTGCGATGTTCCCACCAATCCAACGACACCTGTTGCCATGCCGCTGCCAGCAAATTGCGAGAGGGCTTGCTGGATAAGAAGCTGACAAAACTTGTTTCTATGTAAACTTTTTCCATAACATGATTTGTATCAAATTTCGGCTGAGGTGTCAAGGGCAAGTTTCCATCATATTGCAAGAAGCATCGGCGCCTATCGCTTCTACCCTATGCTTGATAGCCTTTGGGCGGAGTCGAATGGACTTGAGACCATGCTCTTTGTGCAGATCCTTCGACCAATCCAATTGGTGATTGATTAATGATTATTGATTATTTCGCTGCGCTTCAGCTTTTTGCCTGGTCGAGGATCAGGTCTTTTGCTTTTCGGCTGGGCAGGTTCAATGCTCCGTACGCTGCGGCCGCGGCGCTTCGGAGGTCGGGATCAGTGTCGTCGGAGCTTATCAGGGCATAAATCGCGTCAACCGTGTTCTCGGGCAGCATGTTGGCGTTTAGCTTGGCCGAGGTTGCCAGCGAATCGAAAGCCGGGATTCGCACGTCCTGGGCGTTGTTGGTATCGAGGGCCATTGCCGCTATCGCCCGCTGGGCGCCGGGGCTGTCGAGATGGGCCAGAGTCTGGCCCGAGAGTATCTGGATTTCAGAGCGGCTGTCGCTCACGCCCTTTTCCAGGGCGATCTGGGCGCCGGACAAATCGACGACCTGGTTCCGGGTCTGGGCCAATTTGAGCATCACCTCGACGGCGCGCAGGGCGTAGCTGTCGGCGATTTCCGCGTTCCAGCCGTTGCCGCCGGTTTCGGGCTGGGCGGTCTGGCCCAAGGCTTCGGCGAGGTTCGCGGTGACCAGCTTGCTCTCGGCGAATCCCTCGGTCGGGCCGGCGGCGCCTATCGCTATCGCGGCACTGTAGCGGACCATTCTGTCGTTGAACGTCAGGGCCTGGAGCACCGGCTGTGACGGGCCCAGTTGATAGAGCAATGATTTCTCGCCGGCGGTGGTGGCCAATGCCTCGATGACGCCGAGCGCGACGTAGGCGTTTCTGTCCTTGACGGCACGAGCGAGCGCCTGGTGGAGATACTCAACGCCTGCCGTAGTGGCATAGACCAGTGCATCTGCGTGACGATCACCGAAATAGGCGGGCATAGCCGCAACGCCTACGGACTCTGATTTGAAGAAGGCCGCTATCCAGAGGCCGATAGCTGAGCCGAAGCCTTCGTCGGCCTTGAGTGCCCATTCGCAGCAGCGCATCGCCATAAGCTCGTTGAAGTAGCTCTGATCGACCTGCTCGCGGGCGAGCTTGCCGGCGGCGGGGTTCCAGAACCAGACGTTGGCAAAGTTGACGTCCTCGGTCGGCGTCAACGACTGGGCGTGGTAATAGTATTTTTCGGCAAGGTCGTAGAACAACTGTGCCGCGGGCACTTGCAGGGTGTCGGGGTCGATCTGCCTGAGGGCCTCCTGCGCGACAGATCGAAGCTGGGAGGAACTGTCGTTCTCGACGATGTATTTAAGGTAGGCCTGCGCCTGCGGATAGGCGATTTTACCCAGCGCGGTTATTATCTCGGCTTTGACCGTCACGTTCTCGGTCTGCAACGCGGCAGCGAGCGGTCTTATCGCGCCTCTGCCGATCTCCGGCAGCGCCCGGACAATGTAGGGCAGCTCATCTTCGCGGGAGGAATCGGCCATCGCATCGAGCATGAACGGGATCGCATATTCGCCGGCGTTTCGGAGCCTTTTTACCGCCGCGAACCAGCCTCGTTCGGTGCTGCTGAGCCTTCTTACCTCCTCGGCGATGATGCCCGGCGCGGACCGGCGGATAAACCTGCCCTTCTCGATGAGGGCGAGGATTTGACCGCTCAGATCGGCCAGCTCGGCGTCGGGTGCACTCTCTTTGGCTCTTTGAAGAAGCTGGTAGCCCTGCGGATTTTCCTTGCTCAGATCGAGCAGCTCTTCGGGATCGGGATTGCTCGCCAGAAGTGCCTGTGCATACCCTTTGGCCAGATCGAGCCGGCCGATGACCGTGTAGTGCAGGAACTCGTCGAAGTTATCTTTCACAGTTTGAGCAAAGCAGGCGTTAACCGAACAAAGTGCTACTGCCATTATCGCAAAGGCTGTTTTTCGATTGAACATCAAAGTGTCTCCAAAAAGTGCATTCTTTCCATACAACAAAACCGGGTCCGGCTGCCGAACAGACAAGAATTATCTCAGGCTGCCCTTACCTCCAAATTGCCCTAAATCGGGCTTTTTCACTCACTAAGGACGGACATAACCATAGTTCGGTACTATTATTATTCGTCCGTAGAACTATATAGTATAAGTTAATAGGTGTTCTGTCAACAAAAAACCGGCCCCGAACCATAATAGGCGGCCTCAGACATCTTTGGAATTGTATTTCGGGCTGGTTTCCGGTACAATATCGGACACGCAGCCGGTTTTGCCCAAGGCGGCGCAGCGGCACGGAAGAAAATGGTTAGGCATAGAAGAACCACCATGCGTAAACCAGGAGAACCTAAATCATCAGAAATCGGGATTCCTGCTCGTCAGAGGGCGGGATTTACGTTGATAGAGCTTCTGGTGGTGATCGCGATTATTGCGTTGCTGCTGGCGATATTGATGCCGGCGTTGAACCGGGTCAAGAAACAGGCCAGAGCCGTCGGCTGTCAGGCGAACCTGCGCCAGTGGGGCACCATATTCTCGATGTACATGCAGGACAATGACGGCTACTTCGCTTACGGCGACAGCAGCGGCAGGTGGAGGTACATATTGCAGGACCGGTACAGAGACCGCAAGCTCAGCCCCGTTTGTCCGGAGGCGGCCAAGGCCGAAAGAAACGGCGGAACATACGGCACCTGGGGCGGAGGCTCTCTGGACGCCGACTATGTCGCGCAAATCGACTACGGCAGCTACGGCGTGAATCGCTGGGTTTACAACAGAAGAGAGAATCAGGACGACGAGAATTACTGGAAGGGCGGCAACGTCCGCGGCACAAACCGGATTCCACTGTTTCAGGATTGCTCCTGGTACGGCGCCGGGCCGCTCGATATCGACCTGCCTCCCGAATACGATGGCCACACCGCCAGCAGCACGGGTCACTGGCGGGGCGACAACATGAGGCGCGTTGGTCTCAACCGACACAACACGGCGACGAATATCGTCTTCCTGGATATCACCGTCAGAAGAATCGGGCTCAAGGAACTGTGGACGCAGAAGTGGCATAGCAGCTACAAGATTAACAATGTCTGGACGAAGGCCGGCGGCGTCCGAACCGAAGACTGGCCGCAATGGATGCGAAGTTTTAAGGAATACTAAGAACATGAAAAGCAAGGATGCAGGCAAACAAACCAGAAGATATTTCCTCAAGGCTTTAGGCGCAGCGGCCGGCTCGCTGATGATCCCGCAGGCGGTATTCGGCGGGCGGCGGTCCGGGCGCAAGCCTAATGTTGTGTTGATTTTTACTGACGACCAGGGGGCAATAGACGTCAACTGCTACGGCGCGAAGGACCTCTACACATCGAATCTTGATCGGCTGGCCAAGCAGGGGACGCGCTTCACTCAATTCTATGTCGGCGCGCCGGTCTGCTCGCCTTCGCGGGCGGCGTTGATGACGGGTCGATACCCCCGCCGCGCCGGGCTTTTGGGCAACGCCCCTTCGCACAAAGGCCGGGAGGGTATGCCGAGCGAGCAGGTGACTATTGCCGAGATGATGAAATCGGCCGGTTACGCGACGGGCCACGTGGGTAAATGGCACTTAGGCTATACGCCGGAGACGATGCCCAACGGGCAGGGTTACGATTACTCGTTCGGGCACATGGGCGGCTGCATCGACAACTACTCCCACTTTTTCTACTGGGTGCCGCCCAACACGCACGATCTGTGGCGCAACGGCAAAGAAGTCTGGCACGACGGCGAGTTCTTCGGCGACCTTATGGTCGATGAGTGCATGAAATTCATCGACGAGAACAAGGACGAGCCGTTCTTTCTTTACTGGGCGATCAACATGCCGCACTACCCCTTGCAGGGCACCGAAAAGTGGCGAAAGAAGTATCGGCACCTCGACGCTCCGCGCAGGATGTATGCTGAATTTGTCTCCACGATGGACGAGATGGTGGGCGAGGTTGTCGGACATTTGGACAAGCTGGGTCTGCGCGACGATACGATCATCATCTACCTCAGCGACCACGGCCATTCCGTGGAATCGCGGACGTTCGGTGGGGGCGGCAGCTCCGGCGACTTTCGCGGCCATAAGTTCACGCTCTGGGAAGGCGGCATTCGCGTGCCGTGCATCGTTTCCTGGCCCGGCAGGATTCCCAAGGGCGCGGTCCGCAGCCAGATGGCCGCGAGCATAGACTGGATGCCAACAATCGCAGAGTATTGCGGCGTGAAACCGCCCGAGCGCAAGATCGACGGCAAGAGCATAACCTCGGTCATCGAATCGGACGCCGCCGCGTCACCTCACGAAGTCTTCCACTGGGAAACCGGCAAACACTGGGCCATACGCCAGGGCGACTGGAAGCTGGTACACAACGGCCCGGCAACAGATTACAAAGGCAGAAAAATCCCACAGGTCAAAAACTTCCTGAGCAATATGGCTGAGGACACAACAGAAACGAAGAACCTTGCCGAAGCCAATCCGGAAATCGTCAAACGGCTAACCAGCCTGCACAGCGAATGGCTCAAGAAGCTCAAGCAGAAGTAGAAGTACCCATTTCATCCGGGCGGGGATTCAGCTTGTTTATTTTGCTGCGATGGCTGCAACCGTCTTTTCCGGCTCTGGCTCCTGTTTTGGCTTGATGAGCCGGGGAGGATTGAGCAGAACGTTCTCACCGGCTTCCAGACCGCCGACGATCTGGACAAAAATGTCGTTGAAGGACCCCGTTTGCACCTCACGTTCCTCCGGAGTTCCGCCGGTTTCGATATAGCAGACCTTCCTGCCGCCTCGATTCGCAACCACCTGAACCGGCACGATCAGCGCATCGTGCAAATGGTCAACGAGAATCTCGACTTTAGCCGACATCCCGGGCTTGATGATGTCATGCGATCCCTCGATGGTGACCTGGGTCGTATAAACCTTGACGCCCGGATCGAGCCAGCCTCGCTGCGGATCGGGCAAAGGAGCAACCCTGGTCACCTCGCCCTCGAAGGGCGTGTCCGGATGGGCCTCGACCGTGATCTTGGCTTTCTGACCCGGCTTGACCATGTTCACCGATGCCTCGTGGACTCTTAACTGCACGCCCATGAGGCTGGAGTTGGGAATGCTGAAAATCTTCTGGCCTCTATGGACCGAGTCTCCGACTTCTATCGGATCCTCGCGTCTTTTCTCCCAGTCCGCGCTGCTGCCGTAAATCACAATTCCCGGGCTTGGGGCGCGTATAGTGCACGCTGCAATCTCGCGCTGGAGCTTTTCGACTCGCTCCTTCTGGAGATCGTACGTTGCTTTGGTGCTCTCAAGTCTTACCTCGGCCTGGGCCAGCTCGGATCGAGTCCTGGCGTAAGTCCTCACCAACTCGCGCTTCGCTTCGGAATAGTCGCTCAGGAGTTGCTTGGTCTGCTTTGGAAGACCGTAAAGCCCGAATAAATTCAAAGCCTCGTCGGCACTCTCTTTCTGGACCCGAAAACGATCCATGTCCAGTTTGGCACTTTTCAAGTCAAGGTCCGATGCATAGTTGGCATCATGGAGCTTTTGTGTGCCGGCCAGCACATCCGTGTACTTCTGGTACTGCCCGTCGGCGAGGAGGATATCGTTCTGAAATTGTTTGAGCGTTTGAAGTGCCTCGCCGCCCAGACTGTTGGGCTCACCGAGAAATTCCAGAAGCACAGACATTTCGATCGTCGCATTCGGATCGTCCGCCACCTGAGCGGCAAGCTTATCGGCGGCGGTCTTGCCAAGGTGATTCTGAAGGTCGAGCATGCCGAATTCAACAGCCAGTTGCGCAGCGGCGATGTCCGATTCGTTCTGCTTTAGCTGGATCAGGTGGGCTTCCTGAGCCTGCAGATACGACGCCTGGTCTTCCGACAATTCAGTCTTCTCTCTCGAATAGTAATCCTCGAGATCGGACGAGTTCAATTGGCAGAGGATCTTGCCGTTATCAACATCCTCCTGGGTGATCACCGTACCCTCCGCGACGATGCTGGCAATCTCGATGCCGCGGCCGCCCAGATCGCACATAATGTCCGTTGATTGCTGGGCCTTGATGTTGCCGGTCTCGATGACAGTTATGATAAGCTCGTCCCGACGTGCGGTGAACGTGCTCCACATATTCTCGGTATCAGCCGACGAGGATTTTCTTATCCACCCTGAGAGAACGAACGCTGCGGCAGGAATTACCAACAGAAGAACTATCAGCCAGAGACGCCTGCCCTTGCGCGCCTTCACACTGCCGCCCTGTCGTCCGTTTTCGGCCCCATTTAATCTTTTCTCGTGCTTTACCATTACTTTTGCTCTCGAAATCCCTGTAAACTCGACCTGAAAACCTGCCAATACTCCTGAATCCATCATGCTACTAAATCCGGGTCCGGATTGCAACCACTTTAAATTCAATACGCCGGCCGGCAAATAACGTTCGGGTGTTTCCTGCCCGCCGGATGGCTCCGAACAACAGAAATGTCCGTTCGTAGATACCGGATGAAGAGAACTGTTCCTGCGAATGTCAAAGGATGCAAGAAGGATTTTTGTGCCGAACTTCTCAAAAGACTTGTAATAAGTCATCGGAGTTGGAAGAACTACAGGACAGTGGGTAAGTTAAGGGGCCTTATAGTGGATTCCACCGCTTCTTCAGATAATCAGGATACCGGGGGCAAATTATTGTCACCCGGCATCGCAAGCAGAGCGTATCAAAAGCTCGGCAGCCTCCTTGTGCGAAGGACCTGTTTATGGCGGGACATCCAGCGTTTCGCAAGCTGGGTGGAGTCCGACGCTGTCGTTCTCGCCGGCCAGGCGCACGAGAGCAGGATTCTGGTCGAGCTGGGCCATGACGGGCTCGGCGGGTTAATGAGAATCGGCGCTAAGAAATACTCCGATTTGCTGGACGATTATCAACTGCTCTGGGATTTCCTGCGTTCATTAGGCATCAGGTGCATTGAGCTCGATTCCCGCCTTGAGAGAAATCAGGTTGTGGACATCATGGTTTTGCTTTATTCGTATCGCCGGAGACTCGCCAGGCGTCATGACGGCCGAAATCCCCGGGGCATCGTCGGCCACTTGCTGGGCGAAAACGGTCTTCACACAGCGTGCACATGCGTTTCGATCAAAGGCGAAACGTTGGTCATTACTTATACTTATTGCACGCTGGCTTTCAGCCGGCTCATGCGGTGGTTCGAGCAGAAGCACAGGAATTTTCACGATCACCGCGCCTTGTTTCATGCCGCACCGAGATATGCCGTGTTGGTCGGAGCCATTGCCATAGGCCCCAGCATTATCTACTCCTATATGCACGGCAGTTGGCATCAAATCACGATATCGGCGCCCGTGGCTTTACTTCTTGCCGGCCTTGTTTACGTGTTCTTCATGGTCGCAGGGAGCGTCGAATACGACAACGAAGAAAAGGACTACCAACTGACTAAAGCGTATCGCGAAGTCAAGACCTATGCCGAGCAGATCAAGGCCGACCTGCTCCGCGCCCAGGTCATCCAGAGGAAATTCCTGCCGGATTTGACCAACGGACAGCTTTCGGAGCGAATCAACTGGGCCGTCAGCTTCGATCCCGTCGAGGAGGTGGGAGGGGATTACTACGACGTGCAGGCTCTGGACGAGAACAAAATAGCGATTTTGTTTAGCGACGTCAGCGGTCACGGCATGGCCGCGGCGTTCGTCACGGGCATCCTGAAAACGACTTTCGCCTCGTGGATCGACAGCAAAATGACATTGCCCGAATTCGTGAGCGTGCTCAATTCCACTTTATGCCGGTTAATACCTGCCGGTAATTTCGCCGCTGTGTTCGTCGCGGTCTATGATTGCTCGACGGGCGAGCTAAGTTACGTCAACGGCGGGCACAATCCGCAACCCTGGCGGATACCGGCAGCAGAGCAGGATGTTATCTCCGTCATTACCGGCGGGGGCACCCTGCTGATGGGTATAGATCGGGACATCGATATCAAGCCGGCCCGACTGGATCTGGGTGCGGAGGACATCATTCTGTTTGTGTCGGACGGAATAGTCGAAAATCGCAATGTCGAAGCAGAACTGTACGGGACCGACAGGCTTGAGGATTTCTTAGAGGCAAATCGCGGCCGGAAGGTAAAGGAATTGGTCGAAGCCATCGTCAGCGAATCACAGACTTTCTCAAAAGATGCAAAGCAAGGCGATGACCGCACAATCTTAGCTCTGCAAATCAAAAATTAAGGGCCGCCCGCACAGTCCACCGGATAACCACCCATCTTCAGCGAACGCAGCGCCTAAACAGCGATAAAGCTCGACGTTTCGAGGCAGACATGGTACTCTATCGCAGACGATTCACGGCGCTGAAAGGAGACATTGGACTATGCTTATACCGAAACACTATCGTATTGTGTTTGTTGGACTATTACTGCTTGCAGCTCTGGGTTCAGCCGGAGCCGCCAAAGAGAAGGTCATCCTCGATACCGATATGGTCGTCCTGTACGACGACGGCGTGGCGATGATGATGCTCGCGAACCATCCGGATATAGAACTGCTCGGCGTGACAGTAGTTCCCGGCAACACATGGCTGTCGGAGGGGACAGCATACACTCTGCGCCAGCTTGAGGTGCTGAAGCGCAGGGATATTCCGGTCGCGATGGGGACGCGTTATCCGCTCCGGGCTGGTCGCTATGAAACGATTGAAGTTGAGCGCAAAATGTTCGGTTACAGCTCGCCTTATGTCGGCTGCTTCGGAAGGGTTGAGCCGGCATCGTATCTGGACGTGTGCCGCGCCGAATTCGGAGGCGCGCCGGCGATAGAGCCTGTGGATGACCATGCAGTGACTTTTCTAATAGACACAATCAAGGCCAATCCGGGCCAGGTCACCGTCATGCCGATAGGCCCGTGCACGAACCTGGCAATCGCAATAAGACTGGCCCCGGAGATCATCCCCCTGATTAAGAGCGTTGTTTACATGGGCGGGGCGTTCGATGTGCCGGGCAACACCACCCCGGCTGCCGAGTTCAACTGGTGGTTCGATCCGGAGGCGGCCAAGATGTGCGTTCGGGCGCCGTTCGCTGATCAGCTCATCGTTGGATTGGACGTCTGCGAGAAATATCATTTCAACAAGAAACTCTACGAGCGCATCACAGCCACCGATACGGCAATTGCAGCGATGTTTCGGGACAAATACGGGCCGGAGTTCAAGCGAAATGCTCGCTATACTCGATTAGTCTGGGACACTATCGCCGCGGCGGTTGTCATCGATCCGACGTTGATTGTCAAAGAAGAAACCCGCTGGGTGGACGTCAATTCCGATTACGGCCTGGACTACGGCCGAAGCCTCGGCTACCGCAAACAAGGCCCCGCCGGCACACAAAAAGCCCGAATCCTAATGACCATCGACGAGCACCGCTTCTGGAACCTGATGGTGGACATGCTCACAAAATAACCTGACCGTGCAAAATCATTCGGGCAGAATCAGTTGGCTATCCTCTATCAAAACCTATCATTATCAAGCACAACTCATAGAAAAATGTACCCCCTATGGGGCAGACGGACACCCTTAAGTCCGGATTTGCTAATTCCCTACAATGAAAGGGAGAAATAAATAAGGTGTCCCACGATTAACCCGGGGCCACGATATTTAATTCCAGCCGATCACGTAGGGTGCGTTAAAACGCACCATTCAAATTATATAAATTCATTTACCCGTCCTGCAAAAAATATATCCCACACGCACGAAACCATCAAATACAGTCCGGCATGATTTTATTTTCTAAGAATCGGTGCGATTCATCGCACCCTACCAAACTGGGACACCATCGCCGCGGCAGTTGTCATCGATCCTACCTTGATTGTCGAAGAAGAGACCCGCTGGGTTGACGTAAATTCCGATTACGGCCTGGATTACGGCCGAAGCCTCGGCTACCGCAAACAAGGCCCCGCCGGCACCCAAAAAGCCCGAATCCTAATGACCATCGACGAGCAGCGATTCTGGAACCTGATGGTGGACATGCTAACAAAATAGCCTGACCATGCCAAATCATTCGGGTTGGTAGGATGGACAACCCATTCGGCCTCGCTCAGGCCAAGCATGTTTGCCAATGCCGTTAATATGACATGCCCCGAACCTAACGACTTAATTCCAGCCGATGTTTGTGTCCCAAAGCTACGCAGAAATGTAGGGTGGGCTTTGTACGTGTTTAGCGGAAGTCAGCCATCCCCATCCTGATAAACGACAATCAGGATGAGGCTGCCACCCGATCGTCATCTCGACTGTAGTCGAAGGCGGAATGGAGAGATCTATTTAGAATCGATTTCTCCGCTTCGTCCCAACTGGCGTTGGGACTCCGGTCGAAATAACCGTCGGTTCGCATATCCCTTGTCCGGCTAAACACGTACTGGGCTTTAGCCCACCGACCAACGCACGTGACATTCTTGAAGGTGGGGCAAGCCCCACCCTACGCTACTCCTTCTCAACAGCCTCGTTCTCGACAGTTTTCGAACGCCTCTGCCGAGGACGAGTGCGGCGACCACGCGTTCTGGGCTTCTTCTGAAGTATTCTCCCCTGACCAGTGACTTCACGGACTTTAGCTTCAAGAACGATGTTCATAAAATCACTGTGTGCGCCAAGCCCCAAGAGCCGTTCGTCTTCCATCGTCCACTTCTTGTTTCGGCTCAGGTCACTGTAGTCCGTCTTATACTCTTTAAGAACCACTTGACCGTTGATGAGACAAGTCACGCCTGTTTTGCGGACGCGGACTTGGGCTGTGTACTGCTTCCAAGGCTCGATCACATATTTCCTGAGACACGGATTACTAATGATCGAGTGTTCGTTGATATCCTCCAGACGCGCGATCTGGCCACGCGTGTTCAGACTCCAGGTGAAGGGGGTCTTTCCTTTCGAGACCAGCAAGGCAATGTTCCCACCTGGCCTGGTGGTGACGAAAGTCACGATGTAATCGTATTCTGCCGGCGGGCGGTATGGAAAACTCATTCGTGCTGTCGGCGTATCATCAACCACAAGAGCACCCGAGATGAATTCCCAACGTCCCGCCACCACTTCATAGATTGGATTCGATAGCTTCAATAAGTCAACAGTACGGGGTTTCTCCTCGCCGATACCGCCGGCAGCGCTGAGGTGGATGACGATAATAAGTGCCTTGATTGCTGTAGCAGTTCGATACGTACTCATTTCGGATCTCCTTTCTGCTCAATTAATCAATCATCAATTGGACGGGTTTTAATAGGGACGTTTTAGTATTTATGTTACCTTATTCAGTTCTTTTACTTTTGTTTATTTACAGCTTCAGCCTGCTTTTTCTTCTTTGTATGACCTACTGCCCATAAACGAAGCCTAAAAATAGTAAACGGCCCTAATTAGTTCTGGTTAGCGCCTAGTCTTGTTCCTCGGATCTAGACTGGGCCCTTCTCTGTAGTACTTTGTGGCCGAGGACAACGCTGATAAACGCCAAGTAGCAACCCAGGATTCGTATCCCGATGACTATCCGCGACGCCGCCACGGCGGCGCGTGTCTCATACGTGTTTGTGTGAGGCAAGTCCGTAAGCCAGAAAAGTGTTACGAGAAAGATCACAGTACCCGCCAAGAGAATCTGGAAGTGCAGGCTGGCGGGAGAAAGATCGGGCGTTTCACTTGGGATTTCGCTCATACTAATTCTCCTTGTCGCAGCGCTAACTATGTATATATGGTTTCCATATAAAACTCCAGACCTCTCTGAGTGTCCGTATAACATCCCAGGCTTCTCGGCGTAAAGCAAGAAAGCACAAAGTACGGCGTTGCCGCGTCAGAGTTATCATATCCGCTACGTTCAATTATAGATTTGTCTCTCTGCCGAGCAAGGAAAAAAGGAAAACAATGTCTTTTTGGACAGGATTTTATCGGATTTTGTAGGGGCCTCGAGACATTGATTATTGATTATTGACTATTGATTATTGTTTTTCTTCGTGGTTCTTCGTGCCTTCGTGGTTGACATTACAGGACGTTGTCGTGGTTTTAGAAAAAGTCCTTGACGAGGCGACGAAAATAGGGTATAATAATGTTATCCTCCAAGATAGTTTTACAATTGGCTCTGGTTTGTTCCAGGGCCTTTCTTTTTGCGCTTTATTGACGTTTGAGTGAATTTCAGCATCCGTGCGTTTTGTGCCCTGAACTTGTCGCTGCCGGCAATCGTATAATAATAGTGGGTCGGGGGGACCCACGGTGCGGGCCGAGTTGAATTCTCTCCTGACTCCTTTTGCTCGGCCCGTCTTTTTTTATACAGGCAGCTTGCCGGCCCGTTTGGGCTGCCCTTAAGCAGGGCGTGGGATTTCAAGACCTTCGGAGGCAGCTATATGTTACATAATATCGGTTCAAGTCCGGCTCGCAGTCAGCCGATATACCAGACACGGAAACGCCCTTGCGTCGTGGATAACCTGATTTTCCCGGAGAAGAACAAAATGGCTAACAAGGTCGAATGGAAAAAGTGCCGGCTTCTGAGAGCTGAATTGGTGGTGCTTGCCTGTTTGGCTTGCTTCTGCATTGTCAGGGCAGGGATTGCTCGCATGGAAGCCGCCAAAGCCGATCAAGCTCCGCCCCAGGGCTGTGAAGTGACTGCAATCTTCCGCAGCGAGGATAGTTCCTCCGCTGTGATTAGCGACGGGACAGCACTGCGCGAGGGAGACACGATATACGGTGTAAAGGTCGTCCGCATACACGGGGACAAAGTTATATTTGAAAAGGGCGGCCGGACTTGGGCACAGAAGGTAGGGGAGCAGCGGCCAAGCGATTGGAAGTAAAGTGAACTCGCCTGGCCGGCAGTAATTGTAAAGACCATCTTGTGTTTCGGACGATATTCTTCACCGTGCCCGGCGGCCTGCCGGCAATTGTCGTCTCAGGCCTGAGGATGTCCGGGCGGTTGCAAAGCCGGCACTCCGGCGTGATCCGGATAGGCCGTTTTATCCGAACTCTCAAGCATCTCTTGTGTCCTCTTCACGCGCATTATACATCTCTCTAATTTGCCGAGACGCTCCGTTTGCCGCCGCACGAGGACAATCCCAGCTTAGCGCATGCCGTATGAGGTCTCGCTTGGGAACGGGACATCGTGCTTTTCGAGCGACAGAAGATATCTCCGGGCTTAATGCTCCCGAACCCCCATACGTTGGCGCTCGTATTATATATTAGGGGGGGAAACCCGTGGATGCGGGCCGAGACGAATTTTCTCCTGACTCCAGTTCTCGGCCCGCTTTTCTGACGCTCGGACGACAATGCGTTCGCCACGGGCCGGCAGAAAATCCGGTTCACGTCCGACGTAGCGGCTGCAGAAACTTAACCGCTATTTCCGCAAAAATATTCTCCTTCAAGCAGGGGCTTCTTCTTTATATTCCGCCTTGCGCCGGCGAGAGAAGGTTTATCCCGCCTACCGGTATAGTCCCGGCTCAGAACCGTATCTCTTTATTGCATCCTGCCGGATATAAGCCATGATTGGGGCAAGGTGAATAACAGGTTCCAAGCAATTTCTTCTCGGGCCGGCGCCGGCGTATGCAATATCAAGGATGGCGTCCGCCTCCCATATTTTCGGTTCAATCTCAAACTTGACTCCGAATCCATATTCTGAAAGAAAATCGAGATCGGGCGCCGGAAACGGTTGAGCCTCCGCTCCCTGGCACTCGGAGACCGAGGGGATGAGCGTTGGTGTGACAAAACCGTCATCGAGGCCAAGATCGAGGTTTCTCTTTTTCATAACGATGAAGAAGAAATCCCCTGTAAACCACGGACCTCTGACGCTTTCGGCGGCGCGCCTCGATACATGGCCCGGCCTGGCATCCAGTTTGCGAAGCTCTCTGTCAAAAGCCAGCGTCATCGCCCGGTTGAATGTGTGCTCAGTGTCGTCAAGAGCGAGAGCTGCAACATGAGTGCCGAAAAGATTCGAGAATGTTTCTTCCCACGTGAACGCAGAGGGGTGCTCCGGCTCCAGGCCCTTGCTCTTGAAGCCGAACCACGTGATGATTTCGTGCCAGGTAACTCCTACAAAGGCAAGGTATCGGCCAAGACCTACGGAGACCTCGTATGCGATGCGCTCCTTTTGCTGGTTTGACAAATCCTTCCAGTTTTCCGGGAAAGTCAGCCTGACAAAATACCGCGAAGGTTCATACAATCTAAACGAGAATTCGGCATCGCCTTCCATTATGTTCCGATGGGTCATGGCGGCGAGGAATACCGTCCAATCTGCCGCCTTGCGCGCGTGGCCAATGTCGATGGAGCCTGCTTTGCAGGTATATACCAAGCCGTTTCTTTCCGACAGGTTGGGCCTGTATCCATGCCGCCCCAACTCATCAGGACCGGAGAAAACCGTGCCTAACGTCGGGGTCGGCAGGTACCCCACCCGGATTCGCGGGCTGGCATTGAGTCCTTCCCTGACCAGCTCGGCCGCCGTTTTCGAGTCGGGGGCCTTGGTGTCCGCCTGATATACGTTCGCTCCGGCCCAGGTCAGCGCCTCCTGGCACCCGGCCGCCGTGAGTACAAGCAATGACAAAAGAAAAACAACGAACCAACGTAATATCATTCCTAAAACCTGAAGAATAGACCGATGGAAATAACAGGATAGTATTTGAAGAACTCCAGGTCGTCTTCTATCTCGTCTCTTTCTCTTGCCAGATTCGCCTGAAATGTCGAGTTGGATGCCATTAAACCGTTAGCGGACAAGTCAACGTCGGGAGAGTTTATGAAGGCGACGCCGAGATCGCAGTAGAATCCCCATCTTCCGCCGTTGAGGGCATTGCCCCAGCCAATACCGATGTACGGAGCTACATCTTCGACTTCGACGCTGCCGTACAGGGTGCCTATATCGGCAGCACTGTACACTACGCCGCCAATCTCTTCGGAAATGGTTGGTCGCGAGCGCATATTAAGCTTGTGGTCAAAGAACACGACGCCGCTGGTCAGATGGAAATCGTCAATTATGTACAAGTCAACCAGTGCGGAAAAGGAAAAGAAGTCCAATCCCAGATCGTATTCTATATCTGATATATTCCAGTCAAAATCCAGATCAAGCGTATTAAGGCCCACCCTGGTGTTGATATCGGGAGCAATCCCCGCAGTGAGTTCGCCGCCTAATCCTAACGTGCCGGTTTTTCCAGCTATCGCCAGTCCTCCGGGATTCGCACACCCCGCTCCAAAAGAAAGTAAAACTGACAAGAGCAACAACAAAATGGCATTTAGTCTCTTTTCCAAGGCATTTCCTATCCTGATTACTTGTACGGTTACTTCCGATTGAAACGGCGTCGCCGGCCAATCAGTATAATGTACAACATCTATCTAACAATCGACGTTTGACATATCAAGCCAAAAAATGTAGTTTTCGCCGGTCACCACAATTGTTTTAAAGCTCGGAAGCCATAAAATTGTACATTTAATTTCAGATTTGTTGAATTTCATAAAAATGTTTGTAGAATTGGAAGCAGCAGAATCGCAGTAGCTGGAAATGTGGTATAGTTTCATTGTCAAGGAAAGAACAGTTTTAGGAGCAACAGGAATGAACAAATTACATTGGCTTATTGGTTTACTGGCGATAGGCGTGCTTGCGGGCTGTAATTCCGACATTGTTACTACCCCCGGCCTTAAGATGCTCGAGCATAAGTGTGTCCATGTCTCGCCGATCGAGAGCGAGGATCCGCAGGTAGGAAAGGTCATTAGAGACGTCATTGAAAAAGAGTTCGTGAAGAAGAGAGTTGAGTTATGCGATCCCGATAAGGCGACGATTTTTATTACCGGTGCTACTTTTATGACAGTCAGATCAACAACGAAGCGGAGCCGGCAAACTATCGAAAGCGTTTCTGTGGTGGGGAAAGACAAGGACGGGCAGATACTGTTGTCTGCTTCCTATGACAACAAGAAGCAGTACACAGCCAGCAAGCTTGCGGGGCAATTTGGCCGAGCGCTGGCCGGTAAGCTCAGGTAGAATATCGAAACCGAGCAAAGTCTGACGGTTTTTGCTATGTTTATGAGATCGGGAAAGTGGTTTTCACTTCTTGCAGTAGCCGCGCTGCTTTTCACCGTGCATTGCGGCGATCAAAATAAACCAGAGAAGGTCCAACAGTTCGACTTCGAGCCTGACGGCGAATCTCTGAAGAATTACCAGGTCCCTCAGTGGTATGAGGACGCCAAGTTCGGCATTTATTTTCATTGGGCGCCTTTCTCGGTCGCGGCGTATAAGACGGAGTGGTATCCTCGCTGGATGTACAGCCCGGAGCGGATAAAGAAAAGAAAAGATATGCAGGACATCCCCGCACATCACGTGGAAAAATGGGGATCTCTCGATAAGTTCGGCTACAAGGATTTCATCCCCCTTTTCAAGGCTGAGAACTGGGATCCCGACGAGTGGGTGACGTTGTTCAAAGAAGCCGGCGCAAAATATGTGGTTTCAGCCGCAGTTCATCACGATGGGTTTGCGATGTGGGACTCGAAACATATCCCTTACAACTCCAAAGCAATGGGGCCAAAGCGGGACGTGGTAGGGGAGTTCACCGCAGCCGCCCGGAAAGCAGGGATGAAAACCGGCGTATCGACTCATTACGGTCGGCATTGGGCCTACTACACTTTTCGCCCGAAGTATGACAACTGGGACCCCAAATACGAAGGTCTTTACGGGCACAGGCGAGGCGACAACGATCCCCCAAGGCCCAAGGATGAAGAGCATTGGGAAAATGTAATGACCGAGCTGATTGACAACTATCGGCCAGATTACATATTTGTGGACGGCGGAATAGGTGACGGCGAGAGGACTTTCAAGAAGCCCTATTTCCGACAGGCCTTCTACAATGTCCTGGCTCATTACTACAACAGCGCCCGGCAATGGGGCAGAGGAGTGGTGCTTACCTACAAGCGCGAATTTCTGGAGCCTGACCAGGCAGTGGAAGATTTCGAGAGGTCCGGCATGGACCATATAAGGCTGTCGTCAAAGTGGCAGACGGACGACAAAATCTCCGTCAGCGGTTGGTGCTATGTTGAGAACAGCGAATTCTGGCCCGTCGATTACCTTATCGGCGCCCTTGCGGACATCGTCAGCAAGAACGGCAACCTGCTGCTCAATGTTGGGCCAAAATCCGACGGCACGCTTCGTGACACAGAGATAATAACGCTCGGGGAAATCGGCAAGTGGCTCAAGGTCAACGGCGAGGCAATCTACGGCACACGCCCGTGGCGTGAATACGGCGAAGGAATGATGGTGAAGATCAGCGATGACGGCAGACAGGGCAAAAAGAAAATGGGGCCCGACTGCGTGCGATTTACCGTCAAAGACAACATCCTGTACGCTATCTGTTTTGGCTGGCCCGATTTCGGCAATTTTACCATCAAGTCGCTGAATTCCGAGCATCCCGTCAGCGAACGCGGCATCAAATCAATCACCATGCTCGGGTCAGACGAACCGATTGAGTGGGAGCAAAAGGAAAATGGCCTTGAGGTCATTTTCCCAACCGAGGAACCCGGCGACTACGCTTATGTGCTGAAGATTGTCCCGAAGGGCAAGTTAGCGTTTGGCCGACAAGAACGGTAAGAGACAGGCTAAGAGAAAACCCCGTGATTCTCAGCCGTCTTGTCGATCACCGGCCACCCACACCCCACACCGGATCAGTGAAAGCTCCGGGTCGGGCGCTTGTTCCTTGCTCGCCACAACTTCAACACAAGGCAAGGCCTGCTGCGAAGACTATCGTCAATTGCTGGCACCCGCCATTGCAGCCACCTTTTCATCCGCCTCTGCATCCGCCTCTGCCTCTGCATCCGCCTTTGCTTTTCTGGTCTTGACGTTGCCTGTCGTTCTTGTGCCTTCCGATATCATGGATCCTGTCGAGCAGACCGTGAACAGGTAGTACGCGCTTAGACAGCTAATGGCAAAAATCCCGCCGATGACTATTGAGAGATTGATCAGCGATGCAAAGATGCCCACGAGTGCGACGATCACAGTGGCCACTTGCAACGGAACTTTATGCCGTTGTGTCACGCCCAGGGTCATACAGGCAATTTGAAAAATCAAATACGGTAGAGAAACGGAAAAGCAGGAAAATGCAAGCCACAACTGCCATGTCAAAAAACCTGAGCCGGCAAAACCGACGATTGCAAGGGCCGCAACAAAGATCGCAAGGCCGCTCATCATTGTCTTCTCGAATACTTCATTTTTCTTGTTGCTGATACTGTAGTTTCTCATAATTCGAGTCTCCTGTGCGGCAGATACAATCGTTGCCGCTTGTTCAAATAAATCTCAATTCGCCGGAAGGCGTACAGTACGCCTATCACGCATTGCCCTTCATCGGCGAATTTCGACCCTGACTCCACTTGTTTTTCTTTCTCGCTCAAAAAAAAGCCGGAAGGACAAATCGGCGCTTCGCCGGCGCGCCTGTCAGGTTTTCTCTCGGCCTTTCTTTTTTTCGATCAAGGCAAGCTCCCGCCGATAATCTTCGGGGCAATCCATATCTGAAAGGACCGCAGAGGTCGATACGGCCAGTTCAAAGACATCTTCAGGATGCGCGTGGAGAAGCCCGCGCAGGCCCACGTCGTTGTAGTGCGTTAGAATCTCGCCGCGATAAG
Organism: Planctomycetes bacterium B3_Pla; assembly: GCA_005223045.1. Classification (GTDB taxonomy): domain Bacteria; phylum Planctomycetota; class Phycisphaerae; order Sedimentisphaerales; family Anaerobacaceae; genus SG8-4. Next base: position 428,525 of record NJBM01000002.1, on the reverse strand, counting down.
ACTCTGAGAACAGAACCGGGTGGCCTCGCCTGCCGTCGTGGAACGGCACAAGGATACTTTTTTCAGCAGAAGTGAAGGATTGCAGCATCTCGTCAACGAGTTTTGACGTGATAGAGGGCTGATCCCCTAATGCAACCAAAACCGTCCGGCATTGCTGCGGCAGGCCTCGAAGTCCACGACGCACCGAAGACAACATCCCGGATTCGTAGTCGGGGTTGTTCACGATAGAAACGTGCCGGTCGGATAATTCCTGCCGTAATCGCCGGGCCTGATGGCCTACGACAACGTGAACCTCGTCAACGGCGCTGGCGAGAAGCTGATCGACGATATGGGCGATAACTGTTTTGCCGCCGAAGGGCAGCAGCAGCTTCTGGACGCCCATCCGGCGCGAGAGGCCTGCGGCGAGAACTACGGCACAAATCATGACTGCTCCGTCGCATCTGAGGGTTTGTGAGAAATGCCCTTTCGCCTGACGGCAATCAGCTCGGCGGTTATACTCGCTGCGATTTCAGATACTGTAACGGCGCCTATATCCAGTCCGATGGGTGTAAATACCCGGTCGAATTCCTCCGCGGTAGCCAGGCCGGATTCAAGGAAGTTCTCGCGAATCAGCGAGACTTTTCGGTCGCTGCCTATCATGCCTACATAAGCGACAGGCGCGTGGATACAGGCTTCGAGCCCCTCGGCGTCAAGCTTGTGCCCGCGAGTGACCAGCACGACGTACGTATCGTTTCCAACCGATAGATCGGCGATCTGTTTAGGGATGTCCTTGCAACAAGTTGTCGTTCCATCCGGGAAAAGGGCAGGGTCAGTGAATTCGGTCCGATCATCCACAACAGTGATATCGAAGCCGACGAGATTGGCCTGCAGCGCAAGCGCCTGGCCGATATGGCCACCGCCGGCGATCAGCAACATGGGTTTTGGAATCACCGGTTCGACAAGCACCTGTAGGGTGGGGCTTGCCCCACCGCCTGGCTCTACAAAAAGCTGCGGTGTCTCTCGCGCCATGCACGAGCGAATGTTGTCGGCGCCCGGAAACGCGGCATCCGACGGAATGGCCTCCGGGTCGAACCACTCGGATTTGACCTGTGGGTGCTCAGCGGTGCGCACGGTCGTGAGTATGATGCCTCTCTGCCGCCGGGCGACAGTCTCGGCCGCCCGGGCGTAAAAGTCTCTGTTCTCGGCAGCCGTTGGGTCAACGAGGATGCGCATGTTGCCGCCGCAAATGGCCCCTGCGTCCCTGGAATACGTGTTAGCCAGGTCAAAGTCGAACAGTATAGGCTTTCCCGATTTGCAGGCATCAACCGCGTATTCCTGGGCCTGGCCCTCCACAAAGCCGCCCCCGATGGTTCCCCAAATCTTGCCGGTTGCGTCGATGACGGCCCTGACACCGGCCTTCTGAGGCGTAGAACCCTCGGCGGCGTTCAGCACAAGGGCAACGGCAAAAGGCCGGCCCCCGTCGATAAACTCCACAATTCTCTGGTGAATGCTTGCGGGTCGGTTCTTGCTGTTCATTCTGTTCTCCTTGAATCTGCGTCGTAATCGTCATGGTTGCTTGCGTAAGTTGTTTTCCATCGGCATAGAACGGACACGGATACCGGTCGCGGCAAAGACGGCATTCGCGATGGCCGGCGCGATAACAATGATTGGTGTTTCACCTCCACCGGCCGAGGGTATATCGGTCTTGTTGATCAAACGGACGTCTATCGTCGGAACATCCTCGAAGCGCGGCACCTGATATCCTGCGAAGCCTGCGTTGAGAATCTTGCCATCCTCGAAACGCATTTCCTCGCGCAGCGCAGGACCCAGACCCATCATGATGCAGCCCTGCACCTGAGAGAGCAGGTTGGCCGGATTCTGGATCGGCCCGCACTCGAAGGCTTCGCAGACATACTGCACCTTGATGCCTCGTTTGCGATCTACCAGCACCTGGGCACATGCGGCTACAACGGAATTCTTTTCGGTTCCGCAGGCAAGCCCGACACCCACGTCGGCGATGGTTTGTTTTCTGCGTCTCGGCCAGTCGAAATGCTTAGCGGCGGTCTCAAGGACTGCTCGTATGCGCGGATTATCGAGATGAGCCAGTCTGAAAGCCAGCGGATCGGCCCCCGCGGCGGCGGCAAGCTCATCCATAAAGGACTCTCGGGCGAAGTTGTTGGCCGTCGCGCCGAGGCACCGGTACGAGCCTTGACGCAGGGGAGAATCGGAGCCTGCCGAAAGGATGCTGGTATTGGCGATGTTGTATGGCGTATCAATCGCCGAGCCGCCCGGATTGATGCTGGTGAAATCCCAGGCAACAATCGAGCCTTTGTCGTCCAGGCCGCCTTTGCATTCGATGACTGCGGCAGGGCGGACATAGGCCCAGGTGAACTCCTCGGCACGGGTCCAGTGCACAGCTACCGGGCGTCCGAACGCCTTAGCCAGGCGGGCGGCTTCTTCCGCCGCCTCGCCGGTATGTTTGCCGCCGAAGCCGCCGCCCATGTCGGGAACAATTACCCGGACCCGCTCGGATGGAATTCCAAGAGCGCTGGCCAGGCTTCCCTGCACCCGCTGGGGGCCGTCCACGCCCGTCCATACGGTCAGTTTGCCGTCGTTCCACTCAGCTACCGCCGCCCTCGGTTCCATCGGTGTATGCTGAACGTAGGCCACTTCGTAGGTCTCGCTGAGGACCTTGCTTGCATCGGCAAAGCCCTTCTCGACGGAGCCTCTGGTTCCGGGACGTCCTCCTCTGCGGGCATTTTTCTTCAGATGGGAATACAAATCTTTGCTCGATGTATGAGAAACGGTTTTCCACGATGCGGTTTTGGCAATGGCCTCCAGTGCCCGGGCGGCAACAAAGGACGACGGCGCAGCACATCCGACGAACTGGCCGTCGCGCACGACGAGCACGTCTTTCATAGCCTTAGCCGGGGAAAGATCGATTGATTCGAGCGTGGCTCCATAAGAGGGCGGACGCAGAATTTTTCCGTAAAGCATGTTGGGCCGAATGATGTCCGAAGGATACTTGTGCGCCCCGGTGACAATGTCACGGCTGTTTGGCCTTGGGACCGAAGTGCCAAGTGTCTTCCATTGACTTACCGGCGTGATGGCGACGTCTGAGGATACGTTCTGTTTGAAAGCGGCGGCAATGTCCTTTGATTTGGCCAGGTCTGTGTATGTGACGGTTTTTCCCGTCATCTTGTGTTTAATGGCGCCGTCGCGCACATTCAGGCTGCTCGGATTCACCTTCCATTGCTCAGCCGCCAGACGCGTGAGCAGCTCCCGGGCCGTCGCAGCGCCTCGGCGCACGGCCGGCACGGTCGATGGCGTCGTCCGGCTGCCGGCGGTGATACCGTCGTCGGGGACGAGAGCCGTGTCGGACATGACCATTCGGATCCGCTCGACGCCGATCCGCAGCTCTTCGGCGGCTGCCTGCGACAGTTGAGCGCGGGGGCCCTGGCCTTCCTCGACCTTGCCGGTCATTACGGTAATTGTGCCGTCCCGATTGAGGTGGATTCGTGCCGCTACGGTAATGGGTCGTCCGCCTCGACTGCGGCGGCGCTGGCCGAGAGAGACGCCCTCAGTGACGGTAATCAAAAGCCCCGTGCCAAGCAATTGCACGAAGGCGCGCCGGCTCAGCTCTACGGACTCAGAACGCCCGGATTCGAGTATGTAGGGTGGGGCTTGCCCCACCATTGTTGATCGATGGGCTGAAGCCCATCCTACGCCTTCTTCTGTTAGAGTATCTTCGATCATGATCGTTTCACCTCCGCGATTTGCGCTGCAGCGCGGCGAACGGCATTCAGTATCTTCGTATATCCGTTGCACCGGCATATATTCACATTCATCCACTCGGCGATCTGCTCGTCCGTAGGCCGCGGGTTCTCTTCAAGAAGCGCCACAGCGGACAAGATCATCCCGGGTGTGCAATACCCGCACTGAATGGCGCCCACGTCGAGGAACGCCTGCTGGACGGGATGGAGGCGGTCGCCATCGGCAAGGCCTTCTATTGTCGTGATCTTCTGTTTATCCGCCTTTGCAACGGGCGTAACGCACGGGTGGGTCCGTTTTCCGTCCACCAGAACCGTGCAGGCGCCGCATAGGCCTTTGCCGCAGCCGTACTTGAGGCCTGTGACTTGCAGGTCCTCTCTTAGAACGTCAAGCAGGGGCCGTTCGGGATCGGTAACGACCGTTCTTTCTTTGCCGTTTACGGTCAGAGTTATTTTGGCATCCATAGCTGTCCTCCACTAAATCCGGATTTCCACGTATTATATGCAGACGTGGGGATTGAGAACAGTGGCTTCTTGCAGAATTTTCATCATGGTTTCGGATGTGCCCATCCTGTGAGAATGGATTTTTGGGAAAATTGTTCTGGACAGCCGCGTGGCGATTTGCTTAAATCCGGCGATTGAACTTTAGTCTGTAAACTTAAACCAAGAGAGGGTTCGATATGAACGAGAACATTTCTTTCACACTCAACGACAAAACCGTGAGTGTAAACACTGACGGCCAGCGACCGCTCCTGTGGGTATTGCGCACAGATATAGGGTTGACAGGAACCAAGTACGGCTGCGGCAAAGGCCTATGCGGCGCCTGCACCGTTATTATGGACGGCATGGCTCTGCGGTCGTGCGTGATTCCCGTCGGCAGCGTCAAGGGCAAGAAGGTCCTCACCATCGAAGGGCTGGCGAAGAACGGAGAATTGCATCCCATTCAGGAAGCGTTTGCCAAGCACGATGCTCTTCAGTGTGGTTTCTGCACGCCGGGTATGATTCTCAACGCATACAGTCTTCTGTTGAGCAACCCGGAGCCGACCCGGCAGGAAATCATCGAAGGCATGGAATACAATCTGTGTCGGTGCGGAGCGCATGTTCGGATTATCCGGGCGATCGAAGAAGCCGCCCAGGAAATGAAAGGAGCCAGGTAAAGATGAACGAAGATAAATTGCAGGTCGCCGAGAGCGACCGTGACGAGAGTCTGTATCCGGTCAGCCGGCGAGGGTTCCTGAAGGGCCTGGGCGGTGGAATCGTGATCCTGTTTGCCGTGGGCGATCCGCCCGCCACCGGACAGGGGCGCAGAGGCCAACGCCCCGATTTTAATGCGCACCTTCGCATAGGTGAGGACGGCAGAGTCACGTGTTATACGAGTAAGGTCGAGTTGGGTCAGGGCCCCATGACTTCTCTGGCCCAGATGTTGGCCGACGAGCTTGACGTGTCTCTGGAATCGGTTGACATGGTTATGTCGGACACTGCTCGCTGCCCGAACGACGGCCCCACATGGGGTTCGACGTGTACACCGAGGTTCGGACCTGTTCTCAGGGCTGCCGGCGCCGAGGCGCGCGCCGTCCTGATCGGGCTGGCGGCCGTACGGCTCAAGGCGCCCAAGGATCGGCTGGCCGTCAAAGACGGCGTTGTGTTTGACAAGACTCGAAAGTCGCGTAAAGTGACCTATGCTCAACTGACCAAAGGCAAGAAAATTGAGAGGCGTCTGGAGGGCGCACCAACGCTCAAAACTGTCGGGCAGTACAATCTGATAGGCAAACCTGTCAACCGGCTTGACGCCGTCGAGAAAGTGACGGGCCAGGCGAAGTACACCGGTGACATCCGAATTCCCGGCATGGTGTACGCAAAGGTCTTCCGGCCCCCGTCGCACGGCGCCAAGCTCAAGAGCCTCGATTCCTCGGCTGTGGACAGAATGGATGGATACCAGGTGGTCCGGGACGGTGAGCTGGTTGCCGTATTGCACAAGTATCCCGACGAGGCTGAGAAAGCACTGTCCAGACTCAGGGCCGAGTACGATATTCCCAAGCCTCGCTTTGACGACAAGACCGTCTTCGATTACTTCATGAAGAATGCCGGCAAGGGCAAAGTGAACGGCAAGCCCGCCGGCAATCTCGATACCGGCTCCAGGCTCGCCAACGACGAGGTCGAACAGACGTATCTGAACGGCTACGTTGCTCATGCGACGATGGAGACCCACAGCGCTTTGGCGCAGTTCGAAGGTGACAATCTTACCGTATGGGCCTCGAGCCAAACGCCGTACCGTCACGCGTCGGAGATAGCCCGCGAGTTGGGCATCCCTGCCGAGAAGGTCCGTGTGATCGTTCCTTTCGTGGGAGGTGGATTCGGAGGAAAGATCGCCAACGCCCAGGCTGTTCAGGCGGCAAGGTTGGCCAGGAAAGCAGGCAAACCCGTCCAGCTTGTCTGGAGCCGTGCCGATGAGTTCTTCTACGATACGTTCCGGCCAGCGGCTGCGGTCAAGATCAAATGCGGGGTTGACCTTTCCGGCAAGATCGTCCTGTGGGATTACGGCATCTACGGCATGGGCGGCCGAGGCGCTGGTTTGTTCTACGACGTACCTCACAATCGCATTACCCTCTATCAGAGACTGCATCTCTTGCTGACCGGCGCGTGGCGTGCGCCCGACAATAATACCAACTGCTTTGCGCGTGAATCGCACATCGACGTCATGGCCGCCCGCGCTGGGATCGACCCGCTGGAATTTCGCCTCAAGAACATCAAAGACGAAAAGTTCCAGGCGGTCCTCAAAGCCGGCGCCGACAAGTTCGGCTGGATACCTGCAAAGAAGGCGCCCAGCGGACGCGGATACGGCATAGCCTGCGGCTTCGACGTAGGCGTGCCCGTTGTTCTCTTCGCCGAGGTCAAGGTTGACGAGCGAACCGGAGCCATACAGGTCAAACGCGTGGTCTGCGCACAGGATCTCGGACTGGTCATCAATCCCGAAGGCGTCGCGCTGCAAACCGAAGGCAGCATCACCATGGGACTGGGCTACGCGCTGAGCGAGGAAGTCAGCTTCACCGGCGGGGCAGTCCACGATGAGAACTTCGACACGTATGAGCTGCCCGGCTTCTCGTGGGTGCCCAAGATCGAGTTGGTGCTGATAGAAGCGGACGACGAGCCTTCCAAGGGAGCCGGCGAGCCGGCGATCATCTGCATGGGCGGCGTCGTTGCCAACGCCGTTTACGACGCTACGGGCGCAAGGCTGCGTCAGATTCCGATGACACCCGAGCGAGTCAAGAAGGCCCTGGCCGAGCGCGCCTGATAAGGAAGCTGCACTTACACAAGGCTCTTGAATACGGCCCGCACTTTCAGGTGTAGGTGTAGGGTGCGATGAATCGCACCAATTCTGTTTATTTAGACAGGATTAACGTGGATTATCACGAATTGAATTGATTATTATCCTGTTATCGTGTCAATAATTTAACCGCGTATTTCGCTGATTACGCAGGCAAAAATAGTCATTCGTCAATCGAAAACTTGTCCTGAGCAAGGTCAAACGGATCGTAATTCGTAAATATCTTCTGTCTCCTGTATCCTGTATTCGATATTCAATCCTGATTACCTGCTATCCTGATATCCTGCTACCTGATAGCCTGATTAACTGATCTCCTGCATTCTGTGTGCTGTATTTCCCGTTAGGGACGGCTTGCGCCACTGTTTTTTATGTCTTTTTTCACTTTTTTTCAAAAAATCTCAATTTTGTTATCAACATTTCGCCCCTGACATACGCCCTATCTAATAGAAGGACGGATTCTTTTTTTTCTTAACTTAAAAACTTTCATAATTTGAAACGCCAATCTTGAGCGGGCTTATCGATTGATACCGGCAGAAGACAACTGATCTTAGATATTGATTATTTCGTGGAAGGCAGTCTTTTGTGGGTGAGCAATTTTATAAGGCTGTATGGCGTAGATTTTAATAGGTGTGGGTACACAGAACCGAGACTCTGTGCCCTTGGCGGATTTTTGGTATTAGAAAAAACAATGTCAGGTTGCCTGACTTGTCGTTAGGCACCACTTATGAAAGGAGATCTAATCATGAAAAAACTCATTATTTACATCATTTGTTCAGCAGTGCTTGCTCTGTCAGGGTGTGCTTTTACGAGCCCCGAACAGACACATGGATATGCTACTCAAGGAATAGATGCCATAGATAGGAACACACAGGCGAATTTGAACATAGCTCAAGCCAATCCAGATTTAGATCCGGTAAAGGTTGCCGAGGCTGGGAAATCCTTCGAAGACCAAAGAGAAAGCTACCGTGAAGCATTTGAGCAAATAAGAAAACAGATCGAAGAGGAAAGACTCCAGCGAGAGGCCATCGTTTCCGCTCTTGCAAGTATCGCCATAGAAGCGATACCTGCCGGATCTTCCGCTCTACAAGTGGCCAAGGCTGTGGGATTTAAGATTGATACTGCTGCGGACAAGGCGATCGAGGCTGCTAACGCAAAAACCGAAGAAGTTAAGACGACCGCCAACGATAACAAGAAAGAAATAGTTACTTTGACAGGGGCCACAGAAGGGATTGCCAGGGATATTGGAGGCTTTAAAGAAGAGTTAGACAAGATGGAGGAAGATATTGGGGTACTGAAGAAAGACAAGATTACTACTGACATAGATTTTGCGCTTGCAAAAAAGACACTCGAGTCGTTAGACCCTGCGATGCAAGAGAAATTAAGTAACGTTCCAGAGAATGTCATTGTGGAGTTGACAAAACTCAAAGCAGACGAGGCGGCTTTTCGAGAGCGGTTGCAAAGAGAGCTACAGTTTACCAATGAAGAAATGAAGGCACTGGAAGGGATGTCAACAGAGAAGATTATGGCCTTGGTATTAGCCGCAACTGGCGCAGTAGGTGCCGGCGGGCTTACCGGCAGGGCAGTGGCCCGTCACGGACCGAGCCGTGGAGCTAAAAAACTCGAGGAGTTGGAGAAAGCAATAGCCGACAAGCAGGACAAGTGACGGTTCCGAGAACAACAGAAAAACCGTCAGCGTCAGTATAGTTGAACAGATAATAAGCGTCGGATATCCGTCTGCGGTAGGAATTAAAGAGGGCATCAGGTACTTTATCTGCGTAGAAGCTATTATTAGTAGGACTTCTGCAGAACTTGATTTTCTCCTTTATATCACTTCTAATTGTTCCTTCTGCTTATTGTAAGGGAGAAGTTATCCTTCGACGACGATTTGTACTTTTTGGATTGCGTTGTGGCCTGACTTTGGGAAGGGTCGCGGCATGGGCTGGGCTACGCCGTTGGCGTCGATTGTCCGGCAGCGAAGGTCGTAGTTGCCCGGGCGCGGGGCGGTAATCAATGTAGCCCAGTGGGCAAACGCGTTGCGCATCGGCCACTCGTGCGGCTTGCCGGTAGCAGGGTCGATTTGGCTTGGGATCGGCGGCAGCTTGCCGTCGTCAAGACCTCCACCCCAATGTTTCGGAGCGGGGAGAATCTCAGCGTCTTTCCATTGGGCCTTGCTGAAATAGGGATCGTTTTCAGCCAGCGGCTGGTCCTGGGGGGTGAGCCAGTACTGGACTTTGCTCAAGCCGGACATACCCACCTGAGCCACTCCCGTTATCGCAGCAGGCTCTCCGGCCTTCATCTTTTCCGGAGTGTGGATAAAACGGGCGCAGGTCTTTAAATGACTGACGGTGTCGTTGTTCCACTCGGCGTACGTGTCGTTCGCCTTGAAACTGTTGGTGAGCATGATACGCTGGAGCCACTTCACCGACCTGTTGCCGTACTCTTCGGGGACTATCACACGAACCGGCCCGCCTCGCTTGGGTGTGAGCCATTCGTTGTTGAGCTTATAGCAGAGTATCACGGGATGCTCGCCCGGCGGGTCCTCCAGCACCCGGCCAATCGGCAGCGAACTCTGGAACCTCTGCTTCGGGTCGTCGTTGTGGTAGCCGTAAAAGAAGATACGCCGAACGTTGCCGGTCGGACGGGCAAGCCACACAACATCTCGCATCGGCACGCCTTCCCACAAACCCATGCCGAAGGGTTCCTTGCCGTTCGTGCAGGACATCACGCTCATAAAACGCACGGCGCGCGTCTCGGCGAGTTTCATCAGCCCGGCCCAGTCGAGCGCCGTTCCCGAAGCCCTGGAAAGGGGCCGCTCCACCTTGGCGTCGCTTTCAGGATCGGGCAAAACCTCAAGCCACCAGGTCTCACGGGCGAGTCCAACTTCGCGAAGTTTTTCGGGCGGCAGCGTATGCGGCTTCGGCTTGCCTCGACCGGCATTGCGAAAGTTCTCTTCCCGCGTCAGATACTCCAGCTTTGAAACAGCCTCGGCAAGCAAAGGGTGTGCTTGCGTGCCTTGCTCGGTCGCCCACAGCTTTGAGACGCTCAATGCCGCAGCTCCCGCCGCCCCGATTTGCAGGAAATAACGCCGCGTAACATCGCTATGCTCCTGTGCGATCCTGCCTATTTGGTCCATTGTCTTAAACCTTCCCCAAATTATGATTTTTCCATATTATGGCTTTCTCACACGTATCCTGTCAAGAGTTTTCATGGCGAAGCGGGACATTCCCAATCTTGTTCGGCACAAGGATTGCTTTTTTCCCTAATTCGCTAAGATTTTTTCACTTTTTTCAAAAAAAAGTCAAAAAGACCATCAACATTTGCCCATTCAGAAACGCCCATATATATAGAAGGATTGTCGGAATCTGTATGTAGCATAGACAAATACCCGCATTTGTCGAACAAGAACGCGTAATGTGAACCGCCCGATACATGGCAGACTGGCTTTTTCAACAGTCCCACTGCCCAGTGTTAAGGCCAGAAGGTCGTAGAAGCCAGATGTCAACAACTGGGTAACAGGTGTAACGCCCATGGCATCGCAGCAATCAGAAGATATTATTGTCTTGTTTGGAGGTTGCATATGAATCGGATACTCTTGTGGCATTTATTGTTATGTGTAGAATTGGTATGAACAGGCCGATTTTTGCACGTGGAGATTCGGAAGTGAGAACCGCACTTCGCGTAGGCCAGGCAATATTCTTGAAAAAAGGAGGTTACTTATGAGGCTCTTCAAAATCACTATTCTCGCAATTTTTTCTGTGGCAATTCTGGTGATATCGACACACGCTTTCACTGCCGGAGGTAGTGGAGGACACGCAACGGACAGATATCGCGGCGTTTTCCCGGATCCGAACGGAGAACCTGAGGTCAAATTCGAGGCAAGACTTGATCCGCTTTCCTTTCTTCTGAATAGAATTCAGAACAAGTACAAACTCGTCAGAATATTCGTTACCAGCCGTGAAAGACGGATCAAATTATCTGCGGAGGATGACAGAATTGAGTTCAGGTTCAGAAACGGAGAAGGAGAAAAGGTCGTGGTCCTTGGCATATTGAATCCTTTCGTCTCTGATCCCAACTTCTGGGATAGTCTGGACAACCAGCTTCGCAGAGTACTGGCTTACCCGAAATCGATCAAGCCGAACGAGCCAGAAGTAATATGCGTGCTTATCCCCGCAGCGAAAGTAGAGGCCCTGCGCAAGCCAGAGCAGAGGCTTGATATTTTGCCAGTGCTGATTCAGTATAAGATTGTTGACCTTGCCAATGAGCCCGTTGAGATTAGACGAGAGATGCTCGAAATGGCTATATAAACACGGGAGCAATATATGTGGGCAGATCTCTTTGCGAGTGCTTTCGAACATATTAAGGGCACTCGGTTCTACCAGAAGATTGAACGGTTATTGGCTATTGGGTGCCTGTTCGTCACGGTCCACGTTCTCACCTACAAGTACATTGAATGGTGGTATCACCTATCACTGGAGCTAGGACTGTATCTTCGAGGTTACTTGTTTAAGCTGATAACTCTATGCTTTTTGCTCGTACTCGGTGTTGTCCTTATCATCAGTAGGCCAGTAGAGAAGACCGGACGGCAGGAAATGAATCGGCTGAGGCAGTTCCTTCGCAAACACACAATGGTCATTCTGTGGCGTTCTGCGTGTGTCATCCTGGGCGCATTCCTGTTTGCCCTCGCCACTCTATATGTGCTTCCGCAGCGAGCGGATAATATCAAGATTGGATTCCTTACGGAGCCCGAAGAAGCGGGCTTTGACAAGTACGCATTGGTGTACATGGTTTACGAACTTAACAACAGGCAGAAGTATTGGCATTTTGATGTTATCTTCAAGGAGTTCAACGAGAACACGCTGACCAGTAAGCAGCGCAAAACACTGAGTAGCGAGCCCGAGATGATGAGTCTATCGCGTGCAAACCTATTGGCGGAGAATGAGCCGCTGATCGGAATCACCGCAGACTCATTGGGGACAGCGTTCTTCTTTCAGAACAATATCGCAGTCTCGGTCATTTCGACCTATGAATGGAATGAGTTGTTTTCGCCCCCGACCATCTATGAGTATTTGGCTTACTCTCTTATTCAACAAAGTATTCTCATCCACCTGAACAACTCCACCAGAGGATTGCCTGTGGGAGCTTTCGAGAGTCTTACCTATTCGCATGGAAATTTGTTTGAGGGTACCCCGGAGCGGATGGCGATGAAAGCAACTATGCTGGCCGCGCGCCTGAGTCCTAAGGGCGAAGAGTTGCTGCTCAATTCTTTCGGACTCAACTACATGCAAACTTGTGCAGATCTTCTCACTTTGCGATGGTTGAAGTCCGGCGAAGTAAGTGAGAACCTCAAGAGGAATTTCGGTGTTGACCTGAGTGCGGCCAAGTAGGTACTGTCGACAAAATCTGGGGACATTTATGAGCAAGCCTTTGTCAAGCCTGCCTTGAGCTTGTCGAAGGGACGGCATCCTTAAGTTTTCGCATAGCGCATGTGAGCCTGTTTGTCACTAACTTAATCAATAGCCGGCAGGGTGGGGCTTGCCCCACCGTTCTTATTGGCCGAAGCCTTCTGTGTCAATTCTTGTGATTTGACATGGCACATATATTATCGACAGGATATGGTGGGGCAAGCCCCACCCCACAAAACTGCTTCAGCGTTGACATTGTAATGCGGCAGCTTTATATTCGGATGCAAGAACTTGGGAACTGTGTGAAGAGGTCTTAGAAATGAATAAGGTACTTATTATAGTTGGTGAGGCCACCGAGACTGTGGATACGCTGTATCCTTACTATCGTTTGCAGGAGGATGGTTTTGAACCTGTGGTGGCCGGGCCGGAGAAGCGGCGGTACCATACGGTTCTGCATGAGATTCCGCCGGACTGGGACGGGCATGTGACCCGCGAATGGGCCGGCTACACGCTCCAGGCGGACATCGCCTTTAAGGACGTTAAGCCCGAAGAATATCTGGGCATTTTCTTCTCAGGCGGCCGCGCGCCGGAGTATATACGCTACGACGAAGACCTCGTGCGGATTACGCGTTACTTCTTCGAGCAGAACAAGCCCATCGCCTGCGTATGCCACGGCGTGGAGATACCGGCTTATGCCGGGTGTGTGAAGGGCCGCAAGATGGCCACCGTGCCCAAATGCAAGTTCGACCTCGAAGTTTGCGGCGGCACCTTTGTCAACGAGGCGTGCGTAGTGGACGGCAACTTAGTCAGCGGGCGCACTTACCACGACCACGGCTGCTACGTCGGCGTATGGATCAAAATGCTGATCGAGGCACGCCAAAAGATCGGGCGGGCGTGATCCGGGCGGGACATTAACAATGAGCCAAACGCGGCAACGAATATCACGGCGCACTTTTGTCAGGGGCACTGTCGCAGCCGTTGCAGTGCCATATATTGTTCCTTCTTCGGTCTTCGGCGCGGACAATCGACCGGCTCCGAGCAACAGGTTGACGATGGGGCTTGCCGGCTTAGGCAGCATGGGGATGCGCCACGTCAAAGGATTCCTGCAGGAGGACGATTGTCAGATTGTCGCCGTCTGTGACGTGGACGCCCATCGCAGACGGGATGCGGTTAAGGAGATAAACGGTCATTACGGCAACGACAACTGCTCCTATTACAACGACTTTCGAGAGCTGTTTGCTCGCGGCGATATTGACACGCTCTGCATATCCGTGCCGGACCATTGGCATGCGGCCCTGGCGATTGACGCGGTTCGTGCCGGCAAAGACATCTACGGCGAAAAACCATTGGCGCTGACGATAGCCCAGGGCCGGGCGGTAGTCGAAGCGGTGAATCGTTACAAATGCGTTTGGCAGACCGGAAGCTGGCAACGCTCGACGGAACATTTCCGGTTCGCCTGCGAGCTTGTCCGCAACGAGCGCATCGGTCGCCTGAGGAGAGTGGAAGTGGGCATCGGGCCGGGATTCAAGAGCCCCGGAGTTACCGAGACGCTGTATCGAATCGATCCGCAGCCGGTCATGCCGGTTCCGGACGGCTTTGACTACCAGATGTGGCTGGGACCGGCGCCGCCGGCCCCTTACACCCAGAAACGCTGCCATTGGAACTTTCGCTGGATACTGGATTACTCCGGCGGCCAGGTCACAGACTGGGGCGCCCACCATATCGACATCGCGCATTGGGGCATGAACTGCGACGACACCGGGCCGGTCGAAGTCGCCGGCAAAGGCGTGTTCCCCGATAACGGGCTGTGGGATGCGGCTGTCGATTACGATTTCGAATGCACATACGGCAACGGTCTTGTAATGCGCGTCGCCAGCAACAACCACTGCCCGCAGGGAGTCAGGTTCATCGGCGACGACGGCTGGGTGCACGTCACGCGAAGTGGCGTGAAAACAGACCCGCCCGAGCTGCGCAAAGCCAAGATCGGTCCCAACGACATACGCTTACCCAGACCGGCGGGCGACCACCGACAGGGGCATCGCCGGGATTTTCTGGATTGCGTCAAGACGCGAAAGACGACGATAAGCCCGGCCGAGATCGGTCATCGGTCGGCTACTGTCGCGCACCTTGGGAACATTGCGATGATTCTTGGCCGCAGGATTCGATGGGACCCGAAGTACGAACAGGTGCTAAATGACCCATCGGCCAGTCGCATGCTCGACCGTGCAATGCGCTCACCCTGGCGTCTATAGCGCTGTTTACAACAGAGTAGGAGGAAAGAATGGATACGAGTACACACAGTCGCACACGCCGTGACTTTCTAAAAGGCATAGGTCTGAGTGCGGCGTCGCTCGCGGTTTCGCAGAGTCTTGGCCTGGCCGAGGCATCTGCGAGCAAACCCAATATTGTGTTCTTTCTGGCTGACGATTTAGGTTTCAAAGATGTGGGTTACCGCGGCGGCAGTATCAAGACACCTAACATCGACAAGCTCGCCGCCGAGGGGACGCTACTCGATCAGTTCTATGTCCAGCCGGTATGCTCGCCTACTCGTTCGAGCCTGATGACGGGCCGGTATCCGATGCGATACGGATTGCAGGTGGGAGTCGTCCGCCCGTGGGCACAGCACGGGCTGCCCTTAGCCGAACGTACTTTGGCACAAGCACTTAAAGAAGTCGGCTACACAACAGCTATATGCGGCAAATGGCACCTTGGGCATTTGAACTCCAGGTACCTGCCGACTTCTCGCGGCTTCGATCACCAGTACGGGCACTACAACGGTGCGCTCGACTACTTTACCCATATTCGTGACAGAGGCCTGGACTGGCATCGCGACGATGAGCCTTTGCGCGAGGAAGGCTACACGACCAACCTGATCGCCGACGAATCGGTCAGGCTGATCGAACGCCACGATATTTCGCGCCCGCTGTTTTTCTACGTCCCATTCAACGCCCCGCACTCGCCGTTCCAGGCGCCGCAGTCTTATCTCGACATGTACAAGCACATCAAGGCCCGGAACAAACGCGCATTCGCCGCGATGGTCACGTGTATGGACGATGCCATAGGGCGGATAGTCACAGCGCTCGATAATCGCGGCATGAGGCGCAACACGCTGATCTTCTTCTGCTCGGACAACGGCGGAGTAGGCGCCGTCGCCGACAACGGACTTTTGCGAGGGCAAAAAGCGCAGCTTTATGAAGGAGGCATACGGGTACCGGCAATTGCGGCCTGGCCCGGCGTGCTCGAAGCCGGGGCCGTGGTCAACGAACCGCTGCACATAGTTGATATGTATCCGACGTTGCTGAAACTCGCCGGCGCAACGCTCGAACAACCTCTGCCGCTCGACGGCAAAGACGCCTGGCCCACAATCGCCGAAGGCAAGCCGTCGCCGCACGAAGAAATCCTGCTGAACGTGACACATTATAACGGGGCGATCCGCCGTGGCGACTGGAAGCTGGTCCACAACGGTCGGCTCGGAGCCAATTACACAAGCGCCGTGCCGAGCGAGAACACCTTCGAGCTTTTCAACCTGGCCGATGATCCTTATGAAAAGAACGACCTGAGCGAGAAGAATCCGCAGAAACTCCGGCAGCTCAAACGCCGCCTGGAGTCGTACGCAAGTCAGGCTGCCAAAGCGAACATCCCGCCGAACAGAATGCCCAAAGACTTCAAAATCCCCGAAGCCTGGGGCCATCCCGACTAATTGCGCTCGCGATAGGAAACACATTGCCCTGTCATTGCGAGGAGCGAAGCGACGCGGCAATCTAAAACGCTGAGCGAACGTATATGAACACGTATTGGGTTTACATAATGACAAACGTCGGCAACACAGTGTTGTACACCGGCGTTACAAATGATCTTTGCAGAAGAGTTGCAGAACACAAAAATAAAACAGGCTCGAAGTTCACGGGCAAATACAATGTTACGAAGCTGGTTTTCTACGAAGTTTTTGTTCGCATACAGGATGCAATAGCTGCAGAAAAGAAAATCAAGGCAGGCTCACGTGCCAAGAAAGTGAAACTGATAGAGAGTGCCAATCTTCGGTGGCAGGATTTGTACGAGCAAGCGTTTGGATGAGATTGATCGTGGGGCTTAAGACTGCATCGTTAAGTTTGAGATTGCCGCAGTCGCTGCGCTCCTTCGCAATGACATTGCTCGTGTCGTTGCAGAAACTCGACGGATTATTTGTCTTGCCCAAAACACAGAAGCTCGCCGTTGACGGTGCTAATGTATAGCCGGCCCGCGGCGGCGGACATGCCGTCGAAGACAGGCGGGCTGTCAAGGTCGTATTGCGCCAGCTTCTTTCCGTCGGCTGCCGAGACGGCCATGAGCAAGGCGCCCTTCTTACCGGCATGGGCTGCCGCCTGCTCGGCAAGGTTTTGCTGCACCCCGGGATCGTTTATCTGCCTGAACGCCTGGTCCTCATCGACCACGTCGGGAGGCCCGGCGACAAAGAGCGTGCGGCCCGCAAGGACCATTGCGCGAGCGAACAGCGGCACATCCTTCGTCCAGTTATGTTTGACGTCGAATCCCGGCACGGATCCGGCGCTTCCGGTGAACTTCATCGCCCGGCCGAGCTTGCCTTTGACTACGGCGGCGCCGACAATCGTGCCGTTGTTGCCGTTGCCCGATGAGTCGGCGGCGTCTGTCTTGTCGAAGGAGTACCGGAGAACGAGACCCTCGTTGTTTGGAGCATGTAGGGTGGGGCTTGCCCCACCGTCGTTATTCGGTGGGCTAAAGCCCACCCTACCTTTTCTGATATCGGCTGCGCTGAGCGCACGGTGGTACACCCGGACTTCATCGATCAGTCCCCTAAAGCCGAACGGGCCGGTATAGTCGCCCACTGCCGAGCCATCGTCGGCGCCGATTTCCATTGCTTCGGCCGGATCGCCTGTCAACAGCCCCGGCGCCCTTGCAGAGCCGGCGGGTTTGCCGTCCACGTATATCCGAAGTTCTTTGTCTGCGGTCAATACGCCTGCAAGATGCGTCCATTTTCCGGCGACTTTCGTTTTTGCGTTGATGGAGGCCAGTTTGCCTCCGGTGCGGACGGTGAATTTTGGCCGGCCGTTCTGGATGTACAGCACGTAGCCCTGGGCACCGCCGCCTCGGGCCAGGACTACACCGCCGGGCTTGTCCGCTTTGATCCAGGCTTCGACGGTTAGCGCTTTGCCGGCGGGATTGAGGCTCTCGGTTTTTTCGACGGTGATCATCGACTTGCCGCCGGTCGCCTGGGCCGGGGCGGTCGCATCTTTATCCGCGGCGAATAACTGATGCTCGATGGGCGTCGTCCAGCGGTAGTACTGCGGCTTGCGCCCGAATCCGTACACTTTCGAGTCGTCGAACACGAGGATTTTTCCCGCCGGGGCGGTTTTACCGGCAAGAAAATAGCCGCACCAGCCGCTGACGAATCTGCTGCCGTACATCCAGTAGCTGCGGTGCCAGGCGTCGTCATCGAGAAAGCCCGTCGGGCTGAATAGATGCGCGTGCTCGACTCGCTGCGTAGCGGGCGGAGCGCCGCGATCCGCATCCGCTCCGGCGGGCATTTTCTCCAACGGCAGGCGCGTCCCATCTAAGTTGAAGGGCTGCGACCGCATATAGACAAGCCGGTCGTCACTCGACAAAATGTCGGGCATACCTACCGGCATGTTCAACCAGCTAACGTACTTATGCAGATCTCCGTCACTTGCCGGATCGCGGTCATCGAGGACGGTTCGCGATAGTACCCGGCCGCTTTTCGGATCGAGCCGCCACAGGTGAAGGCCTCCGTCGAGGAACATTGATCTGCCCGCGACACAATACAGAACACCGTCCTGAACAAGCACGCTGCCGTGGACGGGCCAGACGGATTCCAGTTGTCCGAACGATGTCAGACGCTGGTTCATCGGCGCTGCAAGAAAACGCCAGGCGAGAGCGCCGTCCGAGGCGTCAAGGCAGTACACGTTCCCGTCGGTCGATCCGAACAGCACGCGGCCATGATAGATAGTCGGCGGCGAATCTACTCTACCGCCCGCGGTGTATTGCCAGAGCCGGGCGCCAGAAGCGGCATCCATCGCATGAACGGTGTGCGTGTCCACCGAGACGACGAAAACTCTGCCGTCGGCGATCACGGGGCTGCTCAGCTTTCCGCCGATGCCGGTCTGCCAGGCAGGCTTGAGTGACGCCGGGATTGCCGTGCTTGACAGGCCGCTGCGAGCCGTGTCATGGCGGTACGTGGGCCAATCATTTGGATTTTCGATTTGCGAATTACGATTTTCGATTTGGTTGTACGCGGGGCCTTTTTCGAGGCGTGCGTTGTTCGATATTCGTTTTGGAATGCGCGGGCCGTCCGGTGCGGGGGCAAGGGCGTTGAAGCCGTAGAGTTTTGTTTCCAGGTAGCATGCGCAGGGGTGGGGCGGGTTGTAGATCAAACCGTTTGCGGGCATTACGCCGTACAGGCACGCGCCTCGGGTCCAGTGATGGGGAATCCACTTCTCTTCTCTAACGTCGAGGAACTCGGTCCCGGTCCGTGACATGAGCAGATAGTTGTCGGTGGCTTTGCCGCGATAGCAGCGGTGGTGGAACCAATAGACGTCGGTGTCGGGTGAGAACTCGCTCTTGACCTGGCCGGTCAGGGGGTCCCGGCCTGTAAATACGCCGGCTGCTCTTCCGCTCGTGGTTTCGCCCGTCCATACCAGGCCGTTTGCGACGAGCAGGTCCTCCGGGGATCGGTATCCCGATGGGGGATGATAAGCCGTCCAGAGAACGTCGCCCGTCTTTGCCGACAGTGCCGTCATGGTATCCTTGCCGCTCATGTACCATGATCCGGTTTGCATGCCCGCGGTTTCGCCGCCGGAGAAGAGGACAACGTCTTTATACAAAACCAGAATCGGCAGGTAGAACGCGAGAATCTTCTCTGTACGCGCTACCGGAACGGAGCGCCAGATTTCATCGCCCGTGGTGCGGTCGAGACATACGACACTGGCGCCGTCGTGGAAGACAACACCTTTGCCGTTGGCCGCCAGGGTGGCGGGCAGGACTCGCTGCTTGTTGGTCCAGAGAACATCGCCTGACCTGGCGTTGACGGCAACGATCTTGCGGGGCGCCTCGTCCCAGAAGGTTGCGCCGTAGCCCTTGCCGAAACGCTGGGTGCCGTGGAAGTCGCCTTTGTCGGCGTTGTCATTTACCAGCGCGAACAGCACGCCGTCTGAGAATATGACCTCCTCGGCGGCTTTTGTGTTTTCGTATGTGCGGATCGTTTCGCCCGTTGCGGCGTCGAGCGCCGTCAGAGGCGCATCGAAGGCAAGCGTGACATAGACGCGGTCGCCCACTGCGACTAAACGGCGTGGCAACTGCGCCGGCCCGCTCTTGAGGGGCCACAAATGGGTGTACCATTTGCCTATCGACCGCTTCCAGAGGGTTGTGCCGTTAAAGGCGTCCCGCGCGACCAGCGTCCACCTGGGGGCGATCAGGATCGAGGCGCGTGATGCTTCGTCGAGAATGCAGAAGACTCGTCCGTTTGCCGAGACGGCGGCGCTGACACTCGACATGCGGTCGTGATGCCGGGCGTACCGAGGACCACCGATCCATTGCATCCGGCGGGGCGGGCCGACAACCTCATCGTGCGAAACGGCATTGTTCGACGCATCGTGCAGGTAATGCGTCCAGTCATCGATCTGCTGCGGCCGCCGTTTGACGGTCTTGACCCATTTATTGTCAGTTCGGATGTAAGCGGCGCCGTTCGGGCAAAGGATGCGCATTACTTCACTCATTGGAACGCCGGCAAGGTCCTCGGAGACCACCAGGTTCACGAGATTGTCGATATACGGCAGGCTGTTGCCGTCCAGCTTCTCTACCGAGACGCCGCCGTAAACACCGAGCGACTGCAAGTGCTGCCGGACACGTGCGATGTTATCATCGCTGCGGTCCAGGCCATGAACGAGGTAGCTTTCGTCTGCGCGCAGAGCGGCGGTAAGTTTGCCGTCGCCGCAACCGATGTGAACGACAAGGCCGCCGGTGACGTTGCATGTCTTTAGAATCTCCGCTGCTTGCTGTTCCGGAGTCAAGGGCTGAGCCGTTACAAGGGAGCAAGCGCTTAAAACTATCAGGATAAAGGTCAGTGAAGTGTAGAATTGGCTCTTTTTCATGATTACATATCCTCGTTACATCACCATCATACTGAGTTTGCGGCTGTCTGAGCCCGGGCTACCCCCACGAGCGGCGCCGCCACAGGCGTACGTCCATTGCCCTGTATCTTACGGCGAAGCCCGCGGACCTTCAATTGGTTTTTCGCCGGCATTTTCAAAGAGATTCTTTGCGGCACGCTACTTGACAGGCGATGACGGCTGATCAAATCGATTCTTGCTTGCAAAGTCGGCGATAATCTCTAATATGTCGCTATGCAGAAGTTACTCAACAAGATAATTTGCGGCGATTGCATCGAGGTTCTGAGCGATGTGCGCAAGCCCTTTGCCGACCTTATCTTTGCCGATCCGCCTTTTAACATCGGCTATAAATACGACAAATACTACGACAAGGTCAAGAGCAAGAACTACATCGCCTGGACGAAGAACTGGATGAGCGAGTGCAAGCGAGTGCTGAAACCCCACGGCTCATTCTACATTGCGATAGGCGATGACTATGCGGCGAACGTAAAGATCATAGCGGACGAACTCGGCCTTTCTATGCGCAACTGGATTATATGGCATTATACGTTCGGTCAGCAGACCAAGACTAAATTCGCGAGGGCACACACGCATATCTTTTACTTCGCAAATGACGAGAAAGACTTCACTTTCAACGACCTCGCTGTTCGCGTTCCCTCGGACCGACAGCTCATCTATAACGACAGTCGCGCCAATCCGATAGGCAAGATGCCGGACGATGTTTGGAACCAGGACGTGCGAGTCTGTGGGACGTTCAAGGAACGCGCCGGATGGCACCCGTGTCAGATGCCGGAGAGTTTGCTCAAGAGAATCGTAGCGGCAAGCTCCAATCCGGGTGACTGTGTGCTCGATCCCTTCAGCGGCTCGGGGACAACCGCTGCTGCTGCGTACAATATGGGCAGAGACTACGTCGGCATGGAAATATCCGAAGAGTATGTCGAACATTCTAACGAGCGGTTGGCTAAGCTGAAGAAGCAGCGCTGCGGGAACCTGTTTTTCAACGCTGTCGAGCTGGATGAAGTCGAACGGCTGTCGTGCGATATGAGAAAGACGCCAAAGGAGATTGCCGCCGACAGCACGCTTTTGAAGTACTTCGCGAATCAATTTGCGGTGCGAATGAACAGCCAGCAGCAGTACAGCACGCAGGAAATGGCGACGGCATTAGAGTCTATGACTGAATGAGTGAACGCATAAACGGATTTACGCATAAACACATTTACGCATCAACGACGTTGCCGTTTGTTGCCAGTGCGGCGATGCTTACTGTGATTCAGGCGCCTATGAACCTGGCGGCGTTGGCGTGGGTTGCGTTTGTACCGTTTATTGTTGTCTGCTGCCGGCAAGTTAAACCGCGGCGCTTGTTCCTCGTAACTTACGTAATCTCACTCCTTTACTGGATGGGCAATCTCTACTGGATATTTCCGGTGACCATTGTCGGCTGGGTGACCGTTTGCCTGTACACCGCTTTGCTCTGGCCCGTACTGGCGTTCAGCCTGCGCTACTGTAGAGCCAAAAAGGTCCCGCTGTTTTTAGCTGCGGCGGTGCTCATTGTCGGCGTCGAGCGGATGCAGGGCCTGTTCTTAGGCGGCTTCTTCTGGCGGTTCCTCGCACACAGTCAGTATCAAAACATCACGATCATTCAAATAGCCGACATTTTCGGCGCCGGCGGCGTTTCGTTTCTAATAGCGATGGTAAACGGTCTGCTTGCAGAACTGATACTCAATGCTCGACAGAAGAATGAAGAATCGAAACCTCTACATTCTAAATTCTACATTCTGACTTCTACATTCGTGGTTTTTGCTGTTGTTGCCGCCGCCGTTGTCTATGGGCGATGGAGGATTGGCCAGGAGGATCAATTCGTTGAAGACGGGCCGTTAGCGGCGTCACTGCAATCGAACGTTCCCCAGTCGGTCAAGCGGACATTCGAGTCCGGCGACGACTTGTTTAACGGATTGATGGAGGACAGCAAGGCCGCTTCCGCCGCCGGGGCCGAGCTGATCGTCTGGCCCGAGACCATGGTGCAGGGGATGTTGGATACGGATGTGTGGCCTTATCTGGTTTCTCCGGAGAGTAGCAGGGCGTTGGACGGCGCGCTTCAAGAACATGCAAAGGACAATGCCTTTTTGCTTGTGGGCGCCTACGGCACCGAAATTAAGCAGAAAGGTTCGGAACGTTATCTGGCGCGGTATAACTCGGCCTTTTTCTACCGGCCCGACGGATCCAAGTATGACCAGCGATATGACAAAATCCACTTAGTGCCGTTCGGAGAGGTGCTGCCGTTAAGAAGGAGCCTGTCATGGTTCTACGAGCTGCTTATGAAGATCAAGTTCATACCCTACAATTTCGATTACTCGCTCGACTACGGCACCAAATACACGGTCTTTGAAATGGCAGGGAGTCCGGGCCAAGACTCTGCTCCTGATGACGATGCAACGCCAACGCCGGCTTACAAATTCGGCGTAATCATCTGTTACGAGGGCACCGTCCCGGCGATTGCCCGGGAATTCGCGCTGGACGAACAGGGCAGGAAAAGGCTCGACTGGATCGTCAACATAAGCAACGACGGGTGGTTCGTTCGGTTCAAAAACGATAAAGTTATGCCGAGCACGGAGCTTGGTCAACATGCGGCGATCTGTGCATTCAGGGCCGTCGAGAACAGACTTGCCGTGGTGCGAAGCGTCAATACGGGCATAAGCTGCCTGATCGACAGCATGGGACGCATAAGAGACGGATATGCCGAGGGCACGCTGCCCTCCGAGGCTATGTCACGCACAGGCATGCCGGGCTGGTTTACAGACAGAATACCGATAGACAGCAGAGCAACTTTTTTCAGCAAATACGGCGAGTGGCTGGATTATTGTTGTGAACTCTGCGTCATTTTGCTCATAATAGCACCACTTTCGGTCAAATTTTTCAGAACAAGGGAACGGAAAACTCGTTTGTCAAGGTGGTCAAATGAAAAACCAATCCGGAAACGCCAAGGCACAAAAGCGTAAAACAACGATTGTCTCAATTCCCTGCGGCTTGCTCTTTATCTGTCTGGTCGTATTTGCCCTCGGATGTGAAGATAAAGGACAGCGGCCCATATTGACTGATTCCGACGGCACCAGGATAAGTCCCATCCGGGGCCAGGCCTTCCAAATCATCCAGGCCGCTCTTGCCGATCCTCGCGCGGAGGCAAGAGTTCACGCCATCGAAGTCGTTGTCACCACAAGGCAAATCAGATTCATGCCCAGCGTGCAAAGGCTGCTGCAGGATAAAGTTGTGCCGGTCAGGTTTGCGGCGGCTGTGGCGGTAGGCGACATGGAATACTCGATTGCAGAAAAGGTGGTAAGTCCATTGCTCAGGGATGGCGATCACAATGTCATAATTGCCGCCGCTTATGCGATGGGCAGGCTCGGATATCCCGAGTATTTCGAGGTCGTCCGCAAAGGGCTCGATAGCGACGATCAGACTGTTAGGGCCAACGCCGCATTAATTCTCGGCAGAATGGGTGACCCAGGCTCGCTGCCGCTGCTCAAGCGGGCACAAGAGGACAAAGATTCCGGTGACAAGGTAAGGTTCCAGGTGTTGGAGGCCAGGGCCAGGCTCCGCGATGAGACAGTGTTGCAGAAGCTCTGGGCGATAGCGCTCAGTGGTTACGCAGACGACAGGGTAATGGGTGTAAGGGCGTTGGGGGCGCTGGGCACCTCAAAAGCCAGGGACATTCTGGTCACCAAGCTGGATGACAGTGTATTGGAAGTTCGACTGGCCGCCGCCGAGCAGCTCGGCAAGCTCAGAGACACAACCGGCGAACCGGAAGTCCTTGCCGTTTTCGAGAAGAATCTAACTTCCGGAATGGCCCCGCAGGCCGGCGAGCGAGTCAATGTGCTGACAGCGCTGGCAATCGGCGAAATTCGCACGCCCGGGCTGACAAAATATTTGCCCCGGCTGCTGAAAAATGAGTCGAAATCTGTCCGCATTGCTGCCGCAAAGGCTGTTTTTCTGTGCGGAATGAGATAATCGGCCCCCAAAAATCACATCTTATGAGACGTAACATCGCCTATTTTCCATGCTCCATTTTAATTTGGGCTATTTGTCAAAAATAACTTGACCTTTCCGAGTTTTAAGCGTAAAATGGTAACATACACATGTATCAGGGCCTGGATTCCGTTGTAGCAGCCCGGCATAAGGTGGGCCGGACTCCAAACACCCGAAAGAGACGTTTGGCAACGTAGCCGGGACCTGAATACGATTGGCGCCGGCTTTGGTAGGGCGTTTTCCGGCTGCCGGATGTGTATGGAACACCCTGTTTACCGGGTAAGGGGTGTGTTGAGAAGAGAGTACAGATTTACTGAAAGGAGCTTGTTTTGAGCACGCTTACAAAGGTCTTAATAGTTCTGCTGACAATAGCCTCGATTTTCCTCTGCGGCATAGTTGTCACCTACGTCGCCAGCGCCGACAACTATAAGGGAAGGTATGACACCCTTTACAGGAACTTCCGGGCAGCGAAAGCGAGTGAGGAAAACGCCAATACGCAACTGAACAAGAACAAGGAGGAGATGAACCGGCAGAAAGCCAGGCTGAACGAGGATATCGCCACGCTTAACGATGAGATCCGCACACTAAAGGGCGAACTGGCTAATGCTGAGAGTCAAAGAGACGACGCCCGGCGAAGGAAGGACAACTACGAAGCGATACTGGCTGATTACGGCAAGACCGTCGAGGTGAACAACCAATTGCGAAGCGACGCCATCGATACTGCCACGAAAATTGAGGCTGAACGAACCAGGCAGGACAAAGAGCTCAAAGACACGGTGACGGCCCTGATCGAGAAAATGGCGATAATAGGGGTGTTGCAGCAGCAAGTCAAAGATTTGGCTGAAGAAAAGATTGCCCTGCAGGAGCAGGTGGACAGGTATCTGCGACAATACGGCAAGGCGATTTCCCCGCCAACCCCGGTCACAGCGGCAAGAGCGGCAGTTCGAGTGACGCCTCCGACGAAGGATATCGACTTGAAGGGACGGCTGACCCAGGTGGACTTGAAAAATCTCCTGGCTGAGATATCCATCGGCGAGGCCGACGGCGTCGAGAAAGGGATGAGATTCCATGCTACTCGCGAAAGCAAGTTCATCTGTGACGTTGTGATTCTGGACGTCGAGCCTGAGAAGGCGGTCGGTTGGCTTGATCTGCTGCAGGAACAGCCGCAGAATCAGCCTAAGACCGGCGACTACGTCAAAACCAACTTGTAAAAAATACTATCGGGGCAAATTGCCCTTCTATGCGAGGTTGATATATGAGTCCTGCTATGCAGAGCCGTGGAAAAAAAGTAACCGTGCCTGATAATCTTTATACGGTCATACTTGCCGTGGCGTTGTGCGCAGTGCTGGCTACATCGGCATTTGTGGCTTATCAGTGTTACTCACAATACGGCACGATTTTTAAAATTCAGTAGCCAAATCACTATTGACACTGTCGCTCTCTACAACTATATAGAAAGATAGCCGATCAGATTTCGTAAGCTCGGCAAGAGCTAAAAGAGCCAAAATCGGAAATTCAGAAAGGAGTCGAAAGTGTTGCTGGACACAGTCCTTGGTTGGTTCAGTATGGATATGGGTATCGACCTCGGCACTTGCACCACCCTCGTTTGTGTCCGCGACAAAGGTATTGTCCTCAACGAACCTTCCGTAGTTGCCGTCCGCAAAGGCACTAATACTATCCTCAGCAACGGTGAAGCGGTCGGGCTGGTTGCACGTGAAATGTTGGGCAAAACACCTGGCTCTATCAGCGCTATAAGACCCCTCAAAGACGGTGTTATCAGCGATTTTGAGATCACCGAGAAGATGTTGAGCTACTTTATCCGGAAAGTCCACGGCAGGGGCGGGCTTGTCAGGCCCCGGGTGGTAATCGCCGTGCCCAGCGGGATAACCGCAGTCGAGCGCCGGGCCGTCATAGACAGCGCCGAGCGAGCAGGCGCCCGCAGGGTTTACCTGGTTGACGAGCCGATGGCGGCGGGAATTGGAGCGGGCCTGCCGATCAGCGATCCCACTGCTTCGATGATTGTCGATATCGGCGGAGGAACGACGGAGGTCGCCATTATAAGTCTGGCCGACATCGCCACATCCGAGTCAATCCGCATCGGCGGCGACGACATGGACGAGGGGGTGATCAATCATCTCAAGAAAACTTACAACCTTCTCATAGGCGAGGCAAGAGCCGAAAAAGTCAAGATACAGATAGGCTCTGCCGCCCCGATGGACGAGGAGCTGACGATGGAGGTAGCCGGCAGGGACACCATATCGGGCCTGCCGAGGAAAATTGTCATAACAAGTGAGGAAATCCGTGAATCTCTCCGCGATCCGATCGCTACGATTATCGAGACCGTTACGCAAACGCTGGAAAAAGCCGAGCCGGAGCTGGCTGCGGACCTGATCGACAACGGCATTCACCTCTGCGGCGGCGGATCGCTGCTGCGCGGAATGGATACCATCCTGGCAAATGCGACCGGTCTTAAGGTCGAAACGGTTGAAGACCCGCTGAGCAGCGTTGCTCGCGGAACCAGCGTCTATCTGGAAAACCTGGAGCTGTTTAAGGACACAATGGACCACAGCGAATACGGATGGGAGTAACTCGTCGAGCGTGATGCGTCGTACGCAATACGCAATACGCCAATGGCAAGGAAGCATATAAAAATCTCCAGGCGGATGTTATTTACATGGTTCGTGTTGAGCGGGCTCATCCTGCTATTTGCACCGCAGGACCTCACGGGCAAGTTCCAGCTCGGTTTCGTTCGCATTTTCCGCTGGCCCTTGAGCATGGGCGGAGATCTCGTGCTGACGGCAAATACGCAGCAGCAGTTTCAGAATGTGGTCCCCCGCAGAGAGTACGACAAGCTCCTGAATCACATTGATAACCTTCAAGAAACGCTCAGGCGACAGCGCGAGAAGAACGAGAAGATAAAAGGTTACAACAACACGTACGTTTGGGAAGGTACGGACTATGTTATTGCCGACGTCATTACGGCCGATATAAAAGACCCGCGCAACGAAATGACTGTCGATTATCGCGGAAAAGCCGGCCTGACGAAAGGCCAGTTCGTGCTCGGCGACAACAGCATAATCGGCACCATATCCGACGTCTCGTCCGGTGCCGCCCGTGTCAAGCTGTTCACGGATCCTACATTCAGAATACCGGTAAGGATAGGCGAATTCAATTTCGATAGGATGATGCATGGCAACGGCGACAATACAGCTAAAGTTCCGCTGGTGCCTGCAAAGTATAAAATCAAGATTGGTCAGAGTGTTCTTGCCCTTACCAACAACAGGAAGTCCGGATTCCTGGACGATCCGATGATCATAGGCAGATTCCTCGACGCCCCGGTGCTCATAGGCAAAGTGGCTAAAGTCGAGAAGAGCCGTAAGGCCCCCTTGCTCCTGGATATAACGGTCAGGCCGGCTTGTGATATTGAGAAACTGGAGGACGTAGCCGTGATCATAATGGGTACGAAAGATTGACCCGGCTCGAAGCAACTGAGGATATGAGATGCGATGGTTTCGGTTTGCAGTGTTGATTCTCGCCGTTACTATTCTGCAAAAGGGGGCACTGGCCCGTTTCAATACCAAGCCTGATCTGCTGTTGGTCTTTTTGGCGTTTTTTGCCATTTATTGCAATACCTCGGAGGCCATCATTACTTCTTTTGCGATAGGTTTTGCCGCCGATCTTATCGGCTCGCCGATACCGATGGGCCCGCACATGATAAGTTTCGGTATTTGCGGCACGGCGCTGGCTTATTTGAACCGTGTTATTGCCGTAAGAAAAATGCCCCATCAGGCGCTTGCGATCTTTGTTACTACACTTCTGGCCGGCGCCATGACTCATTTGTTGGCGGTTCTGATCAAGAGCGAGCCGGTTTCGCCGAATATTTACGGCGTTTTGTTTTGGACGTCCGTGTGCTCGGCCATCGTGGGGCCGTTTCTGTTCCCGCCGGCAGCCTGGTGGATGGGCATTAAGATTCATCGCTTCCGCCGGCGTTAGGAGCAGAGCTTTGGGAATTTAGAATTTAGAATTGAGAATGGCAAAGGGACAAAGTGCCTTTGTGCAATTGAGAATTCTAAATTCTAAATTCGTAACAGCCCAATTTTAGTAGCTGAGTATGTACCAGAAGAGAATTAAAGTCTTTGTGATTTTCAGCGTGTTGCTTCTTGCTGTCTGCGTGTTCCGCCTGGCGCAGATGCAGTTGCTGACAGCCTCGTCCGTTCAACATGAAATCGCAGGGCTAAAACTCCGGAGGAGTCAATCCAAACAATTCAAGACCATCAGGGGCAGAATACTCGACAGAAAAGGCAACGTGTTGGCCACCGACGAGGTCCGATTCTGGGTGCACATAGATTACCAGCTAAGCTCTTTTCTGGATGAGCGAGTACAGCAGATCAAGCTCGCAAGGGCGGCTAAGAGACGTGATCCGGATGCAGCGCTGGCCAAAGCCGACAAAGAAATCCGCGACAAGCTCGAGGATTTGCATCAGATAATTGAAAAATGCGCGCAATTCAAGTCGGTAGAGCCGTCAGTGATATGGGACGAGATTCAAAACATCAACGACGATGTCTGGGATGTGCGAATCGACCAGGCTTGGCGAAGGAAATTCCCAAACTCCGAAGTGCTCGCTCACTATAACAGTATTAAGAGGAGCGTCCCGATTTCCAAAGTAATAGCCGACTTTGAGAAAGAGCTGCCTGATCCGAACGAACGGCTAAAACTCATCGGCAGGGTCGATATCATGGAAATGTATGAGAGCCGGCCGTTGCTGGAGCTGAAAACCGACGACGATGTTTTCGCCGCACAACTGGAATTCATGGATACCGACGGGATTCAGATTTTGCCCAAGGGACAGAGATTCTATCCCTACCGCACGGTTGCCGCTCAGACAATAGGCTGGGTCGGCCCCGCAACACAGCAGCAGGACAAAGAGCTTTTCGCCGACGATCGATTGCTGAGCTATCTCGATAATGAGGTGTGCGGCAAGAGACCGGGCACTATCGAGTACGTCTGCGAGTCTATCCTTCGCGGCAGACGGGGCGAAGAGACAAAAGACATAGACGGCCGGCTCACGGACCAAACCAAAACTCAGTTCGGCAAAGACGTTGCGCTGACACTCGATATCGAGCTTCAGCAAAGAATCGAAGAATACCTGCTCGACTACCCGCACAACCCGAATTTGGGCAAGCCGGGAATCTCGGCGGTAGTTATTGACGTGGAAAGAAGCGACATTCTTGCACTGGTCTCACTGCCGGTATTTGACTTGAACAGAGCACGGTACGACTACGGCAACTTGCTTGCCGATCCCGACAATCCGCTGACGAATCGGGCGATTTACGAGCAATACCCGCCCGGCTCGGTTGTAAAGCCGTTGATTCTTGCCGCCGGGCTCGAAACAGGCCGGATCACGCCCGAAAAGATCATCCATTGCCGCCCTGAGCCGGCCCCGGAAAACTGGCCAAACTGCTTGATATTCCGGCGAAACCCCCTGGCCGGTCATGACAATCTGTGGGACAACTACGCCCGTAACGCCATCAAGGGCAGTTGCAATATCTACTTCTCGCAACTGGCCAATATGATCGATCCTGAGGATTTGCAGCGATGGCTCTTCGCGTTTGGCTACGGGCAGCACATTCTTTTCCTGCCCGCCTCCCTTGGAGAATTGAGTCCCGGCGCGCCGGGAGAGAATTCAAAATTCTCAAGAGATTTCCGACAGTCGTCCGGCGTGATATCGAGCGGTTTTGTCACGGGCAAGTTCCTGAGCTTCAAAGACGTGCCTGTGCTGAGAAAGAGTGACAGAAGATGGTTCGGCATAGGCCAGGGCGATCTGCGTGTCACGCCGCTGCAGGTGGCAAATGCAATTGCCGCCATCGCCCGCGAAGGATGGTTCAGACTGCCCCGGCTTGTCCTCGACAGGGGGGAATTGAGAATTCAAAATTCTAAACATGTCCTGAGCGAAGTCGAAGGATTCCAAATTCTAAATTCAAGAATCGATCTTGGCATCTCGGCCGATACGATGGCCGTCATTTACGACGGAATGAGTGCCGTCGTCAACGAGAGCCAGGGAACGGCGAACAAGCAGTTCGGACCTTACCTGTCAACTCTTGCCGAGCAGGACGTGAAAGTTTACGGCAAGACCGGCTCGACGGAGGACCCGGAGCACGCATGGTTCGCAGGCTTTGCCGTCGACAGCGGGGCGCGCAAGATCGCAATCGCCGTCGTCGTCGAAGGCGGCCAGCGCGGCTCAAGCGACGCCGCACCCTTGGCCCGTGACATCATCCAGTTCTGCATCGAAGCCGGATACATTGGCAACGCAAATGCAAATATCAAAAATTAAAAATAAAAATAGCGGAATCGCGGCAAGCCGCGATGACTTCCTGAATTTTGCATTTTACATTTTGATCTTTGATTTTTTTGCCGCGTTGTGCGTATTGCGTAAAAGGGCAATGCCACTACGCATCACGCAATACTCAATACGCAATACACAATAGATCGAAAGGAGAATAAACAATGTATTGTCCAAAATGCGGAACAGAAAATGCTGATGACGCCCAAGTGTGCCGATCGTGCAGTTGGGCGCTGACAAATGTTACGACCGCAGACGCAGCTCCGGCGCCGGCTGCCAAAACCAGCGGCCTGGCTATTGCCTCGCTCGTGCTTGGTTTGCTTAGCCCCCTTACCTGCTTCCTGACGGCGATACCGGCAATAATCCTTGGGATTGTCAGCCTGGTCAAGATTAGCGGAAGTGCCGGCCGGCTAAAGGGCAGCGGTCTTGCCATCGCTGGAATCGCCGTGCCGCCGGTTTGCCTGCCTTTAGTGGCGATCATGATGGGGATTCTTATGCCCGCACTGGCCCGGACCAGACAATTTGCATTCCGAATAGTCTGCAGCACGAACATGGTCGCCCTGAGCAAGGCAATGCTAATTTACTCAAACGATTACGGCCAAAATCCCACACCGGAGAAATGGTGTGATCTACTGATAGAGCACGTCGAGGTTACTCCCGAAATGTTCCGCTGCAAAGGAGCGCCCGAAGGCCCCAGCAATTATGCCATCAACAAGCACCTGGAAGAATTCGACGGTGCCGCTCCGGCTGGCACGGTCCTGCTCTTTGAGACATATCCGGGATGGAACCAGGCAGGCGGCCCGGAAATCCTGACCACCGAGAACCACGAGGGCGACGGCTGTAATATCGTCTTTGTAGACGGTCACGCAGAATTCGTAAGAACGCAGACTCTAAACGACCTGCGATGGAAGCCCGACTGAAAATCTAAGAAGCCGGCGGTTCTGCAGATAGATTCACAAGAGAAACAAGATGAACAAATCCACCGAAGAACAAGACCGGGACTCCGCCGAAGCAGGCTCCCGATACGTTCCCCTTGAGTCAAAGATCAGCAGACTGGCGATTCTCTCTCTTGTGTTGGGGATTTTGAGTTTGTTGTTCTTTGTGCTGGCTGGGATACCGGCGATAGTCATCGGGATTGTCAGCGTTGTCAGAGTGCGGCGAAGCAGAGGCCAACTAAAAGGCAAGTCTATCGCGCTGGTTGGCGTGCTTGTTTCGATCCCCTTTATGTGTGTCTTTTTCCTGCTGTGGAGCCTTGATGCTCCGCCTATACCGAATGATTACACGGTCGCGGACGTCCGCTCTGCACCGGCCGAATATGCCGAAAGCTTTGAAATCCTCAAGACCCTGATAGATGAAGATCATGATCTTCCAGGCGCCCCAGCTATTGGTTTGACGGAAGATGACCTCGATATGAGTGCCGAAATCCGCGGGGTCATCGAGGATGGAAACTCAGCGGAAATCTCCGAGATTCTCGGCTTCTATGCCGACGACATAGAGAAGACATGGGCGAGAATGCAGGGGACCAGAGATGTGATAAAGCGGCTGAATGCTTTTGCTGATATAGCCGATCTTACCGACCTAAGTGTTGATAGCAAGATAATGTATGTGAACAACTTTTTGGAGCTGGCTCGTTTCTACCAGGTGTACGGACGTCTTAAGACCGAACGGGGGGATGTCCAGGCCTTCGTAGCTGAGTTGATAGGGCTGGACTCAGTATTTAGAAAGCTGAGCGTGAATGTCAGGATGTTTGTGCCGAAATTGGCCTGTCTGATCTGCATACACGAGAACATGGTTACGGCCAATGCCATTGTTAACGACACGCGGACTTCGATGAGTACAGTTGAGTTGCTGGCAAAGCATTTTGTGCCTCTAACACGCGAACAGATGTCGCTACGAAATGGTGTACTGTTACGGTATCTTATGTTCAAGAGCGCCTTCTCGGATGGATTGGCTTCCAACACTGCCGGGAAGGTCCTACTTCTCAAACCAAATTCAACGCTGCGCTTCTATAGGAACTGCTGCAATAAGTGGTTTAATGCACACCGCGACAGCGGAGAGGCTGCGAGTGCGATACTTTCAGTGTGGCCGGCTTTCTATCCTTTTAATGAGCCCGATCCGGCTCAAGATCACGCGTTGCTGTCTTTCGTTTACAGATGCTACAATCCTCACGGCTTACTATATACAGGCATGCTGGGATTCTCTCGCGAAACTATCCCCGAGAAAAGCACCAACATATCGGTTCAGGCTGATCTTCTGCAAATTGTTCTGAAAAAGAGGCTTGGCAGAGAAGTAAGTCTGAAAGCTCGTGCTTATAGTGATGAATATATCGTTGACGTCGAGAACAAGAAGATATTCAGTCCCGGGCCGGACGGCAAAACCAATACGAAGGACGACATTTGGCTGCCAATAAATCCTACGGTCCTGCAGTTGGATTCTCAAGGACGGTAATATGCGCACATCGAGCGACAACCAAGGCAACGGCCTCCGTGAAGCGCAGATTAAATGTGAAGCTGGTGAGTCAAGGATCAGCAAACTGGCGATTCTCTCTCTGGTGTTGGGGATTTTGAGTTTATTGTTCTTTGTGCTGGCCGGGATACCGGCGATAGTGATAGGGATTATCAGTGTTGTCAGAGTGCGGCGAAGCAGAGGCCAACTAAAAGGCAAGTCTATCGCGCTGGCCGGCGTGCTTGTTTCGATTCCCTTTATGTGTGTCTTTTTCCTGCTGTGGAGCCTTGATGCTCCGCCTATACCGAATGATTACACGGTCGCGGACCTCCGCTCTGCACCGGCCGAATACGCCGAGAGCTTTGAGATCCTCAAGACCCTGATAGACGAAGACTGGCGCCTTCCCGGCACCCCCGCTATCGGCTTGACGAAAGGGGACGTTGACATTATAGATGAGATTCATGGCGTCATGACGGAAGGAACGTCTGCGGAAATCTCCGAGACTCTCGGCTACTATGCTAAAAATGTAGAGCAGGCCTGGACGAGAACCAAAAAAGCCAGAGGCGCTATAAGTCAGTTGAACGCGTTTGCTGAAATAGCCGACCTTACCGGGCCAAGCGCCCACGTCAGAATTATGCGTGTGAGCAACTTAGTAGAGCTGGCCCACCTTTACCAGGCTTACGCACACTTGCAAACTGAACAGGGCGACATTCATGCCTTCACGACCGAGTTGATCGAGCTGGACTCGGTACTTAGAAAATTCAGCCTGAACGCCCGGCTGTTGATCGCCAAATTGGTCTGCCACTTAGCCATGGCCGACGGCATCGTGACGGCAAATGCCATTGCGAACAACCCGGAAGCTTCGCGGGAAACGGTCGAACTGTTGGCAAGGCACTTCACGCCGCTCACAGCCGAGCAAATTTCGCTGCGAAATTCCGTACTGTTCGAATATCTTTTCACGAAGGATATTATCAATAAGGGAATTGGCCAAAGTGCTATTGGAAAGACTCCACTGCTCAAGAGAAATTCCACGATGCGGTTGTACAGGAATATTTACGATGACCGTATCAACAATCTGGAGGATATTGAAACCGCAACGAGTGCGAGACTCTCAGTGTGGCCGCCCATTTATCCCGGCATGGAGCCAGTGACCTTCCAGGTCCGGGAGCCGCTTCCCTTGCTTTATAGATGTTACAACCCTGTCGGCTCAAGGTTTATACGGATGGCCAGATCACATAGAAAGTCAAACGGAAGAACCATCTTGATGGTACAGGATGACCTTCTGCAGATCGTTCTGAGCAAACGGCTCGGCAGAGATGTCAGCCTGAAGGCTCGTGCCTATAGTGATGAATATATCGTTGACGTTGAGAACAGGAAAATTTTCAGCCCCGGCCCGGACGGTAAAATTGACACAAGGGACGATATAAGTTTGAGGATCAATCCGCAAGTCTTAGGCTGGTAGTCTGTCACGGTTGTATCAATAGGTTGCTGCTTTCTTTCTCAGTGTTGTCATGCCGAGCGCAGTCGAGGGGTCTATTAAAACAGATTCCTCAGCTTCGCTTCGCTCCCCCTAAGGGACGCCTTACGGTGCGTTCGGAATGACATCCCGTCGGTCGCCCGATACTTATCGCAACGCCAGTTTTGTCTGGCTCGTTTTGGGTCGGCTGTGCTCTACGCCGAGGTAGTTGAGGGTATTCTTGATTATTCTGCCCGCTACCGGGGCGGAAACAATTCCGCCGAGATAGCCTTTGCCGAGTGAGCGGTTCGGCTTGCGTATCGAAACCAGGACCACGACGGCAGGGTCCTCCACAGGCGCGCCGGCTATGAAGGAAGAAACGTAATCTCGGTGCGAGTAACCTCGGCTGTCACTTCTTGCGATGTTTGCCGTCCCGGTTTTGCCGAACACCTGCCACTCTTCGAGCTGCGCTCTTTCGCCTCCCCCCTCATTGACCACGCCGACCATAGCATCGCCCACAACCCACCTGGCGACCTCGGGCCTGATGACATAGCCAACCGGGGGCGACGGGCGCTTTAGCTCGGTGATCTTGCCGTTACCGTCGACAATTGCCCTGACCAGAAACGGGCGGACCAGGCGGCCCCCGTTGGCAAGTATGCAGAAGCCTCGGACCAATTGCATGGCGGTTACGCAAATCTCATGGCCGAACGGTATGCGGGTAACGCTGTAGCCTGTCCACTCGTGCGGGGGGCGCAGCAGACCCCCGACCTCACCGGGCAGCTTGACCCCCGTTTTTGTGCCGAACCCAAAAAACTTAAGCCCGTCATAAAGTCTTTTCTTGCCGAGTCTTTGTCCGATCTTGGCCATTCCGATATTGCTGGAGTTGATTAGAATCTCACGCACGGTCAGATTGCCGAACCCCCTGCTGTATTCCCCGATTCGCCCGAAGCCTTTGCCGTGATAATCGCCGTTTTCGCAGAATATTTTCTCGGTCGTATTGACAACGCCCGCATCAAGAGCAATCGCAACGGCGATCGGCTTTAGGATACTGCCCGGCTCGTACCAGTCGGTTATTGCCCGGCTGCGGAAATCGTTCGGGTCGGTTGTTCGAACGTTGGCCGGGTCGAAATCGGGCAGCGAGACCATAGCCAGAATCGCGCCGGTTCTCGGCTCGGCTACAATCGCCACGGCGGACTCGGCCTCGTACTCTTCGCACCGCTTGATCAGTTCGTCCCGCACAAATTGCTGGATGGTCGAATCTATAGTAAGGATGATTCCGACGCCGTTGGACATGGTGCCTTCCTGTTCTTTCGGCAGAATGGGCCGGCGTCTTTTATCCACAAAGAATATGTTCCGGGCGGCCGAGCCGCTGAGCGCTTCGTCGTATTTCAGCTCGATACCTTCCAGGCCCCGGCCGTAAGGATCCGTGAAACCGATAACATTTGCAACCAGGCGCCCCATCGGATAATGTCTTTGCCAGTTTGACTCAACCCCAATGCCGTGATGAACTCTTCCGGCCAGACTGCACTCACGTGGATCGGCGCCGGTCTTGATACTTACGTGGCCCGAATCCTTTCTGTCCATAATCAATTTGCAGATTTCGTGTGCGCCCATATCGATTATCGGGGCAAGCTCGCTTGAGACTTCCTTGGGGTCATCTATTATTCGAGGCTCAGCTTTGATGATCTGGATTTTGTTGCTTGCGGCGAGAACCCTGCCCCGGCCGTCAAGAATAACGCCCCGCTGAGGCTGCCGGCGCCTGTACGCCCGCTGCTGTTTGAGGCAGGCCTCGACGTAATGGTCGTTCCTGACCGACTGAAGGTAAAGACACCGCCCGCCCAATGCCAGAAATGACAAAATCAGAAGCAACGAAAAAACAATAGTAAGTCGAACGTTTCTCATTTTAGAATGTAGAATTCTCAATTCTCAATTCTCAATTCTCAATTCTCAATTCTTTAAGACGCCGTGAGATCGCCGCGGGACTTAGCAAACCTTCAAGCACCAACTGCTTGGCGCCAAGCTCCTGTTTCAATTGGCTCAGCTCGGCGTTTTGCTCGCAAAGCTCAAAGAAGATGCGATTGTTGGCGCCGCGCAGATATACGGCAAAAATCAGAACGGCCGTAAAAGAAAAGGTAACAAGAACAAAACGGAATTGAGACATTGTAAATGCTCAACGACTGATTTCGGATTTTCGATTTTCGATTGCCGACTGCTCAATCAAAAATCGACGATCGGCAATCGACACAGCCCTATCGAGCCGGTAATGTCAGGCTCATCCCGATAGAGAGACTTTCGTCGTCTTTCAAAACGCCTGCATTCAGTTTGCTTATCTCTTTATATCTGCTGCCGTCGCCGAGCTGCTCGACGGCAATGCGCCACAGGTTATCGTCTTCCTGCACTACGTACTGCCTACCTTGCTTTGCTTTGGGCTTATTGGTCGGGTGATATTTGCGTCCTATAGACTTTGCCACCTCGAACAGGGAGCCTGAAACGGCGCTCGTGTTTTTCCCCGGAGCCTTCAAAGCCGGCACGACAAGTTTCTGTCCGACGACAATCTCATCGATTGATTTGAGCAGTTTGCGATTCGCCTCGAATATCCTCTCGATATTCGCTCTCTTGTTGCCTTCCTCCGACCCATAAAACTTTTTGGCTATCTCAGCCAGATTATCGCCGTCCTGAACAACATAGACTTTCGGTGCAGCCGGTTTGGGCGATGTGGGTCTCTTGATCTCTGTTTTCTTCGGGGTGACAGGCTCCGGCACAACCGGCTTGGCTGTTTCAGTCGCGGCCAGCTCGATTTGAACCGGAGCTTCCTCACTCGAAGCATCTGCCAAAACGGCAATGTCATCCGGAATCTGCATTTCAAAGCGAACTTTTTCGTTGTTCTCTGCGGTGGGCCGGACTTCCTGGACCGGGTCTTCGATAGCCTGCCCGGTCCAATCGAAACCCTCCTGCACTTTTCGTTCCATGGTCCCGATGCCGAGCGTGTCATTCTGCGAGCTGACCATGTTCGTGGTCAGCTCATTGCTGTTCGTGGCGTTGCGAAAGGAAGGCAGCCCGTTAATCACAAACGCAATCACGAAAATGAATACCAAACCCAATAACAATCCAACCTTTGCATCTGAAGTCATGATGAAACCCCATTTTCTTTTCGTGCAATGCGCAGCGACGTTACTGTTTTTGTGCAATTCTCAGTTTTGCACTTCTTGCCCGCCGGTTCGCCCTGATCTCGTCCCGTGTCGGCACAATCGGCTTCTTAGTGAGTATTTTGTAAACCCCGGCGCTTGCATTCTGCTTAAAATCGTTCTTAACCAATCTGTCTTCAAGACTCTGAAAGCTGATAATTGCCACATAGCCGTCTTTGTTTAGCAGCCCAGGCACCGAAGCGAGCAGTTGCTTGAGATTCTCCAGCTCGTTGTTGACTGCGATTCTCAGCGCCTGAAACGTTCTTGTCGCCGGGTGTATCCTGCTTCTTTTGCCCGGCTTCTTTCTTCCCAGTGCCCTGCAAACTATCTGCGCCAGCCGGTCCGTTGTAGTGATCGGCTCAGTCTTGCGCTGCCGCACGATAAAGCGCGCGATCCGTCGCGAGGCCCTGTCCT
The DNA here is from genome assembly GCA_005223045.1 of Planctomycetes bacterium B3_Pla. Taxonomy (GTDB): domain Bacteria; phylum Planctomycetota; class Phycisphaerae; order Sedimentisphaerales; family Anaerobacaceae; genus SG8-4. Next base: position 390,051 of record NJBM01000002.1, on the reverse strand, counting down.
GACCGAATTTGTAAATCAGATCGGCCAGCGATTTTTCATCCTCCTTATTAACTATATCGGCAGCGGTACGCTTTAATCTTTTATCAATTCTCATATCAAGAGGCATATTTGACTGGAAACTAAGCCCAAAATCGGCATCTGCGAGCTGCGCCGAGCTAACACCCAGATCCGCCAGAACAAAATCCACTTTGTCTATGCCCCGGTCGCCGAGCTGCTCGGTGATCTGCGAGAAGTTCGAGTTGACCGGAATGACCTTACAGGCAAGCTCCTCTAAAATGCTCTGGGCCCTTCGGACAGCGTTATTATCAACATCAAAACCGACGATAACTGCCTCAGGGCCCAAAGTTTTGCCGAACAGAAGACTGTGACCTCCCTGTCCTATGGTCACATCGACCATCACACCATCCGGTGGCAGGCTTATCTGCTCGGCCAACGTCTCGGCAAGAACCGGAATATGTTCTACTGTCGAACCATTCACTTTGCTCGTATGTCGTATATCGTATATCGTATGTCGTGTATATTATTGCGTGCCGACACATTTAGGACTTCACGCACTCAGTAAGCAGAACACGCTATAGAATCACCCTACAGGTATTACGTTTTCTTGAGTCCGAAGTTGCTCTACCGCCTGCGAAAATGCCACGCCGGAGAACATTTCGTCGAGTTTCTTCAATCGTTGAAGCCTCTCATCGAGAATTGCCATCGCGGCAAAGGTTTTTTCGTCCACCCCTCTACTCCCGGCGAGACTTTCAGCTACAATCCTGCAATGGTTCGAATCCGTTCCAATCATTTCGTCTTGTCTCCAGATCTCAAAGTTCTTCGTTGTGTTTCTGCAGGACAACCTGCCGTGCCTGCGACATTTGTTTCTGGTACTGGGCCATGTGGTCCGTAAGGTACTGCTCCCAGCTTTCGTTGTTCCACAACTCGATGTGGTCCCTGACGCCGACGAGCGTAATCTGATCTTTCAATCCTGCTCTCTTTCGCAATCTTTCGTTCAGGAGCAGCCTGCCCTGGCCGTCCAGCTCGACCTTGCTGGCCAAAGCAAAACTTATTCGCTCGAACGCCACGGCCTCATCCGGCGCTGTCGCCCCGGGCCCAACGGCAAGAGCGATTTGCTCGAAATATTTCTCAGGGTACAGGCAAAGTATGCCGTTGGCGCCGAGGACAAGGTAGAAGTTGCTGCCGTGCTCATCGACGTCGATCTGACTTCTGAGCTTGGTCGAGATGAGGACTCTGCTCTTGCTGTCGACAACGTGCTGGTATTCACCTGTTAACAATAGCATGGCATAAGCCCCACTTAACCAGTTTCAAGTGGGGAATTATACCACTCTTGCCCACCAAGTCAATACACAAGAACACTTTTTTTCCATTTTTCGCAAAATTCTATTATGGGACGGTGACACAGAGAGGCTAATTCTCTTTGACGCAAGTGCTTACGGAGATGGAAGAGCTAAGGCGTTATGACTAATTATTTTGGAAAATATTAACTGTAGATGGTTCGGTTGCAGTTTTTTCGATCCGCCAGGTGGCAGCCTCAAGCGCAGCTTGGGGATGGCAAAGCTCCAAATGCAGACCCACCATCCCCATCCCGATGGAAGTCAATCGGGATGAGGCTGCCACACGCCGGCACGGGCGAAACACCAGGACAATTACGATTATCGATGATGGTTAGCCTGCGTTTTTGCACGGGACGACGGCGAGCCACTTTTGGTTGCCGGTGACGCCGGTGTATGTAGCGAGGTTTGCGCCCGTGCGGGAACAGTGCGATATACTGCTCTTGCCCGCAATCCAGACCGAGCCGTCCGACGGATCCAGGTCGATTGAGGCGCCGCCATCCGTTAAGCTGACCAGCAAGTTGCCGTCGGAGTCATACTTGCGGGTGTATCTTCGTATTCCAATATTAGTCAACGCATCCAATTCCGTTAAGGTTTCCGGCCACACGTCGCCAATTCTTGAATAGTCTCGATGGAGTATGCTGCCGGTAGTCCACACGCTGCCGTCGGACCTGTCTGCCCGCACACGCTGTGGTGAGAATTCCACTTCAATGGTCTTCAGGAGTCTGCCTTCCGGCGATATTTTCAGCAATCCGTTCTCGCTGCCGTCTCTTGGGGGCCTGGATCGCATGTACTGCGCAGCGACCCAGATCGAACCATCGGCATTGATATCAACTGAGAAAGCTCCGCCGCCGCCCCTGATGGGATCGGCCTTCATCAGAATCTCAAGATCCAGATTGCACTTCTTGACGTTCGTGCCGACAATCCAGAGGCAATTTCGAGATGAGTCAAAGGCAATATCGATCCCGCTGCCAGTCCTGGAATGTTTGACAATGGTCCCCGTGTTGTCTATGGCGTAAACGCTGTCCCGGGCCAGGGCGTACACCAGACCCTTTGCGAAGACCGCTGATCGGAACAGGCCCGACAGGGACCATATCTTTCGGCCGGTGGACGTTTCGTAAACGCTTGTCTGGTTTACCGCGTCTTCGCACACCACAAAGAAACGGCCGTCCTCAGATACCGAGATGGCCCGGCACCCGCTCCAATTGCGTCCGATTGCCAGGCCCCGGGTTACCAGCCTGACGAGTTCGCCCTTGGAGTCCAGCAGTGAGACCGCGTCCCCATACGGAGGTGTGGAGTTTTTGTTGTCGCTGTCGCAGTCGTCCAGCACAAGAACCGTCGCTTTGGCGGACCCCGGCACTTGTTTCGAGGCAAAACCGGTTGCACCGGCCAGAACTACAATCGACGCCGCCAAAAGAATGTATGTTGGGGCGGTTTTGATCGAATGAAAGGGTTTCGAACAGGTAATCATCAGCGTATCCTCCAAACAAATAATTGTAGACGGCCCAATCGCGAACGATGTTCATACGTTCGCCCGTACCACATCCCGAGTCCAAAGGATCACATCCCCTCGCCTTTGCAAAATACCAGATTACACAACTTCTGCCGGATGTACAAGGGAAAAATAGGCAAAATGGCAAAAATAGACGACTCAAGCATCGAGGCCTGAAAAAAGACCGGAAAACGGCTCGCAGAGGCCGTCAATACCCTTTTGGGGCCTGAACACGAAAGTTCTCCAATTTTGTCGGAGGCTCTAAGTCTGACGGGCATTCATCCTCAGAGAGGGCAAACCATCAGAATAACGTTCCGGCAAACGTTTCCAACCGGATATGCTTGATTGCCGATCTGGGAAAAACCTTTGCTCTTATAGAAACCGATTGCTTTGCGATTTCCCTCCCATACTTTCAGCCAGCAGGTTGTGTATGCCCTGTCTCTGGCAGCCGCGAACGCAGCATCCATCAGGGCCGTGCCTATGCCGCAGCCCTGCCTGTCGCTGAGTATGTACAAGCGCATCAGTTCGATTGGATTTATCACCTCAACAGGCTCCGGAGCAGTTGTCGGCTGGAGTTTTATATATGCACAAACGGCTTCTGAGGTTGAAGCGACAAAAAGCAGCACCTCCGTGCTCGTAATATCCTCGACCATTCGTTCGACACTAAACGCCTGACGAAGATAAGCACCGAGATCTTCTGCAGGCAGGATAGACGAGTAAGCATCAGCAAATGTACGGGCGCCCAAATCGGCGAGAGATTTGGCGTCACTCTCTTCGGCGGGACGAATCGAAAAAGTCTCATCATTGACCGATATATTCTTCATTTGTTCCAATGCTGCACTTGCCGGCCCGGACCATTCTCATTTGCAAGTTTGATGATACAAACACGTTTGCACATAGTCCTCTGGCGCTATGTCCTGCTCAGGCTTAAGGTTGCTCTTGCTCATCGATGTTCCTGGCCTGGCCAAGTGCGGTCAGGCCCCCTATGGCCCCGAGATTCATAGTCTCCAGCGCGGAGCTGGGGACAATAATCATCGAGCCTTTCTCCTTCAGACCCTCGAATAACATGTTCATCCCACGAAGGTGCATTGCGCCGGGATTGGATTCGTACTGCTTGGCCGCCTGGGCGAATTTCTCCGCGATCTCGGTCTCGGCGGTCCCGAGGATGATCCTGGCCTGCCGTTCCCGCTCGGCCTGGGCCTGTTTGGACATGGCGTCCTCCAGCGCCCTGGGGATTATAATGTCACGAATCTCGACGGACTGGACGGTGATTCCCCAGGGATTGGTTTTCTCGTCCAGAATCTCCCGCAGCCTGTTGCCAAGCTGCTCGCGGTGCGTCAGCAGCTCGCCCAGCTCGTGCGTTCCGATAATATCCCGCAGCGCAGTCTGAGCCGACAGGACAATCGCCAGATAGAAGTTCTGCACCTCCAGAATCGCCTTTTTGGCGTCCCACACCATCCAGAAACAGATCGCATCGACGTCCACCGGGACTGTATCCTTGGTCAGGGTGGACTCGGAGCTAAAATCAGTCGAACGGATGCGCATATCAACAACCTGCGCCAGCGTCTCTATGATGGGAATGACAAAAAACAGCCCCGGCCCTGTGAGCCGGTTGAAATTCCCTAATCGCAGCACGATGACTCGCTCCCAATGCATTGCGATTTTGATCGAGAACAGACATGACGCACTTGCCAGCACTGTAATCACCGCCACGGCAGTATTTATCTCGAGCCAGTCGCCGGCTGCAAGCCTGTTCACGAACGAACCAGCCAGGGCCACCACCGTCGCCACAAGCAACGCCACCCAATTGATGGTCGGCTCCTTAACGTCAACCCAGTTGATATTCGCATCCCTGGTCTGTGCCCGAACACTCTCCTCGTACTCATGGGTGAGTTTCGACGTCTGTTCTTTCTTGGTCGCCATTTTCTATTCTCCTTTGCAAGTGTGCCACGATTTCCTCTAATGTGAAGCCGTACTGATTGCCTCGCGCAACCAGCTCACTGCAAATTTGCTTGAGCATTTCTTCTTTCTCGGTCTCGCCGATCTCGACTTGCCGCTTGCCGACAAAAGTGCCGGTCCCCTGTTGAGTATTCAGTATCCCCAATATCTCCAGCTCCGAATAGCCCTTGCGAACGGTATTCGGGTTGACCTGCAGATGCACCGCCAATTCGCGGACCGTAGGCAGTTGTTCACCCGGCAGCAATCGCCCGGAAGCAATGCCGTACTTGATCTGGTCCACTATCTGCCTGTGGAACGGAACCCCGCTCTTAACGTCTAAGCCAAACTCAATCATCAATCATCTCCGTGACTCGTATGTCGCATGTCGTATATCGTATGTCGTTTCGTCACTCTTGCCCGTGCCCTCTGTCATTCCCGCGAAAGCGGGAATCCAGTTATCTTCGCTTTTGCCTTTTTACTTGTATCATACTTCCATTGCTCTAATATACTATAAGTATAATACACTATCTCATTATGTCAAGTCGAAAAATATATTTTTTCCATTTTTTTTGTGCCGATCCCAATGGCAGCCTAGAATGGGGCGATATGGTCTTGAAATTGGATTTGAATTGGCTCCCTTCGACGTTGCTCAGAGCCTGCCCTGAACAACGTCGAAGGGGAGAGCTTGTTTTGCAAAAAGTACCCTGTCAAACGTGCTTCAGTGAGAAGGATAAGATGTGTGAGCGACCGTGGCGGCAACAAAAACGAGTGAGACTTGTAGAGGGCCCGACAGGCTGTTATTGTCTTGGGGGCTGCAAAAAAGGCCCCTGCTTCAAGGAGGACGTGAAGACGACAGGGGTCCAGGAAGGACCGTGAGTGTCATACTCACAATCCAGGCAAACTCGCTACGTCATAGATGACGATCAGGCGCCGGCCTGTGACATTTTGCCGCTTTGCAGATTCGCCAAGGCGTCGGACCTGTTGTCGGCAAACTCTAAGACCGTGAGCAGGCCCGTGCGCACGAAGACCTGTTTGATTATTGGAGGAAGGCTGCACAAGACGAGGTGACGGCCGGCCCTTCTGAGCAGCTTGTCGAGCATCATCAGGCCGCTGATGACTTCCGAAGTCAGCATTTTAACGTCGGAAAAATCAATCACCACGTCGCCGTCAAACGAATCACCGAACATGGTGCTGACCACTTCAAGCTCATCGCCATATTGCGGCTGCCGCGGCAACGTAATTAAGAGAACATCTTCCGAGAGATTTTGAATGCCCATTCCTTCCCCTTCATTTGATATGAAACTCTCAAGGCCGGTGCCGATGTGATTATCGGAACCGCCTCCTATTTCTACAACGCACTATATAAAGTATAGTAGAGCAATTGTCAAATCCAAACGGAATTGAGCAAAAAAGCGGGATTCGGAGAAATAACTCCGATAAGACCGGGGAAGAGCCAAAAAATGAGTTGCCGCCGGGGGTGGGGATAGCCTGCCGGCCCCTGGCGGCAACTTCAAACTTGAAAAATTAAAGCGTTAACCTGCTTGTTGCTAACCTCCTAATTCAGCCAGCCGCGTAGCCACGTAGGCGGCGACGCCGGCATCGGCATCATCAGCTAATTGTCCAACATAGTTGTCCGTAGCAAGTTGTACCGCCTCGGTCGCCGAGAGGCCCATCTCACCGGTCAGGACCCCGACATACGCTGCCAGAGCGTCAAGGTATTCTCCAGCCGCGGCATATTGCATATTGCCTTCGACGTCATTGGCTATTGCATCGGCAATCGATGCCATCTGTTCCTCGCTCGGCGGTGCATCACTCGATGCGAACTCGCTGATGACCGCTGCCAGAGCGGCCAGGTGAGTTCCGTCGTCATCCTGTAGAACTGTTGCCGCCGCCTTGAGACCTGTGCACGCATCGCACGGCTGTATGTTTCTGCCGGAGGCCAGGGAGTTTGCGAACCAAATCTGGATTGTTTCCTGGTCGGCTCCGAGTTCTGCCGCCGCCCACTTAACCAGGGCCGGACAACCCGAAGTGCCTAATTCCACTCTTTCGAGTCCCGGCGCCACCGGGAAACTGAGCGGTACAGGCTGCGGAGCGACCGTAATCGTCACAGTCGTCTGAACAGGCTCGGCGCCAATTTCACCGTCAGTGACCGAATATGTGAAGCTATCCACTCCGGCAAAACCCGCCTTCGGCGTATAGGTGAAAGTGCCGTCCTCATTGAGCACCAGTTCCCCCGCACCTTCGTAGGTGAATCCCACTATTGTGAACAGGTCATTATCCGGGTCGGAATCGTTGACCAGAACGTCGATGACGACTGTGGCATCATAAGCGATCGCCAGCACATCATCACCCAGCGCCGGCGGAGTGTTGGTCATGGTGATAGTGACTGTAATCGGTTCGCTGGTGAATTCCCCGTCGGTGGCCGTGTACGTGAAGGTGTCGTCGCCGACGTAACCTTCATCCGGCGTATAGGTGTAGTTGCCTTCGGCTTCATCTATCTCCACCGTACCGTGACTGGGGTCCGTGTTGGATGCTACCGTGAACGACTCGTCGTCGTTAGTCAGTACGTTGCCCGTAACAGGATCGCCCATGTGTGTTTCGTCGAAATCGGGCAGCGCTATCGGGTCGGGCTCTATCGGCGGAGGAATAACCGGAGGAGCCGGACAGTCGGGACATTCCGCCAGCCAGGCATCTGCGATCTCTATCAGCAGATGGGAGTCTTCATCGGTTTCTTCGTAATTATCTCCGGCTACACCCGACAAGTCTATGGGGCCGATACTTGAGCCGCCGGTCTTGGCACTTCCGCGAACGGGGTCACCGCCTGCCGACCTTACTATGGAAATCCCGCCTAATTCGCCGGCATGTATCTTTAGCTCAGCGTCGGCAGTATCCGCCGGGGTGTTACCTGAAGTATTGGCCAGGACCTCGATACGGCCGTTTCCGGTATCCACGGTTACTGTCGTCTCGGCACAGATGTGAATGCTCGCAGCAGTAGCTTCTTTGCCGTGGGCCTGGACTTCTACCGCGCCGTCAATATCCACGCTGCCATTCTCGGAGACAAGGCATACGTTGGCAGTACCCGTCTTATCGAAGTTGGCCGGAACCTTGTTGGTACTTGTCAGAACGTCACCGTTAATCACCAGGTCGCCCGAGGCAATTATGGAAACTTCGACTTCATTGCCGCCGTCAACTGTCAAGGCTCCTGTTTCTATGTTGCCGAGATTGTTGGTAAATAGTCTTATTCTGCCCGGGTTGCCGCCGTTTTCCGACGTGCTCAGATCACCGGTTGTGATACCACCGGCACCGGCCAGCATTAAGATATCGCCGCCTGAGGTGGCGATTGATGTGCTAACCGGCTCGCCCGGTGCATCAGGCAGAAACGTAATGCCGCCGGTGTTATAAGCGGTGCGAAGTGCGATGTCACCGCTGCCGCCTGTGATTTCTCCGTCGGTTATATGTTCTACGATGATGTCAAAATCACCTTCAAGGAGAGTATCAACTCCTGTCTGCGAATAGCCTTCCAAAACTTCTTCATAAAAAGTGTCCATTGCAGCGCCTTCGTCGGGAATCGGACCATCAGCAAGGGTCAAAGTCACAGGGTCGATATGCAAGGTGCCGCCATCGGGTGTTATTGTTATAAATTCTCCTGGATTTGCCGGATCGGGAACAACATAAGGTGTAGCGGTCGCATCGACAACGCCGTCGAAGAAGAGATGGTCGCCGCTTATCTCTGCAAGTCCGCCGTCGAAGGTGGCGCCCTCTTCTATATCTATGGGTATGGGATCCGGAGGCGGAGGAGAACCTCCCTTGACCTCGATGCGTGCGCCGGTCTGGAAATCAACCGTTGCGGTATTAACAAACAGCTCGGAGGCATACGCTATGACCTCGCCTCCGTTGGCGCCGGCGTTGCTGATACCGCCGTTGGCGGTGGTAAGACTGTCCGTGGCGAGTATGACGTTGTCGCCTGCTGTCAGGGTGACGCTTCCGCCGTCGCCGTCGATGCCGTCTGCGTTAATGACGCCGTTCTGCACTACCGTGCCGACGCCGCTTTCGACTCGCACATCAAGCGCCGCCGAGAAGATGTCGCCCGCGGCAAGGACTACCGTGCCTCCGGGGGCTGTGATCTGACCGTCATTAATGACGTCTCCGATGCCCTCGATCCCTTCGGGGACTGAGTCCATTTCAACAATGATCTTGCTGCCCGGCTCGCCGAGGAGCACCCTGTCGCCGGCGGCCATCACGACAGCCCCGCCCGGACCTGCCACTATAGTGCCGGCATTGAGCACTCTCTTGCCGATAAGGGCTGCGCCTTCAGCAGCGTTGATTGTGCCGTAGTTGGCGACTTCGCCAATGCCGTCTCCGGCGAAAAGATAATTGCCGGCCAAGAAATCCGCGTTGTCTATGTTAAGAGTTGAGGCGATCAACAGCGTGACATCGACGGTTGCCGTCGGGCCGAACAAGACTCCGGCGGGATTGACAATGAAAATCCTGCCGTTGGCGGTAAGTGCGCCGTCAAACTGTGTCGCGCTGCCGGACGTTATCCTGTTCAGTACGGCCGACATGCTGCTCAGGTCGCCGTCCAAATATTGATTGAACTCGACAATCTGGCCATCGCTGGTGTTGAAATTACTCCAGTCGATGATTGCTCCATGGTCTGTGTCTATGATCGTATGATCACCCCACGTGGGATCGCCAATAATGCCGGAAGAACTGGTGATATTCCCAGATTCAAGAGCCATTACAGCAGGCAGCCACGTGTTCCACGTCAGGCAGAACGTCAGGAAATATATCACGGCCTTCCTGAAGTATCGCCCCTTGACTTTTCTTCTTACACTTTCCATCGCCCATCCCCTAAGTAAAAGTAATAACTGTTTTCCTTGGCTCGTCCTTACGCTATGTGTGTACATCCCGACTCCGCCGCCGGGCAAATGTGTAAAAAAACTCCCTCGAATGACTCGTCCCAATTCTATAAAACTATTATACCTTTTACGACTTCACTTGTCAAGGAATAAATGTGCGATTTGCCTATAGAAAAAGCGGCGGGATATGTCGGAACAATCCTGCCGCTTGTGTCATTTGACGTGAAATTGTCTATTTGGGCCGATCAAAAACCGATCGATAACCTTTAATTTACCTGGTTCAAGGTCAAGACCGTCAGAAACACACTCAGAGCATCCAATCTCACCGCCATGTAGGAAGCGACGCCTTCATTGCCGCTTTCAACCAGTGGAACAACGTATTTCTCGGTTGTCATCTGTACCGATTCTTCGACTGAGAAGCCCATTTGCCTGTTCAGGATGGTAACATAATCGGCAAGAGCGCCGAAGTATTCTCCAGCCAGCATATAGTCTTTTCGGGCTTTAAAGTCGCGTGCGACCCGGTTTGCAATGTATGACGCCAGCTCCTCGCTCATCGGGGCGGTACTCGCAGCGAATTCATTTATGACCTGCGCCAGTGCGGCTATGTGAGTCCCATCGGGATCCGAGAGGATTGCGGCGGCCGTCTGAAGACCGGAGCAAGCGTCGCACGGCTGGATGCCTCTTGCGGAGGCCAGGCCGTTCACACTCCAGACCTCCAGCCTTTTTCTGTCGACACCAAGCTCCTTGGCCGCCCACTTCATCAACGCCGGGCAACCGGAAACTCTTATTTCTGTTTTGTCCGGACCCGGCCCGGCCGGCATATAGAACTCAGACGGCACGGGTCTCTGGCCGACCCTAACGGTCACCTTTGCTTGAATAACATAGTCGCCAATCTGGCCGTCAGTGGCCCTATAAGTGAAAGTCTCTTGTCCTACGAAGCCCTTGGCTGGCGTGTAAGTGAAGGTCCCGTTCGCATTGAGCACCAGAGTTCCGGCGCCTTCGTAGAAAAACGATTTGACCTTAAGCGGGTCCTTGTCCGGATCAATGTCGTTGGCCAGCACGTTGATAATAGTGGCGGTGTTGATAGTAGCTAAGGTCATATCGTTAATCGCCGTGGGCAGGTCGTTGGTTATGGTAATCGTTACCAAAACCGGGACGGTAGTCTCTCCGCCGGCAGAGGCTGTGTACGTGAAGCTGTCGGTTCCGACGTAGCCTGCTTGTGGCGTATAGCTATAGCTGCCGTCGTCGTCAAGTGTGAACGATTTGGCGTATAGAGGGCCGTCAACCAATGTCGCCGTCAGCGCCTCGCCTTCAGGGTCAATGTCGTTGGTCAGCACGTTGCCTTCGACAGGATTATCCATCTGTGTTTCGACAAGGTCAGGCAGCCCGGTCAGGCCCGCTACGTTGCCCTGTTCGTTGACGATTATCTGCGCAACGTCGCCGTCCTCGTTTGTCTCGATGGCGGACTCTTTGCTCTCGACACGAACCGTCCAGGCGTCGGCCTCGGCCACGGGATCTGCGGCTTCAGGCCCCCAGTGAACAAGGCCCCATGCATCTATCTCGATTGTCGCCTCGGATGTTCCCTGGTCGGTGGCTGCGGCCGTAGCGACCAGGTCTCCGTTTATGGTCACATCTCCGGTCAACATGTCGTTTGTGCCCGAAGTAATCGCTATATAAGCTTTGCTTACGCCGCCTTCGGCGCCCTCGTGTGCGCCTTGAGCGTCGGCACGAACGTCGCCGTGCAGTACGACATCGTTGCCGGCACTTAGAGATATTATGGCCTGTGCCTCTGAGGTAAGCGGCACATTAAGTATCGCAGAGTCTCTTCCAACAACAACGTCGCCGTTGACGGTCAGGCCGCCGGAAGCGTCAACGTTTATCTTGGCATGACCCCACCCGTCTTTGATGATTAGATTCTCGGCGGTTATGTCGCCTCCGTTGGTGGTCGTCAGGCTGATTTGACCGGGAGTGGGTTGAATATCGGATAAGTCTTTGGCGGTCTGAAGATTGCCGATGTCGATGCCGGCCCCGCCCGCTTCGATAATGATATCGCCAAGAGTGGTGCTTATTGTATCGCTCGTGTCCTCGAACGAAACCGAACTGCCTGCACCCGTAGCGTGAAGCTCGATGTTCCCGAAGCGGCCCTTGATTTCGCCGTCGAGGATATCGGATACAACAATGTCTTTCTCTGCATAGATTGCAAGGCCCGTTCCTTTGTCCGAGAGGGTCTCGAAATCCTGCTCGTAAACGGTGTCCAGGGCGCCTGTTCCTGCTCCGTCCAGGATATTGACGGTCGGAGCATGTATCTCCAACCTGCCCGCTTCGTAATCTTTATTGCGAGGAGAAGCGTCAATCCCGCCGGTGATTGAAAAGTGCTCGCCGGTGATTTTCACAACTCCGCCGTCGCCTGAGTTGCTGCCGCCGGCCGCCGAGATCCTGGCGTTCTCACCGATAGTGACCGTACCCTCGGATTCTATGGTTATCGTTCCGCCGTTTCCGTCAGGTCCGGCTTCGGCCACGGCGCTGCCCGTCGGGACATCAGGATCAAAGACCACTTCCTCGATCCCGGTGATGTTTATGTTGCCTCCATCGGTGCCGCTGCTGACATTAATGATACCATTGTTCTCGATGCGTGCGGCCCGGGCCGTTACTGTACCGCCCAATGCGCTGATCGTGCCAACGTTGTTGATGGCCCTGGAAAAGGTGTCCCCGGCGGCAAGGACTACTGTTCCGCCGGTGGCGTTGATTACGCTGCTGTTCTGAACGTCGGGAACCGTATCCCCGGGATCTGCGTCGAGCTGGACCGCGACGTTGCTGCCATCCTGTGCAAGAAACACGTGATCGCCGGCAGCCATTACAATCAATCCGTTCTGAGCTCTGATTATGCCTTGATTGTTGACCTTCGAGCCTACAAGATAGACGCTGTCGGCCCGGATTGAGCCGCTGTTTGTCACTTTCCCGTTGCCGCCCGAGAATTCCATCTGGCCGCTGTGCTCATCCAGGACGGCGTTGAATGCGTCGTTGGACATGTTCAGGCCGGAGGCGACCAACTGCGTGACGTTGATGGTCGAGCCGGCGCCGAAGATGATTCCGGCCGGATTAACAATAAATACCCGGCCATTAGCGTTCAGGGCGCCGTTAAACTCCGTTGGAACCGTCCCGGAGGTTATCCGGTTGAGCACTGCCGAGTTGCTGCTCAAAATCCCGCTCTTGTACTGGTTGAATCCGACAGACTGCGTGCCGCTTGTGTTGAAATTGTTCCAGTTGATGATTGCTCCGTGGTCGGTGTCTATGATTGTGTGGTCACCCCACGTGGGCGTGCCAATAATGCCGGAAGAGTTGATGATATTCCCCGATTCGAGAGCCAGCACGGCCGGCAGCGACGTGTTCAGGATCAGGCAACACGTCAGGAAATATATGATAGCCTTCCTAAAATACCGCCTTTTGAGTTTTCTTGCTACACCTTCCATCAGCCTTCCCCTTGGTCAAAGTAACAATTGTGTTTTTGGATCCGTCCATGTGCTATATACCACTCCCCACTACGCTGGCGGGCAAACGTGCAATATCTCCCTCAACACGCCGGTATCCACCCCGGTAGTTACTATTATAGCTTTTAGGACCCTCTCTGTCAAGAACAAGTTTGAGAAATGCATATTCGCGGTGCAGGCCAATTATAGCATATAGCGGATAGCGTTTAGCGTTTAGCGGATAAGAGCCTATACGCTAAACGCTGCACTATTTTTTCGGACCAATTCTCGTGCTGTACAGCCAGCCGGCGTCCGCAAGGTCATAATCGACTATCTCATCGGGCGTGAAGAACATCTTGATTTCGTTCCGAGCCGATTCCGGGCTGTCCGAGCCGTGGATCAGATTGTATCTCTGGGAGCAGCCAAAGTCTCCGCGAATGGTGCCGGGTTGCGCCTCATAGCCAAAAGTGCTGCCGATCATCTTGCGCACAATATCAACTATGCCGTCGGCCTGCCAGATCATCACGAGCGATGGTGACGAGGCCATAAATTTGACCGCTCGTTCAAAAAACGGTTTGTCTTTGTGAGCTGCGTAATGCCGGCGGGCCAGCTCTTCCGAGATCTGCATAAGCTTGGCCGCAACAAGCTTCAGGCCCTTACTTTCAAACCTCTCGATTATCCGACCGGCTAAATGCCGCTGCACGGCGTCCGGCTTGACAATGATTAAAGTGCGCTCTGCCATAAAACAGCATTTTCGATTTTCTTTTCGATTGCCGATCGTCAAATCGCAAATCGACAATCCCCTTACATTCCCTTGGGGACAATGAAGATTTCCACTCGTCTGTTTTGCGGATTCCCTTTCTTGCCGGGCAGATTCTCCGCTATCGGCCTGTACTCGCCAAAACCTCGCACGCTCATTCGTTTTGGCTCCATATTGCTGCTCTCCATCACATCCTTTACGGATATCGCCCGGTGAACCGAGAGGTGCCAGTTGGTGGGATGCTTCGCCTTCGTGTCAGCTCTGGCGATGCGCATATCGTCCGTGTGACCGGCTATTATGACATCGAATTTCCTGGCTTGCTCGGAGTTTAGAATTGCGGAAAGCGCTTTGACGGCCGCCACTGCCGAGGACGCCACTTTGTCGCTGCCTCTCTCGAAGAGCAGATCGCTCTTGAATTTCACAATGCCCCTGCTCGCGTCGTATGTAACCATGTCATTGTCTTTGGCAAAGTCTTCCAGCAAAGTAGTCAGTTCCACCGGCAGTGCCGCTCCTCCGAACAGCAGCTTCTGTTGCATCTCAGCAATCTGCTCCAGCAGCTTGGCTCGATCCGCTTCAAGTGCGGCAAGCTTCTGCTGTAGGGTCTCTGCGTCGATGTTGCCCGCCTGCTGGGCCGCGGCAAGCTGTCTTTTCACTTTCCCAAGCTCCAGACTGTTAGCCGCCAGCTCGGACTGGAGCTGGTCTATAAGCGCCTGCTGTCTTTCGTTTTGGATCCGCAGGTCCTGAGTCCCGTTGCAGCCGGTTATCAGCAGGACAGAGGCGCACATGACGCAAATTGCTGAAATTTTGACAGTTCGCATGATTCAATTCCTTTCCAAGAAAATTGAAATATCCTTTTGACCTTCCCTAAAATACTCGGCACACAATTACGGGTCGCCACGGGCCGGCAAACCCGGCTTTCTCAACCTCGATCATAAAATAAAACCGATTTGCTTTTACCCGTCAACAATAAACTTTACAAAATATCGGCGTCTTTCCGCCGGCTTTTCCCGGACAGGAAAGTTTTAGTGGATTCTGCTCGAATTTTGCCGTAAACTGTCCCAAATCGGCACTTGGAACTTGTTGTGCTTTGGTGTATGGATATTATGAAAGTTTTGGTTGCGGAAAAATGTGGGTTCTGTCATGGCGTCAGAAATGCCATCAGCGTCGCTGAAGGAATTCTGGCCGAAGAAGATGATGTTTATAGCCTTGGCCCCATCATTCACAACAAAGACGTGGTGGACCGGCTGGCAAAGAGCGGGCTAAAGACCGTCGCCAAGGTGGAAGAAATTCACTCCGGGACAGTTCTTATTCGTTCTCATGGCGCCGCCCCCGACCAGATATCCAGACTGAAAGAAAAAGGTCTCAATATTGTCGATGCCACTTGCGTGCTGGTCAAGAGGGTGCAGCACATAGCAAGCGAGCTTGAAGGAGACGGCTACAAGGTTGTAATTATCGGCGAGGAAAATCATCCCGAGATCCGGGCGGTTGTGGGCTGCGCCAAGGACGTTGTTGTTATTGCCGACGAGTCGGATTTGCATAAGCTGCCCTCAAATGCCAGGCTGGGAGTGGTTTGTCAGACTACTCAAAATCCGGAATACGTCGGCAGGATGTTGGGCGCTATCGGACGCAGGAACTTTAGCGAGTTGAAAGTGATCAACACTTTGTGCAGGGAGGCGATAAAAAGGCAGGAATCTGCCGTCCGGCTCTGCAGGCGGGTGGAGATCATGTTTGTCCTCGGCGGTCTTCAAAGCGCCAACACGCGGAGATTGGCGGAGCTTTGCGAGAGAGTGAATGAGCACACGTTTCACCTGCAAAACTGGGATGAACTTGACAAAAGTGTGCTTTCCGGCAAGAATACGGCCGGCGTTACGGCGGGGGCATCGACGCCTGATTGGATAATAAACGAGTTTGTGAGTAATTTGGAAGTTTACGACCACAGCGATGGATGAGGTATAAAGCTCATCCCGAAGTGAACAAACGTGCTGCTGCAAAATTAGGATTTTCTTTATGTTAATGGTGGCATTTTGGCGAAATATTGTTATAATGTCCGTTCCATTTGCTGCGTGGGCAGGTGGATTGTTCTATATAACTAACCGAAGGGCTTGTATTTGTGCCGTAACGCACAGAGGCTTGTCGGCGTAAATGTGGGGCGCCGATAAGTCAGGAAAGCAGACTCCACAGAGGGACTTGGTTTTATGGTTGACCGAAACATAGTAAACAAATTGGGATTGACAGAAGATAAGCTCGATCAGCAGGTCGGCGAGATGTTCGGCGAACAGGAAAATGAATTCCTGGAAGAAGCTCTGCAGTCGAAGGTGGACCTGCGTTTGCCCGGGACTATTCTTAAAGGAACAATCGTATCGCAGATAGGCAACGACGTTGTTGTGGAAGTTGGCCTCAAAAGCGAAGGAATTGTGGATGCGGGCGAGTTTGACGGTCCTGACGAAATAGAGCCGGGAAGAGAGATCGACGTTCTTCTTGAAGATACGGATTCTGAAAGCGGCCTTGTTCTGCTGAACAAGCGCAAGGCCGACCTTATTAGAGGCTGGGCGACAATTCTCGATGCGAAAAAAGAGGGCGACGTTGTCAAGGGCAAGGTGATAAGGCGAATCAAGGGCGGTTTGCTCGTGGATATTGGAGTGCCTGTCTTCTTGCCGGCTTCGCAGGTTGACATCAGAAAGCCCGGCGATATCAGCAGGTTCATCGGCAAGGAAGTGAATTGCACGATTCTCAAGATCGACGTCGAAGGCAGAAATATTGTCATATCGAGGCGTAAACTCATAGAGGAAGAACGCCGCAGCAGTAAGGAAAAAATATTAACGGAAATCGAAGTCGGGCAACTGCGAAAGGGGATTGTCAAGAACATCGCCGATTTCGGCGTGTTCGTGGATTTGGGCGGTCTGGACGGCCTGCTGCATATCTCCGATTTGAGCTGGGGCAGAATTTCGCACCCGTCGGAAGTTGTCGAGCTTGACCAGGAGATAGAGTGCATTGTCGTCGGCGTCGATAAAGAGCACGAGAAAATTTCGCTGGGTTTGAAGCAGAAGACGTCCAGTCCCTGGGATGATGTCGAACATCGCTACCCGATCGGAGCAAAGGTCAAGGGCAAGGTCGTAAACGTAATGAACTACGGCGTCTTTATCCGGCTTGAAGACGGCATCGAGGGATTAGTGCATATCAGCGAGATGAGCTGGACCAGGCGACTGGCGCATCCGGGCGAGCTGGTCAATCTCGGAGACGAAATAGAGGTCGTCGTCTTGAGCGTCAACAAGGAAAAGCAGGAAATCTCATTGGGTCTCAAGCAAACCCAGACTAATCCGTGGGCGATAGCTTCTCAGAAATACCCGGCAGGAGCAGTTGTGACCGCCAAGGTGCGAAGCGTGGCCAACTTCGGCGCTTTTCTGGAGATAGAGCCCGGCATCGACGGAATGGTCCACATATCGGACCTGAGCTGGACGAGAAAGCACAGCCATCCCGGCGAGGCCCTGCAAAAGGGTCAGGAAGTCAAATGTATTGTCCTTGAAGTCAATGAAGAGAAAAGGCGGGTATCGCTGGGCATAAAACAGATGACCGAAGACCCCTGGCTGCGTGCTATCCCGGATAAATATATCCCGGGGCACATCATCAAAGGCAAAGTGGCAAAGCTCACCAATTTTGGTGCGTTTGTTGAGCTTGAAACGGAGTTGGAGGGATTGCTGCACATTTCCGAGCTTGCCGACCACAAGATTGATAAACCCCAGGACATTGTCACAGTGGGCGACGAAGTCGAAGTGAAGATCCTTAAGGTTGACAGTGATGCCCGTAAGATCGGTTTGAGTCTGCGCAGGGTCAGATGGGCCGCCGAAGAGGAGGCGGCCGAATCGGACCGCAAGAGTGTCCCGGCAGGGCCAGAGAAGGTCCTTTCCGATGCCGACGCGGACCAATTCAGAAAACTGCAACAAAAACCCGATGAAACCCAGGCGACCGACGAAGGCAAGGCCGACGATACCGGGCCGGGCGCCTCAGATGAGCAGCAGGACCGGCAGCCCGAGACCGCAGCCGAGGCTCCGGAAGCTGAAGTGACGCAGGATCCTCCGCAAACAGACAACAGCGCAGAAACACCGCAAGAATCAGATCAGGCTCCGGGTGAGCAGCCCGAGCAAAGCCCCGATACCGAACAGACCGACGACGATACCGGCACGGAACCGGAAAACACCGAAGGATCATAGGCATTTGCGGTTGAAAGCTCGTTCCGGCAAAGTTTGGCCTTATCGACAGAAAGAACACCGGCTGGAGCGGGATTTGAACCATGTCGATTTTTTGTATGATTTGAGCAAAAAAAGCTCATTTTGGGCATATTTTTCTTGACGGAAATGCAGATCATTTGGTACAAACAAGTTAGTGAACTCAGATAGCTCTTATGGGTTTTGGCTTTCTGCGTGCAAGAATATCCATAGTTCCTGGGCAACCGCCTGAGCGTGTCAGGTGAGGGAACGGAGTTGGAGTGGTGGAAATGCCTCGTAGTATGTAGATTCATCGCATTCCAGCTTGCAGTTTAAGCACGGCTTCCAACAGGAGGAGAAAGGCAAAGTTCCGCTACGAGTTTTCTCTGGCAGGCGCAGGGTATTGTGAAGATTCTTTGTCGCCTGTGCGAAGGTTGTTTGCAACAGGCACAACCACCGAGGAAGGTTTATGCACATTGCGAACAACAGGTGTTTTGGTGTGTTGCCGAAGCGCCAGACTAAATGTTCTTACCAAAGTTTTTGAAGGAGAAAGCATCATGTGTAAGAAATTGTTAATTTTAACTTCTTTTGTTTTTATGTTGGGCCTCGTGGGGAATGCCGTCGGCCAGCCGACGGGCGAGATTCTCTTTGAGTATTGGATGGACATCGGCGGCGTTAACGTGAGTGACCTCACCGGCCAGGCCGCTTATCCGGACAACCCGGACGATGGCGAATTGCTGGCCACGTTCGACGGGCCGCTCGATTGGGCCGATAACTACGGCTCACGTGCTCGCGGTTTTCTGTATCCACCTGAGGACGGTGATTACACCTTCTGGATTTCAGGTGATGACTTCGAGGAACTGTATCTGAGCACCGATGATGACCCGGCCAATGCAGCTCTGATTGCCGAGGTACCCGGATGGACATCCTACCTCGAGTGGGACAAGTACCCCGAGCAGCAGTCGGCGCCTGTTACGTTAGTGGGCGGTCAGAAGTATTATATCGAGTCAATAATGAAAGAAGGCGGTGGCGGCGACAGTATGACAGTTGGCTGGACAGGCCCTGGCATCGGCACAGAGCTTACGATTATCGACGGTGCGTTTCTGTCTCCGGCGGATTACTCTCCCGGTCTGATGAAGGCCAAGGCGCTAGTTCCTGCAGATGGTGCCGTTGATGCAGACGTGACAGCGCTTGAGTGGAGCCCAGGTAAGACGGCCGTCTCCCACACAGTGTATCTGAGCACGGACGAGACAATCGACGCAGCGGACCTGGTCGGCGAAACCGACCTGACACTGCAAGTCGCCGTCCTGGATCCCGGTGCGACCTACTATTGGCGAGTCGATGAAACCGACGCCGATGGGGCCGTAATTGAGGGTTATGTCTGGAGCTTCACGACGATACCGCTGGAGGCACATTTCCCGTCGCCGGAGGACGGTGCTACGTGGCAGCCGCTGGATGCCCAGCTTAGCTGGACGGCCGGCAAGGTTGTTATTATGCACGATGTGTATTTCGGCGCGGACGAGGCAGCGATAGCGGCACGCGACATGACTACGTTCAAAGGCAAGCTGATGACCACATCATACGATCCCGGCGCGCTGGCCCCGGACACGACCCACTACTGGGCGGTCGATCAGTTTACTCCTACCGGGACGGTTGCCGGTCCGGTCTGGAGCTTCACAACGCTCGATCCGGAGATAGCCTCCGATCCGACACCGAGCGACGGTGCTACAGGCGTAAGCGGCACGCCCACACTTGGCTGGACGGCCGACACGGCGACTCAGAACGATGTCTATTTTGGTAAAGATGAAGCCCTTGTAGCGGCCGGCGATGCGAGTGTGCTGCTGAGTCAGCAGGCCGAAACCAGCTATGCCGTGACTGCGGCCCTCGATCGTGGGACTACATGGTACTGGAAAGTCGATGTGACCACCGCCGACGGCAAGATCCACCTGGGTTTTGTCTCCAGCTTTACAATCGCCGATCAGAACACTGATAACTGGGCGGTATCGGTAACTGGAGCTTCATATCTCGACACCTTTGTCAAAGACGGGCTCTACGATATCGGCACATACGGTGGCGAGCAGACCTACGAGTTCATCGTCAAGAGCAATCCTGATGAGACGGAAGCCAGCATGGCCCTGATCGGCAGGAGACAGTTCGGCGACACACAGGCAGGGATTAAGTATGAGCAGTGGAACAACACCGGGACCTACGGTGCAACCCTCTTTGGCGTCGTAGATCTTGATTACGGCGTTGCCACCTCACCCGGTGAGTACACCCATCTGGCCTTCGTTTCCAGCGAAGCTGCCGGTACGACCGACCTGTACGTCAATGGCGCCCTTGAAGGCAGCGTTGATAGAACGATTAGCTTGTCGGGTCTTGTCGGCATAGGCTACGGCGCCCAGGGTGAAGATGGCAGCGGCTCCTTCGACAATTTCGACGGAGACATCTTCGGCGTGGCGATTTACGACGCCGCCCTTTCGGCCGAGGATATCGCGGCAAATGCCGATAAGTACTTCAATCCCATACCCATTACAGATCCGGATCTCCTGATTTACTACGATTTCGAGTCCGGCGAGGGTAGCGTAGCACTTGACCAGTCGGGTCACAGCAACCACGGTATGTTTATGGGCAATCCGGAATGGGCCACAGGTCCGTTCGGAGGCGCTGTGTCAATTGATATAGCTGATCTTGACTACATCCAGACAGCGGCTCCTCTGAATATTGTCAGCAACACCGTTTCTGTTACGGGTTGGGTGAAGCACGATGAGTTGCCGGCCGGATGGTCAGGTATTTTGACTCACAGAGGCACCGAACCTGGTTGCTTAGGTTTACAGCACGACGGTACTGAACTGCGTTATATGTGGGGTGCTGATGTATACTGGTCGTTTTCCTCAGGATTGGCGCTTCCCGTCGGCGAATGGTACTTTGCCGCTCTGACAATCTCACCGGATCAGGGCAAGCTGTATCTCAATGGTATTGAGCAAACGGCGACCAATGTTGCTCCGCATGAGCCTACAAACTTCGACAGCCTGATTCGTGTCGGCAGAGACCACAATGACGGCAGAATCATGACATCTCTGATCGATGAAGTCAGACTCTATAACAAGACTCTGACAGACGCAGAGATCCTCGCACTTGCCAAGCCCCATTTGGTCGATGTTACCGCACCTGGGGATGTCGTCAAAGGCGTTCCGGATGAACCCAGAGACGGTAGTGTTGCTGGTTGGCCTGATGGCGAGTATCCCGGGTTAGCGATCGACGACGATGTGTCGACCAAGTATCTGCACTTCAAGGGTGAGGTCGAGCCGACCGGCTTTGTGGTTGAGCCTGCGATGGGCGCAACCGTGGTCACCGGCCTGACCCTGACCACCGCCAACGATTCACCGAATCGTGACCCGGCTTCGTACGAAGTTTCCGGCTCGAATGAGAGCATTGACGGACCATACGAGCCGATTGCTGCCGGCGATGTGGTCGATTTCGCCCAGGAGGCGGAATGGCCACGCTTCACAATGAACACAACGCCGATTACGTTCGCGAATGCTGTTGCGTACAAGTACTATCAGGTCATGTTCCCGACCGTCAGAGATGCCGGTACCGCCAACAGTATGCAGATCGCCGAAGTTGAGCTGTTAGGCGTTGCTGCACCGGTGGGCCACTGGACATTCGATGAGGGAGCTGGAACCGTAGCTCTTGATTCGAGTGGAAATGGAAACGACGGCGTTTTCGTTGGTGAACCACAGTGGGTGGATGGTGTTGTAGGCGGAGCGCTGGCGTTCGACGGCGACGACTACCTCGACTGTGGGAACGGTCCTTCGCTTGAGATCCGGGATGAGATTACAATATCTTTCTGGTTTAGTGTTGTAGCGTTTGAGAACACCTGGGAGGCCATCCTGTCCAAAGGTGACTCGGCGTACCGAGTCAGTCGTGGTGGTGGAGATGGCGATGCCACCCACTTCGGTCTTTCGGGTACTTCAGCCGGCGGCGGCAATGGCTGGTTCAATGGAAACACTCTCGTCACCGGCGGCGACTGGCATCACTTTGCCGGGACGTATGATGGTGCCGAGGGAAGGATTTACATTGACGGTGTGTTGGATGCTACAACCGAGGCTACCGGGCAGATAAACATCGAACCCGAAAACTTCTGGATTGGCAACAATTCACAGAACACCGATCGTTTCTTCCATGGTATGCTTGATGATGTCCGGCTTTACAATAAGGCGTTGTCTGCTCTGGAAATTAAAGACCTCGTGAGTCCACCGGCCGCCGGCGGTGCCGGTAATGTCATCTGGGTCTCGGATGGCTATGATGACAATGGCGATGGCGCTCCGGATGACGAAGCCTGGGTGGACCTGCTTGCAGCGGAAGGCTATACAGTTGACTACACCACAGGCAACTGGCTCGAACTCGATGATGACAAGATTGCGGCTCTAAATGCCGCCGATCTGATCATTGTCAGCCGCAACAGCAACAGCGGTGACTACGATGACGGCGACGAGCCGGCCCAGTGGAACGCAGTCACAACGCCCATCATCCTCAGTTCCACCCATATCGTCAGGAGCAGCCGCTGGAAATGGCTGGATACCACCAGCATATCGAGTGTTGATGCTCTGATGAACGTTGTGGCGCCCGGCGATGATGTATTTGCCGGTGTGGCGATTGATGCGGACGGCCTGGTTGCGGCACAAGACGCAGCCGTCGGTATGATCTCCTTCATCGACACCATAGATCCGGGCAACGGGACACTGCTTGCCACAGTGGCAGGCGCCGACGCGGCGTGGATCATCGAATGGCCGGCCGGAGTGGAATACTATGCTGGTTCCGGCGAGATCGCCGGTGGGCCGCGTATGTTCTTTGGCGCAGGCACGCAAGAGTCAGCGGATCCTCTAATTGGCCGAGGTGAGATGAATCTCACGCCCGAGGGCGTGGCGATCTTCCTCGACGCGGTCAACAAGCTGATTGCCGCTCCGTAGCGTAGTAGTAGAAGCATAGATCAGGCCATTACGTATTGTGGCTTGATAGAATGATGTTCCGGGCCTGGGGGTGCTAACCGCACCCCCAGGCCCTTTCTTATGCCGGTTCTGCGACTATGCTCCGTCGCACGGGCAGAGTCTGCGGCTATGATACGAGGATTTGCACCGGCTCAGGGCCTGTGCTGATTGATTCGGTACAGGCCCCGATTGTTTTTTGGAGGGGGCTGGATAGGGGATTCTTTCCTGCCGGTGCGTAGTGTTCCTTAGCAGAGCAATGGACATCGCGTTGGTTTCCAGCACCATGCGCATTTACACAGACTTGACCCAGGATGCTACGGCGACGGCCGCTGTCGTCGGATAGTGAGCAGTGCAGTCAAGATCAATATGATTCGCCAGAGGGGATGAAGCCAATAATTGGCATATTTCGGGATTTTCTTCTTGACGCAGGTGTGCAGGATTTGGTACAAATTAAGTTAGTGAACTCAGATAGCTCTTATGGATTTTGGCTTTCTGGCGTGCAAGAATATCCATAGTTCCTGGGCAACCGCTTGAGCGTGTCAGGTGAGGGAATGGAGTTGGAGTGATGGAAATGCCTCGTCGTATGTAAAATCATCGCATTCCAGCTTACAGTTTAAGCACGGCTTCCGAGTAGGAGGAGAAAGACAAAGTTCCGCTACGAGTTTTCTCTGGCAGGCACAGGGTTTTATGAAGATTCTTTGTTGCTTGTAACAAGCACAACCAGGAAGGGTGGTCTATGCGCACAGTAAACAACGAGCGTTTTGGTGTGTGGCCAAAGCGCCGGACTAAATGTTCTATCCAAAATTATTGAAGGAGAAAGTATCATGTGTAGAAAATTGTTTGTTCTATTAACTTTTTTTGTAGTGCTCGGTCTGGCCGGTGCAAACGTCGCCTTCGGAGACGTCATCGAAGTCCGGATCGCTGATGAGTTTGATGATACCGAAGAGGACATCGATCCCGGTAAGCTCGGCGAGGGTGACGCTGACAGCAGCGACCTTGAGATGCCCTATGAAGATACCGGTATGGGCGATCCGCAGTTGATAGGTTTGCGCTATCAAGTCGATATCCCGCAGGGCGCCACGATCAACGAGGCATGGGTGCGGTTCCAGGTCGATGAGCTCAAAGACGGCTCACTGCCCGTCAATCTTATCATCGAGGGTGAGTTGAATCCCAATCCCGGTCAGTTTGTCGAAGGGGGTGCCGGTACCTTTGACGTTTCCACCAGATCCAGAACAGCAGCACAGGTGCAGTGGAGCGCAGCGAATTGGGAAAACGTGGGCGATCAGGGCCCTGCCCAAACGACCACGAACATCGCCTCGGTCATCCAGGAGATAGTCAACCAGGCCGGTTGGGCAAGCGGCAATGCGCTGGTGCTTATCATTACCGACGACCCGGCCAATCCGTCCGAGGGTAATCGAGTTGCCGAGGCCGGGCCGGGAGACGATTCGGCGCTGCTGCACGTGGACTTTACTGTTGGCGGCGGGCTAAATCCTGGCATAGCGATTTCAACGCAAGCAGGCTGGTTCGGGCAAGGTGCGGCTGACCGCGAAATGCAGGAAATTGTTGACAACGTAACGGCTGTTCCTGTTGAGCAATTCGCAGCAGATCAACAGGATGCCCTTGCAGATTGGGTAATTGCCCACACAGGTGATGGTGTATCAGACCTTTTAATTCTTTGCGGAAATTTCCCAGATACTATTTATCCACCTGGTAATGCAGAGCCTGATGGCTCATTAGCCGAATTATTCCTGGATGATGGTAATACCATTGTTAACACCGGCGACTACATGTTCTACGTCAATAGTGGTGGAACAAATAATAATGCCGCAGGTGGATTACAGAATATGATGGACATTGCCAATGGCGCCATTGACATGTGGGACGACAATACTCCTGCTAATGTTACAGCCGAAGGTGCTGCGGTCGCACCATCTTTACAGGATTTCCAAACGGACCGCCCATTCCATCTTGATGCCCTTGAAGGCGATTGGGTACCGGAATTGATTCTTGCTCAAAACGATGCTGGAACAAGAGCGGATCCCGTTATCGTTGTTAATACGGTTACTGGTGGTCGCTTAGGCATTTTCTACCAGACAGCCGGTCAAGACGACGACCCGCGCGGCGAAGTTATGAGTGAATGGATTAACAACTATGTTCTCACAGGCGGCGAAATCCCCAACGGGCCCGCCGGGAGTCCGAATCCTGCAGATGGCGACATTGATTCGGATGCGACGGCGCTGGAGTGGGCTGCGGGATACGGGGCTGTCTTGCACAGAGTATATCTGAGCACTGACGCGACAATCGACGATGCGGATCTGCTCGGTGAAACCGACCTTACACTGCAGGTCGCGGTTCTGGATCCAGGTGTGACTTACAACTGGCGAGTCGATGAGGTCGATGCCGATGGAAACGTGACCGAAGGTCCGGTCTGGAGCTTTTCGACGTTGCCTCTGGAAGCTCACTTCCCAGTCCCGGCCGACGGCGCCACAAATGCCATCAGTGTCGAGTTGAGCTGGACGGCCGGCAAGGACACCATCATGCACAACGTCAACTACGGCACCGATCCGGCCGTGTTGCTGCCCGTATCGATGATGCAGATGGGCACGACGTATGATCCCGGCGCGCTTGATCCGGACATGACCTACTACTGGAGAGTAGATGAGTTTACTCCCGCCGGAACGGTTACCGGTCCGGTCTGGAGCTTCTCAACGCTTGGTGCGGTCACGCCGTCCGGTCTCCCGGATCTGATTGCACAGTTTGAGTTTGATGAGGATGCCGGCACTCTTTCAGCTCTCGATACCTCCGGTAACGACCATCACGGCCCGCTGCTCGGCGATGCAAGTATCGCCGGAGGCGTACTGAGCGTGGACGGAAACGGCGACGCCGTGGACGCCGGCGGTGACCCGGCCTTCCATCCGGCAGGCGCCTTTAGTATTTCTGCCTTCGTCAACATGAGTGGCTGGGGCGGTGACTGGGGCAACGCGATTGCCGGCACGCGCGGTGAGAGCGGTCTCGGTTGGCAGTTGCGCAGACACAGCGGTAACCAGAACCTCACCTTTACGGTAAGGGGTACTCCAGGTGCGGATGATCCGCAGGGTACTATAGTGCCTCCGCTTAACGAGTGGATTCACGTCGCGGCAGTCTTCGATCCCGATGGCGGCACCAGGTCCGTCTATATCAATGGTATCCTGGATGTCCAGATTGAGGACAGCGGTGCAGTCTCCGTGAGCGACCACAATCTGTTTATCGGAGCCAGAGCCAGCGGTGGTAATACCCCGGAAGCGTTCTTCAATGGTGACATTGATTACGTGCATATCTACAACCGTGCCCTGACGGTTGATGAGATCAGGCTCGTGGGCGCCGACTTGACGCTTCCGTGGAGTCCTGATCCGGCCAACGGTGCGAGCGGTCTTTCGTCTTCCGGTGTGACCCTGTCGTGGAACGCCGGTGATGGCGCTGTCGAGCAGGATGTCTATTTCGGACTCGACGCGGCTGCGGTTGCCGCTGCAGATGCTTCCGACGCCACGGGCATCTATCGCGGTCGTCAGGCCGAGACTACTTACGTGCCCGCCGATCTTACCAGTGATGCAACCCACTACTGGCGTGTTGATCAGGTTGATGGCGACGGAAACGTCGTAGCCGGCCCGGTCTGGAGCTTTGGCGTTGCCCTTCTGGTCCCGGCCAGTGCGAACCTTGGGGCGGCAACGAGCGATGTCTCTGGATTCCAGATCTATTCGTTCAAGCCGCAGGATTCAGCCGGTTGGGGTTACAACGGGCTCATCGAGATCCTTGATACCGGTTTGTTGAATGGAGTCGGCGCTGTCGAAGAAGGGACTCGAATCGACGAGTTCGTCAACCTGCGTGATACCGGTAACGGCGCTTTCGGCGACGATAAGTCGTTCCCCGGCATTGATGCGCTCGAAGTTCCGGCACAGGACCCGGCCGACGGCGATGACGATAACGATTTCGGGACTGAGATTCTCGGCTCCATCCATCTGACCGCGGGTATGCACCAAATCGGCGCCAACAGCGATGACGGCACGATTGTCTGGATCGGCGGAATCGAAATCGGCAGGACTGGTGAGTGGAAGGGAGCTTCCAATGTGGACCTGCCCGCCTTCGAGGTCGAAGTAGATGGTTACTACGACCTGAGAGCGATCACGATGGAAGGTGGCGGCGGAGCATCGGTCGAACTGCATGAAATTCTTGCCGACGGAACACGTCTGCTGTTGAACGACGTGGCCAACGGCGGTTCGGCTGTATTTGCTGCTGCTCTGGCAGAAGGACCTGTTAATATTATGTTCAACGGAGGTCTCGAAGACGACGTGTCCGGGGCTGGCTGGAGTACGTATGGCGACGCCGCTATGGAAGTCGTCCAGGAATTGGTGGGCGCAGCGGTTCCCGAGGCTCCGATCGAGGGAAGCTCTTGTCTGCATGTTACGGTGAACTCAGCCGGCGCCAATTTCTGGGATGCCGGTCTGCAGCACGGCGGACATGTATTTGAAGCAGGCAAGTCGTACACTCTTTCGGCCTCCCTCAAGGCTAAAGAAGGCACCATGAACATCAATTTCAAGCCGGAACTGGCAGCGGATCCGTGGTCAGGATACGGTAGTCAGGAATTCACCATGACTGATACGTGGGCCGAGTACACCGTTAATACTGGTGTAATGGAAGCCAACGTGGATCCTGCGAGCATCACCTTCCATATTGCGTATGCACCGGGTGAGTTCTGGGTCGATGACGTAAAGTTTTATGAAGACTAGTAGTTCCGCTTGCTTTGGAGAATTGATGTGAGACTAGTTAGATTCCCGCTTTGGTGGGAATGAGATTAGTTGTTGTATTAGTTCGGGGCCTATACTGATTGATTCGGTATAGGCCCCGGTTGTTTTTCGGAGCAGGCAGACATTGCAAGCGTCAGCCGACGGTAGTATAATATACAATGACAGGAAACAGAAAATAAGGCAGCAACCGGGGGATTACGGAGGTGCGAAATGTTCCTTAGAAGAACAAAGACCGTTACACCAGTTTGCCAAACGCCGCGGCGGTGCCCAAAGACAGGCAAGCTCCTCGGACGCAAACGCAAGTACTTCTGGCTGATGTGGCTACTTCCTGTTGCGGGGCTGGTATCGCTGATCTGGTTCCTGGTCCGCGTTATTCCCAAGCCCTCCCGGGCGACGTATCCGTGCCAGCGTTTCGCCGCACCGCTTGCCAGCGGCTTTGTGATCTGGCTTACGGGGCTGATCGGCTCGGCCGTAGCCTACCGCAAGGCCAGGCAATTCCTTCGCCAGTCACGGTACGTAATCGCGGCGACCTGCATTGCCCTGGGCCTGATGTCGGTATGGTTGTCTTTGAGCTTGACCGCAGAAAGGCCTGCTGCGGCGGCATTTGTGCCGAGCGAGCCGCCTAACAGCCCGATTGGTGTTGCAAAGGGGATTCATCCCGGGCGCGTTGCCTGGGTCCGCGACCCAAGCGCAACCAGTTGGGACGGTAACACGGGCGGTTGGTGGGACGATGACAACACCGACCAGGATGCAGTCGATGTGATGATCTCCAGGACTATCCAGACGCTTACGGGCCAGCCGACCGATGCCGATTCGTGGGATGCACTGTTTCGTCACTTCAACAGCACCAAAGGCTCCGGGGATATTGGCTACCAGCGGGGAGAGAGAGTCGCCGTCAAGATTAACATGAACCAGGAAAACAACAGCGGCGGGAACTGGTCTCCACGCGTGGGCAATCCCAGCCCTCACGCGGTTCACTCGCTTCTCAAGCAGCTTATCGAGGTCGCCGGCGTGCCAGGCTCGGCGATAACCGTTTACGATGCGTCCCGATACATCGGCAACCCCATTTACGACAAGATCAGGAGTGATCCCAACCCGGAATTTCTGGCCGTCAAATTCGTCGTCAAGAGCACACTGGCGCGCAACGGACGCAGCGCAGCGGCCGATGACAGGAACAATCCGCTACACACCAGGGCTGGCACGGCATATCTGCCCCAATGCGTTACCGGCGCGAAATACCTGATTAACATGGCGCTGCTGAGACCTCACTCGCTGTTTGGCGTCACGCTGTGTGCAAAGAACCACTTCGGATCGGTTCGCTTTCCGTCCGTTTCCAACAACGGCGGCTGGACGCCCGAGCCTTTGCACAACCACGGCGGGAGAACCAGGAGCATGAACACATACAACTGCCTCGTCAATCTGAACGGACACAGGCATCTGAGCGGAAAGACACTGCTGTATATGATCGACGGACTGTATCCGGCAAGGAACCAGGGCAACGACGTGCTGAAGTGGGCGTCTTACGGCGACGACTGGTTCTCCGGCATATTGGCCTCGCAGGATCCGGTAGCCATCGATTCTGTCGGATTGGATTTTCTGCGGCATGAAGACGGCATGAATCAGGCCATAACCGATGTGACCGGCAATCCGGACAATTACCTGCACGAAGCCGCATCGGCCGGCAACCCTCCGTCGGGAACGGTATATGATCCCGAAGGTGACGGAACCCGGCTGGCCAGTTTAGGCGTCCACGAACACTGGAACAATCCTGTGGATAAGCAGTATTCTCGCAACCTGGGAACCGGCGACGGCATCGAACTGGTGAGGGCGTCGTTCTCGACTCCTGACGGGCCTGTCGAGAACGTAACCAGCGGCAGGAAATACGACCAATTTCGATATGCAATCGGCGAAGCTTACTCCGGAGACGAGATAGTGGTCAGTGAGGGAGTTTACGACGGAAATATCGGTTTGGGCGGCAAGAACCTGACACTCAGGTCCGTCGATCCCGATGACCCGGCTGTGGTCGCGGCCACGATCCTCAGCGGCGACGATCAGGTCGTGACGTTTTCAAGCGGTGAAGGTGCAGATTGTGTACTTGCCGGCTTCACAATCTCCGGAGCGGCAACAGGCATCTACTGCGCAGGCTCGTCACCGACAATCACTAAGTGCCGCATCGAGAATAACGGGGCCGCCGGAATCGAACTGCACAACGGCAGCAATCCGACAATCACGAACTGTGACATCACCTCAAATGTCGATACCGGCGTCAAACTGCAGGTAATGCGGAGCGGACGAATTGTTCTCTACAACCGGCCCGTGATCGCCAACTGTATCGTCGCCGCAAATGGACAGTACGGCATTTCCGGCGGCATACCGACGATAACCAACTGCACCATCGTCGCCAACGGCGCGTGCGGCATTTCCAGCCTCGAACCTGCGGTTACCAACTCTATCGTGTACTATAACGGCTTCGACGCCGCCATCGTTCAGATAGAGAGCGATCAGGCGGCAGTAACCTTCAGCGACGTCCAGGGCGGCTGGCCCGGTACGGGCAACATCGACGCGGCGCCTTATTTTGTCGAGCCTGGCTTCTGGAGCCTGAACGAAACGTTTGAAGATGCCGGCGACGATTTCTGGATTCGGGGCGATTACCACCTGCGTTCGCGGGCGGGTCGATGGGACCCAGGCGGCCAAGCGTGGGTCCAGGACGTGATAACCAGCCCCTGTATTGATGCCGGGGATCCGGATTCGGACTTCACCGCCGAATCACAGCCAAACGGCCGGCGCGTGAATATGGGCGCTTACGGAGGCACGCCGCAGGCCAGTTTGTCGCTATTGCAGGTCGAGTAACATTGCGGCTTTGCCGCAGCCGGCATTTTCCCCCCCGAAAGACCCATCCAAAAAATCCCACTAAAAAATGCACAAATCGTGTATGAACTTGCTTTCTCGTGCATCTATATATATGAAGATAAGAGATGGCGACGCGAGTAAGACAAAACGAATCGGCTTTGGCCTGTGCGGCGCAGCGCGGTGATAAAGAGGCGCTTCAACAGTTGCTCACGCACAACTGGATGTGGCTCAAAGGATTGGTTTACAGCATCCTGGGCGACGCCGGCGACGTCGATGATGTGCTGCAGGATATCTGTGTCCGGGTGATTTCAAAGATCGATACACTACGCGAGCCTGAGCGTTTCAGGCCCTGGCTGGCGGTGCTGGCCAGACGACAGGCCCTGAGGCACCGCCAGCGGAGAACCGGTAGAGTGGGCTTTAGTCCGCCGCACAACGATGGTGGGGCAAGCCCAACCCTACCTGAATGCGATGAGAAAGCAACGCAGTTAGCTGATGGAATAGAACAGAAGGAGCAATGCGAACAGATATTGGAGGCCTTACGGTCGCTTCCTGAGAAATACCGGGAGGTTTTCATGCTGCAATACGGCAGCGACCTGGCATATAGACAAATCGCCGAGATACTGGATGTACCGGTAACAACAGTGCAGATTAGACTCGTTAGGGCAAGACGGATGATTTACGACCGGGTTACCGGCAAAGAAAGAAATAAGGTGCGGGAAAGATGAACATGACACAGGAAATGCTTGAGATACTGATCGGCAAACACCTCGACGGCGAGATCACTCCCACGGAGCAGCGCGTGTTGGAGGCGGAACTGGACAAAGATGTCCAGTCTAAAGAACTGCTCATGCAGTTGGAGGAGTTACATAAACGCAGCAGCGAGACAGTCGCCTCGGAGATTGTCGGGCGAGGAAAGATGCCTGAGGAGGTTTTCGAGCGGGCGTGGCGGCGGTCAAAACGTCCATCGCCTGTCAAATTTAAGATGGGCGGCTGGGTACGTTTCGCAGCGGGTCTTGCCGCGGGACTCGTGATGGGTCTTGCCCTGCATTTTGTTCTGCCTGCTTTCTCAACACCACCGGGCGATCCGGCTGCGCCGAATGCCATTATACGGAATGCCGGCAATGAGCCGGAGATGGAAAGGCAGGCTTTGCAGAGATTTTCAATAGATCCTGCCGGAGACGCAGTTGTCAATGTTGATTGGTACAGCTTCACTGATAAACAGGGTAACCAGTGGCTCGTAGAAGGACTCAGTGAGAATGTAATCAGGCCCGCTGTTTATGAGCCGGGCCTGTAGATTACTATATGAACCATGTTCGGGAAAGGAAGAACCATGAAAACTAAAGTTATTGCCTTAATAGCATTGGCGGGGCTATTTTCCACCGGTACTGCAATTTCTGCCGAATCGGAATCGACCGACGCACAAGGCTTTATCGGGGTCCTCCTGGATTCGGCCCCGTTGCCGGAGCTGCTGACCAAGCACCTGGGTCTCTCGTCCGGCCAGGGCATACGGATAAGGAACGTACAACGTCACAGCCCCGCTGACGAGGCCGGACTCGAGCGGGACGATATAATCATCGGCTTTGAGGACGATGAAGTTGACGACAACGAGAGATTTGTCAATGCCGTGCGAGAAGCCGGCGTAGGCGCGGAAGTTTCGTTGCAGATCATCCACTTGGGTAAGCGAAAAACCGTCGAAATCAAACTAAGAGCTTTTGACGGCGAATTTGACTGGAAGTATCCTCGCGAGCCGGAAGCCGTGCAGTCCTGGCGTCCGGGCAGACTTTTTAGACTCAGGCCCGGAGACGAAGACTGGACAGAGATACTGCGAGACCATATACCGCCGGATATTGACGTTGACATCAAAAAGTTCTTTAACGAGCTGCATACTTATCACCATACCAATGGCGACAGCTATACTATCACAATAGAGGGTAGTCCCGATGATGAAGATTCGACAATCACCGTTCGCATTGATGACGACGAGTACGCGACCACAATAAAGGAAATAGACAAGCTGCCTGAGAAATATCGCAAGGTTGCCGAGGATGCAGTTGAAAATGCCCGAAAGACTTCCAAGACGAGGAGGTTCGACAGGAGAATCAAAGCGCTTACCTGGCGGCCACCGCCGGATTGGAAAAACTACTTTGACAAGCTGCATCCTCGTAATTATGCTCCGGCGCCGCCGTTTGGCCGGGGTAACGAGATATTTGACAAAATACAGAAGCAAATGCGCGAGCTACGGCAGCGTTTGGAAGAGCTGGAGGAGCGCCACGGGGAAATATTAGACCGTTTTTCCCCAAAGCGTGACGAGAAGGACTCGAAAGAGCCGGATGAATCCGCTCCGCCGGAGGACAAAGACGAACAGAGAGTTTGATCTGCCGCCCGGCTGCGCACGGTCAGGTTTTGTTGCCTAACATCTTCTTGCCTCTCAGGATGTGGTGATAGTGCTGGGCGAAGCGGTGGGCTTCGTCCCGGACGTATTGCAGCAGCTTGCGGGCGGGCGACCGGGCCGGGAGTTTCAAAGGCCGGCGGCTGCCCTGGAGATAAATCTCCTCTTCCCGCTTGGCAATCGAGGCGATTCTCGTATTGCGTATTGCGTATCGCGTATCGCATCCCTCGTCCTTCATCCCTCGTCCCTCGTCTCTCGTTGCGGCTAACATATCTCTAAATGCTGCTTCAGCAGCTCTTAAATGGCCCAGCCCCCCGTCAATCAGGACAAGATCGGGCCAGAGTTCCTCGCCGCGCAGGGCGTATTTGTATCTGCGTTTGACAACCTCGGCGATCATCGCATAGTCGTCGATGCCCTTGACCGTCTTTATTCTGAATCTTCGATAGCCGCTCTTGAAGGGTTTGCCGTCGATGAATTTGACCAACGATCCGACTGCTTCGGCGCCCGAGATGTTGGCAACGTCGATACCCTCGATTATCCGGACAGGCTCGGCGGCCTCCAGCAATTCTCGCAGTTGTATGAGGGCTTCGGTCGGGTCGGCGGCGAAGAGTTCAGGCTGTACGTGCTCGTCAGGACTGCCCCGGCGGTCGAGTCTTTCGATCAGGCGAATCCGGTCGCGAAACATCGCCGCCTTCTCGTATTCCAGCGCTTCGGATGCTTCGGCCATCTGCTTTTTCAACTGGCGCAGGACCGTTGACCGCTTCGACCGCAGAAACTTCACGAGGTCCGTAACAATTCTCTTGTACTCGTGCCTGTCGATTTTGGCTCCACAGGGAGCGGTGCATTGCTTGATACTGTACAAAAGACAGGGGCGGAAGAATTTGCGTTTTCGGTCGTCCTCTCTGATATCGAGCTTGCAGGTGCGGAACTTGAATATCTTCTGCAGCACGACCAGGACATCCCGCAGGTCTCTGGCCCCGGCAAAAGGCCCGAACAGCCTGCTGCCGTGCTGTTGAGGTTTTCTGGTGATATAGACGCCCGGAAAATCCTCGCCGGTAGTGATTTCGAGATAGGGAAATGTCTTGTTATCGACGAGGTCCGTATTGTAGGGCGGGCGAATGTCTTTAATCAACCGGGCCTCAGTAAGCACTGCTTCGACCTCGTTCGGCGTTTCAAGAAAATCGACGGTTGCAGCTTTGCCTATCATCTCGGCGATTTTTGGCCCGCGAGATGCCGTCAGGTCGCTGCCCGGCTGAAAATAGCTGGCCACCCTCGAACGCAGGTTCTTCGCCTTGCCGATGTAAAGGACCTTGTCGCCCGATCCCTTCATGAAGTACAGACCCGGCCCGGTCGGAAAATCTTTTATTTTTCGCCGAATCGCCTCAAAAATATTATTTTCTTCTGCCATAGATATAGACTTAATTCTAAATCTACACGTGTAAGAACGAAAGAGGTTTAAAAATTAGTCTTTTGCATTTTGATTTGCTAAAGGTAAGAAAAAAAGTTATATAATGTAGATAACTCGAAAAGTGGTGAAATGTCTGATTATGAGAATAAATGAGATTCTTAAACTAAAGCGAGATGAGATTTACAGCATAGCATTACGGCACGGCGCCAGAAATATTCGCATTTTTGGCTCTGCAGCACACGGCGAGCTTCGTGCTGATAGCGATATTGATTTTCTCGTTGACCTTGAATCTGACAGGTCTCTTTTTGATTTGGGAGAGCTATTATTGGAACTCCAGGAGCTTTTAGGACGCAAAGTCGATGTAGTAACTGAAGATTCTATTTACTGGCTTCTCAAAAGACGGATTTTGAAGGAAGCGATTCCATTATGAAAAAAGACCAGCGTGTCTATCTTGCGCAGATGCTTGAACGCATCATCCGTATTGAGACCTACACAAAAGTGGGTGAGAAAGCTTTTCTTGCCGATTATATGATTCAGAACGCCGTTATTCGAAATCTTGAGGTTATTGGCGAAGCAGCCGGTCGTATCGGAGAAGAATATCGTACGGCACATCCGGAATTTCCCTGGTGAGGTATGACGGCCCTGCGGAATGTGCTTATACACGATTACGAAGGTGTGGATTTACAAAAAGTCTGGCAAGTAGTCGAAAAAGAGCTACCTCCGCTTAAAGTCGCTATCGAAAGAATCTTACCTCCCCTGGATCAGCTCGAACGGGAAATCGCTGGAGAATAAATCAAACAATACTCTGCGCGATGATTTTGGCCCCGACGGCGATGAATATCAATTAACATACAAATGGTTACTTTCACTCGTTAAAGAAATAATTGCTGGCTGAGGGGCTGTTGAAAAGAGTGAGATTGCTTCGTCGCTTCGCTCCTCGCAATGACAAAAGTTCCATTTTTGTGTCATTGCGAGCGATTCGAAGAATCTCGCGGCAATCTCAGACGTTACGGTGGGACTTTTTCAACGACCCCGCTGATACTGATGACGTGGTTCATCCTTACGTGCGGGCGCGTGCATGGATCGCACAGCAATGACTCGAAGCAACAAAATTATAATTATCGTTTAGGGCCAAATGATTTCAAGAAGATGAAAAAAAAAATTTCTCCATAGATTCAGTAACTACAAGGACTAAGAACGTAGCGAAACAAATTGCACCAAAAAATTCGTATTTTGGTCTTTACACCTTATCGAATTATCATTAATCTGTCGATACTTGTTTTACGAGCTTTACCACTATATCTGGCGTAGCTCCCGGTTATATTTCTATATATTGTGGTCTGTTTTTTTTCGCATGGAGGCGTATAAATGTCTTTTGAGTTCGATATTGAGAACCCTTTCAGCGCTGAGCAGTCGCGAACGGAAACACCTGTGAAAGCCTCCGAATCAATGGGTTTGAAGATAGAGCGATTCTTTTCCACGCCGGGCGTGCATCCCTTCGAGCAGCTTGAATGGGAAATGCGTTCGGCAAAAATTGCCGGCGATGACGGGCAGGTGATCTTCGAGCAGGACGATATCGAGGTCCCGGTTTCCTGGAGCCAACTGGCAACAAAAGTCGTCGCGAGCAAATACTTCTACGGTGATGTCGAGTCCGGCCAGCGGGAGAATTCCGTCAAGCAGCTCGTTCATCGTGTTTGTAAGGCAATCGCCCGGCGAGGCAGGAAAGACGGTTACTTCGCGACCGGTGAAGACGCCGAGGTTTTCTACAACGAGCTGACATGGCTGTGTGTGAATCAATGCGGGGCGTTCAATTCACCCGTCTGGTTCAACGTGGGCCTTCTGGACGTTTACGATGTTGCCGGCGGCAGGCACAATTTCCGTTGGGACCCCAAGAGCAAGAAGGCTGTTGCCTGTGAGAACAGTTACGAGTATCCGCAGGCCTCGGCATGTTTCATCCAGTCGGTCGAGGACTCGATGAAAGATATAATGCGACTGGCCACCAGCGAAGCAATGCTGTTCAAGCACGGCTCTGGAACCGGAACCGATCTTTCAACACTGAGAAGCAGCAAAGAAAAACTCTCAGGCGGAGGCAAACCTTCGGGGCCTCTGAGTTTCATGAGGGTTTACGACCAGATAGCAGCAGTGATTAAGTCCGGAGGCAAAACCCGCCGGGCGGCAAAGATGCAATCGCTAAAGGTTACCCATCCTGACATCAGGGAATTTATCACCTGCAAGACGGAGGAAGAAAAGAAGGCCTGGGCGCTTATCGAGGCGGGCTACGACGGGGACTACAACAACCAGGCGTACAACAGCGTAATGTTTCAGAATTCCAATCTCTCCGTGCGCGTGACCGATGAGTTTATGCAGGCGGTGGAGAAAGACGCTGCCTGGATCACGCACGCTGTAACGACTGGCGAAAAAGTTGGCGAGCATTCGGCACGTGAATTGATGGATTTGATTGCCGAGGGAACGAGGGTTTGCGGCGATCCCGGGATGCAATACCACAGCACGGTCAACCGCTGGCATACCTGCCCGAACTCGGGGCCGATTAACGCTTCAAACCCGTGCAGTGAATACATGTTTATCGATGATTCGGCGTGTAACCTGGCCTCGCTGAATCTCATGAAGTTCCGCAAAGAGGACGGCTCGTTCGACGTCGAGGCTTTCAGGAAGGCGATTCGAATATTCATCATCGCCCAGGAGATTCTGGTCGATAACGGCAGCTACCCGGATGAGGCGGTCGCTGTAAACAGTCATCTGTTCCGCCCGCTCGGTCTGGGCTTTGCCAACCTCGGCTCTCTTATGATGAGTCTGGCGCTTCCCTACGATTCCGACCAGGCCAGGGCGATAGCCGGGGCTATCAGTGCTATTATGACGGGCACAGCTTATGCGGCAAGTTCCGAAATAGCCTCGGTCAAAGAGCCTTTTGAGCAGTTCGAGAAAAACTCCGATGCGATGCTCAAGGTCATAAACATGCACCGACAGCACGTTTGCGACCTGCCGGTATCTCATTGCCCGGATTATCTGCGCAATGCCGCTAAGGATGCCTGGGACCAGGCCCTCGACGCCGGCTCCAAAGTGGGCCTGCGCAATGCTCAGGCGACCGTCATCGCGCCTACCGGAACAATTGGCTTTCTGATGGACTGTGATACGACGGGCATCGAGCCGGACATAGCGCTGGTCAAATACAAACTCCTGGCCGGCGGCGGAATGCTCAAACTCGTCAACAGGACCGTGCCGATGGCTCTCGAAAGGCTCGGCTACAGCGCCGACGATATCAAAGCCATCTGCGATTATGTGGACGAGCATGAGACCATCGAGGGAGCGAAAAAACTTGATCCGAACCATTTGGCGGTTTTCGATTGTGCTTTCAGGCCCCGTAACGGCAAAAGGTTCATTAACTATATGGCCCATCTGAAAATGATGGCGGCGGTGCAGCCGTTTATTTCAGGCGCCATAAGCAAAACAATAAATATGCCCAAGGAGAGCACAACCGAGGGTATCGCCGCCGCATATATGGAAGGCTGGAAACTCGGGCTAAAGGCCGTTGCGATCTATCGCGACGGCTCGAAGAAGCTTCAACCTGTTTCCACGAAGAAGCACAAGGAAGCCAAAGCCAAGGCGCCCGCTCCGGCCCGGCCGTTCCGACGCCGGCTGCCGGACACGCGGCAAAGTATAACACACAAATTTTCTGTTACAGGACATGAGGGTTACCTGACGGTGGGGCTATATGAGGACGGTCAGCCTGGTGAGCTGTTTATCACCATGGCCAAGGAGGGCAGCACCGTCGGGGGCCTCATGGATGTCATCGGCACGTGCACGTCGATGGCTTTACAATACGGCGTGCCTCTAATCACTTTAGTGGACAAATTCCGGCACGCCAGGTTCGAGCCGTCGGGCATGACATCGAACAGGGATATTCCGTTTGCAAAAAGCCTGATTGACTACATTTTCTGCTGGCTGGGCTGTCAGTTCATACCGGGGTATGCGGACGAAAATACTCCCAACAGAACTGCAACACCCGACCCGGCGGAAAACAAGAATGCGACGACCGCCAAGAAACTGGTTGAAAAGACCAAGGACCTGGCACAAAAGATCGCCGAGGTGAAAGTCGCCAAACGAGAGGGCAGAAAATCGTCGGTTTCGGAGCGAGCGAATAAACAAGCGTCTGCCGAGTCGAAGCGCAGATTAGCCGGGTTGGCGAGTCGAATCGGCGTGCTGGTGGGTTCGACTGTAATTGACGAATCGGGAGCATTACAGCCCGAGGCCAAGGCTATGCTACAGTTTAACAGCCAGTTTGCCCATTTCCCCACCGACGCTCCCGCGTGCGATATTTGCGGCTCAATCACAGTCCGCAACGGCACATGCTACAAATGCTTCAACTGCGGCAACTCCATGGGATGCTCTTAGCGATTGATTATTGACTATTTTCTATTGACTATTGGGGGCAGTGGAGCTTGTTCTTTGTGCGGAGGGATCGCATATCAGTGCTATTCTGAAATGCCTTTGAGATAACGCCAGAGGTTCTTATAGACGTCTTTGCGGCCTTTTTTCTGTAACGGAGCAGGAGGGATTCGAACCCCCGGTACCTTTCGGTACAATGGTTTTCAAGACCATCGCCTTAAGCCGCTCGGCCACTGCTCCGGACATCTCGCTTACTTTACAGCCGGCAAGTCTGCATAGCAAGCGAATTGAGGACAAACGTCGCTCTCTCCGGCAGACTTCACAGATGCCATCCTGAACGATACGGCTCGTTGACGTACTTGTTCGCGGCTTCGTTGTTTGTAAATCGCATCGCTTCTGCGTTGTAGTCTAAGGTCTTTGCCGTCCGGATCGCTATGTTGCCCAACAGCACGACTTCGGTTATCAGGCTCGCCTGATCGAAGTTGCAGCCGGCCGGCTCGCCGCCCCTGATGGCCTCGACCCATTCGCCCCACGTGCCCGATCTTCGTTTGAGCGTCTTGGGCGGCGACTTATAAGCTTTCATCTTAGACTCGGGGATTATCCTTCTGTCCAATATTTTGCCCTTGTCGCCGACATACATGTTGCCCGATGCCGGCAGTTCCCGACCCGACTCCAATTCATCGGGGCGCAGCGGCTTTAGACCGCCGTCGTACCAGACGAGCTTCACGGGCGGCATCCCTTCCCGCGCAGGAAACTCGAAAGTCACAATGGATGCCAGGGGGGCGGTCTCGTCTAGGACCTTAGAAGCGCTGGCGCTGATTCTGGTTGGATACGTCAGCTTCAGGGCCCTATATACCGTGTTGAAGTGGTGGCAACCCATATCGCCGAGGGCGCCGGTGCCGAAGTCCCACCAGCCGCGGAAGTTCCACGGATGATACACGGCGGCCTGCGGATTCCTGGACAGAACTTGTTTGAGGGCCAGATCGTCGCGCTGCCATTTGTCCTTGAACGGCCGCATCGGAGCCGGCCCTATCCACAAGTCCCAGTCAAGCGTCTCCGGCACTTGGTCCCGGCCCGGAGGCCGCATCATGCCCTGCGGCCACAACGGGCGATTCGACCAGCAGTGCACCTCGCGAACGTCGCCGATAGCGCCGTCCCATATCATCTCACACAATCGGCAGGCACTTTCGGACGTGTTGGCCGAGGCTGTTACCTGGGTAGCCACGCCGGCCTGCCGTGCGGACTTCGTAAGGACCCGGTTTTCATGAATTGTCCGCGTCAGCGGTTTTACGCAGCACACGTGCTTGCCCTTCTCTAATGCGGGCTTGACAATGACCGCATGAGTGTGATCGGGCGTGCCGCAATACATCGCGTCGATCTTGTCGCCCTCGGCATCCAGCATCTCGCGATAGTCGCGATACGTCCTTGCATTCGGGAACACGTCATACGTTTTCTTTGCGTACACGTCATCGACGTCGCACAGGGCGACAATCTTAACGTTACGCTGCTGGCTTATACTGCGGATCTGGCCGTGTCCGACGCCGCCGATACCCACTCCGGCGATCTGTATAGTCTCACTCGGCGGGATTCGCCCCGCTCCGGCCAGAACGTGTGCGGGAACGACGGTCAGCGCCGCCATCGCCGCAGAGCCTGATACGAATTGCCGACGACTGATTTTCTTGGCTGTGTTCATAATTTCACCTCCAGAGAGTTAATATATTTCTCGAAACAAAATCATGCTGTCCTTTGCTTGAGACGATGTATTCTCGCTCTGATGCGGCGTCTCCGTGTATAAAATCGAACGATAGGATGTCGTCCGCGCGGGAATCGCGAATGACGTGCATCAGCAGTCTGATCAAACAGATCGTCCCAGGCGTTGGCAAACTCCGAAATGCCTTCTGCACCTTCTATTATCTGCAAATCGATTGATTGATCCTGTTGAGAGACTTTCTCCTTCATGGGCACCAATTAATCGGCGATTTGCGATGTGCGATTGGCGATTTCATACCGCAACGATCGACAATCGCCAATCGAAAATCAGGATACCAGTTGGTCCGCCACGGACGGATTGTTATTCCTGATGACCTGATTACTGATACCCTGCATCCTGATATCCTGATACTCTGATATCCTGATACCTTATTACTCGTCCACCGTGCCGGCTACGCCTCGTCGTTGCCCGTAGAGGAACCCGCTAAGGGTGGTATCGGGGTCTTTCCTCTTGGCGTCGAGAGGCAGCTTACCTTCCGTGACGAGCCTGTATCCTTTGCGCTCCATGCAATCTTCCATGAATTTGTTTTCATAATTCCCGGACCTTCGCGATTCGACGGCCAGACGCTTCTTCAACTCGGCCCGGCAGTTCGCCCGGGCCTTCGCGCACTCAGTAAAACTTTTGCCTTCCTGATAGTAATACTTCGCGCAACCGGTGCAGAAACACGCTGTGATGACAAGCAAAAGAACGGCCCAAATTTTCATTGTGAAACTCCTTTCGGACAAAACCGGATCCGGCGTTTTCCACTTACTATCCCCGCTCAGCGGCGCCGC
Organism: Planctomycetes bacterium B3_Pla; assembly: GCA_005223045.1. Taxonomy (GTDB): domain Bacteria; phylum Planctomycetota; class Phycisphaerae; order Sedimentisphaerales; family Anaerobacaceae; genus SG8-4. Next base: position 348,635 of record NJBM01000002.1, on the reverse strand, counting down.
CGAGCCTCGTACGGACAGATTATCAAGTCTTTTCCTGAAAGTCAAATCCAAATCTTGAAATCCTTTTCGTCACCGAATCCCTTAACGCAGGCAGGTTTCACGAAAGTCCTTGTCATTTCAAGACTCTCGATTACAATTTAACGTGATTAGACCGTCCTCAGAAGCTTTTGCATGGCACAGGGGAACGAGAAATGGCAAAGAGGACAATTATAGCGGCTACCCTGCTACAAGGATTGTGCTTGTTTGGCCCGGTTTCCGCTCGGACTCCTGCCGCGGCCGGCAATTTGGCTCCTGTTGAACTTCGATGCGAATACGCCCGGAACCCGCTTGGTGTGGACGTGATGAATCCGCGCCTTTCCTGGATGCTCGAAGGCACAAAACGCAATCAAAGTCAGACCGCTTTCAGGCTCATCGTCGCCTCTTCCATCGAGGCCTTGACAAAAGGCAAAGGGGATTTGTGGGACAGCGGCAAAGTGGCTTCCAGCGAGACAATCCAGCTTCCCTATCGCGGCCGACCGCTGAAATCCTCACAGCGAGTGTTTTGGAAAGTCCGGGTCTGGGACGATGCCGGCAATGCCTCAGCCTGGAGCCGCACAGCGTCCTGGACGACGGGCCTGCTCGACAAAGCGGATTGGCAGGCGAAGTGGATCACCGCGAATCGGACGGACAAAGACCCACTGCCTGTCTTTCGAAAATCATTTCGACTTGGCAAACCTCTCAAGCGCGCGATAATTCATATATGCGGATTGGGCCACTATGAGTTGCATATAAACGGCCGGCGCGCAGGGGACCACGAGATGGACCCGGGCTGGACGAACTATCGCAGGACTTGCCTGTACAGCACATACGACGTAACAAGTATGCTGGAGCCGGGCGAAAATGTCATCGCAGCGATGCTCGGCAACGGCATGTACAATGTACCCGGCGGTCGTTACACGAAGTTCAAAGGCACGTTCGGTCCGCCAAAACTCATTTGCCGGATGCACGTCACTTTCGCCGATGGCTCGACCGAGGTAATTGCCTCGGATGAGACGTGGAAGTATTCGCCCGGGCCGATCCTATTCACCTGCATCTTCGGCGGCGAGGATTACGATGCCCGGCGAGAGCAGCCCGGCTGGAACAAACCGGGCTTTGACGACAGGGCATGGTCCCGAGCGAAGATCTGCGACGGTCCCGGCGGCAATCTCGCGGCCCAGTACGCGCCGCCGGTCAAGGTGGCCGATTACCTGCCTGCTCTGGCGATCCGGCGTCTCGAAGAAGGTCAATACGAAATTGACTGCGGAACAAATTTGTCTGCCCGGCCGGTGATAAAAGTCAGAGGATCGTCCGGCAGCCAGGTGGTTATCACCTGTGCCGAGAAGCAAGGGCAGCCGTGGCTGCAAAATGGAGGTCACGTTTATACTTATACGCTCAAGGGCGAGGACGAGGAAGTCTTTCGACCCCGCTTCACGTATTTCAGCTTCCAGTACCTGTATATCTCCGGCGTGGACCGACCTGATGATGCTAAGAGCGGCGGGCAGCGGGCACTACTCTTGGAAGCGGGCAGCGAATTCCTCACAAGCTCGGCGGCTGCGGTTGGTAGTTTCGAGTGCTCCAACCTACTGCTGAACGATACCAACGCCATGATTGATCGTTCGGTGCGAAGCAACCTGCAAAGCGTTTTGACCGACTGCCCGCATCGCGAGAAATTGGGCTGGCTGGAAGTATCCCACCTGATGGGACCGTCGATTTTCTACCATCGTGACGTTCATCGCCTCTACAGGAAGATATGCCGCGACACGACCGAGTCGCAACTGGACAGCGGCATGGTTCCCGACATCGCGCCGGAGTACACGCGATTCAAGGGCGGGTTCTTCGAATCGCCCGAATGGGGCAGCGCCTGCGTGCAGTTGCCGAATTTGCTATACAAATGGTACGGCGATAATGCTATTGAAGAGCAGCAGTACGAGACGATGAAGCGATACACACGTTATTTGGCGTCGACGCGCAACGAACAGGGGCTGGTTAAACCGGGATTAGGAGATTGGTACGACTGGACGCCGCAGGCTGGCCACCGCGGCGCATCGCAGCTTACGCCGGGCGAATTACCCGCTACGGCGTTTCTTTATGATAACGCCCGAATCCTGAATCGAGTTGCAGAGAGATTGGGCAAGCGAGCCGATGCCGCGGAGTTTGACGAACTCGCCCGGCAGGTAAGGCTGGACTTCATGAAGGCCTATTATAAGCCGGCCGATCATTCCGTTGCCACGAGCTCTCAGGCATCGCTGGCTACAGCGCTTTATTTCGACCTGGTGCCCGAAGAGGCCCGCAAAAACGTTTTGGACAATCTGGTTACGAAACTTAAAGCAGCGCAGTATCGCCAGAGCACCGGAGAGGTTTGCTTCCGCATGTTAGTGCAGGCACTGGCCGAAGGTGGACGCTCCGATGTGGTTTATCGAATGATTAACCGCACCGACGCGCCGGGCTACGGTCACATGCTCAAACTCGGCTTCAAAACGCTCTCCGAAAGGTGGGACAAGCCCGGCTCATCCATGAACCACTGCATGTTCGGCCACATTCAGGAATGGTTCCAGAATTCGATACTCGGCATTCGGCAGGCTCCGGATTCGGTCGGCTTCAAACGTTTGCTGCTTCGGCCCGAACCTGTCGGCGACCTGACGTCCGCCTCGGGACACTATGACAGTATTCACGGCCGCATTGAAAGCCGGTGGCGGATTGAAGAAAACCGCTTCTACTGGCGGATCGCTGTACCGGCAAATACTACCGCCGAGGTGCACGTACCGACAACGGATCCAAAAACAGTGACCGAAAGCAGCCAATCGGCGGCGAAAGCCCACGGCGTTGTGTTCTTGCGAGTGGAGCCGGCCCGCGGAACGAAAAAGAATGTCAGACGCGTTGTTCTTGAAGTCGGTTCCGGCCAATATGAGTTTCAGTCTCGTTTTTGAAGCGACTTGTCAATAGATCAAGAACGGAATGAAGCGGATATCACGACGATATTTGTTGAGAGCCGGCGGTTCGCGTGAGTTGCGCGAATGTTGCCGGGCTAATTGTTCGAGTGCCCTTGCTCGTATTGCATAAACCGCTCTCACAGCTTATAATCGTGCTCCATCAATCTGAAGATAAACCGGATATTCGATGCTAATAGAGGAACGGAAAATGAAAGGCAAGACAAAGCAGATATCACGAAGAGACTTGTTGAAGGCCGGCGCTGCCGTCTCGGCAGGAGCATTGGCGGCACAAAACAGCAGGAGTTTTGCCGCCGGTTCGGATAAAATGGGGATCGCCCTTATCGGCTGCGGCGATAGAGGGACCAGAGACGCAATAGATTGTCTCAACTCTGCCAAAGGTTTGGAGATGGTCGCGGTGGCGGACATCTTTCAGGACAGAATCGACAGCTCGCTTGCCAAAATGAAAGAAGCCTTTCGCGGCAAGGTGAAAGTGACGCCTGAGACGAGCTTTCTCGGCTTCGATGCATACAAGAAAGTCATGGCGATGAAGGAAGTGGACGTGGTAATGCTGACGACCCCGCCGGCTTTTCGGCCGCAAATGGTCAAGGCGGCGATTGAGGCCGGCAAGCATATTTTCGTGGAGAAACCCGGGGCGGTCGATCCTGTCGGCATACGTTCGCTGCTTGCCTCAGCCGAATTGGCCGACAGGAAACGCCTGTCGATCGTTGTCGGAACGCAGCAGCGATGGCAGCCGCAGTATCTCGAACTTATCCAACGCATACATGATGGAAAGCTCGGCGACGTTGTCGGCGGCCAGGCTTACTGGAACTGGGGCAGCTCCAAGTGGCACTTCGAGCATAGAAAGCCCGGCTGGTCCGACACCGAATGGCAGATTCGATGCTGGCCCTACTTCGTATGGCTCTCGGGCGACCACATCGTCGAGCAGCATCTGCACAACATGGACATTCTTAACTGGGCCATCGGTTCGCCTCCCGTGCAGTGCCTTGCCGTTGGCGGCAGGCAGGCCCGGACCGGCCCGGAGTTCGGCAACATCTACGACCACTTTACCGCCGAGTACCAATACCCCAACGGCATTCGCGTCATGAGCATGTGCTCTCAGATCGAAGGCTCCACGCCGAGGGTGGGAGAGCGCGTCGTTTGCACAAAAGGCTCGATCTCCACTAACCGGGGCGAGGGTTACATCGACGACACGAAGGGCAGGAGAATCTTCAATTACGATGATAATATCCACAGCGGCGAGGCGGCCCAGTGTGCGAATCTGATCGGGAGCATCCGCGACGGCGAGCCTATCAATGAGTGCAAAAGACTCGCCGAAAGCACCATGACGGTCATCCTGGGCCGGATGAGCGCTTACACGGGCCGGGCGTTGAGCTGGAAATGGGCCATGAAGTCCAAGCTCGATCTTTCTCCTGCAAAATATGAACTCGGCGACTTGCCGGTCAGGCCGGTGGCGGTCCCGGGCAAGGTTCGATTGATTTAGCCGGCCGAATCGCTTATAATCAACCGAGTATTTGAACTCTAATGGGGACATAGGAAGAAAAGGAGACGATTATGAAAAGACGATCTTTTTTGAAAATTGCAGGCGGCGTCGCCACGGGCTGTGCTATCGGCGTTGAGCCTGCCCTGGCCGGTGATAAGGACGAGAAAGTCAACGGGCTGCCGCGGCGAGTGCTGGGGCGCACGGGCGAGAGGGTTTCCGTTGTAGGTTTCCCCGGACTGGCGCTACACCATTACGAGCAGGACGAGTGTAACGCAGGCATCGTCAAAGCCTACGAGAACGGCGTCAATTATTACGATGTCGCGCCTGCTTACGGCAAGGACGGCGAGTGCGAAATCAAGATGGGGATCGGGCTTGAGGCTCTCGACCGCGATAAAATTTTCCTGGCCTGCAAGACAAAGATGCGGGACAAGGAAGGCGCCCGCAAGGAGCTGGAGCGGTCGCTCAAGCGGCTAAAAACGGACCATTTCGATCTGTATCAACTGCACGCAATTTTCACGCCCGAGGAAGTGAAGAAGGCCCTTGGCCCCGGCGGTGCGATGGAGACAGTTCTGAAAGCGAAAGAGCAGGGCAAAATCCGCCACATTGGCTTTTCGGCGCATACCACCAAAGGAGCGCTCGAGGCCATGAACGGCTTCCGCTTCGATACGGTCATGTTCCCCATCAACTTCGTCGAGTTCTACAAGATAGGCTTCGGCAAGCCGGTCCTCGAATTGGCAATGGAGCAGGGAGCGGGAGTGCTGGCCATCAAGGCGCTGTCGAAGGGCGACTGGCCGAAAGGCATGGAAAGGACTCGAAAATGGTGGTATCGCGCTACCGAGACCCAGCAAGAGGCGAATGCCGCGATGCGCTTTGTCCTCTCGCAAAAGCAGGTTGCCGCGGGAATACCGCCTTCGTTCCTCGACCTTCTCGACAAGGCAATTGAAGGGGGACGATCCTACCGTCCCATCACTGCGGCCGAAACCAACAAGCTCAAGCAGACTGCCGAGACGTGCCTGTCGCTTTTCCAAAAGCAAGAAGAAAAAGTCGCCCGCGGCGAACCTTTAGGCGAATCGGTTTACCCGACTTCTCGTCACGGCTGCTGCCCATGTGCCTATGCCTGACAGATTGAAGCGTGAACAGGGCGATACAATAATACTTTACATGTTTAGCCGGAATCAGCCATCCCCATCCCGATAAACGACAATCAGGATGAGGCTGCCACCCAATCGTCATCTCGACTGGAGCCGAAGGCGGAATGGAGAGATCTATTTAGAATCGATTTCTCCACGTAGCCTGCCCTGAGCGCAGTCGAACGGGTTCCTACTGGCGTTGTCCCGCAAGGGATGCCTGACGGCGGGACTCCGGCCTAAATGACAGCCGGGTCGCATATCCTTTGTCCGGCTAAACACGTACATAATTCTCTAAGACGGCTGCGGCTAAAAATACGCCTCTTCTTTTTTGGATAAGAGGCATATCCCGGCGAATAACAGCCCCAGACCCGCAATCTGTATGAGCGTGGCGCCTTCCCTCAAAATCAAAAAACCCAACAACGTCGCGAAAAACGGCGTCGAAAGCTCCAGGGCGCAAACCTGTGCGGCCTTGATTCGCTTCAAGCCTTCGTAATAGAGTATCGTTCCGACCCCGACTACAATGCCGACCAGGATCTGATAGATGTTGGAAACAGCAAGCGACGAGTGCAGCGAAAAATACGCAATGAACACTGCCGAAGCAACCAAATATCTGTAAAAGGTAACCACGCCTGCGTCAAGCTCTCGCAGGTATTTTCTCATAACTATAGTAGTTGTGGCCCAGGCGACGGTCGCCAGCAGCACGTAAACATCTTCTATCGTGCCGAATCTTGCCGCAGAAAAATTCTCCAGTGTCTTTGTAGTGACAAGCACTCCCGCGATTATCATGATGCCTATGCCCGCGTAATCGAACTTTGTCAGCTTGTCTTCTTTCAGAAAGAAGAATCCTGTCAGGACAATGAATATCGGCTGCATGTGGCCTATTAAAACGGCGTTAAGCACGGGGATTCTCGTCAAGGCGTAAAAGTACAACAAATCGCCAAATATCGTCCCGGCCAGCGCCAAATAAACTAAGTATGAGAACTGCCTGCCGGTGATTTTGAGATTCCTCCGGCCTCTCAGCAGGATGTACAAAATCGCAACTAATGTGACAAATATCGCCCTGACGGCGGAAGTCTCGAGAAAATCCGCATCTTCGTAAGCTAATTTTGCAAGTATAGGCTCGACAGCCCACATTGAGCTGGCGCCGAGTATTGCGAGAATACCTGTTTTCTTTTGATTCATGTTAGCCAATCGTAGCCGAAACAAACGACGGAATCTAATAGCATATTTACAGCTTCAACGCAAGATGGTAAGCTCTGCAATTACGGCACGCATCCTTTGAGATGCTCCTTGATTCGTATCGGTTTGGAAAGATTGTTTTATCGGTAAGGAGACTTTGGAATGGATAAGTTCGAGTCCTTCGACGATGTTTTGGACTATGCTATTGAAAGAGAGGCCGAAGCCAACGAGTTTTATGCGGATTTGGCGACGAAAATGAAAAGCCCGGCCATGCGCGAGGTCTTCGAGGGCTTCGCCCTGGAGGAGCTGGCGCACAAGACGAAGCTCGAAGCGATGAGATCCGGCGCCGGCATTCAACCGGCAGGGGACGTAACGGACCTGCGCATCGCCGACTACACGGTCGAGGTCGAGCCAGGCCCCGATATGGACTACCAGGATGCGCTTGTGCTTGCAATGAAGAAGGAAAAAGCGGCATTCCGACTCTATCTCGATCTTGCCGACCATGCCGGGAACGAAGACCTCAAATTATTGTTCCTGTCAATGGCGCAGGAAGAGGCCAAGCACAAACTACGTTTCGAGATCGAATACGATGATTTCGTGATGCAAGAGAACTAAGGCCTCGTGCTCTTGCCCATGTTCGGCGTTTTGTCAAACGGGGGATGCAAAGATGCACATAGATTCGTATCAGTTCGGCGAAATTGTCATCGACGGCACACCATACACCAGCGATTGCCTGATCTTGGCCGATTCCGTGCAGGCCAACTGGTGGAGAAAGCAGGGTCATCGGTTGGCCGCCGAAGATTTGCAGCCTGTAATCGCGGCGGCGCCCTCTGTCCTGGTGGTCGGCTGCGGAGTCTCGGCGATGATGAAAGTCTCGGAAGAGACTCGGCAGGTTCTAGAACAACAGAACATCGAATCGATCGCCCTCGACACGCACGCAGCCGTCGCGAAGTTCAACGAATTATCCGAACAACGTCAAAACGTCGCCGCCGCACTCCACTTGACTTGCTGACGTGCTTTGTGCCGGAGGCTATTTGTCGGATTTCTTTTCGGGTTTTTGCACCTCGCCGGTCATGGGGACAAATCGCACAAACATTACCTTGCTCCTGTGCAGCTTGCCCTCTTTGTCCTTGGTGATAAGGATCAGATACTGAAGGCCGCCGGGACTTCCCTGGGGCAGGATCATTCTGCCGCCGGGCTTTAATTGCTCGAGCAGCGGCTTGGGCACACGACCTGCCGCCGCCGTGCCGATGATAGCATCGAACGGCGCATGCTCGGGCCAGCCGAAATAGCCGTCGCCCGCCTTGACAAATACGTTCGGATAGCCCAATTTCTTCAAAAGCTTGCCGGCGCTCTTTGCGAGTCCCTCGACGATCTCGATTGTATAGACCTCGCGTGCAATCTCGCCGCAAACCGCGGCCTGATAGCCTGAGCCGGTGCCGATCTCAAGGACCCTGGAATTGCGATTGAGCTTCAATGCCTGGGTCATAAAGCCCACGATGTAAGGCTGGCTGATCGTCTGGTCGTGGTCGATAGGCAGAGGATGGTCGGCGTAGGCGTAGCGCTGCTCGGTCCTGCGCACGAAGGCGTGCCGCGGCACGGTTCGCATCGCCGTCAGCACGTTAGGATCCTTGACCGCCCGAGCCTCGATCTGCCGGGAAACCATTCTCGCCCGCTCTTTGATACGCTCGCCGAATGCCGCGTGCTTATGCGTCGGTCGCGACGGCTTCTTATCATTCGGATCGTTCGGCTCCTCAGGCTCCCGCTCGGCCGGCTCGTTCGCATCAGCGACTGGCTCATTCGCCTCGGCCGGCGGCCGGTTAGGCCCGGCCGGCGCCTGTTCTGTCCCGGCCTCTTTACCCATCGCGGCAAGAATGGCGCGCGTTCCGCCTACCCTGTCGATAAGAATAATGCCGGTACATACCGCGACTACCAGCAGCAACAAGGCAGGCACATAAAACCATCTCCTGCCTGGCGCCTCGCGTTCTTCAAGTAGCCCAAAATCTGACGGTTCACGATTCATGGGTCACCAATGCCCATTTACCCGTAACCAACTCAGCCGCTGTCCGCTGTACGCTATACACCATATTATAGACGCTCTTGCTCATTCTTTCAACCTCAAAATCTTTTTTTACTGCGAAGCCGGGATGATGTGTGGCATTACTGAAAACCGGGTTCCGGAATGGAAGGCTTCGTGTTCGGGTTGAGAAGTCAGCCGGATGGGAGTGATTAGTTTGGCTGGAAGCGAATTTTTGCCTGGCCGATCAGATAGAAGCTGCCGGTGATGCAGATCAGATCTTCTTTACTCACGGCGCTCTTGGCAAGCTGCAAGGCCTGGCCTAAACTGGCGGCGGTCTGGTACATCTTGCCGCAGATTTCGGTGTACATCTCAGCCAAATCGTCCGGGGATACTGCTTTTGCCGAGTTGCTGCGGGTGAAAATCACCTTGTCGGCCCCATACTGCAGTTTTTCCAGCATACCCCTGACGTCTTTATCACTGTTGCAGCCGAAAATAACAACCATAGAATCATAGGGAATATTCTGGCCTATCGCCTGAATCAGGGCTTTGATGCTCGCAGCATTGTGTGCGGCGTCGATCATAATCCTCGGGTCGTCCCAGATCATCTCCATTCGGCCCGCCAGCGACACTTCATACAGTCCCTCGGCGGCCTTGGCATTGTCAATTTCATAGCCGACCGCCTTGAGTTTGTCCAGCATAGCCAGCGCCAGGCCACAGTTGATCGCCTGGTGCTTGCCGTGCAACGGCACGCGCAGGTGCTCAAACTTGCTCGTCGGTGTCGTCAGGCATATTCTGGTATGCGGGCCATGCTCGCGCGACGTCTCAAATCGATGGGAAAAATCAATATCGCTGCCGGTTACACTAAAGGGCGCCTCGGCAGCAATAGCCTGCGATCTCAGAACCCGCATTGCGGCCGGATCCTGCTGAACGGTGACAATCGGCACGCCTCGCTTAAAGACCCCGGCTTTCTCCTCAGCGATGCTGGCAATCGAGCTTCCAAGCTGGTGCTGGTGGTCGATACTCAGGCTTGTTATGCCGACTACCTTGGGCTTGATGACGTTCGTACTGTCCAGCCTGCCGCCCAAGCCGGTTTCGATTACGGCTATATCAACCGACTTGTCAATAAAGTACATGAATGCCAGGGCCGTCATAATCTCGAAGAAAGTGGGAGCATTGGCCTTGGACATCTTCTCAACGGGGGCGTGAATGCGGTTCAGCAGTTCTCGCATTTCCGAGCCGTTGATCATTTGCGAATTCACTGTTATCCGCTCGTGCAAGTGCACTACATGCGGCGATGTGTACAATCCGACATTATAGCCGTTCGCCTCAAGCATCTTGGCCAGCATCGTAGCTGTAGAGCCTTTTCCTTTTGTACCGGCTATATGAACTGTATGGATTTTCTTGTGTGGATTGCCAAGCAAAGACAATAGCCTCTTCATCCTGGCAAGGTTAAACGTCGTGACGTTATAGCGCAGACGCTTTTCTTTCTCGTAGTCGGTCCTCTCAAACAAGTAGCCAATAGCCTGCTTATAGTTTCTAAAAGCTTTTTTGCCCTTAACTTTGGCAATCTTGGAGGAGGATTTTTTTGTTCGTTTCTTTCCGGTTGTTCTCACTGCTCTTGCCATCAAAAAGCCTAAGTATAGCATCGAAAAGAATATTAGTCAACGCCTGATTGGCAAAATACCGGGCCAATCACCCATCGATAGATCACAAAGTGTTCTCATTGCTCGGCTTACAAAAAAATACTTAATATTATTATCTTTATACAACCTCCGTAATATAAGCATAGCTGGACGTGTAGCCACTTTTCGTTATATAGAGCTTCTATCTGCTGGTTCTCGGCGATAGCAAGCCCGGTTCTCGCAGTTTCGCTGTGGTTTATCCTGATTTCCGCCTGTATAATTGCCGAGGTGAGCACGGCAGGACGAAAACGCGTTTTGAATACTATAAACCAGGCGGGCAGCTTCGCTTTGCAAGGCTTCCACCAGCTCCTTTGGCCCGCGGTCTGCATCAATTGCCGCGAAAGCATTTGTGAAACTGACAAGAATTTGTGCCGGGACTGCTGGGACCAGCTTCTGGCTTGCTCCGGGGGCGATTATTGCCGACGCTGCGGCCGGGATGTCAGCAGATATGCTCTATTGCAAGGTAGTTGCCCGAACTGTCAGGGTACAGAGATATATTTCGACAGCATAGCTCGATCGGGCGTTTACCGCGAGAGCCTTCGAGGCATGATATTGGCTTTCAAAAACGGCAGGACGGAACTCGATTCGGTGCTGGGCTTTCTGGCCAATTCAACGCTGCAGGGGAGCGGTTTTTTCAATGATATTGAACTTATTGCCCCTGTCCCGCTGCACTGGACCAGGCGGCTGCGCCGCGGCTATAACCAGTCTTGCGTGTTGGCCCGAAGACTGGGGCACCAGAGTGCCAAGATCACCACAAACCTCGTTCGGATCCGCCGAACAAGAGCACAGCCGGCAATGCCAAGCCCTGTTGCACGTGCGAGGAACGTCGCCGGTGCGTTTGCAGTCCGCCATGGGCACGATTTCGGCGGTCGAAGAATTTGCCTGGTTGATGACATAAAAACAACCGGCGCAACGTTGAATGAGTGCGCAAAGGTGTTGAAACAAGCCGGCGCATCAAGAGTCTGCGCATTGGTTTTAGCCGTGGCCGACCAGAAGCTGAGCTGACACAATTATGAAGAATATTTGGAAAAAGAAGGGGAAAAGCCAACTTATGGTCAACACAAAACGAGCGATAATTGCACAAATGATGGTTTTAGTCATCGCAGGCACCGTATCAGCCGGAGCAACCGATTCGGACTGGCTCGTCACGCCGATTGATGAACCTGTACGAATCGAAAAACGGCTCGACGGCAAAGAAATTGTCCTGAGCAACGGCCTTGTCAGCCGGACATTTCGCCTCGGGCCGAACGCCGCTACGGTCGCTTACGATAACCTGATGACCGGCCAATCCATAATCCGCGGAGTCAAGCCTGAAGCGATAGTCGAGCTCGACGGGCGCAAGTATGAAGTAGGCGGCTTGCAAGGACAGGTCGAATACGGATACCTGCTTGCCGAGTGGATCGACTCTCTGAGCAACAATCCCGAGGCTTTCCAGTTCACCTCGTTCGACTTCAGCACGACTAAGGAGCGTTTTAGCTGGAATCGCAAGCGCTACTCGGCGCAGTCAGCCTGGCCTCCGCCTGGAAAATCGTTGACGCTGCATTTCGAGCCGCCGGCGGGTAAGCTTGAAGGCCTGGCCCTTTCGATCCACTATGAAATGTACCGAGGCATTCCCCTGTTGGCAAAATGGCTGACAATCTCTAACGGCACAGGCGAGCCGGTCAAGCTGAATACCTTTATCAGCGAGATTCTTGCCGCCGTGGAGTATGAATCACTGGTGGGGCAGCCTGATCGGTGGGAGTATCCCAATATCCACATCGAAAGCGATTACGCCTTTCACGGAGATGATTCGAAAAATGCGAATAAAACTGCGTACTGGGTCGCCGATCCGCAGTACAGTACGCAGGTCAACTACCTACTTAAGACGCCCGTCATGCTCGAAATTAGACCACCCGCCGGTCCAGATGTTGTGATCGAGCCGGGTGAGGAGTTTGAATCCTTCCGAACGTTCGAGCTGATTTATGACAGCACCGAGCGAGAGCGAAAGGGCCTGGCACTTCGCCGAATGTACCGTACCGTCGCGCCGTGGAGCACCGAAAATCCCATTATCATGCACGTACGGCGCGCGGACCCGAAGTCCGTTCGCCTGGCAATCGACCAATGTGCAGAGGTGGGTTTCGAGATGGTGATAATGACCTTCGGCAGCGGTTTTAGTATGGAAAACGTCGATCCCGAATACATGGCACAGATGAAGGAACTGGTCGATTACGCCCACAGCAAGGGTGTCGAGCTTGGCGGCTATTCGCTTTTGGCCAGCCGCAGGATAAGCAACGAACACGATGCCATCAACCCGGAAACGGGCAAACCGGGCGGGGCCATTTTCGGCAACTCGCCGTGCCTGTGCAGCCGGTGGGGAATCGACTACTTCGAGAAGATAACGACCTTCATCGAGCAGACCGGGCTGAACCTGCTCGAACACGATGGGTCTTATCCCGGCGATGTTTGTGCCTCGACCAGCCATCCGGGCCATCGCGGGCTCAATGACTCACAATGGAAACAGTGGAAGAAGATCACGGATTTCTACAAATGGTGTCGGGGCAGAGGCGTTTATCTGAACGTCCCGGACTGGTATTTTCTGTCAGGCTCGAATAAGAGCGCGATGGGATACCGCGAAGTCAACTGGTCCCTGCCCCGCGAAAGGCAGATCATTCTGGGCCGGCAGAACATCTTCGACGGTACCTGGAAGAAGACTCCCAGCATGGGCTGGATGTTTGTCCCGCTGGTCCAGTACCACGGCGGCGGAGCTGCGGCCACACTTGAACCGCTGTCGGAGCACCTCGACGCCTACGGTGCGCACCTGGCGCAGAACTTCGGATCAGGCGTTCAGGCCTGTTACCGGGGACCGCGCCTATACGATACGGACGAAACCAAAGCTCTCGTGAAGAAGTGGGTTGACTTCTACAAGGAGTACCGTGATATACTCAACTCCGACGTCATTCACGTGCGCAGGCCGGATGGACGCGATATCGACTGCATTCTGCACGTCAATCCGCAACTCAAATACAAGGGCCTGGCAATGGTCTATAATCCCCTGGATCGTACGGTCAAAAAGCAGTTGAAACTTCCGCTTTACTATACAGGATTGACCAAGACTGCAAGAGTTCGTGAAAAACAGGGCAAGAGCGTAAAGTACAAGCTTGACCGGGAATATAATGTAGAGATTCCGATTGATATGGCCCCGAAAAGTGTTACTTGGTTTATTGTAGAATAAAGACGGATATGCTTCCGATTAAATAAAGCTGTTCGAAACTCTTTGTATCACTTTCAGCCGTTACTGGTCAGACACTCATCTTACAATTTCTAAAACGTAGGATTTGAAGAAGTTGTAATTCTATTCAGCCAGGAGACGTAGAATCCATTTTTCAAGGTCCTTATTCATTGGTGAACAGCGCAAGGTGCCTTTTTTATCAATAAGATACTTGGCAGGCGGTGCTTTTGGGCTATAAGATTTGTAGGTGGCTCCCTTGGAACCGAGTTCAGCTTTATCGAGCCCCACGGGGAAATCAATATTATTTTGCTTGAGATATGCAACGATTTCTTCTTGATTAGCCTTGCGAGGCCAACTACCCTGAGTGTTGATATACAATGCAATAACAGACAAGCCTTGGTCGGCATACTTTTCGTGCATTTGTAACACCCTTTGATTATAGTCATTATATGTGTCGATATGTATGCCAATCTGGAGTAAAACAACTTTGCCATGAAGCTGCTGCAGAGACTGTGGTTGAGAATTGAACCATTTTTCGACCTGCAAAGGGGGAGCTTGTTTGCCAAATAGTTCATATCCATGAGGAAAGATTTGTAAGTCGAATTTTTCACCGGTTGTCAGACCATCGAAATACTGATGACCATATTCGTAATAAGAAACCCTTATTCTATAAGTTTGGTCATCAGGCAATCCAGAATGCTCAAATCGCCCAAGCCAATTGGTGCGATTCTCAACCGTCCGACTTCCAGGCAGATAAACGCATACTCGTGCGTTACGTACAAGCTTTTTATTTTCATCGAGTACGCGTCCTCGTATGGTTCCTTCGGGAACGGTTGTCCTGAAGATTGCTAAAACCAGAATAACCGTGCCTATAATGGCAATAAATACTATAGGAAATATAAGCAGCTTGTATAACTTCTTGTTAAAAAGTGCGTTAATTGCAATTATCCTGTTTAATCGTACCTCTTCTGAGCAAGGATTACCGATAAAAGAGGTACCAAAGCCGATAACAAGTTGTAAAGCTACGGCACACTTACTGATTTATTTAATATCTGAGTAGTCGCGATATCAATCAAGTAAGATGTAAATCGATATTTAAAACATCTACAACACTTCGTGCCTTATTATGGCTCGGTAGATGCCGTTGATGCGTTTGCCTTCGACTACCGAGGGTGAATAGTTCTCGTTTCTGGGCTGTAGGCGTATCTGGTTGTCCGATTCGAAGAACACCCTCTTAAAGGTTGTCTCGTGCGGTACTGCGAAACGGACAAAGCAGTCGTCGCCGTTATGCACCTCAGCGGCCGGGGAGAATATCACGATATCGCCTTCCCGGAACTTCGGCTCCATCGAGTCGCCGACTACCCTCACGGCAAAAGCGTTCGGATCGTGCAAATCGGGACAGCGAATGTAATCGTCGGCGATTCCCACGGGATAATCAAGGTCGTCAAAATCGGTCGGATAGCCCGCTGATACTTTATTTATCACCGGCACTTCCCGGCCGGGCGCCAAGGGTTTCTTCTTCGGGTCGAATTTCAATTTTTGTCTGGCGAGAGTCCTACGCAGATTGCTCACCTTGACCTTCTTGTTAACGATATTCTTGACAAGCTGACGCCACTTCTCCTTTTCCGTCTCGGAGGACTCAAACTCCTTGCGAATATCAGAAGGAAGCCCTTCGACATGAGCGATGTGCAGCAGAAGACGGCGTTCGAACTTGAGCACCTTCGCAAGTTTGCTCAGCAGCTCATCGCTGGGGGGGTTCTTCACCTTGCCTGTTTCGATCGTAGATAAGTACGGCTTGGAAAACCCGATGCGATTGCTGACCTCGTCCAACGTAAGACTTAACTGCTCACGTCTCTCTCTGATTATTTGTCCTAATGACATAGCAAGCCCCTAAATCTGTTTTACTTGTTGATCAATCTCTACAAGTTGATAGTCGCGGCTTCCGACGCCGATACGCTCAGCGTGCACAATCTGGCACCGCGGATCGATTTCATTATTGCCCAACAATTGACCGAGCTCGCACCCGGCTTTGTCTTCGACCAGATCCAACGCCGCCGCATCGACAGCTACCGGATCGGCCGAAGCAACTATGCCGATATCCTCAACTATACTGGGCATGTCAGGCGTGCCAAAACAATCGCATTCCTTAGTGACCGACATTACAAAGTTGAAGAATGCGGCCCTGTTTTCTTTACCCTTCAGCACGCCCTGTGCATGTTCGGCGATACTTTTTTGCATCACCTCGGTTTCCAGGCCCCAGTTGCATCCGACGGCGCCGAATCTGCACATAGCCATGCACTCGGCGCAGCCGATACACTTGTCCTGGTCGATGTGTGCTTTGACATCGTCGAGCGTAATCGCATCGGCCGGGCAGTAATCCGAGCATACGCCACAACTCGTGCAGTCGTCGCCGATATTGAGCGTGAGGGCCGCGTGCTGTTGCATCTTGCCGTGCTTGCTCGCGCAGCCCATCCCCAGAGTTTTTAGCGTAGCTCCGAGGCCCGATGCGACATGGCCTGTAAAGTGGGCTACCGAAAGAATCGACCGGCACCGCGCGATGCCGTGTGCGATGAAGACCTCTTTGTTGATCTCGCCGTTGACCGGGATAGCCTCTGCGGATGTTCCCGACAATCCATCCGGTGCGATAAACGGTATTCCTAATTCCTCCAGGCTGAAGCCGTGTTCGGCTGCCAAAACGGCGTGGTCGATTGCATTGTGCCTTCGTCCGACATATAATGTCGTGGTATCGGTCACAAATGGCTTTGTTCTCAACTCAAGCAGTTCATCGACCAGCCCCTTAATGCACGGAGCCGTTATGTACGTATTGTTGCCGTCTTCGCCCACGTGGACTTTGACGGCCGTCAGGTCATTTTCCTTGAAGCAGTCCGCAAAGCCGCCGGCCTTGAACAACGTGCGGGCTTTTTCAGAAAGCACCTTCTGGCCGTCTTCGCGGGATGCCTTGATGATATATACGTCAGAACTCATAAAACCACCGTTTCGACTCAAAACAGATCTGCAAACCACCCCGGAACAATCCGGCTCGGCAAAACTACGCCGTCATTGTATTGCTTTTTCAACTAACTGCAAGAGAAATTCAAAAAAACCGGTGTTAAAACAGCGTTATTGCACAAGTACCTTGAGAATCAACCTCCAAGGGCCTGGAATCCTCCCTATAGGACGTGCTCAAGCAGTATTTTCACGCCGATGCCGATAAGAATCAGCCCGCCGATGGCTTCGAGTTTGGTCTCGAAGAAGTGGCCGAACTTCTTTCCGATGAAAACGCCGAGGTAGGACAAGACAAAAGTTATCAGGCCTATAATCACTGCCGCGGTGATGATGGAGCCGGCTATCAATGAAAGCGTTATGCCGACCGCCAGGGCGTCGATGCTGGTCGCAACAGACAAGACCAGCAGGACAAAGATATTCGATGGATCAAAATTCTCCTCGACGGATTTGATCTTGAAAGACTCATAGATCATCTTTGTGCCGACCGCCGTCAGAAGCCCAAAAGCTATCCAGCAGTGACAGGATTCGATGTATTCTCTTAAAGTCAGGCCCGCCAGAGAACCTATAAGCGGCATGAACGCCTGAAAGCCGCCGAAGAAGAGGGCGATCCGCAGTGCATGCCTGATGCGCAACTGCTTATACGCGCTGCCGCTTACAATCGAGACAACAAAAGCATCCATTGCGAGTCCGACGGCTATTACAACTATTGTGATGTAATCCATAACGTCATTTCAAAGCGATGGTCTTATTACTCGGCTTTGATAATGCCCTCGTTAGTGAGGTCTTCGTTTATTGTCTGGCCTGGCTCGACCACGAGAAACTCGCTGCTGTCCCACTCGCCGTCAATTAGTCTTTGCATGAGACTGTCGTCGCCTTCCAACGCGTCAAAATCCCAATTAAGAAACTCGGCGCACTGCCTGGTATAATCCTTGTGCCGGTCCGAATTGAGAAATCCCCAATCAATATACGTCGCCCAATTGTATTGCTTTATCCAGTCCTGCTCGACTTCCATTAGGTATTGGGCGTTATCGTCGCCGTATTTTTCTTTGTACTCGGCAAGCATTCTCTCATATCGATCTTTGCCGGGCGGCTTGCCGGCCTCTATCCAGCCGGCGCTGTACCAATAGATGCCGCGGTGCGAGTCGAAGTATTCCCGGTATCTCTCTTTGGACCCAAGCAACAGCGTGATGCAGTCATGGCCTCGCGGCACGACTATGGGGATCGTCGCCGAGAGCCCCACGATGCCGTTGCTGCAAAGACCGTAGCCGAGCAGCGAAGCATCATAAGGGCGGCCCTGGATATCGAGGGTATTGCCGAGAGCTTTCTGCACCTGCCTGCGAAGCTCGTCCGGCGTATCATGCAGACCCTGCTCCATCAGAACCACATCAACAACATTCTTCGAGCGGGCGGCACAAAAGTACGCCTCCCTCTGCATCACCTTACACGCAATAAACTGAAGTCTCATACGGAAGTTCTCAGCCCGGCATTATGGATTACACGTTTTACACGGTCTCTTGCCGGAGTTTGCAGCCTCGCCCCTGCTCTTGAAGCTCACGAGGTTTTCGTCGGAAATGTTTAGCGCCCAGCGACAATCAGGCCTGTGGAAGACGCCGCTGGCTTTTGACGCGACGAAATCCTGTCCGGTTGCTGTCGATGCGGATTTTGGTAAATCCCGACTTTTTGGAATACTTGCCGAAGCATTGTCCGTGCTGTCAGCATCGGCTGAGCCGGCATCCTTCGGATTGGCCGCGCGGTAGTCTTTGATAAACGAAGCAGTCAGAACCTTTAGGTTCTGCGATATGGCTTCGGCAAGCTTCCCATCAGATCCGTTGGCAAACCACGCAAGCTCCCATGTAGTGGCGTCGATTTTCATTTCAGGGTTTCGCTCTAACGTCACGGTCTGCAGGAAGTCAACCTTCAAATTGTAGATCAATGTCTCCGTGCGAGGAGGTTTGTAAACTTTGACCATTACCCTGAGCCGACACCTGCCCGGCACCGTCCCCCAAACCTGACTCGGCATGACTTTGACGCCTGCGGTCTCAAGTTGTCTGCGGACGTCCTTTCGGATGCGCTCTTCGCTCAAGCCCGCCTCTGTCGCATCCCCGGAACAGCTTGCATGGACGGTTATTGATTCGACGCCTCTCAGGGACTCTTGTTCGGGACTCAATCTCGCAGATGAACCGCCGGCCCATCCTGTGACGGCACACGTCGCCAAAGCAACCGCGAAAATCATGTATTCTTTGATAATCATATTTTCCCCTCTTTCCGCATTTGTACTGGGAACCACCCAGGTTCCGGCAAAGCGCCCCGGCATCCACACCTCAGCTAACGCCTAATGCCTTGTTCACCTCGGTTTTCATCTTGGCCAGGCCGGTTTTGGCCACCGCCAGAGGATCCTGCTTCCAATAGGTTGGGTTGAACAGCTCCAGCGACAGTATGGCCCGGCTGCCGTTGGCGTTCAGGTCGCGAAGGATTTGAGTGATCGGTGCGATGCCGTCGCCGGGCATGACTCGATCGCGGTCGCTTATGGTCTCACGAGGCGGGTCGGCGGGATAATCGTTCAAGTGCAAAACCTGGATGGCGTGAGCACTCAATTGTTTGTAGCCGTGAAAGTCGGAGCCGCCTTTGTAAGTATGATAGACATCCGGCAAAAAGCAGGCTTTAGGATGACCGCTCTCGATCACTACGAACATTGCCTGGCCCAAGCCGTGCAGATTCTTCGAAGAGCCCCAAGTTTCGATCTGCGGCACAACTTCCATCCGGTCGCCCAGTTCCAACAGCGCGCGATATCGCTCGGCCGCTTTCATCAGATCGAGTCCAGGCTCCCTTGTAGCACCGGCCGGAGGCGCGGCGATGCGTTTGCCGCCAATCCGGGCCAATACGTCCATTGCCCTTTTGACCTGTTCAAAACCCTTGGCACGGGCCGCCTCGTCGTCCACTATCCAACGCGAGAAGTCGATTGCGCTTTCGACGGTCAAACCCAGGTCGCCAAGCTGTTTGCGGATGTCCTTGAGGTTGCCGCCGTTTGCGACATAATCGTTTATTTTCCTGACCCAGGGTTCGATTGCACTGTAGCCTGCTTTGGCGGCAATTTCTATCTCTTTGTCCAGACTAAGGTTCTGCCCCCGGATAGTGCTTGTGTTGAGACAGTACCTAAACGGCACGCGAGGTTTGTCTGCACGCTCGGACGCAAAGGCGGTCCCGGTTGCAGCCGCGGCAGCGCCAAGGCCTGCCATGAATCGTCGGCGGGAAACCAAGTCACTTTTCATAATCATTTCCTGTCACTGCAAAAACATTTCACCACGTCACGCAATCAGCGCAAAAGCGTCGGTTACGTCCATCCCTTCTTCGATGCCCAGGGCTTTGGCTTTCGCATTTACCTTAGTGACCGTGCGGTCCGGGAAACGCTCCAGTATGCCAATGGGATTATCCGGCGTGCTTTCCACCAACGCCGCAGCGACGTCGTATCCCTGGCAGGCATCGACATCAATTATCGGGCAAGCCAGGAAACCTTTGGAGCCGGTCACCAACAGAATGTTAAACCCGGCCCATTTGGTCTGAACACCTTCAACCGGACCATTCGGCGTCTGATATATCTTTGTATGTACTTCCATTATTGTCCACCCCTATAAATAATATTCCCGACAAGTTACGGCACAATTCAGTGATTCCGTTCTATTTAGGACGCGGCTTGATTATCTTCTGTTCTTTGAAGATTTTCCCACTGAGGTAATCGGTGAAAGTGACCTTGACCGTTAATTGTTCGTCCAGGCTCTCAACTATTTCGGGCGCGCCGAACATCAATCGGTAATTGACGCTTAGCAGGGTCTTAAACCACATTTCCTTCAACTCGCCGGACTTTACGTGCCACTCGCCGAGCAGCGCCTCGCCGTCGGCTCTGTCAAGGTCCCAGAGCTGAACGTTCACGGCCCCGGTTGCCTTTATCGCGTCGCCATCCTCATCAACGGGCTGCACATATACAATCAGCTTTTCCCTCGTGCCGTCCTCGTCTTTGTCCTTGTCATAGAAGCCCGTGTATCTGCCAATATTTATCTTCCGGAGGCTATAGAGATGTTCGAGCTTGACGTCCTCTGGCAAACCCGAGAGGACCTGCACCTGCTCTTTCAACTTTTCGTTTTCGCTTTCGGACTGATCGACCTGCTCCTGCAGTTGCGCCTTCTCCTGCGTCAACTGTTCGATTTGCACCGTCAGTAACGCTTCATTATCATCACCCTGACAGCCAAGGACGGACAGAATACAGAACACAGAAGACAGAAGCCAGGAGGTCGAACGCCGAAGGCCGCCGCCCACCATCGGCCCTCCGTATTCCGCTCTCGGTGTCCGGTTCCGACAATCGGCATTCGACATTCGACATTCGACATTCATTACTCTTGCTCCTACTGCTCCTGCTCCCTGACGATCTCGGGGGCTTTTTGCAATATCCTGTCGGCCAGGCCGTACTCGATTGCCTCGGCGGCGTCCAGCCAGAGATTGCGGTCGCAGTCCGTTTCGACTTTCTCGCTCGTCTGGCCCGTATGTTTAGCCAATATCTCGTAAAGACGGGCGCGCAGGCGCAATATTTCCTGCGCCTCGATATCCAAATCGGTAGCCGGCCCGACCAATTGCCCGGTTATCAGCGGCTGGTGGAGAAGGATCCTGTTGTTTGTCAGCAGGAATCGCTTGTCGGTCTTGCCGCCGGCCAATAATACCGCTGCCATACTTGCGGCCTGGCCGACACAGTACGTCGCGACGTCGCAGCGTAGAAACTGCATCGTGTCATAGACTGCGAGTCCCGCCGTGATCGAGCCGCCGGGCGAATTAATGTAGAAGTGAACATCTTTCTTGGCATCTTCATTGCTCAGAAAGAGCATCTGGGCGATGATTAAATTGGCCGTCGCATCGTCCACTGCCCCGCCGAGGAAGACTATGCGGTCCTTGAGCAGCCTTGAATAAATGTCGTAGGCACGTTCGCTTCGACCACTTTTTTCAATAACTATCGGCACCAAATTCTGATTAACACTCATTTGTATTGCTCCTCATTCTTCGTTTCATCCCCAAGCTCCGCTTGAGGCTGCAACCTATTTTATTGTTCTGTATCCGGTTATCAGGTCACCGGATTATCAGGTTATCAGGTAGTGAGTATCAGGTGCTCAGGTTATCAGGATGGCTTTGTTTCCTGACCCCCGCCTTTCCTGTTATCCTGATTCCCTGATTTCCTACTTCCCTTCGTCCTTTTTCTTCTTATCTTTCTTCTTATCCTTGTCCTCTTCTTCCTCTTCGCGCAGCACCTCATCGATGAGTCCGTACTCGTGTGCTTCTGCGGCAGTCATGTACCGGTCTCTTTCGGTCTCGGCAGCGATTTTCTCGACCGGCTGGCCGCTGTGTTTTGCGAGGATTTCATTTATCATGGCTTTGGTTTTGAGTATCTCCTCGGCCTGTATCTTGATGTCGGCCGCCTGGCCGCTGATCCCGCCCCAGGGCTGGTGCAGCATGACTTTTGCATGGGGAAGAGCGTGCCGTCTGCCCTTGGTGCCGGCCGCCAGTATTATCGCAGCCCCCGACTGGGCCCTGCCGATGCAGTACGTCGCAACCGGAGAGCTGACAAAGCGCATCGTATCGTAAATGGCCATCGTATCGTCCACACTGCCGCCCGGCGAATTGACATACAAGCTGATTTCGCTGCTGCGTTTCAGGTTGTCCAGATAAAGCATCTTCATGATGACTTCGGCGGCTCTGGCGTATGATATTTCCCCTATCAGGAAAACGATGCGGTTCTCCAACAGCATATCGTCGAGACTCATCTGCCGATAGCGCTGATACTGGCCGTACTGATTGTACGCATCCATGTTCATAGGCCCCATTTCGCCGCAAGTGCCGAAGAAGGGACCCTTTGCAATCTCTCGTGCCCGATGTTCAATAGACATTCATCATTCCCTTTACAAAATATGTGGCTTGTATTCCGTACTCAATCAGATATCCATATCTGCCGGTCTTTTTGTTAGCCGGCTGGAAATTCTTTCCTTTGTCTATGATGCCTGGCTCCCAGAAGCGGAATTTACAATCGAACCCGGATCTTGACGCGCATTCCAAGGCCGGTCACTTCTTGGATTCAGTTTTTTTAGGGGGCGGCTTTCTTACAGGCTTTTTCGCCGATTTCCTGCCAGTTTTCTTTGCCTTCTTTGTATTCTTTGCCTTCTTGGGCTTTTTCTCCGTTACTTTCGCCGTCTCGAGCAGCTTGGCGATACATTTGTTCTGGCGCACCTCCAGATTGAACTGAGACAATGACCCGTCGCGCTCCATTTGCTCCCGCATCTTCTCAGGCCGCTGCTGTCTCTGCATCGCCAACTGGGCGATATGCCCGTTAATCTCCTCTTCGCTGACGCTGATATCGAGCTTGTCGGCAACCTGGTCCATTATGAAAAACGTCTTCAACTGCTGCATCGCCTGCTGCTCGCTGCCGGCCTGGAGCGCCTCCATCTGCTCTTCAATCTGCTCGCGGGACAAGCCTCGCATAATAAGGTTGCTGTATTGCCTTTGCAGCACTGTGGTTGCCTGCTCGCCGACGACGTCCAGCGGCAGCTCGAAGTCGGTATTGTCGAGCAGGTGCTTGTATATCTGCTCGGTCATCTCCGTTCGCCCTTGTGTTTCCAACTGCCCCTGGAGCGCATCGCGAATTTTTTCCTTTAGATCATCTACATCTTCGGCGCCAACCCGCTGGAGGAGATTCTCGTCCAGTTCGGCGGGTTTGAGCCATTTGATGTCTTCGATGTCGATTTTTATATCCACTTTCTTGCCGCGATACTCTTCTCTGAAGAACGTTTTCGGGACATCGACGCTCGTCTCTTTGATGTCTCCGATCTTGGCGCCGACCAGTAATTCGTCGAGCTTATCGACCGGAATCGACCCGACAAAGCCGCTGGACCTGACGTGTATCTCGGCGTTGTTGAGCTTTTCTTCTTCTTCGACTCCTTCTATATTGAGAATCACATCGGCGACTATCTGGTCCTCCGGCTCGACTGCATCGCCCTCGGCCCGTGGTGTCCATACACCTGAGAGCCTTTGCATTTGCTCCATCTCTCTGTCGATCTGATCTTCCGTGACCTCAAATTTTGTCTTCGTAACCGGGATGCCTTCCAGTTCGGGCAGATCGAATTCAGGACGCACCTCGACCTCGAAATCAAACGTCAGCGTCCCCTGGTCAGGAAGCTCTATGTCCTCGAAATCGATGTCCGGCTCACCCAGAGTCTGCAGCTCGTTGTCTTTGACGGCGGACTCGCTTGCCTCAGCCAACAATGTCAGCTTGACCTGTTCTGTTACATCTTTGCCGAAACGTTTCTCCAACAGGCGGCGCGGCGCCCGGCCCTTTCTAAAGCCCGGAACCTGTGCTTCTTTGCGCAGATCTTCAAACTGTTTGTCGGTGGCCTTCCCGATTGCCTCTTCAGGTATTTCTATGATGACTTTCTTTTTGCAGGGCCCTGCATCTTCGATCGTTACCGTATTCTTAGGCCCTTCCGGTTGTTCTTCTTCGGTTTGTGATTCGGATTGTTGTTCATCCAGCCCCTCGGATTGTTCCTCTTCCTTGAGTGCGTCGGATTGCTGTTCTTCGGCCATTTCCGTACTCCTGAGCGATTCTGCAAATCTTATATTATAAACAAAAAAGGCGTCAGGGAAACAAACTGGGGTTGCCAGATGCCTTTTGCTTCATTCTGGCTTACCCGCTCCCTTAGCCCGGTTTTCGCGGTTTTCAACCCGGCATCAATTAGGTCAGGCTCGCACCTGACAGATGCCGGATCCAAACGTATCGGAAACCAACGCCAAACTACACTTAGCCGGTAACTCACCGATACTATTCACAGCACATAAGTCACAAGTGCACAAGCCATAACATTTTGGCCCCTATGCTCTTATGCCTTACTTAAGCGGGCGATGAGATTTGAACTCACGACATTCACGTTGGCAACGTGACGCTCTACCACTGAGCTACGCCCGCAGCAATTACGCGCCAGAGTATAAGGGCTGAATCTCCATTTGCAAGGGCTTTTTTGTGAAAATTTTGTCATTCATATCAGAAAAGCCTGTGTTTGAAGAAGATCAGGCCGGCCAAACCGCTACAGACACAAACCGCCTCTGATATACCTTGCCCAATATGGCTTCGTCGCTATATTGTTCCCCACCTGTGGAATTCGTGAAACAGAATATACGCCATGCAGACGAGGACCACGGCAATAGTTGCCAGGGCCGTAGATTTGACGGCGCCCGGTTTTAGCTCGATTTCCTTCGAGCCCGCGCGCTTACATGCGAGATAGACCGCTATGGCAACGATACCTCCGGCGATATATGCAAAGCTCTGTATGCCGTACCAGCCCTGTGAGGGGATACCCTTTTGGTTGACCCATTTCCACTCGTGCAGGGTCGGGTAGTACCGCGGCACCGTGATTTTGAAGAATATTATGCAGCAATAGAAGATCGAGACGGCCGCCGAGAAGGTACAGCCGACGATGTATGTAACATCCGATTTTTTCATTAGAACGACCCCTTCAAGAGTGAGAGATAGCAGCCGACGATGACTTTATACCAGACGATTATGTTCAGGAGCACGCAGAGCGGCACGTAGAACCAGAGCTTGTCTTTTTCCGCATCCGGCTCGAAACTCTTTCGCAGGTAGTAATAGACATAGAACAAGGCCAATCCCAGAGCCCCCCAGTGCTCCTTGACCTCGAACAGACCCGTGGCCCACGACAGATCGGGATCGAAATAATCGGCCCGGATATAGATGCGAAAGGCAGGGTAGATCAACGCCCCCAGAATATAGACGATTACGTATGACCAGAGGGAAACGCGGACGTAGTACAACTCGAGCTTCTTACGCCCGAACTTGCCGCGAACGTAATTATATACGATGAGCAGATTGTGCGTCAGGCAACCGACCAGGACAAACGTGACCAAAAGATGAGCCAGCAGCAGCACTTCATAGTGCCGCTCAAGGAATACCATGCTATTTCTCCAAAAGATTGCCGAGACATAGGCGTATTGCTCAATATCGCCTTATTTTTCTGTTCCGGAGCTTACCACCGGCACGATTTATATGGCTCACTCAGATATACACGTCGGAGGGGAGATTACAGAATCCATCGGGAAATGGCAACTGATTTTGGCCCGGATTTCCCTCGTGACCGGTGACATTTTTTACAAGAACTATTGACAATAAGTAGCTCGTTTAGTAATATTGATTGAGGAATATCTTGCTATTATCGTGGAAGTAGCTGGAAAGATCAATGGTCTGTAGTTCGGTGCTTATATAAGACAAGAAATGTCCGACAAGAAATTATAGTTGTTGTGAGGTGAAATCATGAATAGGGTACGAACCTGTTCCACTTTTAAGAATGTCGGCTTGAATCGATCCGTCGCCGCACCTGTGATCGAGCCGTCGAATGTGCGATGTGTGAGCATTTTTGTTTTGCTGGCGCTGATGTTTGCAGCCTGGATGCCCGCCGCTGGTGGCCAAGGAAGTGCAACAATCAACCCCGTCGCCGTCAAGACCACTCAACCAAAACAAGTAACATTGCGGCGGTCAACCACACAGCCTGCCACCGTACGCGCATTTTTCGAAGCAGAATTATACGCCAAAGTGGGTGGTTATTTGAAGAAACTCTACGTGGATATAGGCGATCAGGTTGAGGAAGGTCAGAAACTCGCAGAGATTGACGTACCCGAGATGCTCAAAGCTAACGAAAGGCAGGAAGCGGAAGTGACGCGGCTGCAAAGGGAAAAAGTGCGGTATGATGCCGCGATCGAAGTGGCAAGAGCCAAACTTGAGCAGGCACAGGCCGGCGTTAAACAAGCCGCGGCACGGCTAAGAGCAGACAGGTCTGAGTATAAGCGGATCGAAGAGCTGGTTGAATCCAAGGCGACAACACAACGCCTGCGTGATGAGACACTCAACCGGCTGCAATCTTCAGAAGCAGCACTTTTATCCCAAAAGGCCAACTACAATGTTGCTCAAGCGGAGCTGAAGGTGGCAGTGGCCACTGCTGAGAGTGCCGAAGCGGCAAAAGAGGTTGCCCAAAAGCAATTGGAAGAACACAACGTCTTGATAGGATATGCAACTCTGCGGGCTCCCTTTGATGGAATTGTCACTCACAGAACTGTGGATCCCGGTGATTTGGTTCAGAACGGTCAAAGCTCATCTCGCGCTGAGAAGAAACCACTTTTCACGATTGTCCAAATCGACAAGGTGCGCGTAAAGGTGCCTATACCGGAACGCGATGTGGCTCTTGCTGATGTTGGAGATAAGGTTCAATTCAAACATGGCGCTCTGCCGGGAGGGGCTATTGAGGGCAAGATTGCGAGAACTTCGAAGAGCCTGGATCCGATTACCCGCACGATGATGGTGGAGATCGATTTTCCAAATCCCAGGCATAAGATGCTGCCAGGCATGTTCGGCCAAATGACAATTCTGTTGGAAGAAAGTTCGGATCGGTTAGTCCTGCCCGCCGCGTGTATCCACAACGGAGAAAATGGCAGTGAATGTCACGTGTGTGTCGTCGACTCCAGTAATAAAGTGCGGCATGTACCTGTCACAACCGGATTGGACGATGGCCATCAGATCGAAATCGTCAGCGGTCTGACCGGTGAAGAGCAGGTAGTGCTGGGTATGCTCGGTCGGCTCTTGCCCAATCAAACTGTAAAGGTGCTTCGCTAACCAAGGTTCTTCTAAGCGCTCCTGTTTATTGAAATTCTGCAATTAGCATCACGAAAGGAGAATCGCCAACCGCTATGGTGTTAGTTAAATTTGCGCTTCGAAATCCTCATGCTATTTGGGCGGCGGCAATCGGACTGTGCTTGCTGGGATTGGCCGTAATCCCGAATATTCCCGCCGATATTTTGCCCGACTTCAAGAAACCGGTTGTAGTCAGTTTCTTCTCTTACCCCGGCCTGCCGACAGGCGAAATGGAAAAGTCGGTCACCTCGCGCGTCGAACGCGCCTTAACGTTGGCCGGTCGCATCGAACATCAGGAATCGCGAACCTTGCCCGGCGCCAGCGTCATAAAAATCTTTTTTCAGCCCGGCGCCAATGCCTCATCGGCTATGAATGATATCGTCAATCTGATAGCGAGTGATATGTTTCACTTGCCCCCCGGTATGGAGCATCCATTTACATTGCGGAGCGAGCCGGCAAACCTTCCCGTAGTGCTCGCTGCCATTCATGGTGAGGGATTAAGTGAAACGGAACTCTATAAGATTGGCTATTATGCTGTGCGGAACAAGATGGGCGGCTTGAAAGGCGTGCAGATTCCGCATCCGTTTGGGGGCAAGTTCCGCCAGATGATGGTTTACGTGGATCCACAGAAGCTGCATTCACTGCAATTGGCTCCCGTTGACGTCGTAAACGCGCTGAAGGAAGCCAACCTGGTTCTGGCTGGCGGCACCATGAAATTAGGACAAACCGAATATCAAATTCACCCGGTCAACACGTTGGCCACCCCCGAGGATATTGACAATGTGCCGATCGCTATTCGAAACGGCCGACCCATTTTCATTCGCGATGTCGGTTATGCCAAAGATGATGCGGCGCTTCAATATAACATCGTTCGCGTGAACGGCAAGCGAAGTGTCTATTGTCCGCTTCTTCGCGAGCCGGGTGAAAATACAATCGCCGTGGTCGACCGCATCAGAAGCGGGCTCGCCGAAGAGATCCCGAAAATGAAGGACCGCGGGGATATACCCAGGGAGACGGAGGTTACACTGGTCAATGACCAATCGAGCTATATCCGCAACGCCATTCGCAATCTCGAATACGAGGTTTTACTCGGTGCGCTTCTCGTAGCTCTGGTCATTGCGTTGTTCCTGAGAAAATTCATGGCCTCGCTCGCGGTCCTGCTGGTGATGCCTCTGGCAATTGTCATAGGAATGCTGGGTTTTTATTTCACAGGCAATACTATCAACGTCATGACCCTCGGAGGTATCGCACTGGCAATCGGCACCGTAGTGGATGCCGGCATTGTCGTAGTGGAAAACATAATGCGACACCTCAACATGGGAAAGGGGCGCGCCGAAGCCGCTGACGAGGCGACTACGGAAGTGGCCGCTCCGGTTTTGGCGGGCATAGTTACCACATTAGCGATTTTCATTCCGGCCATCTTTCTAACGGGCATGGTCAAATATCTGTTTACTCCCCTTGCGTTGGCGGCAACCATGACCATCGGGGCGTCCTATTTGGTGGCGATGACCATTGTTCCTGCTTTTTGCTCACGAATGATGCGAACTCGTCCGAACAGGAAAAAGTTGGATGATGAGGAAGCCGGGGAAATCTCCGAGCCGCGCGGGCTGTTTGTGGTTTTATTAGGGGCTGCTTTGAAAGCTCGTTGGCGTGTTATTGGCGTAACCATAGGGTTGGTCGCTGCGTCTTATATGCTTTTTCCCTTGATTGGCACGGAGCTGTTCCCCGACGTTGACGCCGGCACATTTGAAGTGAGGGTTCGCACAATTCCTGGCACGAGACTGGAACGAACTGAAGATCTGGTCGCTCGCATTGAAGATACTATTCACGAAATTATTCCAGAGCGAGAAATCAATACCATCCTTTCCAATATAGGACTGCCGGTCGGCAAAGGGGCCGGATTTTCTACAGTGCTTAGTTCAAACTCAGGTCCCGATTCAGCTTTCCTGGTGGTGAATTTACATGACAAGGGCCGTTCGACAAGCACGGGTGAATATGTCGAAACACTTCGCAGAGTCCTGAAGGAGCGGTTCCCGCAGGAAAGGTTCCTTTTTGTGACGGGCGGCATTATTAACGCTGCGCTGAATGAGGGAGTTGCGGCGCCGATTGACATTCAGGTTTCCGCAGGAACACTGGAGCAGTGCCGCAAGACGGCTGAAGCCGTCGTTGAACGCATACGGGACATCCCGGGCGCCGTCGATGTTCAGATTGCCCAAATGCTCGACTATCCGCAGTTCGACATTGAGGTCGACCGCACTCGCGCAGCCTATATGGGCTTGTCCCAGCGAAACATCGCTGAAAATGTCCTTACCGCCTTGGGTTCCAGCACGGGATTTGCTCCAATGATCTGGGTGGATCCGAAGACCGGTATCGATTTTTTCATCGGGGTTCAGTACGAAGACAATGAGGTGCAATCCCTCGACGATCTCCGTAATCTTCCGCTGTCGATGGAAGGTCCGGATGGCCCTGTAACGATTCCATTGTCAAACGTTGCCGAAGTCAAGCGGGTAAACATCCACGGCGAGATCGCTCACTACA
Organism: Planctomycetes bacterium B3_Pla; assembly: GCA_005223045.1. GTDB lineage: Bacteria > Planctomycetota > Phycisphaerae > Sedimentisphaerales > Anaerobacaceae > SG8-4. The sequence continues at coordinate 318,703 of NJBM01000002.1, read as the reverse complement.
ATATCGCACGAGTAAACGATGTTTACGTGAATGTCTCGGGGCGGGACATGGGAAGCGTAGTGGCTGATGTTGAGAAGGCCATCGCCAAAATGGATAAGGAACTTGGAGTGAGCGTAAATATCCGAGGTCCCGTTGTGACTATGCGCACCGGCACCGGCGCTTTGCGCTGGGGTCTTGTTGTCGCGGCAATCCTTGTTTACCTGGTCATGATGGCACAGTTCCGGTCGATCATTGATCCGCTCATAATCATGCTGGCTGTGCCGCTGGGACTCTCAGGTGTTTTTGGCATGCTGTATCTGACAGGCACGACCCTAAATATCCAATCCTTGATGGGTACGCTGATGATGATCGGTGTGGTGGTGAATAACAGCATCCTGCTCGTTGATTTTGCCAACAGGTTGCGGGATCGAGGTTATGAACCTTCCCGAGCCGCCCTGGTTGCGGCTGGGGTCCGTTTACGTCCTATCCTGATGACTGCCTTGACGTTAGTTGTGTCGATGTTGCCGCTTTCTATTCGATTGGCTCCCGGGAGCGACGCAATGATACCATTGGCCCGCGCCCTGATCGGAGGTATGTTGGTCTCGACATTCTTTACGCTGTTCCTGGTGCCCTGTGTTTACAGCGTGGTTAAATCAAGAATCGGTCCCTCAACCGGATAAGGAAAAACATCGGATGAAACAGCTTCTTTTTCCAGTCAAAGCAATTCCCTGGATATTAACGGCTCTTCTCATTGCCATCACCATTACCGGCTGCTCCATTCGGGAAAACGGCAAAACCGAGCCTGCCCTGGATTTGCCTCGTTCTGAACGTTCGTCCCCTGCCAACATATTGTTGGACAATGTGCCTGAAGAAGACGGACAATCAACAATTCCAGGTGATCAGTCCGTCCAAACGGTTGCTTCATCGACGAACACGGCACCTGCAAACCGAGAGCCGGAACTCTATCAGATCGACCTTCCCACCGCCCTGCGGCTGGCCAGTGCCCAAAACTATAAGATCGCCGTGGCGATAGAGAAAATTGCTGAGGCATCCGCTCAAGTTGATCGATCTAAGGTCCTGTTGCTCCCGACCGTCGCCGTCGGAGCCAGCTACAATCGCCATGAGGGCCAAATTCAGGAGACCAACGGTAATGTTCTTAATGTAAACCGCTCCTCGCGCTACGCCGGCTTGGGCACAGGCGCAGTAGGCGCCGGCACGATTCAAGTTCCGGGGGTGTCCTTAATAGTTGATCTGGAGGACGCTTTTTTTGAGCCGCTGGCTGCCAGGCAGAACGCGTTGGCTGCAAAGGCTGGTGCTCGCGCTGTTACGAATCAGGTGCTGCTTGACGTTTCCATCTCTTACTACCAGTTGGTGCATGCAAAAGCGGCACTCGCCATCGCAGAGGAAACTCTCCAAAATGCATCGTATCTTGCGAAATTAACCGAAAGTTTTGCCAAGACCGGCGAGGGTCTCGAGTCGGACGCTGAACGAGCGTCTGTCGAAGAGTTACTGCGAGAAAGAGAATTGCAGAAGGCTCGCGAAGTGTTCCAGGTTCAATCCGTACGCCTTGCCGAACTGCTTCATCTCGGCGCAAAGATTCAACTGGACCCATCTGATAAAGATGTTGTGCCAATCCACATCGTTCCGGCGGATCGATCATTGAGCGACTTAATCGACGCCGCGTTGCTCAATCACCCTGAAGTGAAGCAGCGGCAAGCCTTGGCAGATCGCGCTTTTGAACGTTTTCGAAAAATAAAACACGGACCGTTGATTCCAAAGGTTGCTCTCAACTTTAGTGCGGGTAATTTTGGCGGCGAGTCAAGCTATTCCGGCGGTCGTTCCGACTACGACGCGATGATTTACTGGCGGTTCACTTTCGGCGACGAAGCCCACACACGCGAGCAGCGCTCCGTATATCAGCAAGCCCGACTGGAACGGCTTGGCGCCGTTGATCGCATTGCCTCTGAAGTTGCCCAGGCGTATGCGCATGTCGAATCGCTGGGAAAGCAGATTTCTTCGAGTGCTTCAGCCGTTGAGCGGGCATTGCGTTCGTTACAATTGAATCGAACTCGGATCTACCAAAAACAGGGTCTGCCCATCGAGGTTCTTCAAGCCATTCAATCGCTTGAGATCACGCGCAGACTTGCCCTCGACACGGTGATTGATTACAACCAGGCCCAGTTTCGCCTTTATACGGCTCTTGGGCAACCACCTTCCGAGGCAATCTCCAGGACACGGAAGGTCAAGAAGAGTATCGCAGAGTAAGCCGGGAGAGCGGCAGTTGATCGTTGGAAGAATGGCTCGAAATGGCGACCAGGATATGATGACGGCCATCGCCCGAAATATAGTTCATCCCGCCTAAGTAGTGATACTCATGTTGGCCAACCCTTCCTGTATTATGGTATCATCTACGATAGTCCCTCGAAGGTTGGGGGTTGCACGTAAATGCTTGTCAATCAACAAAAACGGAATCTCGGGTAGGACACCCGTAAAACAATGTGCTAATGTGACGATTGAATTTGGAAGGAATTGCATGGTATTCCTTGAGCGATTTTATGAAGTACTGCTGCTGGCTCATCTTTTCGTCACGATTGTTCTTCTCGGCAGTCTGACGCACAATCTGCTCATCGTAGTCAAGTACGTTCGCGGCAAGTTCGGCCGCCAAAAGCTCGAGTGGTACTACCTCCGCGTTTCCTTCTGGTCGTATGTAATCGTCTATGTCCTCGGAACCCTAATCTACCCGGCCTTTCGCGTTTACATCCGCGCCGATTATTTCGATCCCAAGCTGCCGTGGGCTACGGGTCTGTTCGAGGTCAAAGAGCACTGGGGCGCCGTGGGGCTTGCCCTCTTCTTCGTGTACTACTTGCTCCGAAAGAGCTTCCAGCCAGAAACCGAGGGAGACAAGCTCTGGTTCTACGTGCCGCTCTGCGTGCTCTTGAACGTCATCGTCTGGTACAAAGTCGTTGTAGGCTGCTATCTCTCGCTTCTTAAGGGTACATGGTAATGAAGAAATCGGACATCACATACATCGTCGGCTGTACCTTCGCCGCCGCCACTTCGTTCTTTTACTGCTGCGTAATGTTCTTCCACATCAAGGTGCCTCGATACTATCCGACCCTGCACACGTGGAAATGGGCAAACGAAAAGGGCATCCCTTCGCAAGGCTGGTACGGCATGCAGGTCTTCGCGTATCTGACCGGAGGCATCGTCGCTCTTATCGTTTACCTCGTATGTAAGCACGCCGTCTCGAAAGATGTCAAAGTAAAATCCGGCGCCATCAAGACCACTGCCCTGACGACCCTTGCCGTAGTCCTCGTCTGCATGGGCTACATAATGTATCACGAATTTGCCAAGTGGCAGATACTATAACGAAGAGACAAAGGGAAATGAACTTACTGAATGTTCGCCGGATTCGCAGATTGCTCGGATCGAGCTGGTTTCCGATCGTGCCGCAGTTGGTTATGTTAGCGATTCTCGGGCTGCTTGTCGCCGGCGGTATTGGAGTAACCACCGATGACGCAGATTTCGCTAAATGGCTTCGAAACACAAACCTCTCGAACCTTGTGGTCTGGTCGTACTGGTGGCCGTCAATTATTATCGCCGCGATTTTGTTAGGTCGTGTTTGGTGCATGGTCTGCCCGATAGAATTGGTTTCTTATTTAATGACTCGGATAGGCCTGCGGCGAAAAGTGCCGGACTTTCTCAAAACCGGCTGGGCAATGACTATCTTCTACACGTTGATCTTGACTGTAGGCGTGCACACTTTGGCCATACACCGCATCCCTCAGCGAATGGCTACGCATTTACTGATGCTCCTGGGGACGGCAGTATTGGTTAGTCTGATATACGCCAAGCGAGCGTTCTGCAGTCATGTCTGTCCCGTGGGCCACTTGCTCGGTCTTTATGCTTTGATTTCGCCGTTTGAGTGGGGGGCTGACGATCCGTCGGTCTGCAAGTCCTGCAGGACAAAGGATTGCTTCGTGAAGAAGAACCATGATCGGATAGTAGGCCGATCGTGCACGAGCAACCTTTACCCGGCTACGATCAAGGACAATCGAGACTGCCTGCTGTGCACACAGTGTCTCAAGGCATGCCCCTATGACAACTTACGATTGTCAACCAGACGGCCGTTCGCTGATTTCTTCCGTGACATCAAGCTAAAAGCCGCCCAGGTTGGTTTTATTCTGTTAGTGAGCGGATTTGTCGTTTATGAAGTCCTCTCGGAATGGCCGGTCTCGAAGGCGATTTTGAAATGGGTGCCGGATCATCTTGTCGCTGCTCTCGGGATAACAGGCTCAATGACGGGCTTTGTTTCAGCGATTGTTATGTTTATCGTGTTCCCTGCCGTTCTGTTTCTGGTCGTAGCCGCTCTGGTAAAAATGGCGTCCGGCAAGGAGGGGGCGTCCTTTGGAACGATCGTCAAGACATTTGCCCTATTGCTGCTTCCGACTATGGCGGGCGCCCATATAATCAAGTCACTGTTGAAAATGGCCTCGCGCATCCCCTACTGGCCGCACGTGTTTTCGGATCCGAAAGGCGTTGCGACGGCTCAAAAAATAGTTGACGAAACACTTGTTTTAGATATGTCCGCACCCGATGCGCTTTATCCGGCAATAAGTTTTGCGGCAGCGGCGGTGCTCCTGACGGCCCTCGTGGCTACGCTGTTGATTTTCCGCAGATCTGCGGCTGTGCAAAAGCTCAACTCCGGCGGCAGAGCTGTCCTGCTCCTAAGCTCTCTCGCATATTGGGGTATCTTTGGCTTTATGATTTTGCGGTGGAGATTTTGCTGATATAAATGGCAAGTTCTCGCAAAAAAGCCCTTGCAGAGAAAGCTTCACAAGATATTGGGAACATATAGACTTTCCTATGGTTTAAGTCTGTTCCTGGGACGGTCTATCCGGCGGCTTCATAGCCGGAAGGGGCTTGCCGGGACGCTTTTCTACTTCCCGCTGCTTGCGGGGGAGCTTGAAATTGGCTTTGATTGGCTTTGTTTTCCCCGTGTCCGGGACGAGATAACTTTTGATAAGTATCCTGTATTAAAGATGTTACACCTATTTGGGACGGAGAGAATTGGCTTTGTTTTGCGCAATTGGCTGTATTATCCGGATCGGCGGCATTTTTCTGTTTGGCGATATCGTTGGCCTCCATTTTGCGCATCAGTTGGAGCTTCTTTAGCTTGGTCATTGTCTTGTCCAGGCTTTGTTCGATCCGCTGTTCATACGCCAGCAGACGTTCGAGGACCCTTGAATGTGCGAAATCATCTATAGCGATACAGCCCAGGCCCTTATCCTCGTGATAGAATCTAACAATGTCTTGGGGCAGGGACATTTTGTAGCACTTATGATAAATCCTCTTGGGGCATCCGATCGCCGGGCCGGTTACCTCACGTCTTAAAAACACCTCGATGGTCTCGTTGTGCATACGCTCAGCGCGTCTTAGCCTCCATGAGAGGCTGACAATGCGCTCTGCCAACATCAATTCCATGTAGCCGGCGGGGCTCATCTCGGCCAGCAGATTCTCTTTCAGCAGGTCGTAGTCTTCCTTGCTCTCGTCGAAGACAACGTCGGCGGCGGAAAATAGCCCGTGCTTGAGCGAATTTTGCGATACCGCCGCCTTACCCTCGGCGGTCCTGGGTCCTGTTGATTTTTGAGCGTTTTGTCGATTAGCATTGATTTGAGCGTCAGTTGACATAAGGAGTACCCCTTTCTGAATGATTATTGATGAATGATTATTGATTATTGTCTGTTTTGCGATACCTGCTTTCGCCGGCACAAGTTTGCGATTTGCGATTTATTGTTCAATATGCGACATACGACATACTAAATACAATATACGATATTATTATTGTTAGATATACATCATATATAGTACCGTATTTTCTGTCAAGAGAATTTTTATATTTTTTTATTCAGACACTGATTTACACGGATGGACACGGATTATTTAGGCGTAAAGGCAGATCATGTAGGGTGCGATGAATCGCACCATTGACTGAACGCAGTCGAAGGAAAGAACAATAATCAATAGTAAATAATCAATAATCAATGTCTCAAGGTCCCTACAAAATCTATGTAAATCCCGTCTGAAAACCCTTTTTCCTTGTCTCTCCTGTATCCGACATACGACATACAACATACGCAATACGAGAAATTTCTCTTGCACCCCCGGCTGCCGCAACATATATTCGATGCGGCGACGATTTCCCGATTTTCGAGCCGGATGTAAAGGCTCTCAGGCACGCCCGCCATTTGCGGGACACCGACGGGGACGGAGTCTAAGACTGTAGTCTGTGGTGGTTTGAAGCTGGAATCAAAAGCAAAAAAGTACCGGACACCTTTAATTCGCCCCCTTTAATTCGCCCCATGGGATGCGAAAGGAGATTGGCGATTCTCAATTCAGCCTTGGTTGAGTATGCAAAGGAACACGACGGACGATTCCCTTCGGCGGATCAATTGGAGTCCATTCTGAAAGCATTAGAGCCGTATTTTTCCCAAGATCGAATACGCTATTCCGTGCTTGTTGCCGTATGTCCACTTGGGGGGGCATATGAACGCCATCCCAAGCGTTACGAGTGGGACACGAGTTTCTCAGGCGTCAGCATGCGAGACATTGATCCTGACCAGTTCTTCCAAGAGAAAGTTCCCTTCTCTTGTCCGTACCATGAGCAAATGGGGAGCAGAGCAACATTCACCCTGACGGAACAAATCTTTAATGCGAGATATAGCAAGGATCCCAACAAGACGGATGCAGGCGACGGCCTATAGCCGCTCCTGATCCGCGATGTTAGTAGCGTAGGGTGGGGCTCCCTTGGGGATGTCTTACGGTATTGCCCCACCTTCAAGAATGTCATGTGCTTTGGGGTGGTCATTACTGTAAGTCATGTAATGTCGTTATAGATAAGTGGGGAAGTCAAATAAGTAGCCAATGAATTGGCTAACAGCCACGCTGTCCCTATTAAACTATGAAGTTAAATGGGAAATTCAGGTTAAGGATTGCCGCTATGAAACGTTATCGAATTCTCATCGTCGTCATCATTGTCCTCCTTGCCGTGGGCGGATTCGTATGGTTCAAGTTTCGTGCTGCAGCGGAGGCATTCCAGCTCGACGCGGACGTGATCAGGCTTCGCCACCTGAAGCACTATGGGATGTTAATTGAAGAGTATCACGAGAAAACCGGGGTGTTTCCGTATCAGAATACCGCCGAGGTGGAAGTCTATGTTCACGTTGCCAACGACCGGCAGGCTGCGTATGCAAAGGACGGCCCGCCAATACCCCATAAGATGATTCCGTTTGCCAAGTTCGTTTCTGAATTGGAATCCGGTCTCGGCCGTCCCATCAAGGAACGGTACGATCCGCAATTTGCGCCGTTGCACAAGCCCAATTTCTACATTTACATGGTGTACAAAGATTGTTACTTCTTTGCTGTGCATCTTCATCAGCCGTTCCCGTTCGCGAAGAAAGTAGGGGAAAACTATTACAAGGCCGAGATATCGAATGCCGCGAACGAGCGGAACAAAGCATCGTTGCCGCAACATCTGTTTGCTTCGCCCGAATTCAAAAAGGCGATTGAAGCGCCTGTAACAAAAGCAGGATTCTTTGCCTACCGTGAAAATCAATACGAACACTTTACAAAACAAAAATGATACTTAGTAGCGTAGGGAGGGACATGGGACAGGTAAAAAGGAAAAAGGTAAAAGGTAAAAGGAAAAAGGCGAGGGGCGGCGTGCTTTAGCTTTGGTCGGTGGGCTAAAGCCCACCCTACATTACTGCGGAGCTTTGGGATGCAGACATCGGCTGGAATTAAGTCGTTAGAAGTTTCTTGATTTGAACCCTCTGGAGACTGTGTTTGTCTTGTGAGGGTATTTTCTTGCGCTCGTTACAAGTATATGTGCATATATTCATCGCAGCCGAGAGCATTGCGTGCGCTTGAATTCTGGGATGTTCGATTTTGATTTGCAATAGCGGCGAATCTGGGGTATAAGGGCGTTTTTCTGGGATTGAATGCCTGTAAGAAGGAGTTTTCCATGGCGCAAGTGAATAAGTATATTGCGGTCGATCTTGGCGCCGAGAGTGGTAGGGTGATGGCCGGCTCGGTGTGGCATGGGCTTCCAGCCCGTGAAAACACGGCCAAGATGGCCGTGCCACGACTCGATCTCGAAGAGATCCACCGCTTCGGCAACGGGCCAATCGAAGAGGACGGCTCGCTGCGGTGGGATTTCAACGGGCTGCTTTCGGAGATCAAAACCGGTATAGGCAAAGCGGCAAAGGCCGCCGGCGCCGAAGTCAAGGGTATCGGCATTGATAGCTGGGGTGTGGATTTCGGCCTGCTCGACGCCGACGGCAAATTGATTGAGAATCCCTACCACTACCGCGACAGCCAGACCAACGGGATGCGGGAAAAGGCGTTCGAGTTGATGGGCAAGCGCGCTATCTACGACAATACCGGCGTGCAGTTCATGCAGCTAAACAGCGTCTATCAACTGCTTGCGATGCGTCTGAACAACTCGGCGGCCTTAGCCAAAGCGGCCAATCTGGTCTTCGTGGGCGATTTGTTCAGCTACTTCTTGTGCGGCAAGATTTTCGCAGAATACAGCCTGGCGAGCACCTCGCAGTTTATGGATATGCGAACCGGTCAATGGTCGAAGGCGGTTCTCGATGGGCTTTCGTTGCCCGGCGGGATTATGCCGAAAATCATCGATCCCGGCACGATTGTGGGCCGGCTGACCGATGAAATCGCAACTGAACTCGGCTGCGGACCAATTCCCGTGATAGCTATCGGCTCGCATGATACGGCGTCGGCCGTCGTTGCGGTGCCGGCTGTCGGGGACGCCAACTGGGCATACCTTTCATCCGGAACCTGGAGCCTGATGGGTGTTGAAGTGCCCGATGCAATTGTTAATGACAAGACCTTCGGATATGAATTCACGAACGAAGGCGGAGTTGAGAATACGATTCGGCTCTTGAAGAACATAATGGGGCTGTGGCCGATCCAGGAATGCAAGAGGCAATGGCAGCGTGAAGGGACGGACCTGTCTTATGCCGAGTTGGCGGCTTTGGCGGAAAAGGCCGAGCCGTTCGCCCGTCGTATCGACGTCGATGACGGCAGCTTCCTGGCGCCGGGCGATATGCCGAAGCGGATAAACGACTATCTGACCGGTACGGGTCAGCAGCCAATCGACGAAAAGGGACAGATGATAAGAGCGATATTGGAGAATCTTGCCTTGAAGTACCGCTCCATAATGGAGGCGATTGAAGATGTTGCCGGGCAAAGTATAGACGTGCTGCATATCGTCGGCGGCGGCATACAGAACGAGCTGCTTTGCCAGTTCACGGCCAACGCTCTCGGTAAAAAAGTGGTCACCGGCCCGATTGAGGCGACCGCCAGCGGCAACATCCTGATGCAGGCTAAGGCGGCAGGCCAGATTAAATCATTGGCCGAGGCCAGAGAAATCGTGCGCAATTCGTTCGAGCTAAAAGAGTACGAGCCGCAAGAGACTTCCGCCTGGCAAGAGCAATACAGGGAAAGGCAAAAGTAGAAAGTAAAAAGGAAAAAGTAAAAAGGGTAAAGGGAACGATTGTTTTGATTGAAGAACTCGAAGGCAGGCTGGATAGTTTTGATGGGGACCAGAGAAAAGAGGCTCTGCTGGAGCTTTGTGAGAAGGTAGAAGCGGGTCAGATCGATTTGCCCGCAGCCGGGATTGACGTCAACATTCACTGCCATACATTTTTCTCTTACAACACTTATGGGTATTCACCCGGCAAATTTGCCTGGCTGGCGCGCAAGAGAGGATTGGCTGTTGCCGGAGTGGTCGATTTCGATGTGCTCGATGCGCTGGAGGAGTTTTTGGATGCCTGTAAGCTTTTGGGCCTGAAGGGCTGCGCGGGGCTTGAGTCGCGAGTGTTCGTTCCTGAGTTCGTCGATAAGGTCATCAACTCGCCCGGCGAGCCGGGAATTTCGTATCACATGGGCGTCGGATTTCCTTCTGCAACTGTGCCGAAAGGACAGAAAGACTTTCTCGCCGGACTTCGAGAAACTGCCCAACGCAGAAACCGGGACCTGATGGGCAGGGTCAACAAACATCTTCACCCGGTCGAACTGGATTACGAGCGGGACGTGCGTGTGCTGACACCGTCGGGCAATGCCACCGAACGCCATATATGTTCGGCCTACGCCCGCAAGGCCGGGGAAATGTTCCCGCAGGCGGACAAGTTGGCCGATTTCTGGTCTGAAAAATTAGGCATGGAAATCAAGACATCCGACCTGCCGGAAACCAGAGATTTGCTCAACGCGATCCGCGCCAAAACCATGAAGCGCGGCGGGGCCGGTTATGTTCAGCCCGATCACGGCTCGTTCCCCAGGATGGCCGATACGAACAGTTTCATACTCGCATCCGGCGGAATTCCTGTCCATACATGGCTGGACGGAACGAGCGACGGCGAGCAGGAAATCGAACAATTGCTCGACGTTGCCGTGAGCACCGGAGCGGCGGCAATCAATGTTATCCCGGACCGCAATTACACGCCGGGATCTCCCAGTGAAAAGCTCAAGAATCTATACCACGTCGTGGAAGTGGCTCAGAGGCGGCACCTGCCGGTTGTGATGGGGACCGAGATGAACAGTCCCGGGCAGAAGTTTGTTGACGATTTCCAGAGTGAGGAGCTTGAGCCGTTGGCGCCGGTGTTCCTCAAAGGTGCGCAGATTGTTTACGCCCATTCCGTGCTTCAAAGAACCTTAGGCCTGGGATACACGAGCGAGTGGGCGAAGAAGAATTTCGACAGCGTCGCAGAAAAGAACAAGTTCTTCGATGAGCTTGGAGATTCGTTGCAGCCGGGGCGCGAAGACGATCTTGCTGATTTAGCTGAGGATGCAAGTCCCAACGAAATATTGGTTAAGATTGGAGATTTATAACATTTGTCATTGCGAGGCCTGCAAAGCAGGCCGTGGCAATCTCACTCGTTGCGTTTTAGATTGCTTCGCTACGCTCGCAATGACGACAGGACTATTATTATGACAGATCTACCCCAAACACAGTATGCAGTGCAGTTGGTTGGCCCGGATGAACTTGTTTTGAACAAAGCCAAACAGGTCCCAAAGCCTGGTTGGCATCAGGTCCTTTGCCGGGTAGAGGCGGTCGGGCTTTGTTTTTCCGACCTCAAGCTGCTCAAGCAATTTTCATCCCACGTTCGCAAAAGCGAGGTAGTCTCCGGCATTGATCTGGACATACTCAAAGAGATACCAAGCTATGTCCCGGGCCAGGCTGCGACGGTTCCCGGCCACGAAGCTGTAGTCAGGATCGAAGCGGTCGGCCCCGGAGTGGAGGATTTCAAGCCCGGTCAGCGGTTCCTCGTGCAGACCGATTACCGCTGGGTCCGGACCGCAACCTCCAACGGCGCGCTCGGGTACAACTTCGAGGGGGCATTAGCCGAATATGTTTTGATGGACAAGAGGATTATGACTTCGCCTGAAGGTGATTCGATGCTTCTGCCTGCCGGCGAAGAGCTTTCCGGCTCGGCGGTGGCTCTGGTCGAACCATGGGCGTGCGTCGAGGATGCCTACGTCTCGACGGAACGAACGAGTTTAAAGGCAGACGGCCGGATGCTTATCGTCGCCGACGTGGACGTAGCCGAAGATGTCCTTGGAAGTTTGCTCGATCGTTACGGCAGACCCGCTGCGATAACCTGGGTGTCAAAATCTCCGCCGCCGGCGGAATTGGGCGTTGAGGTCAGTCAGGCTGCAAGTGTGGCCGAATTGACCGACGCCGGCTACGATGACGTGATCTATTTTGGCGCTGCGGCGGAAGCTGTTGAGGCGCTGTTTGCAAAGGTAGCGCTGAATGGTCTTTTGAACATTGTTCAGTGCGGGGGCAAGTTCGGCAGGGACGTGGTTACTCTGGTCGGCCGAGTGCATTACGGCGGCATCCGAATAATCGGCACGACCGGTTCGGACCCTGCCGAGTCAATGGAGATAATCCCCCAGACCGATGAAATTCGCCCTGGCGACAGGATCAACGTCGTCGGCGCCGGCGGCCCGATGGGGATGATGCACGTTATACGGAATATCTGCCAGGGCGTTGAGGGGGTAAGTGTGTACGCAAGCGACCTTGACGACGGCAGGTTGGCTGCGTTGACGAAAATCGCCGCACCTCTGGCCGAGAAGAACGGCGTGGAGTACAAGCCGTACAATCCGACCAAACAGCAAACCAAAGAGGCATTCGACTACACGGCGCTGATGGCGCCGATACCGGCGTTGGTCGCTGCGGCGGTGCACGACGCGGCCGAGCGGGGGCTGATAAACATCTTCGCAGGCATACCGGCAACCGTTTCCGGCCAAATCGACCTCGATGCTTACATTGAAAAGCGGCTGTATTTCATCGGGACCAGCGGCTCGACATTGGATGATATGAAACGGATGCTGGCGAAAGCCGAGTCGGGCCGGCTCGATACCAATGTCAGCGTCGCTGCCGTCTCCGGGTTCGAGGGCGCCACCGAGGGGATTCGGGCGGTCGAGAGCCGGTCGATAGCGGGCAAGATTATTGTTTATCCTGCCTGTCGCGACCTGGGATTGGTGCCGCTCGAAGAAATGAATGAGAAAATGCCGGAAGTCGCCAAGTGTCTCAACGACGGGCTATGGACCAAACAGGCGGAACAGAAACTTCTGGAAATGTATGGAGATGCATAGTTGTCTGTCACATTTGATTTTGATCGTCTGGAAGGGTGGCAGCCTCAAGCGCAGCTTGGGGATGGCTTCCGGCGCATAAACCATCCCCAAAGCCTATGGCTTTGAGGATGCCACCCAATCGTAGACAGACAACCTACAAATTCACTTGTGGTAGACCAATAGGAAGCTTTGAACATGAGCAATTCGGAGAGGATCGAGAAAGCATATCAAGCGGCCAGGCAGCGTTACGCCGAATTAGGTGTTGACACCGACCGGGCGATAGAGCGGTTGGGCAAAATTGCGATATCACTGCACTGCTGGCAGGGGGACGACGTGGGGGGCTTCGAGAGCGGCGAAGGGCTGACCGGCGGCGGCATAATGGCAACCGGGGCGTATCCGGGCAAGGCGCGCACGGCCGACGAATTGCGGGCCGACGTGGACAAGGTTATGAGCCTCCTGCCGGGCAAACATCGGCTGAACCTGCACGCGATTTACGCCGAGACCAGGAGCAAGGTCGAACGTAATGAATTGCAGCCGGAGCACTTCACAGCGTGGATCGACTGGGCAAAGGCGAACGGCATCGGGATGGACTTTAACGGCACGTTCTTCTCGCACCCGAAAGCCGAGAGCGGCTTTACACTTTCCAGCGCCGACGAGGGTATTCGCAAGTTTTGGGTCGAGCACGGGATGGTCTGCCGGAAGATCGGTGCCGCGATGGGCAAGGAGCTTGGCACACCATGCGTGACGAACCTGTGGATTGCAGACGGCTACAAAGACATCCCCGCCGACCGCAAAGGGCCTCGCGAGCGGCTTAGGAAATCGCTCGATGAGATATTCGCCGAACCGATGGATCCGAGTCAACTGCTGGATGCGGTGGAATGCAAACTCTTCGGTATCGGCTCGGAAAGCTATGTTGTCGGCTCGCATGAGTTTTACCTGGGCTATGCTATCGAAAACAAGACGCTGCTCTGCCTGGATACGGGCCATTTTCATCCGACCGAAGTTGTTTCCGACAAGATATCATCGGTTCTGACTTTTCTCGATGAGATATTGCTTCACGTCAGCAGGGGGGTGCGCTGGGACAGCGACCACGTTGTGATTCTCTCGGACGAGCTGCGGGCCATAGCCCAGGAGATAATCCGCGGCGATTATCTGGGCAGGGTCCACATCGGGCTCGACTTTTTCGATGCCAGCATTAACCGGATAGCAGCCTGGACTATCGGTACGCGCTGCATGATAAAGGCGCTGCTGATAGCACTTCTGGAGCCGTCGGACAAACTTAGGCAAATGGAGGCCGAGGGCGACTTCACCTGGCGATTAGCAATGCTGGAAGAGTTAAAGACCCTTCCCTTCGGAGCCGTTTGGGATTACTACTGCATGAAATCGGATGTGCCGGTCGCTGAAAGTTGGCTGGCCGAGGTCCGGGCTTATGAAAAGAATGTTCTGAGCAAGCGCGGGTAAATCACCGTTAGAGGGCAAGGAAGACGGCATGGATACGCAGCAGCAATCACAGCAGACACAGGCCGGCAGTGAGTTCGAGCGCGAGCCGGTGCCGAAGAGTGCATTGCTCGGCTTCAAGAGCTTCATCGGGATGTACGCAGGCGAGCATTGCGCCGGCACCGAGCTAATGATCGGGCCGTTGTTCGTGGCCGCGGGCGTAAGCGCCTTCGACCTGGTCATTGGTCTTATCGTCGGCAACGCCCTGGCGGTCCTTAGCTGGGTGCTGCTCTGTGCGCCTATTGCCACTCGCAGCCGTCTGACGTTGTACTACCAACTTGAGAAAATCTGCGGCCGAAGGCTTGTGATTCTCTATAACCTTGCCAATGGTGTGATGTTCTGCTTTCTCGCCGGGGCGATGGTCACGGTCTCGGCCACAGCCCTGGGAGTATGGTTTAAATTCCCCATGCCTACGCTCAACGACCTGTATCCCAACAGCGTCGGCTGGGTGATAGCAGTCGCCGTGGCAGGCGGGCTTATTGCCATCGTCGCCGCCTACGGCTATCAAACCGTGGCCAAATTTGCCAACGTTGCCGCACCGTGGATGGTCCTTGTTTTCCTGGCCTTCGGTTTTGTCGGACTTCGTCAGTTCATCGACGCAACGGGCGCCGAAATCAACTCGCCGGGTGATGTCTGGCAATTGGCCAGGGAGCACATTTGGACGGGCGGTCCGCCCCAGGAAGGGAAGGTGAAATTCACATTCTGGCACGTTACCTTTTTTGCGTGGTTCTGCAATATGGCGATGCACGTCGGCATGAGCGATCTGTCGGTGTTCCGTTTCGCCAAAAAGTCCTGGTACGGGATAGCCTCGTCCACGGGCATGTACGTGGGGCACTTCATGGCGTGGATAAGTGCTTCGATTCTTTACGCATATCAACTTCACCTTGACCCGGCCGATACGGATGTGCTGCCCGGGCCGTTAGCGTATCGCGCCGCCGGACTGGCTGGTCTACTGTGTGTGATCATCGCCGGTTGGACAACGGCTAATCCGACCATCTATCGCGCGGGGTTGGCGTTTCAGGCGCTATCGCCCAAATCGTCCCGTTTCAAGGTGACGCTGATAACCGGCGCGATTGCGACGATTGCGGGAATGTTCCCTGCCATTGCAATGAAGCTGCTGGGCTTCGTTGCCCTGTACGGTTTGATACTGATGCCGATGGGAGCGGTGATCTTTGTTGACTTCTGGCTGATCCGCAAGTTCGGCTTGCAGAGTTCGTACGCCGAGCTAAGCGGCAAGACCATCAACTGGGCCGCCGGTCTGGCCTGGTTCGTGACGCTGGCGACAGCCTGGGTATTAGTGAGGTTTGCCGGTGTGCAGATTTTCTTTGTTTCGCTGCCCGGCTGGTTCGTCGCGGCTATCCTGTACGTCGTCTTGAGCAAATTCTATCAGAAGAAGGTCCGACCTGATGAATTGAGAATTGAGAATTGAGAAAAGAATCGTATTGCGTATCGCGTATTGCGTATTGCGTGATGTGTGTTGTCGCTGCTCTTTTTCGCAATACGCAATACGCAATACGCAATACGCACGACGAATCGAGAATGGAGAATCCATTATGCGTCCTATTTTACAAATAGTCTCACTGCTGGCACTTCTTGCTCTGACGTTGCCCTCTATCATCTTTCTTGCGGGCCGGATGGAGCTGGACATGGTCAAGTGGCTCATGCTGCTGGCAACAATCGTGTGGTTTGTCGCCGCGACTCCGTGGATGTGGAGAGACAACAGCGCAGAGAATTAAGAATGAGGAATTAAGAATTGAGAATTCACAAGGAATCGACAGTTATGGACAAGGCTTTAGCGGATTTGATAAGAATATCGAATGTCACGGGCAAGGATTCGACCCTCGTTCAGGGCGGAGGCGGTAATACGTCCGTAAAGACCGCCGACGGCGAGTATATGTACATCAAGGCCAGCGGCACAGCGCTGAAAGACATGAGCCCCAGAAAGGGCTGGCGCAGAATGCGGCTCGATGCCGTCCTGTCGGTCATAGAAGATAAGACGCTGGCAAAGCTCAACCCACACGAGAGAGAGCCTGAAGTTGTGGACAGGCTGCTTCTTGCCTGTGATGATAATGTTCTGGGAGGGGCACGCCCCTCGGTGGAATCGCATCTGCACGCCGCCCTTGAGAGATGCGTGATCCATCTGCATCCCCTTGCCGTGGCTGCCTACGTCAACGCAAAGAACGGCAGGATGCAGATAGAGAAGATCTTCAGGGCGGAGAAGTTTCCGCCGCTTTGGGTGCCTTACACGGACCCCGGCTTCATGTTGGCAAAGAGAATCGCCCGGTTAGTTGAGAGCTACCAAAAGCAGTACGGCAGAAAACCCGCTATTATGTTGCTCGAGAAGCACGGCTTATTTGTCACAGCCGGCACCGCCGACGCGGCGTTGAAGCTGGTCCGCAAGGTTATCAAACTGTGCAAAAGCAAGCTGGACGAGCCCAAGGCGCGCAAAGGCAAGCGGATCGCCGACAGTGATATCGCCGCCACAAAATCTGCGATTCGCAAGGCGGTGCTCGACGCCACGGGACAGTCTTTGCCGGTGACTTACTTTGCGCCCAACAAAGCCGTCGCTGCGTTTATGGCCCGCAAGGATTCGGTCAAACTGCTGGCGACGCCGGCGCTGAATCCGGACGAGCTTGTTTACGCCAACGGCCCAGCGATGTGGCTGAATAAGTGTGATGCTGAAACGGTTGCTAAAAAGCTGAAGTTTCTTCTCGACAGGGGCCAGAAACCTTCGGCGGCGTTTATTGTCAAAGGATTGGGCCTTTTCGTCGCGGCCGACAAGAAGACCACACCCGTCATCGGTGAGATCGCCACTGGTTCCCTCCAGATACGTATGCACGCGGCAAAGTTCGGCGGCATTCTCGCACTCAACAAGCGCCAGCAGGATTTCATCAACAACTGGGAAGCAGAAGCGTTTCGCAAGAAGCTGGTAAGCACCAAGAAGTGATTCCGTGCCGGTAGGGATCGTTCCCAAAGGCTACCTGTCCTTTATGTCGTAGGCCATAAGTGCGTCGCCGTGGCGGATGTAGAGTCTGCCGTCTGATATTGCCGGGTGTGCCCAGTGTTGGTCGGTGCCTTCGGTAATCTTAAAAGAGCTGACTATTTCAAAATTCCTCGGAGAAGGCTTTACCAAAGCTACGTCGCCGGTGTTTTCATCATAACAGTACAGCATACCATCGGCGTACATAATCGAGCCTTTGTTGCCGTTCCATTTGGCTTTATACATAACTTTCCCGCTGTTCCAATCGAGACAGACCCAGTCGCCCTTTGGAACACCGTCGAAGGTCGAGCCGTACAGATAGCCGTCAACCAGCACGACTCCGCCGTGGCCGCAGTCGAGAGTCTGATCATTCCATTTCTCAGTGACCGATGTCCCGTCGTCCGAAAGCTCGAACATTACCCCGCCTCTCGTAAATTCCCGCTGGATGGCGCTGGTAACATACACGCGCCCGTCTTTATAGACCGGCGTAACGCCGCCGGTATCGGACGGTGTCACGTAAGGTTCCCGCCAGATGAGCTTGCCGTTGTCTGCGTTTACACAGATGACCGATTTTTGAATCATATTTATGAGCAGGCGATTGCCGCCTCTTTCGATGAGAATCGCAGAACTGTAAGCCGATAGCTCATCAGGCCCGGTAGTGGCCCAGATAGTCCGGCCTGTCATCTTATCCAGCGCAACAATGGCGCCCTTCTTACCGCCGGGCGTACAATAGACTTTGTCGCCGTCGATCAACGGTGAGCCGCTCATGCCCCAGCGAATGTTCCTGCCGTCGAACTTCGTGAGAGTATCGACCTGCCAGATCTGCTCGCCCGTCTTAGCGTTAAAGCAGACCATAACACCCGTGCCGCTAAAGACATAAGCGCGCTTCCCATCAATCGTCGGTGTGGTTCGGGTACCCTTATACGATCCGGTCCATTCCGGCCCGTAAGATTCCTTCCATTTTAGGTTGCCTGTGAGGTCGTAGGCAAAAAGGAAGCCCTCGCCGTCGATCATGCCTGTCGTATAGACGAATCCGTCCGCTACAGCGACGGAAGAGAAGCCTATCCCCAGCCCCTCGACCGACCACATGCGTTTGGGGCCTGATTCCGGCCATTTCCTCAACAGTCCGGTCTCGCCCGATTTGCCGTCACGGTTCGGCCCGCGAAACTGAGGCCAGTCATCGGCATAGCATACGCCGCCAGCCAGCAAAATGCTCAATAACAATGTTGATACGCGCTTTGTGTTAATCATACACATGATCCCCGTCTTTTTTGCATTCTGTATATAATGTCGTCTGTCGCTGATGATTTTATTGGTGCCGTGCGCAACATTCAAGTAGAAACAAGTGCGTCGCAGTTACCGATTTTGAGAAAAAACGGCAAAGTGGGGATGCGGCGGTTGTGTTGAACGTGAGATATGCTATACTACCCAATTCGCAATACGATTATTTCAGGAGATTTACTGTATGGGTTTTGGTGTTGAGGATACGAGAAAGAAACCGCCGGCGAAGCTGAAAGAGCTTGTTGCCGACGGCTCGATCACGCTGGATGACGCTACCGATTGGCTCAGGACCATCTACGAGATTCGGTTTTTCGAGGAGAAGGTCTTCGATCTGCTGGGCCAGAACATCATCAAGGGTGCCTCGCACCTCTATGCGGGCGAGGAAGCGGTCGCCGTCGGGGCCACCGCCGCTATCGAACGTGGGGACGTGATCGGCTCGACCCACCGCGGGCACGGCCACTGCGGCGCAATCGGCAACAAATACGCCGACAGCGAAGAGGATCGCCAGCATCACTGGAACCGGATGATGGCCGAGCTTATGGGCAGAGAAACCGGCTACTGCAAAGGCAGAGGCGGCTCGATGCACATCGCCGACGTTGACAGGTGCAACAATCTCGGCTCAACCGGGATCGTCGGCGGCAACCAGGCGCCGGCCGTCGGGGCCGCATTGGCGGAAAAATACAGAAAGACGGGCAAAGTCGTGCTTTCGTTCTTCGGAGACGGCTCGACCAACTGCGGCAGCTTCCACGAAGCGATGAATATGGCAGCCACGTTAGCTGTGCCTTTGGTTGCGATAGTCGAGAACAACCTTTACGGCATGAGCGTGCCGTTCTCCGGCAGCGAAGTCGATGGGGCCGTAAGTGCAAGCAATATCGAGGACATCGCCGTCAGGGCGGCTTCCTACGATGTGCCAGCGATGATAGTCGATGGCCAGGATGCGGTTGCGGTGTTCCTTGCGGTTCGTGCCGCCGTTGAAAAGGCGAGAAACGACTCTCAAATGACCATTATCGAGGCCAAAACCTACCGCTGGTACGGTCACAGCCGAAGCGACCCCCGCGCATATCGAACCAAGGCCGAAGAAAAGGCCTGGCACCAGCGCGACCCAATCATCGTACTTAGAGGTAAACTTCTCGCCGAAGAGATCTGTTCCGAAGAGCAGTTGGATGAAATAAAAGACAAGGCCTTCGCGACAATCGAAGCCGCGACGCAGTTCGGGCTCGACAGCCCCTGGCCGGATGCTGCTGATTTAGCCAAAGACGTGTACGTGGATGAAACTTATCCGTCCGAGGTTATCGAATCCGACAGGGCAACGTCAACAAAGGTTGCCGAAGCTACGGCAGCATTTGCCGCTGCGCTGACTTCATCTACGGCCCGAACCAAGAAAGAAGCTGCCGAACAGGCCAAAGGTCAAATCAAGACCCGGTTCGGGATGGACGTGATGACTATCGGTCAGGCCGTCTCGGCCGCTCAGGGCGAAGAACTCAGGCGGGATCAGAACGTCATTGTAATGGGTGAAGACGTCGGTCTATACGGCGGAGCGTACCAGGCGACGCGCGGCCTGCTTACCGAATTCGGCACGGACAGGGTCATAGACACCGCGATATCCGAGGCGGCTATTGCCGGCGCAGGGGTCGGCGCGGCCCTTCGCGGCATGAGACCGGTGGCTGAGCTTATGTACGTCGATTTTGTCACGATAGCGATGGACCAGCTTGTCCACGTCGGCGCGTATAATCGCTACATGTTCGGCGGCAAGGCCAAGGTTCCGATGGTGCTGCGAACCGAAGGCGGCGTCGGCAGATGCATCGCCGCCCATCATTCCGAATCGCTCGAGGCCTGGCTCATGCACACGCCCGGGCTTTACGTTGTTATGCCCTCGACGCCTTACGACGCCAAAGGGCTGCTCAAAGCCGCGATACGCAGCGACAATCCGGTGGTGTTCATCGAGCACAAAGCCACCTACGGCCAAATGGGCGCTGTGCCTCAGGGCGATTATGTAATTCCGCTGGGCGTGGCGGATATTAAAAGGCCCGGCGAAGATGCGACCATCGTCAGCTACAGCAGGATGGCGATGTGGTCGCTCGACGCGGCGAAGATTCTTGCCGAGCAGCACGGCATCAACGCCGAGGTGATAGACCTGCGAACGCTAAAACCGATGGATATCGATACGGTGGCCGAGTCGGTTCGCAAGACGGGCCGGCTTATCACTGTCAGCGAAGGTTTTTGCACCTGCGGCGCGGGCAGGGAAATATCCGGGCGATACATGGAGTACGAATTTGGCGACGGCTCGCACGGATTCGACTATCTTGATGCAGCGCCGGTCAATCTGGCGGCAGCCGATGTACCGCCGCCCATGAGCGAACCGCTGGAGACCGCGAGCATCCCAAGCGTCGAGAGAATCGCGGAAGCAGTCAAAAAAGTAGTCGGTGCGTAGCCTCCAGCTCACGCAATACGCAATACGCAATACGAAAAGATGAGGAACGAATAAATGGCCAAGGAAGTCAGATTGCCTCAGCTCGGCCAGACGATGGAAGAAGGCACCATCGTCAACTGTCTTATCAAGGTCGATGACGAGGTCAAAAAGGGTGATGTTATTTTTGAGATAGAGACCGACAAGGCGACGCTCGAGATGGAATCGCCCGCCGACGGTTTCGTAAAGCATATCATTGTCCAGGCCGATGAGACGCTGCCGGTCGGAGCGCCTTTATTGGTACTCGGCGATTCGGACGAAGACGTGCCGCAGAGCTTTGTCGATTCGCTCGCAGGCGCTGAGGCCCCTGCGCCTGAAGCAGCCCCAGTGGCCGAAGCCGCTGCTGCCGTCGAGCCGCCCGTGCCCGAGCCGGAAAAGCCGGCGGGCAGAGTAATGGCCTCGCCGAGGGCGAAGAGACTGGCCGGCGAGCTTGGTGTGGATCTGTCGGCGCTTACCGGAACAGGTCCCGCTGGCAAGATCACAGAGCAGGATGTCAAAGCCGCTGCCGAGGCGAAACCGCCTGCGCCCGCCGCCCCGACAGCGCCCGGCGCCGAGCCTAAGCTCGGAGAGACTGTGCCGCTAAACAGGCTGCAAAAAATTACCGCCCAGCGAATGCTCAAATCGAAGCAGGAGATACCGTGCTTCTACCTGACCGTAAGAGCCGATGTTACCGACCTGGTCGAGTTGCGAACGAAGCTCAATGAGGCCGGCGACGTGAAAGTCTCGTATAACGACTTTATCATGAAAGCGGTCGCGACAGGGTTGGAGAGATACACCATCATGACCGGTCAACTGGCAGGCGAAAATATCAAGTTGGCCGAAGCTATCGGTATCGGTCTGGCAATATCCGTCCCGGACGGGCTGGTCGCGCCGATTGTCAAGGATGTGAATAAAAAAGACGTCCGGCAGATTGCACGCGACAGTCTTGCATTGATCGAGAGGGCGCGCAACAACAAGTTAGCTCCCACGGACCTCGAAGGCGGCTGCATCACTGTCAGCAACCTCGGCGCGTTCGGCATAGATAATTTCATCCCGATTGTCGTGCCGGGCCAGTGCAGCATATTGGGCGTCGGCCGGATTACCGATACCTGCGTGCCGGACAACGGCAACATTTTAGTCCGCAAGCTGATGAACATGACCCTGTCCATAGACCACAAAGTCGCCAACGGCGCCTACGCAGCCCAGTTCCTGGACTTCGTAAGGAAGCTGCTGGAAGATGCTTCAACTTTTGGTTCTTAATCCTGGATGCGGAAGGCGGGAAGGAGAGTTTTAGATGGCTAAGAAAGTTGAGGCAAAGCGTCTGCAAGGCATAAGCAAAGCTACGCCGAAGGTTCCGGTTATTGGGGTTTTTGCGACGAGCGATCCTCGGATTGACCGGGCGAGCCGGACTCGTTGCCAGAATATCGCGAAGATGGCAGCCGATAGGATCAGCGGGGCGGTGGTTTTGCCGGATAAGACGCCTGTGCCGGTGGTCTATTCGACTGTGTTGGTTGATGGCGAAGCGCAGGCAGATATTGTCGCTCAGCAGTTTCGTAAAGCGGGAGTGGATATTTTGGTTCTCGTGCCGGATACCTGGGCATTCCCGCAGCTTACAGCTATCTCGCTGCTCCAGCAGTTTGGCGCCAACACGCCTATCAACATCACTTGCGGCAACAGCGGGCCAAAGCCCGGCGTGGTTTACGCACATGCGCTGAACGGGGCGATCAGCCAGTACGGGCGGATGGTCTCGCTAAATGTCGGCACCTGGCCCGATACCGGGATGAATCCCAAAATGACGGCGCAAACGGCGAAGAATCTTATCGACTGGTGCTATGCCGCAGTGACGACTGTAGCATTGCGAGGCCGCAGGGTCATGGTTCTCGGGCACGACTCGATGGGGATGGAAACTGCCCTGGCACATGTCCTTCCCACAAGAAACACCTTCGGCATCGAAATAACGCGTCTGGATATGAAGCTGCTTGCTGACATGCTCAAGAAAAAGGCGTACAAAGAGAAAGAACTCAAGACATTGCGCGGCTGGATCAACAGATACGTCGGCAAACGCCTCGAACTTCGGGATGATGCCGACAGCGAACGGTTCGACCAGTCCTTGGCGATGTACCTGATCGTTCGAGACCTGATGGCGGACTTGAACGCGGTCGGCGGCGGTTTTATGAGCCAGTTGGAATGGGGCAGCGACCTGCGAGGTACTCCGCTGCCGGTCGCCGACGTTATGGAGAGCCTGTTCAACTCGACCTTCGACCATAACGGGCGAAAGTCGCCGCTGCCGTTCGCAACCGAAGCCGACGTGCAGGGGCTTTTGACGATGCTGTTCATGACGTACCTGTCCGGCGGAAATCCGCCTCTGTTCATGGACTTTCGAAAGGTCTGGGAAGCGTGGGAAATCAAGGAATTAGCTAAGAAGATCGGCGTGGCGAAGCTGGATGGAAAAGCCGACTGGTACAATAAAGGACTGGTGGACGGCGACAATTCGGGCAGCGCATCTTTCGATTGGGCGCAAAAGCCCGGGGCATCGGTCAAGAAGATAATGGACAGTATTTCTCTGCCTTTGGCCGAGGAGGACTATTTCCCCGGCGGTGGGAACGCGGTTAGCTTCATGACCCCGACCGGGATCGAAGGCGTTGCTGCCCGATGTGCCTACAGCAGTGTCGCCGGTTTGTTCAGCATGGTTTGGGACGAGGCGGTCACCACCGAAGTACCAGCGGAACTCGCCAAGGCGATGTGTGAACTGACCACTCCCATCTGGCCTCACACGTTCGTTGTGCCGAAGTATGCGAGCATGGTCGAGTACAAGCAATATCCTCCTGCCAACCACTTCCACATGACCTGGAACCTGCCTGTTGCACGACTACAGCACTGGATGGATTTGACCGGCGTGCTTAGCGTCACACCCTGGGCGGCCAGACCGAAGTTCATCGAGTGCGTTGACAGGCCCCAACCTCTGATCCACCTGATTAACGGCGGCGAGGACGCCTTTAAGCTGCTGTCGGCCCGCAGGTAAACAGTCCGAGATGAGTTGCCGCTGCCTCGTTTCGCTGCTCTGTAGCGACAAAATTGTATTTACTTGTGATTCATCTACAATTCTGTTATTATTCCCTTGTCCAGGAATGGCTATCAAAGGTGAAGTTATGAAGGCAAAACTGGCGAAAGAAGTCGAGCTTCTCAGCGATATATCGAGGGCCTTTGCCGAGTCGCTCGACCTCGAAGAGACGTTGATGTCCATACTCAAGTCGTTCGATACGCACCTGAAGCTGCGGCGGGGCACTATCACACTGCTGGACCCGGAGACCGAGACGATAAATGTCAGGCTGGCCCACGGACTCAGCCGGCGATCCAGGAGCCTGGGCAGTTACAAGGTTGGCGAAGGCATAACAGGCCTGGTCGTGCAGAGCGGCGAAGAAATTGTCGTGCCGGACATTTCCAAAGACCCGCGTTTTCTTTCCAAAACAAGGGCAAGGAAGCAGGAAAAGGGAAAGCGGATAGCATTTTTCTGTGTGCCCATCAAGCTCGAAGGCAAGACAATCGGCGCGCTGAGCGTTGACAAGCAAGCCGACGCCAGGGATGATCTCAAGGCCAACGTGAGGCTGTTGAACGTTATCTCCACGATGATCGCCCAGGCGGTTAAGTTGAATAAACTTGTGCAGTCCGATCGTAAGGAGTTGCGCGAAGAGAATGTGCGCCTGCGCAGGGAGTTGAAAAGCCAGTTCAACATAGACAATATGGTCGGAAGCAGCAATGCGATGAAGGCGGTCTATCGGCTCATCGAGCAGGTATCCGCCAGCAATGCGACAGTTCTTATTCGCGGCGAGAGCGGAACGGGCAAAGACCTTGTTGCTCACGCCATTCACTACAACAGTCTTGGGGCGGACAAGCCCTTTGTGAAGGTAAACTGCACGGCCCTGCCGGATACGCTGCTGGAAAGCGAGTTGTTCGGGCACGAGAAGGGGGCTTTTACCGGTGCCGCAGAGAGAAAAATCGGCAGGTTTGAAAGGGCGCACGGAGGGACTATCTTCCTTGATGAGATTGGCGATTTCTCGCTTAGCCTGCAAATCAAACTGTTGCGCGTCATCCAGTTCAAGGAGTTCGAGAGGGTCGGCGGCTCCGAGACGATAAAGACAAAAGTCAGAATAGTCGTTGCGACACACAAGGACCTCGATGAGCAAATCAAGGAAGGCGTCTTTCGCGAGGACCTCTACTACCGAATAAACGTCTTTCCTATCTATTTGCCGCCATTGCGGGAACGCAAGGATGACATAATGCTGCTTGCGGACTACTTTCTTGAAAGGTTAGCCGCCGAGAACAACAAGAACATCTCGCGCATTTCGACTCCGGCGATTGAGATGCTCACCAGATACCACTGGCCCGGCAACATAAGAGAGCTGGAGAACTGCATCGAGAGGGCGGTCCTGTTGTGTGACGGGGAAGTCATCCGCTCCGAGCATTTGCCGCCGTCGCTTCAAATGGTGAAGAAAACGGAGCCTGTGGCCAATCGCTCGCTGACGGAGATGATTGCAAACACGGAACGGGAGCTTATTGTCGATGCCTTGAAAAAATTCGGCGGCCAACAGCGAAAGACGGCACAAGAATTAGGCATAACCGAGCGCATATTAGGCTACAAGGTTAAGAAGTACAACATCCACCCCAAGTACATCTAACCACTCCCAGTGATCTACAAAATTGTTGGCTCCTCATGTTGAATCTACAATTACGTAGGCAAAGAGGTGCTGATGGCAGGCATGCTGAATTGATCTAACCGTTGGCATGGAAGGCGGTTACATCTTTTTGTGTAAATTCTTTTCGTCGTGGCACATCCGTTGCTTAATGTAATCAACATGTATGCTTTCGTTTAACTGGAAGTAATTTGTGTTTTGAGAAAGAGAATTGGAAACAGGTCAAAAGCTAAAAGGAGATTGGTCCAATGAGAGATGCGAAGTTGTTGGTAGTGACGGTTAGTGTTTTGCTACTATCGGGCGGCTCGGCGTTCGCTGAGGATGAGAACGAAATCGGTTTTGAGAAGACGGCGGACTTTTTCAACAAGTATATCTGGCGAGGGCAGAACCTGGTCGATGACTGGGTCTTTCAGCCCGGCGTCAGCGCCACCTATGGGGGCCTTACCGCATCATTCTGGGGCAATCTCGACCTTACAGACGAAAACGGCAGTAACGGCGAGTTCTCCGAGATAGACCTCACGCTCGACTACTCGGGACAGTTGCCGGGAATCGATATTCTGGGTTACTCGATAGGCACAATCAACTATGACTTTCCGGTGAACGGCTCGGCTGATGACACGACTGAGCTGTATGCGGGGATAAGCGTGGATGTCCCGGCCAGCCCATCGGTGACGGTGTACCGTGATGTGGACGAGGCCAAAAACGGCAATTACATCTCGGTGGGCGTCGGACACAGCTTCGAGAATGTTTTCGAGCTTGGTCCCGACACACCCGTTGGTGTGGATGTCGGCGCTACCCTTGGATGGGGAAACACGGCATACAACAAGTTCTACTGGGGCGCAGCGCCGGATGGCGGCACAATTGGCGGTGAGATGAACGATCTGGTGCTAACAGTGGCCCTTCCCTTTGAACTGGCCGGCCTTAGTTTCACGGTCAGTGCGAACTACGTAACTCTGGTTGGCGATGACATTCGCAAGACAGATGCTTACGGCAAAGGCAAGGACGACAATTTTGTGGCCGGCATAGGATTCTCGGCGGGATTTTAGAAGTGATATTTTGAATAAGGGACAGAAAAATGAGAAGCAAGGTAATTCCGATTGTGTTGTTATTGTTGATGATGTGTTCGTGCGGGACGGTTTTCGGGGCCGAGGCTTCCGGCGAGGCGGTCTCGGCGGTGGAGGCGGCTAAGGAAGAGCTGCAATTGAATATCAATGTTGTCTGGACGTGCGTGGCGGCATTTTTGGTCTTCTTTATGCAGGCCGGCTTCGCGATGGTCGAGGCGGGTTTCACACGGGCCAAGAACGCTGTGAACATCCTGATGAAGAACCTTATGGATTTTTCGATCGGTACGATAGCATTCTTTCTGCTGGGATTCGGATTGATGTTCGGCGCGACGAACGGGTTGTTCGGCACAACTGATTTTGGAATCAAGAATGTTCTGGGTGACGGTGAACACTGGAACTACACGTTTTTGCTTTTTCAAACGGTCTTTGCCGGCACGGCAGCGACCATTGTGTCCGGGGCCATGGCGGGACGAACGAAATTCAAAGCTTACCTGGCTTACAGCGTCTTTATCTGTGCCTTTATCTACCCGATTTTCGGCTCATGGGCCTGGGGCAGCCTGCTTAACGGCAGTGGCTGGCTCGAGAATCTTGGCGGTGGCTTCTGTGATTTTGCCGGCTCTTCAGTTGTCCATTCTGTTGGCGGCTGGCTGGGATTAGCCGGTGCAATTGTGCTTGGACCTCGGCTGGGCAAATACGGCCTTGACAAAAAGCCAAAGGCCATTCTTGGCCACAACATACCGCTGGCGGCACTTGGTGTATTTATTCTTTGGTTTGGCTGGTTTGGATTTAATCCCGGCAGCACTACGGTCGGCAACGGAGAGATTGGACGCGTAGCGGTTACTACTAACATTGCCGCGGCTGCGGGCGCCATTATGGCAATGGTCGTTTCATGGCTCAAAGGCAAGAAACCCGATGCTTCGATGTCGCTGAACGGCGCCCTGGCCGGCCTCGTAGCCATCACTGCGCCCTGCTACACTGTGACACCCATGGGCGCCTTGGTAATCGGAGCGATAGCCGGAGCGTTGGTGGTGCTGAGTGTATTGTTTATTGACGAGGTACTCAAAATTGACGACCCCGTTGGTGCGGTCAGTGTTCACGGTGTCTGCGGCCTATGGGGGACGCTATCCTGTGGTCTGTTCAATGCCGAGGGCGTACTCGGCACCGGCGAGAGCACGGGCCTGTTCTACGGCGGCGGTTTCGGACAATTCGGTATTCAGCTCGTCGGGGCCGGCGCCTGCTTTGTCTGGGCTTTTGGCGCTGGGCTGGTATTGTTCTACGCGATCAGGAAAACTGTTGGGCTGCGTGTCACAGCCGAAGAAGAACTCAAGGGCCTTGATATCGGCGAGCACGGTATGGAAGCATATTCCGGTTTCCAGATATTTACGACCACATGAGCGAACATCAGATTACCACACGGGAGACATAACTATGAAACTCATAACAGCATATATTCAGCCTCACAAGCTGCAGGATGTTAAACAGTCCCTGTACAAGAATGAAGTATTCAAGATGTCCGTGACAAATGCTCTCGGGTGCGGGGAGCAAAAAGGCTATCACGAAAGCTATCGCGGCGTTGAGTTCGAGGTCAATCTTCTAAAGAAGATCAGGCTCGAAATAGCAGTGAATGAGGATTTTGTTGACAAGACGGTGGACGCCATAGTCGAGGGCGCCCGGACCGGACAGATCGGGGACGGCAAGATCTTCATCACGGATCTGCAAAAGTGTGTAAGGATACGCACGGGTGAGGTGGGCAGTAAGGCTATCGGGTAGAGTTGTTCGTTGCTTACGTCAGAGACTATCACTTCGAGCCCTTATGGGCCGAGAAACAGGCCCTGCCGTCCCAGGCGGGGCCTGTCTCAATTAAGACAAAAAAAGCACATAATTGTAGTTTTACTGCACAATATCTACAATATTGTAGATACACAAAAAGATAGGGCTTCCTTTGCGCGTTTAGGTAAGTGTTGTGCGAACAAAGCGTTACGGACGTATTTGATTTGTTTTCGGCTATTGGCACGCGATTTGCCCATCCGTTATTGTTGTTATGACGTGGAGAAACCCGTTTGACGGTGTTGCAGGTTTCTA
Source organism: Planctomycetes bacterium B3_Pla (assembly GCA_005223045.1). GTDB lineage: Bacteria > Planctomycetota > Phycisphaerae > Sedimentisphaerales > Anaerobacaceae > SG8-4. Next base: position 290,026 of record NJBM01000002.1, on the reverse strand, counting down.
ATGTTATGGGTTTGCCGAGTTGTTCTTTCGGCCGGTTGGGGACGTAGAAGTGATAGTGAAAAAGGGAAGTACAAGAATCAGTTTGTGGAAAGTGTGCGCGGCCGGCGCTGTGTTGTCTGCTGTGCTCAACAGCAATGTATTAGCGGGCGAGGAAGGCTTGAGTCTCGAGGAGGTCAAGCAGAGCCTGGATACCGTCTGGGTTCTGCTCGGGGCGTTCCTGGTGTTCTTCATGCAGGCCGGTTTCGGAATGGTGGAGGCCGGTTTCATCAGGGCCAAGAACACCTGCAACATCCTGACGAAGAACTTCCTCGACTTCTGCATGGCGTCGCTGGGCTTTTTTCTCATCGGTTACGGCCTGATGTTCGGCGACGGCAACGGTTTCGTCGGGCTTAAAGGCTGGTGTTTGTTCGGCCTCGAAGAAACGACAAGCGGTTTGCCTCTATATGCCTTTTGGCTGTTCCAGGCGGCGTTTTGCGGTGCGGCGGCGACAATCGTAGCCGGCGGGATGGCCGAGCGCATGAAATTCCAGGCTTACCTGATTTACTCGTTTCTCATCTCGGCGATCGTATATCCGATCGTCGGCCACTGGATATGGGGCGGCGGATGGCTCGCGAGCATGGGCTTCTTTGACTTTGCCGGCTCGACCGTGGTCCATACGGTCGGCGGGTTTGCGGCCCTGGTAGGCACAAGGATGCTCAAGCCCAGAGAAGGCAAATACGCCCCGGACGGCAAGCCGAAGGTTCTGGCGGGTCACAGTATACCGCTGGCCTCGCTGGGTGTGTTCATTCTGTGGTTCGGGTGGTTCGGGTTCAATGCCGGCTCTACGCTCGGTGTGACAGGCGGAGCAGGCATCGCTCGCGTTGCGATCAACACCAACCTGGCGGCGGCGTTAGGCGGGATTACTGCTATGGTAACCGTGTGGAAGCGGTTCGGTAAGCCCGATTTGTCGATGGCGATGAACGGCGCCCTGGCGGGATTAGTGGCCATAACGGCGCCATGTGGATATGTTGATCCCTGGGCCGCGTTGGTTATAGGCGCATCGGCCGGGTACATAGTGGTAAGGGGAGTTGAGCTGCTCGACAGACTGAAGATCGACGACCCCGTTGGCGCTGTTCCGGTCCACGGCATTTGCGGTGTCTGGGGCACGCTGTGTGTCGGTATCTTCGGCAAGGCGGCACTGGGCCTGGAGCATAACGGCCTTGTTTACGGCGGCAATCCTACGCAACTGGGGATCCAGTTGGTGGGCAGCGCTGCGGCGATAGCGTTTGTCGTTCTCAGCATGTGGGGAGTGTTTAAGCTGATCGACATGACTGTAGGCTTGAGAGTCAGCCGGGAAGAAGAAATGCGAGGCCTGGATATCGGCGAGCACGGCATGGAAGCTTACGGCGGCTTCCAGATATTCAGCACGAACTGAGTTTCTCCTACTCATTAAAGACAGAAGGTGATCCGATGAAACTTGTAATCGCATATATTCAACCGCACAAACTGCAAGACGTCAAGAAAGCCCTTTATGACGCGAAAGTTTACAAGATGTCTGTGACAAATGCTCTGGGTTGTGGCGAACAGCGGGGATACGAAGAGAGCTACCGAGGCATCAAGTTCGAGGTCAATCTGCTCAAGAAGGTTAAGATCGAGATTGCCGTCAATGAAGATTTTGTAGACAGGACGGTTGAGGCGATTGTCCAAGGCGCCAGGACCGGACAGATCGGTGACGGCAAAATATTTGTATTGGAACTGCCCGAGTGCATCCGTATTCGGACCGGCGAGAAAGGTAGCAAAGCGATTGGATAGCACACGTTTCGGAAAGGATCGGATGCGGCAGGCCGGGCAAGGGAGTGACATGTAACTGCCTTTCTTTCAGCAAGTTATGTGTTACTCGATTTCTTCGGGCACGATTGGCGCGACAATTGCACTTGTGTTGATTGCTAAGCCTTCAAATATGCTCCTTGCACTTAATGGACGAGTGCGTGAGAATACGAATCGGAGAAGCAGATAGCAATGCTGTAAGTATAGTTGTTGAAAAAACCCAAATGCCAACAAGAAGAGTTATTGAAAGGAAACGAACGATGGCACCGAAAGAGTTTTTCGAATTCGCTAAGAAAAACAACGCGAAGATGATCGACCTGAAGTTTACCGATCTGTTGGGGACGTGGCAGCACTGCTCGTATCCTACGGAAACGTGGGATGAAACGACTTTTGAAGATGGTGTCGGATTTGACGGCTCGTCGATTCGCGGCTGGCAGGGGATTCACATGTCGGACATGTTGGCCGTGCCGGATCCGTCCACTGCTGTGATTGACCCGTTTTTTGCCGAGCCGACCGTCAGTGTCCTGGCCAACATTGTCGATCCTGTGACGAAAGAGGAGTATACCCGTGATCCGCGTCACGTTGCACGCAAGGGCACGGAATTCCTTAAGAAAACCGGAATTGCCGACACCTGCAATATTGGCCCTGAGCCGGAATTCTTCATATTTGACGAGGTGCGATACCAGCAGAATCAGTACACGGGAATGTATCAAATAGACTCCATCGAGGGAGCGTGGAACACTGCCCGTTTTGAAGAGCCTAACCTTGGCTACAAGCCCAGTTTCAAGGGCGGCTACTTCCCGGTGAGTCCGACGGACACGTATCACGATTTGCGCGGCAAGATGGTAGCCGAGATGCAGAAAGTCGGTATCGTTGTCGAGGCACACCATCACGAGGTGGCTACGGCGGGACAAGCCGAGATCGACATGCAGTTTGCGGATTTGCTCAAGATGTCCGATCAGTTCATGTGGTACAAGTACATTATCAAGAACGTGGCCAAACGCAACGCAAAGACCGTGACATTCATGCCCAAGCCCGTCTTCGAGGACAACGGCAGCGGAATGCACACGCACTTGTCGCTGTGGAAGGATGGCAAGACCTTAATGGCCGGCGATAAATACGCGGGCCTGAGTGAGCTGGCGCTTTATGCTATCGGCGGCATTCTCAAGCACACGCCGGCGATTCTGGCTTTCGCGGCGCCGACGACAAATTCGTATCGTCGTCTGGTCCCGGGCTTCGAGGCGCCGGTCAACCTCGTAATGAGCGCTCGAAACCGCTCGGCGGGAGTGCGCATCCCGATGTACTCGGACAGCCCGAAGGCCAAGCGGCTTGAGTTCCGTTGTCCCGACCCGACCTGCAACGGTTACATTGCCTGGACGGCGATGCTGATGGCTGCTATTGACGGCATCCAAAACAAGATCGATCCGGGCGAGCCGCTTGACAGAGACATTTACGAGATGACGCCGGATGAGTTAGGCAAGTACCGCAAAACCCCCGGTTCGCTGGCCGAGGCCGTGGATGCACTTGAAAAGGACCACAAATTCCTGACCGCCGGCGATGTATTCACCGACGATCTGGTGCAAATGTGGATCAACTGGAAACGCGAGGAGGAAATCGATCCTCTGGCGCTGCGGCCGCATCCATACGAGTTCCATCTCTACTATGATAGCTAAGAGAGCGCTCTTCTGCACATCGTAAGTGCAGTTGGCATTGGGTCGTGGGTGAGGCTTGTCTGCGGCTGTCCGATCTTCGATGAGGATGGCTCAGCAGGACAAGCCTTGCCCCTTTCTTTGTTGCCCGGCGAGATTCCCCTGGAATTTCTGATCTCATTGGGGCATGTCTTGATTGGAAACGCAGTATTACCAATGAAAATTGTTTCATAAGATACTCTTATAACACCTATTAGAAGAATCTGCGCCCCGGATTGCTATGAATCGAGTATTATAGACCACAATATGCCGATATATTCTTACGATTGTGGAGGTTGAGCTGGAAGTTTCTTAATTCCCAATCAATATTGAAACAAAGAATGATAGACAACCTAATTTTGAGAATATACGCTCCTTACCATTTGGGCAGTTTTGACGTTGAGGAGTTATCGCAATGCTGCGGCCGGCACAGGGCTGTCATTGTGCCGTATTACGCTGTCAAGGATTTTGGAAAAGGTGTCTGATGGCAACACAGTTGAAGAATACAGGCTTGTACGAAGCTCGGTACGAACATGACGCCTGCGGTATTGGTGCCGTCGTGAACATCTCGGGCCGGCGAGACCACTCAATCATTGAGTACGGCAGGCAGATACTTCTGAATTTGCATCATCGTGGAGCAACCGGCGCCGATGAAACCACGGGTGACGGCGCGGGCATTCTATTTCAGATTCCACACGAGTTCTTTCTCGCCGAATGTGGCAGACTCAGCATTTCGTTGCCTCAGCCATCTCGATACGGCATCGGCATGGTTTTCGGCTCGAAGGACGCGGCGGTCAGAGAACAATGCGACAGGATGCTGGAGTCAGCGATCAGCCATTACGGCATGAAAGTATTAGGCTGGCGAGATGTGCCTTCATCAGCCGATTGTCTGGGCCAGATAGCATTGGCGGCCGAACCCTCGGTAAGGCAGGTTTTTGTGGACGGCGCCGGTTTTGAAGACGAGCAGTTCGAGCGGCTTTTATACATGGCGCGCAAGCGGGTTGAGCGACGGGTCGCAGCCAAACTGGGAAACAAAGGCGAGGATTTCTACGTGACGTCGCTCTCGTGCCGGACGATATGCTACAAGGGTATGTTCATGGCCTGGCAGTTGTTTGCGTATTATCCGGATCTCGCCGACGAGCGTATCAAGTCGGCCCTTGCCGTCGTTCACCAGCGTTACAGCACTAATACGTTTCCGAACTGGCGTCTTGCCCAGCCGTTTCGATGCATTGCTCATAACGGGGAGATAAATACCCTCAGCGGCAACCGAAGCAGCATGAGGACGCGTGAAACGAAGATGGCCACTGAGCTGTTTGGTAGTGACATCAGCGATTTGCTGCCCGTTTTGTCTCCCGACGCCAGCGACTCGGCGTGTTTTGACAGTACGCTGGAGCTTCTTGTTCGCGCCGGGCGAAGCATGCCGCACTCGATGATGATGATGATACCGGAAGCCTTCGGGCCCAAGTATCATATCAGCACGGCAAAGCGCGCGTTCTACGAGTATCACGCGTCGATAATGGAGCCCTGGGACGGGCCTGCGGCGATGGTGTTTACCGACGGGCGCATCATCGGCGGAACCCTGGACCGCAACGGTTTGAGGCCGTGCCGTTACTCGGTTACTACTGACGGCTTGGCGATTCTTGCCAGCGAGGCCGGGGTGGTGGAATTTCCGCCGGAGAAGATACGCCGGAAAGGGCGTCTGCGTCCCGGACACATGTTCCTGGTCGATACCGTCGAGGGCCGGCAGATCTCCGACAATGAAATAAAAAGCAAGGTCGCCAGACGAAAGCACTACCGCAGGTGGCTGGAGGAAAACAGAATCGAGCTTCGCGGCCTGTTTGACGCGCCAAAACTTGTGCGTAGCGACCCTGAGACTATCGCTCAAAGGATGCGGGCGTTCGGCTATACGAGAGAAGAACTCAGAATGGTTCTGACACCGATGGCTGTCGATGGTCAGGAACCCGTGGGATCGATGGGCAACGATGCGCCGCTGGCGGTGCTGTCTGATAAGCCGAAACTGTTGTTCAATTATTTCAAGCAGCTCTTTGCGCAGGTGACGAATCCGCCGATTGACCCGCTCCGCGAAGGGCTGGTCATGAGCCTCATGATGTTTACGGGTAAGAGATTGAACATCCTTCAAGAGACCGCCCGGCATTGCCGACAGCTCAAGCTGCCTCATCCCGTTCTCACCAATGAAGATATCGAGCGGCTCCGCACGGTCAGTCGGGACGACTTCAAGGTCGCTACGATCTCGGCGGTTTTCGAGCCGAACGGGGCTGATTCCGGCGAGGCGTTGCGTCGCGGGCTGGATAAGCTGGCCGACGCCGCGGAAAAGGCCGTCAGGGACGGCGCCTGCCTGGTCATCATTAGCGACCGTGACAGCTCCGAGGTAAAGGCGCCGATTCCGTCGTTGCTGGCAACCGCGGCGGTGCACCGCGGCCTGCTCAATCGGGGACTCCGCGGAGAAGCCGGCTTGATCGTCGAGAGCGGCGAGCCGAGAGAGGTCATGCACTTTTGCCTCTTGTGCGGCTACGGCGCCAACGCGATCAATCCGTACCTAGCGTTTGAGTCGCTCGATGAGTTACACCGTCAGGATGAGCTGCCTGCGAAGATGGAGCCGGTCCAGATAGCCGACAATTATCTTGCCGCGATTAAAAAGGGCATTCTCAAGACCATGAGCAAGATGGGCATCTCGACGCTTCGCAGCTATCACGGCGCCCAGTTGTTCGAGGCCATCGGGTTGAGCGGCTCTTTCGTTGATGAATATTTTACCGGCACGAGTTCCCGGATCGGCGGGATCGGGCTTGAAGAGATAGCACAGGAGGCCCTTGCCCGGCATGAATCGGCATTCGGAGAACGCCCTGACGCATTTCTCGATCTGGACTTCGGCGGCGAATATCATTTCAGGCACACCGGTGAGCAGCATCTGTGGAATCCGATCACCGTCTCGCGGCTCCAACATGCCGTGACGAACGACGATGCGACGGCGTACGCCGATTACGCCAAAGCGGTGAACGACCAATTGCGAAAACTATGCACGCTGCGCGGGCTGTTTGAGTTTGCCGGCGGTGAAGCGATACCCATCGAAGAGGTGGAGCCTGCAAGTGAGATAGTCAAGCGGTTCTGCACCGGCGCGATGAGCCACGGATCGATAAGCAAAGAAGCGCACGAGTGTATGGCTGTCGCGATGAACCGCCTGGGCGGCATGAGCAATACCGGCGAAGGCGGCGAGGATCCGTCACGCTATACGGTCGAACGCAACGGCGATTCGAGGAACTCCGCCATCAAGCAGGTTGCCAGCGCAAGGTTTGGCGTGACTATACATTACCTTGCCAACGCCAAAGAGCTGCAAATCAAGATGGCCCAGGGGGCCAAGCCGGGCGAAGGCGGTCAGTTGCCGGGACACAAGGTGACCGAGGAAATCGCGGCGATGCGGCACTCCACGCCCGGGGTGACGCTCATATCTCCGCCTCCGCATCATGACATATACTCAATCGAGGATTTGGCCCAGCTTATCTACGACCTCAAGTGCAGCAATCCTGGCGCGAAGGTTTCGGTCAAACTTGTCGCCGAGGTCGGTGTCGGGACTATTGCCGCCGGTGTTGCCAAAGGCAATGCCGATGAAGTCCTCATAAGCGGGCACGATGGCGGGACAGGCGCAAGTCCGCTGTCATCAATCAAACATACTGGCTGTCCGTGGGAGCTGGGTCTGGCCGAGACACAGCAGGTGCTCTTGATGAACGGCTTGCGCGACCGGATAAGGCTCCAGGCCGACGGACAGATGAAGACCGGCAGGGATGTAGCGATAGCGGCACTTCTTGGGGCCGAGCAGTTCGGATTCGGCACAGCGGCACTTGTCACACTCGGATGCACGCTGCTGCGCAAGTGTCATCAGGGGGCCTGTCCGTTCGGGATCGGCACGCAGGACCCCGAGCTTCGAGAGCGATTTGCAGGCAGGCCCGAATATATCGAGCGATTCATGCACTTTGTGGCCGAGGAAGTGCGGCAGATCATGGCCGACTTAGGTTTTCGCAAATTCGAGGATATGGTGGGCAGAGTCGATAAGCTTTCGGTCTGCCGGGCCGTCGATCACTGGAAGGCGAAAGGCCTGGATTTTTCACGCATTTTTCATCAGGCCAAAACCGGCGACGGCCAGGCGACGCGGCAGACTAATTCCCAGCAGTCCAAGATCGACGACAACCTTGATTGGCAGATTCTGGAAAAAGCAAAGCCAGCTATCGAAAAGCAGCAGAGCACCGTTATCGAGATGCCGATTCGCAACACAAACCGCACGGCAGGGGCGATTCTTAGCAATCATATAGTGCGCAAACATGGACCCCGGGGACTCACCGACGGCACGCTGGAAGTCGTCTTTAGCGGCTCGGCGGGGCAGAGCTTCGGCGCGTTTTTGGCCCCGGGCGTGACGCTCAGACTCATCGGCGAGAGCAACGATTATTTAGGTAAAGGTCTCTCCGGCGGCAGAATCGTAGTACAGAAACCGGAAGGCTCACCCTTCGCGGCCCATGAGAATATCATCGCAGGCAACACTCTGCTCTACGGGGCCACCTCCGGCGAAGTATTCGTCAACGGCGTTGCCGGTGAACGGTTCGCAGTACGTAACAGCGGGGCCACGGCGGTGGTCGAAGGCGTCGGCGATCACGGGTGCGAGTATATGACCGGCGGAGTCGTGGCTGTTCTCGGTCAGACAGGCTGCAATTTCGCCGCCGGTATGAGCGGCGGCATAGCGTATGTCCTCGACGAGATGCAACTTTTCGATACGCTCTGCAATCTTGATCTGGTCGAGCTGGAGAACGTCTGGCGGCCGGACGACAAGGAGCTGCTGCGCGATTTGATTGAGCGCCATCTCAAGTGGACGCAAAGCAAACGCGCCCGGCATATCCTCGATGCATGGGCCGACATGGTGGGTAAGTTTGTAAAAGTCATTCCGATAGACTACAGCAAGGCCCTCGAAAGAATGCGGGCAGCCGAGCAGCGCGGCACCGAGACGACTCCTGCAACTGAGGAGGTATTTCAATGGGCGAGGTAAAAGGTTTCCTAAAATACACCCGGCAGGAAGTAGGGCACCGGCCGGTCGCCGAGCGGGTCCGGGACTTTGCCGAGTCCGACCTGCCGCTGACGCCCGACGATATACAACTGCAGGCAGCCAGGTGTATGGATTGCGGAATACCGTTTTGCCATGGCGCGGGCTGTCCGCTGAAGAATTCCATTCCCGACATGAACGAGCTTGTGTACAGGAACCGCTGGAAACAGGCTTGTGACTACCTCCATTCGACGAACAACTTCCCGGAGATTACCGGCCGGGTATGTCCCGCTCCGTGCGAGAGCGCATGCACGCTTTCTATCAACGATGACCCCGTGCTGATCAAGCATATCGAGTTTCAAATTGTCGAGCGCGGTTTTGAAGAAGGATGGATCGAACCACTGCCGGCACCCCGGAAAACGGGAAAGAAAGTCGGAGTAATAGGCTCAGGCCCCGCCGGTCTGGCGGCGGCGCAGCAACTCGCTCGGGCCGGGCACCACGTGGTCGTTTTCGAGAAAGACCAACAGGCCGGAGGTATGCTGCGCTACGGCATCCCGGCTTTCAAGCTCGAAAAGAGCGTTATCGACCGTAGATTGGAGCAGTTGATTGCCGAAGGCGTCGAATTTCAAACGGACGTGTTCGTCGGCGAGGACGTCTCCGTTCATTACCTGCGAAAAATGTTCGATTGTATCTGCCTGGCGATGGGAGCACGCCAGCCGAGAGACCTTAACGTCGAGGGCAGAGAAAATGAGAATGTCTTGTTCGCAATGGACTACTTGACGGTCCAGAATAAGATCAGCACCTCCGAACTATTGAATGGAAGCGAATCCGTTACGGCCAAAGGCAAGACCGTGGTCGTAATTGGCGGCGGAGATACGGGCAGCGACTGTGTCGGTACGGCACGACGCCAGGGGGCCGGGAGTATCCACCAGTTGGAAATCCTGCCCAAGCCGCCGGACAGCCGGCCTCCGGACACGCCCTGGCCCTTATGGCCGCGGATCATGCGCATGAGCACTTCCCACGAGGAAGGCTGTGAAAGGCGCTGGGCCGTTACGACGAAGAAACTCTCCGGCGAGCAGAACCATGTTAAGGAATTGCACTGCTGCCAGGTCGAGTGGACAAAAGATTCAGGCAACTGGGAGATAAAAGAGCTGCCCGGCACCGATTTTGTTCTCCCGGCCGACCTCGTAATTCTTGCGATGGGATTTGTGCACGTGGTTCATGAAGGACTCATCAAGAATCTGGATTTGCAGTTGGACGATAAAGGCAACATAGTAGTCAACAATTGTCAAACGAGCGAGCCTTGGGTATTCGCCGCCGGCGATTCGGCCAGCGGTGCTTCTTTAGTTGTCAGCGCAATAAACAGCGGCCGCCAGGCCGCGGCGGCCATGAACCGATGGCTTAGCTGTCTTATCTAAAACGACGTATCTCCGAGGCGGTAAAGACTCTCCCGGAAACTTATCCAAAACGTCGGTCATTCCACGATTTCCAGGTCTGCCATGTAGATTGCGGTTATGGTTTTGCCGTTAGCGTCTTTTTCGTGCGATGAATACCACGACATAATGGCGCGCTTCGGGCTTATTTCGACAAAGCCCGGGTAGGAATTGTCGCCGCCGCTTGGTAGTTCGGCGAATTCGTGCAGTTGGTCGTTCACGAGCCAGCACATCGAGGTCTTCGGTCCTTTGCCGCCAATGGTCTTGCGCCCGCCGACTACGTAGCGGCCGTCCCAGTGTGTGAGCAAAGGTCCGCCGATGTACCGGTCGAGGTCTTTGCGCTGCCACTTCGTGTAAGGCCGCTCCGACCTCAAGAGTTGAGCATTGTCCCTGCCTCGCCGGCCGATAGCGATGATGCTTCCGTCGGCCTCGAATTGAAACGCGGTCTCGTCGCCGTTGACCTCCTGGAATAGAGTACGGGTGCGCCAGACCAGACCGTCGTCGCTTTCCAGCATCGCCGATTCGACCTGCGTGCCTTCACCCCTCGGCGCGACCTCGAATTTCTTCTTTCGCCGACCGCAGAGATATGCTTTTCCGTCAAACGTGTTGGCTCGCCAGATATAATGGCCGAACGTCCCTTCCAGCATGATTGGGCTGTGCCACTTAGAGCCGTCCTCGGACCAGGCGGCGTAACCTAAGTGTTTGTTCAGGTCGTAGTCCTCGTATTTGAGCGTTGTTTCGCCGCTGTACCATGTCCCGGTATAGACGAAAAGTTTGCCGTTGAAAACGAGAAAATGCGGATCGCGGGTGTCTCGCTTCTCGACGCCGAAGCGGTGCACTTGTTTCCACTGCCTCGCATCGGTGCTGGAGAGAATTATAATCGATGACGTGGGATGCACCATGTGCCCGTCCGGGCAACTGCGAAACGTCAGGTAAAACTTGCCGGCGAATCGAACCAGGTCCGTGAATGCGTTATGCTGCCCGTTATCGAACACCAGGCGAACATTGGTGACTCTAACTTCCGGCAGCCGGTCGGTCATCGCCCGCGCCGGCGGGCAGGCCGTGCAAAGCATCAGGAAGATAGTCACAAAATGAATCTTCCGGCACAATCCAAAAAGCGTAAAACTCGAAGATCGTTTCATAATTGTCCCTTCCTGTTTTCCTTTCATGGGAAGCTAACGACTGGATTCACCGGCCTTCTTGCGGCGCGCCTTCGGACGGCGCAGTGGAACCGGTTGTTCGAGCTTTCTGTTCTATGCGGTAGTGTCCTGTTATCGGAAACGAGGCGAGTCGATTCTCCTGCCTGGTTCCGCGGCCAATGTTGTGAATCACCAGGGGGACACCATCTTCCGATTTCCTGTCGCTGACAATCATGATATGGGGCCTGTTCGGCGGAACCGTACACGTTACTATATTGCCCGGAAGGTAATCTGCTTTCGTCCCGTCCGCCGGCGATGAATAGCCCTTTCTCTCGAAATAGCGTCTGAGATTGGGCACACGTCGATGGTCGATATTCCAATCAGGTTTCTTCAAGCCCCATATCTTCGGGTACTCTGAGAAAGCCGATGTCATGTCTTCATGAACCAATTTCTGCAAGTCCATATCGACCGAGTCCCGCAACGCCCGAATCACGACATCCGTACAGACGCCTCTCTCGATAGCGACGTCACCGCCGGGATACTTCAGGCGCACATAAGAGGAATCGTAGATCATGGTCTTACCTATTTGATCGCGCGCTGCGGCCACGATAGGTGACGTCGGTGTATCTGCGTTCGTGACCTGAATTTTCTGAGGAAAGCCAGATCGAAGGGAATTGGCTTCTGCCGTTTCCTCCGCCGGCGGTTCCGACCTGCTGCAACTCATCAGAAGGCCGGCCAGACAGACGATGCCGCCAAGCCGGTACATCGGATTAGACCGCCAAGTCTCCACAATCTCTCCCGCTCGAACAATAATTCAATCCCATGCGGTCCATCATTCTTCAAACAAGAGCTTCTTTTCATCCAGCACGGGCAATCGAGTTGCTCATGCTACAATTTTTCACCGAGGCCGAGTTCTCTGAGCATTTCCTTTCGAGGGATCTCAACGTTCGTGTTACCCGTCGGGATGGGGATGGTTTCTATCAGCTTCTTGATTTTCTGTGCACCTTTCTTACTTCTTGCAAACTGTCTTGGTGTTTTATTGTCAAGAATCGGGATTGGCATGTCGAGCCAGTCTATATAATGCTTTCTAATATGATCCCGGGCCGCAGCCAGGACTTCTTCGGGCATGGCTTCCTCGGCAACATCCTCAGTTTCGGGAGCCTCATCAAGCATATCCTGATTGCATAGGTCCAGCAATTCTTTTGAGCCGGGGAATGACATGCGTTTGACACTAACATCCGGCTCCAGGACATCGCCGGATACATCTATCGTCATCATCTTCGAATCAACCGCCCCTTCTGTCGTTGGGCAGAAATATCCATCTTCCTGCGCCTGCTTTATGCCTTTGAGTATATAGAGCATCAGTTTGACATCATGATCTTTCACGGCCATTTCCATCATCCGGCCCGGTTTTTTGGATATAACCGACGGCACCCAATCGGACTTGCAGGCATTGTAATTACAGGATTTGAGCCACTTTTTTTCTAAGTGATCCATGTCCTTGTAGTACATCATGCCAAATCCAATCGTGTTGATCTTATCGACAGCAGACTTTGGCTTGTCGTAGAGCATGAGTGGTTGTCGAAAGGCATTGGGCCCTCTAAAGACGCTAAGCCCATACTCCTGGCCGCCTGCGCCCATAATCGATGCTACAACAGGCTCTTCGAGAGGACTCTGGACCACAAAAAAGTCCATGTTGTCGTAATGTTCCCACAAACGCATATCAGCGAAGTCCTTGCAAGCTCTGATCATTTGAGATTGTAGCCACGGAAATTTAAGCTTCATGTTTTGAATCCTTACCAGCAAAGAGTTACAAAATATTTGCCTGCGAAAGCCTGCCTTCTACCAAATAGTATCTGTTGCGGAAAACAAAAACCGACGATGTCACCCCTGCGAAAGCAGGGGTCCAGAGCGAAAAAGCTGGATTCCCGCTTCCGCGGGAATGACAAATACTGTTTCCACAACAGGAACTAAATAATCAATCATGCCTCCTCAAGCACCTTCCATCCTATTGCATCGGCCAGCGCATACACAGGCTCCTTTATATCCCCGTAGCATGTTACACGGTGCCAGCCCCACTGGTCCCACATCCCGAAGAGCTTCTCGATATCACCCACAGGCTCGACCGCGAGCTTTGTCCGGCACGCGCGGTCGTCCGGGTCATTGTCAACCGCCTTGCCCAGATGCATCGATATCTGCTTCTGCGGCTGCCTGATCTCCAGGGTCGTGGTCATGTAGCCCAACGGCAGGATTGAACGCACCGAGGCGCCTTGCCGGTCCTCGGAATGTGTCATTATCGTAAATGGATTCGCAGACCCGTCTGGGCCGAACATCCTGTTGGGCGCCACGCAGTGCGCATAGATTATCTGCCGCTTGGCGGTGTCGATTACGGGGTCGGAAATGAAGCTCGGCCGCCCACCCGTCAGCGCCCCGATCATCAGCATTGTCGCGGTGGACCTGATGTCGCACTCGCAGGCCCCGACCAATCCCTCGTTGTTCATCTGGTGAAATCCCAGGCAGGGATAGGCATGGATGTGGCCGCCGTAGAATCCGCCCAGGCAATTGACCGCAATTGCGTTAGCCCCGTGCTTTTTCAGCACGGCTTTCATGCCTAAGTACATCGCCGCCGACGTGTCCAACGTCTCATCTGAAACGTCGATAACGTCAGTCGCATCGGCTTTCCACTTGCGTGCGACGGCCTTTGACATGTCCTTGTCGGCACTCTCCCACGCTGCGTTGACCTCGGCAAAAGAAACGCTCTCGGTGGGTATGCCCAGCATCTCGCCGGCCGCACCGGACTTCTGGTCCCGAACCTCCAGGATCTTTGACTCCTTCATCCGCCTGACGCACTCGTCGGTCGATATTGTGCGCAATTTGTCCGCCTTGCACTGCATGTCTCCCATTTTTGGCGTCCGCTTCATGCGTACTCGCTTTGTCGCCGCGGCGAAGCCCGATGCCGAACCTCCGCGTCCGACAGCACTGAAACACTTGACCGCGGCGATTACGTCCTTCATGTTCGATGAGGCTACGAAGCCCACATTGCCGGCCTGGTTCCGCAGAAATCCCGCGGTGTAAACAAGAAATCCGCCGCTTCCCCCGTATTGGAAGTCAACATAGAGCACCGGCTTGCCTGAAGTCGCAAGCGTCTGGACCACGCGATTCCAGCAGTTCATCTGATAGACGACATACCCGTCAATCCCGCCGGCCTTGTCCTCTTCGAGTATCTTCTCGGCCTGCTCCGGCCCCGTGGCCATGGACGATACGAACTCGAACTGGGGGCATTCTTTGGCAAGGTCTGAGTCGATTCGCGCCATCACCGGCCCGAAGTCGAATCCAACGTTAGGCCAGTCCGGCCGGGGCTGCTTGACTGCATGAAGCGAATAGACCACGCGAATACGCATCTTGGCCTTGTTCGCCGCCATCAAAGGCATCGGCCTGGCCAGCAGTCCCGCCGTACCCACACATGCCGCACAGCCGGTGAGAAATCTCCGCCTGCTAATCCCGCAACTTGAGCACCTGCAAACAATATCATTGTCTTTCATGGTAACCTCCCGCGCATTCATAGAATTCCAAAGTTACCGGAGAATCAAAGGTGTTCGCCACCTTTTCTCCGTGCCTGCGTTTCAGCCGACAACAAATCCGCTCTTGACAACAATTGTATGTGGATACAGGTGCTCTGCAAGACAAAAAATGCCGGATTAGCAACCCGAAAATTCTTTAACAAATATTTGAGCTCTCGAAACAGAAGGCTGTTGTGCGCCAAAATAATTTGCGTCAAATCGGCATGGGAGCCAATATGTATGCCGAGGAGTATGATTTGTTCATTCCTCGCGGGGCCTTAAGAACCAGGGCTTGGTACCAGTTCTAACCTAACACATTTTATTCGTTGTGTTGCTTCAGGAGCCATTCATAGAGTTCCCTGGTACGATATGCCCGGCCCGCGATACCGTGACCTGCACCTTTATAGATAGTAAACTTAACATTTCCGCCGCTTTCCTTGAGGTCCTGTACCATATCTCTAACCGGGTCAATCATCAATAGCCTATCGCTGTCTCCGTGAAAGACCCAGACAGGCACATCCTTAATCCTGCTAATCCTTTCAGGATGGCCATAGGAGCCGGCCACCGGCACAATCGCAGCAAACACTTCCGGGTGATCTACGGCTACAGACCACGAGCCGCGTCCACCAAGGCTAAAACCCGTTACATATACGCGTCGCGCATCAACATTGTACTGTTTCACCATCTCATCGATCAAATCAACTACTATATCACTGGGCCAAGCATCATATTCATCCGGACACTGAGGCGTTAGAACGACAAAGGGGAAATCATTCTTGATCTCATCTACATTAGGTGGAATCGGTGTTCTGACCATGGATAAATCATGGCCCTGCAAACTGGAGGGGTGCAAGTAGATTATCATAGGCCACTTTTTCACTTCCTTGTCATAGCCTTTCGGCAGAGTGATCCAATACAGACAACTCTGTCCCCTTTGAAGGTATCTGTTGAATGTACGGGCGTGCTTGCCCGGGCCTAAGGCGGACCTCCGGGATATTGTGCTTTGATGCGCGAGATAGGAAAGGGCTACTGCGCCGTGCGGGCTCTCCTGGATCAGTTGAACCGAAGGTTCTTCCCCATGAGATTCAAGCAGCTTGGGGCGGGCCGCCCAGCCTCCACCGGAAGCAGTATCCTGAATCGACCGGTCCTGCTGATCGTCTGCCTTGCCATAGAAACGCTGGGCGCGACGTATTGACAACCCATCAGGACTGACGCCTTCAATGACGGCTGTGTATGGGCCGGTTCTCTGCGGCTGCAACACCTTCTTACCATCAGGATCATACCATCGCACTTCAAAAGGAAAATCTCCCAACAGTCGTTGCACGCGATATGGATTGCTCCAATGGACCTCCGGGAAGGTCTTTGGGGCAATGGGAAACTCCGGGCTATTGACACCAACGAGACACAGGTCCAGCTCATGAATATCGCGCAAAACACGCGTCACCGGCCGCTCTCCCAGGGAAGCAATAAATTCATCCGTAAGAACTTCCATGACGAACGCCCAGTCTCCCCAACGCTCACAAATCTTTACAAGAACACGATTGTGCCCCTGTTTTAGACTGAATGTGAATGTGTCTTGGCGGGCCTTGCAAGAGCGTGGCAGCGGATACTCGTGGACAAGCTCTCCATTGACCCATACCTTCGCATCATCATTCGATCCAAAGTAGCTCGTTACGGTCTGGTCTCGATCAGAATCGATGTAGCAGAAGGCGTAAGCCTGTCGGTAGTCCACTCTTCCATAGAGCTTGTCAAAATGAAAAACACCACTTGGAGCGGTCTGCGCATGATGCACCTGGGCAGCCTGGCGAACTCCCTTCTCATCTGTGTACGAAACTCGACTATTAAGTGTAACCTCTGCTTCGGCTTCACCTCCCAATGCACCGAGATAGTCCTTATGAAAGCCGCTACCTGGAGAATCAAGTGTGTTTCTTGGATTGGGAAACATTCCCACGATGAACCAATCCCGAATGAAACTGTCGCTGCCAAGAATATGAACCGGAGCTTTGTTTTGACGGGATACAGCCGACCGTGCCAAGGCGGTTTGACATAAATGAGCGACGAGTATAAGAGAAACAATCACAATCGGAGCAGGAATTTTTCTTCGCATAATCAAGTCTCCTTATTTCCTTTTGTCGGATATATAGACGTCAAAAGCAGGCATTTGTAACGGCAATTTTTCGGAAACTTCGGAGAAAACCTCCTCATTTTCCAAAATTACCGTCACATAGTGTGGCAGGTTTTTCGCCGCAAGGCGTCCTCCGTAAGGAGTCCTTAGGACTGTGGACTGTCCATGCGGTTCAACATTGTCCAATCATTACTTTTCATTCGGTATGGGCAATAGAGTTACCCAACCTACAACTGCTCCTTTTTTTAGCGTGCGGGATTGTATCCGCGGCGCATGAATTCCAGGTCGTCGGTGCCGTCGGTGACGGGCCACCGAATACAATCAGGATAGTCCACATGCGTCATTTCCAGTGTGCTCTTCTGCTTCCACTGGTGCTTAACCGCATGGCCATCGGAGAAGGCCAGCACACTGAGCCGCCCGTGCCGCACGACAATCGGGTCCCACCATCGATCGCCTTGCTTCTCCAGGTTCCAGGATCCCCAGTTCCAGCCGCCCACGTCGGTTTTCTCCTCGAGAAATACGTATTTGACGCCGGGGTTCCTGATCTGCGTGAGCTTCTTGTAGGATGGATGTCCCCATTGTTGTGAAAGCCAACTGCCGGGGCCGGTGCCGACATCGCCGTTCATACCGCCCGGAATTCCGTAGCTGCGATGCGTCATCTCGGTTCGGTGTCTCCTGTCGCCCGGGCAGTGATAGAGATCGACGTTCTGCACGTACGGGAACAGGGCGCCGCGTTCGCAACCCCGTTTCTTGTCTTCAATGGTGGCTGCGGTTCCGGCGACTACGGTGCCGTCTTCTTTCTGCGGCAGCTCGACCCAGTCATAGCCCCGGCTGGGCGAGGAGGAATGCCCGTCGTGGCCTCCAATCAGGTTGTCGCCGTTATCCTGGGCGTACATGACCCAGGCCAGTATCAGTTGGTGTTGATTGGAAAGGCATGCACTGCCCGCCGCCTGTCTCCTGATCCTGCTCAACGTGGGTATCATAATGCCCATTAACAGGGCAATGATCGCGATGACCACCAACAGCTCTATGAGTGTGAAACCGCATCTTCTTTTCATAACGACACCTCTCATAAAACAATCGAGACGCTCGCGTCTATCCTGCTGTCGCTGATTCACATTATACTTTTCTCCGTGCGTAAAGACAATTGATTATTTCTTCGTGTCTTTGTGCCTTCGTGGCTAATACGGAAATTGCTCTTGCAGAGTTGAGATTTTGGCAATATAGTGTGTCGAATTCCGATATGCGCCACATCGCTAAATGGGGATTCGGTGCAGGGATGTGTGGCGGTATTGGTGCCGCAAGTAGCATGGAAGGGCAGTTTGTCAGGAAGGTGTAATGCCGAAACGCAAGGATATTCGCAAAATACTGATAATAGGCTCCGGGCCGATAGTGATCGGGCAGGCCTGCGAGTTCGACTATTCCGGCGCCCAGGCGTGCAAGGTGCTCAGGAACGCCGGCTACAAGGTGATTCTTGTCAACAGCAATCCCGCGACAATAATGACCGACCCGGAATTGGCCGACAGGACGTATATCGAGCCGATCACGCCTCAGATTGTCGAGAAAATAATCGCTAAGGAAAAGCCCGATAGTCTGCTGCCCACGTTGGGGGGCCAGACCGGTCTGAATACCGCCGTAGCGCTGGCTGAAAGCGGCGTGCTGAAGAAGTATAACGTCCGGATGTTAGGGGCGAATCTAAGAACCATCAAGAAGGCCGAGGAGAGAGACCGCTTTAAGAAGGTAATGGCCGAGTGCGGGCTGGAAGTGCCCAAGAGCGGCTACGCCCGAACGTGGGACGAGGCGAAGAAGATTGTCGATTACGTGGACTATCCGGCTATTATCCGCCCATCTTATACGTTAGGCGGCACGGGCGGCAACGTCGCCTATAACGCCGAGGAGTATGACGAGTACATTCACTGGGGCTTGAATCTGAGTCCCAAGAGCCAGGTCCTCGTCGAAGAGTCCGTGGTTGGGTGGAAAGAGTACGAACTCGAGGTCATGAGGGACAGGAAGGACAATGTCGTAATTGTCTGCTCTATCGAGAACCTCGATCCGATGGGGATTCATACCGGCGACAGCATTACGGTCGCCCCGGCACAAACCCTCACCGACAAAGAATACCAGTTGATGCGCGATGCTTCGCTCAAGATCATCCGGGCCATCGGCGTCGAGACGGGCGGCTCGAACATACAATTCGCCGTCAATCCCGATAACGGCAAGCTTTACGTGATCGAGATGAACCCGAGGGTTTCGCGAAGCTCGGCGCTCGCTTCCAAGGCGACCGGATTCCCCATCGCCAAGATTGCCTCGCTACTGGCCGTGGGATATACGCTGGACGAGATTCCGAACGATATCACTAAGAAGACGCCGGCCTGCTTCGAGCCGACCATCGATTACTGCGTAGTTAAGTGGCCGCGGTTTACGTTCGAGAAATTCCCGAAGACCAATCCCGAGCTGACCGTGCAGATGAAATCGGTCGGCGAGGCGATGGCTATCGGCAGGACGTTCAAGGAATCATTGCAAAAGGCTGTCAGGTCGCTTGAGATAAACCGCTATTCGCTCGACAGCAGGCACATCAACGCCGGCATGTCCACGCGCGAGTTAAAGAACAAGCTGCGGACGAACTGCTGGGACAAGCTCTGGTACGTAGCCGAGGCGCTGCGGCGGAAACTGTCGGTCGAGGAAATTTTCGCTTTGACGAAGATCGATCCCTGGTTTCTCAATAACATAAAGGACATTGTCAAACTCGAGGCGAAGATAAAGAAAAGTGGAAGTCAGAAGGGAAACGGTCTGTCGTCCGGTCTCTTGAGACAAGCCAAAGAGTACGGCTTCAGTGATAAGTACCTGGGATCTTTGCTCGATCTTGGTGAGCGGGCTGTGCGCAAGCGCCGGCAGGAGCTTGGGATAAATGCAGTTTACAAGACCGTTGACACCTGCGGGGCGGAATTCGAGGCGACGACCCCTTATCTCTATTCGACGTTTGAAGCCGAGTGTGAGGCGAATCCGACCGATAGAAAGAAAGTCATCATTCTCGGCGGCGGGCCTAACCGGATAGGCCAGGGGATCGAGTTCGATTATTGCTGCGTTCATGCCGCGTTCGCGCTTAGAGAAATCGGCATCGAATCCATCATGGTCAATTGCAACCCCGAGACGGTGAGCACCGATTACGACACTTCGGACAGGCTCTACTTCGAGCCGCTTACGTTCGAGGACGTCATGTCCATCGTGGAAAAGGAAAACCCGGACGGCGTGATCGTGCAGTTCGGCGGCCAGACGCCGTTAAAGCTGGCGGTGCCTCTGGAAAAAGCCGGAGTCAAGATAATAGGCACCTCGCCCGACAGCATCGACCGGGCCGAGGATCGCAAGCGGTTCAATAAGCTCGTCGAGAAGCTGAACCTCCGCCAGCCCTACAGCGGCACGGCAAGGACCTATACTCAAGCGCTCAAGATCGCAGAAGAATTGGGCTTTCCGCTTCTGATCAGACCCAGCTTTGTTCTGGGCGGCAGGGCGATGCAGATTGTTTACGACCAGCAGGAATTAGAGGCTTGTGTCGAGGAAGCGATTGAAGTCTCCGGCAAACATCCGATTCTGGTTGATAAATTCCTCGACGACGCCACGGAATTGGACGTCGATGCAATCTGTGACGGTGGCAAAGTCGTCATCGGCGGGATAATGGAGCATATCGAGGAAGCCGGCGTCCATTCGGGCGACAGCGCGTGCTCGCTGCCGCCGGTCTCGATCAGCGAAAAGGTGCTGACGGAGATTAAGAAACAGGCCAAGCTCCTTGCACTGGAATTGAAAGTCAAAGGCCTCATAAACATTCAGTTCGCCGTCAAGGACGGGGATGTCTATATTCTCGAAGTCAATCCGCGGGCGTCCA
The DNA here is from genome assembly GCA_005223045.1 of Planctomycetes bacterium B3_Pla. Lineage (GTDB taxonomy): Bacteria > Planctomycetota > Phycisphaerae > Sedimentisphaerales > Anaerobacaceae > SG8-4. Next base: position 269,354 of record NJBM01000002.1, on the reverse strand, counting down.
GGACGATTCCATTTGTGAGCAAGTCCATCGGCGTGCCGCTGGCAAAGCTCGCGGCCAAAATAATGACCGGGATGACGCTGGACGAGTTGAATTTTACGAAAGAGGTGCAGCACGATCATTTCTCCGTCAAAGAGGCGGTCTTCCCGTTCCTGAAATTCCCCGGCATAGACACGCTGCTGGGTCCGGAGATGCTCTCGACCGGCGAGGTCATGGGGATATCGGATGATTTCGGCATTGCGTTTGCAAAATCGCAAATCGCAGCCGGCAATACCCTGCCGACAAGCGGCAACGTGCTGCTGAGTGTCAGGGACAGCGACAAGGCAAAGGCCGTTGAAGTCGCCCGCAAGCTGCACGAGTCAGGCTTTAAGATCGTCGCCACAAAGGGCACGTGTATTGCGCTTATCAACAGCAACATCCCCTCGGAGTTCGTATTGAAAATCACCGAAGGCAGGCCGAACATTGTGGACTCGATAATAAACGACGAGATCGACCTGATTATAAATACCACGGTCGGCAAGCAGTCGATTATGGATTCGTTTTCGATTAGAAGAAGCGCGCTCGACAGGCAGGTGCCCTACGTAACCACGATCAGGGGCGCGACCGCGGTGGCGAAGGCCATCGAGGCGATGAAGAACAGGGAAATCGGCGTCAAGCCCATTCAGTTGTACTATCGATAAGAAGGAAATTCGCTGGTGAAAGCTATTTTGTTATTGGAAGACGGCACCGTTTTCAAAGGCTCATCTTTTGGCGCCAAGGGTCTGAAATGCGGGGAAGTTGTGTTCAACACGAGCATGTCGGGCTACCAGGAGATATTGACCGATCCATCCTACAACGAACAGATAATCACCATGACGTATCCCCTTATCGGCAACTACGGCACGAACAAGGCCGACTGGGAATCGAGGAAGATTTTCGCCGCCGGTTTCATCGTCAAGGAAAACTGTGATTATCCGAGCAACTGGAGGAGCGGCGAATCGCTCAGCGATTACCTCAAGGCCAACAACATTGTCGGCCTCGAAGGCATCGACACCAGGGCCCTCGTCAAGCACATCCGCGAAGAGGGGGCAATGCGAGGAGTCATCTCCTCGACCGAATTTGACCTGGCGAATCTAAAGAAAGAGCTGGACAAATATCCCGGCCTGGTCGGACGGGACATAGTGAAAAACGTCACTGCCAAAAAACCATACGATTGGAACAAAGGCGTCATCGACGTGTTGACCGGCCGGCAGTGCAAACCTGAGAAGAAATACAAGGTCGTGGCCTTCGATTTCGGCGTCAAGCAAAACATCCTCCGCCTGCTTCGCTCGCACGGCTGCGACGTCCACGTCGTGCCCGCAGCAACGCCTGCCAAAGCCGTCCTGGAGCGCAAGCCCGACGGCGTATTTTTAAGCAACGGTCCGGGCGACCCGGCGCCGGTTGACTACGCCGTCGAGACCGTCCGGCAACTGCTCGGCAAAGTCCCGATCTTCGGCATCTGCCTGGGCCACCAGATACTGGCTCTCGCTCTCGGCGCCAAGACGTACAAGCTCAAGTTCGGCCACCGCGGCGCCAATCATCCCGTCAAGAACCTCAAGACCCAAAAGATCGAAATCACCAGCCAGAACCACGGCTTTTGCGTCGATATGGACTCGCTCAGCAAGCAGGACGTCGAATTGACGCACCTGAATCTCAACGACAACACCAACGAAGGATTCCGCTGCCGCAAGTTGGATGCTTTCTGCGTCCAATACCACCCCGAAGCCTCCCCCGGCCCCCACGATTCGAATTACCTCTTCGGCGACTTTATAAAGTTAATGGACAAATAAGAAGATTGCCGCCTGTCATTTCGACCGAATGGCGGCCAAAGGCGGCCCGCAGCGGAGAAATCTGCTCTCGAACGGAAGGCGATTATCGTTCTCAGCCAGATGCTTCGGCTTCGCTCAGCATGACAAACAAGGGGATTTCCGAGCAAAGCGCGGTAATCCCCGATCCGCCCAATTCTCTAATCCGCTAATTCCCTAATTCGCTGAGACTTTTTTCTTTTTCCTTTAAAATCCTGCTTCATAGAGTAGATTTATTACTAGTAAGCGATGTGGCGAGTCATCTTGGATATATACTTCTTAATAAAGACTTATTAAACAGTACAAATACTGTCATCCAATATTTTTTTAATTTTAAGGAAAATTCAAATGATCGAATCATTAAAGAATATAGGTGTCTTGCTTGGTGTTATTGCATTTGCATGGAAAGTATGGGATGCATATGTTAGCTACCTCCACATCTATCTGGAAAAGCCAGAACTTGAGGGAGGCAACATTACTATCCGCACAAGAATAGAAAACAGAGGTTTAGTACGTAAGACAGTTAACTACGCCATATTGCTTGTTGGTCCAGAGGCAGAAAACCCCATTGAGACTGCGCAAGCCATCAGCACATGCTTAGGAGATCAAGTGAAAATACAATGCACAAATGACATAGAGCACCTCAAAGCAGATAATCCGGTCATAACAGACCAAGGCCGTGCACTTATCCCATTGTCCTTTTTTTATTCAGAACAAGTCGCAATAGGGGACGAGGATTTGAGCTATCGCTGTCATTTATCTATCCAAACGTTTGAAACAAATACTCCATATTCAGTAAGATTTTTTGTCTTCGCCCAAAAAAGACTGCATCGTTCAACACAAGAGAGCTTCATCATTGAAGCTAAAGACAACCAATGATATTTAACAGTATAAATATTTTGACATTATTTTAATAGGGACGCGGGGCTGTTGAAAAAAGTGAGATTGCTTCGTCGCTCCGCTCCTCGCAATGACAAAAGGTTCATTTTTACGTCATTGCGAGCGATTCACAGAATCGCGCGGCAATCTCAGGCTTTGCGGTGGGACTTTTTCAACAGCCCAACGCACCCTATTTTTGTCGTGAGTGGTGCTTTCAGAATAGAACCGCGTGTGCAACAAGTTACACACCCTACCAAGCTGTTTACTGGCAGAGGAGCCGCTTCGCGGATGTGTTTCAATAGACCCCTCGGCAGGGCTCGGGGTGACGGCGGGTATTCGGAATCAAGAATCAATCTCATTGAATGTCCAATATCGAACGGTGAATGTCGAATTATGAAGGTGTTGACAGCGATTAGTTAGAGAAGTCTGCTTCTCTGTGTACTCTGTGTCCTCTGTGGCGGGCCTATTCCCATTCGATTGTTGCGGGGGGTTTGCTGGAGGTGTCGTAAACTACGCGGTTTACACCGCGGACTTCGTTTATTATTCGGTTGGATATGATGCCCAAGACTTCATAAGGGATACGTGAGAAGTCGGCGGTCATGAAATCAACGGTTTCCACCGCCCGGATAGCTACTACGTTCTCATAGCTTCGTTCGTCTCCCATAACGCCGACCGTCGAGATGGGAAGCAGTACGGCTAACGCCTGGGATATTTTTCTGTATAATCCCGCCGATTTGATTTCATCAATTAGAATCTCGTCGGCGGCACGGAGGATTTCGAGTCTCTGAGGCGTAACATCGCCGACGATTCTGACCGCCAGGCCCGGCCCCGGGAAGGGATGTCGCCATACGATGTCTTCGGGCAGGCCTAAGTATTCGCCTACGGTGCGGACTTCGTCCTTGAACAGATCGCGCAACGGCTCGACCAGGTCGAAGCCTAATTCTTCGGGCAGGCCCCCGACGTTGTGGTGCAGTTTTATGTTCGCCGCGGGATTGCCGTCTTTCGAGCCGGACTCGATGACGTCGGGATAGAGCGTCCCCTGGGCTAAGAACTTGGCGTTGGGGATTTTGGCCGCCTCGGACTCGAAAGCCTTGATGAACTCGGCGCCGATTATCTTCCGCTTTTGCTGGGGCTCGATAACACCTTTCAATCCGGCCAGGAACTGCTCGGACCAATCGACGACGCGCAGGTCCATGTGAAAATGGTTGCGGAAGGTCGAGACGACGTGTTCGCGTTCGTTCTTTCGCAGCAGGCCGTTATCGACGAAGATGCAAACAAGCTGATCGCCTATCGACTTATGGACCAGCGAGGCGACGACCGAAGAGTCCACGCCGCCGCTCAGGCCGCATATCACCGTATCGCTGCCGACCTGTTTGCGGACGGCCTCTACAGTCTCGCCGGCAAAATCGCTCATTTTCCAGTCGCCAGCGCAGCCACATATGTCATATAGGAAATTTTCCAAAATCTGCGAGCCTTTTGGTGTATGCGAGACTTCGGGATGAAACTGGACGCCGAAGAACTTTTTCTTTTTGTGCCGGACTGCGGCAAACGGGCATGTCTCGGTGCTTGCCAGTTTGACAAAATCGCCGCCCAAATCCTCGATCTGGTCGCCGTGGCTGGCCCATGCCGTGATTGATTCGGGCAGACTTGCGAACAGATCGCTTTTGTCGAGAATGGACAAGTTTGTTCGCCCGTACTCGCGCCGCTCGGCGGGGACGATTTTCGCACCCAATATCTGGCAGGCCAACTGCATGCCGTAGCAGATGCCGAGGATCGGTACGTCCAGCTCGAATATCTTCTCGTCGCATTTAATAGCGTTCTTGTCGTAAACGCTCGCAGGCCCGCCTGAGAGGATCAGACCCTTGAGCGGCATCTTTGACAATTCTTGCGCGGAAATGTCGGCCCGGCAGATTCGTGAGAATACGTTCTGTTCACGGACCCTGCGGGCGATCAACTGGCCGTACTGACTGCCAAAATCCAGGATGGCGACAACTTCCCTGCTCATAAAAACTCGTTTCTCGATGCTCGATACTCGTTTAGCGTCTGGCCGTGAGTATAAATCGTGCCGCAGGTATTGTCAACGGTTCGGCTTCAATCCTTGTAATCGTCCTCAATCTGAGTATAATGGGCCGGTTTTTAGATTATTTAGGGACTCGAATATGGCAAAACTTACCAAACTTGACGACATCGTATCGCTGTGTAAGCGAAGGGGCTTCATATTTCAATCGAGCGAAATCTATGGTGGCTTAGCCAGTTGTTACGACTACGGGCCGCTCGGCGTTGAATTGAAGAACAACGTCAAAAAGGCCTGGTGGAAGAGCGTCGTCCAGATGCGCGATGACGTCGTCGGGCTCGATTGCAGTATCCTTATGCACCCGATGGTGTGGAAATCGAGCGGCCACGCCGACAAATTCGCCGATTTGATCGCCGAGTGCAAAAAGTGCAACACCCGGACCCGCGTCGATCATCTGACCGACCATACTGAGGAGCACACCGAGCATATCGACATCGACACGGCTATGGCGAAGTCGCAGGATTTGAGCAACAAGGTATGCCCCAACTGCGGGGCGGTAGGGCAATTCACCGAGCCGATGCCGTTTAAGCTGATGTTCGAGACCCAGATGGGGGCCAACGTTGACGATTCGATGACAATGCACCTTCGGCCGGAAACGGCGCAGGGGATCTTTGCCAATTTCAGGAATGTGCTGGATACTACGAGGGTCAGGATACCGTTCGGGATCGCCCAGATCGGCAAGAGCTTCCGCAACGAGGTGACAACCAAGGCATTCATCTTCCGGACGCGCGAGTTCGAGCAGGCAGAGCTTGAGTTCTTCTGTGAGCCGGGCACGGATGAGCAGTGGTTCGAGCACTGGAAGGAGGCGCGATTCAACTGGTACCTTGAGTTGGGCCTCAAGAAAGAGAACCTGCACTTCCGCGAGCACGATGCCGACGAGCTTGCCCACTACGCCAAGGGTTGTGTGGACGTCGAGTACAAGTTCCCGTTCGGTTCGGGCGATTGGCAGGAACTCGAAGGCATCGCCAACCGCACCGATTTTGACCTGCGCCAGCACCAGCGGGGCATGAGAACGCTTAATAAATGGTACGAGAGCAAGGGAGACATGACGAAAATCGAACTGGCCGACGAGGCCGAGGAATACCTCAAAGGCCCGCTCTCTTACTTCGACGACCAGAAGAAGCAGCGGTATATCCCTTATGTGATAGAGCCCAGTGCCGGAATCGACCGAAGCGCGCTGGCCTTTTTGGTTGACGCTTACGACGAAGAGGAAGTTCGCGGCGAGACGAGGAACCTGCTGCGCTTCCACCATGCCCTGGCGCCGGTGAAGGCCGCCATCTTCCCGCTGGTCAAGAAGGATGGTATGCCGGAGATAGCAACGAACATCTACAACGATCTCAAGAAATACTTCAACTGCTTCTACGACCAAAAAGGCGCGGTGGGCCGGCGCTACCGCAGGCAGGACGAGGCCGGCACGCCTTTCTGCATCACCGTCGACGGCCAGACAAAAGAGGACAACACTGTAACCGTCCGGCAGCGCGATTCGATGGAGCAGACAAGGGTGTCCACCGACCAACTGCTCGGCCATTTGCGTGTAAAATTAGAGGCTTGATAAATGAAAAGTGAACAGGAAGTTGTCAAGTATTGGTTAACAGCCTCAAAAGAGGATTTTGACAGTGCAGAAATCCTCTGTCAGAACAAGAAATATCACCATGCTTTATTCTTCTGCCACTTAAGTATTGAGAAGATACTGAAGGCTATCATTGTCAGATCAACAGAAGCTGCCCCGCCTCTGATCCACGATTTGGTTCGCCTGGCAGAAAGAGCTGGATTGGATCTCAGCGAGCTTCAAAAGAACGAACTTGCGGAGATAACGACGTTCAACATAGGCGCAAGATATGACGACTATAAGCTCAGTTTCCGAAAAAAGGCAAAAAAACAATTTTCCGTCGAATACCTCGAAAAGACCAGGGAGATATTGGAGTGGTTAAACAAGCACATTTAAGCAAGTCCGAAACGGGCAAAATAGACAAATTCGTTCAGATGCTCGAACAGCAGGGTATCAGTGTGTCGAAGGTTATCCTTTTCGGCTCCCATGCAAAAGGCAAGACGTATGCTGATAGTGATATTGATATTGCCGTAATCTCAACACAATTCGGGCGGGATGTCACAGAAGAAATGATGCTGCTGCGTAAGGTGGCTCTCAAGGTCGATTCACATATTGAGCCGATACCGTTTTGTCCGGAGGATCTGGATGACAATTTCAGCACCCTTGTCCAGGAGATTAAGCGATATGGAATAGATATAGCGATAAGACGGGCAACCATGTAGTGCCGCCTAAAACGACAAAAAAGTACGCAGCAGGAAAATGGCTGAAGAAAAATAGAAGAAGGGCAAGGCGGGGCACCGTTTTGCGTGACCGTTGACGGCCAGACGAAAGAGGACAACACCGTGACCGTCCGGCAGCGCGACTCGATGGAGCAGACGAGAGTGTCCGGCGACCAACTGCTCGGCCATTTGCGAGAGAAACTGGACATGTAATTCGGCGGCGGCGAAAAAAAGATTGAAGTAAACGACCCGCCCGAGCGTCTTTATATTAGGGACAATAGGAGACAAGAAATGAAAAAACTGCATCTGTCCACAAAAGACAAGAAGATCTTCGGCGTATGCGGCGGTTTCGGTGAGACATACGACCTCGACCCGACATTGGTGAGAATCATAGTAGTTTTCCTGTGTCTGGCCACCGGAGCAGCACCGCTGCTCGTTACCTACTACGTCGCATGGAAAATCATGCCGAAAGAATCCACAGAGTAAGCGAACGCAGACGATTGAACCGGTGCTGGTTTCTTCTGCTCACTTACAACAGGTATCCATGGTCCACCCAGTAATGCCAGTCCTCGATAGCTTCTGTCGGATCTGCGTTAGCCTCAGCGATCGGTTTTAGTTGCGACAAAGGAACCACGAGCGTTCGTCTTTCCCAGCGCGTCTCGACAAACATCTCATGTTGACATTCCTCTTCGGGGGGCCACGTCAGGTAAAGATTCATTTGCCAACGGGATGGTTATTGTATATCGTACCGGTTTGCAAACTTATTGATGTATGGTAAGGCCGGGTTGGATATGATAGTAGTTGTTACCGGAATGGTTGGGGTTGACAAGAAGAGCTACCTTCAAAAGGTGTGCCGGCTTGCCGGCGAGAGGGGAAAAGAGGTGCTGCTGTGCAATGTCGGCGACCAGATGTATGCCGAGGCGCCCGATATCCCTGCCGGCAAGATCCTGGACATACCGATGAAAAGGCTAAGCTCGCTTCGCCGCAGTGTGTTCAAGGACATTATCGCAAAGGCCGGGAAAGCTCCCAATCTGATAGTCAATACCCATGCGACTTTCCGTTGGCGGCATGGATTGTTTCCGGCGGTGGACTTCGACCAGATGCGACAGCTCGACGCCGACATGTACGTCTGTCTGATTGACGGCGTAGTCGCTCTGCACTTGCGGCTTGTCGATGAACACGCAGTCGAACACAGCTTGAAGGATTTGATTGTCTGGCGGGAAGAAGAGATCATCGGCACGGAAATGCTCTGTAAAGGCGTCAGTGAAGCGATTCCGTTCTATTGCCTTGCCCGCGGGGCCAAAGAGCAGACTACTGAAACATTCTGCCGCCTTGCCTTCGATGGCCGAGGCAAAAGAGCCTATCTGAGCTTTCCTATGACCGCGGTCGCCGACATGGAGCACGTCAACGAGGAGATTAACGGATTTCGGCAACTGATGAAGCAAGTGTTTATCTGCTTTGATCCGGGCGATCTGGAGGAAGCATATCTGCCGGAAAGAGCGCGGCGGGCAGGCAAGAAGGGACTGGATTATGTCGAAGTGAAGGCTTTGGGACGAAAAGTCCGGCTGGATCTGCACGAGGTCCGGCAGATCGAGCGAGACATCAACAGCCAGATATACGCCCGCGATTTCATGCTGATCGACCAGTCGGACATGATAATCAGCCTCGTGCCGAGTTTGGATGACGGGCGGGCGGCGATTTCCAGCGGTGTGGAACGCGAACTCCAGCACGCCCACGAGGCCGCCAAGGAAGTGTACGTAATCTGGACGGCCAAGCAGAGCCCTTCGGTATTCGTTACGCAGACAGCCACGAAAGTATTCGACAGTGTAGCCGGCGCGGCTGATTTCTTCAAAAAGAAAGAACATGCGAAAGAGATCAAGTGTTGAAAAGATTATGAACATTAAGCAGCGCCCAAATCATAATATATATATTCGGGTACTTCGTCGAATGTCGCCGGAGCAAAGGCTGCTCAAGGCATTCGAACTGTCTGAATTTGCCAATCAACTCTTTACCTGCGGATTACGCAGAAGGCATCCTAATCTTCCGGATGAAGAATTCAAGGCGATGCTCCTGGAACGTCTCGACAAATGTCACAACAGCAATTACTGAAAAAGGTTATCCAAACACTCGATCTGGCTGAAATCCAGTACATGCTGACAGGATCCGTTGTATCGAGCTTACAGGGTGAACCCCGGGCCACTCACGACATAGATATGATCGTTGCGATTGAAAAATCGAAAGCCCACGAGTTAGCTGAAGCTTTTCCACATCCTGATTTCTATTTGGCGGAACACAGCATTATTGATGCAATCAGCAGCAGTGACATGTTCAATTTGATTGACTTGAAATCAGGAGACAAAGTCGACTTTTGGATATTGTCTGACGAAGCTTTTGACCGGTCGCGCTTTTCACGCAGATACGCGGAAGGATTTATGGGTGCAGAAATGCAGGTTTCGAGCCCTGAGGACACAATCCTTGCCAAGTTGAGATGGGCGGAACTCTGTGGCGGAAGCGAAAAACACTTTACCGACGCTCTGCGGGTGTATGAAGTGCAGCATGGGAACCTGGATCAGGATTATCTGGAAAGTTGGGCGGAAAACCTAAATGTCCAAACATTGTGGAAACGGATTAAGAACGAAGCGGAAATAGCGTAAGTGTTGTTCATGGATTTAGTGTCCGTAAAACTCCCTGGCGGCAAATGACGAGCATTACACAACAAATATCGAAAGAGAAACTGGCCGGCAGCATCGACCATACGTTGCTCGATGCTACAGCGACAAAAGAGCAGATCAGGCAACTATGTGAGGAGGCGAAAAGCTGGGGATTCCATACGGTATGTGTAAACGGCCGATGGGTAGCTCCGGCGGCTGAACTTTTGGCCGGATCGAAGGTCGCTGTTGGCGGCGTGGTCAGTCTGCCGCTCGGCGCCGATACGACTAAGGTCAAGGTTGCGCAGGCTAAGGAAGCTGTCTTCGCCGGGGCTGATGAGATCGATATGGTCGCGGATCTGGCGGCGATAATCGAAGGCGATTCAAAATACCTGCGGAGTCAATTGTGGTCGATGCTGAGAGTCTGCCGGTCGATGAGGCCGGCGGTTGTGTTGAAAGTGATTATCGAATCGGCGGCTCTAAGTAACGAGCAGAAAGTATTTGCCTGTCAGATCGCACACCAAGTCGGCGCGGATTTCATAAAGACGAGCACGGGATTGCACCCGGCCGGTGGAGCGACTGTTGAAGATATAAAGCTGATGAAAGAAACGGCTCCAAAATGTAAGATAAAGGCCGCTGGCGGTATAAGAACGGCCGAACAGGCTCTTGAAATGTTAGCCGCAGGTGCGCAGAGGATAGGCACTTCTTGCGGGGTGCGGATCATGGAAGAATTCAAGGCCGGACAATGAGCGTATGAGCGAGGAATTTGTCAGTGAACCGATCGAGCCGGTCGCAGGTACGTTTGACACGGCTGGAATGACCAGGGGTGAGCCGGGACTGCCGGGCCGGTTCGTGTGGAGACAGCAAGAGTATGCGGTTGCCGAGGTGCTCCGGACATGGAAGGAGTCGGGGCCTTGCAAGAGCGGCGGACCTGAGCAGTATCTGCGCAAGCACTGGTTCAAGATCCGAACTGACAACGGCCTCGAAATGACGATGTATTTCGAGCGGCAGGCAAGAACAAAACGACAAGCCAAAAATAGATGGTGGTTATACACAATCAACAAACCGCAATGACAACTGAAACAGCCATCAAAACAGGCAAGGGGATTCCCTGCAAGCTGCACTGCAAGGCAATCCGCGCATCTGCGGATCTGCCGGCGCTGAGTGAAGTGTTCGCTCGACTGGAATCGGCGTCGATCCTCGGCGGCAACGCAGCTAAGGCCGACGCCGGCGGATTCAGCTATTGGGCCGCCGAGCCGAAAGAAGTATTCGAATTTAGAGCGGGGCAGAAAGACCCTTTCGGCAAGCTGCAGGAAGCATTAGCCAAATACATAATCGAAGATCACCAGGGCAACCACACAGGGTTGCCCCTACAGGGGATGTTTTGCGGCGGCTGGGTGGGGTATTTCAGCTATGAGCTTGGCAGATATATCGAAAAGCTGCCCGAGACCGCAATAGATGATGTCGGAACGCCGCTGATTCGCCTGTGCTTCTATGACCGGCTTATTGCTTTTGACCATATCGAAAAGACTTTCTGGCTGATCGCCCTGGAGTTGCCGGACGATGAGGAAAAGGCGCGGGACAAACTTGACGCTTTGGAGTTGTTGCTCACCGAATCTCGACGGATTCGCGTTCCACAGCCTGCACCCGCCGACCTTGACAATATTGATTTCTCGCGAATTCGATGCAACATGGACAAGGCCTGTTACCTGCGGACAATCGAGAAAATAAAGCGCTACATTTACGATGGTGAGGTCTATCAAATCAACTTCTCACAGCGATTCGAATGCGATTACGATGCCCGGCCGATAAAGCTCTATCACTGGCAAAATCATTACAACCCAAGTGGTCATGCCGCTTACATTGACGGAGGAAGTTTTCAGATTGTCAGCGCCTCGCCCGAGATGTTCATAACGATTGCCGGCGGCGAGATTCGAACAAAGCCGATAAAAGGCACTCGACCCCGCATCAACGAGGCGACAGAAGCAGCGTCGCGGGCAAGGCAAACCAACGCCGAGAACTTCAATGAGCTTCTCGAAAGCAAAAAGGAGCAGGCCGAGCTGAATATGATTGTCGATCTGGAGCGCAACGACGTGGCGAAAATCTGCAAACCCGGGACGAGAACTGTGATTCAGCCCAGGACGATTGAAACTTACCCGACGGTCTTTCATGCCGTGGCGACCGTGGCGGGCCGGCTTCGGGATGAGATTACGTTTTGCGACGTTCTAAAGGCAATGTTCCCCGGCGGCTCGATCACCGGCGCTCCGAAAATCCGCTCGATGGAGATCATCGACGAGACCGAGCCTACAGCCAGAGGGGCTTATACAGGCAGCATCGGCTTTATCGGCGTCGATGGCGGTGTATGCTTGAACATTGCGATACGAACGATTATTATCGCCGGTCGAAAAGCCTTTGCACAGGCAGGTGGAGGCATAGTCGCAGATTCCGATCCCGAAGCCGAATGGGCCGAGACAATCACAAAGGCAAGAGCGCTACTGGCTGGAATAAACGCAACGCAAGAAAGCAGGCGCGGGATAGTAGCCGTGGAAAGAAACGTACACGACACAAGATCCAGGAGTCGGAAGAGCACGAAACAAGATGCCCGAACAGGTTTTTCTAAATGATAAATTAGTCGATATCGATAAGGCCTGCATATCTGTGACAGACAGCGGGTTCTTGTACGGGGCAGGGCTTTTCGAGACGATGAGAAGTCACAACGGCGTGGTCTTTGCGCTGACGGATCATCTCGACAGGCTGTTCTTCAGTGCTCGAAACCTGTCGATCAGTAGTCCGTACGATAAAGAGTACATCACCGACGCCATCTACAAAGTGTTGTCGGCGAACAAATTGACCGAGGCCCGTTTGCGGCTGACATTGACCGGCGGGCCTATGGCCGAGACCGACCGGCAGAAATCGACGCTCCTTATCACCGCCACGAAGTTCCGGTCTTACCCTGCGGAATACTATAAGAACGGTGTTCTGGTGGTGCTTTGCCCGTACAGACAAAATCCGAATGAACCCACATCCGGCCACAAGACCACAAGCTACTTTTCGCGTATGATTGCACTGAATTGGGCGCACCAGAAGAGGGCCGCCGAGGCACTTTGGTTTACAACGGATAATCGCCTGGCCGAGGGGTGTGTGAGCAACGTGTTTTTGGTTAAAGACTCGGTTCTCTATACGCCGACGATCGAGACGCCGGTCCTTGCGGGCGTTGCCAGGAAGACCGTCTGCCAGCTCGCCTTGAAGAATTCGGTCAAGTTGATCGAGAAAGACCTGTCCATAGACGACGTGCTCGGCGCCGACGAGTTGTTTCTGACGAATGTTATTATGCAGGTTATGCCGATAACCAAAGTAGAAAAGCACACTGTCGGTGACGGCAAGGTCAGGCCGACAGTAAAAAAACTAAAAAGAAGCTTCGATGAGTTTGTAAAAAATGAATGTGAAAAGAATTGCGGCAGTGATTGAAGACATATTTCCGCTCGGATTGGCCCAGGACTGGGACAACGTGGGATTGTTAGTTGGTGATCCGAACAAAAGCGTCAGGAACGTGCTGCTCACTATCGATACTACGAGCGATGTCGTCGCCGAAGCGAAAAAGCTGAAAACCGATCTGATTATAAGCTATCATCCGGTAATTTGGGACGGGCTCAAGAAAGTAACTGCCAATGGATCCGGAAGTGTAGTATATGATTTGATTCGCGCCGGCATCGCGGTATTTTCAGTGCACACCGCCCTGGATTCGGCTATGGGCGGCGTCAATGACGGCCTTGCCGAGATTGTCGGTATTTGTGATGGGGATCCAATCGGGGATTACGTTGACGACCCGGCAGGCGACGATTACAAACTTATCGTTTTCGTCCCGGTTGAGTCGCTGGCGGAAGTCTCGAATGCGGTTTTTGCCGCCGGCGCCGGGGCCATCGGTAATTACAGCCATTGCAGTTTTGGCGCCGAGGGGACCGGGACATTTTTGCCTAAGAAAGGCGCAAAGCCGGCTATCGGCAGGAAAGGCAGATTGGAAAAGGTGCCTGAGACAAGGTTCGAGACGATTGTGCCCGCCGACAAGCTCGATGGAGTGGTTGCGGCAATGAAAAAGGCCCATCCCTATGAGACACCGGCCTTCGACGTCTTGAAACTTCACGGCACCGAGGCAAAGTTCGGGTTGGGCAGAATCGGCGAACTGGCCCGGCCGTTGCGAATAGCAAAGATTGTCGAGAGGATAAAGAAGGCCACCGGAGCCAAGGCTGTAGGCCTGGTCGGAAACGAAAAAAAGCTGGTCAAGCAAGCGGCGGTCTGTGCAGGCTCGTGCGGCAGGATTATCAATTCGGTTATCGCCGCAAAGGCCGATCTGTACCTGACCGGAGAACTGAAACACCATCAGGCGTTGGCGGCTCAGGAGGCCGGGCTGACCTGTATTTGCCTGAGCCATACGGTCTCGGAACGGTTCATATTGAAGAAATTCGCTAAGCAGTTGAAAAAGCAGCTCAAAGAGATAAGGATCAAGATAAGCAGGAAGGATGCGGACCCGTTTAAATGGAAGAACGTATGACAGAAGAACAGCAGGAAATACAGGACGGTGAATGTCAAATGCTGGATGAGGAACAAGTTGAACAAACAGAGCAGGCAGAGGAAGCTCAACCGGTAGAACAAGAAGAGGAGGAGCAAGCCGATTTGTCACGGCAGGACCGGGACTTTGAGCCGACGGTCGAGTCGGTCGTGGAGGCGGTGTTGTTTGCCAGCGATGAGCCTCTCACGGCGGCCCGACTGACAAAAATCGTTGAAGCGGATGTAAAACAGGTTCGTCGGCACATCAAGAATCTAAACGAGAAATACCAGGCGAACAATAACGCCTTTCGAATTGAGCAAATTGCCGGCGGCTTTCAAATGCTCACGCTGAGCCCCTACAATCACTGGCTCAAGAAACTCCTTCGGGTCCGCAGCGACACTAAGCTAAGCGCAGCGGCAATGGAGACGCTCGCCATAATTGCATACAAGCAGCCGGTCATACGGGCCGACATTGAGGCCATCCGGGGCGTCGCCGCCGGAGAGGTAATTCGGTCCCTTTGTTATAAGGGACTGGTCAAGATAATCGGCCGGGCAGAAATTTTGGGCAGGCCGATGCTGTACGGAACGACGAAAAAATTCCTCGAACTCTTCGGCCTGAACACGCTCAAGGACCTTCCCAAGATAGAAGAGCTAAAGAAGCCTCCTGCTTAAAGCTTCTATTGCTCTGTTGAAAACATCCGGCCTGAGCATGTCATTGCGAGCGAAGCGAAGCAATCTCAAAGATGGCGATGGTGTTTCCTGCTCGTCACGGAGGAGATTGCCACGGCCCTTCGGGCCTCCTAAGAAAATAGACTTCTCTTTGCAGCGTTGGGATTGAGATTGCCGCAGTCGCTGCGCTCCTTCGCAATGATAGGAGTAGGCTGTTTTCTTCTCTATACATCCTGAGAATCAGGTCAGGTGCTCGCAATGACATCCTGCTCCACACAAGCTAATCCCAGGGCAGCTTGGCGTCGGCACTGACGGCGTGTACCGGCCTTGGATGGTCGGGGCCAAAGACGTACAAGTCCTCATTCTTCTGAACAACAACAAAGCTCTCGTCGATTGAGCCGTCGGGTTTGCTGACTTTCTTGAGCGACAGTCCCAGATGTTTCGCGAGGAACTTGTAGGCGCCGAGCCGCTTTGAGATGCCGTAATCGTGCCCCTCATCGGGAAGATGCAGGTACTCGACGTTGGCCTGAGCATCGTAGAGACGATAGACGTTGCGAATGTAGGGAAACTCTACGTCGGGTGTGTTCTTCGTCCAGTCCTTGCCGTCCGATATGAGCAGTTGAGGGCGGGGCGCGGCCAAAGCGGCAATATCCGTGTTATTCGTTTCGTGCGTATCGCTCTTGTGAATCGGCATCCCGCTTTCACAGTCGCAGCCGCCGAAGAAGTGTGCCGAGACCATCACGGTGGGAACCGATACGGCAATTCTATCATCAACCGCAGTCAGGAGAAACGATTGTGTTCCTCCGCCGGATGCGCCTGTGATTCCGATACGTTTGGGGTCCACGTCTTTGCGGGAGGTAAGATAATCTACGGCACGGATGCTGTTCCAGAGCTGCAATTTGAGAACTTTCGGCCGCTTGTGCTCCCAACCGGCGTTTTTCCAGTCACCGTAACCGACCATGTCATAGGAAAACACTACCGCCCCCATCCGGGCCAGGGTGGCGCAGCGCTTCTGCATGTTGGGCCGGAAGCGCCCATAGTTTTCGGGCTTGCCCCAATGCCCGTGCGGGCAAAGTATCCCGGCGAACGGCCCCTTGCCCCGGCGCGGGCGATACAGGTTGCCTGTGACAAAGACGCCGGGCAAAGACTCAAAGGCCACGTTTTCCACGGTGTAACCCTTGTATTTGCGTTTGCTGTGAATTATTGGATTCAGCGCGTGCTTGTCAGGCAGCGGCAGAAGTTCGACGCCGCGAAGAATGCCCTCACGAATCCGCTCGGCCCGTGCTTTCCATTCGGCTAAGTTGGAATAGCTTTGGGCGAATTTAGCTAATTGCTCTTTCGCCGCCTCTTCGCTGTGATAATTCCCCTGGCAAAGCTCCGGTTTCTTCTCGGCGGCCGCTTGTACCACAGTTGTACCAAACCCAAGCATAAGTATTGATACGCTAATGACGACTGTCTTGTAGCTGCTATCTGATGGACTTTGCATTTTTGACCTCCTGATTCGGTACATATTTAGACACGTGTGTTCACCACTCCGCCAACGGCTTTAATCCGGTGGAACTAATGTAATCCCCGCCCTTCCATACGGGCGAGAGCAGGATCGCTATCCGAACGTTGCCTTTTGCCTGCGGCAGTCGCAGGGTCAGTCGCTTGACGCCTTTGTTGGTCTTTTCGGGCGGCTTCTGCTCGGCGGATTCAACCGTAAACCGTGCGTGATACGGCGACAAGACTCGCGCAACAAGTTCCCTGCCGTCAAGAGTAAGCCTTGCAATCCATTCCTTATCGAAGGATATCTCGGCATCGGTCGTCATGGCCCACGTGATCTCGCAGGGCTTTTCAATCTCGAACTCATCCTGCACGATTACCGCCTGTCTGCTTGAGATAGCAACACCTCGCGTCACCTTTTTGGCGAACTTTTGATAGGCGCTTGTAAGATCGATAAGGGCATGAGCGAAGGACTTCTTTGAATCGAACCGGATGAATCTCGACTCTCCCATCGGGTCCTGATCTTCGCCGTTCAACAGAGGGATGCTGTGACTTTTGGAGTTGAGACGATAGTAGGACCAGCGTTTTCCGCCTCTTTTGCCGTCCCAGTAACCGGGCAGATTGTAGTTGTCCGAGCCGAGGTCGCGTACCCATCGCACGCCGAGCGCGTCAAGCTCGAAGTTGCCTAAGTCGAGGTGGCCGTGATTGACCTGGTTGTAGCCCGCCTTAACGCCAACGAACAGCGCATCAGGATCATTCCAGGCACTGCGAAAGACCGCCACCTCCACGGGGCCGCGGAAATAGCGGTCCAGCTCTCTCGATTCGGCCTCATTCTCCGCCGGAGGTATATACCATACGACGTGCCGGGGACCCGCCCCGCGTTTTGCGACCACAGCATGTTCGGATTGAGCAAAGAACGGATTGTCGAAAGTGCGGGCAAGCCAGAACATGCACGGCATAGGTCTCCTGCGGGCCCTTTCCCCACTATCGGCAAGGTTTACGAGCATTCCGGTGGGACCGGTCGTATGTATCGGGAAGTTCCCCGCCTCCGAGAGACCGTCGATTTTTGAAAGCCCGAAGTCCCTGCCTAACGCACTCTGCAGCGCCGCCAGGCCGTAGGCGGTGTAGCGAGTGGCATAATACCAATAGCCTGGTCCCTCCCCCCAGGCGCCGTCGGGGGCGTAACTTTTCAGCGCCCGTGGAAGCGAGCGAACGGCGGCGGGAACAATTTGCTCGGCGTATCGCGGGTTGGATTCCGCGATCGCCAGCGCGCCGATAATCAGCCCGCCGTTGCAGACCTGGTTCCAGTTGTGTTCGCTTCGGACCCATCCTCGATCCCTCTCGTACACCTTCAGTCCGGGCTCCAGTCCGTTCTTGATAAGGCCGGCCTTGATTTTCTCTCGCGTCTCGGCGTCGAGATAGGAATAAAGCCAGTCATAGCCGAGTCCGACCGCGTGAGACATTTCGGCTACGTCGAGAAAATGCGACGGATTCCAGTCCTTGAAAGCGCATACGGCCAGCAGGTTTTCGACGGCCTTTTTGGCATACCTTTCTTCGCCGGTCCACCTGTAAGCAAGGCAAAGAGCATAGATTCGGCTAAGGCATTCTCTGCTGACGTGAAGAAGCCGCGGCCCAATCTTCCTGTGAGTAAGCATCGATTTGCCGGCGAAGGCGTCCGCTTGCTCGATAACGTCCTTCAAATACTTCCGGAGAATGTTGTCTTTGGCATATTGCTTCTTGAGGCTCTCAAGGCCCTCGTCTTTGAGGAACAATCGGGGATGGCTCTTGTCGAGCGTCTCAAGGACCGTCGAAGAATCTACGGTAATCTGCCCGGCCTGTGCCGAAGCGAGACAGCAGCAGCTCAAGACAGTCACCAACGCAGCTAACTTACATGTATTCGCCAAGGTCCACCTCCATTCTATCTGACCGGATTGACATTTTGCTATACTTGTACAGAATGGGACCGCAGTAATCAAATGAAAAATTAGATTTGACAACCGGACGGGGCAGTGCTAATTATTGGCCCCAAGACGGTTGCAACGTGGACCGAAGAGAGTTTACGTCAATCTTTATTGAAGTAGCGATTCAAAGAGAACTCGATGAGCAATAAGCCTCAAGTGTGTATTGTCGGCGGCGGAATGATAACGCAGGTGCAGATTTTGCCGTCGGTCTATCAGCTTCAGCGACTGGGTGTTATAGGTGAGGTTGCTGTCTGCGCCCTGAATAGCGCTCCGTTGAAGGTCTTGGCGCAGGATGAAACGCTCAAGAAGGCATTTGGCGGCCACAGCTTCACGGCATATCCTTCTCTTGAAACGGATCCGGGGCGGAATTGTCCCGATCTGTTCAGAGAAGTAATCGAAAAGATGCCTAAAGGCAGCATTGTGGTCGTTGCCGTGCCGGACCAGGTGCATTATGAGGTTATACAAGCCGCCCTTGCCTGTGATCAGCATGTATGCTGTGTGAAGCCGTTAGTGTTGGCGTATTCGCAGGCCGTCGAGATCGAGAAGACCGCCTACGAAAAGGGGCTTGTCGTGGGCGTCGAGTACCATAAACGTCTCGACGACCGGGCGCTGATGGCCCGCCAGCTCTACAGAGAGGGCAAATTCGGGGAATTTCGTATCGGCCATGCGGAAATGAATGAGCCTTATTACTACCGGCATTCGAATTTCCAGAACTGGTTCACCGTGGAAAACTCGGATATGTTCACGTATGTCGGATGCCACTACGTTGACCAGGTGCATTTTATCACGGGACTGCTGCCCAGAGCGGTGTCTGTTTACGGCATAAAAGACACATATCCGAACGGCAAGCCCGGTTACCTTTGGACCGATGCCCGCGTCGTATGGGAGAACGATGCGTGCCTGAACGTGACGAACATAATGGGCTATCCCGATGACGGCCCCGGCGGCAACTTCCAGGGCATCCGCATGTACTGCCGGGGCGACGACAAAAGCGGTATGCTCGTACACAACGACCAGAACCGCGGCATCGAGCACTGTTACGTTGAAAAGGGCAGCGAGCCTGGCGATACATATTACTCCGAGCCGAGTCCGGATTATTTCAAATACGTCGATCTCGGCGGGGGCGGATTGACGCCTGTCGGGTACGGGTATCGTTCCATCGAGCTGATAGTGAAGAACATCTGCAAGTGCATTGATGTGTCTGTCGATGCAGACGACCGGCAGGCGCTGGCCCGCAGACAGAAGCTGATCAAACAATTTGACGACGAAGGCATCATGGCGACCCCCGCGAACAGCTCGTACAACGAGCTGGTAGTCGAGGCGGGGCGGCTTTCAATTCTAAACGGCGGCAGAGAGGTAGAGATAACCTACGGCGAAAATGCCGGCGTCGATTTTCGTAAATATTGACAAACATTGCAGCAAGAATCCGGAGATGAAATGGCAAAGGAATTTCCGCTTGTCCCCACCGAGGTAAACCACGTATCAACAAAGTTTCGCAAACTTTCAGGGGCCATCCCGAATCCTGAGACGATACAGAAGATTGAAAAACTTCGCGAGGCCGAGTCGGTCAGCATGAGAGGTCAGCCGCCGGTGATCTGGGACCGCGCCGAGGGTGTGAATGTCTATGACGCTTACGGCAATATGTGGCTTGATTTTTCGTCCGGTGTGCTCGTAACCAACGCCGGGCACGGTCACAAACACATTGCCGAGGCAATCGCCGGACAGGTGCGCCGCCCTCTGCTTACCACTTACTGTTTTCCGAACGAAGCCAGGATTAAGCTTGTGCAGAAGCTCGTTTCGTTAGCTCCGGAAGGTTTGAACAAAGTATTTTTGCTCAGCACCGGAGGAGAGGCGGCTGAGTGTGCGCTCAAACTTATGCGCACATACGGATACAGATTCGGCGGTGACAAGAAGAACGTAATCGTTTCATTTTCCGACTCATTTCACGGCCGGACCTTAGGCGCTCAGCAGATAGGTGGCATCGCCGGCGGCAAGGCATGGATCAAGAACCTCGACCCTGAGATAGTGCATGTGCCCTTTCCCGACGGATTTCGCTGCACTGATACGAGTTTTGAATTATTTGAAAGGACCCTCGCTGAGCTGGGGGTCAAGCCGGACGACGTGGCGGGAGTGATAAGCGAGACGTACCAGGGCGTCGGACCCAACTTTATGCCGAAACAGTACGCGCAGGACCTGAGAAAATGGTGCGACAAATTTGGCGCCCTGCTCTGTTTCGATGAGGTCCAGGCTGGTTTTGGAAGATGCGGAACCCTATGGGCCTTTGAGCTTTACGACGTGGCGCCGGACTTGTTCTTTATCGGCAAGGGGCTAAGCAGCTCACTGCCGATCAGCGGTGTAATCAGCAGCCCGGAGGTGATGGACCTTTACGGCCCAAATGAAATGACCAGCACTCACTCGGGCAATCCGCTTTGCTGTGCTGCGGCACTGGCCAGCATCGAAGTCATCGAACAGGAAGGGCTGGTGGAGAACGCCGCGAAAGTCGGGCCGGTCCTCCAGGAGAATCTGCAGCAAATAAAAAGTGAGTTCCCCGATATCATAGGCCATGCGCCCGGGGAAGGCTTGGTGGCCGGGCTGCTGATGGTCAAGAAGGGCACAAAAGAGCCGGATTACGAACTGGCCTGGGATGTGATAAACCTTTGTTTCCGCAAGGGTCTGCTGATGTTCGCGCCAGTGGGCGTGGGCGGAGGCTGCGTCAAGATATCGCCGCCTCTGTGCATCAGCGAAGAAGCAATCAACGAAGGTTGCGAGGTAATTCGTGAAGCGGTAAGTGAAGCGGTTTAGATAATCCGGGCGGCTTCGTTCATTTGACAGATCTGCTGACATCTCGTATAAGGTGGTTCAAGCTAATGCTAAGTAAAGAACATGGGTAGATGGAGTAAAGATGTCCGACGGAGCCAAGAGATGCGGGTTGGTTGATCTGCAAGTCAACGGCTACAAAGGGATCAACTTTTCCGGCACAGACTTGACACAGGATGATTTTGTGCTGGCCTGCCGGAGTGTGCTCGAAGCCGGAACGACAGCGTTTCTGCCGACAATTATTACATCTGCGGCAGAAGTTTACGAGCATAACCTGCCGATAATGGCGGCCGTTCTCCAAAGCGAAGAGTTTCGCGGCAGGTTGTTGGGTATTCACGTTGAGGGACCTTTCATCTCGGCGCAAGACGGTGCACGAGGAGCGCACAATGCAGAGTGGACGGTCAAGCCGGATATAGCCTATCTCGATAAGCTGATTGCCTGGGCCGAAGGCAAAATCAAACTGCTGACCATATCGGCAGAACTGGAAGGGGCGCAGAAGCTGGCGCGTCATGCGGCAAGCCGGGGTATTGCAGTTTCGTTGGGGCACCAGATGGCAACCGAAGATGATTTGCGCAATCTCGTGCGAGCCGGAGCCGTCTCGCTGACGCATTTAGGCAACGGCGTGCCGGGGGTGCTGCCCAGACACGAGAATCCGATCTGGGCGGGTCTGGCCAACGACGACCTTGTCGCGATGATAATAACTGACGGGCACCATCTGCCGGCATCCGTGCTGAAGACCATTATCAGGGCCAAAGGCGCCGACCGCTGCGTGGTTGTGAGCGACGCTTCATCACTGGCAGGCCTTGAAGCAGGCACATATAACGTGATGGGTGAGAAGGTGGTGCTGGAAGAGGGCGGCCGGTTGTACGACCCTGAAACGGGGTATTTGGCCGGCTCGTCTTCGACAATGTTGGAGTGCATGAACCACCTGGCAAGTCTTGATTTGGTCAGTTCCAATGAACTTATCGCGATGGGCTTTCACAATCCCCTCAAGCTAATCGGCCTTGGCCCCGAAGATATCGCGCAGTCCGGCGACATCTGCTTCGACGAGGAAGATAGGGTTTTCTATATTGAAAAATAAAGACAGGAAATAGCGAACAGAAAATGGGCCAGTTCCGGATATTGAATATAGCACGCCCTATGCCGCCGTATGTCAAATTGTCGCCTTTTAGCTTTACAGCAGCGCCCCGTCCTGCTAAAATGCGCGCTTTAGGCAGGAACCCGCGTTTGAGCAGGGAGTTGAATACGGGGCACGAAATACGAAAATGGCTGGCAAGATAATTATCAATATCGAGCGATGCAAAGGCTGTGGCTTGTGTGTTGTGGTCTGTCCGAAGAGAATCATCGTCATCTCCGAAAAATCCAACAGGACCGGCTACTTCCCCGTTGAGGTGGATAACAGTGGCTGTACAGGCTGCGCCGCGTGCGGGATGGTATGCCCGGATGCGGCGATCAAGGTGTATCGTGACGACAATACAGGCGACGAATCGTGCAACAAGAGCGGGCCGTCTTTGATTAAGGAAAAAGTGTGATTTAAAGGATTTAACGTCGGAGGGAAAATGGAATGGTTAAAATCGAAAATCTTCCGCCAAAACTAAAGAAAAAAGGATTAAGTGAAGAACTTCTTAAAATTTGTGAGGGCAATGATATTAGGCTTATGGCCATATTCGGCTCGTTTGTCAGAAAAGAAGAAAACAAAAGAAGCGATATTGACATCGCGATAGAGTTTACAGATAAGAGTCGCAAAGACCTTTTCGACTTGATTCATATAGAGGACGCATTAAGAAAGATATTTAGACGAAAAGTTGACCTCGGAATTTTCAGCTCAATAAACCCGGATATAATAGAAGATGTAAGAAAAGAGATGATGGTTATCTATGAAAAAGGATAAGGCGTATCTAAAAGACATGCTGGATGCGATTTCTGATATAGAAATGTTTATCGCAAAGGTAAATGAGGCAGAATTTCATAAGAATAAAGAAAAGAAGTATGCCGTAGTCAGGGCACTTGAAATAATTGGTGAGGCGGCAAAAAATTTAAGCAAAGAATTGAGAGCAAAACACAAAGATATTCATTGGAAAGACATCGCCGGTATGAGAGATAAATTAATCCACGCGTATTTTGGCATAAAATGGGAACTGGTTTGGCAAACAGTAAAAAATAAAATTCCTGAACTTAAAAACCACCTTTTAAAAATATCAGCAGAGCAAAATGGCTAATAAAAAATATGGCAAGCCAGCGCGGCCTTTGAACCTTGGAATAGTGGAACCCATTAGATGCTGGCTATCTAACGGCATAAACGAAGGAATTCGCTAAATTGCCTTTGGCAACTTCTTTTGTCCGCAAGTGGTTATTCGGAATCTGCCAATTCGGCTGGCGGGCTTTAAGAGATAAAAAGATGGATGAAAGGATGAAATCCTTGATAGATCAAATAAAAGTACATCTGACAAAGATGTACGGGGAAAGAATCAAGAAGGTTATATTGTATGGTTCCTATGTGAGGGGCCAGGCCACGAGGGATTCAGATATTGATATACTAGTGCTGATTGACCAGTCTCTAAATCCCTTTGAAGTCAGAGAAAGCTTAAGCGACCTTCTGTTTGACATACTTCTTGAAGAAGGTGAGCTTATTTCAGTTATAGCAGTTCCCGAACACCTCTTTGAAAATTACAATTCTCCATTTATGTTAAATGTGAAGAAAGAGGGATTAGTAGCGTGAGTGAGAGGCTTTTAATGTGTGGTAACGAGGCCCTCGCGGAGGCGGCGATCATTGCCGGCTGCGATGCCTATTTCGGCTATCCGATTACGCCGCAAAACGAGGTCGCCGCTTACATGTCCCGAAGAATGCCGGAAGAGGGCCGGGTCTTCGTTCAGAGCGAAAGCGAGCTGGCCGCCATCAACATGGTGTTCGGAGCTTCCGCCACCGGCAAAAGGGCTATGACAAGCTCGTCCAGCCCCGGCATCAGTCTGATGCAGGAGGGGATAAGTTTTCTCGCCGGCGCCGAGCTTCCGGCGGTGGTTGTCAACGTGATGCGAGGCGGCCCCGGGCTGGGCAACATCGCGCCGTCGCAGGCTGATTATTTCCAGGCCACTCGCGGCGGCGGGCACGGCGATTATCGAACGATAGTGCTGGGACCGTCGAGCGTGCAGGAGCTGGCCGACTGCATGCCGCTGGCTTTCGATCTGGCTGACCGGTATCGAGTGACGGTCATGGTCCTGGCCGACGGTATCCTGGGCCAGATGATGGAGCCGGTCGTATTGGACAAGAAGCCACGCCGGGAACTGCCCCCCAAAGACTGGGCCTTGACCGGCGCCAAGGACAGAGAGCAAAACATCGTCCGCTCACTATGGCTTGCAGAAGGAGCGCTGGAGGAGCTTAACTACAAGCTGGGTGCAAAATACGAACAGATACAGAAGAACGAGGTGCTCTGCGAGCAATATGAAATTAACGATGCCGAAATCGTAGTAGTTGCCTACGGCGTCGCGGCAAGAATCGTACGCGGCGCGGTAGATAAGGCAAGGGAAGAAGGAATCAAGGTCGGCTGGATACGTCCTGTCACGCTGTGGCCGTTTCCGATGGAACAAATCGGCAGGGCCGCGGAAGAATTTCGCGTTTTCCTGGCCGTTGAAATGAGTAACGGACAGATGGTTGAGGATGTAAAGCTGGCCGTGGCCGGAAAGGCGCCCGTATTATTTTACGGCCGACCCGGCGGCGGTGTGCCGACGGTTGATGAAATCCTCGATATGATCAGGCAATTGACAATAAGAGCAAAGACTCCGGTATGAAAACTGTATTAAAACGAACGCCGACACTTAAAGATTGCGTTACGCATTATTGTCCCGGATGCGGACATGGGATTGCTCATCGACTGGTCGCCGAGACAATCGACGAACTCGATATCCGGGATCGCACGATCGGCATTGCCCCAGTCGGATGTGCTGTCCTGGCGTATGACTACTTAGACGTCGATATGGTCGAAGTAGCGCACGGCAGACCGCCGGCGGTGGCGACGGGGATGAAAAGGACCAATCCGGATAGAATAATCTTCTCCTATCAGGGTGACGGCGACCTGGCAAGCATAGGAGCCGCCGA
The DNA here is from genome assembly GCA_005223045.1 of Planctomycetes bacterium B3_Pla. Taxonomy (GTDB): domain Bacteria; phylum Planctomycetota; class Phycisphaerae; order Sedimentisphaerales; family Anaerobacaceae; genus SG8-4. Next base: position 244,095 of record NJBM01000002.1, on the reverse strand, counting down.
GATCCTGCACGCCGCGCACCGAGGTGAGCAAATAACCGTCATCTTTGTTAACAATGCCGTCTTCGGCATGACCGGCGGGCAGATGGCCCCTACGACAATGATCGATCAGGTAACGTCAACCACGCCTAAGGGCCGTGCTGCCTCCGGAGAGGGCTATCCGCTTCAGGTCTCGGAACTTCTGGCCACACTGCCGGGGGCAATTTACATCGAGCGGTGCTCGCTGCACAGCCCGGCCCAGATCCGCAAGACAAAGAAGGCCATCAAACACGCATTTGAGTTGCAGATTGACGGTGCTCAGGGATTGTCATTGGTCGAGGTGCTCTCGCCTTGCCCGACATACTGGCGAATGACCGCGGCCCAGGCACTGGAATGGATTGAGAATCACATGACAGACGTTTTTCCGCTGGGACGATTGAAGGGTTGAGAATGAGCTCGAGTGATTTTCGCGAAGAGATTGTGATTGCCGGCTTCGGCGGACAGGGAGTGATGCTGGCTGGCAAGTTGTTGGCCCAGACGGCAATGAGGGCCGGCAAAGAAGTGACATACATGCCTTCGTATGGCGCCGAGGTTCGCGGAGGAACCGCCAATTGCATGGTAATTATTGCCGATAACAAGATTGCCTGCCCCGTCGTCGGCAGGCCTGATTCGCTGATCGTGATGAACAAAGCTTCGCTGACCAAATTCGGCCCGCGCCTCAAGAACGGCGGACTTTTGGTGATGAACCGCTCTTTGATCGACAGCGAGCCACAGGTGGACGATTCGGTTGAGATTGTGGCTGTGCCGGCCGATGAATTGGCCGTTGAATTGGGCAGTCACAGAAGCACAAATATGGTAGCCGTTGGCGCATATCTCCAGAAGCGAGGATATCTCACTCCGGATGAGGCGGCGCAGGCCCTGCCCGACGCCATCGCCAGGCGGTATCACAAGACGTTGCCCGTCAACATCGAAGCCTTGCACAAGGGGGCTGAATTTGTCAAGATTGAAGCTTGAAAGAGAAGTATTTGGTTTTAAAACGGAAAGCTAAAGATGGCCAAAAAAACAAGTGCTAAAAAGCCCAAGGCGATTTGCAGCTTCTGCGGCAAGTCGGCGAGCCAGGCCGACACGCTCATAGAGGGTCCCAGCAATGTCTTTATATGTCCCGAATGTGTCGAACTGTGCCACAACATCATCCGGCAGGACCGCAAGCGAACCGGAAAGATCGGCGTTAGCCTCAAGGAGATGCCCAGACCAAGAGAAATAAAAGAATATCTGGACCAATATGTGATCGGGCAGGACCACGCCAAGAAATATCTCTCGGTCGCGGTGCACAACCACTACAAGAGACTTCTGCACAGCGACAGCGACAGTGACATTGAAATAGACAAGTCCAATGTTCTTTTAATCGGCCCGACCGGCTGCGGCAAGACACTGCTCGCCCGCACGCTCGCACGTGAATTGCAGGTGCCGTTCGCGATATGCGATGCCACTACCGTCACCGAGGCGGGATACGTCGGCGAAGACGTCGAGAACTTTTTGCTGAGGCTCCTGCAGGCCGCCGACTACGACATCGAAGCCGCACAGCGCGGCATCGTGTATGTCGATGAAATTGACAAAGTCGGCAAGACATCTCAGAACGTCTCGATTACTCGCGACGTCTCCGGAGAGGGTGTCCAGCAGGCGCTGCTGAAAATGCTCGAAGGCACCACAGCCAACATCCCGCCGCAAGGTGGGAGAAAGCACCCGGAGCAGTCCTACATACAAATCGACACGACGCAGATACTTTTTATATGCGGCGGAACATTTGTCGGCCTGGACAACATCATCAAGAAGCGGCTCGGCAAAAAGATGATCGGTTTCGACTCGGAACTTGGCGGCAAAAGCGATGAAAAGGCCGAGTACAGCGATATGCTGGATCAGGTCATACCTGAAGATATTATCGAATATGGGATGATTCCCGAGATGGTGGGCAGACTTCCGGTTATTACCACTCTCGGCGCTCTCGATGAAGGTGCACTGATAGAGATACTGACCAAGCCAAGAAATGCGCTGGCCAAGCAGTATCAGAGATTTTTCGAGATGGAAGACGCCGAGCTTGAGTTCACGGACGGTGCCCTGCACGCATTGGCACGGAAAGCCCTCAAGCGCGACACCGGCGCACGGGCATTGCGTTCGATCACCGAGGAGCTGATGGTTGACTTGATGTATCAACTGCCGGAAGAACCAAAGCCCGCGAAGTATGTTATCACCCGCGACATAGTCGAACGCAAGATCGATTTGTTCACAGCAAAACAGCAAGCAAAAAAAGAATCAGCATAAGACGGGATTTTGCCGAAACCGGCAGGATAGCAGGGTCAGGCGTGTGAGTAAAGTTCGGGCAAAGAGAAATCGAACAATAACGCTTAACCGGGCGGAAGCAGATCAGTACGGCAAAGATTTGATTCACCTATCTGGGCCTGTGGATACAGTCGCCGTCAGCGACAAAATCGTAAATCAGGATATTTTTGAAGTCGCAGGTTTGCTGCCGCGAGGTTTCGTTGACCTGCTGATATTGGATCCGCCCTACAATCTTACCAAAGCCTTTGCGTCAACTACCTACAGAAGGCGGTCAATTGCGGCGTACGCCGAATGGTTCGAGGACGTGCTGGTCAGGCTGCTGCCCACACTCAAGAGCACCGCGTCGGTTTATGTCTGCTCCGAATGGTTTTCGTCAACGGCCATTCACCTTGTCCTGGACAAGCACTTGAAAGTGAGAAGCCGAATCACCTGGGAGAGGGAAAAAGGCAGAGGCGCAAAGAGAAACTGGAAGAACGCATCGGAAGATATATGGTTTGCGACCGTCTCCGACGATTACGTGTTCAATGTAGATCAAGTAAAGCTCAAGCGCATGGTCCTGGCGCCATATACCGACGCCGACGGCGTGCCGAAAGATTGGGACGACAGCCCCCATGGTCAGTTCCGCCTGACACATCCATCGAATTTGTGGAATGACATCACCGTTCCATTCTGGTCGATGCCGGAGAACACCGATCATCCGACACAAAAGCCGGAAAAACTATTGGCCAAACTGATTCTGGCGAGCACAAATCAGCAGGAGTTTGTCCTCGATCCCTTTATGGGAGTCGGCAGCACCGTTGTGACGGCCAGGAAGCTGGATCGCAGGTTTCTTGGGATCGAGACCAATCGTGAGTATTGCCTGCTCGCTGCGAAACGCCTGCGCATGGCTGAGCTTGACGGAACAGTTCAAGGCTACAGTGACGGCGTGTTTTGGGAGAGAAATACGCTGAACGCGCAAAGACAAAAGGCAAAAGAAGACAAACACAATCTTGCCGGAAAGATGGCTTGACTTGCTTAAATGACAGGCTGAAACCACAGGAGCGAATCACGCTCGACCATGCTTGACAGAGAACAGATTGCCACCGTTGGAGACGGACTACTGGTGCTGGCGCCTGCCAAGATCAACCTGTCTCTGCTTATAGCCGGTAAACGGCCCGACGGATTCCACGAAATAGAAACGGTAATGGCCAAGGTCAACTGGTACGATGAAATACTCATCCAGCCCGGCGAAAAAGCCGGCGTCGAGCTTGTCTGCAAGGGACCGCACTGGGCGCCTGCCGGGGAGGATAATCTCGTTTACCGGGCAGCCAAAATGCTGCTGGAAAAGCAACGCCTGACAACCGACCTGCGGATCACACTGACAAAGAACATCCCGGCCGGAACGGGACTCGGATCGGCCAGCAGCGACGCAGCGGCAACCCTTCTCGGACTGAACCAGTACCTGAAACTGGACGTCGATAAAGCGAGCCTGTCGGCACTTGCAGCGAATCTGGGTAGCGATGTGGCCTTCTTTTTGGATGGGCCGCTGGCTGTTTGTTGCGGAAAAGGAGAAAAAATAGAAAAAATAGACGAAATTTTTCATTTCCTGGCCCTGCTCATACTGCCGGACGTAAGTGTTTCCACACGGGATGTTTACGTCAATTATGAGCATGACAAGGCTCTATACGAAGAACTCCATGCTCGAATGAGCGGCTACATCAAAGAAAACAGGATTGATTTAGTAGTAAAAGTGTGCGCAAATATGCTGGAGGGGAGTTGTTTCGACCTGGTGAAGAGCCTGGGCGAATTAAAAGGAAGAATTGAGTCGTTGGATATAGGGCCTTGCTGCCTGAGCGGAAGTGGTTCGGCGATGTTTTGCATTATTGAGAGCGGGAATACAGAACAAGCGAGACAATACCAGCGCAGACTTGAGGAAAAAATCGGATGCAAGAGCATTATCGTGACTGACAATAGATGGTAGACTTTCTGAGCGAGGCAAAGAAAATGGAGATCACTGAGGTCCGAGTCAAATTGGTGAGCAACAAAGATGACAGGCTGAAGGCTTTCTGCTCGATAACGATGGACAACCAGTTTGTGGTTCGCGACATCAAGATTATCGAGGGCACAAATGGATTCTTCGTTGCCATGCCCTCGAGGAAAATGAGCGACCATTGCGATAAATGCGGAGGCAAGAACCATCTCAGAGCTAAATTCTGCAATAATTGTGGTGCGAGCCTTCACGAGAACCGGGCCAAGAAAGACTTCAAAGGCAGAATGAAACTGCACGCCGACATCGCCCATCCGATTAACGCCGAATGCAGAAAAAGGATACAGGAAAGGGTGATAGAGGCCTTCAAGGAAGAGGTCGAAAAGTCGAAGCAGCCGGGCTACAAACCGGTTGACATGGATGAGCCTTACGACGATGTTCCGGAAATAGTCTCATAGCCGGGACAGCCCAATCTTGCCGCAGATCGTAAGATGGAAACCCAGGCGCCAGGAAGACGGAGGCAGAGACCGATTCGGATATGATAGATCCTCCCTGGCCTGCTGTGGCCGATACAGAATAGCCGGTGAGGCTTTCCCACTCCTATGCCGTTAGTTGCTCCAGAAACTTATCCACGGCAACATCCAAACGCTCGTTAAGATCGTACCTGCCTTCGGTAAGCTGCCGACGGACATCAAGAACTTTTTCCTTGCGTACCTCGGGTAGCGAAGCAATCATCTTCAAGACCTGCCCGATAGGCGTAGTGTTGATATTTTCAAGAATTTGCTCCATTATCAGATCCTTGTCGGCAGCAGAACCGGTTTCAACAGGATTGATGTCGCAGTTTTCGTTCTTGGGACGTCTGTTGGAATCGTTATTTGGCATTCAGACTACCTTATCTGACAAGCTTCAAGTTAAAAAACATCCGTTTTCTTTACTTAAAGCCAACAACCACTATATCTTGTGTGTCCCCTTAATCCCTTTTTGAGGCTCATAACAATCTGCTGATATTGCTATCGACAACAATGCCCGGAAAACTTTAGAAAAGTTTAGCAGTTGATTGACTAAGAAAAGGTGCGAAGTCGGCCAAAAAACGTGTCTGAACACCCCTTATTAGTGTTGTAAGGGAGCATTTTAGCCAAACCTATCTTAACAGAAGGCTTTGCCGCTTGAGCATCACTGTGCAAATGGGCAATATACTATATATAGTGATACTCGCAATATTCGAGTTCGACAAGACACAGAAAATACTCGTCTTGATTGTCAGGCGTCCAAACGGGTGAAAAACGCAAAATTCAGATGCCGGGATCAATAATAATATTTTAATTTTATGTCTGCATCCCACAGATCGTTATCAGGCACATTTTGTTTTTTGCCAAGGGTAACTGATTCGCACTGCAAGCTCGGCCAGCGAAACTGGATCATAGACAGGAATTTGGCAAACCTGGCAATGTCCACCTGCTTGAGATCCACATTGGCGCTTTGGCTCTTCTGCTCGCGTGTGGTTATGATTATTCCCGAGTGTACATCGCACTTGCTTGGGGGTATATCGCACAAATTCGCCACTTTATCGACGGCGCTGCCGTAGGTAAATTCCGTGGAGGTATCGTTCGAGTCGGCGAACTCGAGCCTGTCCGGATCAAGGGTTAGAATCTCCATCATTATAGACTCGGCTTTCTTGTATTGGTCCATCTGTTCATCAACATTAGTCCGCGCTGCCGGCAGGTATATGGCCCAAACCAACAATGGCCACACGCCAACCATGATGGGAACTGCTATGTAATACAGAATTGGATTCTTGAATATGTCTTTCATAAATGACTTCCTCAATTATTTGCTCGTGGCAAGCATCATGTTGAAAACCTCGCGGCCACCTTTTTCCCCGTAATCTATTTTTACAATCTCCAGACCGCCGCCCCTGATAGTATCAGATAGTTTCTGCCTGGTTTGACGACTGGAAGTGTCGCCTGAGACGGTAATGCTTTTCGGGCTGATAGTGATCGACTTTATGTTCAGGTTCGTCTGTGGCGCACATTTGTTAAAAGCGGCCAGCACGAGCGTCAATTTTGATGACACGGAAGTTTCGTCCGTATCAAGGCCCTTACTCTTGCTTTCGATGAGCCGTTTTATATTGCTGAGTTTCTTGACGGCATCTTTCATTTTGGCTTTATCCGACAGCTTCTCCAACGCTACATCAGAGTAATCTTTGGCGAATCTGCTGCGCAGGTTGCCTGCGTCTCTATTAGCATCAAATAGCGGCCTCTGAAAACAGAGCCCCGCTGCGATAAAAAGAATAGTGACGCACACCGCCGCAAATTTCAGCGCCCTTTGCAACCTGAGTGTCTTGCCCTGAAAGGGGCTGAAATCGTCGGAACGGAAATTTATGCTGCGGCCCTTTTGCCAATGCGACAGAGCAGCTCCACAGGCAAGTGCAAAGTCGACCGCGTTTGTGCAATCGCCGGCAGTTTGCGGCTCGGTTCCGGCAACGCCGAACAAATCTATCTCATCGGCTTCAATGCCCAGCTTTTCACCAAGCTGCCGATAGTCTATGGCCCCCGCAGAATCGAAAACTTTGAGGCATCTTATTGGTTCGCCGCCTTCGACCAGGGCGGTTGTTACGAGCACCTCTCTTGAGAGCTGGTTGCCTCTGTCCTGTGTTGCGCCAAGCAGGAAAGTGCGAACCGTAGATACCGCCTGCGAGCTTTCTTCTGTCGGGATGGGCGGTGCGACCAGATAGCCGCTGCGCCGGGAAAGTATTCCAAACAAAGTTTGACCCTGCTCAGGCTCAGCCGAGGTTACATTGCGGCAGATAAATCTCGACAGACAATTAACATCCGGCTCTATAGCCACGGGATCGAAGTTATACTCTTGCAGAGCGACGAGAACATCCGTCAGCACTTCTCGCTGTGCAGTGAAAACAGTGAGATCCGAGCCGGTCTCATCGCTTGAAGCTATTTCAAAAGCCAACGCCACGTCGGCAATGTCCGTCGCAAGGGCCTCCTCCGTGTCGAACTTCACGGTCGCGGCTATTCGTTTCGGATCGCTAAACTCACTGTGGACACTGTGCTGCATGAACATCGCGCAGTCCAGCGCCACTGCGACCTCGGAGAACTTCAATTTTCTCTCGATGCAACCCTGTGCCAGCAGACTCGCCAGGGTCTGCATGTTTGCCTGTTCCCGATCTTCGATAGAGACGCTGAAACAGTCCAAAACCTTTCCGCCCTTTCCCTGCGGGCCCAGGCAGACCGCCGTGGCGGTATCCTTGCTTATGTAAATTCCTAAATAGTTGTGAGATTCCACTGTCGGCAAACTCCTAAAATGTTTGTTGGTATTCAGCCGTTAGTTGCGGCAATCTGTTTTACCGTTTCACCATCTTTCGTTATCGCGATTATGGATGATGCCTTTGCCGCCCCACTGACCGCGGTTACTTTGATGGTGAAAAACCTGCTTGTCATCGTTATATATTCCGCACATTTGTCGATCGAATCGGAAAAACGGAACAGTTCGTTCTTCAAATCTTCTATGGTCCCGATGGGGTTTTCTCGTCTCAACTGGATAATTCCCTCGGCGATTTCAACTTCATTGCCGCCGAAAATAAAAGCCGCTTCCAGCACGTGCCGCGGCGCCGTGTTGATATTAACCTGTCGCGAGCCCCACATTCCCATGTACTTGAGGGCCGATTCTTTCCTGCTTTCGCTGACCACAGTCGGTCCGGCAAGGGCCTCGGTATCGATAAGCGAGCTGTGAAAGAGCTTTGCAAAATGTGTTGTCTGTTCGGAAATCTGCTGAGCAGCGGAGATGACTTTTCTGCGTGCGCGCGGCGTCCGAGAGGTTCTTGTCGTGCGGCTCGTGGTCCTCGTGGATCCGGTAGGTCTGGTGGGAGTTTTCACCGGTGTTTTTACAGTTTTCGTTATCGGCTTGAACTCAAGCTTAAACGGTTTTATGTTCGCTACCTGTGCCAGTTGCTCTGTCAGTGCGTCGATCTGCCCGGCGTCGAGTCCCGCTAATTCGCAGAAAGTGTTAAATCCCGCATCGACTTCCCGCTTGATCCTGCTATCATTCAGCAGTGCCCAGCCGAGAGGATATTTTGCATTTTCGTCCCGAATCTCAATTCGTATCTTTGTAGAGCCGACTTCGAACTCCGCCGGCTCGGTCACGAACGGCCATGGCGCACCGTAAGGACCTCTAATCGGCATCGAGTCAGGATCGTTGTAGCCGCCGGCCATCCCGCTCTTGCCTGGCCCCGGATAGTTAACATCGTCAACATCCATCATATCGACGGAAGTTCTGCCGTTTTCATATTCCTCGAACTCAGATCCGATACCCCACTGCGCCAAAAGTTCATGGTACTCCATGTCGTTGAGGGCGAACAAATCGGAAAAATCCGGCTCATTAGGACGGCTGACCAGTTGCGGATCAAGGTCTTCCAGCGTAGCAAGGGCGTACTTCACCGCCGAATCACAACCATAACGGGCTTTGCTGTAGTCTATGACGTACTGGTTGCGGTAGCGTTGGGCCGCAACTCGACCGCTGAGAGTATAACCCAGCGTCGAGAGTACGACCAACAACACCAGTGTCACCAGCAACACGATGCCGCTGCGCCTTTTGGAAATATGCCGATTATTTGGACTTTCGTTCATTGTTTGAGCTTCCGGATTTCTTCGGTCTTTCCGGCGGCGATTTCTCGTCTTCATTTTCCGCCGCATCCGGCTCCGTAGTTTCTTCAGTTTCTTCCTGTTCGCTCGGAGGTGCGTTTTTCGCAACCGCGAACTTGATCTTTCTGGTCCGATCGATAGCTATAGTTCGTATGATCTTTTCCTCTTCCGGCACATCTAAAGTGCCGTTCACTCTCTTGAAAGGTTCGGCGAAAGAAAGCGTCACCTCGATACCGGCCGGCGGTGAACCGCTCCACTTCTCGACAGGCTTATCACCCTTGACCGCCTTTATGCTGAAAAAAGTAACTCCGCTGCAAAGCGGCACGAAGAGTTCCTTTTCCCAGTCCTCCTTGCCTTTATCGAGCAATTTGTCCTCCGAAGCAATCCCACTGTGACTTCGATACAAGACGAGCCCCTCGACGAAGCTCTCGAAGTCGTAGCTGCTCTGCCAGACGATTTCTTCAAACTTCCGCTCCCTGCTTGCATTGTCGCGGAACGTTCTCGAAATTATCATCCTGGCAGCGGGGAAAAGATTATCGAACTTGTTCTGAATTGTGATCGTTGCATCCGAACCGGTTGACATTATGTTATCAAGGTCTTCGGCAATGCGCTGCAAAACCTCCCGGGGCAGCCGCGAGCTGTCGAGCCTGCGCGTGACGGCGGCGGCGGAACGCTCGGCACGATTATAGATGGTGAGAACCGCCACCAGAACCATGGCGCCTATGGTCATGGCGGCAAGCATCTCGCCCAGCGAAAAGCCCGACGGCATTCTGTATTTGCCGAAAGTTCTTCTCATGTTGTTACCTGCAATTCCTGCCTTCATCGGGTCCCAAACTCCTACTGCCGTCGATTCTTCATCAAGTCGTAAACTTCGGAGAAATCCATCTGTTCGAGCTCTTCATACGTCAGACCCGTTTGTGGGTCTATCTCGCCCTGTCCGGCCTCCACATCGGCAGCTTTTCCATCGGGCACTTGACTTCGTCGAGCAGCCAACTGGGCCCGGGATGATATCTGCGTCTGCTGCTGGTCCGCACTCGGGTTGCCGTTGGTCTGCATGTACAGGTCAAGATTGCTTTTGACGAAAGAGCCGTCCTCAATCGTCAGCATTCCGTTGTCAATCCACTGCTCGATGCTTTCACCGTCAACCCCGGCGTACATAGCAGCTTCTTCCACCGTCTCTATAAGCTCGGCGGCCAGCTCTTGCTCTTCGTTCTGCCCCTGCGCCATGATCTGGAGCAATTGATCTTTCGTCACGTCGGTGAGCCAGTGCGTCAGCTCGACGGTCTGTTCCTGATCCTGGTCATCCTCGAATCGTGCCGTGCAGACCCCTCTTATCCACATCCTTGCCGTTATTGGCTCGTAAAACGTCTCGACGACAGTCTCCCATTCAATTCCGGGGTATCGCTCGCTCCGACCATAATCGGCGGTCTCTTCCACCGAGTCGGAAGCAAGGAGCTTTTCCATATTCTCGCGGGCGACTTCAAAGGCCTGCATTCGCCGCGTCGAATTTGTCCCCGAGGAAACGCTGCGGCTTACGATAACCATTACGCTCGAACTGACCAGCGCAAGGATGGCTACCGCGGCTGATACCTCTATCAGGCTAAAAGCTCTCTTTTGCACATTACGTGTTTTAAAACGGAATATCATCTTTAAGTTTCGGCTCCAAAAGCAGGACATCGCCTTCTTCCAACCCGACAATTCTGTTGAGCCTGTTGACCACTACCGAATAGGGCCGCTCATTCTTGTCCAGCAGGACGATTTTGCCGCCGTATGCCCAACCTGAACGTCCGGCCCGGAACTTCGCTCTGCCCTCATGTGTGGATTCTGCATCGTCGAACTGGACATACACCACCCGGCAATTTTCGCTCAGGTCCGCCTCGACTATTATCTCCTCTTCCAGAACCTCCGACAGATCGGGCGTCGTAATCTCGCGAAGCAGATAACCCTGCTCTGCTATATCGATAATAACTTCATATCTCCTGTCGCTCTTGGCCGCGGCGCTGGCGGCCATTTGCATTGTCGAGACAAACTCCTGCATCTGCCCTCTGAACGTGCTTTTTCTAAGCAATCCGAAAAGGTGTATCTGGGCCAGGAACACAAACAGTGAGATCACTACGAGCACGACCAGCAGCTCGGCCATGGTAAAGCCGTTTCTCGTGTTGCGTATTGCGTATTGCGTATTGCGTGTATTGGATTTCACGCACATCACGCAATAGCCGCCACGCGCGAGACAATCAGTATGCATCTGTGCTGTACAGGTCATCTTCTGTGCCCTCTTCACCGTCGGGGCCGAAACTGATGATCACAAATTGCTTGCCGCTTTCCGGATAAAGCTGAAAGAGAAAATCGTTGTGCCAGGCATCCAACGGCAAATCCGTAGTATCCAGATAACCACCCGGCTCCCACACGCCTTCCGGAAGGTCGGGCGGTTGCTCAATCAGGTCGAGCAGCCCCAGATCTTCGCTCGGGTATCGGTCCGTATCCATCTTGAATTGATTAACCGCAGAGGAAAGGATCTTCAGGTTGGCTTTTGTAGTAATCACACGCGCTTTGGCTACCTGGGATGACACCTTCTTGACCACCAAGGTGGCGAGCAAGCCGATGATGATCAGCATGGCCATAAGCTCGACCATCGTAAAACCGTACCTGATGTTTCTTCTTCTCTTTTTGCCTGTCATTGTGACCTCCCAGAGAGTTCTCTAAAAATTCCCCGCCGAAGCTTCCAGAATCGGCAATATCGTCGCATAAGCAATTACGCCCACTACCGCTGCCATGATAATTATAATCACCGGCTCGACCGCGGCGCTCAACCTCTCAATAACTACGTCGGTGGAGCTTTCGAGATTGTCGCTGATGCTCTTGAGCATCGTCTCAAGCTCGCCGCTCTTTTCGCCGACCGCAACCATGTGGGCGATTGCAGGATCGATAACGCCGCTGTCTTTGAGCGGTGTTGCGATATCGGCGCCGGCGAGAATCCTCTCACGCGCGTGCCGGACGGCCTGCTTCATAATGGTGTTGCCCGTAACCTCGGAGACAACCCGGAGCGATTCAGCCATCGCGAGTCCCGAGCCGAGAAGGGTCGAAAGGGTGGATGCAAAACGTGCGACGACGCGCTGCTTTATAAGAGGTCCGAACATCGGCAGAGACAGCAGCAATTTATCGCGCATGTATGCACCCCGGCTGGTTCTCAAAAAACGCTTGAGGGCCCAGACTATTACGACAATCGAAGCGATGACCACCAGCAGCCACCAGCTCGTCATCACGTAACTGAAGTCCATCAGACGCTCCGTGATCCAGGGCAGCTCTTTGCCCGTTCGTGTAATCTGTTCGCCTATCTTCGGGATGACCTGGGTCGTCAAAACCAGAATCGCCACGATGCAGAACAAAACCAGGACAATCGGGTATATCATCGCCGTTATTACCTTCGACTCGACCCGCTGGCGTTTTTCCATGAAGTTTGCAATTGTCGCAAAGCTCTGGCCCAATGAGCCGGTGACCTCTCCGACACGGACCATGCTGACATATATCACGTCAAAATAATCGCCGTAGTCTTTCAGTGCATCGGTAAACGACTCACCGGTGATGACACGGTCGCGAACGTCAACAATAGCGTTTCTAAATCGTGTATCGGAGATTTGCAGCGTCAGGACCGAAAGAGCTTCGGTCAGCTTGATCCCGGAATTGAGCAGCGTAGCCATCTGCTTGGTAAAGTCGATGATCTGAGCCTTGTTTCGCCTGCCAAGAAACGAGAGCAATGCCGTTCTGCTTTCCGCCCGGGAGCTGATCTGGGTAATCGACGAAGGATGGACGCTCCGCACTCTCAGTTGCTTCCGCGCAGCATAAGGGCTTTCGGCGGTAATCGCCCCTTTGACTTTCTTGCCGGTTGCTGCTATCGCTATGTAGTGGTATCTTGGCATTTTCGATTTACTATTTACTATTTACTATTTACTATTGACTATTGACTATTGACTATTGTTCCTATTTACTCTTTATACATTTCTGATGCGACATGTTCGCACGTCAAATAGAAAATAGTAAATAATAAATAGTAAATTACAATACGTCCGCCTGCGTCACTCTCAGGACCTCGGAGACGGTCGTTATCCCGGCAAGCACCTTCGAGGCGCCGTCCATTCGCAGGGTTTGCAAACCTGCGTTGAGAGCCACCCTCTTTATTGTACCGGCAGTTTCTCTTTTGTATATCAGGTTCTGAACCTCTTCGTTGATGAGCATCAGCTCATAGATGCCCGTTCGGCCGCGATAACCGGTCTGAAAACACTTGTCGCAGCCGGCGCCAACGAAAAATTCCCCGCCTGTATCGGCTACGTCGCCGAGACCAAGCTCCCTCAATTCGTGAAGCGAGGGTGTGGCAGGTTCTTTGCAATCCTGGCACACTTTTCGCACCAACCGCTGAGCTATTATGGCAATAAGCGACGAACTCACCAGGTAAGGCTCGACCCCAAGGTCAAGGAGCCTGCTCACCGCGCCGGCCGAGTCGTTAGTGTGCAGGGTGCTGAAAACCAAATGGCCCGTAAGCGAAGATTGTATCGCCATGCGGGCGGTCTCGATATCTCGAACCTCGCCGACCATTATAACGTCCGGGTCCTGGCGCAGCACGTGGCGAAGCGACGTGGCGAAAGTCATTCCCTTCCTGCTGGCGACCTGGATCTGGCTGATGCCTTCGAGCTGATACTCGATCGGGTCTTCAACGGTTATGACGTTCTTCTCGGCCGAGTTGATCCTGTTGAGGCAGGCGTAAAGTGTCGTACTTTTTCCGCTGCCTGTCGGGCCTGTAACAAAAATCACGCCGTGAGAGCGGTTGAGCAGAGAATCGAATTTCTTCAAATCATCCTGCCCCAGTCCCAGCTCGTTCAATCCGAACAGGCCGGTGCTCTTGTCCAGCAGCCGCATAACGCTGCGCTCGCCGTAACTGGTGGGCACGGTGCTAATGCGCAAATCGACTTCACGCTGGCCCAAGCGAACGCTGCATCTGCCGTCCTGCGGAAGCCTGCGTTCGGCGATGTCCATGCCGGCCATAACCTTGATACGAGAGACTACCAGCGGCAGAACATTCTTGTTCAAACTCAGAGCATCGTACAGAATGCCGTCAATACGGTAGCGGACCTGAATCCTTGCCTCGTAAGGATGAACGTGAATGTCGCTGGCCCGCAATTGCAGAGCGCGAAAAAGAATGTCATTGACCAGCCTGATAACCGGCGGGCGATTCACCACGTCAAGCAGGTCGTCCGAAGTGGAGGCCTCGTCAATAAGCTGGTCGAGGTTCTGCGAATCAAGCTCTTCGGCCACCTCCTCGATTACCGTGCTCCTCTGCTCGTAGGCGACGTCTATCACCGAGGTAATTGCAGCCCGGGTGGACACCGCCGCCCTGACTGGCATACCGGTCATCTTCGAGACGTTGTCCAGAGCATTTGCATCCAGCGGCTTGGACAAGACCACCGTCAGCTCGCCGAGGTCGGCGTCCGGCTGTATCCCGATAAGATAATGGTGCTGGGCGTATAATGCCGGTACAGATTCCACGAACTCGACCGGCACGGATTTTGCCGGCACTTCCGGCAGAAACTCCCAGCAGAGCGCCTCGGCGAACAGCTTCAAAATCGCATCTTCGGTGAAGTAAGGACAGTTGAGCAGAACTTCATCGACTCGCCCCTGGCCGGCACTTTCTTCCAGGAACGTGGCTAATTGCTCGGCGTCAACCAGGCCCGTTCGCCTGGCGGCTTGTATAAGTAAATCTTTCATTGCTATTGTGCGTCAAGTACTTTCAGCGGTTTCATCGGCTTGGGCTTTACGCCGGGCCAGTCATGATTCTCTTGGAACTCAGTCTCGTGCTCCTCGAATGCAGTTCTGTTTCTCTCGGATATTCGTTCGAGGTCACTCTGGGCGAGCTTCGACTCCGAGGGCCTTATGATCTCGGCTTTGATGAAGACATACATATTGTCTCCCCTGTCGGTATTGTTGGCCGATCTGAATAATCCGCCCACGAGAGGGAGATCGCCAAGCAGAGGCACCTTACTGCCGGCTTTGTTCTGGTCGAGCTTGGTGAGCCCACCCAGGATAATTGTGCTGCCGTCGGGAACGGTAACGGTTGTGTCAATATCATTGTTTTCAATGTCCGGCGGTTTTTCAGAAGGGCCGCCTTCAGCAAAATCAGATCGGGTCAAGAGAACATCAAGACGAAGCAAATCACCACTGCTGATATGAGGGGTGATCTCAAGTTTTATGCCCTCTTCGTAGCCTTCGAACTCTTGTGATGTCTGTACGCCCACAGAGTTACCCTCTAAAAGAGTGCTGCCTGTTCTCTCAATATATGTGGTTTTTATTTGTTCGATTTTCCCCAGTTCATTATCGTTGACAAGAATCTTAGGCTTGGCGAGAACTCTGCCGTACGACTTGGTCTGCACAGCAGTCAACAGAGCGTTGATGTGCTTGTCGCCATAGAAAGCGCGTCCCGCACCGCCCTGGGATTGGAAATCTATGAAACGGTCTCGGTTGGCACTCATGAGCGCCGGAACCAGATTTGTGGGCTCTAGTGCGCCGACCAAGCCCGCTGTTTCAGTCAAGTCCGGGAAGCTGGATAAGAGGTTAAGGTCGTACTCAAAGGTGTCTACCTTGGAAATCTGCACGAGCGTTACGTCTATCAGAACCTGGGGCCTTCTCTTGTCGAGGTTCTTTATTATGTTTGATATCCAATCCTGGTTCTTCTTGCTCGCATACACAATCAATGAATAAGTATTTGGCTCGGGGACCACTATTATCTGTTCGTCCTGCTTCCTTACGATCTTTTCAATTTTGCCATCTTTGTCCTCGATGGTCTCCTGAATCAGCTTCTCCAGGACCTGCGCCAAGTGCTCGGGTGACTGATTCTCGAGCGGATACAGTTGAACGGGAATATCACTGTCCAGCATCTCGCTGTCAACGTAGCTGAGAATTTGCGCTATTTTCGTGTGCTGCTCAGCCGTCGCGTTCACCAGCAGTGAATTCGTCTGCTCAACCACCACCACTTGCGGCTCTTCTCCGGGGACCTCCTCTGTCTCACCATACAACGAACTTCGGGTGCTCATTGGAGTTCTGGTGCTTGTGGGAGTCCTGGCGGCGCCCGCTGTTGTGGTTCCAGGCTTGGTGCCGCCGGTAAGTCTCGAAGAATAAGGGCTTGTCAGTCTGGGTGTGATTATGCCAAGCTCCTCCAGTTTGTTCTTTACTTCCTCGGCGTCAACGTGCTCGATCTTATACAATTCCAGCGTCCGCAGGTCCTGCTGAACCACGTCAAGAGTATCTATCAGCTCCTCGACTTCATCCAACTGCTCATCGAGCCCTATCATCAAAATGCGGTTGGTTCTCTCGTCGGCGTCGAGATAGACCGTGGGCTTGCCCGGCTCAGGCTGTTGGGTGGTAGTGGGTGTTCTCGCCGCGGTCGTTCTTGCCCTTACCGCAGCCGCGTTCCTGGCGGCCGTTTCCCGACGAAGCCGGGCCTGATATTGGGCGGTCGTCTCGGTTGGCCCCTTTGGCTTGGACCGCGTCGTCGCCGGCCTTGCAGATGATGACGTCTGGGTCACGGTGATGGCTATAGTACCCAACTGCTCGGCAAGGCTCTGGAGCTTGGGAGCAAGAATCTCGGCCATCGTGTATCGCAACTGCCTGAACCTGAACTTCTTAGGCTCACCCGCCCTGTCCACAATGTTCAACAGAGCTTGTATGCGCGGCATGCGGTAGGCATAGCCGGTGACGATAAGTGTTTTCGTCTCGGCAATAGGTGTGATGTTTGTGGTGAGACTCATACTGGTCAGGAGGTTCTGCGCACTGGCGGCGTCTATATGTTTCAGCTTGAAAACGCGCTGCACTATTCCGTCTCCAGGCTCGGTTTCGGCTTTGTCGATATCCAGCAATGCGGGGTCAATCTTCAGTGCATCCGCCACGGGAACGATGGTGACCAGGTTGCCCTTACTGCGAGTCATCGCAAGGTCCTTGAACTTGAGCACCTCTTCAAGCATGGGATACAAATCCTTGACCTTTATGGGTCCCCGCCATTTGCCGTTCGGGCTTATTGTAACTTCGCCGACCAGCATTCTCGGATCGTACAGGAAGTCCAACTGCAAGTACGGCCCAACCAGACCCAGGAACTGTACTATTGTGAGCTTCTCGAAGTCGGCCAGAGCCAGGTTGACGATGTCATCTCCGTCAGGAACGGCCATTATCTCAGACGGCCCGGCGGCGGCATCATTCGGCTCAGGAAGCTCGTCGGCAGCGGCTTTATCGAGGATCTCTTGCGCTTGTCCGGCCGCAATGGCGCCTGGCTGCGTTTCCACTGCGCCGCTTGCGGCCAAAAGGAATTTGGCCTCGTTGGGCACGGGTAATTTTGAAACTTTCAGCTTAGCGGGAGCTTCAACCTTTTCCTGGACTTTAGGTTTATCTTGTGTCTTGGGATTACTTTTCTGGCTGGGCGGCTGCCCAATAACGGCTACGATTCTCTCAAGTAAGCTGACCGGCGCAATGACAACCACCGTCTTATTGTGAATGTCTATGATTGCTCTGGTGCTCGCATCCTTTCGCGGAGGATTGGAGAAGCTGCCGATCGACGCCCCCCGGGTCAAGCTCGGGTTTAGTTTCGCCGCGATCTGCTCGTTGGAAGGCATATTCCCGGCCGCCGAGGCCGGGAAAATCGCTTTTATCACAAATTTCTCCCGCGTATCGACCAGTTCGAGAACGGTTTTGGCCCTGGCAATCTCATGTGGATCGTCGGCGGTCATAAACAGCGTAGGTATGCGCGAACCGGGATAAGGATTAACAGTGCCTGTTACCACCTTCGATAGGTACTGCTTACCCTGCTCGGCGGATATGTGTTTTAGGTCAAAGAACTTGTATACTTCCCCGCCAGCGTCGTCCGTCTGCCCGGCGGCAAGAACACAATTGCCCGCCAACAAGAACGTCAGTACCAAAATAATATTTCCATTGCATCCCCCACGAAAAAAACTCCACTTCGCCATCATAAGACACCCCTTCATCCGATAAATCAACAAGTATGCAGCACACCTTGTATATCTACTGGTCCCCTTTGTTCAAAGATCATTGACGCAAGCCATGCTTTCATAAGCTCTTATGCAAAAATCCTTTCAGTTCTGCGCTTCTTGCCTTAGAGAACCGGCTACCTAATCAGACACGTAAAAAAGCCAAAAGTTCCAATTATCAGGTAGGAAAACGCCAATATTTCCGGTCGCAACAGCCGCATCCCAAGTTGTCTATCTCCCTGCATTGACCATCCCTTCGACTACGCTCAGAACAGGCCCCAAAGCCTTCCGGCTTTGAAGCTGCCACCCTTCTGAACCTATCAAATCAAAGTTGGCGGAGTACGAGCGCAGAGACACATCTGTTATGAACCTCGGAGGAATTGCAGGACTTGTTGTGAAATGCCGCGATGACGGCAGTTGCATGCTAAACAGAGCTGCTGCCGTGCTTGGGACGGCTATTTTTCCGGCTTGCCGGAGCTTGTTTCTACTTTGCCCGTGTTTGAGGCCGGCGTAGATCGGTTCGGGTCCTGGCTGCTGTCCTTCAACCTTTCACCTAAACTGGTCAGGTTCTTCGCATCTTCAGTGCTTACGCGTGTGGATTTGACTTTGGAAATCAACTCATCTATCCTCGCGGCCCTTTCCTCGCCGCTTTCCTCGCCGTTAAGGCCCGAACTCGACCGATCCGACCTGTAGCTTCTCCGCAAATCTTTGAGCCTTTCAATGAGTGCGTCCGTCTTTTCACTCGCTACTGCGTTCCTTTGTGGCGCTGGTGGTTTGCTTGCCGTCTTTGTAACGCCGGGAGCAGTTCTGCCGGTAACCGACTGAGTCCGACTGTAAGGGCTTCGCTTGCCCGTGCTTGTTGAACCCCTGGCGGGAGATTTGGGAGATGTGGCTGCCGAAGTTTTTTCAATCGCCAGCTCGAAGGTCTCTTCGCTGCTCTTGACGATAACCATTCCGTCCTTGACCTGCTCAATCAGCAAATGGCCTACCATAGTGGACTGTCTGACCCAGTGCCGGCCTTTGCCTGGCTCGTCAATCAGAGCCTGGGATAATTCGGGATTGCCCTCAAAATAGCTGGTGGCAAAGACCTGAAACTTGGGCTTGACGGGCGCCAGACTCGGCTTACCTGTCGTCTTAAGTCCCGAAACGGTCCTCTTCGCCTTCGGTTTCGGGGCAAGATAGCGGGCAAAGGCTTCTGCCTGCTTTACAAGCGGCGCGACCTGGTTTCCAGTGCTTTTTGCGCGCTTGCCCTCGGTATTCTTGAACTGTTCTATCACACCGGCCGAATCAAGGACTTTTTCAACGTTCTCATCGCCGCTAACGTCAAAAATCACGGGAAAAACGAAGAATTTGATTAGAACGCCCGCTAAAATAGCAGCCAAAATGCTCGTTATTCGCAATGTCTTGATCATGTCAGTTTACAAAGCACGTAAATTCAGTCGGATTTCTTGCACTAATGCTCTTGTATTCTTCCTATTTGACATTGCTAGGGGTGTTTGGTTCCGTCCAATGAATGATTTTCTCCCGAAAAGCACGCTCATTTCCCGCATAGTCGCCGCTGTGCTCGGGCGTGTGGCAGTCAGTACAGGCCGACTTTGGCTCGGTGAGATCGGCGTTGCCATCGGTCTTGACGTGTTCGGAACCGGGACCGTGACAGTTCTCACAATCGACATTTTTCAAATGAACGGTCTGTTCGGTGGAAACGAATCCGCTCTCGTATTCCAGGCCAACGACGTGGCAAATAACGCATTCCGGGTCGAACTGCGAGCCGACCCGCTTGAGCGTTGCGTAGGCGTGCGCGTGGCCGGTGTCGTGCCATTTTTCATATTCGGACTCGTGGCACGGCTTGCAGGACTGTGAGCCGACGTATTTCAAGTCGTTCTCCAGACCAAATCGTGGAACTTTCGCCAGCAGGTTTCTATCTCTGACGATCTGTTGGTAAACTTTGTATAAATCCGCCACCGCCGTGGAAGCATCCGGTTCCAAATCTTCGCCCACCTCTATTGCGTGGAACTTCAGCTTCAACCTGTCCCGGACCCTGGCCTTTTCGATTTGCAGCCTGGAAATATGCCTGCCGTATCGGCCCACCGAGAAAACCAGCGGCTTTCTGTTTGGGCTGCCGATTATCATTGGCTCGTCGGATTCGGCCGGACAGACGAGGCAGTCCACAATCCCTGTTTCCGCCACAGAAGAGATAACAGCCTCGTCACACCGGTTTACGATAAGGATATTGATGCTCTTTTCACCCGGTTTGGGGAGGGCAAAACCTTCTCGAATCCGCTCTATCGGCGTGCTATCCACATCAAGAGTCAATACCGATATAGTGACGTATTCGCCGCTCAGCAAATAGCGGTTCCGGAATTTCCCTGCAACTTTTTCACCGCTTCCGTACGGGCTGACGAATCCAACAAACGGATTGCCGAGCAGACCGAGATTCTCCGCCATTTCAAGGTCTTTCTCGGTCAGATTAACGAAACCGTAATCGAGAAGGCCGAGGGCCTCGATTATAATGGTGAACTTGACTTGGTCCTGCTCGCCGTCACCCGGTACAAGAGAGCCTGTGTCTATGATCAGTCTTTTTTGCGGCGGCACAGTGTTGAATACCGCCGAGCGTCTCTCAAGTCCCCCTAATTGGCCGCCGGAACAGCCGCAGGGCTTCAATTTCCCGAGGGTGCTGCCGGTAAAAAATACGTTCAGAGCATCGGTCCTGGCAGGCGGTTTCTCGCGCGTTGGCCTCTTCGTCGGCATACACGATATCCCTGCGCTCAACACCGTCAGAAACAACACGACCCCGATCTTTTTCTTGCTTCTCACAGCAGTATTCATGCCGCCCTTATTGTGTCCTGGATATGGGTTTATTCTTCTTATTATAGTACCCGTTACAGGTAATCGGCAGCTTCTCACCGCCTTTGAAATTCAAGGAAAACACATCAGTGAATCTTATTGATTTGCCGGCGGGGGGCGGAGGTGTTATTTCCACCTTGAGCTGATAACCATGCTTGAGTTTCCTTTGTTCGAGAACTTTGATACCAACGACGTCGTTCTTCGAGGAGACCGACTCAATCTCAAAGTCTTTGCCGTAGTTGTTGAGCACCGAGATATTCCTCACTATCGGTGTTTCAGGCTCGGCATTGAAAAGGATAAGCAGCGGCGGCTCGACTTTATATCTCGGCTCGACGTTAAAGTATATTCTGGCCGCATTACCGTCAGGATGAGTCAGGGCGATATTGATTGTGCCTTTGAGCCTCTCGTGCAGCTTATCGGCATTGACTTTTGGCTCAAGCACGAATTTCGTCGCTTTCACCGAAGGATTGAAATCGACAGTTATGCAATCGCCGGTCGATTTGAATCCCGTTATCGAAAACGGCTGACCGTCGAGACTGTTGATTGTAACTTTCGGGCAGCCGGCATTGTCCTCATCGAGAAGCAGTGTCAGCTTCTTCGGCTCCCAGGCGACTCTCAGCACAACTTCGGCCTTTATAGCCAGTGTAGTTGCAGGGTTCTTCTTATCGTTACTGTGCACAACCAGGTTTCGCTTGAACACTTGCGCGTGAGATGCTGATTTCCACTCTATTTTCACCGCGCCGCTTTCGCCCGGTGCGTATTCGGTCTTGCCCTTGTCCAATTTGGCAACGACACCGCAGCATTTCCCGACTTTTGTGATTTTCAACAAGCCCTCGCCGGTGTTTGTGAACTTAATCTCACCGGTATTCACCTTGTTAGGCGAAACCTTGCCGAAGTCATGAAGTACCTTCTCAAACGTGATCTTTGCCGGCGGTTCTTCGGGTTCCGGCGCCACCTCAACTTCTTTGGCCGGTTTCTTGATCTCTTTAGCCGGTTCTTTGGCTGATGTCAACGCGGCCCGGGGCTCTTGCGTCGATTCGACCGCCGGCTCTTTTGCCGATTTGGACTGCTGTTGACAGCCTGCCTGCAACAGCAATGCGCAACCGACAAACAGGCATATCAGAGCTAAGCTCTTGAGTTTCATACTCTCATCTCCAGGAACGGGATTATGATTCGACTTTCGACTTATTATTAACGTGCAGTTTAGAGAAAAACGCTTTCTCAGGCAAGGAATTCTCGGTCAAAGTCGATGACCAGTCAGCGCACAATATTTGCACAACCGTTACTGTGCCCTGGATTCCGGTCATCTTTTTGCATAGTAGCCACTAAATGTGACCAGGAGGCTCTCGCCGTCCTTGAAATTCACGGAGAGCACATCTGTGAATCTGGTTTTTCCGTCGGCGGCCGGAGGCGTTATTGCAACCTCAAGCTCATAGCCTTTATCGGTCTTTCTTTGTTTGAGAAATTTGGCGGCAACAATACCGCCCTTGGAAGAAACCGACTCAATCTCACAGTCCCCGCCGTAGTTGTTGAATATCGAGAATTTCCTAACTACCGGCTTTTTTGGCTCAGCGTTAAAAATGAGAATTACCGGCTGGTCTATAGAATATTTCGCCTGCACGTCGAAGAGGATAATCGCTTCATCGCCATCCGGATGAGTCACGCCAACGCTGATGCGTCCTGCGAGATTCTTGTCCAGCTTCTTGGTATCGACTTTCGGCTCAAGCATGAACTTAGTGGCTTCCACCGACGAATCATAATCGGCAGTTATGCACTCGCCGGTCGATTTGAATCCGGTTATTGAAAAGGGCCGATCATCAAGACTGTGGATTGTGACTTTCGGACAGCCGGCATTGTCCACGCCAAGAAATAGTTTTAACCTTTCCGGCTCCCAGGTGATTCTCAGCACAATTTTGGCCTTCACCGTCAAAGTCATCTCAGGTCTTTTTCTGTCGTTGCTGTGTACAGTCAGGTCACGTGCGAACACACCCGGCTCAGGTCCTGACTTCCACTCTATTTTCACGAATCCGCTCTCACCGGGTGCGTATTCGGTCTTGTCCTTGTCTAACTTGGCGACTACGCCGCAGCATTTACCTAATTTCGTAATCTTTAACGGAGCCTCGCCGGTATTCGTAAGCCTGATCTCGCCTGTATTCACCGTGTTGGGCGGAACCTCGCCGAAATTCTGAACAAGCCTCTCAAACATAATCCTTGGCTGCAGACTGCTGGGCTTAACCTCTACCTCTTTCTTGCTCGGCAAACCGGTGTCGGATTCCTTTGCTGGTTTAGCCTGCTCTTGACAGCCGGTATGCAAGAGCAAGCCGCAAGCTATAATCAAATATGCTGAAAAAAAGCGATTCAGTCTCATATTCTCATCTCCAAATTAGATTGTGATGTAATCTTCGACAAATTGACGACCTGCAGTTTAGCGAAAAATAAGTTGATAGGCGATGAATTTCCTATAGAAATCGATCCACATTGCGTTTATTTAACCTGCGTCGGCACAAGGACATACACATCAAGAATTCACTCACGTCGAGAATTCACCTCTCGCGGCGAATCCCGTCTGCCGCGCCCGGCTACAGCGGTGCGAGGTCGAATCTTCCGTGGAAACCCTTTGAACTCGCTTAAAGCCGCCATGAGGAGCCAAAATCCTCCTCAACCCTGGCAAAGTCGTCTCGTGATATATTCGCCTCAGCTCGCATTTTTGTTCGCAATTTTCCAGTTTATACCTAAAAATGCACAGGCCCGCCCAATGGATCGGGACTATCGAGTAGCCTATCCCCAACAGTAGCGGATCTCAAAGGCTTGTTAGAGGCTGGTTCTCTTGCGAGATCGCGGGTCGTCAACTATCTGCTGTGCATTGTTGAGCTTTCCGCTCACGGCTATATCTCTAAAGCCAGCCATCGGATCGTAGAATTTCCTGTTCAAATTGACCGTATTGACCATCAAACCGGGCCGATTCGCTTTCAACTGGCGTATTATCCTGCCGTCAGGCTCGATGAAACACGATGGATACGGGGCATAATACCCGCTCGAATTCGTCATGCTGATCCAGAAATTGTTTGTCGCCGCCCGGCACTGCATCGTCTGTCGCATAATCTGCGTGTGTACGCTCGGCCCTTTCTGCCGGGCGTTATAGAAGGACTGGAAAATACAATTGACGTTTTGCCTGTACAATTCGCGGTAAAGCTCGGGGAACCGCAAGTCAAAGCATATCAGCAGCGAGCATTTTACGCCGTTGATGGTGAAGTTCACGAACCTGTCGCCGGGCGTCAACCGTTTCAAATCTCCCGGCGTGCAGAATCTCTTATCGTAGCGATCGACAATCCTGCCGTCAGGACGGATCAGATACAGGCTGTTGTGCGGCTTGTTCGGCTCGGTCAGTCTGTGGGTGCTGCCGAGAATAACCCAAAGGTGCAGCTTGGCCGCAAGCGCCATGATCTTCTCCGTCTCTTCTCTGAGGAGGTCCCAGTCATACCATTTGAAGTTGGGAAAGTCCGTGCCCACGTAGCCGCTCAGCGCACATTCGGAAAAATGCACAACATCCGCCCTGGCTCTGCGCGCCTTGCGTAAGAAATCGCAGATTGCCCGCGAATTCCGTCTTATCAGACGTCCCACGGTAAACTGACACGTTGCAATTCTCAATACGCCGGCCGCCATCACGTTCGCCCCTCGATCACAATGTTGTTGGCCATAACATCTCCAGCAATCAATAATCGGCAAGAAACATACCGGCGGGATTTTAGCACAAACCGTCACATCAGTCTATCGGGATTTGAGTTGCCTGCCGACTCCTGACGGCTATAATTAAGGGTTCGTGCATAAGTATCTATAATGAAGATAGTTGTGAAATGGCTTTGGACCTTTGAGATATGGAGACAACATTCATGGCAAATCCCGGGAATAATATGAACAGGCGCCGGTTCCTTCAGATTAGTTCAGGCTCGGCGGCGACGGTGCTCTTGCCGCAGATACCTTTGAGCAGTGCTGAGACTGCAAAAGCACAGAGACCAAACATCCTCTGGGTCAGCGCCGAAGACATCAGCCCCGACCTCGGTTGTTACGGCGACGATTACGCCGTCACGCCCAACATCGACAAGATCGCCGCTAGGGGCGTGCGCTATGACAACGTATATTCGCACTCAGGCGTCTGCGCCCCGACGCGCTCGGGTATCGTCACCGGCATGTACCCGACAACTATCGGGACCCACCACATGCGATGCAAAGGTGTGCCGCCGGCCTATGTGAAATGCTTCAGCGAATACCTCCGGGCGGCGGGCTATTATTGCACGAACAACTCCAAGACCGATTACCAGTTCAACCCGCCGCCAAGTGCCTGGGACGAAAGCAGCCGAAATGCCCACTGGCGCAAACGCGGCAAAGATCAGCCTTTCTTCGCTATCTTCAATTTCACGACCTCGCACGAAAGCCAAATCCGCAACCGGAGCAAAGGAATGCTGCAGCGCATAGCGAATCTCAAGCCGCACGAAAAGCACGATCCCGCAAAAGCGGTGCTGCCCCCGTACTATCCCGATACGCCGCTCGTTCGCAAGGACTGGGCGCAGTATTATGATGTCATAACGCTGATGGACAAGCAGGTCGGCGAGGCCCTCAAGCAGCTCGAAGACGACGGGCTTGCCGAGGATACGATAGTGTGGTTCTGGGGCGACCACGGGCGGGGGCTGCCGCGGGGCAAGCGCTGGATTTACGATTCTGGTCTGAGGATACCGCTGATTATCCACGTCCCGGAAAAATGGCGAAAACTTGCAATGCCGGCTAATCCCGATGCGGCCAAGCCGGGCGCCGTCAACGACGACTTGGTAGCGTTCATTGATTTTGCGCCGACAATGCTCTCGCTGGCAGGCGTCAAGATTCCCGGTCACATACAGGGCCGGGCGTTCCTGGGCGGCCAGAAAGCCAAATCTCGCGATTATATTTACGCCGCCCGCGACCGCATGGACGAAGCGTACGATCTGATCCGTGCCGTGCGCGATAAGCGCTATAAGTATATTCGCAACTACATGTGGTACGTTACGCGGGGCCAGGATATCGACTATATGAACCAGATGCCGACGATGCGGGAGATGCGAAGGCTAAACGCCGAGGGCAAGCTCAAAGGCCCGCAGAAACAGTATTTTGAGAAAACCAAGCCCGTAGAAGAACTTTACGATATTGTTACCGACCCACACGAGGTCAACAACCTGGCGGGTGATCCGCAATACAAAAGCGTACTCGAACGAATGCGCAAAGCGCACGCCGAATGGGTCATAGAGACTTCCGATATGGGGCTGATCCCCGAGCCGGAATTCGACGAGATGAAACGCCCGGGCGGCGAGTACCAAAAGACGGCTGATCCGGTATTCCGAGCGCCAGAAAGGCAACCGTCGTCCGGCAAAACGGCACGCCGCGTATCAATCGCATGCCCCACGCCAGGAGCTTCAATCGTTTACAGAATCAGCGGTGAGGGCCGGACTGATGCCGCCTGGAGACTGTACACGAAATCCGTCCGGCTCGCAGAGAGCAAAGTATTGCACGCCAAAGCCTGCCGGATCGGCTTTAAGGACAGTAGCGAAGTCAGGCTTAAATTCGATGAGAAGGTCTCAGGGCCGAAACCGCCCGACACACCGGCCAAAGACAATCAGCACTGGCGCAGCAAACTCGACCGAACGGACCTGCTTGCACGCCTGCGCAAGATAAAGGAGCTGGACGGCTCAGGCGAAAACGGGCCGTATGTGAAAGCTCTCAAGGATAAATACGCCTCTGTTCGCTACTGGGCGGTTGTTGGCCTGCACAATAACCTCAAAGACAGAGATAGAAACCGGGCAGAACCGCTGCTCAGAACAGCGTTGAAGGACGCCGCCCCGGCGGTCCGCGTCGCGGCGGCCCACGCACTTTGCGACTGGGGCCGGGAAGGAGAAGCCCTGCCGGTCTTAGCCGAGGCGTTGAAGGACAAAACAGACAAGGCAAGACTGTATGCGATCATCGCCCTGAATAAAATCGGCGAGAAGGCCCGCCCGCTCGTGCCGCAGATACAAGCCGCCCTGAAGGACTCAGACAACTACGTCCGGCGAGTGGCACAAACAACACTGAATCAACTGCAAAACAAGTAATCCGAATATCGGAAAAGAAATACGAAGGAATGAACGATGGGAAAACTAATATTGTTTGGTGTGGTGACGGTTGTTTTCTTTGGGAGCCTGGCGTTTGGTGCGGAGCAGGACGCCGGGGGGAGCGAATTGGTGGCGAATCCGTTGTTTGAGGAGGCGGAATTGCCAGCGGGGTGGTCTGTTTGGCGGCCTGATTGGGCCAAGGCGGCTTGCCGGGTGCAAAAGAACGTCGGCGGCGGGCTTTTGGTTGACGGGCCGAACGATCCCTACGCCGTCGGTGGTCTCGTTCAGGATGTCAAAGGCATTCAGGGCGGCAAGGCATACGAGGTCAAGGCAGTCTGTCAATTGAACAACATTCGAGCGCCTTACCACACGGTGGCGGTGCGCGTAGAGTGGATGTGGGGCGGCAAACTGGTTCACCCGGCCGGGATGTTCGTGCGAGGGCCGATTGTAAAAGGCAGCTCGGCACAGTTCGATGATGTGCTTGTCGCGCCCGAGGATGCCGACGGCGCGAGGCTGTCGCTGGAGGTCAAGTGGCCCGGGACCGGCTCGATAGTGTGGAGGCAGGCGAGCATGCGCCCGGCAGCGGCGGCGCCTGAGCCGCGGAAGGTCAAGGTCGGGACGGTGTATCTGCGACCTCGGAACAGTACGCCCGAGAAGAATCTGGAGCTTTGGTGCGAGCAGATTGATGCCGCAGGCAAACTCGGGCTCGATATTGTCTGCTTAGGTGAGACTATCACCGCCATCGGCACATCGGCCTCCCTCGGAGATCGCGCCAAGCGGATACCGGGGCCGATGACTCAGGAATTGGCCCAGGCGGCCGGGAGGAACAATATTTGGGTCGTGGCGAGTCTGAATGAGCTGGAAGACGATGCGGTTTACAACACCGCGGTGCTGCTGAACCGGCAGGGACGGATCGCGGGCAAGTACCGCAAAATTCATCTGCCCCGCGAGGAATGGAAGAAGGGCGTTCGGCCGGGGAATACGTATCCCGTTTTCGAGACGGATTTCGGCAAAGTCGCGATTCAAATATGCTACGATTGGTTCTTCCCCGAATCGACGGCTATTTTCGCCCTGCAGGGGGCCGAGATTATCTTCGCTCCAACCTGGGGCAATACACTGCCCGACGAGGACGGCAAAGTCGACGGCGAGTCAACCTTCAGGGTCCGGGCGCGCGATAATGGGGTATATATGGTCCCGTCCGTTTACAGCGGCAACAGTCTCGTCATCGATCCGATGGGTAAGATTTTAGCTTCAAGCGAGGGCAAGCAAGGCCTATTCTGGGCCGAGGTCGATCTGAACAAGCGTGAAAGCCTGGAATGGGTCGGACACTGGCGCTCCATCGGCCCGCGCCATCGTATGCCGCACACTTACGGACTCCTGCCGAAAGTCGAACAGTAAAGCAAGACACCCCGTGAACCATGCCTGCGAAAGTGGTGCCGGAATAATACTTTGTGTTATGGGATGGTTTGCTGTACGTTGTGAGAAAAAGACCAAGAATCCAAACTGACCAAACCGTGCTGTCATCCCTGCGAAAGCAGGGATCCAGGAACGTAGCGGCAAACTGGATTCCCGCTTTCGCGGGAATGACAAATTGTGCTATGTTATTGTCGAACGGTGACTTATTGTAGCATTCAATTCAAGAACGGTCAGTTTGGGCAAAAGAAGGAAACGCTTTTGAAAGAGAAGCTACAAGGCAAGTTTATCGTACTCGATGGCCCGGACGGCTGCGGCAAGAGCACGCAGGCCGAGCTTCTGACTCGATGGTTGAAAGACCAGGGTGTGCCGACCGGCAGTTTTCGCGATCCCGGCGATACCGCTATTGGCGAGAAGATAAGAGAAATTCTGCTCAACCCGGAACACTTAGCCATGAGCACGAGGACGGAATTGCTGCTGTACATGGCGGCAAGGGCGCAGCTTTGGGCCGAGAGTATAGCCCCGGCACTACAGGAAAATCGATGCGTCGTGCTCGACAGATGGCTCTCAAGCACCTGTGCCTACCAGGGCTATGCAGGCGGATTCGGCGCCGACAAGGTGATAGGAATTGCGGCGGACTGTCTCGAAAGGATCTGGCCCGACCTGACCATAATCCTGGACGTGGACCTCAATACGGCCTCGGGACGTCTGGACCGGCAGCTTGACAGGATGGAGGCCAAAGGGGACGGCTACCACCAAAAAGTCCGCGACGGATTCCTGCAATTGGCCAAAGACCGGAAAGACTTCCTCGTAGTCGATGCCACAGCCGAGGTAGAAAAAGTTCACAAAAGCTTGATAGAAGAAGTGAATATTTTTTTTTAGCCACAGATTTCACAGATTACACTGAAATAGAATTAACTACAAATGGCCCAATACAAATATAAAGAGCTTACTCACGATATTATCAACGCTGCTCACACTGTTCACAATGCTCTCGGCTATGGCTTTTTGGAGAAGGTATATCATATATCACAAATCACTATTTATAGAGCTGAGTAATAGAGGTTACAACGTAGAAACTGAGAAACCTATCGAAGTTCGCTATGCGAATCAGGTGGTAGGCGATTTCTTCCCTGACCTTCTGGTTGAGAACAAGGTAATAGTCGAAGTAAAGGCTGTTGACAAATACGCCAATGTTTTTGAGGCACAATTACTGAATTACCTGAAGGCCACAGCACTTGAAGTAGGCTTGATCATTAACTTTGGCCCATCTGTTGAAGTAAAACGTATGGTCTTATAAAGAGACATATCTGAGAAATCTGTGTAATCTGTGGCCGATTTATAACGATGTCATTAAGAGAAATTTTTTGTCAGGACAGGGCGGTCAATACTTTGCAGCGGGCGTTTGCTTCGGGCAAGTGGGCGCATGCTTATATTTTTGCCGGTCGTGAAGGAATCGGCAAATTCACGACCGCCCGCGAGTGGGCCAAGCTGCTGCTCTGCGAAAAGCCTGTTGTAAAAAGTAACTTTGCCGACAGTTGCGGCTCGTGCGAGTCCTGCCGGCTCCTCGAGGCCGGATCGAGCCCGGACTTCGGTCACGTTTATAAGGAGCTGCTCGAATTCACCAAAGACAATGCCAGCAAAAAGACGCCCGTCGATTTGCCGATAGACGTTGTTCGAGAATTTCTGGTCGCAAAAGTATCGGCCAGGCCGACTGTTTCACAGAGGAAGGTTTTTGTCGTCAGCGAAGCTGAGAAGCTGAATATCCACTCACAGAACTGCCTGTTGAAAGTGCTGGAAGAGCCGCCCGAATATTGCTGCATTGTTCTGCTCTGCACGCGCATGGAAAAACTGCTGCCTACGACCAAATCAAGGTGCCAGACAATACGCTTCGGTCCCATAGACGAACGCAAAATAATTGAAAGCCTAAAGGATATGGGGCTTGAAGAACAGCAGGCCCGCTACTTTGCACGTCTGTCACAAGGCAGCCTCGGCACTGCGCAACGGTGGGCGGAGCTTGAATTGGCCGGTGCAAACCTTTACGGAGCTAAAAGAGAGCTGTTGGAGTCTTTGGCCGGCTACGAATTAGCCGATGCTCTGAACCTGGCTGAGAAGTTCGTCGTAGAGAGTAAGAGAATCGCCGCTGTCTGGACAGACCTTGATAAGGACACGAGTAAGACCGACATCAACCGAAGGGCCTTGAAAACTCTCATCCAGGCGGTCATATCGGCTTTGCACGATGCGATGAAGCTGAACGTCAAAGCGACCGGCCAGGCCGTCAATTTCGACCAGGAAAAGCAGATAGAGCAGTTGGCTGCCCGCTTCGACTCTGAACTGGCGGCAGAAAAGATCTCCGACTGTTATCGTGTGCTGCGCTGGATCGAATCCAACGTCAATGAGAAGCTTATTTTCGAGCGACTGTTGTTAGGTCTCGCCGATTCTGCTACAATACAGGTTTAACGATAATTATAGATTAACATTTGCAGGACTTCGGAAAAAGTTCGGATGGCAAAGAGCTCAGAAACAAAAGCCAAACAGGCACGAAATAAGAAGTACATGCTGATTCGATATGGGCGGATGAATGCGCTCGGCCTGTTCGAGCACCATGAAAGCACGGTACCCAAGGTGAACAGCCGCGTCGTGATAAAGACCGGCAGGGGCCTTGAATTGGGCTACCTCGTGGGCAGGCTCACCTCCTACAAGGGCGGTCAGTTCAGATTGAACCAAGAGCAGATAATGGAGTATTTCGACGAGAACGACAGTGATTTCTCTCATGGCCAGGCCGGCAAATTCGTCCGTTACGCAACCGCCGCAGATATAAGCGAAGAACGGCACCTGCGGATTATCGTGGAAGAAGAGATGGAGTGCTGCCGGCGTTTCGCAAAGGAGATGAACCTGCCGATGAAAATAGTCGATGCCGAGCACGTTTTCGGCGGCGAGCGAATCATCTTCTACTTCATGTCGGACGGGCGGGTGGATTTCCGCGAGCTGGTCAAGAGAGTAGCACAGGAATACCAGACGAGAATCGAAATGCGCCAGATCGGCTCGCGCGACGAAGCCAAACTCCTCGGCGACGTTGAAAGCTGCGGCCAGGAATGCTGCTGCCGGCGTTTTCTCAAGCACCTCAAGCCGGTCAACATGCGGATGGCCAAGATGCAGAAGGCGACCCTCGACCCTGCCAAAATCTCAGGCTACTGCGGCAGATTGAAGTGCTGCCTTCGGTACGAGGACAAAACTTACACGGAACTGAAGAAAAAGCTGCCGAAGAAGAACGCCAGGGTAAAAACAAAATCCGGCAAAGGAAGAGTCGTCAATACCCAGATATTGACCCAGCTTGTGATGATCGAATATGAAAGCGGCGAGAGGAAGGCCGTTGGCGTCGATGAGCTTGAAATTATTCCGCCTTCTCCTGCGGCAGACAAGAAACAGAAGACGCCCCCCAAGAACAAGAACAAGAGCAAGGACGACAGCAAATAGAGAACACTGATGCCCGGTGTGTGATTTCAATCGTCAAGGAAGAAAAATGCCCCGCAAAATCGTGGTAACATCAGCCCTGCCTTATGCAAACGGCCCGATACACATAGGGCACTTAGTGGAATATCTCCAGACCGACATCTGGGTGCGCTTCCAGAAAATATGCGGTAACCAGTGCCTCTATTTCTGCGCCGACGATACTCACGGCACTCCTATTATGATAAGCGCCCGCGCCGCCGGCATAAGCCCTGAAGAGCTGATCGAGCAAGTACATAAAGAGCACAAGGCGGACTTTGACGGCTTCGGCATAGAATTTGACAATTACTACTCGACGCATTCGCCCGAAAACCGGTATTTCAGCGAGCTTATTTTCAACCGGCTCAACGAGGCCGGCTCAATCCTGACGCGAGACGTGGAACAGACGTATTGCGAGAACTGTAAGATGTCACTGCCGGACAGATTTGTCCGGGGCGCATGTCCCCGATGCAAGGCCGAGGACCAGTACGGCGATTCCTGCGAGGTTTGCAGCTCAACGTATCAGCCCGCCGATCTGATCAATCCCTACTGTTCGACGTGCCGGGCCGCACCGGTGCTGAAAACATCCGAACACTACTTTTTCAAGCTCGCCGATTACGAACAGCAGCTCAGAGACCTTATTGCCGCCGGACACACACAGAAATCCGTGGCCAACAAGCTCGATGAATGGTTCAAGGCGGGGCTGAAAGACTGGGACATATCTCGCGACGGGCCGTATTTCGGGTTCAAGATACCGGGAGAAGAAGATAAGTACTTTTACGTCTGGCTGGATGCGCCCATCGGCTACATGGCTTCGGCGAAGAATTACTGCGACGCGAACAATCTCGATTTCGATGTGCTCTGGTCGGGCGCGGGCCAGGCAAAAACGGGCGACGATGAATATGAACTCTACCATTTCATCGGCAAAGACATCATGTATTTTCACGCGCTCTTCTGGCCGGCAATGTTAACGGGTTCCGGTATCAAGACCGCCAACAAACTTTTCGTCCACGGCTTTCTGACCGTCAACGGCGAGAAGATGAGCAAGTCCCGCGGCACCTTTATCAAGGCAAGCACTTACGCAAAACACCTGGACCCCGAATACCTGCGGTACTACTACGCGAGTAAACTGACCGACGGCATCGACGACATAGATTTGAGAGTCGAGGATTTCGTTAACAAGGCCAATTCGGATCTTGTGGGAAAGTTTGCAAACCTGGCTTCCCGTTCAGGCCCGATGCTGACGAAGAAACTCGATTCGCAGCTCGGCCAATTGGACGGACAGGGCAGGGAACTTATCGGCAAGCTCTCCGCTGCGAAGGACCGGATAGTGCAGGACTACGAGAACCTCAAGTTTGCCGCGGTTGTCCGGACTATTACTGCTTTGGCTGACGAGGCAAACCGGTACGTCGAACAGAATCAGCCCTGGGTGACGATAAAGACCGACGTCGAAAAAACGCGCACGACTCTAACGGCCACGGTTAATGCCGTCCGCATTCTGACGATTTACCTCAAGCCCATCCTGCCAAAATATGCCGAGAAGGTAGAGCAATTCCTCAACATCGGGCAGATGAGCTTCGCAGACGTCGATACGGTTCTGGAGAATCACAAGATAAACGTTTTTGAACGACTGGTGGATAGAATTGACGAAAAACAGGTGAATGCAATGATCGAAGAGAGCAAGGAAATCCAGAGTCCGCAACCGACACAGGAAAGTTCCGCCGAGCCGCTCAAGCCGGAATGTACAATTGAAGATTTTGCGAAGATCGATCTGCGCATTGCCAAAGTCGCAAAGGCCGAACGAGTGGAAGGCGCCGACAAGCTATTGAGATTGAGTCTGGACGTAGGCGGTATGGAAAGAAGCGTTCTTGCCGGCATAGCTACTGCCTATGAGCCTGAGGAGCTGGAGGGCAAGCTCGTAGTTCTCCTTGCGAATCTAAAGCCTCGACAGATGAGGTTCGGCCTGTCAGAAGGCATGATTCTGGCGGCCGGCGAAGGAGGAAAAGACATCTTCATGCTCACCCCCGACACGGGAGCAAAACCCGGCCAAACCGTACACTAAAAATATTCGACGTCAAGCGTGTGCGGCAGTTTCTCAAGGGGGCAGCCGGGGCAATCATTCCAGCGCGTTGGCAGCGAGGCGTTGGGGCTGATCTGAACGACACGCACTGACCAGCCTCGGCTGGTACGTCCACTCGGCCCTACCCCAATAGCGCGATAACCAGTTTTGTTTTGACGTCAGACGAAGTCTGCCTTAGCATATGGGCTGACGTGAAATGCCTCATACGCGGATTTGCAGATGTGCCAAGGCAAGAAATACTTGGAAGGAAATCAGTTGTGGGCCGTCCAAAGAGCAATGATCTGAAGGATTCTGCTAGCGGAGCTTCTCAGCAAATGAAGAAAGGGGCGACTATTGTTGTGTGCGTGTGTCTCACGTTGCTTACTCATGGTCACTTTTGTAAGGGAGAGTCAATGAGCAAAAATGGACCAAACCTAATCGAACTGGCCAAGCAAAAGTTCGGTACTCTTACCGAAGCAGAAGAGAAACTTTTCCAGGCGTTTGCGAACGGCCAACTTGCCGACTTCAGCGCCAAAGATGCAACCAACAATAACCCGGCAGATGCCAACAATTGGGGTCCCGAACGGACAATCAAGTCTGAGCACATCGCCTGGCTCTGCAGAGACGACCATGCGTCGGAACTGGTAGCACATAACGGTATCTGGGTCAAGGGCGCACGTGTTGACAGAAGGATTCAACTCAATGGTGCACACATTTCATTTCTGCTCTTTTTCGACAAATGCGCCCTTCCTGAGGGGATCAGCGTGGTAAATGCCGAACTTTTCTGTCTGAGTCTACCTGGCACGCATACCGGGCCAATCACCGCCGATGGGGCAAAGGTCGAGGGAAGTGTCTTCCTGGAAAAGGGTTTTAAAGCAAAGGGCGAGGTGCGTCTGCTCGGCGCGACCGTAGGAGGGCAGCTAAGCTGCATTGATGGCCACTTCATCAACCCAGATGGGCCAGATGGGCCAGAAGGGCATGCCCTCAACGCTGACGGGCTGACGGTCGAGGGAAGTGTCTTTCTGCGTGACGGCTTCAGGTCCGAGGGCAAGGTTAATCTGGCCGGCGCATCAATACGCAGCAACCTTGAGTGCAATAAAGGCCAGTTCATCAACTCTGATGGGTACGCTCTGGCCGCCGACAGGTTGAAGGTTGGCGGTAGTGTGTTACTAGGGAACGGCTTTAGGTCCGAGGGCAAGGTGCTTCTTGTCGGCGCGACAATAGGTAGGACCCTGGACTGCCGAAAAGGCCAGTTTATCAACCCTGATGGCTACGCCCTCAGCGCTAATGGGATGAAGGTCGAGGGAAATGTTCTTCTGAGGGATGGCTTCAAGGCTGAGGGCGAAGTGCGTCTACTCGGCGCTACAATCGGCGGAAACCTTGACTGCGATAAAAGCCAGTTTATTAACCCTGATGGATGCGCCCTAGCCGCCGACAGGTCGAAGGTTGACGGTAGTGTATTTCTGCGTGAAGCTAATGCCAAGGGCGAGGTGTGTCTGCTCGGCGGGACAATCGACAGAAACCTTGAGTGCAATAGAGGACAGTTCATCAACCCTGATGGACATGCCCTCTGCGCCGCTGGGCTGACCGTGGAGGGAAATGTCTTTCTGGGGGATGGCTTTAATGCTAACGGCAAGGTGGACTTCGTTGACGCGACAGTCCAAGGATACTTTGTGTGGACTGGTGTTGATTCTCCAGAAAAGGTAGAGCTGGACCTTCGGTCTGCGAGAATTGGCACAATACAGGATGACGAACAAAGCTGGCCGGATAGTGGCAAACTGTTTCTTGGCGGCCTGATTTATGACGAAATAGCTGATGGCGCCCCAAATGACGCTAAGACACGTATCGAGTGGCTACAGCGGCAGTATGATGAGCAAGCCCAATCGGACAAAGAGCAGTTTCGTCCTCAACCGTACGAGCAATTAGCAGCGGTGTTTCGCAAGAGTGGGCGTGACGAAGATGCGAAGAAGATTCTCATCGAAAAGAATAAAGATAAAGCCCGGCTTACAAAACTAATGTTGAGTGAGCGGTCCCTGCATTATCTTTCCGGGCTAATAATCGGTTATGGCTATCGACCATGGCGCACCGTACGGTATGGGCTTGTGATCGTTTTGTTCGGATGGTTTCTCTTCTGGGCTGGCTATCGTGCCGATGTGATGACGCTGGCAAATGAAGGCGAAGATGCTTCTGGTGGATTCTCTGCATTTATATATTCGCTCGATGTGTTTGTGCCGCTTGTCGATCTGCGCCAGGCAAGCTACTGGCTGCCCAATGCAAATCACGCAGGTAAGGTGCGAATATTAGACAAGTTTAACATACCTGTGAGCGGCAGATGTCTACGCATCTGGTTTTGCTTTGAGATTTTTGCGGGCTGGGGACTCACGACTCTCTTTGTCGTGGGCGTCACAGGGCTCGTGCGCACTTAGCGGCTTTGCCAGGTGGCGTGTCAATTGTTACACATACTCCATGTCAACGGTATGCGGCAGTTCTTCGAGCGGGCAACCGTGGCATTTGGCTTTGGGCTTGCAGAATTCTTTGCCAGCTCTGACCATCAGTGCGTGGTACTCGTTGAAAAGCCGAACATCCTGAGGCAGATTCGATTCAAACAATTCCCGCAACTGCTCGTAATCAGCGCCGGGCTCAATCAATCCCTGCCGCAATGTGATCCGGGCGGTGTAAGCGTCCACGACAAAGACGGGCCTGCCCAGAGCGTAGAGCAGGATCGAGTCTGCGGTTTCGCGACCGACGCCTTTGATTGCCAAAAGCTCCATTCTCAATTGGCTCGTATCGACACTTTCAAGGTTTGCCAGCTCGCCGTCATATTCATCAAAGAGCCAGTTCACAAAGTTCTTTAGTCTTTTTGCTTTCAGGTTGTAATAGCCGGCAGGCCTGATAAGCTCGGCAAGCTGCGGCAGCTCACAATGATAGAGCTTTTCCGGGCTTATTCGACCGGCGGATCTTAGATTCGTTATTGCCTTTTCAACGTTGGTCCAGCTTGTATTCTGCGTAAGTATCGCCCCGGTGGCTACCTCGAACGGGGTTTCGCCGGGCCACCAATGCTGAGGGCCAAAGGCTTCGCAAAGCAATTGATAGATTTCAGCTAATGTTTCACGTGTCGTCATTGCACCACGGTCCTCTTGAGAGCGGCCGTGTCCTGCTGAACATGCGGCTCAGCAGCTTCACATCTTTGGTATTTGCCGCGCTTAACTATTGTATCTTCGGCCTGCTTAAAGTACACTCTGTAGAAAGTCAAGGACGTTGCCGGAAAACGCACGGAGCACAGTCGAAAACTCAAAATGGGCAAGGTGAAAAAAACTGCCAGAGAAGAAGGCAAGCAGAAGCATAGCACGAGTCAACTGTTTAACTTCTCGCAGGGTTCTTATCTCGAGAGGACGTCCCGCCCGATCTACGCTGTGGTCTTTTTGCTGCCGCTCATTGTCTTCTACGAGCTGGGCACGTTTCGCTTTAATACCGATGTGCTGAACCAATCGCAGGAGCGGGTGGTGGCTTTTGTCTGGCTGCAAAACCTGCTCGAATCGCTGGGCTACGGCGGCAAACTCGTGTGGGTGGCGCCTCCGCTGGCTGTCGTGGTGATTTTGCTGGCGCTGCAGGTAACGTCCCGCAAGCAATGGCGTTTGTGGTTTGGCGATATCCCTCCGATGGCAATCGAATGCGTTTTGCTGGCTGTGCCGCTGATCGTTTTGACCTTATTTCTGAACAGTTCGGCCGGGCCGCAAGACAACGCCAGCCGGTTTGACGCCGCTGCGATGCAAACGCAGAGCGGGTCGCCGGGCGATGACTTTTCAGCGGCAGGCAATAGTATGCCGGCGCCGGCCGGCCAGACCGGCGGAAATGGGGCGGACCGGCCGCTGCTGGCAAATATCGTAACGGGAATAGGCGCAGGTATTTACGAAGAGCTGGTGTTTCGTCTGATCCTGATATGCCTTTTGATGCTGCTGTTTCAGGACATCCTGAGGCTTACCAACACGAACTCGATTATATTGTCAGTGCTCATTTCCGCATCGCTTTTCAGCGCGCATCACCATATAGATTTTCTCAGCGGACAGGCAAATGCCGGGGACCCGTTTGAATTGACGAAGTTCGTCTTTCGAACGATCGCCGGAATCTACTTCGCGGCTCTGTTCGCAATTCGAGGTTTCGGAATTACAGCCGGGACTCACGCCTCTTACAACATCATTGCAATTTCAATTACCGCCCGCTTTTTTCAGCCCTGAAAAGCCGCAAACATCTTTTTTTTCATTTTTTCCAGGAAAAGTTTGCCACTGTTACTCTTTTAGGTTTGGAAGTTTGCACAATAATCGTCCCATAAGCACCGGTACGGGGCCTATCAATACTGATAACAGTCTTGAATTAGTGTATCATTTTTGGTATAATAGGCTTAACTTGAATGCCGGAATTTTGCGTTAGGACTTTGTTTATGGAATCACCACAAATGAACGTAGCGGTTGAAGAGCTGATGTTTAGTTTCTTTCAGAGACCCTTGCATCCCGAGCTTTTCCAGATATATGCCCAGCGGCAGCTAAATACGGAAAAATACGAGGCGATTATATGGCTCACGGGCTGCACGCACGTTGTGAGCGTTTTCGCCGGCAACACGTGCCTCACCGAGGTGGTAAGCACACCCGGTCAGATGCTGCCCTCCCGCGGTCTGATTGAGCGTTTTCAATTCCGTGGTCCGCGGACTCATAAAGGAACTTTGAGCCGCGGAGTAAGTTATATGACCGACTTTCAGGTCGAGAAGATGAGTCCCAACTTGTATCGGCAGAGTCACGCCGACCTTGAGCGTTTCGCGCGCAACCGGGGCGTGTTCGTGAAATTCCCTGAGTTGGAAATCGATAAGCTTCAGCCCTTCTGCTATATTGACTTCGAGGCCCGGCGAACTGAATTGCACATCCACACCTTCGCTGCTTATCCCGATCAGGTGACAATGATCAAGACGCAATCGTTGTTCGATTTTCAATGATCGCAGCGCCTCGCCGTCAACCTTCTATACCGTAACCTTCGAGGACACTCTTGACCCTGTGGTATCTCGGTCTAAATAGTCTGAACAATTTGGAAGACATGTACTCTCTGGCGTGCACACCTAACAACTGCTGCAAATTCGAACTTCCCTTGAGAAGATTTCCATAGATGTGCAAACCATAAGGCAGAGCAAAAACTCGCACGGGATAAGGCGTTGACTTCCAGACTACGTTGAATAATCCCGTCCACCCGATCACATCGTAGATGCTCGTTCTTTCCACTCCGTTGACCATAACCCTGAACTCCTTTCCATCGCAACTACCTGAAACATCCTATTTCAAACACCCATTCGTGCCGCCCAATCCTTCGACTGTATAAATCAGGCACGAACACCGATTCCATTCCGTACTCAAGCGTATGGTTGTCCTCTTGATATCAACATATCGACTGCAAATCAAGGCGAAAAGTTGAAACACAGAAGAATACTGCCCGTTTTTTCCGACCTTGCAGGTGGAAAGAGACAACACTTGTTTGATCTGTGCCGGCTTTGACAAATGAAATGTCGCCGTCCTAAGTGCCCTGCAATTGGACGTTGTGCTCCAGAACGTGCAGTTTTGTACGAATTTCCTCGGACATTTTACTGTTTGGAAAATCGTTGATAATCCGTTGCCCGATGTCCAGCGCGCCGATCCATTGTTTCTCCGTGACGGCGATGGCAAATTGCACACCTAAGTTGTGAAGTTTCGTCCGGAAGACATCTCTCGCCGCTTCCTGCAGGGCCAATCCTTCATTGGGAGTCAGATACAGGTCAAGCTCTTTCAATATCTCCAGATTGCGGTCGGTCTCCTGACGCTTGACGGCATCGTCCCAGGCAGCCAGCAGTATCCTTTTGCGCTGCTGCTTCCTGTCAAGCAGGCCCTGTCTCATTCTCCTGGCTTGCTCGCTGTCTGGATGAGTCTTGATAAGCCCTTCAATCTGGGCGCTCGCCCTGGCCCATTGACAATCGTCGAGCAGCTTTTCGATGTGGGCTATCATTTGATCCAATCGTTCGTGGTCGGTCGCATCATGGTACCGGCCGGTCTGCGATCTTAGCTGCTCGGCAAGGTCCTCGTATTCAGGGCGCTTGCTGATTTCTTCGATTATCTGATTAGCCGCATCGAAATCCTGCTGCTGGAGCTTGTCAAAAACGGCCTCCCGCAGAGACTGCTTGTCGGCATCGCGAAACACAATCGACTTGGTTGTCTCACTGACCCGCGTGATATGATTGATCTGCGTCAGTTCGGCACTGATCTTTTCCAGCGCGCCGGTAACGTCCTCGAGCTTGGCGCTGTTTTCTCCGAGCGCCTTTAGAATCCTGGAAACTCGGGAGATCATGGTCAGAAGCGCCGAGACAACTACCAGCGCACCCAGCATAAGGACAAGTTGACGAAACAGACTGGTCTCGGTCTCACGGAATATGTCGGTAAAGAGTGTCAGACCAACCACAATTGCGACTGCGAGACAAATAATCAAGACTTGCCATTTGAATCGCCGTAAGAAAGTGTCTTTTTCAGAGTTCATAACGCACCCCTTGAAAAAAATAACTTTTCACAGCTTGCTTCTAATATATTATACTACAAAAAAAACCTGTCTTTGTCAATAATAGGGGCAAGATAATAACCCAATTAAGGCCCGAAAACAGGCCGGGTAGTCGTTTTTGGCAGTGTTTTCGGTTTTCCGGCTATTTACGGAAGGCGGCAGATATGAGAAAAACTAAACTCATGTTCGTCTCGGCGGCAATAATGATTGCCGTTGCGGCCAACTCCCGGGCGACGGAGCACGCGCCCGCGGCAAAAAAAACGGACAAACAAATCATAGTAGAAGGAAATAATAAGTTCGCTCTGGAACTCTACGCCAAGCTGAGAGGCGGGGGGGCAAATCTGTTTCTCTCGCCCTACAGTATCTCGACAGCCCTGGCAATGACTTACGCCGGCGCACGAGGCGAAACAGGGTCGCAAATGGCTA
This sequence comes from Planctomycetes bacterium B3_Pla, assembly GCA_005223045.1. GTDB lineage: Bacteria > Planctomycetota > Phycisphaerae > Sedimentisphaerales > Anaerobacaceae > SG8-4. The sequence continues at coordinate 203,239 of NJBM01000002.1, read as the reverse complement.
AAGTGCTTCACTTTCCCACTATCGTTAGTTCGGCGACAGAACCATCCGCGACGCCGGCAACGAACCGGCGGCAATTCGCCTCGGCGTTTGGGAAGATCGTAAAAGACCTGAACGCCAGGGGCGAAAAAGGCGGCTACGAGCTGCGCGTAGCCAATGCCCTGTGGGGCCAGAAGCAGTACGGATTTCTTGAAGAGTTCCTGGAGCTTATCAAAACCAACTATGGCGGACAGCTCAACGAAGTCGATTTTGCCGGGGCCGCCGAGGTGGCGCGCAAAACCATCAATACCTGGGTCGAGAAAAAGACCAACAACAAAATCAAGAACCTGATCCCCAAAGGCGTGCTCGATTCGATGACAAGACTGGTTTTGACCAACGCCATCTACTTCAAAGGCAACTGGGCAAGGCAGTTCAAGGAAGAAATGACGGAAGATGCGCCTTTCACTCTCACAGATGGCGAGAAGATTGATGCTGCAATGATGAACCAGACGGCGGAGTTCGGCTATGCCGAAACTGATACTTTTCAGGGGCTCGAACTGCCATACGTAGATAACGAGTTGTCGATGATTATTCTGCTCCCGAAGAAATCTGACGGTCTTTCCAATTTGGAGAAGGCGCTGACGTTGAAGGATCTTTCAGGGTGGTTGGCCAAACTTCGCAAACAAAAAGTCATCGTTTCGGTCCCAAGATTCAAGATGACAAGCCGGTTCAGCCTGGCTTCCGTGCTCAAGTCAATGGGAATGACGAACGCATTTTCAGCTAAGGCGGATTTCTCCGGTATGAACGGCAGGAGAGACCTTTTCATCTCGGCGGTAATCCACAAGGCCTACGTTGACGTCAACGAAGAGGGCACCGAAGCAGCAGCCGCAACGGCCGTAACAGTGCGGCTAACGTCAATCGCGCCAACGCAAATGCCGGTCTTTCGCGCCGACCATCCGTTCTTATTCTTAATCCGCGACAATCAGTCCGACAGCATCCTGTTCATCGGCAGAGTAATGAATCCAAACGCATAGGCGGATTCTGGATGCTCCACCTAAGGCGTCCCATAGGGAGATCCTGGATACTTGTCATTCCGAGTCCATTCGACTCCGCTCAGAGCCTGCCCTGAGGAATTCGAAGGGATAAACTCCGCCGAGGAATCTATCTAAACAAACCGCAGATTTCACGGATTACGCAGATGCACGATCAACAAATCTCATTCCCCTCAGAACACAGAGACAAACTCACAAGATATGCCGTATACCTCAATTCCCCCTATGCGAGATACGAGAGAACCTCGATGAAAGGGAGAAATAAGTAAGACGTCCCCGGATTTCGGATTATAGAGCACTCTGAGCGATCCGCCCTCGATATCGTATCTACTATGAGAATCCGTCTCTAGTATACTGATGGATCGCCTCTTCCAAGCTATCGGGTCCACTGGTGATTGTCCTCAGGAACTGTGTGATCCGTTCCGAGACCTGGAAATGAGCACTTTTCTTGAAGTAGTCCGGGCTCGAGAATCCCAAGGTCTTGATCTCGTCGATCGATACGACCTTGATCCTGTCCAGTGTTAGATCTTCGTAGGGCACCACCTTGTCAAGTGCGGGAACAAAACCAAACTCTCGATCCAGGAGCATTTGCCCAAGCTTCTTCCCGAGAACTGTGGCAAAGCGGAAATCGTATGATGAAGGTTGTCCCGAACGCGGCAGATAATCGGTTCTGTGTGGACGAATCTCGAATTTGTACGGCGGCCCACCAAAGCTAGACATCGTGACCGTGCTCTCCCGGGAGCCCTCTTTCTTTTTTGCGGTTCCTCCAGCCTTCGCAGAGGTTTCCGGGCCTTTAGCAACATCACGTTCGAGTTCCGTTAGGTCGACATTGGGATTGTCCCTTTTGATTATTTTCAGAAGCTCTTGTTTGATGTCCCAGCCTTGCAAGGGATGGCGCTTCTGGTCCTTTGTATCAACTTTGAGTTCTTCCTGCTCAATAGTGGCACTGAGTCTCTGCCGAATGCAATTCTGCCTGTGTTCGCCACTGGCAAAACGCGACTGGCATCGGAAGTAGCAATCGAGATAGGGAGCAACTAGCATGGTCAAGAGTTCAGTGGCGCCGGCCTTCTTCCTGGGGCCGTACAAATCCTTGAGCACTCTGACAAATTCCTGTTGTGCCATGATTCCCACTCTGGGCTCAAAGCCTTCTCCTACAGCAATTAGGACATTTCTGTTCTTTCCATAAAAATAGGCTATTTCCGACGCAAGATCTTGCATGAGTGTCTCGGATGCAACTTTCTTCTTGTCTTCCGAATCAATGTTTTCGATGACATGATCCTCGTAGTACTTCGGATGCTCGGGAACCAGCAAAATCTCGGCACCTCCGAAAGTGGCGGCTGCAGCAAGCCACCCTGCATCTCGTCCCATGATTTCAATCGCGAAAGCTCGCTCTGCAGTCCGGGCTGTAACGCGCAATGCTTCGACACTATCGATAATCTTCCTCACTGCAGATGGGTAGCCGGGACAGAGCGCCATCTCAACTCCCTCGAAGCTCGTAAAGGTTCGGATATCGTTATCAATGGTTTTGAGAAAACCCATGATCTCAAACGGACGGAACTGCTTGCTATTCTTGTTTTCCTGGACCCATGTTTGGAACATCTTCGTAGACTGTAAGGTGCCGTCGCCGCCTACAACGACTAGCACGTCGATCTTAAAGTCGGAAAGACAACACGCCATTGTCAGACAGACGTCTTCATCGATCTCATACTGTTTTTCTGCCGAGCTCCCACCTCTACTGACTCTTGTAGGACTTGTCCGCATGCTTCCGAGACACGACCCTCCAATTCTGACGTCAATCTCACGGCCCGTGATGTCATCTATCCATCCATCCAAGAGACCTTGGTATCCACGCCTGATTCCGTATATTTTCTTGTAGCCAGCCTCGTATGCGCTATCGCGCATGCTGCGTATTGACGCATTCAGCGCACAGGAATCGCCACCATTTGTTAGAATGGCCAGAGTCTTCATTCTCGTTCCTCGAATACTAAAGATCACTACTCAACGAATTCACTCACTAATCACTGCCGACACATGCTCCACAATCTTCCTCTACATACGGTACAACTGGTTTTTCTCAAGTGCTTATGCTCCCTTATCTGCAAAACTGGGGAAGAGAATACTAGGGACAGCGGGGCTGTTGAAAAAGCCCCAAAGTGACGGTTGAGATTGCCGCACGATTCTTCGAATCGCTCGCAATGACACAAGAATGCGTTTTTTGTCATTGCGAGGAGCGCCGCGACGAAGCAATCTCACCTTTTTCAACAGCCCCACAGCCGCCAATGGCCGCCCGTCAAAGAGTTGATGAGTAAAAAACTCCCGCATCGACAGGAGGGTACGTATGAATTGGAAGATACTGCTCTTGCCGCAAAAGAGAACAGGAACTGCCTTTAGAAGTAATTTCATCAATCGGCACATGAAACCTCCAATAATTGCGAAAAAGACAGATACACGGATTAACGGACCGCCATTCGTGGCTGTCCCTAGCTTCTTCTCATTTAGCGCCTCTTGTCGCTCACTCAAGGTTGCTCTTTCATATTATACCCGTCGTCCCGACCCGGAACAAACACATCCTGCCAAAATCCGGCCCTTATCATTGACTATTTGCGATTTACTATTGACTATTGTGCGTGGTTTCGCAGGGCTGACAATATCATTTCTCTGCCTTCTCTGGCTCTCCTTCGACTATACTCAGGACGGCATCTGTGGCTATTTTGCCTTTTGACTTTGCCCTTCTACTAATAAAGGCGTTTCTGAATGGGGAAATGTTGATGCTTTTTTCTGAATTTCTCGCAGAATCTGCAAAAAAAACTTTTTAGACAGGATTTACAGGACTTACAGGATTTATGCAGATAAGGACCACAGCAGATAACAACAAACTCTATGTTCCCGGTACTCTCCTTCGACTGCGCTCAGGACGGCGTTTATAGCCAAAAAATCAGTGATAATCAGTGCAATCCGTGGCTGAACGACAAAGACGCATCAGGTCGGGCGTTGACGGCCCGGACGGTTTCGAGTATTGTACGAAGCACACCAGGATCAAGACGAAACCGTACATGATAACCAATATGGAGAAATTGAAAATGAAAAGACGAGATTTCCTGACAGCAGCAGGTTTAGCCGGAATGACGGGTGTGAGTTCTCTGGCGGCGGACGCCGACAGCGCCGGCGGCAATCGAGAATATTTCGAGTTCAGACAATACCGTCTGCACGTAGGATCGAAGAAAAAGCTGGTCGGCGATTTTCTGCGCAAAGTGGGAATCCCGGCGATGAACCGCGTAGGGATCGGGCCGGTAGGGGTCTTCAACGCAATGTACGGACCCAGCAGCCCGACGCTGTACGTCTTGCTTGTGCACAAATCGTTGGAGACGGTAGCGAATTCGGCTTCGCTCCTGATGGCCGACGACGAGTACCGAAAGGCCGGGGCCGATTTTGTGAATGCCTCGCTGTCCGAGCCGGCTTACGTGCGGATGGAAAGCTCGCTGATGGTGGCGTTCAAGGACATGCCGCAGCTAATAGTGCCGAAACAAAAACTTGAAGATGAACGTCGTATTTTCGAGCTTCGCACGTATGAGAGTCACAGCATCAAGGCGGGAAAGAAGAAGATCGAGATGTTCAACGAGGGCGGCGAAATAGCGGTTTTCAACAAGACGGGTTTGTCGCCGGTCTTCTTTGGCGAGACAATCGTAGGGCCGCAAATGCCTAACCTGACCTACATGCTGGTCTTTGACGACCTGACGGACCGCGACGCCAAATGGAAGGTGTTCGGCGGCGATCCGGAGTGGAAGAAACTCAGGAGCAATCCGGCTTATAAGGACACCGTCTCAAACATTACGGACATAATCCTCAAGCCGGCGGCGTATTCACAAGTATGATTCCGTGCCGGTGCCGGCTGAAAAGATCGCCGGCATCAATTAGACGAGGCCGGCTTCTTGGCTCCGAGGATTTGGAGTGTTTCTCCGATAACAGGCAAGGTCTTGGTTTTGATCTTCGGATCGTAGAGATTACCGGCGACCTCTATTCGGACGACGCCCCGGCCAAGACCTTCTGTCAGAGACTGTAAGACCGAAGGATCGTCCGTGGCTAAGCGCTTGCCTCGCGCGGTGAGCGCCAGATCGACATCGAAGTTTTGCAGGTCCAGCGAGCCTGAGCCGGAGAAAGCCAGGGACTGGCCGGACATGTCGAGCTTCTTGACGAACAGGTCATTGCCCTTGATGTATGAATCGACGAGCATCCGGTCGAATACATAATCCTTCTGCTCTATGAGTCTAAAAACGTTTATGAGCTTGGAGAGAGGCGAGAGCTTGCCCACCTGCATGTCGCTTATGTCGAGTTTGCATGTTCCGATACGTGAGGAGATGTTACCAATGCCGGCGTTGATGCTCAGTGAGCCGTCCATGTTCCCGCTCGTGTACTCGTTCTCGGGAGTTTCCTGGAGTTCTGTGTCCGAGAGGAATTGTCTCAGGTCAACATTGTCGAAACCTGTTTCCAGCACATACTCTCCGGCCTTGTCAATGGGCTGTTTGAGTATGAGTTGTCCTTTGAGTTTTCCGCCGTAGAAGTTGGCAATTAGATCTTCGGTGGACCAAATCCGCGAGTTGGGATCATAAAAGATGTCTGTATGCAGATTTGTAAGAGACTTACCCAGAATTCTCATCGTGCCTCCGTCGAAAGCCGCCTGGCAGCTACTAAAGCCCTTGTCCGTCCTATACAGGCCATTTGTTCTAACTATCGAGTCCAACTCAACGCTGGAGCCTGATATTTTTAAACCACATTTCTTGAACGTAACAGCGCCGGCGAAATCAATCGACTTTTGGCCGTCACTGATGCGCCGGATCCGAAGATTCTCGAAATCCAAATCAACCCGGCCTGGGTGCGTGGCGTCATCGTACAGAATCGGGATGCGTTGGGGCAAAGCCGAAACGAAACGTTCGTCGAACAGAATATCGTTGGCGTCGAGATGCAAAAGAGCTCCGGCAAAAGCATTGTCGGCCAGAGTTATCTCGCCATTGAGCTTTACGGTCGCCGGATACTCCGGATTCGGCACATCGCCGCCTAAGGTGGCGGTAACGTCCTTGAGCTTGACAAGACCGGTGTCAACGGTCAATGTGCCGGTGATGTCTTCCAGGGGATAGGGTATCTCCGGGATAGTAATACTGTTGCCCAGGCACTCCACGATTATGCTGCAATCAGCAGGTTTTGTGAGGTCTTCTTTGTTCAAGTTGACATTGAGATTTACTCTGCCCTCCGGCTTCAGATCGGTGACCGCTTTCTTCGTTGATTCCGGCAACATATCAAACAAATCATCGTTCAGTTCGATGTCCTCAAAGTCCAGCGCCAGGCTATAGCGAGCCTGCTCGTTTCCCTGGCCCGGCCGGATTTGACCGGTCAATGAGATCAAACCGTCGCCGCATTGACCGGAGAACTCTTTGGCAATTATCAAATCGGACGTAAAAATTGTCTTTGCCGATATGTCGGAGATGGGCAATGGAAATTGATCCGACCGCAAAGTAGTTTCTTCGAAAGACAAGTCGGCTGTAAAACTTGCCGGTTCTGTCTCCTGCATCGAGACTCTGAACCAACCATTGACCAGACCGGAAGGATTGAATCGTTTGTACCAATCCCTCTGCTTCTCAGGCAATGCCTCCTCAAGCGTCAGGTCCAACGGGATGTTGTCTAACTTTGCTGAAATGTCATATCTTGGTTTGTCCGTGCGCTGGGTTTCTACTTCGCCGTTCAGGGTGATCTTACGCTCCTTCACCTGCGAAACGATATTCGATAAGATTACCTTATTGCTGTCGAAGGAGAGCCTGCCGGTAAGGTTCTTCAACGGATAAGGAAGATTGCAGTACACAGCTTCGGCGCCTCGCGGCTCTACCGTCAGTTTCTTGTGCTTGTCGGTCGGTGAGCTTTGGCTGAACCGGTAATCGATTGCCGCCGAGCCCGCCGGTGAAAAAGCGGACCAGAATTCCTGTTGTCTATGGTTCAGCGCATTATACAAATCATCGTCCAGCGGCATGTTGTCGCTTGTGATTCGGATGTCGTATTTCCAATCCGGACCGAAGTTTTCGGACCAGCCGTTAAAGAGAAGCTTGACGTCGCCGTGCTTGCCGCTCAAATTGTTGAGTTCCACTCTGTTAGTGGTAAGTTTTATCTGGCCGGCCAGCTCTTCTATCGCGTACTGGAATTGGTAATAGCAGATCGCAATATCCTTGCAGAGGACCTTGCCGGCCAACGTGCTTTCACCCGGACGGTTCAGATTGCCCGATATATCCAGGTCAACGTCGATCCGCCCGCGAGGCTGATATCGGTCAAAGAATCTCTGCAAAGCGGCAAACGGACTGGACTTCTTCTTTGCCGAATATGGCTCAAGCAATGCAAGCTCGTCCGGCACGGAGCTGCGTCGGGAATGCAAATCCGTCACCTTCAGTTTCAGAGAGAAAGCATTACTTTTGTCATACGTCAATTCAGCAGCCATGACGTCTATTATCCATGCCATATCAAATTCAGGAACGTCCATGGATGAAATTCCGCCCGTCATCGTAACACTGCCCGGCTTCCAGAATCCTTCCAAACGGCTTTGCGCAAAACCGGAAGCCATATCGGCAGTGATTATTTCGAAGCCGTAGCCCTTGCCTTTTTCTTTAGCGGGTCCGAATCTTGCGTCCAGGGGAACCGAAACAGCCTCTTCTACTTTACCTCTCGAAGTCTTTGTATACTGAAGTATGCCCGAATTGAGACGAATACGCGGCATCCGGCCGGAACGGCCCTCGGGAGTCTTGAGCTTGAGTCCGGACAAATTCCATCGGTCGAAGTCCAAATCGTATTGGGCGTTAAAAACAAAATCGTTGACGTCGATAACTTTCAACCGGGGACTGAGCTTTAGTAAACTGCTCAGACTAAAGCGCGCGAACACCTCTTCGGCTTTGAGAATGGTATCATCGCCATTTTGCTCTTCCGAGGGACTGACTACGAGTTTCGTAATAAAAACCGAGCCGTCAGTGTGGAAATCAACTGATCCGGTTCTTATCTCGGTGTTGGTCAGCCCGGCAATCTGTTTCATGGCAATGTAGCACAAAGCTCTGCCGCCAAGGATGAAGAAAAGCCACAGGAGAACCGCCAGGATCACCAGGCCCAGAAGCCGGCGAATTACAGTTCTGCGTTTCACATTTTTGGTTTTAAGTCGGGCCATTGAAGGTACGGACGGGCTTCGATTCGTCTTTTTGGTCTATTAACTTCCAGTTGTCGAGGTACGTTATACGGAACAAATCGTGCCGGAGTTCGGTACGAACTATACTCCGTAATCTCTTATCGTCATTTATCGGCCGTCAATTTACCTGATCGCCTTGTTTGCAATATCCCGGCGGCAATAGGCCCCCTCGAATCCTATTATATCGACGGCCTGATATGCCCTTGTCTTCGCATCGGCGATTGTCTCTCCCAGCGCGGTAACTCCCAGCACTCTTCCGCCATTGGTGAGAATGTTCCCGTCCTGCTCTTTGGTTCCGGCATGGAAAACGATCACATCATCAAGCTCCTCGGCTTCCTTCAGGCCGGTTATCTCTTTGCCCTTCTCGTAATCGTCCGGATAACCGCCGGATGCCATGACCACGCAAACCGCCGGCCGCGGGTCCCATTCGAGAGTAACCTGATCCAGCGTCCCGTCACAGACCGCTAACATTACCTCCAACAAATCGCTTTTGAGCCTCATAAGAATCGGCTGGGTCTCTGGATCGCCGAAGCGAACGTTGAATTCCAGCACTCTCGGTCCGCCGGCAGTAACCATGATCCCGGCATATAACATACCCTTGTACGGCGTGCCGTTGCGGTTCATGCCGTCAACCATCGGCACAAGAACCTCTCGCGTGATCTGGTCCATCAATTCTTCCGTAACCACGGGCGCGGGACTGTAAGCGCCCATTCCGCCGGTGTTGGGTCCTGTATCACCTTCGCCGATAGGTTTGTGGTCCTGCGACGACTCCATTACGTAAATGTTCCGCCCGTCCACAAAAGCGAGTATCGAGGCCTCTTCGCCGAGCAGCTTGTCCTCAACGACAATTGTATCGCCGGCCGAACCGAATATCCTGTCGCACATCACTTTTTCGGCGGCTAAGATTCCATCGGAGGGATCGTCGCAGACGTAAACGCCCTTTCCCTTTGCAAGACCCGCCGCCTTGACGACCACCGGTTCGTCTCTGCTTGCAATATATGCCTTGGCATCTTCGTATCTGTCGAATGTTCTGCCCTCAGCAGTAGAAATACTGCTGGAACGCATCAGTTGCTTTGCGAATGCTTTGTCGGCCTCGAGCTGTGCGGCCTTGGCGCTCGGCCCGAATGCCTTGATGCCGGCAGACTCGAAGGCATCTACCAGACCCGCTGCGAGGGGGTCTTCCGGTCCGACCACAACAAGCCCTACGTTGTTTTGCCGGGCGAACTCCAGGAGTTTGCCACTGTCATCCGTGCCGATTGGAACATTCTCGCCGCATTGGGCTGTGCCGGGATTGCCCGGCGCTATGTAGAGTTTGGCCAGGTCCTTCGATTGGGCCAGTTTCCACGCGATGGCATGCTCGCGTCCGCCGCTGCCGACTAACAGTACGTTCATCTGTAACCTCGAATCAGAGTCTGTTTCCTTGTTGTTCTCACGTAAGCGGGAATCTAAACGATACCCAATAGTCTATCAAAGCAGACAGTCTTGCTCAAGCTTTTTTGGCTGCCGGGAAACAATGCTGCGAAGATGCCGGAACAGTCGTACATCCGCAACTGGGGGATTGCGAGAACTCAAGGAGCTGGTATTGTGTTTGTATCTGTGAATTTTTGCCTTTAATCGTAGCGGCAAGAGTCTATAATGCTCTTGTATTCGTATCCTTTACGGAAAGACGAACACAAGTAAGGAAACTTAATATGACTAAGAAATGGTCCATTGCCTCGGCAGCTTGTGCTTTGTTGACTATTTTGACTCTTGCAGGCTGCTACGTGCCTGTCAACTTCCCGGAGTTGGTTGATGTGCCTCAATCGGCGAGAGTTGTACTTCCGGCGAGATATCGCATTATCGGTAGATCGGTTCAGCGCCGGCCGATTACCTGCCTCGTGTTCGGTACAGGCCCCGATGTGACCTTCATCATGGCGACAATTCACGGCAATGAGCCTGCCGGCACACCTCTTGTCCGACGCATGGCGACGTATCTCCGGCAGCACCCCGAGATACTGGATGGGCGAAGAGTAGTGCTCCTGCGAACGTCTAATCCTGACGGTATGGTCTATAACAGTCGCTATAACGCCCACGGTGTGGATCTGAATCGCAATTTCGAGGCGGCCAACCGTCTCAATACTAAACAGTCCGGACCAAGGGCGCTTTCCGAGCCGGAGGCCCGCGTAATCCGGCAGATCATCCTGGAATACAAGCCGAACCGCATTGTCAGCATTCATCAGCCTCTTGCCTGCATCGACTATGACGGCCCGGGCCAACCGCTGGCCAACCGCATGGGTCAATATTGCAGTCTGCCGGTGAAGAAGCTGGGCGCCAGGCCCGGCTCGCTCGGCTCATACGCCGGCGTCACATTAGGCATCCCAATCATAACATTCGAGATGCTCCGGGCCGACTCGCAACTCGATGCCGAAGCCCTCTGGCGGAAATACGGAAAATCGCTCCTGGCTGCGATAGTCTATCCGAATGCCGTCTGACAGAAAAACGTCCGCGGCGTCGATCCTGTCCAGATTGCTGCTCCATGCAGGCTGTGCGCGACTTTTCGCGTGAAATTTATGCAATCCGAGGTTAGAATAACAACTGAAGATGAGTGCGTTTAATCTAAACAATGACTTTAAACCCGCGGGCGATCAACCTCAGGCTATTGAGCGGCTCGTAGCCGGGCTGCGTAGCGGCAACAAATTCCAGACACTGATGGGTGTTACCGGCAGCGGCAAGACGTTCACGATGGCTAACGTCATCGCTCAGCAGAACTTGCCGGCGCTTATTATCTCCCATAATAAGACGTTGGCCGCTCAGCTCTATGAGGAGTTTAAGGAGCTTTTCCCCGAGAATGCGGTCGAGTATTTTGTCAGCTATTACGACTACTATCAGCCTGAAGCATATATCCCCCAGCGGGATATATACATAGAAAAAGACGCATCGAAAAACAGCGACCTTGACCGGCTTCGCCTTTCGACGACCACTAGCCTTTCAACAAGGAACGACTGCATTATTGTCGCATCGGTCTCGTGCATTTTCGGCCTTGGCTCGCCCGAGGATTATAAGGCCAGTGTTGTGGGCATTCGCACCGGTGACCACTGCGACAGAAACGACCTCCTGGGCAGATTAGCCGACATCCAGTACACCAGAAACGACATCGACTTTCAGCGAGGAACGTTCAGGGTCCGCGGCGACGTGGTTGAGTTGCATCCTTCTTACGAATCCTTTGCGATACGCATCGAATTCTTCGGCGATGAAATAGAGCATATAAGCTATATAAACCCGATATCCTCGGAGACTCTCGCCATCGAAGACCAGGTCTTCATATACCCGGCTCAACATTATATTATGCCGAGCGACAGAATCGGCGCCGCGGTCGAGAGCATACAGGCCGAGCTAAAAGAACGATTGGCCCGGTTCCGGAGCGAAGGCAAACTGCTCGAAGCCCAGCGGCTCCAGGCCCGAACGATGTACGATATCGAAATGATGCAGGAGATAGGCTATTGCAGCGGAATCGAGAATTACGCCAGACACTTGGCCGGCCTGCAGGCGGGGGCCAAACCCTATACGCTGATTGACTACTTCCCCGAGGAATTCCTTCTGTTTATCGACGAATCTCACGCTACGGTTCCCCAGATACGCGCAATGTGGGCCGGCGACAGAGCCAGAAAGACAACCCTGATCGAGCATGGCTTCAGGTTGCCCAGTGCGCTGGATAACAGGCCTTTGCGGTTCGAGGAATTCCAGGAGAACTGGGCGAAAGCCATCTTCGTCTCCGCCACGCCGGCGCCGTTCGAGTTGGACAAGTGCAACGGTGAGGTCGTCGAGCAAATTATCAGGCCGACCGGGCTGATCGATCCCGAAATCTTCGTACACCCCGCCGGCAACCAGATTCCACACCTTCTGGGCGAAATCGAAAAACGAGTCAAAGCCAAAGAGAGGGTGCTCGCTACAACCCTGACGAAAAGAATGGCCGAAGACCTCGCGGGTTATATTACTAAGAAAGGCTTCAAATGCCGGTATCTGCACAGCGAAATTGACACGCTGGAGAGAATTGAGATATTGCGGGACCTACGCCACGGTAATTTCGATGTGCTGGTCGGAGTAAATCTTTTGCGTGAGGGTCTAGATTTGCCTGAAGTCTCGGCCGTCGCGATCCTCGATGCGGACAAGGAAGGATTCCTCAGGAGCCAGACTTCGCTGATACAGACAATCGGCAGAACGGCAAGAAACGTCAACGCTACGGTGTTTCTGTACGCCGATACGGTGACCAATTCGATGCGGAACGCAATGGATGAAACCGACAGACGCCGTAAGCTCCAGTTGGAATACAACAAGGAGCACAATATCACCCCCGAGACGATCAGGAAGGAAATCCGTTCGGGACTGACCCAGCAGATAAAGGCCAGGCAGACCGCCCGTGAGGCGGTGCGCTTTGGCACCGGCGAGTATGAGAAGGTCGAATTGGCCTCAAAGATCGAGAAAGAGATGCTCGATGCGGCCCAGGGCCTGGACTTCGAGCGGGCCGCCTTTTTGCGGGACCAACTGCGAGAACTAAAAGACCTGCCGGAATTGGTTCTGGTCAGCTCAAAAAAGAAGAAACGCGAATTCCTGGCAACGAAAAAGCATAAGAAGAATGAAAATTTATCATAGCCACGAAAAGGCACAAGAGACACAAAAATTAAATTAAGAGATTATTTACGCCATTGTTCGGACTGGAGAAGATTTTGAAGCAGCAAAGAAATATATTGAAATGGCGCGTCAACAGATAGGAAGCTGATAGGGTGATTTTAAGTGTATATCAGCCGGTTGAATAAAGAGCTAAAATGCAGGATGAAGATATAAAACAATTGTGTGACATCGTTCGGGAGACAAGTTTTGAGATACATTGCTATCATAGAAACGGTCATCTTGAAAAGATTTATGAGAATGCTTAAGAATTTTGTTCTTTTTGTGCCTTTTTGTGGCTAAAGGGAAATACAGCGATGAAAAAACTTAATCTGGCAAAGATTCGGCCTCTTATCCAAATGGCGATTGCCGAAGACCTCGGACAGGGCGATGTGACGAGCGAGCTTCTATTCAAGAAGGGCGCCGTTGCCAGGGCAAACATCATCTCGCGTGAAGAAATAGTCGTCTGTGGGATGGACGTCGCCGCCGAGATTCTCAAGTGCTATGACGAGAGGCTCAAGCTGAAAGTGCTCATAAACGACGGCGAGCCGGCCCACGTCGCGAGCAGGCTCGCGACAATCGAGGGGCCTTTGCGCTCCATGCTAAGCGCCGAGAGGGTCATGCTCAATTTCATGCAGCGACTCAGCGGAATAGCGACGACGACGAGCAAATACGTGCGGGCCATCCAGGGCACGAAAGCAAGAATCTACGATACGCGCAAGACAATGCCCGGCTGGCGTATCCTCGAAAAGTACGCGGTCCGCTGCGGAGGCGGGCACAATCACCGGCTCGGACTCTATGACGGCGTTCTGATCAAGGACAATCATCTGGCGCAGTTAGGCAGAAACTTCCAGCCGAAACTTCAAAAAATAATCGCCGAGGCCAGGAAACTGAAAGGCGTTAAATTCGTCGCCGTCGAAGTTGACCACGTTGACGACCAGCTTAACTATGTGCTGGACATTCCCGATATCGACATAGTGCTGCTCGACAATATGGGCCAGTGGCAGTTGAAGCACGCCGTCGAGATGCGGGACAAAATGTGCGGCAAGGGCAAGAAACCGCTGCTCGAAGCATCGGGCAACATAACGCTGAGCAATGTTTCGGCGATAGCCCAGTGCGGCATCGACAGGATCGCCATCGGCGCCATTACCCACTCGGCGAAAGCCGTTGACATAGGACTCGATAGATAACCCGGTAAGGAGAAATCAAATGTCAGAATTGTGGAATCGCCTTCGGCGATGATGGCTGTAGGGGCGGCCCTATGTGGCCGCCCTGGGGTGAACAAGACTCGTGGGCCTTGAGGGCGACCACGCGGGGTCGCCCCTACGTGCATTTTACATTTTGATTATCGATCTCTACAGTTCTCATGCTCGACCCAGATAAGATAACCGCAGGTCTCAAGACCAAACGAATCGGCAGGAACATACTCGTTTACGACAGCACTTCGAGTACCAATGACGCCGCTGCCGAGTATGCAAAGAACAAGGCAAACGATGGGCTGGCAATCTTCGCCGAGCAGCAGACCGCAGGCAGAGGCCGAGCCGGCAACAAGTGGTACAGCAGCCGATCTGACAGCATTCTTTGCTCGATCGTTTTGACCGAAAACAAGCTGCCCGCTGAGCTACTCTCACTTCTCTGCGCGGTAGCAATAGCTGAAGCTATTGGCAAGCCGGCAAGAATTAAATGGCCCAACGACATCATGCTGAACGGCAGAAAAGTCGCCGGCATCCTGCTCGAATCCAAATCGAACGGCATCTGTATCGTCGGCATCGGCATAAACTGTCGCCAGAAGACAGACTCTTTCCCTGACGAACTGCAATCAATCGCAACCAGCATCGACATCGAGAGCCGGTCCGTTACCGACCGAATTTCGCTGGCGAGAAGGCTGCTTGCTTCAATAGACCACTGGCTTGAAGTCGCAGCTCAAACGAGCGAAAAGGTGATAGACCAATGGCGGAACCTCAGCATTCAATTAGGCCACAGGGTGAGACTCATCTACGACGGCCGGGAATTTGCCGGCAATTGCATCGGAATAGACCCCGAAAAAGGCCTCATCCTCCAGTTGGACACCGGCGGCATACGAATGTTCGACGCGGCACATTCCAGCATCGTCAAGCAAGGGTGATGTGTGTCCTGCGACAAAAATATGAACGGTCAGTTTCGCTTTCCAAACCTTTCTGTTATATTGTCTCGGTACGTACACGTGTGTTGTGCTAATGGAAAGGGTAAAGATATGTTGAAGAACAAATCAGGGAGCTTTTCGGTCACAATCAGTCTGTGTTTTGTAGTGTGTTGTCTGTCCGCCCTTCCAGCAGGGCGGATCAAAGCAGGCACGAATGATTATCTCAACGCCGGCGAGCAGAACATACAGGCGTGGCGCGAAATGAAATTCGGGCTGTTTATCCACTGGGGGCCTGTCAGTCTAAAGGGCACGGAGATCGGCTGGTCTCGCGGCGGCGAGCGTCGGGGCCGGACCGGCAAAGGCTCCATCCCCGTCGAGGTTTACGATAATCTCTACAAGCAATTCAATCCAGTCAAGTTCGATGCGGCCGAATGGATCCAGGTTGCCAAAGACGCCGGCATGAAGTATCTGGTCTTTACCAGCAAGCACCACGACGGCTTCTCGATGTTCGACAGCAAGGTAACCGAGTATAAGATAAGTAACTCGCCTTTCAAGCGCGACGTGGTCAAGGAGTTGGCCGACGCCTGCCACAAAGCCGGCTTGAAGCTGGGCTACTATTACTCGCCCGTCGATTGGTATCACCCGGACTATCGAACGGAAAACCACGCCAATTATATCAAGTTTATGCACAGTCAACTCCGTGAGATATGCTCCAACTACGGCAAAATCGACATAATATGGTTCGACGGTCTCGGCGGCTCGGCAAAGGACTGGGACTCGGAAAACCTCTTCAAGATGATTCGGCAGCTTCAGCCTAACGTTATCATCAACAACCGTGCCGGACTGCCCGCCGACCACGATACGCCCGAGCAGAGAATCGGCAAGTTCCAGAACGACCGGCCCTGGGAGACCTGCATGACAATCTGCCGGCAGTGGGCGTGGAAGCCCGACGACCGGATGAAATCATTCAAGCAGTGCATCCAGACCCTGGTCAAGACAGTCGGTGGTGACGGCAACCTCCTGTTCAACGTTGGTCCCATGCCGGACGGGCGGATAGAATCCCGGCAAGTGCAGCGACTGAGAGAAATGGGCGCCTGGCTCAATAAGTACGGCCAGAGCATCTATTCCACCCGCGGCGGTCCGTTCAAACCGGGCACATGGGGCGCCAGCACGCACCAGGGCAACGATGTCTATATCCACGTCCTGAATTGGCCCGACGAGCAATTGACGCTGCCTGCGATCCCAAAGAAAATTGTCGCCAGTTCCGTCCTGACCGGCGGGGAGGCGAGCGTAAAACAGACCGACGAGGCCATCGAGATTTCCATCCCAAGGGCCTACCGGCAGGAAATCGACACGATCATCAAACTACAATTAGACGGCCCGGCCGGCGAGCTTGCTCCCGTTGGTTTGCCGTCGGCGTCTCTGGCATTCGAGAAGAAGATCCGCGCATCGAACGTGTATCAGAAGAATCGTCACTACGGCCCGGACAAGGCCGTGGATGACGACCCTGCCACTCGCTGGGCCACCGACACCGGCACGAAACATGCCTGGCTCGAGGTGGACCTGGGTAAAGCGACGACGTTCAATCAAGTAAAGATTGCCGAGGCTTACGACCGCGTGCAGAAGTTCGAGTTGCAGTACAAAAGCGGCACACAATGGAAGACTTTTCTCAATGGCACAAAGATCGGGGCCGACTACTCGAAAGAATTCGAGCCGGTCACAGCACGGCAAGTGCGCTTGAACATTCTCGACTCGACCGATGGCCCGACTATTTGGGAGTTTCAACTAATGGCGCCCAAAGAGGGAAGTAAATAGCCATGAATATCATGAGGATACCGACACTCGTACTTCTCATGCTGGCAACTGGCAGCACAAGGGCAGGCGAGTTGACAAATGCCGAACGAAAGGGCCTTCTCAAGGCCAAACCTCAAATCGTCGAAGCATGGCAGGATATGCGCTTCGGCATGTTTCTGTGCTGGGGGCCGGTGAGCCTGACCGGCAAGGAGATCGGCTGGTCGCGCGGTGAGCCGGCCTGGGGACGTCGCGAGGGCCTGCGCGGCGGTAAAGGGCCTACACCCGCCGAAGTCTATGACAACCTCTACAAACGATGGAAGCCTGACAAGTTTGACGCCGAACACTGGATCAAGGTTGCCAAAGGAGCCGGCCAGAAATATCTGATCTTCCTTGTCAAACACCATGATGGTTTCTGTCTGTATGACACAAAGTTGACCGACTACAAGTCCACCGGCCCTGAATCCGCCTGGAAAGTGGACGTAATGAAACACGTCGCCGATGCCTGCCACAAGCACGATCTCAAGCTGATGATATACTACTCGCAACCCGACTGGCACCATCCGGACTATCTGGGCGAGCACCATGATCGCTATATCAAGTACCTGCACGGACAAATTCGGGAGCTGCTGACCAATTACGGAAAGATCGACGGCCTTTGGTTTGACAATCTGCGCGGACGCGGTGACAATCCCCAGGCCGCCAAATTATGGGATGCCGAAAGACTGTTCAGAATGGCCCGCTCGATCCAGCCTCATCTGATTATCAATGATCGATGCGGCCTTGACGCCGATTACAGCACGCCCGAACAGCACGTAGGTCGGTTCTCGACAGAGCGCCCGTGGGAAAGCTGCATCACATTGGGCACCCAATGGGCCTGGAAACCCGACGACAGGCTCAAGTCGTTCACCGAGGCGATCAGAATGCTGATCGTATGTGCCGCCTGCAACGGCAATCTGGCGCTGAACACGAATCCAATGCCCGACGGCCGCATTGAACCGCGCCAGGTCGAGAGCTTCAAAAGGATTGGCGAGTGGTTGAACAAGTACGGTGAGTCGATCTATGGGACTCGCGGCGGACCGTTCCTCTCGCCGGACATGAATAGTCGCAAATTCGGATCGGCTCGCGATAAGTTCGATCTGCCGCAAGGGCAATGGTGGGGCGGCTCGACACACAAGGCAAACGTGGTTTACCTGCACATCCTGCGCTGGCCCACCGATATAATCACACTGCCGCTAATAAAACACACGATTGTAGAACACACCGTGCTTACCGGCGGCAAAGCCGCAATCAAACAGACCAACGACAGCGTAGAAGTGCATGTGCCCGCCGACCATCGAGACGAGCTTGACACGATCATCAAGCTCGTCCTAAACGGCCCGGCATCCGACATATTGAAAGGACAACCCCATGAATAGACGTGATTTCTTGAAAGCAGCCGGGGCCGGAGCCGCTTCGCTGGTTGTGCCGAGTTGTGTGTCTGCAAGCAGTGGACCACACAAGAGACCCAACGTCATTTTCATTCTTATCGACGATATGGGCTGGCCCGACGTAGCCTGCTACGACAGCAAGTTCCATGAAACGCCCAACATCGACCGACTGGCCGACCAGGGGATGAAGTTCACTGACGCCTACGCGGCGTGCCCGGTTTGCTCTCCTACTCGCGCCAGCATCATGGCGGGCCAATACCCAGCCCGTGTCGGCATTACCGACTTTATCCCGGGCCACTGGCGTCCTTATGAAAAGCTCGTCGTTCCTGAGAACCGACTGCAATTGCCCCTCGAATCCGTCACCATAGGCGAAGTGCTCAAGGAACAGGGCTACGCTACCTGCTATATCGGCAAGTGGCATCTTGGCGGCAAAGGCTATTCACCGGACAAACAGGGTTTTGAGAAGGTTGTCTTGAGTGTTAAAAACCGGAATGACAAACAGGTCTCCGGTTTTACCGACAAGGCCATTGAGTTCATAGAAGAAAAGAAACAGGAGCCGTTTTTCCTCTACCTGTCGCACCATTCCGTACATATCAAGCTGGAAGCGCCCCAGGAGTTGGTCGATAAATACAAGAATAAACCCAAACCGGCAAGTGGAGTGAACAATCCGGTCTATGCCGCCATGGTCGAGCACCTGGACACTCATACCGGCCGAATCCTGAAGAAGCTCGACGATCTGGATCTTGCCGAGCGCACTATTGTAATCTTCTTCTCCGACAACGGGGGATTGCGTCAGGCCTACGGCGGCTACGGTGGCCCGAGACAAATAGTCTCAACCAACGCCCCATTGCGTGACGAAAAGGGCACTGTATATGAAGGTGGAGTTCGTGAGCCGTTGATCGTTCGCTGGCCCGGCGTGGTCAAATCCGGCACGATTTGCAGCGTGCCGGTCACCAGCGTCGATTTCTACCCCACTTTCCTGAACATCGTCGGTGCCAAAGGCAGTCCGAACCAGCCGCTCGACGGCGAGAGTATCCTGCCGCTGCTCAAACAAACCGGCACACTCGAACGCAGAGCGATATACTGGCACTACCCGCATTATCATCATTCGAGACCTGCCGGAGCGATACGAGAGGGCGACTGGAAACTGATAGAGTTCTTCGAGGAGGGACATTTGGAGCTTTACAATCTCAAGCGTGATATCGGAGAGAAGAATAACCTTGCCGGTACGATGCCGAAGAAAGCGGCCGCGTTGCAGCGGAAGCTGGCAAAGTGGCGCAAGTCGGTAGGCGCGAAAATGCCCACTCCGAATCCGGATTACGACCCCGCCAGGGCGCACGAATGGGCGCGCCGGCCGCGAAGATAACCTCGACCATGAAAGCACTGACATGACTGACAGCAACCGGATAAAGAGAAGGCAATTCCTGCAAACAGCGGGTCTTGGCGCGGCTTCGGCTATTCTTGGCTCCGGTTGTGCTCAGGTAAAACCTTCGCCCGCAAACTCACATGAGACGCCTCGGCTGGGATTAGGTCCTCACAAGCCCAACGTCCTTGTGATTATGACCGACCAGCACCGGGCCGACCTGATGACCTGTGCCGGCAGAGACCTGGTTCCCACGCCCAACATCGACCGTATCGCTTCGCGGGGCGTGCGTTTCAACAATGCTTATTGCCCGTATCCGGTCTGTGTCGCTTCGCGGATGGCTCTGCTGACCGGACTTTACGCACACAGCACCGGCGCAATCACCAACAGAGATAACCTCGACTGGCGCTACCGCACGATGGCCAATCACTTCGCCGAGAATGGGTATCTGACCGGTCTGGTAGGCAAGATGCACTTTGTGGATGCCCACAATCACGGCTTCGAGTATTACATGTCCATCAACGACTGGTTGATGTACTTAGGGCCAAAAGCACAGCACTACGCCAACGAGATTGCAAATCATCCGCTGGGGCCGAACTTCTTCAAGACGGTGGATGACAGCGGCGCGGGTTTGCCCGACATCGACGGATTGTGGCTCAGAGGCAGTCCATGGGTGGGCAACGTCGAAAAATGGAACTTCGACAACATGGCGTCCCCGCTCGAAGCCGAAGACCATTTGGATTCGTTCATAGCCCGTGAGGCGGGCAAGTTCATTACCAGATACCGCGAGCAGCCGTTTTTTTTAGTCACCAGTTTTATGAAGCCGCATTCGCCGTTCTACCCGCCGAGGCAGTGGGCCGAAAAATACCCCGTTGATAAAATAAAGCTGCCGGAGGTCGGTGACATCTCTCAGTATCCCCAGCACATTCAGCGGCGCATTCGAAACAGGGCCGCGATGGGAGAAAAACGCCAACGCGCCCATCGCGCGGGCTATTTGGGCAATCTTGCCTTCGTCGATACCTGTGTTGGATATGTTTATGACGCTCTTGAGAACGAAGGATTGTTGGACAATACCATCGTCGTATATACCGCCGATCACGGTGAGATGGACGGCGACCATGGACTGTACCAGAAGTTCTGCCTGTTCGAGCCGTCGGTGCGCGTGCCTTTAATTGTGAGCTACCCGAGGTATCTTCCCGAGAACAAGGTGACAGATGCACTGACCGAATACATTGGCCTGTATCCGACACTGAGCGAATTGGCCGGCCTTGAAGCGCCGGAACGAACAACATTGCACGATATTCCCGGCGCGCCGCGGCGCATAGACGCGGCCAGCTTTGCCGATGTATTGCGCAATCCCAACCTAAAAGGTCCGTCGGCGGCGTTCAGCGAGTACAACCTGAGATCGCGGATCTGTGAGTATATGATTCGCACCCGGCGGTACAAATATATCTATAACCACGGATCTCCGTCAGGAGTCCCCAGGACGACGCACGAGCTATATGACCACGAAGCCGATCCGGGCGAGTTTGTGAACCGTATTAACGACCCGACTATGAAGAAAGTTCGGGACCGGCTGCGAGACCGGCTCTTCGCGTGGTACAACCCCGAGAAGAATCCCTATCGCCCACAAGCATAAAATGCAAATATCAAAAATCAAATATCAAAATAGCGGAGTCGCGGCAAACCGCGACGACTTCATACATTTTGCATTTTACATTTTGCATTTTGATTTTATTTACAAGGAGTTAAGATCATGGCAGAGAGTTTTGATGTTGTTGTAATCGGCAGCGGCCCCGGTGGTTACGCCGCCGCGATTAGATGTGCACAAAAAGGCGCTTCGGCAGCAGTTGTTGAAAAGGCCTTTGTCGGAGGTACCTGTCTGAACTGCGGATGTATCCCTTCGAAGAGCCTGCTGGCCTCGGCCCACACACTGCTTATGTTCAAGCACGCTCATTTAATGGGGGTTGACGTTGCAGCACCGACCGCAAACTGGCCGAAAATCCAGGCCAGAAAGGACGCTATAGTGGCCGCCTTTCGAAAAGGCGTGACAGGATTGATCGGGAGCCATAAAGTCAATATTATCCCCGGCCGGGCAGTTGTCACGGCGCCGGGCCGAATCAAAATAGAATCCGAAAGCGGGCCGGCCGAGATTGAGGCCGGCAAGATTATCCTTGCAACAGGTTCGAATCCAATTGAGATTCCGGGCATTCCGTTTGACGGACAAACTGTTATCAGCAGCAAAGAAGCCCTGACCTTACAGCAAATACCTCAATCGATGGTAATTGTGGGCGGCGGGGTGATCGGCTGTGAAATGGCTTGTGTGTACGCCGCGATGGGAACCAAAGTTACAATCGTCGAGGCACTCTCGCGATTGATCCCGATGGAAGACCAGTGGGTGGGGAGGCTAATTGAACGCGAATTCAAGAAACTGGGTATAACCTCCCTGACAAATCAAAAAGTCACTTCCGTCGAGACAGCCGGCGGGTTGGCGAAAGTGGCTTTGGAAGACGGCCGGACGATCGATGCCGAGAAGGTCCTCGTTTCGGTCGGGCGAAGGCCCGTCATAGACGAAGAAACCGTCGAAGCTCTGAATCTGGAGCTGGACGGCCCAGCGGTTGCGGTCAACAAAAAGCTGGAAACGAACGTTACCGGCGTGTACGCCATCGGCGACGCCGTAGGTACGACATATCTGGCCCATGGCGCCTTCGCCGAGGCGGAAGTAGCGGCGGCCAACGCGACGGGCGGCGATGAACAAATTGACGACTATTCGCTCATTCCACGAGCCGTCTATACATTCCCCGAGATTGCATCCGTCGGTAAGAACGAAGAGAAGTGCAACTCCGAAGGGCTTGATGTTTCTGTCGGCAGGTCTTTCTTCAAGGCTAACGGTCGAAGCGTTGCGCATAATGAAATCATCGGCGAAATAAGGGTAGTAAGGGACAACTCCACCAACAGGATTGTCGGTGTGACAATGATCGGCGCCACTGTAACCGAGCTGATAGGCGCCGCCAGGGCGCTGATAGGCAGCAAGGAGAAGATTACAGATGTGAGCTTCCCACATCCTACGGTTTCAGAGGTGCTCAAAGAAGCCGTCGAGGACGCCTTCGGCCTGAGTCTGCACAATCCGCCCCGATAACATCGCGTATAGCGTTTAGTCCCTTATCCGCTGTCCGCTATACGCAACAGGCACAGAGGCGCAGCATCGATTTGCGATTGAAAAATCGACAATCAATACGTCAGTGTTTGAAGTGTCGTTTGCCGGTGAAGACCATTGCGATTCCGTGTTTGTCGGCGACGGCGATGACTTCATCGTCCTTTTTCGAGCCGCCCGGCTGGACTATCGCAGCCACGCCCGCCTTGGCGGCGTTTTCGATGTTGTCCGGGAACGGAAAGAACGCGTCTGAGGCCATTGCGCAGCCTTTGGCTTCGTCGCCGGCGCGCTTGAACGAAATCAGGCCGGACTCGACGCGGTTCATCTGCCCGGCGCCAACGCCCCAGACTCTTCTGTTCTTGACCAATACAATGGTATTGCTCTTGGTGTGCTTGGAGACGAGCCAGGCGATTCTCAAGTCCTCAAGCTGCTCTTTCGTAGGCTTGGCCTTGGTCGGATACGTCAGTGCATCCGGCTCCCACCCTACCAGGTCCCGTTGCTGGAGCAGCATCCCGCCTATGATGCAGCGAGCGTCGAATTCGCCGCAGTCGATGTTTGCCCTGTGAATCGGCCCGGTTTCGAGCAGTCGAACTCTGGCGCCCCAGGCTTTAAGCGTCCGGATTATTTCAACTGCATCCTTGTCAAACTCCGGCGCGATAATCACCTCGGCGAAGAATCCGCCGGCGCCGAGTGCCTTGCCGAACCGGCTGTAGGATTCCATAATCGTCTGGGCCAGCTCGACGTCCACTTTTCTATTCAAGGCGATTATACCGCCGAATGCGCTGATGACGTCGCCCTCGTAGGCCTTGCGGTACGCCACGCAGATGTCTTCATCGACGGCACAGCCGCACGGATTGAGGTGCTTGACGACCACCGCCGCCGGCTCGGCGAATTCCTTGACTAGCTCGAATGCCGCGTTCGTATCCAGCAGGTTATTGAAGCTGATGCCGGTGCCGCCCTCCAGCAGCGTGCCGCTGCTGACGGAGGTCTCGCCGCTCGATTGCAGCTTGTAGAACGCCGCGCTTTGATGAGGATTTTCCCCGTAGCGCAGTTCCGCTTCTTTCTTTATCGCAATCGAGACTTTCTCCGGATATCCCACGCCTGCTTTGCCGTTAAGGTATTTCGATATCGCTGCATCGTACGAGGCTGTCAGTCCAAAAGCGATTCGTGCAAAATCGCTCCGCAGCCCTTCGCTCACTGCCCCGTCATTCTTCTCCATCTCTTCGATTACTTTATCGTACTGGTCTGGTTCTGTAACGACTGTTACGAACTTGTGGTTCTTGGCGGCTGAGCGAAGCATGCTCGGCCCGCCGATATCGATATTTTCGATTGCCTCGGCCAGTGTGCAATCGGGCTTGGCGATCGTCTGTTCAAACGGATAAAGATTCACACAGACCAGATCGATAGGTTCGATACCGTGGTCTTTCATTGCCGCTGTGTGTTCGGTTTTGTCTCGAAGTCCTAATAGCGCCCCGTGTATTTTTGGATGGAGGGTCTTTACCCTGCCGTCCATCATCTCCGGAAAGCCTGTGACCGATTCGATCCCAACAACATCCACGCCGGCAGCGCTGAGTGCTTTAGCTGTTCCACCCGTGCTAATTACCTTGACCCCCATTTTGCTGAGTTTCTTAGCAAAATCGGCAACTCCGGTTTTGTCGGAAACGCTTACCAGTGCGGTCTTTACTCTTACATCCATTTAAACTTATGCTCCTTCCTGGAAGAGAATTTAGAATTCTCAATTCGTCATTCTCAATTCACTATTCTACCGGTTGCAGGCAGGCAACCCGGCCACGCTTGTCGGCAATGTAGATCTTCCCGTCCCCGGTATTGGCCGCATGTATCGAAACGCCCGCGAAGTTGACCGAATACAGCCTCTTGCCCTTGGTATTGTCCATAACCACCAGCG
The DNA here is from genome assembly GCA_005223045.1 of Planctomycetes bacterium B3_Pla. Classification (GTDB taxonomy): domain Bacteria; phylum Planctomycetota; class Phycisphaerae; order Sedimentisphaerales; family Anaerobacaceae; genus SG8-4. The sequence continues at coordinate 178,594 of NJBM01000002.1, read as the reverse complement.
TCTCGGCCTTTGTAATGACGTAGGCTCTGCTCCTAGACTCGGCTAACAGATCAACGCCCCCCGGCACGAGCCATAAGGACGAGCCGGTTTCCTTATCTATGGCCGCTACGCCCTTGCCGCTGACATGCTGATAGACGACCTCCTGCGTTACGCGAGGCGCCTCTTCAAGTACGGCAGCCGTCTGGTTCTTCCAAACAAGCCGCTTTTTCTCAGGCAGGCCGACTATATCAACTCTGTAAACGTTCGTATCTTTACTGGCAAAGAACAGCGACATCCAGTCTTTGACGATCGGTCCGGCAATGCTCTCGGAAGCATCGAACTGCCATAAACGCGTGGGTCCGTTGGGCGCGATGCCGATCACGTTACCGGCGGCAGTGGCAAAAACGACCAGGTTGTCGTCGGCAGTGATTGAGGTAATCGTCGAGTTGTTATCGGCGGCAACCTCGAAAGTCCGGACCCTGTCGGCGGCACGGAATACGTGCAACCGATTGTCAACTCCGGCTATATAGAAATACGAGCTGTTGCGGGCGGCCGGGCAGGTGATGCCAAATCCAACGTCCATGACCCGAAGCTCGTCCCCTGATCCGGCATCAATCTCTGTCAGTTTGCTGCCGCCTACGGATAGAAGCTCATTGCCGTAAAGCTTTAATCCTGCAACCGGAAAACCAGCCGGAGCCACGGCCCTGCTGAAAACCAGCGTCCCATTGTCCTTGTCCAGGGCTACCATATAATTGCTGCTGGAGACTGCATATAGACGATTGCCGAGCAAGAGCAACTGCTCCAACTTTTCGGTTTTCTTGATCGGCAGCGTATTTTCCCACAATATCGCCAATTTGGCGTGCCTGAGCAGTTCCGGCGAAACAAGCCGACCTGAACTGTTTTTCGCAGCAACGCCGCTCTGGACAACGCACAAAGTTAGAACGACCACCATGAAAACAAGTCTGCATCTCGATGTTCTTATCATTTTCCCAAATCCTCGCAAAAAAGTACCTTTTCGCCACCACATTTAGGGTAGTTCGACGTGCTCACTCAAATCAACCTTGCACTGCCTCTCGAATTCCTGCATGTATTCGATACGCTCGATATCGTCCTTGATTCTATTTGCCAGCTTGAATATGTAGGGATTGCCCTCCAGGCGGTTCTGCAAGTCATCGAGCATCAACTCCCATTTTCCGTCGTATAATTGCGCCTTGAGGATGACCAGCATCCGATGCTCATCGCTCAGCCCGGCAACAAAATCGCTTACAGCCTTGCTAAACCTTGTTTCAACGCCTTTACTGCTATTCTCGGTGGGCTCATCCATCTGAATTCCAAATTGTGAATTGAGAATTGAGAAGGGTTTGACAGGCTCACCATTCTGCATTCTAAATTCTACACTCTACACTCGAATACTAACCCCCGAATCCGAGGATTGCAATACTTTTCCATACAAATTCCTCGCAAATCTGAATTGTCGAATTGTGAATTTAGAATTGAGAATTCTACACTCAAAAGCTGAGGTATTTATTCGCTTTTTGAAGCCTGACTCCCACCTTGCCCACGTCGCCGATGGAGTTGATGCGGCTTTGCTTTCGGCGTTCCAGGATTCGCCTGACCGTAAGTGGTCCGAGTCCGGGCACCCTCAGAAGCGAGAACCTTGACGCCCGATTCGCATTGACGGGGAAAAACTCCGGATGCCCGATAGCCCATGCTTCCTTGGGATCGGTGGCTAAGGAAAGATTGCCGTTCTTTTCAAAGACGATGTCGGATTCGGCAAAACCGTACTTGCGAAGCAGAAAATCCACCTGATACAGCCGGTGCTCGCGCATGAGAATGTCGGTGGACTCTCCATGTCCGGCTCGTTCACCGGCTATGGACTCATCTCCCAGTCCCTTTTGGTAGGCGCTGAAGTACACGCGCTGCATGTTCAGCCGCTCGTACAATCCCGACATGTATTTGACGATCTTAGCGTCCTGCTCGCCGGCGGCGCCTACTATGAACTGCGTTGTCTGCTTGACTTTTTCATATTTCGAGCCACGTCCCGTCAGTCGGCTGATAAGCTTGATTGGCTCGATGATATCCCGGATGTAGTCTTTTTTCGTAGAGAGCTTCGCGAGGCACTCCCGGCCAGGCGTTTCGATATTCAGCGACACGGCACTGGCCAATGAGACAGCCTCTTCTATCGCCGCGTCGCTCGCTCCGGGAATGACCTTCAGATGAATATAGCCCCTGAATTTGTGCCTTCTTCGGAGCAATCCCGCTACGCCGTTGAGCCGATCCATTGTCGCATCGGGCGAGCCTGAGACTCCTGAACTGAGAAACAACCCGAAGACTTTTCGCCGGTTGAGATAATCCAGGAACACCCTCGCTGCCTGCTCAGGATCAAGGCTGCATCGGCGAACATCCATTTGCGCTCTAAGCGGGCAGTATTTACAGTCATTTGTACATACGTTCGACAGCAGCGTCTTAAACAGTACGCTCTTGCCTCCGCTCGGAAGCGTTATGGGGTATATCCACTTGCCTTCTCCGTCGCGTTTGCGATGTTCATCTTTGGAAGTGCCGCAGGCGCAGGCGAGGTCATATTGCGCATCAGCGCTGAGAATCTCCAGTTTCTCTTGTGTATCAGGCCTCGATATAATGCCGACCATCGTTCCTTGCCTCGGGCTCCCTCTTTTAGTTCATCGTCCTCTGTGCCCTTTTGTCTTCAGCATTATCTTCTCAGTGTTTGCTGTTGATGCGAAAACGTAATCCTGTACGCAGTTTAGTGACTGATAGTCGCCGTCATCATAGCCGGCATGATGCAAGCCACCATGACGGCCGCCTGCATGGCTTGAATAGCTTCTTGTGCCGCCTTTCCGGTTATCTCGCCGTTGACGATCTGCTCGATGCGTGCTTTGCGGCTTTTCAAGCTCTTTTTATCGAACACCACCTTCAGAAGACCGGCACTTTTGGCCAGTGAGACGAGAACGACTGTCCGAGGCTCAAGCTCTGCCGTATCAGTGAAGATGGCTTGCCTGAGCCGTTCGATCAGCTTCCTCTCCGGCTCGGGATTGACCTCAGGGTATATCTTCCGGGTGAAGATCAGCAGAACCTTGTCCTCGTCGGCCCTCAGGATGCCTCGCCTGCATAATTCCTGTGCCACGCGGTGCTTAAGACTCTTGACTCCTGCAAAGCGAGAAACCCAAGTCTGAAGGGCCGCGCGTCTTTTCGCACTGCTGAGTTTTTCAAGGCATTGGTCAATCAACGGCTCGCCGAGGGGAGTCGGACTGACAAGATTGACCAGCTTTCTCTTGCCGGACTGTTCAACTTCGATACGCTTGCTCAATAACAGCTCGGCCAGCAGCGCTGCACCGATTGCGTACTGATACATCGTCCCGGCGGAGGCAATCGTGCCTTCCTCATCTCGCAGGGCCAGCAGTAGTATCTCTTCATGTAGAAACAGTGTATTTTGCATTTTTACTCAAACTGACCGTTCTTGCACAGGGTTCTACTATAAGTCACCGTTTGAGGATAACATAGCTTAATTTGTCATTCCCGCGAAAGCGGGAATCCAGCTTACCGCCGCGTTCCTGGATCCCTGCTTTCGCAGGGATGACAGCATGGTTTGGTCAGAGATTTTTATCCAATTTCTGATGGGCCTGATCCTTCCGTACCGTGTTTTATCACTGATGATGCGGCTTTAATCATGCCTGCTATATCGGAAAGATTGGACGGAATAATAATCGAGTTATTGGTCTTTGCGAGTTTGCCGAATTCGTTCAGATATTGTTCGGCGATGCGCAAGTTCACCGCATTGACGCCGCCCTTTTCATTTATCGCAGAGGCGATCTCCCTGATCCCGTTTGCCGTTGCCTCGGCAACTTTCAGAATCTCGACGGCCCGGCCTTCGGCCTCGTTTATCCTTTTTTGCTTCTCGCCTTCCGAGCGGGCAATCATTTCCTGCCTGTCGCCCTCGGCCCGGTTGATCTTTGCCTGTCTGTCGCCTTCCGATTCGGCAATGGTAGCCCGCTTTTCCCGCTCGGCCCGCATCTGCTTTTCCATCGCATCTTTAATACTCTGAGGCGGCAAGATGTTCTTGACCTCATATCGTGTTACCTTAACACCCCACGGGTCCGATGCCTTGTCCACCGCGTCGACAATCGCGCTGTTTATGGTCTCCCTTTCCTCAAAGGTCTTATCCAGCTCGAGCTTGCCCATGACGCTTCTCATAGTAGTCTGGGCCAATTGAGCAGCCGCGAACTGGTAATTGTTGATTCCGTAGGAGGCCTTCTTGGGATCGACAACCTGCATGTACAGGATGCCGTCGACTTCGACCGCGATATTGTCCTTTGTGATACACGCCTGCGGCTGAACATCGACCGCCTGCTCTTTCAACGTGTGTCTGTAGGCAACCCGGTCGATGAACGGCGTCAGTATGTGAAAGCCTGCTACGAGAGTAGTCGAATATTTGCCGAGCCGCTCGACAATGCACGCCTGCTTCTGGGGCACAATCCTTATCGTCTTGAAAAATATAATCAACGCCAGTAGTAATACAACGATAAGAACAACCGTTAATGGACTTATTGGTAGTGCTGCTAACATGATTGATCTCCTTTCCTCTATAGAACTTTTACTTTGAGTGTTATATTTTCCTTGCCGATAATCTCAACCATGGTTCCTTCCGCGATTTCTTCATCTGCTTCGGCGGCCCAGTTTGTGCCGTGAAATTCAACTTTGCCGCCGGCCTTTGGTGTGATCTTTTCGTTGACGACCGCTCGTTCGCCCACGAACTCCTTGAGGTCCTCGGTCATGTCCTGTTTTGACTTTACATGACCGATGAATATTCCCTTGAGCCACTTGCGAAGGCATAACAGGGACAGCACGGAAGATGCCATGAAGATAATCAATTGAGTGTTTATACCGATGTCCGTGATCATGCAGACAATCGCCACAATACAGGCTCCGACGCCGAAGAAAGCGATAATCAATCCCGGCATCGCAAATTCCATGATCAGCAGTGCGAGCCCTACCAGGAACCATATTATTTCGGGCTTCAGGAAATCTTTGATTGCATCCATCTGGTCTCCTTTCGTAAGTTTCGTAGGGTGGGCCTTGGCCCACCGATCCGAAATGGTGGGGCAAGCCCCACCCTACGGTTGATTCGCGGGACTCACTCTACCACTACAGCCGTGCCATACGCTAAAATCTCCGATGCACCTCCCATAACCATCTGCGTCGTAAAACTCACTCGCACAATCGCATTAGCACCGAGTCGTTGAGCGTCCTCTGTCATTCTGTCGAGTGCCTGTTCCCGGGATTCCGCCATCATCTTGGTGTAATCGGTTATCTCGCCTCCGACTATGTGACGCAGAATCGCCATGATGTCTCTGCCGATATGCCGGGCCCTAATTGTATTGCCTTTGGCGAGTCCTAACTGCTTTGTTATCTTCTTTCCTGTGATCGAATCCGTGGTGGACAAGAGCATTGGTTTACCTCCTTACGTTTCTATACCGGTCTCTACTCCAGAAATAGACTCTTTCCCGTAACACTGAGACGAAAAGGATCGCCAGCCCCAGGATGAGTGCAAGCAAGCCGAGCTTCAAGAGCGTGCCGGCTGCGGGATCTTTGACAATATCTTCTATCAGCTTGAATCCGCCGTAGATTGCAAGCAGAATAGCAGCTACCGAGAACACGATCCATCCGACGCCGCGTTCGAGGCGGTTATAAACGCCGCTCCAGTAGTCCTGCCACATCCGATCTTCCGGTTCGACCAGAGTCACTTCATCGGTTATTGCTTTTAGTTTCCTGAACTGTTCGAGCTGTTCGGCACATTCGGAGCACCCGGCCAAATGCTCCTCGAACTGTCGCTTTCGCTCGTCGGTCAATTCATTGTCTAAGTAGCCCATCATCAGGTCTTTATAATCATGGCATGTCATTTATGCCACCTCCTTTTCCCGTGCCTAATAATTCTTCAAGCTTTTTGCGGGCATAGTACAGCCTACTCGTCACGGTACCTTTATTACAAAAAAGGGCTGCGGCGATCTGCTCGTACGACATATTCTGAAAGTGCCGCAATATGATCACTTCACGATGTTTGTCGTCCAGCTTGCCGATTGCCTGCCAGACTTTGTCTTTTGTTTCGTTTCTCTTTGCCACCGCCTCGGGCGAAAAGCGGTCCGACGCAGCCGCCACTTCCGGGCAGTTCTCGGCATCGAGCGAGCTGGCCCGCCTGTATTTTCTTTTTCTCAAATGACTGATGCACAGGTTCTTGAGTATCTGGTAGAACCATGGAAAGAACTTTCGGCCGGGCTTGACTTGCTTGATATTGCGGTATGCTCTCACAAAGGCCTCCTGTGACAAATCCATCGCGTCTTCGCGATTACCTACAAGGCCTAAAGCAATAAAATAAGCGTCCTTCATATATCTGTTCGCAAGAACTTCAAACGCCTCTGTAGAACCCCGCCGACAACGCTGCAACGCTATTGTTTCTTCCTGGCACACGCTCGGCACTCTCTATAGGCTCCAAAATCAGACTGTTTCAGTTCAAACGCGTTTTCTTAACTTTGTTACCACAGTAATATACACTCCGGCAGGCTATTTTCTTCAAATTATTTTCTCGCATTTTTCACGCCCGATAATTAAGAAGTGTAGCGTACAACATTCAGCGTGGAGCATATAGATTCTTACACTCTATCCGCTCTACGCTATCCAATCGTAATGATTTGAGCCTCTAATTCTTGGAAGCGGGTGATTACTTCTACTCCGGCTTAACCAGCCGCTGGACAAGCACTTCTCGCACGGTCAGTTCCGCCGATTTTGAGGCTGGATCGATGTATAGGCCTATTTTCCCCTTCGCAGGCCCGGCGACGCGGACAACTCCGATTTCCTCTCCATTGAGCCAAACCTGTATTCTGTCAGCTTCGACCTTGACTGAGATAGTGTTCCAGCTTTCATAGTCCACCAGGTCCTCTCGCAGATTTGTCAGGGCCAGTCCCTTGCCGGGGACCAGAACGCTGCTGGTAAAGGCCGCCTTGGCCTTGATTATCTCGATCCGCGGACTGTGTTTGGAGCCTTCGGATCGCAGCCAGATGCCGGCGTGGATGGGCCACGTTGCCTTGAAGGTCATCGCCAGCAGATAATCGTCGTACGTCGCCTCGGTCCAGAGAGTGCTGCCCTTTTCATTGCCGCCGGGCTTTCCAATGATGCGTCCGGCTTTGACGGTCCAGGAACCTTCCGCCGTGGATTGCCAGCCGGTAAGATCACGGCCGTTGAAGGCAGCGACCCACTGAGGCTGCCCACCCTCGGACTGTGTTCTAAGCGGCTCGCTTATGTTGTGTGTGCCGTGGCAATCCGTGCAGACAGAATCGCGCGTAACAGCCCTGCCGTTTGGACGCATCCGCCCGGTCCATTTCTTGAAGAAAGCTTCCACTGCATCGGGATACGCATGGTCCTGACGGCCGTACACTTGGCGCTCTCCGCCGGGTTCGTGACATTTCGAGCACATCCCGCGCACTTCCGCTCGGCCGAACAGGAGGTCGGGTTTGGTCATCAGCATCTCATCGTGCATGTGCTCTGTGGATGCGCCGTGACACACGTCGCAGGTTATGCCAAGGTGGTTTGTCGTAAGTTCCTCGGTCTTCATGGCGGGATGACAGACGTAGCACTTGCTATTGCCGCCCGGTCTTTCAGCCTGGGATTCTTCGGCAAGGCAAGCAGAAAACACGCCTGCAAGAACCGCAAAGACAAGTGTTCCCCCGGCAAAATACGAATAGACCCGATTGCGATGGACATACTTCATCATTCAATATTCCTTCGTTCGCTATTCGATATTCAATCAGTTTTGAATAATGAATATCCAATAACGAATGTCGAATATCGAACGTTACTCCCTTAGGGGCGCCTGAGGCGGTGACATCGCTGAGGTTAGACGACTTCCCAGTCACGCAGCCACTCGTACTCGGCGGGCAGATTGGCCCATTGCTTTTCGGTGATTTCCATCAGCCACTGCTTATCTGCTGCCGCCATTCCGAGCTGACGCGTGTACGAAGCTCGTGCGGCGTTCTCAACCTCGTAAACCGTTGACAGTCCGGGCACCGAGGCGGTGATGGCCGGGTTGGCGAGAATGCACTGTAGCGTCAGCCGGGCGAGGTCATTTTCCGTCTTGCTGCCCACGCCCATGACCGGGAATTTGAGTTTGCCGTAGCTTTTGAACAGACTGCCGCCGAAGTACGGCTTGATCGTAACGATCCCCACATCCTGTTTGAGAACAACCTCAAAGATGCTCTGCTTCTGGTCGGACCCATGCCCCGGATTGACCTCTTCGATATTTCCGGCCGTCGGGGCCTGGCCCTTGACCTTGGTCTTCGCACTGCACGGGAAGATTATCATCTCAAACTCGGGGTACTTGTTCAGGACATGCTCGAACCAGGGCCGGCAATGGCATGACATGCCGAGATGCCGTACTTTGCCCGCTTTGTGCAGCTTCTGGAAGGTTTCGATTAAGGATTCCACCTCGGCATCTGTGTTGAGCTGGTTGGTTCCGAGTTTCCCCGCCATCTTGGCCTGGGGGCGCCAGATGTCAAGGTAGTCCGTTTTCAACAAACGCAGGCATGTATCGACGTTGAAGGTCTGGTCTTTGACGTTACAGCGATCAGTTCCGCGGGGTCCGAGGTTGTGGATATCGGCGCCGACGTACATCTTCTCGCGACGGCCCTTGATGGCTTCGCCGTAGCAGAGGCACTCGGCTGCGGTGGTGATGTCCAGGTAGTTGATGCCGGAATCGATGCAGGCACTGACCACATCTGTGCGGTTCTTCGCGACGTCTGCGGGCACTTCCTCATTGGCAAAGCTGTCCCAGTAGCGGCCGGCGTTGCGGTTCTTCCAGTGACCGCCCAGGCTGACCTCGGAGACCATCAAATTCGATTTGCCCAACCGACGGTATGTCATCTTGGGGTGAAAGTTGAGAATTTTCGATGTGTGGACGGGTTCGGCGGCGTGCCCCTGGCCCGCTAACGCACCGGCAACGGTTCCCGCAGCCGCCAAAGAAGTGTTGCGCATAAAATCTCTTCGTGAAAATTGGTCATTTCGCATAGGTCTTCTCCTTCTCAATTCGAATTGCTCACGGCGCCAATCCCCGCACGTCAGGCCGGCATTCGCCGGCAGGCTGCCCAAAAGCTAAGTATTCAACAAATCTAACTCAGGATATGATTACATAACAGGGTGGAAATGTCAATCCTTTTTCTTCGACTACCAAGAGCCGCTCAATTCGATTCGCCGACCTTTTGGAAAAGTATTTCTTCGGGCGGATTGTCATTCGGATCGAAGGTGAGCTTGTGATCGCGATATTTCTTCGTATCCACAACTGATTCAGGGAAACTAAACCGATTGGTCCACCACAACCGGCCGTCTTGTGGAACCGTACCCACGAAAAAATCTCGTCTTTGACCCTGCACGACGTTGACGCCCAGTTGACTCCGAAGCTCGGTGCGAAAACGGGCCACTACAATCTCCACTATTAACTCGCGCCGCTCTTGTGAGTATTGGACGGTCCACCGGCCCGGCTCGAACACTCCCTTGCCGCCGCCTTTATTCGCAACCACACTCACCTCTCCGGGTTTCATTCTTACGCCCAGACTGACTACCGCCGAGGAAATTGTCCCATCCGGCTCGAAGACGATCTCCCAACCACCTTTGTCGGCTTTCCACGTGCCGACGAGAAAGTCCGGGAATTGCCCGTTGCCGTCGATGGCCACCTCCACAGCAGCTTCTTTCTTGGCAGACGGTTGGCAGCCGCTAAGCATAAAAGCGAACAAAGCGCAAAGCAGCAAAACCGCTAACTGTTTCATAGGTCGCTTCCAATTTGTCGGTTGAACTTCCGTTTTCGGCAAAGGATGAGCAGATTTTAGGAAGGCCCGGCACGAGCCGCAAGGCAAAAAAAGAGGCGAGCCGTCAGACCTGCCTCTTTGCTAACTGAGTTGTGGATTTTGGCTGATGCCAACGTATTATCTGCGACGGCGCAGGAACAAAGCGCCAAGACCAAGCAGTATGACCGTCATTGGCTCCGGAACAACGTCTAAACTCACAGTAGCGACCGGGGTCGTGTACTCCGGATCGACGAACAGTGAAATCCTGGCGGTCTCACCCACGGCGCCCGTGTAATCGAAGCTAAACTGCGGCCCGGCGGCAACGGCAGGATCTCCTCCGGGGCTCATTGCCACGGTCAGTTCAAAGCCCAGCCCCCATTCAGGCTCGACGGTATAGGGCACGGCATCTGCGATGTTGCCTGCCGCATCCAGCTTCAGCACGTTGCTCAACCCCCCGGCGCCGCCGGCCTCAACGATAAGATAACCCAGCCAGCTCGAGCCATCCTCGCTGACAACAGTTATCGTCGCTTTCTCCTGAACTTCAAAGGTCTGGCCGACCTGGCCGTCGACCTCAATTAATACAGCGTTCGCCGTCGATGTCAGGGCGAGCACAAAGATCAATACTGCCAATCTTCTCATCATCTTCTCCTTCCAACCTGTTGAAAGAGCATAGTCTGCTCTAAATCTCTAATGTCTCTTGCACTTTGCGGCTGTCAAATTGCCATGCCTGCCCGCCCCAAGTCATTACGGACAGTTGGGGGCCGGAGAATCGGCAGCTTGCCAGTTCGCGATCAGGATGTCCAGGTCATTGGTCGAGACACGAAATTGATTCTTGCCCTGGGCCATGTGGTCGAAGTCGGCACAAATCAGCGGAATGTTGCCGACCATTTCGCCGTCAAGTTCAGCGAAGGTCTTGTTCCAGGATGCAATCAGAACATCCAGGTCGTTGGTTGAGACCCAGAATTTGTTCTTACCCTGAGACGTGCCGTCGGCGTCACCGTGGCACTGCCTCGGGTTAATGCTCGACAGCCAGCAATCGGGCTGGCCTACCACCTGCCACTCTTCGGGCTGCGGGCCTGTGTAGCCGCCTACGCCGGCGATCTGAATATCCGTCGCGGCGGTCAGGTCCACCACTGCTTCCGAGGTGTTTTCGAGCACCACGTTGCCGCGGGTGGCGTTGGTCGTTACAGTCACCTTGCAAGGCTCGCTGCAGATGATTATACAAAGCCTGCCCGCCAGCGGTGGGGCTTTTGTGTCGTAGAGCGAACCCATCTCGATTGTGATGCCGTTGGTCCCGAGGCCTCCAAGAGCACCCGGATCGCCGGCGTCAGCCACGGGGCTGTAACCCTCCACGGCCCAGTCACTTACTTCGCCGGTAGCGGCATCGACGGTAATGTGCCGGCTGAAGCTGCCTAAGAAAATGCCGTAGCCGTTGTTGTCGTCCCCGACGGCAAAATCAGTGACCGCTTCGATAACGCCGACGTCAACCGTGATGTCCAGGGCAAACGCCCTGGCTAACTCGGTCCCGGAGTAGTCGATACCGGCTTTGCCGTCGCCCAGGTCGGTCACGATGATGGCTACGTCGGCCCAGACCGGGCCCGCCAGCATGACCACTAACAGAGCGAAAAAAACCTTTTTCATGATGCAACTCCTTCCTTTTCTTTTCTTCTTCGCAGAGCCAAGAACTCTGCTCTATCTTGGTGATGAAGATCAATTTCATCGTAGCACAAGTCACAATCCATTTCAAGAGAAAAATGCAAAAAACGCCGGAAAACCGCCCCCCGGCGGCCATTTCAACACCGGATTCCTCAAATTGGCTTTGTTTTTTCAATTCTATTAACCGCCGAGAGCGCGGAGAACGCCGAGAATTGCGTTTTTGTTTAGGATTTCGTCCTAAGGACTCCTTATGGAGAGCTTCGTCCTTGGGACTCTGCCGCAAGGCGTGCCTGACGGTACTTACGGAGTGCTTCGGATTTCCGGTCGTAGGCCGGTGATTGGGTTTGTTTTTTTGAGCCACAAAGGCACTATATTGGCGTAACTACTTGATATTACTGGGCATACAATTATATAACCTTTTGACAATTGGCTTTGTTTTTCCAAAACTCCATTTCGCAGCACGCAGTCCTTGGGACTCCTGACGGAGAACGCAGCACTCAGAACGAGACAATTGGCTTTGTTTTTTCAAATTCCTTTTCGCAGTACGCAGCACGCAGTACTCAATACGAGATAAATTGGCTTTGTTTTTTCAAATTGACTCATAGCCACAGAGGCACGGAGAGGTGCACAAGGAATAGGCAAAATCTTAGATTCAGAACACGACATACGACATACGCAATACGCAATACGAGACAAGAAATTGGCTTTGTTTTTTCAAATCGACTCATAGCCACGAAGACACTAAGGCTCTAAGTTACACTTCTACATTGGACATTCCCTGTTCATTATTCGATATTCCAACGCCTTTTTACTTTTACCTTTTCACTTTTGCCTTATCCTCCCACCCCCTGATATCCCGGTTTCCTGATTGCCTGTCGTCTGCCTTTCTACTTGTGCTTTTTTTCAATTCTCAATTCCAAATTCTAAATTCAATATTCGTTCTCTATCTATCATACACTGCGAGAGACTGGCCGTCAAGAGTATTTTATTATTTTGTGAGGATTAGCCTTCGGCAAGGTTTATTTCATTGCATCACCCCCCCCCAGCCGAAGCCAGATGTCCGCCAGGGCCACGTGCCGGGAATTTTCTGAATCTGGCCCATTCGGCTGCGCTCAGGACATGCTTTGGAGGCTGGGCTGACTTGGATAGTATGCAACGGAACTAATCCACAGGCCCTTTTCGATGAGTCCGGAAGACCTTATCCACAACATTCGACAATGTCTTAAACCATCCACTTTGCTTACTGCGTGCGCTCAGTGGCTGCCAGGCTGTTGAAAAACGTGAGATTGCTTCGTCGCTACGCTCCTCGCAATGACAAAAGCTCCATTTTCACGTCATTGCGAGCGATTCGCAGAATCGCGCGGCAATCTCAGGCTTTACGGTGGGACTTTTTCAACAGCCCCGACGCCAGCCGCCGCAAACAGGAGAAAAGTAGAATGTCCCCTTTATTCCCCTTTATTCTTCCCGAGTCAGGGGCCGAGGTACGAGGTCCCTTGAACTCGCTTGTTATAGCGGCAGTCTAATTGGTTCACCAATAAATGTACCACTAAAACCTGTATAGTTTGGAAATATTGTGATTCTGCCTATCCTCTTAAACAGAGCCTTATCTTCTCCAGAGACTGTCGTGTATTCAATAATTATTTCCGGTTCAACTAAGATGTTGATAAATCCTGACAATGTAGATTCAATGTCATTTCGATCGGAGCCAAAGTATACGGTTTTGTGAAATGGTTTGTCAGTTATTGTCACAGGATCTGCATTTTGCCATACAAGCATCGGTGTGGTAACGGGAGCATTGGGAATATCTACATCTTGACAAAAGTGCAGTGCCATACTTCTGATAATTAAAGAATCAATGTTGTTAATTATGAGGGTTATATCTGCTTTAAATTGATTGAAATTCTCTGTATAAGTAAAGTTTCTCACAGTTAGAATTGCTTTAGGTTCTGAATATATTCTATGAGTGAAATAAAGCCATACAAATATATATAGAAGCAGGCCTCCTGAAAGCAATCTGTATGCTAATGGCCCCGTAAGACAATTGGTAAATACTTCTTTGATCATGCTTTTATCCCATAACAATGCATATATAGTTTCCGTATAAGACTCCAGATACCTTCGAGTGTCCGTATGACATCCCGAACTTCTCGTCATTACCAACAATACAATTCCGCCACCTTGACCTTACACAATACTTAGAGACCTTAGCCTGTCAAGAGATAAAATGACAGCCAAATAGCCTGTTCGGTCCCACAGAGAATGTGGATTCCTGTCCCCTGCTTTCGCGGGGACAAGCCGGTAGGGTGCGATGAATCGCACCTATCGAAGACAGTCATCCCGGCACGCCGGGATTCCGCAATTTTGATATTTGAACTTTAATCTTTGATTTTGCCTTATGTGAGTGGTGCGATTCATCGCACCCTACGTTGTTTGAGCAGACCGAAATATCGCATGGCGCGTTGCTTGAGTGTGGCAATTTTGGGTTTTGTGTGTTAATGTTTTCGGCATGTACAACTTTCTCAAAGGGCGACTGTTGGCCGTGCGGCTGTGCCTGCTTACGGCTACTTTACTCCTGCTCGGGATCGGGATCGCTACCATCTACTCCGTCGGCCACCCGGCAGAGCACAGCCCGGCGAGCCAGGACGAGGGTCTGGACGTCTATTGGAAAAAACAGATCGTCTTCGCCGTGGTGGGGCTGGTCGGCTTCATAATCGTCAACTTGATCAATTACAGGGATCTTGGGGCGGCGAGCTACTGGTTCCTTGCCGGGATACTTGTGCTGCTGGCGCTGCTGCTGGTTAGCAAGTTCGTGGTCACCCTGCCTTTCGCCAAGCCGATAAACGGCACCTATCGCTGGATATCAATCACCGTAGCGGGTCGGACGTTGCCGTCAATTCAGCCTTCGGAGTTCTGCAAAATCGCGTATATTCTGGCTTTGGCGTGGTATCTGAGGTATCGCAGCAATTATCGGAACTTCCGGGCGCTGATAGGCCCGTTTGCGTTGGCGCTTCTGCCGATGGTACTCATCCTGCCCGAGACTGATCTTGGGACGGTGATGTTGATGATGCCGATCCTGTTTACGATGCTGTTTGTAGCCGGGGCGAAAGTCAGGCATTTGCTGCTGATTATACTCATGGCGTTTCTGGTCAGTCCGCTGCTGTGGTATAAAATGGAAAGCTATCAGCGGACCAGGATAAGCAGTGTGCTGCTGCAAAGCGCCTGGGTCCGCGAAAAGGCCGAGCAGCACGAAGCGCTGGGCAGGATTCTTGTCGGCACGAAATTCAGCACCAAGCAGTGGAAGAACGACTGGGGCTACCATTTGATCCGGTCGAAGTACGCCATCGCCTCCGGCGGGATAAACGGCGGTAAAGGCTACGGCTTCAGGCACGGGCCGTTCATAAAGTACAGTTTCCTGCCGGAGAGGCATAACGACTTTATATTTGCGGTGATAGCCCACCAATGGGGCTTCTGGGGCTGTCTTGCCGTGCTCGGGCTGTATGTTATCATTGTAAGCTGCGGGCTGGAAATTGTCGCCAACAACACCGATCCGTTCGGCAAACTCTTCGCTGTCGGCATTGTCGCGATGTTCGTGGTCGAGGTACTCATCAACGTCGGAATGACCGTCGGCCTGATGCCGATCACGGGCCTGACTCTGCCGCTGGTCAGCTACGGCGGATCGAGCCTGCTGGTGAGCATGGTTTCGATAGGACTGCTGAACAATATCGGCCGGTGCAGGCTTTTCAGCGTCGCGCCCAAAGCGTGATCTGTAATACGTGGACTTCAACCCTTGAATCACCCGATAAAAACTTATAGATGATAAAAGGTTTTAGACAAATTGCGGGCCTTACGACCATCAGCAGGGTCTTCGGCATGTTGCGTGACATGGCGTTCGCGTATTTCCTCGGCGCCGCCGGTCTGATGGACGGCTGGGTAATAGCATTCAAAATCCCCAATCTGGCAAGGCGGCTCTTCGGGGAAGGAGCGGCATCCTCATCGCTGATACCTGTGTACAGCGAACAACTGCAAAAAGACCCCGAAGCGGCGAAGAAACTGGCCTGTACTGTGGTGACGGTAATATTCTTGCTCCTTGCCGGGATCGTTTTGCTCGGCGAGGGGGTTATCTGGGGCTATTACAAGATTTTCAGCATTCTTCCGAGCACCGACCTCAAGCTGGCTCTTAGCGGAATAATGCTGCCGTACACGATTCTAATTTGTGTCGTGGCTATCCTTGCCGGGATACTCAATGCGCACAGGCACTTTGCCATGCCGGCGGCGGCGCCGATTGTGTTGAACATTTTTATCATAAGTTCGCTCTGCATCGGCGGATGGGGCTTTAGGATAGAGCCGGGCAGTCTGGTCTTTATCGTTGCCGCAGCAGTCCTTGTTGCCGGGCTGGCTCAGTTGTTCATGCAGCTTCAGCCATTGCGGAAACGCGGAATCTATATTCGTCCGGCCTGGCAGGTCAGGTCGGAGGCGTTCAGGAAGATTATTGTCCTTATGGGGCCGATGATTCTCGGTTTGACGGTTACACAGATAAACACATTAGCCGACGATTTTATCGCCTTGTGGTTTTCAGGTTCACCGGAAAAGGGCGAAGTATTCTTATTGTTCGGTAGAGAAATCAGGTACCCGATGTGGGAAGGGGCTGTCTCTCAGCTTTTTTACTCACAGCGGCTATATCAGTTTCCACTGGGGGTCTTAGGTATATCTCTGGCCACTGCGATTTTCCCGGTAATGAGCGCCGAGGCGGCGAGAAAAGATTTCGACGCCCTGATCAGGACCATTTCACGCGGTATCCGAGGCGCTGTTTTTGTCGCGCTGCCCGCGACGGCAGGATTGTTGCTGGTGCGCAACCTGGCGATTTCGGTGATCTTTGAACGAGGACAGTTCACAGGCAGTGACACAACGCTTACGGCAGGGGTGCTATTCTTTTACTCGTTTGGATTATGCGGCTTCTTTATGCAGCAGGTCGTCACCAGGGCCTTCTATTCGATGCAGGATTCCAAAATGCCAGCCCGAAGCGCTTTGATAGCGGTGTGTGTAAATATTGTTCTTAATCTTACGCTGATATGGTTTATGGGCACGGCCGGCCTGGCTATTTCAACAGCGATGTGTTCGTATTTACAGGTTGTGATTCTTATCTCTGCGCTTCGCAGAAGGTTCGGCTCTTCCATACTGGACGGCGTACTGACTGTATTGGTAAAGACACTTGCGGCAACAATTATTATGTACACAGTTGGAAAATGCTTCTTGTACCTGTGCCGAGGGCTGCCCGACGGTACGGGCTTCGATGTTTTGAGACTTGCAGTCGTTGTGCCCTTGGCGGCAGGCGTCTATGCACTGGCGGCGAAGTTGCTGAGGATCGAAATGCTTTCTCTGTTGGCCGGCGGCAAGGCCCATCAGGAGCATTAGCCGGCAATAACGGCCATTTTTGTGCCGACGCTGCTTGACTTATGAGCGGCTAAATGATATAGATTTGGATGCATAAATTTACGGTTTATCATTATGTTTGAGGCAGGAGGAGCGGGTGCTTGAAATGTATCGATGCAAAGTATGGGTCTTCGCACTTTCATGGGAGAAGCAGATGTGCGGGAAAACTTCTTTGTTAGTGCTCTTGGCACTTCTATTCTTTGCTCTGCCGGTCCGTGCTCAACGACCAATCACAGGCGGCTCGCAGCAATTGGCTGCAAATCCCGGCGCGACCGGATCGATCCCGGCAGCAGGCTCATCGCTCGAATCGGATGGGCTGCTTTCACCTTCGGTCAGCGGAAGATTCTATGAAATTGCTTATAATCTGGCCGGCTCCAAAGATGCCGAGAGATCCGAAATAGAGCAGGCGATTGCGCTGCTCGCTGCCGCGGTGAAGCTCAACAGCGACGCCAGGCAGGCCCGCGGCCTGCTGATCGAGCTTGCCTGCCGCCAAGCGGGGCGGGACCATTTCAACCTGGTGTATAGTCTGCTTGTTGACTATGTAGATCAGTCCGCCGACCTCGACATTGCGGAAAAAGCCATTGTGTACCTTCTTGAACGGATGAACTCGCGCGAGGAGCGGGAGAAGCTTCTCGGACAGTTGCTGAAAACCGTAGGCCCCAATAACATTATCCTGAGTTCCAAACTGGACACGATGCTTGGCTTATTGAAGGCCGAAAAGGCCGATTCGAAAGCCGCCGAGTTTCACTTTATGCAGGCCTATAAGAATAACAGGTATAACAAGTTGGCGTTTGACAAGTTAACCGAGCTGGCGCCCGAGCAGATCGGGCCGGCGGTGCGTCTTGAACGTCTGAGATTGGCATTGCGCGAGAATCCGTCGGACATCGAAGCGGCTATCGCGTTTGCGAATTTCGCGGAGCAGTTGCAGCTTTACCAAACGGCTGCGGCCGGCTATGAATACTGCACTAATCTGTTCCGATATCTGTATGAGTCCGAGCCTATTCCCGCCCGTATCTATCTACCCTGGGCGATCAGCAACTACAACACGAAGCGTAGCACATCAAAGTGCCTGCGGATTGCCAAGCTCATCCGGCAGGAAAGAGGATTTGACCTGCGACTTGAGGCCATTGCGGGTAAAGCCGCCATCAAGATCGGCGACGTCGAGCTGGCGACGCAGATTTTTCGGGAAGCCGAAGAAAAGGCCAAACAGATGCTTGCGGCGCCAGCGACAAGCCGAAGCATAAGCGATTCAGGCTCGTCCGAGAGCTCACGCTCGAGGCAGGCCTATCTCGAACAACTTGCCTGGTTCTACTGCTTTACATTGCCGATCCCGGGCAAGGCGATCCCTTTGGCTAACGAAGCCTGGGCGGCCGAGAATTCGCCTGTGACGTCGGCTCTTTTGGCTTATGCACTTGTCACGGACAAGCAGATAGAGTGGGCAAAGCCCCTTCTCAAGGATCAGGAGCGAAATCAAATCGCAGATTTGGCGCTGGGTCAGATTCAGCTTGCCGACGGCCAGGTAAATCTGGCGATCGAAACCCTGAGCTCCGCAATCACCAAAGATCCGGGTTCTTTTGCCGCCGAACGCGCCAAAGAGATTCTGGCCCGGCAGGGCAAAGCATACGTCCCGCCTACCGATCCTAATGCCGTCCTGGCTTCTTTGCAAAATGCTTTCGATAAGACCTTCGTCCCGGTGTTCATTGCTCCCGAGAAGATAATATCAGCCCGGCTTGATGTTCAGGGCGAGACGTTTCCGTACGGCGATGAATTCAGCGGTATCGTTGCCGTGGTGAACAACTCTTCCGAGCCTTTTGTCATCAGCGACGACGGCTTGTTCAAGGGCAACATCAGAGTCGATGCCGCCATAAGCGGAGACCTCAGCAAGAACATACCGGACCTGGTTTTCACTAAGATTCGCACGACCTTCCTTGCCGAGCCTGGTCGCAGTGTCATCTTTCCCGTGCGGCTTTTCACGGGTGAACTTAGAAGGACTCTTCTGAGCTATCCGCAGGCGTCTCTGGATATAGAGTTCACGCTTTATCTCGATCCAGTTATGACGGATGACGGCAAGATTGCCAACAGACTCACTCATATAAAGCCTGCCGGTGCGCGTGTGAGGCGTCCGGGCTTCAAACTCACCGGCAAATATCTGAGGGACCGGTTCAACTCAATATCAAGAGCGCCCGTTGAACAAAAAATCAAGACCGCACAGCTTTTCACCGGCCTTATGACCGAGCAGCATGAAATGTCAAAGCGCAAGCTGCCGTACAGAGTAATGTACGCCGATTGGGCCGCGGATTTGATGAGAAGTGCGCTGTTGCACGAATCAGGACTCCTGCGAAACTCTGCCGAGAATGAGTGGATCGTCAAGGTCCACACTATGACAGAGATGCTTTCTTTGCCGTTAGACCACGAACTGATCGGCGTCGTGGCAGAGAATCTGAATGACGCCAAATGGCCTGTTCGCATGATGGCTATATACCTGCTGGCCAACCGAGCGGACGGGCAATTCGACAAGGTTCTGGACTGGACGGCGAAAAATGATCGCAGCAAATCCGTCCGGGATTTGGCTATTGCATTGTCGGGCAGGTCTCAGTCAAAGTAAATGGTAGCCGGGGCAGAGGGGGGCAACGGGTGAGAAAACCGGCTTTTGGCGGGATTGAGAGTCATTTCTGAGGTGCCCGGTCGCCGAAAAAATTTCTTCAAAAAATCGTTTGAAATGTGAGTGTAATTTTGTAACATGCCGTATTCTTGTAATAATGAAGGTTATGGGAAAGTTGTAGTGTTTTTTTGAAAGGGTTGTGGAAATGCCGGCAAACGTAGATGCAGAAAAGTGCACTGGTTGCGAAACTTGTGTGTCAGAGTGTCCGACCGAAGCGATTAGCATGGCCGAAGAGAAGGCCCAGGTTAATGAAGAGTGCGTTGATTGCGGAGTTTGCGTTGACGCCTGCCCGGAAGAGGCAATCAGTATGGAGTAAGTCCGGTTGGCCCCATCGTCTAGGTAGGTCTAGGACACCGGGTTTTCAACCCGGCAACAGGGGTTCGAATCCCCTTGGGGCTATTTTTTGCGGCAGCAAAAAATAGAGCAGTGGAACAGGCGAGCAGGAGAATAGGTGAAGAGGCCAATGCCGATAAACAGTCTGCTGCCGGTTTCAAATAAATGTTCTTGTCCACTGCGGTCAACTGTTCTACTTTCTGCTTTCGTATCTCATCGTTCGTCCTTTGGGCTCTGTAACCCAAATCAAAGTAGAATGTCCCCCTTTACCTTTGTCCCCCTTTACCTTTCGAACTTAGGTCGGAAAAAATCTCATCCACAACATTTGACAATATCTCTATCTTTTACTCTAGGAATCTATATGGTAATTGTTGAAACTTAACGGCCGACCTGAGGAGTCCCCCGTTCACGGTGCGTCCTTATTCAGCGAAATGTTAGGTTCGCCCTCAACGTCAACACCGGCTTTGACGGCTTCCATTTCTTTCTGGGCGTGTTTATTTGCGTAATGTGGAATCCGAACAGAGATAAGAATCAATGCAAGCCACAACGCTATTGAGATGAAAAACAATACGGACGCGTGGTTAACTACGGTCGGCTCTGAGTTAAACCTAATCGGTGTTGTATCGACTTGTAGATCACTTGTGATGTACCCTTTTTCGTTGATTTCTATCCTGGTATCTAGTTTTGTGAAGGTGCGGATTGACGTGAATATCAGAGGGCCCAGAATGGTCAGAAACAGTATTATTAGGCCAAAGGATAACACGTGAAGTCGCCATCTTTGTTTATAGCGCGTTGTTATGCGGTCAAAATAGACAGAATTGAGTTTCAATTGAATTTCACTGTCCGGTGATGCTATGGGCAGCAATATCGTGTGGAGTTTACGGATCTGGAGTATGGTGCAGAGAATAAGGCCAAGAATCAGAATTGGCCCGTACAGGACGGGCAGCGCAATCAGCACGCCAACTTTGAATCCTTCAATTTCAAACTCTTCAGAAGGCATGTTTTTCGCTATATGATTGCGTACTGCAAACCAAAGAGTCGGAATCGTCTTAATATCCACCGTCTGTCCTTCTGATAGGTACGATTCGATTGTCTGGTTCGGTTCGGTGTTCGACATTGAAGAAATGAATGCCTTTGCCAACTCCTCCTTTTCTGATTCATACAATTCCCTCATTTGTCGGTGGTATAAGGCGGCTTCCTGCAGCACCGGATTTCTTTCTGATTGATATGCTTCGATTAGTTGTTGCCGGTAAGGCTCAGTGTTCGATTCTGAAGAAATAAAGTCTTGCAGCAACCGATGTTCTTCTGCCAGGATATCGCGATAATTAAAGCCGTAAACCGCGCCAAGTGCGCAAGCACCTGCTAATAACCATATCAGTCTTCGCAGCCTGAGAGTTGCCTTGTCGTGTGCGAGAAGCCAGTGTTTTGATTCAGGAGGAATTTCCATAGGTAGATGTCCTCATTTCATTTGAACCGAAGGCACTATTTGAGCGCAATCCGACAATATACATACGATCTCCTTGTAAAATCCCACCCGTCTCGTCATTCAAAGGCCGTTTACGGGACTTCGAGCACTTCGGCTATGATGGCCAAGACCTATCCATCACTCCGTTGCCCTCAACGCCCGGCGAACAACGTGTGCGCCGGAGAGCCTTCGCCTTTGGCTCAAGAAATTCAGAATATCGCCGCCACAGCAAATTTATGCTGTCGTTCTGGTTTATTCAAGTAAAAAATCTGCCAAGAAACGCAAACAGGGGAGAAAGGGGAGAATAAGGGGACATTCTACTTTTCTGCTTTTTTGGGCGGCCTGCCTCTTGGGTTCAGGGTGCTTTGTAGCCCGAGTCTTTTTGCGGTTTTTCTTGCCCAAAGGTCATTGCCTAAAGGTGATCCCCGCTTGACGCAGTTGCGAATCACTTCGAGTTCGTCTTCCGGCCGCCGCTGATTTACTATGCTCAACCAGTTGTCGGGCCGCTCGACAGGGCCATTCGTCAAAAAAGAATGGTCGCGGTGGTTAGTCAGGGCATGCAAACTCGACCACTCCCACTCTTCGGCACGTTCCGCCAGATTTGCCCGCAGCGGATTGCTTTCGACGGATCACAGAATACACCGAAAAGGCTCATGGAAAGTTCATGAATGGAAACCGCTCTGCGCCTCCAGATGGAGCTTGCATGCTTTAAATCTAAATGATAATATGAGTAACTGAATTGGCAACTGGTTAGATGTTGTCCTTTGAGCACTTTATGAATAAATGTACCCGACGAGCTCAGGAACGGGAGGCCTTGATTGGTTTGGCATTTATGAGTAGGATATATGAATCATGTGCTAACGCTGTGCAAGGCTGTTTTCGGGGTCGTAACCGGCCGGATACGACTAAAATAAGGGTCGATTCTATCACTCACTAAAAGTTAAGGAGCCAAGATCATGTCGAACATTACACGTCGTCAGTTTGTCAAACGCAGCGCTGCCGTTGGTGCCGCATGTACTATCGGTTTCCCGAGCCTCCTGCGGGCCCAGGGACTCAACGAAAAACTCCAGGTGGGATTTATCGCTGCCGGCGGTCGGGCAGACGCCCATACGGGCTTTTCCCACGGGGCAGGCCTTCAATGTGTCGCCTTTGCCGAGGTGGACAAAGGCCGGTGGGGCGGCGTCCACGGCAAGAAAGGCTGGGAACAGGCGGCAGGATATACGGATTGGCGGAAAGTCTTCGAAAAGCACGGCAAGGAAATCGACGTGGTTTTCGTGGCGACCCCGGATCACACCCATTTTGCTCCGTCGATGACCGCCGTTTCCATGGGCATTCACTGCTACACCGAGAAGCCGTTGACCTGGTCGGTCCGTGAGGCACAGTTGCTGGCGGCGGCTTACGCCAAAAATCCCAAAGTCGTCACCCAGCAGGGCAACCAGGGCCACGCCGGAAATGGGTGGAGGACTGCTTACGAATACGTCAAGGCCGGTGCAGTCGGCGAGATCAAGGAATTTCACACCTGGACCAATCGCCCGGTCTGGCCCCAGGGCTACAAGCGTCCGGCCTATTCCGACCCGGTACCCGAGACACTCGACTGGGAGGCATGGATCGGCCCAGCGGCGATGCGGCCTTTCATCGCCAAGTATCGCAAAGGCCCCGACATTGAAGACCGGCACGTCGGGAAATCCATCTATCATTCATTTGCCTGGCGAGGCATCGTCGATTTCGGGTCAGGCGCCCTGGGCGATATGGCCTGCCACACTACCGACGGTATCTACTCGATCATGAAACCAGGTTACGCAGCCACCGCCGAGCCGGTTGAAATGAACGGTGAGATTGGCGACCAATGGCCGAAAGGGATGATCGTCAAGAGCACCTACCGCGCTAAGGGTGGGCGCCCCGGTTTCACCACCTACTGGTACGAGGGCAATAAAGCTGACGGAACGCCTTACATGCCGGAGGCTCCCGAGGAACTCGCATCGAAAGGCCGCAAAATGAGGCTGCCGAGAACCGGAAATCTGATCTACGGCACCAAGGGCAAAATGCTGGTTGAAGGTGATTACTGGGGAGAAGCGCGACTGCTCCCACTGGAGAGGCACGCGAAGTTTGGCAATCCACCCCAACTGCTTGAGCGTTCTCCCGGACACCACGAGGAGTTCCTCATGGCCTGTAAGGGCGAGAGGCCGCGGGAGTTCAGTCAGTCCAACTACAGCTACTCCGGTCCAATGTGCGCAAACATCCAGCTCGGCAACCTCTGCGCCCGGGCGGGTAAGAAGCTCGAGTTGAACGAAGCCGGCAAGATCATCAGCGACCCGAAGATCAACGATTTGGCCTGGCGCGAGCCTCGCAATGGTTGGGGACCGCTGGAGATGAAAGTCTAAATGAACCGCGAAATATAGAGGGAAAAAAGGGGACATTCTACTTTTCTGCTTTCTTGGGCGGCCTGCCTCTTGGGTTCAGGGAGCTTTGTAGTCCGAGTCTTGCGGCGATTTTTCTTGCCCAAGGATCATCGCCCAAAGGCGATCCCCGCTTGAGGCAGTTGTGAATCACTTCGAGTTCGGCTTCCGGCCGCCGCTGGTTAACCATGCTCAACCAGTTGTCGGGCCGCTCGACAGGGCCACTCGACAAAAAAGAATGTTCGCCGGGATTAGTTAAGGCGTGCAAGCTCGACCACTGCCACTCTTCGGCACGTTCTGCCAGATTCGCCCGCAGCGGATTGCTTTCGACGTATCGCAGAACGGTCAAATAGTGGCCGTCCTGCTGGATCGGAAAGGCCTTGAAACGCCCCTGCCAAACGTGGCCGCTGGTGTTATAGTGGCGATGATAGCGGCGGACGTGACAGGTCATCAGCCATTGCATCCACCTGCTCAGGTCGCCGTCTTCGTGCGGCCATAGAACCAGATGAAAATGATTGGGCATCAAGCACCAACTGACCACGCGCAATGGCAAGCGCTTACACGCCTGACCTATAATTTCGGTAAAGCCAAGATAATCGGCCTCCTTGTGAAAAACCGCCGCCCCTCCATTGCCGCGATTGATGACATGGTAGCAAATATTTCCCACGCTTGCCCTGGAAGTTCTTGGCATGAGGGCAAGATATTCAAGATCTTTGTCTTCGTCAACTAAAAAGTAGAATGTCCCCTTTTAATTCGATAGAAAAGGATGATCGCAAACTTTTCCCTTGACAAATGCGGTTTATTCGGGCAGAATGGGCTTTGGAAGAAGGGTGGTGAGAAACCCGACGTTTCGCTCACGGTGGGTTTCTCTCACATCAAAGAGGATTCTTCTGTCTTTAACATACGGATGTAAAAAGAGTTGGTTTTCTTCTTGATCGGTGCGTATTTGCAGGTTAGCTGCGTAATTACCGGTGAATGGGAAACCTGGGAAATGCTCTTCAGTGGTTCTGTCTGTGAGCGAATCGGCTCAGCGCCGTTGTGCTATATGAAGGAATTGCCTTAGATTGGGAGGTGGAAAAACGAGATGACCGTACAAAGCCTGGTGGACACAATTAAGCAGTATGTGTTGTTGCTATATGATCGGCAGTGGGAAAATTGGGAGTTGCTAACGATAGCAGCAGCGGCGACAGTCCTGCTAATATTCATGGTAGCGATACGACGTCGACGAGAAAAGGCGAGATTTCTCCGTACAAATCGCATCCCGAAGGGCCGGTCCATCATAGGCTCCAGATTAGGCGGCGACAAAAAAAACAGATACGTACGGCAAGAAAACGTGCGTAGGATTACGAAACGGTTGGAAAAGTCAGATGCCGAGGTCGAACAACTCCGACTCGAAATCATCGAACGCGACCAAACTGAAGCACGGTTCGTGCGGGAGATCTCCGTTTTGACCACTGCCAACAAGCAGCTCCAGCACGAAATCACCGAGCTGACAGTTGCCGCTGAACGGCTCGAGCACAAAGGCATGCTATCTGGCAGATTTTCGGAGCAGAAAGGCGCCGAGCCGGCGGCTGTCAACGAACCGCTCCGGCAGGAAGTGCTCGAACGTGAGATGCCCGGTGGCGTGGGCACAGGTGGCCGATACGAGGTCCAAAAGCGAGTTGAGGATGAAGTGAAGGCCAAGCAATGCCGACAATGTGGGCGGTGGAAGGCGTTAAGCGAGTTCCATAAGAATTCGTCGACGAAGGATGGCTTGGCGAGCCAGTGCAAGAAATGCAAAAGTGAGATGAGATTTGCTCAGAATCGGGCTTGAAGTGCACGGGAGTGCTTTTAGTACAGCGTGCGTGGGAAATCCCGGGTTGATACCATCAGATCCGGGCATTAGGTCCAGACAAGAGCCAGACCATCAGGCAACAGAATCACTCAAATGCGCATACCCGAGACGGCTGTCTCGAATACCATCATCCCATCAACAACTCCCTGTACGGCCATTGTGACGAGTGAGGTGTTCTTTCTTTGCTTGTACTTGGTGATATGGCCAAGCAGCAGCAATCTCTGGCCTGGTTCGACCACAGAGCGGAACTTCGCCGATTCTATGCCGGCAAAGCCTATAAATCCCTGCTCTTTGTAAATCTCTTTGAGAAAAAAGCTCGACAACTGGGCCGCGGCCTCGACCATTATTACCCCTGGCATCAGAGGCCGGCCCGGGATGTGGCCGCGAATCCAGAATTCGCTTTCGGTTACGTCTTTGTAGCCCAAAATCAGGGATTTTTCCCTGTTACACCAAAGGATGCCGTCGAGCTGCTGCATCTCGAATTGCTGGGGATTTACCCTTTCTACGGCTTCTTTATCGAAGACGGGTTCCGCTTCAAGGTCTATCTGCGACAAATCAAATAGTAATGGCGGCGGCATTGTTGATCCCAAAAAAAGCCACTGCGCCCGCATACCACCTGCCGCGTCATAGCTGTTAGCAAACGATACGACAGCACGCATGGCACATCACGCAAAAAACACCACGCGCTACGCGCAGTCAACAGGTCTGTACGAATACCGGCGAAGGCCTATTGAGCCGACCGGATCTCAAGGATGGAGTTGCGAACAAGCTGAGCAGCCTGTTTGATTCTCTGCATTTGCTTGCGAACACGCGTCCCTGCGGCCTTGTTGCCACCTTCGGCTTTGCTTATGTCAGCTTCAATTTCAGCAACCAGCACTTTAAGATCTTCATATTCTTGCATCAAAATAATCTCCATTTTGCAAGTTTGAAATAGTAAGAGCAGGGTTGAATCAATTGAAATTTAACCGTGCCAAATCGCTTTGTCAAAGAAAAATGCCCTTTTTGCAAAAAAAATCAATATTTTATTATGAATATTCCCTCTGCCACTTCTGCTGCCTTCTGCTTTGGTGTCTCCGGTATGCTCTTTCGCAAGCGACAGGCGTGATTCGACTTGCTCAGCGGCGCAAATAGGCAAGCTCCTCCGGCAGCGCAATGTTGTTACCGAAATTGTCCTCGCCGTACCCGGATTCTGCAAGCAGCTCGATGGCGGCCAGAACGCGTTTGTCGCCGACAAAACAGGCTGTCAATTTGGCGTCCACGTCGATTTTGCCCATCGCCAGCAATCTTGCCATCTCTTCAATGACCTGTTCCAGCAACGTCCCTTCCTTGCAAGCGGGCTCCTGGGGCAACCGCAGCGGCTGCTCGTAGAGGATCAGTTTGCTGCGGCCGGCCAACGCCAGCACTACATCGCGAACAACAAGACCTGTCTCCCTTTGGCCCCACCCTTCCTGGACAAGCTTGAGGCGGACGATTTCCGCCGACAGCCACCGTCGTTTTTGAGCGTTAATCCTCTCGTTGGCGCGAAACAGTTCGAGCGGCGATCTGGCATCATAAACCTCCTCATCAAGCTCCATCTGCAGCTCACTTCCGTAGTGCCGGGCAAGTTTGGAAATCAGCGTGGACGGGCGAACGTGGAAGCCACGGTACGGAGGTACCGGGACCTCGATCCGGTCCACCTCGGCATAGCGTTTGAGCATTTCACGGCACAAATCTTCCGCGCAACCGATATACGAGCTGATGTGGGCAACCGAGTACATCATCAGCACATCCAGCAATGGCTCGGCTTTTACCAGGGGTTCCTGCCGGCCCTTCGAACCACACGGCTGCTTGTTCACGTGCCGTTCGTAATGGTGAGCGAACAGCGTCGCCGTCCTGAAAAGATGAAAGACAACACTTATGTGCCCTCTGAGAACCGGCAAATCCGTATCAAGCTGTTCCGCCTCGGTGCCGGAGACAAACGTATCGTACAGCGACTGAAGGTTGTGGAAGCGAAGCTCGAGACTGCGCAGCTCCTCCTCGCTTACCGAGTCCGCGGCGTAGGCGGCATATTCTTCGGGCCTCGCCTGGCCGGCGGCTCGAACATGTTTGCTTTCCACCGCAAGGTTCAGAAAAGCAGTAGTCAGAAGAGCTACGGATTCGGAGACCGTCTCGACCCTGCGTGTTTCGCAGTTGCGCGGCAGCCGACCGGGAGTAAGCTCTTCTGTGTAAGATTGCTCACGCAAAGTTTCTTCCGGAACCGGAAGACCAAGCTCCACGGCCCTGGCGAGCATTCGGTTTGCTATATGCAAGAGCACGTCGGCTGTAAACTCGAGTGTTTTGTCCGTGGCCTTGACAAAATCCTGCTCGATCGGCAAAAGGCGGTAGGCGGGCAGCCAGTACAGGATGTGGAGCAGTTCGTAGCTCGCATCGGAGAAATGCTTGATCGCGGCGGTCAGTGTTCTGATCCCGCACCATTGGCAGTTGCCGCCGGCTCCGTACGCGTCAAGAAACTCCTCAAGCTGCGTGGATTGCGACAGCAAGGCGCCCATAAGCGGACGTGTCATGATTTCCCTGGTCGATTGGCACTGCGATAGATGCTTCGCAAGGCCCAACAGTGTTTGGGCACGTTTTGCGATTAGTTTCTGAAAATCCTCATGGGTCAATGTTGCCGAGACCATCTTGCCCCCATTTACCCTTCTTCGGCAGCGGAATTACTTCCGGCTCGCCGAACCCCTTCGGTATTTTGAACTCAAAGACCTTTTTGTCTATGCCCTTGTTGACCTTTGCCTTGAGAAATCTTATCTCATAGATGTCCCCATACGGAGGTTCAGGTTCGGTCTTGATGGCACGGATTCTTGCCGGCAGGCCCGATTTCTTGTCGATCCAAAAATCTATGGAAATATAGTCATCTTTATAAACCGAATTCGGCTTAACCTTCAGATTCACTTGAGTAAAATCTCCCGACTTGCCCTTTTTTTGCTCGACCAGCTCTATAAAAAACTGTTTTTTCAAGTCCTCTGTTTTGCTAAAGCCGAGCATCGGCAAATTCTTGCTCGCCAAATCAAAGACGTCCACGGGCTCATTCGAGTCGTTCGGCTCGGCCAGTTGGTAATACTTGGCTTCTTCGATCTGGTGATCGACGTGCGCAAGCCAGACGCCTTTCAATTGGCGGTTGGGATGAGTCAGTCGGGAGCCGTCAACGACGATATACTGCTCAACGTTCTTCTGCTCCTTCTCGTCCTCCTGTTTGAGCGTGTTGAAGTTTATCCTCAGTGCGGATTTCCGGCCTGACCTCGAATAGTACAAGACGCCTCTCCACAGCGATTTTGACTCAAGAAGCGGCTGGATGTATTCATACTCGATCCGGCACTGATATGACTTGAGTTCCCCTGTTTTCTTGTTCAGTTGTTCCAGAACCGCGTCAACTTTCGGGTCCTTCCGATGCACGTCGCAGCTTTTCGGGTGCTCCCAGGCCAAACACGCGCCAGCGGCCAATAAAAAGGCAAATACTGCTTTTGTCATAATCTTTCTGTCCATTAGTCTTCCTTCCTCAGGCTTCTACGCATTATGTGCTATTGCTGTTTGCAACAATCTCAAGTATCTCGCTGATGTTCTCGACACAAAAATCCGCATGTTCGGCGAACTCACCGGCCCGATTGTGGTTGGCCAGGAGCACTGCAACTGCACCGGCGGCCTTTGCACAAAGCAAGTCGAACAGGTAATCGCCTACGACAAGAGTTTCCTCAGGCTCAGCGCCGAATTGCCGGCACAACTGCACGACGCCGAATGCATCCGGTTTGACCGGCCCGTCCTCTCGTCCTATAACCGCGTCGAACCGAAGGTTGTGCTTGCGCGCAATGGTCAAAGCATTGTCCCGCGTGTTGCGCGTCAGTACGCCGATATGAATCCCCGCCGCACGAAGCGCCGAGAGCGTCTGTTCGGCGCCGGCGTTCAGTTGCGACTCTGCCACAGCCTTGTTTTCATGATAATGGAGTATCCTCTCGGCTTCCTGACGCTCCTGCGCAGTCATTTTCTCCATCGACTCCAGGACGGGCCCGGCGTCCCTGGCCAGCCCGATCTCTTCGCGGATAGCGTCAAAGTCAAAATAAGGCTGGGTGATAGTCCCATCCAGATCGAATATTACAACTCTGATTGTCATGGCATTCGTCTGCTAAATCTCTCTTTCGGTTCTTTTGCGCAGCAGCTCGATAAGATATCGCCCCGCCTGGCTCAATATCTTACCCTTGCGAACGATTATGCCCGTAGGCCTGACAAACTCTTCATTCGAGAAGCCAATAGCCTTTATTGTCCCGTCGCTGACTTCCTGAAGGATGGCAGTCCGAGGCAGTATGCTGATACCCGAATCAATCTCTACCGCCCGTTTGACTGTTTCGATGTTGTCAAATTCCATCACCGGACGCACTGCTGTATTGTAACGCTCCAGGATGCCGTCTATCCACGCCCGCGTTGGAACATCTTTCTCGAAAGCAATGAATTTTTCAAATTGCAGCCGGTGAATGTCAACCAGCGATTCCCGCGACAAAGGATGTTTCGGACTGCAGACCAGAGCGAGCGGCTCATCCTCGAACTCATATACGTCGAGCCTTTTGTCCCTCCTGGGAACGGCCACAAGACCGATGTCCACCCGGCCCGTCAGAACCAGCTCGTAAATTGTACCGGCGCTGAAGTACTCGACATGGACGTTGACGTTCGGATTGCGGACCATGAACCTCTTAATGTAGTCAGGCAGCGTGTGCATGCCGATACTGAAGATCGCGGCAACGTTTATTCTGCTCATAGAGGATTTTTGCAGGGCGCTTAGCTCACTCTTCAGCTCCTCGTACCTGTCCAGCATGTCTTTCGAGGCCTGGTAAAGGAGCCGGCCCTGCCTGGTAAGCTCGATCGGCCTTTTCTTTCGGTTGATTAACTGGCATTTGTGCCCCAGCTCAAGTTGGGCAAGCTGCTGCGAGACCGCAGACTGACTCAGTAGATGCTTCTCGGCTGTCTTCGAGAAGCTTCGTAAATCCGCCAGATCACAGAATATTCTCAACGTTTCTATGTGCACTATAAGCTCGTCTAATGATTATCGCCGGCAAGAACGCAATCACCACTTCACAATCTACGGACGATACAATATCAGTTTTACTAATCAAGAGCAAGCCCTGGGAAAAATCAAAAGTTTTTGCCTTTTGCCTTTTTACTTTTTCCTTCTTTATTGCCAGGCTCCGGATGTCTCGCTACAATTCTTGACGATGGGAAAAGAGGTTGACATTAGTAAAGTTGTTCGCCAGCATCTTGAGACCGAGCAGTTTTTCACGGGCTTCGCTCTCAGGGGCAAGGCCCGGACACTCGAATCACAAGATCGGGAGGACAAAATGGTTGTTGCCGGGAAAGCCGCCGAACTCGAAAAGATTGCCGAAGAGGTTCGTCAATGCTGCAAGTGCGACTTAGGCTCGTCGCGAACAAACGCCGTTCCCGGCGAGGGTAATCCCGACGCCCGCATAATGTTCGTGGGGGAAGCTCCCGGCGCCGACGAAGATGCGCAGGGCCGGCCTTTTGTCGGCAGGGCGGGCCAGTTGTTGGACAAAATCATCAATGCCTGCGGGCTCAAACGAAGCGATGTCTTTATAGGCAACATCTTGAAGTGCCGCCCGCCGGAAAATCGCGACCCCAGGGCCGACGAGATAATAAGCTGCCTGCCCTACCTCCAGAGACAGATTGAGATAATCGATCCCGAGATTATCGTCGCGCTCGGCGCCCACGCGGCAAAGACGCTGCTCAACAGCACCAAATCGATAGGCCAGTTGCGGGGCCAGTTCCACGAATACTACACTGGGATCGGCCGTCCCCCCGTAAAGCTCATGGCGACGTATCATACCGCCTATCTGCTGCGAAACTACTCGCAGGAGAACCGCAGAAAGGTCTGGGAGGACATGAAGAAGGTCCTCGCCGAACTCGACCTGCCGGTCCCCAAATAGCCGACAACATCTCCACGCCTGGTTCGTAACAACAACTGCAAATCGGAATTACCGGGCTGATTTTCCAACAAAAACTAAAAACTTTGCAACGAAAGTCACTGCCGGACGTCCTTTATGTATAGACGACAGGCTATTTTGATGACAGGAACTGAGGATGTGGGCAGGAATCTCTTGCAGAATCAACCACCTTTATGTTAAGGTAGTATGTGGCCGGATTAAGGAGGCGGGCCTAAGAATTTCCATGATGCTCTGTGCGATATCGCATGTCGCGTCCGTTCCGCATTGAACCTGTCAGGCTTACCGGAAAGGGCAGAAAGAATGAAAAGATCGGTTCTACTGGGTCTTGCCACGCTGTTAATCGCGGCGACACTTGCATCGGCAGCAATCCGCTCGGTTCCGGGCGACTACACGACTATTCAGCAGGCAATCGACGACTGCAATGACGCAGACGTGGTCGTAGTCGAGCCGGGCACGTATTTCGAGACCATCAATTTTCTCGGCAAGAACATTGTCCTCACCGGCACCGATCCGGACGATCCTGAAATTGTCGCCGCTACAACCATCGACGGCGACGGCGAGGGTAGCGTAGTGACCTTCGAGAATGGCGAGACTTCCGAAGCGGTGCTGACCGGCTTTACTATCGCCGGAGGATACGGCACAACCAACACTGCGATTCCGGAGGCAGATTACGTTCTTTGGGGGGCGGGCATATATTGTTTGAACTCATCGCCGACAATCAGGGCCAATGTGATTATGAATAACATCGGTCCGCTAAGGATGGAGAATGATCTACCTGTCGCATTAGGCTACGGCGGCGGAATCGCTTGTGTCGAATCCAGTCCGATCATTACTAACAACATCATTAAGAACAATTCGGGCTACGCCGGCGGCGCAATAATGCTATATTTGGGAGATACAAGAATTAGCAACAATTTGATATACGACAATTCTGCTGTTGTCGGCGGCGGTGTTATCATGTTGCTGGGAGGGCGATTGGTAAACAATACTATCGTATCTAACGATGCAAGCCTCGCGCTTCCCGGCGTCGGAGGCGGCTTCGGCGGCAATGTTTACACCGAATCCAGCCCTGAGCTTGGTCTTGTCCGGATAGTAAACAATATTATCTGCAATGCCAAATCCGGGGGTGGCTTGTTCTCGTTCAGTACCGGGGAGGATATGGTCGCTTTTAACAATGTCTGGGACAATGCCGGGGGCAACTACGGATCGATGGATCTTCAAACCGGCGAGCAGATTTTTGACGGCGAGATTGACAGAACCGGCAAAGACGGAAATATCTCCTAGGACCCGCTCTTCGCCGGGTCGCAGAGCAATGACTATCACCTGCTGTTGGACTCGCCGTGCATAAGCGCCGGCGATCCGGCCTTTGTTAGCGAGCCGGGCGATACAGATATAGACGGCGATCCTCGAATTTTCGCTGCGGTCGTTGATATCGGAGCGGATGAGTATATCGGATACGTCAAGCCGGTTGCGAATGCCGGCCTCGACCAGCATGTGGACTTGCCTCGGCTGATAACGCTCGACGGCAGCGGCAGCTTCTTTTATGACCCCACCGGAACCACTACCTTTGAGTGGGAGCAGCTCGTCGGCCCGGAAGTGCAGTTGAGCAATCCGGCCGGCATGAATGCGCAGTTCATGCCGGACTCCGACAGCGAATATCGCTTTGCGCTGGTCGTAGGTGACGGCACGCACAACAGCGGGCCCGATGAAGTGCTGATCATTGTGTACAACCGCCCGCCGGTGGCCGATGCCGGGCCCGACCAGTCAATTAGTCACATTCCGGCTGTCGTTACACTCGACGGCAGCGGCTCTTACGACCCCGGTGACGCAACCTTGACATATTACTGGAGACAGATAGACGGGCCAGCCGTCGAACTAAGCGATGAAAACACTGCCGGGCCTACGTTTGTCCCTCCAGAGACCGGCGTGTGCACATTCGAGCTGGTGGTAAGCGACGGCCTGATTGATAGCGACCCCGACGTCGTCGGTATTGTGATTGGCAACCACGCTCCAACAGCGGATGCCGGATCGTCCCGGTACGCGGCCGAGGATCCTGTAGTTCTCAACGGGACGGATTCGTTCGACCGTGACGGCTACGGTGAGCTGACCTATCACTGGCAGCAAGTTTTCGGCCCGTCGGTCGATATTACGGATGCAAACACCGCAACACCAACCGTCGCCGGATTCGTGCAGGGAAACACGATTCAGCGATGTCAATTTGAATTGACTGTCAGCGACGGCGATCTGGTCGGCGCAGCCGACACGGTCGAGGTGATAATCGTGCCGCACTTCGGCGATAAATCTCTTATTCAGGCAAATCCACCCTTTGACCCGGCCAAGCCGACTATAGTGGCTTTCGGCGGAGGCGACTGCAACATGGGTGGAAGCATGAGCCTGGCCTCGCCATCCGATTGGTATGAAAGGGTGAATTTCCTCACTGTTACCTCTTACAGTCCGCCCTACGATGACTACGGTGACGTGCTTGTCGTTTACCTCTCACGTGTGGCGCCGGATTACGCCCAGCCGATCCAGACGATGGGCTTTAGCACCGGCAACATGCCGGCGATAGACGTCGGAATTCGCGTCAACGAAACCTATGCCGATGCACGCTTTGCGGTGAACCGTATCTCGCTGCTGGACCCTGCCTGTCGAAGCTACAACGATGATATTTCGAGATTCCTCGCCAGCGCCGTGGACGGCGAGCCTTGCTGGATCGACAATTATTACTCGACGGCCGGAAGATACTACCGCGGAGCGTTAAACATCAGGTTCCCGGTTCCTCCCGCCGCTCACGGCACACCGCCGGCCTGGTATGGACGGTCGGCGGATTCTTCGTTATGGCCCGACGGCGATCTTTACAACGACGGAGTTACCGCAGGCTACTACCTTTCCGTCGCCGGACCGGGCAGGAATCTTCGATTAGCTGCCGATGCGAACGACTATTATTTCAAATGGAACTCCGAGACCGACCATCTGGAACTCAATAATGAGTCCGCCTATCCGGCCCGCATACCCAAACCGGCAATGCTTATCGGCCCGGAAGACGGCGCTGTGGTGGACGCCAACGGGTCGCTGTTCACCTGTGAGCTTACCGAGGGAGCGGTCGGCTATCAGCTTATTTTCGGCGCCGATCCTCAACATCTCAACCTGATTGTCTCAGACACACCGGAGCCGCCGCTGGAGCTGGTGACCGTATTTCCGTTCGAGACCACTTACTGGACGATTGTCACCCGCGACGAACGTGGGGCGACGATTTACTCCGATCCTGCGCGCATAGAATCGGCGGACGTGCAGGCCCAGCCGATTGAGAATATCACTACCGGCAGAAGATACGCTTCAATTCAACAGGCTATCAGCGACGCTGAGACCGGTGATGAGATAGTAGTCAGCGCGGGACTCTACGAGTATTTCGAGAACATCGATTTCAAGGGCAAGGCCCTGACGGTTCGCTCAACCGATCCCAATGACCCGGATGTTGTCGCAGCCACTGTTATAAATGGTCGCAGCCAGGGTGCGGCAGTAACCTTCTCCGGCGGCGAAGACGCAAACTGTGTAATTGCCGGCTTCACAATCACCGGCGCAGACCGGGGCGTTTACTGTTCCAGCGCATCCCCTACGATCAGACAATGTACGATTATGGGAAATAAAGATGCCGGGATCAAGCTGTGGGACGAAAGCAATCCGGCAATTACCCACTGTGAAATCGTCGCCAACGGCGGCGCCGGCATTGAGTCGGTCCTGCTGAGGAATGGGCGTCATGTCGCCACCAACTATCCCACAATCACTAACTGTATCGTCGCCGCAAATTCACAGTACGGTATTTCGGGAGGAGTCCCGACAATTACCAACTGCACGATCGTTGAGAACCTTTATGGCGGCATTTACGATTCCGAACCGACGGTCACAAATTCCATCGTGTATTTCAACGGTGACGGCTCCGCCGACACTCAGATAACAAACAGCGGCCCGCCTGCCGTGACGTACAGCGATGTCCAGGGCTCCTGGCCCGGCGTCGGAAATATCGACGCCGATCCGAACTTCGTCTCGCTCCAATACTGGGCCAACGCTGACGATTCGAATGCCGGCGGCGACTACCATCTCAAGAGCGTGGGCGGCCGATGGAACGCAGAGATCGGAGCCTGGATTCTGGATGACGTCACCAGTCCCTGCATCGATGCGGGTGATCCCGATTCGCCGCTTGGCGCTGAATTGCTCTTTGTGCCGGACGATCCCAATAAAGAACTAAGCGAAAACCTCCGCATAAATATGGGCGCCTACGGCGGCACAATCCAGGCAAGCATTGCGTCTCATGAGTGAATGCTACCCACCGCTTAAACGAATGTCGGATGTTTACAGCTTGCCTTTTAGCAATTCCTGCAATCGCTCGAACTCGCCGGTTTTCATGTGATAGCTGTGCTCGGCGTCGGGATATTGCTGCTTACCCACCTCGAGCGCGTAGGTATCGAAGGCCTCGACAGTGCGCTTGGCCATATTGTCGTAACTCTTTGCAAACTTCGGGCAAGGCCCCTGCGTCAGGCCCAAAATATCGGGGGCGATCAGCACCTGCCCGTCACAGCCCGGCCCGGAACCGATACCGATTACAGGAACCTCACAGCGGCTCGTGACAATCTCAGATACTTCGGCGGCAATCCCTTCAATCAGCAGCGAACCTGCGCCGGCGGCGATCATCTGCTCGGCAAGACTCAACAGCTCGGCAGCCATCTCGGCGGTAGTCGCCTCGGCTTTGAATCGCCCGGTCTTGCTGATGCTCTGCGGCCTAATGCCGATATGCGCCATCACGGCAATACCGGCATCGCTAACCGCTTTGATAACATCCAGATGCGCACTTGTCGCTTCGATTTTCACCATCTGCGCACCCGCTTCGGTCATGAATCGCCCGGCATTTCTCAACGCCTCGGCCCTTGAAATCTGGTAGGAAAGAAACGGCATATCGGCAACAAGAAACACGTTCGGCGCGCCTCGCCTTACCGCCGCGGTTATCGCAACCATAAAATCCATCGTTGCCGGCAGCGTCGAATCGAATCCGAGCACCACCTGTGCGGCTGAATCGCCCACTATTATCATCTGCACATCGGTTTGCGAGACGAGCCTGGCAGTGCTGTAATCGTAGCAGCTAATCGCGGCGATTTTTCGCCCCTCGCGCTTAGCTGCGAGCAGATTTGCAATAGTAATCCGAGTATTCATAGTAGGTGCTTTCAACAATTGATACCGAAAGAAATAACAGCGTGATCGTTAAATTATGGGAACAAAGTTGATTTTTCAAGCGTAAAATAAGAGGATTTCGTAGTAGTATTCGGCTATTTGAAAAAAAATAAAAAGATTTTAAGATTTCTACGATTAAAGGCTTGATTCGCCAGGGAGAAAAGTGTATTTTCCATGAAATATCATTTTTCCCTAAAGAATTTCAGGGCATCTACTCGATTATTAGTTAAGGATGATTAATATCAGGTAAAAGGAGTTATCTCTCACGTAATTATCAGCTTTTCATCACCCTCCTCCGAAGCCAGATTCTGTTGTTATTAGAATCTGGCTTTTTTAACACCCCCTACTGTCAACTTAGGCAGCTCTGCGCGAGTCGCTCGCAACAAAGTGGGCTACATGGGAGATCGCGGAGTATTTGGCGTTACCGAGCGCAGAACCATTAGATAAGAGACGCCGCGCTATGGCTCTGATTCGTACCATAATCAGCCGCAAAGCTTCAATTCTGCGGCGATTAGAATAAATAATCGATATTTTCTCAAAATTGCCTTGCCTATCTGTGCATATTATGTCATATTGTTGCATATTACTGAGGATATTGTACTATGCAGTTGATGTCAATAGAAGATTTGGCGGTTTATCTGGGCGATTCGAAGCGTACAATCTATAAGTATATCGCCAGCGGCGATTGCCCCCCGTACATCCGGATTACCGCCAAGAACATCAAATTCGACCGGGCTGACGTTGACGCCTGGCTCGAATCAAAAAAGGTCGATCCAAAAGGAAAGGAAGAACAATGAGAATAATGGCCCCCATTATTATACTGGCCGCTTACGTCTTCATATTTGCCCTGGTTATTATTTGCCTGATCCGGGTCGCAAGATACTTCAGGAATGCAGGAAAGGAGCAAAAACTAATCCGCATGGATGTAGGCAAACTGGCCGAGGAAGTCCATCTTCTGCGGCGAGAACTGAAGCAGGACAAAGGTATTGACTCGGCCGCTCAGTGAGAACAGTTGTTGAGTGTATTGATAGACAAGCACATGAAGATACCGAGAAAAGGAGCAGCAAATGGTCAGTCCTTGGGAGTTGTTAATTGTTCTTATTGTTTTTGCCATACCGGTAGTTTTGGCCATAAAGTTCTTCCGATTGATGCTGTGGAACAAGAAAGAGAACATAAGGCTGAGGCTGGAGGTCGGGAAGCTTGCCGATGAGCTTGAGCAGGTGCGAAAACAGAAAGGTGCCGAAAAGGGCGATTCTTCCGCTGACTCAGTGTGAGACTTTTGTTGCAATTGTTATTCGGTCGTTGTCGTGAAGGTCTTTTTCGATTTTGATTTTGGCAAAGGCGCCGGTTTCTTCGAGTAACTCTCTGACGGCAGGCCCCTGGGCGTAGCCGATTTCCAGCATTAGTGCCGCACCGGGCTTTAGGAATTGGTCGGCCTTCTCCATGATCCTGCGGTAAACATCCAATCCATCTGTTCCTGCATACAGGGCCGACTTCGGCTCGTAATCCTTCACATTGTTGTCAAGCCTCTCATACTCGGCGGCACTGACGTAAGGCGGATTGCAGGCGATCAAATCGAATTGGTCCACGTCCAGTTGCCTGACGAGGGGCTCGAACAAATCGCCCTGCAGCAGTTCGATTCGCTCCTTGAGTTGATGCTTTTCAACATTCTGGGCGGCAACATCAAGGGCGCCGGCGGAGATGTCCGTTGCGATTACGCGAGAGTCGGGATGATTCTTTGCTATCGCCACGGCGATGCAGCCGCTGCCGGTGCACAAATCGCAGACGAACTGAACGCCGGCGCGGGTCCGCAGAAACTCGATGGCCCGCTGCACGAGCAGTTCCGTCTCTGGCCGGGGGATCAGGCAGTCGCTGGTTATTTCAAGCTCAAGCGAATAAAACTCTGTTCTGCCCGTGAGGTATGCGACAGGTTCGTGCAGGCCGGCCCGCTTGACCAGGTCGTGCAGTTGGTCCAACTGCCGCTTTGCGACTTGCCTGTCGAACTGCGTGTACAATTCGATGCGCGTCAACTCCACAGTGTGACAGAGCAGCAGCTCGGCGCTTAGGCGCGGGGCATCGACGCCCTTGCTCGTCAGGTATTCGGTGGTCCAATCCAAGAGCTTTTGAATAGTCCAGCTCGCCATAATGTGATTATATCAGAAACAGGATTCCGCGTAAAAGGCAGAACCCGCAGTGAAACTGCGGGCTAAATATTTAGCCCCACGTTTTACGTGGGGTCCGAACTCAAATGTACACTTTGTCCATCATCCGGGGGAACGGGATGCACTGGCGGATGTGCTTCTGGCTCGTGATCCATGCGACTGTTCTTTCGACACCAAGCCCGAAGCCGCCGTGCGGGACCGAGCCGTACTTGCGCAGGTCCAGGTACCACTTGTAATCCTCGGCGTCCAGGCCCTGTTCGTTGATCCGCGCGACCAGCCGGTCGTGATCGTCCTCTCGCATCGAGCCTCCGATGATTTCTCCAAAACCGGCTGGAGCGAGCAAATCGAGATTCAGTACCACATCCTCATTGTCCCTGTCGGCCTTCATGTAAAAGGCCTTTGCCTGTTTCGGATAGTGTGTGACAAAGACCGGCTTATCGTGCATCTGCGAAATAATGGTCTCGTCCGAGCCGCCCAGGTCTTTGCCCCATCGAAACTCGGCGGCCAACTGGGCGTGCTTCGGATTGTTCTCGATCTTCGTATCTACTTCCGCCAGCTCCGAGCGCAATTCGATCAGTTCGGCGGCGTTCTTGTCGCGCTTCCACTGTTTTATCTGGCCCTTCTGTTGCTCTTCGAGTTCCGCTATTCTGCTTTCAATTTGCTGTTTTTGATTCTTCAGCTCTTCCAACTGCCCGGCGAGAAAATCTCGCGTCCTCTCACTGGTCAGGATGTCCGCCACTTCGGTATAAGTCAGCCGGTAAAACGGCGGCTTGATCTTCTCAAGCACCGCAATATC
This sequence comes from Planctomycetes bacterium B3_Pla, assembly GCA_005223045.1. Classification (GTDB taxonomy): domain Bacteria; phylum Planctomycetota; class Phycisphaerae; order Sedimentisphaerales; family Anaerobacaceae; genus SG8-4. The sequence continues at coordinate 138,841 of NJBM01000002.1, read as the reverse complement.
AGCTCCCAGGGTTTCGAGCTGGCTCTTATTGTTTTTGAGGACCTGGGCAGCGATGAATGAGACGAGATTTTCGCCGAGTTCGAGCAGCCCGTCGAGATCGATGAACGCCACCTCAGGCTCGACCATCCAGAACTCGGTTAGATGCCTTCGAGTTTTGCTCTTTTCGGCTCTGAAAGTCGGGCCGAAGCAATAGACTTTGCCGAAGCTCATCGCCGCCGATTCCACGTGCAACTGCCCCGTTTGGGTCAGGTGCAGGGGGCTGCCGAAATAATCTACTTCAAAAAGCGATTGCTGCTCCTCGCCCGCTATTGCAGTCAGTATCGGCGTATCGATCAGCGTGTAGCCGTCGTCGTTGAAGAATCTCCTGATGGCGTCGATAACCGTGTGCCTGATCTTACCGATGCTCCATTGCTGCTGAGAACGAAAGTGCAGGTGGCGATGCCTGAGCAGAAAATCAATGCCGTGAGCTTTCGGTGTAATGGGATAGCCATCGGCTTGCGAGACTATCTGCGCATCGGTCACGGCCAATTCGTACCCGCCAACGCTCCGTTCCTCAGCCCGCACGGTTCCGGTGACGGTCAGCGAAGATTCCTGTCCCAGTCGCTTCAACTGCTCGAACAGCTCATCGGAGACTTTGCCTTTCTCTACGATACACTGGCACAGCCCCGTCCCATCCCGGATAATCAGAAACAGAACCTTCCCGCTCGAACGGCCCCTGTACAGCCAGCCTTTGAGAATCACTTCCCGCCCTGCGTGGTCTTTCAACTGCTCGACACAAACTGCATTGCTATTTGTCATGAATCGGTTCCTTGATCGCGTCGGATTAAACGTAACTCTACGGCCATAGAATATACATCTTAACGCAATTCCCGCAAAGAAATATTGTTCTCAAACTGACCATTTTTGGATCAGATGCCTCCGTAAATTCCGACATACCAATAACATAATGCAATTTGTCATTCCCGCGAAAGCGGGAATCCAATCTGTCGCTACGTTCCTGGATCCCTGCTTTCGCAGGGATGACAACGTGAATCGGTCAGTGTGAGTATTGTTACAGATTTTTCAGGCGTTGCTGCCTGTCGTAGTCTTTCATCGCGGCAATCAATTCGTCCATATCGCCGGCCATTATTTTGTCCAGGCTGTAAAGTGACAGGTTGATCCTGTGGTCGGTCACGCGGTTTTGCGGGAAATTGTATGTTCTTATCTTCTGCGATCTGTCGCCGGAGCCGATCATGCTCTTGCGCTGCGAATCGCGCTCGGCCCTTTTCTTGCTCATGTGATGTTCGTATATCCTGCTTCGCAGAACCCGCCAGGCCTTGGCGCGGTTCTTGTGCTGGCTCTTTTCATCCTGCATGCTAACGGTAATTCCCGTTGGGAGGTGTTCGAGCTTAACGGCGCTGCTGAGTTTGTTGACGCTTTGTCCGCCGGGGCCGCTCGATCTGCTGACGTGTTCTTCAACCTCGCCGGGCGCTATCTGAATGTCGAGTTCCTCAGGCTCGGGCAGCACCGCCACCGTAGCCGCTGAGGTGTGAATCCTGCCCTGGGATTCGGTCTGGGGGACTCGCTGGACACGGTGGCCGCCGCCTTCATAGCCTAATTCCGACCACACGCCCGGCCCTTTGACTCCGAATATCACTTCGCGAAAGCCGTTCTTTTCGGTGACGCTAAAATCGAGCTGCTCGACCTTCCATTTGTGAGACTCCGCGTATCTGACGTACATACTGTACAAGTCGCGTGCGAACAAAGCCGCCTCTTCGCCGCCGGTGCCGGCCCTTATTTCCACTATGACCGAATCGACGTCCATATCGTCAGCCATCACGAAGCTGTTGGTGATTTCCTCGAGAAGGGTGTCCTTCCTGCCTTGAAGCTCTTTGATCTCTTCTGTTGCCAGCGCTTTGAAATCTTCATCGGCGTCGCCGTCGGCCAGAATCTGCTCGGCTTCTTCGATGCCGGCAAGCGCTTGCTTATACTTGCGGTATCTGGTGACCATCGCTTTGAGCTTGCCCTGCTCTTTGGACAAAGCCACCAGCTTCGTCGGGTTAGTAGCAACTTCAGGCTTGGCAATCTGCTCATCTATCTCGCTGTAGCGAGCCTCGATCTGGTCGAGCTTTGCGAGTAAACTGTCTTTTTCTTCTACCATAACAGCCATCCGCCGAAGGTGCGAGATGACGGTCCGAAGCCGCAACCCTGCGGCGGCGCGTCCCGCTCGCTCTTGACCAAAAGAACAAAAAGCCCCCACCCCGGTTCTGTTGGGCTGGGAGCGTCAACTGCGAATTGAGTAGCAAGTTATTGCTGCTGCTTTTTCTTGTCGTCTTTAGCCACCCCTTTGATATAACTGGTGCCGTACTTCTTCTGGAATCGTTCTATCCGTCCGGCGGTGTCGACGAACTTCTGCTTGCCTGTATAGAACGGGTGGCACATCGAGCATATCTCTGCGTGGATTTCCTTTACCGTACTGCGGGTCTTGAACGTATTGCCGCAGCCGCAGTGAACGACCACTTTCTCATATTTTGGGTGTATTTCATTCTTCATAACTGCAAAGCTCCAAAACTGCCGAATTCCTGATTCTAACAATACTTGCCGACATTTCAACAGAAATCTTTTGCAATTTTTACCCCTGGTGGTTATATTTTTTCCATTTAGTTCCTGTCGTGGAAACAGTATTTGTCATTCCCGCGGAAGCGGGAATCCAGCTTTTTCGCTCTGGATCCCTGCTTTCGCAGGGGTGACATCGTCGGTTTTTGTTTTCCACAACAGATACTAATTAATCGGCAAATAAGACGGGGAGCTTGCAAAATGGGAACAAAACTCGTAGTTGTTGGCGCCGGCGGTCGAATGGGCGGGCGCATTCTTGCGTTGGCGGCCGAGTCGGGCCAATTCGATATTGTCGGGGCGGTCGAAAGACCGGCATACCCCGGCATTGGCGGGAATCTCGGCCTCTCAACGGCCTCGGGGCCGATTGATATTACGCTGACGGATACTTACCCGACCGTTGCCGCCGACGTGGCAATCGACTTCTCACTGCCCGAAGCGGTGGACCGAACCGTCGATTACTGCATTGAAAACGGTGTTGCCCTGGTCTCAGGCACTACCGGTTTAAGCGGCCGGCAGCGGGAAAAAATGCGGGCAGCCTCCGAGACCGTCCCGATCTTATACGCGACCAACATGAGCGTGGGGATGAACGCGTTGTTCTCGCTGGTCGGGCAGGTCGCTTCGATGCTCGGTGACGAATATGATATTGAGATAATCGAGCAGCATCATCGTTTTAAGAAGGATGCTCCCAGCGGCAGTGCTCTGACATTGGCTGAGAACATCTGCAAAGCCACGGGCCGGGATTTAGCCGAGACTGTTACTCACGGCAGGTCCGGCAAAGATGCACTGCGGCAGGACGGCACTATTGGAATGCACGCCGTTCGCGCAGGCGATATCACAGGCGTTCATTCGGTGATCTTTGGCACACTCGGTGAAACAATCACGCTCAATCACACCGCTAACAGCCGAGACACGTTCGTTCGGGGAGCATTGCGAGCGGCGAGATGGCTTGTCGGAAAGCAGCCGGCTTTGTACTCCATGGCCGACGTTCTTGATCTGGACGTCTGAAGCTAAACCGCCCCGGCGAAGGCTGATAGATCGTATCTTCCCACGCTATCGGCGCAGCTTTACTTGGCCTTCTTGGACTTTTTCGGCTTTTTCTCTTTAGGCTTCTTCGGCTCTTTCGGCTTCTTTGCCTTTTTCTGCTTTTTGGCGGTCGCATCGCTATCGCCGCCAATCATAAAAGCTGCTGCGGCGACTACTACTGCCAGCGCAGCGGCGCCACCCATGATAAACCAAATCAAGCCCTGGATAGACTCCAGAATCGAAGGCATCACCTCCCTGAGACCTGAGACGGCCACAACGGTGGTGTAAATGACGATCACGAGCGGCAGGAACAGCAACATCCCGAGAGTATTGCTCTGAGCGTCCGGAGCCGCTTCGATAAATGGTCGAGCCAACGCAGCGGCATGAGGAGCCGCTTCGACAGCGGCAATATCTTCTTCGACGATCATTTCTTCGGCTTCAACGGCCATTCCCGCCGCAGAGTCGGGTACGCCTTCGGCCGGTTCGGCGACGTCGTCCTCGGCTGTGTAAATCTCGTCGAGAATGCCACCTAATGAAGTGTCATCGGCCTGGAGCGAAAGGTCCAGCAATCCGGAACCGCTGCCGAAGCTGTCGAGGTTCACATCCTCCTCGATCTCTTCGAGCGGAACTTCAGGACTGGCAGTACCAGTGGGAATTGCAGTCTCAGCCATCGTATCGTCGGTTATGTCGTAGTCGCCCCCTGTCTCGCCGAGAACGTTCGTTCCCATGCTGGTTATGGCCGTATCTGCATCGGTCAGATCACTGGGTATTCCCTGAGATCCCGTTTCGGACGCCAGCAGAATCTCGTCGGTGTCCGATGGTGCCGGGGCTTGGGGTTCGGGTATTTCCGGCGCCTGCATTTCTGCTTCCAGGGCCTCCAGATCCGACATGTCCAATGCCGAACCTTCCGGCTCCGAGACTTCCAGTTCGGGAACTTCCGGCTCGGTCAGCTCCGCCGCAGGCGGTTCGGGTTCGAGTGCTGCGGCATCCAGCGCCTCCGGCTCCAAGGCTTCCGGTTCCAGGGCTTCGGCTTCCAACGCTTCCGGCTCCAGGGCTTCTGCTTCCAACGCTTCAGGCTCCACAATTTCGAGGCCCAGGTCTTCAGCTTCCAGGACTTCTGGCTCCGGAATCTCTTCCGGCGCGCCTGCGCCGGCCTCGGACATCAACGCTTCGACTTCCTCAACCTTGAACAGCAGATTCGGGCCGTCGCGAAACTCGCGTAATTTGCCCTCCTGGACCATCTGCTTTAACTCCTCCTCTGTCTTGTTGAGCTTTTCGGCGGCTTCCTGCAATGAATAGAACATACCTGCCATGATCACCTGTCTCCAACAACCAATAACGCGGCTTACACCGGTACTCCCGAGGATCTTACAAAGAGAACCCTCTGGTATTAGCTATTTTATCCGAACCCGTACGATAATGCAACCTTTTTTTGGCGAAAAATGCCGCAAATCAGCCCTTCAAAGGCTGTTTGCAGATAATTCTGCACAGGAGACTCGCACGTTTACCGGACTGTCCTACCATGCGGCGTTTGCCGTGCGAATCACAACATTTATGAACAGGTCTTTGCCGAGTTGTGTCATATTGTCCGGGGAAGCCGTAAAGCCCCAGAGCACATATCGATCATGCTCCAGCGCCAAAGGATAGTAACCGTGACTTTCGACTTGCTTGCCGAGTGCCGTGACGGTCTCGGGCATCGGCCAGAGATGAAGATCGACATGCTCGGTTTCGGTGTACAATTGAAGCACTCGGTCATCAGGAACATCTATCGCATAAGGCACACTGAACAATGAGTTGTTAGGATCGATCACTTCGATGCTGTCCCGGCTGCCGTGCATTCCATTGGGCCAGCCGATTTCGAGATCGAGTTTCCCGAAGAAGGCGTACCCGCCCTCGCCTAATCCGAGAATCGGTTTGCCCGAATTGTCAATTGCTGCGACAGAATCACTCTCGCCCCAGCTACTTAACATTCCCGTATCGTGTCCGACAATGACAAGATCGTAAGAATCCAGCGGAGTGGTCACCACGTCATCCAATCCTATCAACGTGGTCAAACAGCCGTAGCTAACAAGCAAAGACTGATAACTCTCCGCCGCCTCTACTTCACGCTCGTGGATGTATGCAACGGATGGAAGCGTCATCTCCTGCGGTTGCGTGGACATACTCGCCTCTCGCGTGCCGCCGTAAGCGCCCATATTGATCCGCCCCCCGTGCGGCCATGTCTCGGAAGTCCAGTCCGAATTAGGGTCCCCGGCATCAATGCAGGGACTCGTTACATCATCCTTCACCCAGCTTTCACTGTTCGGATTCCATCGTCCCGCTTCCGATTTCAAATGATAATCGCCGTCCACCCAAACAGCATTCGGATCATTTGGCTCAACAGCGATGTTAGGATCGTTGGCGTCGGCCCAGTAGCCGGGATCTGCAAAGTTTGGGTTGATGTTAATGTTGCCTTCACCGGGCCAGCCGCCCTGGATATTCGAGTAGGTGATTGCGGATCTCAAAGCATACGGGTCCGGATCGAATATTGCGTCTTCACCGTCCCATAGAATACAATTCGTGAGCTGAAAATATCCCGGTAGGGAGGGCAGGTGAGGATCGGAGGCCAGGGCGTTTCCAGTGGAGGCGGAATTGCCGGCGAAGGTGCAGTTGGCCATTGTCATCTTAGCGCCCCAGGTGAAGAAGATTCCACCACCCCGATTCGCAGAGTTCCCGCTGAAAGTGCAATTAGTTATGATTGGCTCACCTATGGTGTGTATTGCGCCGCCATCTTTGCTGGCAGAGTTGCCGACAAAAGTACACTCGGCCAACTCCCCGCCGCCTATGATGCCGGCGCCATTAGTAGCGTAATTCGACCGAAATGTGCACCTGATTAGCGTGGGAGTGCCTCCAGCGATCATTCCACCACCAGATCCGGGGATTATTTCGGAGACGTACGGGATTTGCCCGTCATGAGCACTGTTTCCGCTGAACACACAATCGACCAGCGTTGCGTTGGTGCTGCCATTCCACACGCCCCCGCCGATCCCTGTGACGGTATTATTGATGAACCTGCAATTTGTCAGCGTTAGAGTGGAGTCTTCCGGATTCAACAGCCCGGCGCCTGCTTGGGACGCCGAGTTGCCTACAAACTTACAATTGCTCAGCGTTAAGCTGCTATCACTGTCGTTGCATATTCCCCCGCCGCCCCCTGCAGAGTTTTCGATGAATGTACAGTCAGTGAGCATAGAGTTGCTATTGTTGTTATATATTCCTCCCCCCACTCCGGTAAGAGACACTCTCGATCTCGAATAAGGACCGACGATCCGGTTGCGACTGAACGTGCAGTCGGTCAGCGTTGGATTGCTTCGGAAGTTGTACATCCCACCGCCAAGCTGACGTGCGCAGTTGTTGTCAAAGGTGCAATTGATGAGTATCGGGTCGCTGCCTTCCGACGATAGAAATCCCGGCATGTTGCACATTCCGCCCCCTGAGTTGGCATAGTTCCCTGCAAACGTACAGTTCACCAGAGTGGGATGACTATTGTCTCGATTGTACATCCCGCCACCGACCTGGCTTGTGGCGTTGCCGGTGAATGTACAGTCGAATAGTGTCGGACTCCCAGAGTAAACCAGAATTCCTGCGCCGCCTGCAGGGCCACCAAGAGCGACGATTGTAATATGTCCGCCGGTGATAGTAAAACCATCGAGAACGGCAGTTGCATCTGTGTTACTGCCATCCACCACATTCCAACTGTTGTCAAAACGTGTAGGTTCGTCGAGGAGATCACAAGCGTCATTTACATATACATCGTTTCCGCTGAGGTCGCCGCTGAGGATGGTTTCATAAGTCTTTATGTCCCTGTCATTCGGGTCAGGTTTGTCGAGACCGACGTACCCGCCCCTGATCGTCACGTCGTTAATAAGTCGAAAGGAAACTCTGGAGTCGCCAGGAGTCTGACTCGATCCCTGGTCCGGCTTGTAGATACCCTGTGCGATTCGGATTTCGACGGGTTTGTCGCCAGTATCAGCATCGGCCAGAGCATCCTGGAGATAAACGTACGCATTTGTCCAGCTTGTGCCGTTGTTTGTTCCGGTGGCGTCGTAGTCAACGTAGATCGTCTTTGCCGCCGCAACTATGCACAGCGCCGACACTAAAAGTGCTGATGTTGCAAAGAACGCCGGTCGGTTCTGTCTCCTCGACATATCAATGTTCTCCTGTGCGGGATTCCTCACAGACATCAATATACCAGATTGCTGTTGTCGAGGCAAGGAAATACCGGAGTATTAGACCTGCTCCGGCACGACGAAGGATTCGCGGTAGTTCCTTGTCAGGAGCCTTATCGACGCCAGAAGTAATGCCACTTATACTCCAGTTCGACGGTCTTTCCGGGCTTTAGCTCGCATTCCCATGTCACACGGCCAACTGCGTTGAAATGGTACCACCAGTACGGCCAATTGTACCAACCCCACCAGAATGGCCGGCTGTTTGGATCCATCCATCCGCCCTCGTGCCTGCCTAAGTGCTCGATTGAACCTTCGTGACTGGCGCTATCGACATGGCCCAGGACCGACCGGCGGATTTCCAAATTGACCGTATCAGAGCGGTGGTTTGTAAGATGGATGGTCCCGGTCAGATTACTCCGGGCGTAAGTATAATTATCCCATTTGGCTGCATCGGGGATGCGGTCGGTTTCCTTGTCGAGCTTATCGACGGCAATATCTACGGCGGCAGTCAGCTCAAGGTCACTCGATGCGCCGACAGCGGTATAGGTCATCATGCCCTGTGCAATGATTCGGCCCTGGCGAAGGATTAGTGCCGGAGCAGTGGTCAACGGGCATTTGGCGTTGTTGGCAAGGCGTATCTTGTGCATTACCTTCGGTGAATGGTAAAGCTGCGCTAGTTTGGTCTGCTGCTGGCTGTTAAGATTGTGCCGAACCTCCGGCGGCGGACCGAACGGAAGGTCGAGCACGAAAACGTCCCGATACTTCAACTCGTATTCGGCTACCGGCACGACCATCCGCTGGCCTTTCTTCAAGGTTACGTGCTCGAGCGTGAAGACGTACAGGTCCTCGTTCTTGCCGGAGCCGGCAATGTCGGGGCCAAGGTCGAGCGCATTACCGTCGTTTGCGGCTGGGACCTCGGCGCGGCGTACAGGCCTCACGGCCTGGCTCATAATCATGTTGGAAAAGGCGTAGGCGGCTTGACTGTCGGGACGGAAGTGTCTTGAGAGCTGTGCCACCGTCTGTTGGAGCGAGATTGGATCAGGCGTGTTCTCGAACGCAAACTTCGGCACACCGATTACGAGGTGAGCGCTGATGTCTTCGACATCTGTTAATTCGTTGATGATGGTTGCCTGAAGTTTGACGATGGCGTTACCCTTGCCGTCGATATCGATTCGATAGTTGGGAATCCAGCGAATGCCCCGCTGGACATAGACCATACCGACGTTTACATCGCGTTCGGGCTTGCGTCTGTCCCAGTCGAGCTTGAGTGTCATCATATCCCGGAACTGCTCGCCGGCCAGTTGCAGCCTGGGCTCATCGAGAAAAGTGACTTCCTGAATCCGGCTGATAGGAACCGCTTTGACGCCACCTTCAAATTTCAGCAGAACGATACTGCCTCGCTGCGGCAGCTTTTCCGGACTTCCCGGAGGGTCGGCACTGCTGAGCTCTTCGGTGCTTCGAGTCGGAATCCCAAGAATGGTGGTCTCGTAGGCAGCAAGCCCGGCCTCGGTAATGCGAACTTTGGCGCCGATGTTCCCTTCGATGAGTTCGGGGATGGTCAGGGCCGTTCTTTTGATTGGGACGACGCGCTTATGTGAGACCACACCGGTGAGCTTGGCTTTGGTGTCCGCCGAGTAGGCCCAGAACGTTCCAATGATCGGCCTGGGAAGGTAGTCGATCGCAACATTTCCATCTGTGCCGGTCGGCATTTTGCCCTCGTGCAGAACGAAAGCGTGTCCGTCTTTGAAGATGGTAATCTCTTTGACGGGCATACTTGCCGGTGCTGCTTCCGAAGCATGGGCCGCGGCATCTGTCTGAATGAAAGACGCTGCACAGATTCCGAAAATCGATACAAATCCGGACAACCATTTCTGATTTTTGTTTGCGTATTTCATTTCGCTTCATCCTTTCAAAAAGGGTTTCAATGGGTTCTCGCACTAAATAAATTATACGATAGTTCCGGTTGAGAGTTGGGTAAAATGCACGTAAAATAACAAGTTGGCTTTTTTACAGAACATTTACAGAACCACATCGCCGATATAATCTATAATATAAAGGGGAACCGGTGTGACTATGGAACAGAAGGCACTCATATTGGTAGTCGAAGACGAAGATAAAATCCGAACGGCGCTGACGGATTTTCTGGAGTTCCACGGCTTTGGAGTCACCGAAGCTGCGGACGGGATGGAGGCTGACCGGGCCGCAGCGGCAGGGCGGTTTGACCTGATTCTGCTCGATTTGATGCTGCCGAAGATCAGCGGCGAACAACTGTGCCGCAAGTGGCGTCGCGATGGTATGCAAACGCCTATCATTATGCTGACCGCCAAAGGCCGGGAGAAAGAGAGGGTAAGCGGGCTGAATCTCGGCGCCGACGACTACATCACCAAGCCGTTTTCGCTCGAAGAGCTGCTGGCTCGGATCAACGCGGTGCTTCGCCGGACCGATCCGGGCCGGGCGGTCGGGCAGACTTTCGAGTTCGGGGACCTGGATGTCGATATTGCAGCATTGAAAATTAAACGCAGGGAAAAGGAGATAGAAATCACCAGGCGGGAAGCCGGGATCATACAGCACTTTGCCGCCAATCCGAATCGGGTCATCAGCCGGGAGGAACTCTATAAGGAAGTCTGGAACGAGACGATGAGCGAATTAGGCACAAGAACGGTCGATATGCACATCGCCAAGCTCAGGAGTAAGATCGAGCGTGACGCCGCAGATCCGCAAATCATAAAAACCGTCCGCGGCGCCGGTTACAAACATGAGAGTTAGGAATTGAGTGCATTTGCAGGGAGAGCGAAAATGAGTCTCAAAAGAGAAGTCGTGATGTCAGTTGCGGTCTGCGTTGCGACATTTGCTCCATCCGTGCCGACTTTCGCTAAAGAGGGCAGGGGTAGAAGCCCTGATTCTATATCAAATCAGGTTGGAGAGATATTTGCGGAGGTAGATAGACTCACGGCGCAACGAAAGCAGCGTTCGAGGCAATACCTGACTTCCCTGCCGGATGACGAACTGGCTGAGATTTGGGCCAGAGCCAATATGCCGCAACAAATGCCGCGATCAGGCCTCAGCGACCTTTCCAGGGATGCTCTGGAGAAGGTCAGCGAAGACCGCCGGAAAATCATCGAGCAGTTGTTAAAATACGGTTGTCCTTTGAACGAACAGGACGCTCAGAGTTTTCGCCTGAGAGATTCAAAGCTTGTTGAGCGAATAGCAGCTTTGGGGCCCAGAGCGGTGCCGGCAATATCGGCGCGGATGGGCGATGACTATCGAAGAACAGGCCACTGGGCCATGGCGAAGAAGTCCCTGCTGAAGATGGGTTCGGCAGCAGTTGAACCTCTCTTACCTCTGATGGACAATCGGGACCGCTATCTCAGGGCGAACGTGGCTTACGTGCTGTATCAGATACCCGATCGGCGAGCCAAGGATGCTCTGCAGCGAGCTGTTTCAGATGAATTCGAATCGGTTCGACATTGGGCAATCCAGGGGCTGGTGAAGCTGGGCCCGGAGGTCGTTGGCCAACATGAACTCATCACGATATTAATTGGCCGATTACAGGATGATGTTTGTCTTCGTGAGTCTATTCAAGGACTCAAACAATATGGAGACGAAACGGCAATTGAGCACCTTCGTATCATTGAGCGTTTCTATGTAAATAGAGGCAAGGGTGATTTGCGATACTCTGCAAGACAAGCTATCAATTCTATCCTCCGACGGGCAGGTAAGCCGGTAGAGGAGGTTTCGCGGGAACATTATTCAGACAAGAGACCTTCTCATGATGAGCTATTCCAAACGGCCGCTCATTGCCCCAACGCCGTCATCCGCTCAAGTGCTATCACCTGGTTGGGGCGATACCGTGATGACCGCACCGCATCGTTTTTCATCCAAAGGTTGCGTCAAGAGAAGAATCGTACACTCCTCAAGCAATTAGCTCGGTCTCTTGGCATTCTCACACTGCCGCCCAGAGATACCTCTGGATCGGTTGTGTCGGCTCCGGTAGTCCAAGAGGCGTTTGACGCTCTTGTCTTGATGGCTGAGATGAATTCTCCTGACACGCCTGAGCAGGAGGGTGCTGCCGTCGGCGCGGCTCGAACCGTAATTCATGCAACCCGTCTCCGACAGATACATTTGAACAATATCGACCGATACAAGAGAATAATCCGCCAAGGTCTCCGCTCAAACGTCGAAGGTATAAGGATTGCCTGTTATTCAGGCTGCACTGCAATCGCGATGTTTCCTCCAGAAACCGGTGATGAATGGACACCGACAGAGCGAGAGGAGATGCAACAGCATCTGGCTCCATTGTTGGATCTTCCTAATCCTGAGATTAGACTTATCGAGTGCCTCGGCTATATTGGCGACGAACGACTGACACTTAGACTTACAGAGTTGCTCGGACACGATGATTCGGCCGTTCGCCGGTTTGCGGCATACGCGCTCGGGCGAATCGGTGATCCGCGAGCGTTATCAGTATTGGAATATCTCGCAGAGAGTGATCCACACCGGTATGAAAACGGAGTTTATGGTGTCCGCGAGGCTGCCCGCAGGGCGATTGAACAGATTGGCGAGGTCCAGCCTGTTGAGTCAAAGAGCGAAATCATCACAAATCAAGAAGGTATATGAAGATAGAGGTATGTACAGACGGCTTATAATACTGTCGGTGATAATTCTTGCGGCCCTCGGCGGGCTTCTCTGGATGGGATACCACTCCATCCGGATACGGGCGCAGGGTCTGGAAGGTGCGCGTCTTGGCGAGTTTGCCGCCGTAGCCGAGCAGATCAGGCAGGATGTCACGCTAACGCTCGATGAATTCATGCGGACCGAGCAGAGCCGCCCGTACACCGATTATCAATATTACTATGTGCCGGAGAATGTCGCGCCAGGTCAGCAGCAAATGCCCGTGCTGCGCAGCCCGCTGGCCGGCCGTCTGGAACAAGGCCTGGCTTACGGTAATTTTCAAATCGAGCCGGACGGCAGCGTCATCACGCCAAACGACAACGTCGATCAAAGACAAGACCTGACCGACTTTGATAACGAGCTGTTTGCCGAAGCTCTTTCGAACAGGAAAAATATCGAGAACAATCTGCTGCCGGCGCTGCGCGGAACAATGGGCGGTCCTCTAAAGATGAATCTTGAAAGTGAGATCGCGCCACAGGTGGGGCCGGAAACGGTCGAGCAGGATCAGTTCGCCAAAGAGGCAGCTCAGAGGGATAAATTGTCTCAAAGTTATCTCATCGAGAGTCTGCAAAGCAAAGGTCAAAAAACTCAGGTGATCGAGCAAAAGCGTTCGGTTCTTGAGCAGAATGTTATTTCGAATGAGGCTGCTCAGTCACAGCGGCAAATCCAGGAAGGAGCAACTCAGGCCGAACAGATAACGGGTCTATACGAACGGCAAACAGCAACTCCGGACGAAAATCAAACGGAAACGGTTCAGGTTCGCATCGAGCCGTTTTTTCCGGTAGTGGCCCCCGGCGGGCGGGCCAAAGGAGACTCCGCTTCGCAACAGGCCGAATCCATGTTCGGCGGGCAGGTATTCCTGCTGCGGCATGTACAAATCGAAGACAGACACTTCCTGCAGGGCTTCCAGCTCAATGAGAAAATGCTCGTCGAGCGGATCGAGGAATCCGCATCGCGATTCGTGCGCAAGGGCATGAGTTTTGAATTGTCGCCGAGAGAAGATGCCCGCAACAACGGGGACGTTGCCCACGCCGCAATCCTGAACTTTGGCTTTGGCGATTTGGCCCTGAACCTCAAAGAAATCGACCCCGGCTGGATCGGCAAAGAAATCCGTCACCTGCGAATCTGGTATGTCGGCATCGTTTCGATTGTGCTGCTGGCGGTTGCCCTGGGACTGGCGAGCTTATGGCACAACGCCGGTGCACAGATCAAGCTGGCGCAGAAGAAGGACGATTTCATATCGGCAGTATCGCATGAGCTTAGAACGCCGCTTACTTCGATTCGAATGTACTCGGAGATGCTGGAGAAGAACTGGGTCAAATCGCAGGACAAGGCGGTTGAATATTACAGGAACATGCGGCAGGAAAGCGAAAGGCTCAGCCGGCTGATAGAAAACGTGCTGGACTTCTCGCGAATCCAAAGAGGGCGAAAAAAATACACCTTCAATGTTGGCGACATGAACAAATGCGTTGCAGACGTTGTCGAAATGATGGAGCCTTTTGCGGCACAAAAAGGCTTTTCGATCAAAGCAGAACTTTGCCGGCTTGAACAATCGGCTTTTGACAGTGATGCGGTTACACAGATAGTCGTCAATTTGTTAGACAACGCAATCAAATACGCGCGCAACACCGAGGACAAAACCATTATAGTCCGCACCAAAAGCGATGATCGATTCATCTTGATCGAGGTCGAAGATCACGGCCCCGGCGTCCCTCATCGGCAGCGAAAAAAGATATTCGAGCAATTTTATCGCTCCGGAGCCGAAGATACACGCGAAACCACCGGCACAGGCCTGGGTCTTGCACTGGTGAAGAAATTCGCCGAGGCCCACAACGGCTTCGTGGAAATCGACGGCGCCAAGCCGACCGGCGTGATATTCAGAGTGGCCTTAGCTGCTCGAATGTAGCCCGGCAATCCACGGAAACGCGCCCTATCCCGCCAATGCCCACGAGAGGAGACTGCCGGTGATAAGCTGTGGACGCATCAGGTCATCGAGCAGATAATGGATGGGCAGTACGCCCTGGCCCGTCTGGGCATAGGTTTGTAACGTGACGGTATTTCCTTCTTTTAGCTTCACTGGTGTCAGGCCGTCGTAGGTCAGGAGCTGGCCGGGCTTGAACAGCGACAGGTCCTGCAAGAGATCAAATGTCACATTCAACGCCGGATTTGCCTTTCGCATCAGAAAATCCAACATAGTCCACTGAGTGACAACAGGATTCTTCGCGCTGAAACCATATTCATGGTTGTCGCTTTCGATACGAATTCGCCCATCACCGCACTGGCCCTTCTCGGTCAGTTCGGACAGCGGATCACGCCCACCTCCCGGAGCGGTCTGGTGACTGCGCAATGTCCACGAACGAAGCGGATTCCAGTCGCCCGTGCCACAGATAATCCGGGCTTCTAAGTAATTATCCACTCCTCCGATGCGCATGCGCTGTTCGATTTCATAAACGACCTGATTGTCGGAAGCTTTGCGTTCGATGGCTACTCGGCCGAGCACAGAATTGGCAAACGTGCCGTGCTTGCCGGCGATCCAATTCCAGTGGATGATGTCATATACGAGACTGTATTGTCCACTCTTTCTCATTGGTGCCTCTGCCGGCGAAAAACGTTTCAAATGATCGCGTATCGGCTTGACGGCGTGAGGGCCGCTTAATTCATCGACGCTCGGCTCAGCCTGGGTATGTGCCGACAGTAGAGGCAGTCTGCCGGTAGCCGCCAGGGCGGTTGCGATCGCGCCGGTTTTCAGAAACTGTCTTCTATTGACGGAGACTGTTTGCATTGCTCTAACTTTCTGCTTTAACTTTCTTATACCAGTTTACGTAAGCTCCGTAGAGATTTGCCCTCGGGCCACGCCTGCGGGCCTTGGTCTTGATGGGAGCCGAAGGCCCCGGGTACACTTCGATTTGTGAGATAAACTGCCTGAAATTCTCCCGATGTCGCTTCTTTACCGCGGCATACTCCGGTTCGCTTGCAAGGTCTTTCATTTCCAGGGGATCGTTCTTGATATCGTACAGCCTGGTCTTGCCCGGATAGATGATGCTCTTGAATCGCAGGTCTCTAACACAGGCCGACAATGATCCGATAGACGTCTCGCACACAACGTAATCGCGCCAGGCGGCGTCTTTACCTTCGAGCAGGGGACGCCAGCTTCTGGCGATAGTCGTCTTCGGCAGCGGCGGTGCGCCGGCATAGTCACAGACTGTCGCTGCCACGTCAACGCCCGAGACCAGGTGTTGAGTATCGCGCACGCCTTGCTTGACCTTGCCGGGCCAGGAAACGATAGCGGGGACTCGGCTTGCTTCTTCTTCGAGATAGCCCTTGCTTACCTTTGCGTGAAAACCAAGCCCGTCCCCGTGATCGCAGGTCAGGATGAACAGCGTATTTTCACTGTGCGGGCCGTTGCGGATCGCATCGTAAACTCGGCCAACCTCGGCATCGACCATTTCGCACATGCGATAATAGCTGTAAATGTAGTAGCGCCAATCCATCAGGCTCCATCTTCGAGTTTTCGGCGTTCCGCTGGTTTTGTAGTCGTAGTCGAAGTTCTCCGGCAGCGGAGGCAGCTTGTCTTTGATCTTCATCGCAAAGGCGTACTTGCCCGGCCCCCCATCAATTGAAGCCGGGAAACAACAGTCGTGAGGATTCAGAAAGCCAATAGATAAAAAGAAAGGTTTGTCCCCGGAGCGATTGTTCAGATATGCCACCGCCGAACGCGCCACGGTTGAATCTCCCAGTTCCCCATGCCCGGAGCCGCGGTGCAGGACCTTGAAGCTCTGCGCGACATTGCGTCCGCTGACGTGCCATTTGCCTGTGTGAACCGTCTCGTAGCCTGTTTTGCGCAGCCATTGGCCTAAATCGGGAACTTTCGGATCCATGGGATAGCTGTTGACAACTACGCCGTGCTCTTTCGACATGCGCCCGGTAAACCAGCTTGCTCGCGCCGGGCAGCACTGGGGCATGGCGGAATAAGACTCCATGAAGGAGTAACCTTCGGCGGCAATTTTGTCTATGTTCGGAGTACTGACATATTTGCAGCCATAAGCCGAGATGGCCTTATGATGCATCTGGTCCACGTGAACGAATACTATGTTAGGCTTTTGCACGCCAATCTCCTCTCGGATAGCAATACGTTCTCTCTGTCACCTGTCGGTCTTTGCCGCCTATTATAACTGGAAATCATCGCGCGCAAACTAAATAACGTGTCATTAGAAGCCGCATTGTCACAGGAAGGCTGTCCGGGCCTTATCGGTTTGCCCCGGGGGTGCCCCTGTATTCCGGTCCGTCCCTGCGACTATCGGGCGGACCAAATGTATTCGCGACAAGGTCTTGAATTTCACGCTCGCTGGGATACGTAATAATGACAAAGCTCTCGAGCTTATACTCCTGCCCAGGCTCGGATTTCACATACGACTCGGCCCTTCCGGGCAGGTTCGTTCTCGCACCTATAAAAACGCGCCACTTCCTGTATATAACTATTTCAGATGTCGTGCCTTGCTCTGTCCAGACAAGTTCATAGACTTCCGTGCCGGGGACATCGGCCGCCACGGCCGGATCGTCTATGCGGCTCCATCGAGCACTATCGGGAATGTCTCTTATATGGGAGAAAGGAGTTATATCTGAATATGGAGTCACAGACTTCTCAAGTTCGGCCAGCATCTGTTCGGTCAATGGCTGTGTCTGAACGGTGGACAGATACACTGTCATTTTGACTTTGTTTGGAATGTCCCACAAAGCGAACTGTACCTGGCCGCCGCTTCCGATTTTTAGCAGTCGCACTTTCAAATTCTGTGAAGTCCACACCTGCTGGGACGGGTCTGACTGGCCCGCCTGAAACGTGGAAATGCAGATATTGCCGGCATTGTCCAATGTACTGCGGAGCGATTCAAGAGTAACGTCCTCTTTGTTGAGCGTGCTAAGGAGCAAGGCGAAAGCCATCAGAATCACGGCAGCGACCGCAGCCGGTCTGACTATCCGGCTGTTTGCAATCATCTGCCGGACGCTGAGTCGTTGGCTCTGAAGGCCCTTGTGCAAGGCAACGAACGCATCGTCGAGAATCCGCTTGTCGGTCTCGGCGGCGGTAGCTATGTGCAATTGCTCTATTCGGCGTTCTATATTGTCCGCATGATTCATTCTTTCATCACTCCTTTAATATCTTCCGCAGTTTGCCGAGCCCGTAACGGTATCTGCCCTGGACTGTGCTGGTCGGAATGCCCTGCATTCGGGCTATCTCCTTAAATTTCATGCCGCCGTTCAAGTGCAGGACAATCGTCTCCCGCTGCTCCAACGGAAGCTGCACCATTGCATCGGTCAATTGCCGGGATTCTTCGTCGAATATTGCCGAGCGTTCAGGATCGCCTGAATCTGACGTGACATGGTGAGCCTCGTCAAGTTCAACCAGGTGATGCTTTTTCTTACGGTACCTGTCTCTGACGCGGTTGACGACACTGGTGGTCAGGTAGCTCCGCAGACTGCCGCGAAGTTCAAGGCCCCCGGCGCTGCCGGCGAATGATACAAAAACATCGTGCAAAACATCCTCGGCGGCGGCATTATCATACAACATGGCGGTGGCTATTGTCAGAAGGTTATCTTTGTACTCCATGTATATCTGATGCAGGGCCTCTTCACTGCCGTGCTTTAGTTCCCGTAACAGACACTTGTCGTCCAGCATCTAAATTCAGCCTTATCAGCGATAGAATAAGTCTTCGCTATTATTATGACGATTCAGTACGCACTTTAATCTAATAAAAATCGAATCTTTGTGCCAGATTTATCCCCGGATAGTTCAATACCATCCGTCACGTGGAGTATTTCCCTTGCTTTTCGCCCACAATGACTATAAAAGTCTCAGTTGGTCGAACGTCTGAAACAGACTCTGTCGGGCAGAAGTTTAATAATCAGGGAGACGAAATGGATTTGGTGGCCGTGCTGTTAGGTCCACACGAAGTAATAGTAATCATGATAATCACGGCTATCGTGGTCTTTCTGGTGCTCCGCCGGAAACGCTAAAACCTCTGCCTTGTTCGCCGGCTCTAAACTCAGAAATTCTCCGCTATGTTCTTACTGGCCCTCTGCTGCTTCAACAGGCTTCGCTGTCGTTTCTCTTCCAATCGCCGCTGCTTGACTGCATACGGGATCCTGGTCTTTTTTCGTACCGGCCTGATTTTCAGAGCATCAGCCAGCAACTGCTGCAACCGCTCGACGGCCACCCTTCGATTTGCCTTCTGAGTCCGGTACTTTTGCGAAACGACTCTCAGCACGCCGTTTTTGTCGATCCGCGTTGCCAGCCGGGTGAGTATCCGCCGCTTCTGGGTACCGGAAAGACTCTCGCAGTTCTCCACGTCAAAAAACAGCGTCACCCGGGTATTGACCTTGTTGACGTTCTGTCCTCCCGGCCCGCCGCTTCGAGAGGCCTTGAAAACAAGCTCGTCCTCCGGGATAGATATGTCGTCAACGATCTGAATCATCGCGTCCGTTCCAAAACCTGCCCGCGGATGGCCGCCGAAGATCAGAATTGGCTCAGGAATCGCAGGTCGTTCTCGAATAGCAGGCGGATGTCGGTTATGCCGTACTTTCGCATGGCGAGGCGTTCTATGCCGAAGCCGAACGCCCAGCCGGTGTACTTTTCGCTGTCGATACCCACGGCGTCGAACACGTTCGGATCAACCATGCCGCAGCCGCCCATCTCGACCCAGCTTTCGTTGCCGGTTTTGTCTTTCATGAGCAAATCAACTTCGGCGCTTGGCTCGGTGAAGGGAAAGAAGCTCGGCCGGAATCGCCACTTCGTCTCAGGGCCAAAAAACGTATGGATAAACTGCTCAATGGTGGTCTTCATGTCCACCATGCTGACGCCCTCATCGACAACCAGCGCCTCGAGCTGATGAAACATGTACATGTGCGTAGCATCGACCGTATCCGGGCGGTAAACCCGTCCCGGTGCCACAATTCGAATGGGAGGCTTGGTGCGTTCCATCACGCGAATCTGAATCGTCGAGGTCTGGCTTCGCAGCAACCTGTTGTCATCTATGTAGAAATTGTCCGAAGGGTCCCTCGCTGGATGCTCGGGCCCGATATTCAAGGCGATAAAGTTGTGCCATTCATCCTCGACTTCCGGGCCGTAGGCAACGCCGAATCCCATTCGGCCGAATATCTCCAACAACTCATTCAAGGTCTGAGTAATGACGTGCGCTTTGCCGATGTTCACAGGTATGCCCGGCAGGGTAACATCAACAAGCTCTTGCGGCTTTTCCTGCTGTGCCAGCAGGTTTTCCTTCAACTGCTCAAATGCCCTGGTGACCTCGTTCTTGACTTTGTTGGCAAGTTGGCCGGCCTGGGGCTTTTGCTCGGGCGGGAGCTTGCCTATCTGGCTTAGCAGTTGAGTGACCTGCCCCTTTCGACCTAAGTACTTTATGCGGAACTCCTCCAGGGCGGCCATGTCGGTAACTTGGTGCAATTCCGCAAGGGCGTCGTTGCCGGTTTTTTCAAATTGCTCAAGCATTTTTTCGTATGTCGTATTTCGTATGTCGGATGTCGTGGTTTGCAAGAGGACAGCCGGGTACGATTTACGACGCTGCTGCGGCCTTAGCGGCTTCGACTACGGCATCAAAAGCCTTCGGGTCGTCGATAGCGATTTCGCTCAGCATCTTCCGATTCAGGGCGATGCCGGCTTTCTTGAGGCCGTTGATGAACTTGCTGTATCTTATGTCCCGCTGCCGGCAGGCTGCGCTCAATCGGGTGATCCACAGGCCCCGGAAATCGCGTTTTCGACGTTTGCGGTCGATCCGGGCGTTGACGCCCGCCCGCACGCCGGCTTCCTTGGCCAGCCGATACAGCCGGCCCGCCGAGCCGCGATGGCCCTTTACTGCTTTGAGGATTCGTTTCTTTGCCTGGCGCCTTGCAGCGCCTTTTCTTACTCTTGGCATATCAGCTTTCCTTTGAGATTCTTGAATCTTTGAGGCTTGCTGGCGGCAGCTGAATGGGAACGTACCCAAGCCGAGAAGCAAGCGCTGTCAATATCCGATTGTCAGGGTGCTATTTGCAGAGTGCGATCTTGGCCGTCTTGGCTGTTGCGCTAGTCATCGTGGCCGAACCGCCGACGCGTCTTCGGTGTTTGGCGTTCTTGACGCTCATGAGATGGCCTGCGCCGGCGCGTTTTCGTTTGACCTTGCCCGAAGCGGTAACCTTGACTCTTTTGCGCAAGCCCTTGTGGGTCTTCTGTTTAGGCATTTAGTTACTTTCCTTAAAAGAATCTGTAAACGCGGTACTATACGCGATTTGCCGAGTCAGGTCAACATCATACCGGCAGTTTCTCTAAAAAATCCGGAAATTGGCTTTGTTTTGCATTTTTATAGCCACAGACGCCGTCCTGAGCAGAGTCGAAGGAGACCACAGAGAACACAGAGAAGAGCGAATTTATTTAGGATTTCGTCCTAAAGGACTCCTTATGGAGGGCTTAGGGCTTAGGATTTCCGGCCAAAGGCCGGCGATTGGCTTTGTTTTTTCATTCTTTTGTATTAACCGCGGAGATCGCGGAGAACGCAGAGAAGGGCGGTTTTGTTTTTCATAAATGACTGATAGCCACGAAGACACCAAGCATGCCCTGAGCGTAGTCGATGGGGCACGAACTTGCACTTCGACATTGGATATTCCTTGTTAGATATTGGATATTCCAATGCTCTTTGCCTCCTGATTCCCTGCTCTCCTGATCCCCACCCCCTGATATCCTGGTTTCCTGATTGCCTGTCTTCTGCCTTTCGCCTTTTTACTCTTTCCCTTGCCTCTCCCGCACTTGATCGTAATCAGAAGCGAACTTCATACATACCATTAAATCTCGTCCAATCCGGCATAGCTCAACACAAATCGGATAACGTTGCGTTTCAGTGGCCGAGCGTCAGCGAGGTCCAACTGAAACTGCTTGTTGGCATTTAGCCACCCTGTCACATGCGGTCAATAAGAGTTTCCTCTAGAGATTCAATAGCCTTTTCAATTCTATCATTATATGACTCTATCTCCCCGGCCGGAAGCAGTTTAACCTGCAGACCTGAGTCACCATCCGCATCGAGCCTGTCTGCAACATAGATTCTATAGCCATTTATAAATAGCTTGGGGTCAATTAAGTGCTTCTTCGCCTCACTACAAATAGTAATCATAATATTGTCAAGGTCTTTAGTAAGAGCTGCTGCCGATTTGGGAACTTGTACATCAAATTCAACTGGAACGAGTATCTTATTTGAACGCAGATAATTTGTAATGAGTTTCGACAGAGAGGAGCCAATCTCTTCCTTGAATTGTTTTGACTGTCCTCGCTTTGGTAAAGAGCCAAAATCGAATATGAGGGGATGATGTTTGTTGAAATCAATAACAAACTCTTTTAGAAAGGGATTATTATGATGAGGCACATCGTAAGCCATTATTCTATTGCAGCGGAGAAGATCGCATTGCTTATCAGCATCATCCCAATGCTCTTGGTCAATTAAGTGATGATGAATGATAGGTGAGCCGTTTTCTTTTCTAAACGCATCAGATTCAGCGCAGAGATCTAACAGTCGAGAATACTCACTTAAACGTCTCACGTAAACGTACAGCCGTGATGAAGCTTTATCTGTCTTAGGAGTTGATCTCCATATAGATGCATCTATATATTGCACCTGTCGGTCGTCCTTAAATACTGGGCCTTGTAGAAGATCGAGGTAGTATTTGACAAGGCTATAAATCTCAGGAGCATCATACTGGTCGGAGAAGAATCGAAAACTTACCGCCATTCTTGCACGTGGAGGCGGTGACCAATTAAATTCTTCAGCAGCGTGATTAATCTGCTTAGTAATCTGGTCCGTGTAGAGTTTTGTCTGAGCACCACCCTTTGACAAGAGAGGGCCATTGAGCATAGCAATAAGGCCATGGTTATGCTTTAGCTTTCGAAGTTGAAGCAGTTTAATTTTAGGATCAAGCATCTCGTTGAACGGTAATGCTAACTATGTATATATGGTTTCCGTATAATATCCCGACCTTCTTGTCATTTGGAGGAACTCAATGCCGCTGCCGTGTCCTTACAAAATACATAGGGACTTTGATCTGTCAAGAGATAAAATAACGGCCAAATGGCTAATATCTGTTGCGGAAACAGTATTTGTCATTCTCGCGGAAGCGGGAATCCAGCATCTTCGCTCTGGACCCTTGCTTTCGCAGGGGTGACATCGTTAGTTTTTGTTTTCCGCAACAGATACAAGCTAAGCAATATGACAACCTCGAACCGATGCGGCACAAAAGCATTGGAAAGCTCGTCGTCTTCGGGTCCGAAGCTGCTGCGGCAATGCGATTGTGTATTGCCGCTTATCTTGGAGTGGTTCTATTGCGGGGGCTCAATCTGAGCTATGAAAGAATCAGTGCCGGGACAAGCAAAATGTGTTAAGTGACAGCCTCGCTACTTGGGTACGAGCAGCAGGGTCATTCGCCTGTGAGCCATTCTGGCGGGCCGCTCTATTTTCGCCAAATCCTGGAGAGATTCGGTGATCTCTTCGAGCACAGCGTAGCCGCGATCGCGGTGCAGCATCTGGCGTCCACGGAAGAACATTGTGAATTGCAGTTTGTGGCCTTTTTCCAGGAACTCGCGCCCGTGCTTGAGCTTCATGTCCAGGTCGTGCTTGTCGGTTTCGGGCCTTAGCCTGATTTCTTTCAGCGTTGCGCTGTGGCGATGGTGTTTCTTTTGGGCCTCACGGGTCTTGCGCTTCTGTTCATAAACCCACTTGCCGTAATCCATTATTCGGCAAACCGGCGGATCGCTCGTAGGGGCGACCTCGACAAGATCCAGGCCGACGTCACGTGCCCTGTCCATTGCCTCGCGTATATCCAGAATCCCCAATTGATCGTTCGATTCGTCGATCAGGCGGACTATTTTTGCCTTAATCCGTCCGTTTGTCTTCAGTTCTTGTTTACTTATCGTGCACCACCTTGCCTTTCTGCGAAACAATAAATCATCAATTGATTACTCTTAACGTCCTTGCCATTTATCAATTATAGGCTATTAGCCTAAAATGGCAAATTTATTCTCTTGTCGGCAATTTTTGATTGCGCCATTTTCAAAAATTCGTCGATCGCTACGTTTTTTGTCTCTTTGACCCCCCGAATCCTTACGTTGACTGTGCCGGACTGGGCCTCTCTGGGGCCGACCACAAGCATATATGGCAGCTTTTCGGCGTGAGATTTTGCAATCTTGGCGTTGATTTTCTCATTCGAGAAATCACAATTGCAGCGTAATTTTGCTTCTTTGAGTTTGCCTCGCACCGTTTCGGCATAATCATTGGTCTTTTCGCTTATCGGCAGGATTCTTACCTGCTCGGGCGAGAGCCATAGCGGGAAATTGGCGCCGTAGTGCTCTATAAGAATTCCGATAAAACGCTCGAAAGAGCCCAGCACCGCGCGATGAATCATCACGGGGGTCTTATCGGTATTGTCTTTGTCGGTATAGACCATGCCGAAGCGCTCCGGCATGGAAAAATCCAGTTGGATCGTGCCCAATTGCCAGGACCGCTTGAGGCAGTCTCTGATATGAAAATCAATCTTGGGTCCGTAGAACGCACCGTCTCCGGCGTTGACTTTGTAGTCGATGTTCTTATGCTTAAGGGCCTCTTCGAGGGCGTTTGTAGCAGTTTCCCAAATCTCGTCCGAGCCTATGTGTTTATCGGGCTTGGTGGACAGCTCGATATGAAAATCCTCAAATCCGAAAGCCTGGTAAATCTCGAAGGTAAGCTCTATAACTCCCACGATTTCGGATTCGATTTGCTCGGGCGTGCAGAAGATGTGCGCATCGTCCTGGGTAAACTGCCTTACCCGAAACAGCCCGTGCATGACGCCGCTGGCTTCGTGCCGGTGCACCAGGCCAAGCTCGGCGACCCGCGACGGGAATTCACGATACGAATGCTGCCGGCTCTTGTAAACGAGGCACCCGCCGGGACAATTCATCGGCTTTATCGCGTAGTCGGTGTCGTCGAAGTTGGTGAAGTACATGTTCTCTTTGTAATTGTCCCAGTGCCCGCTCTTATGCCAGAGTTCTTCATTGAGTATTATGGGTGTTCTGATTTCCTCGTACCCGTAGCTGTCGTGAACGCTGCGCCAGAAGTCCACTATGGAATTCCAGATAATCATTCCTTTTGGGTGGACAAACGCAAAGCCGGGGCCTGCCTCGTTGAAACTGAATAGATCCAATTGTTTCCCTAAGACACGGTGGTCCCGTTTCTTAGCTTCTTCCAGCCTTTGCAGGTGGTCGTCAAGCTCTTTTTTGGTCGGCCATGCGGTGCCGTAAACGCGCTGGAGCATTTTCTGCGTCGGGTCGCCGTGCCAGTACGCTCCCGCTACCGACATCACCTTGAAGCTTCCGACTCGTCCAGTGCCGGGCACGTGCGGACCGCGGCACAAATCCTCGAAGTTATCTCCGTGGGAATAGAAGCTGATTGTGTCACCGTCGGCACGGTTTATGTTGTCGGTTTTGTATTTGTCGCCGGCCAGCTTTTCCAGCGCTTCGGCTCTTGTCATCTGGCTGCGAACGAAGGGGCGGTCGGCTTTTACAATCTCGCCCATTTTCTGCTCGATGCGCTCGAAATCGTCCGGCCGGATCGGCTCGTCAAGGTCCACGTCATAGTAAAATCCGTCCTCTACGGTAGGGCCGTAAACCAGCTTCGTCTCGGGCCATAGACTGCATATAGCTTCGGCCATCACGTGCGCGCAACTGTGCCGTATCACTTCGAGGCCTTCATCGTCTTTGGGGGTGATGATCTGAATCGCGACATCGCCGTTGAGGGGGGCGGCCAAATCTACTAATTGACCGTTTATTTTCGCCGCTACGGCAGCTTTTGCAAGTCCCGGCCCTATCTGTTGAGCCAGTTGGCCTGCTGTTGTGCCGTCACTAACTTCCAACGTGCTGCCGTCGGGCAGCGTAATTTTCGCCATACGCCTATCCGGTATTGCTGATCGCTATGTTGTCCACTTTCCCATTTCGCAGAAAGCTGGCCAAATCTAACTCCAAAGGCCTGTTCTGTCAATATTATTTATTGGCCGATTTATTTGTTGCTATTTGCTGTTCTTGCCGGTATAATTAATGTACCAGTGATGCGGCATGAATGAACAGGAGGAAGCCGGAATGGAAGCAAATTTGGTTCTGTTCAAAAAAGACGGCTCGCAAACAACTTTCTCCTTACCGAGCGATGTTACGGTATTAGGCCGGAGTCACGATTGCGATCTCCGTATTCCCCTCAAGATTGTCTCCAGAAGGCACTGCCAACTGAGCCAGAACAAAGAGGCTGTGAAAATTCACGACCTCGACTCTCGCGGGGGCACTTTCGTCAACGGCAAACGCGTAAATGCGGCAACAATTAAGGCCGGCGATTACATCAGAATAGGCCCCCTTACGTTTTTGCTCCGGATCAACGGCGAGCCCAAAGAGATCGCCCCGCCCCAACCGGCCCCGAAAGAACCACAGGCGCCCAGGGTTGCCGCTGATGAGCTGTCCGGATTAGACATCGAAGGTTCCGATTCTTTTCTGGCCGAACTCGACGACCTCTAAACCGGCTTCTACTTTGGGATTGCCTGCTTGCATTTTTGGATAATCTTTCAGCTTGTCTATGTAGAGAAAATATACTATCTTAAGATGCGCAGGCATATTATTTTGCGTGTTTGCTGAGAGAGAGATCGTATGCAGCTATTGGATTTTGCCCTGAGTATTCCGTCAAGTCCGCTCTGTGTGCTGGCAGAGGTCGGCTCGATTTCATCCGTGACATCGCTGCCGTTCAATCCGATCAAGCTTGTTTGTCTCGTGTCATGGATATATCTTTGCCTGTACTTCGTCCAACGAATTCAATTCAGTCCATTAGTGCCCCACCGGTACAAGCCGGTCGCCTATATAGTAGCTCTTTTTGCAGGCCCGATTCTTTTGCTTTTGCTGCTGATAGTGGATACGGCGAGAAAATCGTCCGAAACCGGCGACGGCATCTTTGAGACAATAAGACAACAGGTAAAACAGGTTGTTGCCGGTATGCGCTCGGCCAGGCTCCGGCGCGATACAAAGGACCCGACCATAAAATTACTCGATTCGTCGGGCAGAAGTATCAACGATATCTACGGCCACGGTGACGCCAGGCGGCAAGAGAGCCACGTTCTTGAGCTGACCGAACAAATAATCGCCAACGCTCTCGAGCACAGGGCCAGTGACATTCTTATCGATCCGGTGGACGAGCTGACATCCACAATCAGGCTGCGCATAGACGGTGTGCTCAGAACGGTCAAGACGGTCAAAGCTGAAATCTGCAAGGCAGTCGTAAACAGTATCAAGGCTGTCTCCAGCATGGACATCTCGGAAAAACGAAGGCCGCAGGATGGAGCGTTTATAGCAAAAAAAGGTGAGATGACCGCTTCGTTTCGAGTGGCAAGCGCGGGCGTTCTCAGCGGGGAAAAGCTGTCTATAAGGGTACTGAACCAGGACGCAGGCACGTTTTCTCTTGCCGATGCGGGCCTTTCGGAAAAGCAATGTTCAATCATCCAAAAAGCCGTGAGCAAGCCCTCCGGCATGGTGTTGATGTGCGGTCCCACGGGCAGCGGCAAGACCACTACCATGTATGCGATGCTCAACGCGATCGATGCGTTTACTCGCAACGTTATCACTGTGGAAGACCCGATCGAGGCGGTTCTGCCCAAGGCGAGCCAGATTGAGATCAATCCGAAAGCCGATATTACCTTTGCAAAAACTCTGCGCAGCGTCCTGCGGCAGGACCCTGACGTGATATGCGTGGGTGAAATACGCGATGAGGAAACCGCAGAGATTGCGCTTCGAGCCTCACAGACGGGCCATCTTGTGCTGGCGACGGTGCACAGCGACAGCAA
The DNA here is from genome assembly GCA_005223045.1 of Planctomycetes bacterium B3_Pla. Classification (GTDB taxonomy): domain Bacteria; phylum Planctomycetota; class Phycisphaerae; order Sedimentisphaerales; family Anaerobacaceae; genus SG8-4. The sequence continues at coordinate 111,479 of NJBM01000002.1, read as the reverse complement.
CGCGTCAGCATTAGTCAGGCTGATGGATCTGGGCGTTTCGCCCCTTCTGCTGTCATCGGGACTGAGTCTTCTGATTTCCCAGAGATTGCTGCGCCTGCTCTGCGAACGCTGCAAGCAGCCGGCACAACTTAACAAGAGCCTGATCCATGAATTCCGACTAAAAGGCATAGACTCTACGAATATGTTCGATGCTGAGGGCTGCAAGCACTGCGAGGGGACCGGCTATTACGGCAGGACGCCTATATGTGACATTATGGTCGTTACCAGTCAATTGAAGGCTGACATTGCCGACAGCAAAGCATTGATTGCCGAGCTGCGAACAAAGGGCAAGAGAAAGGACAGGTCCCGCTTGAGGAGAGAGGGCCTGAAGAAGGTGGCGGTCGGAATAACAAGCCTCAAGGAAGTAAAAAGAGTGGTAGGATAGAATCTATGGTGTTTTGGGCGAGTATATTGGCCGGCGGACTTTTTGCCTGGCTTGCGATAAGGATAGGCTTCTACGAGATATGGGCCATGCTGTTCAATATCGTCATCTCAATCTATATGGCGATCTTCCTGACGCCGGTCATCGTCAACGTCATCCCTGCGGCCGGCGATACGTCTTACGGCACCGCACTGACTCTGGCGGCCACCGCGACAGGGACCTTCCTGATCTTGTTTGGAATATCCTACGTGTTCCTCACGGGCCAATTCAGCATCTCATTTCCCAAGATATTCGACATTGTCTGCGCGGGTCTGCTGGGTTTCCTCGCCGGGGCCCTGGTTTTCAGCTTCGCAGCCCTTATAATCACCGCTGCGCCAATTTCTCAAAACAGCTTCGTGAGCAAGCTGGGCTTTAACCCCCAATCTCAACGATCCAACATATCATATATCTGCTGGTGGTGCGATTTGGTTGATATGATAGCGTCTTCGCCGGACAGACAAACGACAAGCGAGCAGACTATCGACGGGCTGCTAAGCAGCGCACAATCGCAATTGCAGGACGGAACAGGCGAACAAAATGAGCCGAACCAGCCGGCGGTCTTACATGCTGTGAGGACAGGCGCCCATCTGACAGCCTTCGCTCGGGCCGGGTCCGCTCGGGCATGTCTCGCAGGCGTGGCTCGATGGCGTGCTGCGTCCCACGGCAAAGCCTGAGAGCAGTTTTTGCAGATCGGAACTCTCGCACTTTGCACACGTATGTTTTCGCGGCGCCTGTATCTTCTCGAGGAACTCCATCACGTTTCCACAGTTGTTGCACTGATATTCGAATATCGGCATCCTTTTAATCTCCGGCAACCGGTCGATTCGTTCCGGCCAAAGAAAGCCGCAGGCCGCTGGGCCCAAAAAGCCTCCCCTGGCGATATTTCGCCATCTATTTTAGAGCGCCGGCCGCCCGTTTGCAAGACGCGAGCGAAAAATGTTCCGAAACATCACAGAAAATCGGCTTGCATATTATTGTCCATTTTGTATTATGTTGCTGTTTAGTCGCTGAATCAAGACCGGATGAGCTTTGTTAAGCTGTTTGCCCGGTGCCTTCTGGGAATGGAGGGATCTGAGTCTTGAAATGTGGGCAGTCTTTCTGGAATGGAGCGTTGCTATGAAACTCAAGTCTATGCAGGTAAAGAATTTCAAGTGTATCGAAGATTCAACCCCTTTTGACATCTGTCCGGTGACATGTCTCGTCGGCAAGAACGAAGCAGGCAAGACATCGTTGCTGGAGGCCCTGCACAAATTGAACCCGGACGTAGCCGAGCTGAGTGAATTCGACGTATTGTTCGAGTACCCCAGGCGGCGCCGCAAGGAGTACGAGCGTCGTGCGGACGCCGAGCCTGATGACGCCCTTATCACGAGATGGGAACTGGAAGACAAAGACGTAGAGGTGATGGAGCAAATACTCGGCCCAGGCGGCGTGAAATCCAGAATCGTGGAGATCCGCAAGGGGTACTACCCCGGTTCGCACTGGGCATTTGAAGGTGGCGAGCCGCTGCAAATGGATTCTCTGCCGGCATCGAGCCAGGCTAAGCTGGACAGGCTGTTGCCGAAGTTTCTGTACTTCTCGAAATTTCACATCATGGACGGGCGAATATCGGTTGACTTTGTCATCGAAAAGCAGGGACGCGGCAAATTGTCGGGGCCGGAACGCGTGTTCCAGGCGTTGCTTGAGATGGTGGGAACAAAGCCCGAGCACCTGACGAGCATCAAGAACTCAGAGGAGTTGATTGCGGACCTGGAGGGCGCTTCGGCTCCCATAACCGATCAGATTTCAAAGTACTGGAGCCAAAACAGGTCGCTTAGAGTCTGTTTCCAGTTCCATCCGGGAAAGCCGCAGGATCCGCCGCCGTTCGATAAAGGACACGTGCTGGAGACGCGAATCCTCAACACCAGGCACAACCTGACACTGAACTTCGACGAGAGAAGTACTGGATTTGCATGGTTCTTTTCGTTCCTGGTGTGGTTCTCGGAACTCAAGCGTACCTTCGGGGACAATATCTTCATACTGCTGGACGATCCCGGCATAGGATTGCATGCAAAAGCACAGGAAGACCTGCTCAGGTATATTGCGATGGAGCTTGAGCCGCATTACCAGGTGATTTATACGACGCATTCGCCGTTTATGATCGAGGCCGACGACCTGGGCCGGACCAGGACCGTGGAAGACATTGTCATCGTAGATGATGTCGGCCGGGAGAAATCTTCCGGCACCAAGGTCGGCCAGGAGATATTCAGCACAAATCTCGATACGCTTATGCCCCTGCGTGCGGCGCTGAGCTATGAGATTACCCGCTCGATGGCCGGCCAAAAGACGTTGCTCGTCGAGAGCATGACCGAGGCGATGTATCTGAACTGGTTCTCCCGCCGGCTGTCGGAACAGAACCGGATGGGGCTTGGGGCGGACTGGTCGGTCGTGCCATGCGGGGGCAGCGAAAAGGTCGGGGCCTTCCTGGGTCTGTTCGGGGTCGGTGACGGCGACGTGGCCGTGCTTATGAACATTGCCGGCGGAAGAAAGAGGCTCGAGCAAATGCGGGGGTCGGAGCTTATGCGGGGCTGTCGAATCCTCACTATGGACAAGTACATAGACGGCGACGAAGGGGGCATCGAGAATTTGATAGGCGAGCCGACGTATTTTGGATTGGTGAACTTATGTTATAAGCTGCCGCGAAAGGCCCGGCTGCCTGTTACGGCGGGCCCGGCTGCCGAAAACGAAGCCGGACCGCCCGAGCGCCTCGTCAAGCAGGTCGAGGACCGCCTGGCGAAATGCGGGGCGAATGTCGGGGCTTTCGACCGACACACACCGGCGGAATTCCTTGCCGAGCATTCGCGGAAATGCGCAAAAAAACTGCCGAACCTCTCCGATGCCCTCAACCGCTTCGAGAGACTTTTCGCCGACATAAACTCATTGCAGGGCGGTGGATTTGATTCTGCCAGGGCAGGCGGCATGTCGGATCGACGGCAGCAAATCACCGAGATCAGCCCGACCAAAAGAGCGAGCGCATTGACCGAAGCTGAGAAAGTGTCGTGATTGGACAGGCCTGGGCGCTACTCGTGAAAGATTCGCCGGGTGGGGCTGTTGAAAAAGTCCCACCGCAAAGCTTGAGATTGCCGCGCGATTCTGCGAATCGCTCGCAATGACATAAAAATGGACGTCTTGTCATTGCGAGGAGCGCAGCGACGAAGCAATCTCACCTTTTTCAACAACCCTGGGTCACTCGCCGAACAATAGCCGCGAGAGCGAAACGTGCCCGGCAAAATCCGGAGCAATCAGGTGTGCGCCGGCTTTTATCAGGCGGGTTCGTTTTTCGGTGTTCAGGCCGTGTCTGCGGATTTCATCGGTTGCAATCCCGACTGCGATGCCGTCACGTTTTCGGCATTCGCGGATCTCTACGGGGCCGTCGCCGAATACGGCCAATTCGGGGCCCTGCAGATTGTTCTCGGTCATTATTTTCTCGATAACCATCTTCTTGGAGTATTTGGCTACGTCGCCGACGCTGCCGTGAATACCGCCGTCGAAAAGGTCCGCGTAACCGAGCGCTTCGGATTCGGCCACAACGTCCTGGCGGTCCGTTCCGCTGGCGAGATACAGTTTTATGCCTCTTTGCTTCAAGGCTTTCAGGAATTCCAACGCGCCTTTGATCGTGTAGTCGTTTATGTCGAGTTCACCGCGTTTGAACTTTTCTATCCGCTTGTTGACAAGCTCCATCAAAGCGTCATTGTAAATTTCCTTGTAGCCGAACTTATCATGGATTTCGCCGGCCGGAACGAGTCCGAATTCGTGCACCATTTCGACCAAAGCCTCCATCTGTATAATCGTCTGAATGCCGGTCGATTGGTCGATATAATCCAGGGAACGTTTTCGCACCTTGTGGTACAGGGTCTCGTCGGCGGTCTCGTACTTATCGCCGAGAATCGCCTTTATCATCACGGGGACCATAATCTCTTCCCATCCCTGCCTCAGGGTGCTTATGGTGCCGTCGTGATCGAAGACGGCGTGTTTGATTCGGCCTGAAGGTATCGACTCGCAGCAAAGTTCTATCTCGGCGTTGTTGAAGTAGCGGGCGCTGCGGGTATCGGCGGCAAGCTCGGGCTGATAGATATAATCAGGGTCCTTTCCGACTTCGATTATCTCGGCGGCCGATGCGGTGCCCGTCTGGAACAATTTCTGAACGGTGACAGCGGCGGCAAAGTTGGCGAATTCCGCGGCCTCAGCGGGCGGCACGCTCGCACCCAGGCACAGCGTTAGCGCGCTTGTGACCGTATCTCCAGCGCCAACGATATCGAGCTTCTTCAACAATTGGATGCCGGGGATCTCGTGCACGCCATCGGAATCGACGACCACTATGCCTCGCGGGCCTCGCGTCAGAAATACCGGCTTATTGAATTGCCGGTAGAGGTTCCCTGCGTATTTCTTGACATCGGCAAACGTGAAAACGTCGTCCGGCTTGACATCGACGCCGTTCAGATGGGCCGCCTCGAAATCGTTTGTCTTGCGATAGATGTTCTTGAATTTGTGGCCGAAGTGCCGGGAATCGAGCAGGACCACTTTGTCGGCGAACTCTTCAAAGAGGGCGTTGGCCCCGTCAATGAACGATTCGTTTGTGATCGATCCGGGGACCTGCTGGTTTGCGATCAGGACGTCCGCCGTCTGCAGGGCATTTCTGATGCCGTCCAGCAGGGCGCGGTCGGTAACCTCGGTTCGCTTGTTGAAAAAACCGAAGTCCATCCGTGGCTGCTCATTGCCTTCAAGGTAGGGCTTGCCGAATGCTACGGTATCAAAATTGTCTTCCTGGACGACCAGGCAGGTCGTATCGACTCCAAGTTCCTGGAACTGGCGCGTCAATTCTCTGCCGAAGATGTCGTCTCCGATAACGCCTATGACCTGAATTGCGGCCGGCTCCAGGGCTGCAAGATTGGCGACGACGTTGGATGCGCCGCCGAGTGAATAGTAATGTTTGCCGACGGCTTGCGCCTGCAGGCCGGTTTCGAGTGAGACTTCCGAGCCGCGCGGATCGAGCACCCAGTAGGCATCCAGGCAAAAGTCACCGTACACCGCTACCTTGACGTTCCTGATCCGTGTCGAGATTTCCCTGATGCGTTCTTCCTTCATTGACGTTACAGTCCTTCTATGATTTTCTTGTAAAGCAATGGAAATGTCTTTTTTTGGTTGCCCTGTATGTAGAAGCCCGTGCCCGCAAAGGCCTGGGGTATCCGTGTGACAACGCTTTTCTGATCGCGGAAGTAATAGCACTGCGAAGATTCATCGCTCATCGCATTGGGATTGTGCCGACGCAGGTCAAAATCGGCAGTGATGATACCGCTCGGGACTTTGCCTGTGTTGGCGGCCATTGAGACGGCCTTGAGCAGAACTTCCGGGCCGGTCACGGCGCTTCCGATGTTGAGCAGGACGCCGCCGTCGGTAAGTTTGGTTATTTCCTTCGCATAGATGAGGAAATCCCGGCCTGAACAGCCGCCTTTAGCCCGGCCGTCAAACGATGGGTGCTGATCGACAACATCCGTGCCTATCCCGGCGTGAACTGTAAAGGGGATGTCATTTTCATAACAAGCGGCCAGGACGCTGACTTCGGTGTGAGCGAAAGCGGCCGGTGATTTATCTTTTATGATCCCGGCAAGAATCTTGCTGCGGAAGGCCTCGTCGCACATCATTCTGCCGAGCGATTCGCCGCAGCCGAGCTTGTATTCATTGCCGACGGAAAGAGCGCGATTGAAATACGAGAATTCGTAAGCCATTCCAAACTGGCCCTTGTCGAGGGCATCCGGGACGTTTTCGCTGGTCTGACCTATCAAGGCCAGCTCAAAATCATGGATAGCCGTAGCGCAGTTGCCGGCGACAAGGCTTACAAGATTGCGCTTTGCAAGATCGGCGAGCAAGGGGCCAAGACCGTTCTTTATCAGGTGGGCGCCGGTGAAAAGAACTACCGGCTTGCCGGCTTTTCGGCACGAAACTATAGTCCGGGCAACGGTCTCGATATCACGGCAAGTATTGTCAGGCAGCTCGACAGTGATTTTAGCAAGGTCTTCGGGCCGGACAAGGTCATCGAGCGTAACCTTGTTGGACCGTGTGCTCAGCGGGTAAGTGCTGATTTGATTGATGTCAAAAACTTTGTACTTGCCGTCGTAGTCCATACGATAAGTTTCCGCTCTCAAGACTTTCCAGGCAGCTTCTCAAGTCGCTTGATGCATTCGACCATGCACCGAATAGTGTGATAGTTCACCTTCCAGGAATGGCTCATGTGTGTCCAGATCGGCTCGCCCTCTCTGGTTGTTAATGGCCACCACTCGCCGACGGGGTGGTTTATCATCTTGTCGAAAACAAACCGGTGCACGTTCTCGTAGGCGGCCCAGTAGCCGTCAGGCCCAAAACGCAGGCACGCTTCCAACATTCCAATCATAACTTCCGCTTGCTGCCAGAATTCCTTTTCCATATCATGAACGCCGCCGGAGTGCGGGCCTTCGACGTAAACGCCGCCGTATTTGGGATCGACGCCGTTGGCCAGCCCATGATCGGTCGCCTTCTTGATGATGCCTTTGTATTGGTCGAAACAATCGCCCATAATGTCCGTTGCGTGCGCGAGCAGCCAGGCGAACTCGACGTTATGCCCTGCAGAAGTGTTGTCCTCGGCGTTGTCTTTTTGCCCACCCTCGGTAAAGCGGTCCCAGCCCCAGACGATGTCGAACTTTATCTGCGGCGCCACTTTCCAGTCGGGGGTGAACTGCGGGATACCTGTAGCGTATTCGGGGTGAAGGATCCGCTTGATGAGCAGGTCGATGTCCTCGATCAGCGTTCGCTTGTGGATGGATTGCCCCGTGCATTCATAGAGAGTAGTGAAGGCCTCCATCAGGTGCATGTGCACATCGAGCGTCTTTCGGTCACCGCCTTGCGCGCCGGGGCCGCACAGGTCCCAGTTCCTCTCGAACATCTCGAAATAGCCGCCATACATGGTGTCGGCTGCATGTTTCTTTAACAAATCGAAGGTCTTCTCGGCATACTCGACGCCGCGGGCATCCTCTGTTGCCATTGTATATTCACTGAAGGCGTACATAATAAAGGACAGGCCGTAGAGGATTTTCTTGTCGCAGGTGACATTGCCTGCGCGGTCGGTGATCCAGAAGAATCCACCGTGTTCTTCGTCCCACATCTTGTCGATGAGAAAATCGACGCCGTGCCTGGCGTACTCGGCGCATCGACCCTCGCCGTGGCCGGCACGATGAGCGGACGCCATCGAATATACAGTACGGGCCTGGGCGAGCATGGATTTCTCGTCCTCTCCGCTGTCCTTGCCGTCCTTATCGAAGTGGGTAATAAAACCGCCGTTTTCATCGTCCCTGCACCGGTCCAGCCAGAACGGAAGCAGCTCGTTCGTCAGGTGTTCTTTGCACTCTTCAAGACAGGCCGACACTTTCTTTGCATCTATTGCCATTTCAAAATCCTCTCAATAAGCCGTTGGACATCCATTTTCAGCAAATACGCTCGTCCACGAAATTGGCATATTAACAAGAACGCTCTCCGTAAGCAACCGGCGTCCAGGTGAATTTTTGGCGTCATGCTGTTTTCTGGCCGGCCAGATTCAATACACTGTGGGCGACAGCGTGGAAGATAGGAATGACCTGTCAATTATCAATAATCAACAATCAATAATCATTACCTTGTGGGTGGGTCCGGCAGGGGGACTGGTGCGGTGCGTGTGCTGCCGGCGCTGTTTGTGCCGTAGTTGAATCCGAGCCTTGAGGGTAATTGACCGGGGGTTGCGCCGCTGCCGAGCAGTCTGTTGTGCTCGTCTGAAATGGCTGTCACGCTGTTTCGCTCAAGGGCCCTTCTGAAAGTCATTTGTTGCGCGCCCAGGAGCCTGTTGACGCATTTTTCCTCGATCTCGACCAGCACCGAAGCCAAATGCCCTTTTTGAGTGTTGTTCAAGACGGCCTGGCCCTTGAGCAGCCTTTGTATTGCGTACGAATACAACTGCGCAAAACGCCGGGCGATAGCGGCCCTGCCGGGGCTTGTCGCCGCCGAGCCGGAAGAAGCCAACGGTATCTTACTCTCGAGCAATTTCAGCAGGGCGATGTCCAGAAGCTCATGTTTGACCGTCCAGTCGGCGTAACTCTTGATTCGCACATCGGCTACCTGCAGCAGCAGGGCCTCGCCCTGCGGGATTTTCACACTTGCCCCGAATCGGGCTATATGACCCAGTATCTCAGGACTGCTGGTCTCGATAAGCCCCTTGAGCTGGTCGGCGATCGCTGTTGCCGGTTCGGAACTTGATGCCGCGGCGTTCAACTGCTGCACAATAGCCGGATTTGTCAGGCAGTGAACAGCCCAATATCGAACGACCATATTCTCGTCTTTGAGCATCGGGATCGCCAGGTCTCTGAGGCTCAGGTCTTCCATGCCGTCTATCAGAATCAGAAGATTGATAATCGCGTTGGTTTTGCGCTCCTCCGGCCTGAGTGCCTGGGCCTGGGCAAAACCCGCCTGGATATGCTTATGGGCCGATTGCGAAAACTGCTGGGCGTATTGGGCCTGCGTGGTTTTCTTCCTGCTCAGAATGACTGTGCGACGCCTCGCTATTGAGGTGAAATTTCGCTCCCGGACCAGTTCTACCACCGCCTCGGCAAGAAAATCGTCGATGACCTTAAAATCCCCGCTATCAAGCACCGTTTTCTTGAGCACGGCGTCAACAGGTCCCGTATCGACGGCTACCGACGCAGAATTCATTGCCAGGACAAGAAATGCCACCAGAACAGCAAAAAACGCCCATTTTACCTTCATTTTGCAAACATCCTAATAAGCTGACGGCTATAAGTTAGACACTCCTCAGTACATATCTGCGTTCAACATTATCTACTTTAACTTTAAAGCCCGCTCTTGTCAAGTCATTTCAGGACTATGCCTCGAAAGTATGGCGTTTTGCCTGCTATTGTTTTTTCGTTTCAACTTCCCGGTGCATACTGGTAAAATTGGACCTGTTGTTGGCCGGATGGCAAAGTGACGGCCCATTCTTCGAATAACGAGTGCAATTATGCCCGAACCATCATCAAAACCTGTTCGCATCGATCCCCTCAGACTTCATATCAAGCGTTGCGGCGAGATGGTAACAGATGCCACGATTTTCGCCTCCAGGGCTGTCAAGCTTGAACCGGATGCGGTCCGTCAGCTCTGTGACGCCGCTTCTTTGCCGCCGGCAAAGAAGGTCCTCGCCACCGCCGACATCCACGTCGGCTTCGGTGTGCCTATCGGGGCGGTGATAGGGCTGGATGGTGCGATCATGCCTCCAGCGGTGGGTTACGACATAAACTGCGGGATGCGGCTGCTGCACACGCCCTTTTCCAAAGGTGACGTCGAGACTGATAAAATCGCCGCTGACATTGCTCGCGATGTCCCGCTCGGCGAGGGCAGGGAGAACCTGCCGTTGGATAAAGCAGGGATAGAGGCGGTTATCAACCAGGGCGTTGCCGCCGTGCCGGCCCTGGCACAGAAAAGCGGCCACCGGGCCTGGGAGGCGTTCGACCCAGACCAGTTCGCTGATGATCTGCAAAGAATCGAGGAAAACGGGTGCATGACAGCCGATCTCGGCGCGGTTCCAAAGACCGCAATGCAGAAGGGAATCAACCAGCTCGGCACGCTTGGAGGCGGGAACCACTTTATTGAAATCCAATACGTCCAGGCGATCCTGGACCCGGCTTCGGCGAAGGCCTTCGGACTGTTCGAGAACCAGATCGTCGTGATGATACACTCAGGCTCTCGCCGGTTTGGCTATGAGGTTGCCGACCGATATATGAACATCGCCGCCGAGCGACCTGAGAACGCCGGCAGGCAAAAAATGCTCTCGTACCTATCGACGAGCAGCGGAGCGGGCAAGAGGTACATCGCCGCGATGGGAGCGGCGGCCAACTTCGCATTCACCAATCGTCACATCATGGCGCTGCTGGTCAGACGCAGTTTCAACCGAATGTTCGGCCCGACGCCGCTCAAGCTCGTTTATGACGTCACCCACAACATGGCCAAGCTCGAAGTACACGGCGGCGCCAAGCTCTGGGTCCATCGCAAAGGCGCCACGCGCGTTTTCGGCCCGAAACGAATGGCGGCAAGCGTTTTCGCTCAGACGGGCCAGCCCATAATTACGCCAGGCTCGATGGGGACCGCAAGTTATCTGCTCGTGGGCACGGGCAATTCCGAAGAATCCCTAAGTTCGGTCAACCACGGCGCAGGCAGAGTAATGAGCCGCACCGCCGCTCGTGGAAAATCTCGCCGGGGCAGAGTTGTCACGCCGGCGTTGATCAGCGACGAGCAGTTCAAGCGCAGCATGGAGGGCGTAAAGCTAATCGCCGGCAACAGGCGCAAGATAAAAGAGGAAGCGCCGGGAGCATACAAGGACATCGACGAGGTCGTCCGAATCGTCACCGAATGCGGTTGGGCCAAACCCGTCGCCCGAATGGTTCCTTTGGCTGTCCTCAAGGGCTAAAAGCAAGTGGTAAGAAGCAATCCCGTATTGTATATTGTAGCGCATGAGAATTATTGCTGGCACAAAACGCGGGATGAAACTGCTCAGCCCCAATACGCAGAAGTCACGGCCTATTACCGACAGGGTCAAGGAGTCGCTTTTCAGCGTCCTCTATAAGTATGATTTGCCGGGTGGGGCGATAGTAGCCGATTTGTTCTGCGGCGTCGGCTCTCTGGGGCTTGAAGCATTGAGCAGGGGGGCGGAGTTTGTCACTTTCGTCGAGAAGGACCCGAAGACTGCTGCAATCATGGGCAAGAACATCGAAAAGGCAGACTTCATAGGGAAGTCAAGAGTTGTGCGAACCGATGCCTTTAAAGCCGCCCCAATGTTCGGCTCCGGCGAAGAAGATTATGGTCTTGTTTTCGTGGATCCGCCCTACGCGGCTACAATGAATGTTGAGGCCGATTCGCCCTTGAGCGGGCTGCTGGATTTATGGGTAGATCAGGTCGCCGCCGGCGGGATTGTAGTCGTAAGGACCAGCCGGGACGTGATTCTGCCGGACCGGTACGGACCTTTTCGCGCAGCAGAGCGACGCGAATGGGGAACAATGGCGGTGACAATCCTGGTGAAGACAAGATGGAACAACACTTAGTCGCCAATATTTAGCCGGCGGTTTCACCGCCGGTTGACGCAATACGACATACGCAATACGCGATACGAAAACATGACAAACAAGCAGACGGCAATAGAAGTAATCAAGCGATTGCAGCGCAACGGCTTTCAAGCCTTGTTAGCGGGCGGCTGCGTTCGCGATATGTTGTTAGGTCGGCGGGCCAAAGATTACGACGTTGCTACTGATGCGCAGCCCACGGACGTGATAAGGTTGTTTCCACGCACGCTCAAGGTGGGCGCGAAGTTCGGCGTAGTGATAGTCCTGACCGAGGGCCAACAGGTGGAAGTGGCCACATTCCGGACCGAAACGGGCTATACCGACGGCAGGCGACCCGACTCGGTCAAGTTCTCCAATGCCGCCGAGGATGCCGGCCGAAGAGACTTCACGATCAACGGCATGTTTTACGATCCCCTGCGGAAGAAGGTGATCGATTATGTCGAAGGCCGGGCGGACCTCAATAGCCGGGTAGTGCGGACCATCGGCAAGCCCGCCGAGCGGTTCGGCGAGGACTATCTGCGAATGCTGCGGGCGGTGCGCTTCTCCACCCAGCTTGGTTTTGCCGTCGAGCCTGCAACGTGGTCGGCGATTGGCGCCAATGCACACAGCATCGCTAAAATAAGCGGCGAGCGCATAGCAATGGAGCTGGAGGGTATTCTGGTCGATCCCAACCGCGCCGGCGGGGCGTCGATGTTGATCGAGAGCGGCCTGGCCGGAGTAATCTTCCCCGGCCTGCCTTGCGAGCAGGAAAAGGCGTCGATTGCCATATTGAGCCAACTGCGAAAGAAAGTCGATTTTGCCCTGGCGCTGGCCGGTTTTTTTGCAGGCGGCGAAACAGATTTTGCGGTCCGGAGCTGTCGTGTCCTGAAACTGAGCCGAAACCGAAACAAACACATAAAGTTCCTGCTGTCCAACAGGGGCAAACTGCTTGATGACCGTATGTCATTGGCGCAACTGAAGAAGATTCTCGCCGGGCCGTATTTTTGGGACCTGTACGAGCTGCAAAGGGCAATCCAAAAAGCCTCCGACGACGGCAGGAAGAGTATTACGCCACTGATAAGGCTGCGCAGAAGAATAAAGGCGCTCGGCGACGTCGAGCTGCGACCCAAGCCGCTGCTCAACGGCCACGACCTGATTCGATTAGGCGCTGTCCCCGGCCCCGGCCTGGGGCAGTTAGCCGAAGAGATGTACATAGCACAACTCGAAGGCGTCCTGAAGACAATCGGACAGGCTGAGAAGTGGACGCAAGAGTGGTTACTAAAACACAGAACAATTGAAACATAATGCAACCCTTCACACTTCTCATCAAACCATCCGGTTCGGACTGCAATATTGATTGCAGCTACTGTTTCTATAAGGACCGGCCTTCAGAATTCGGGCACGGCAAACAGCGGATGAGCGATGAGGTGCTTGAGAAGCTCGTTTGCGACTATATGAGATTGGGCTTTGCCGTTAGCGGTTTTGCCTGGCAGGGGGGCGAACCGACAATGATGGGAGTGGATTTCTTCAGGAGGGCGGTTGAGCTACAGACAGAATACGGCAGCCCCGGCCAACAGGTCAGCAACACACTGCAAACCAACGGAGTTCTGCTGGATGACAATTGGTGCCGGTTCTTTTGCGATAACAAGTTTCTTCTCGGCATAAGCATCGACGGGCCGAAAGAGTTCCACGACCGGTATCGCATCGACCATTCCGGCGTAGGCACCTTCGAGAGGGTGATGCGAGCCATCGAAACCTGCAAGAAGCATGCCGTCGAGTTTAGTGCGCTTGTTCTGCTGAACAACATAAACGTGGAGCGACCGGATGATCTGTTTGACTTCTGCATCGAGAACGATCTGACCTATCTGCAATTCATCCCCTGCGTCGAGACAGACCCGGCGACCGGCAGGCCCGCGGATTTTTCGATCACGGCCAGGCAGTACGGCGATTTTCTGTGCAGGCTATTCGATCTGTGGTGCAACTACGGCACGGAGAAGCTGAACATCCGTGAGTTCGACTCACTCGTAACCCATTACGTTATGGGCAAGCACACAATCTGCACGTACAGCAAGCAGTGCGCCGGTTTTGTCGTCATCGAGCACACGGGCGACGCATTCTGCTGTGAGTTCTTCGTCGAGCCAGAGTGGCGATTGGGTAATATTCTCGAAACGCCGTTAGAGAAACTTGCTGCCGACAGAAAAAAGCGGGCGTTCGCAAGGGACAAGGAAAAACTTTGCAACAAGTGCCTCCTTTGCCGACACCTTGATATATGCCGCGGCGGTTGCATGAAAGACAGATCGCGTTGGAACGATGCCGGAAATAAAAGGGAAAGTTATTTCTGCGAAAGCTACAAGCAATTCTTTGACTATACGGTGCCGAGATTCATGCAAATCGCTGCGGCCATAATGGATGGTTCGCTAAGCAGGCATACTCGTTCGGCAGATAGAATAAGATTGAAGATTGAGAAGTAGCGGCCCCAAATAAACCGTGACAAACGGGCTGAGATATGATAAAATAAAGCTTATGAAACATTCGAGGACTTTTGCTATTTTCGTTGTATTGACTTTCGCTTTCTGCCCTTTCACTATGGTCCGGGCGCAGTCCACAGGACACCTTACGGTGGAGCCCGTCCGGATAAGCGAGTTTATGGCCGTGAACGAAAGCGGCCTTGACGACGAAGATCGTGATGAGGAGGACTGGATCGAGATCCACAATACAAGTGTGAATACGGTCGATTTGGATGGGTGGTTTTTGACGGATGACGTCAATATCCTGATGAAGTGGGCATTTCCGAAGGTGACGCTCGCGCCGGGTGGCTATTTGGTTATCTTTGCGTCCGGAAAGAATCGAAGAGAATCTTCGCAAGTGTTGCACACCAATTTCAAACTAAGCGGGAGCGGCGAATATCTGGGGCTGGTTCGTCCGGACGGGCGTACGGTGGTTTCGGAATTCTCTCCGACGTACCCGATCCAGGCGCCTAACGTTTCCTATGGCTTTAGCTCCGAGGATGTAGAAGTGGCGCTCGTGCCGTCCGGGGCGTCGACCAGGGCCCTGGTCCCAATGAACGACGCGTTGGAGCCGGGCACACAGGATTCGCAGACGCTGCGTCCCTGGACGCTGGAAGACCTGGATGATTCAAGCTGGCAGACAGGTGTTACCGGCGTTGGCTACGAGTATCCGGAATTGATCGGATTAGACGTCTCGGGAATGCACTCTGTGAATCAGACCGTATATATTCGGATACCTTTCGAGGTTGACAATCCGTCTGCGATTGACACCCTGACCTTGCGCATGCGCTATGAAGACGGCATCATCGCCTATATCAACGGGCGGGAGGTGGCGCGGAGTAACGCCCCGGCCCCGGCTGAAGAGACATGGAATTCCGGTGCGCCGGCCTATCGGGTCAACCGGATTGCCGTCCATCCGGTCGATTATCCTATCGACCGGTTTGACTTTCTCCATGCGGGCACGAATATACTGGCAGTGCAGGGATTGAACTATCTTGTAGATAGTCCAAACTTGCTGGTCTTTCCCGAACTTCTGGCGACGATGCACTTATATACCGGCACGTCACCGGACTATTTTCTGTTTCCAACTCCCGGCAAGCCGAACAACGCCGGCATCGAAAAATTGGGGCCGATTATTTCCGACGACAAACATTACCCGGAGATTCCAGGCGAGAATGACGACCTGTTGATAACGGTCCGAATCGCGCCTTCTTTTGCCCCCGTGGACACGGCAGAATTGCATTATCGGGTGATGTTCGATAATGAAGTGACTGTTCCTCTCCGTGACGATGGCAACAGCGGCGACGGCCAAGAGGGCGACCGGGTGTATGGGGCGCGAATTCCCGCCGAGACCTTCGGCGCCGGGCAGATGGTGCGCTGGTCCGTTTCGGCCACGGACACAGCCGGACGTAAATCCCAATTCCCAGCGTTTCTTGATCCGCAGAATTCCCCTCAATACAGCGGCGCCGTGGTTGATGATCCGAACCTTGTTAATCCCCTGCCCGTCCTGTATTGGTTTATCGAAAACCCGGGAGCCGCCAATAATGACACAGGAACCCGCTGCGCACTCTTTTATGACGGTGAGTTCTACGATAACCTCAATATCAACATTCACGGCCAATCCAGTCGGGGTTTTCCGAAGAAGAGCTACGATATCGATTTTCATCCCGGCCATAACTTCAAATGGGCGCCGGGGCAGCCGCGTGCCGATGACATCAATCTGATGACGACGTATCCGGACAAAGCGCACATGCGTAACATCCTTGCCTATGACATCTATCGGGATGCGGATTGTCCCTACCACTGGGTTTTTCCGGTGCGCGTCCAGCAAAACGGGGCCTTTTGGGGCACAGCCCATGTGATGGAAAACGGCGACGAAGACTGGCTGATTCGGATGGGCCTGAATACCGAGGGTGCCCTTTACAAGATGTACAACAGATTTAATAGTGCCAGTCACGCTACCAGCGGCGCCGAAAAGAAGACACGCAAGTACGAAGACAATGCGGATTTGTCGGCACTCTACAACGGCATCAGCCTCTCGGGTGAATCGCGCCGCAGATATCTCTATGACAACGTGGACGTCGCGCAGGTCGTCAATTTCTTAGCTGCACGCGCAATCACGGGCGACGTTGACTGCTGCCACAAAAACTACTACTTTTATCGTGATACCGGCGTCAGTAATGAATGGCAGATGTGGCCGTGGGACGTGGACCTGAGCTTCGGACGAGTGTGGAATTCTTCAGAGACCTACTGGAACGAAAACCTTATTCCAAATACGGGGCTGTTTGTCGGCCAAAACAACCGTCTTCCGGCTGCCATTTTTGGCACCCCGGAAATGCGGCAGATGTATTTGCGCCGCATACGAACGCTCATGGATGAAATTCTCATGGCGCCGGGCACGCCGGAGGAGGAGCTGTATTTCGAGCCGCGCATTGACATGTTGGCGGCCATGATCGCTCCGGATGCGGCCCTGGACGCCGCCAAATGGCGCTCGAACGCTTGGGGCAACGGTTCCACAGCTTCTTGTTGCCCCCAATCTTTGTGGGAGGCTGCCGAGGAGCTCAAGTTCTACTACCTGCCCGAGCGCCGGCGTCACCTATTCAACCGTTCGGCCTCCGGGGCCAATGAATTACCCAATACCCAACCGGCCCGCTCGGTTATTAACTTTGGTGCTATTGATACTAATCCTGTCAGCGGTAACCTGGATGAGCAGTACATCCAACTGCGAAATCTCAATAATTATGCAGTGGATATTACAGGCTGGACGCTGAGTCGTGAGCAGGATTTCAACGCCCATATTTTCACGTTCCGCGGCGGCACGGTCATTCCTGCAAACCGGACTATTTACGTCGCCGCCAACCGAGTAGCTCTTCGCTCTCAGAATTCATCTATCAGAGGCGGTCCGACATGGTTTATTGTTGGTGATTTCAGCGGTCGGCTCGCAGCCCAGGATGAAACACTTTATTTGATCGACCGACAGCAAGTGACGATTGATTCCGTTATAACAACCCAGACCGGCAGGCAGTAATGACGAAGGGGTAAGCTCAATTCAGACCCGAATATTAGCAGTCGTTTCCGAACATGTCGCTCGGATTGGGAGTTCCATAAGGAGAGCAGGCATGAGAAAGATCGTATGCGTTCTGTGTTTCTTCGGTCTCTTACTGCAAATTAGCTCAGCAGCCGCAGAGCAACGATACCAGCCGAACTGGGAGTCTATCGACTCCCGCCCGACCCCACAATGGTTTACGGACGCCAAGTTCGGCGTTTTCATTTGCTGGGGCTTGTATTCGGTTCCGGCATGGACTCCGAAGGGTAAGTACGCGGAATGGTATCAATACTGGCTCCGGGAGAAGTCATTTGAGGGCAAGGTGTACGATTTCCATGTCAGGACTTACGGCAAGGATTTCGAGTTCAAAGACTTTGCTCCCATGTTCAAGGCCGAGTTGTGGGATCCGGATGAATGGGCCGACCTGATTGAGAGAGCCGGGGCGAGGTATATTGTTCTTACAACCAAGCATCACTCCGGGTACACGTTGTGGCCCAGCCGGGAGGCGGAACAGACCTATGGCGAGAACTATAATCCCATGAAGGTCGGCCCAAGGCGGGACATTGTAGGGGATATTGCCGCAGCCGTACGCAAGAAGAACATCAAAGTCGGTCTCTATTACTCTTTGTACGAATGGTACCACCCCCTGTGGCAAAGCGACAAGAAGCGTTTTGTTGCCGAGCATTTATTCCCCCAGTTCAAAGACCTTGTTACTCGCTATCATCCGGACATTATATGGTCGGACGGTGAATGGGAGATGGATTGGGAGAGCTGGAGAAGTCCTGAGCTGCTGGCCTGGATGTTCAACAACGCGCCGAATGAGAAGGACCTGGTCATCAACGACCGCTGGGGCAAAGGGATTCGGCACAAACACGGCGGATTCTATACGACCGAATACGGTTCCGGCATGGATGACGACTCCCACCCGTGGGAAGAGAACCGTGGCATGGGTTTCTCTTATGGCTACAATCGTGCCGAGAATCTTCAAGACTATCGGTCCGCCCGGGAACTGATCCTCATGCTGGTCGATGTTGTCAGCCGCGGCGGGAATCTCTGCCTGGATATCGGGCCGAGCGCGGACGGCAGGATTCCTGTGATTATGCAGGAGCGCTTGATGCAGATTGGGGCATGGCTCGGAACCAACGGCGAGGCTATCTACGGCACGCGCATGTGGAAGGCGCCTTGCCAATGGAGTACGGGCAGCATTCCGAGTATGAAAAGAAAGGAATACATGTCCACGTTCAACATTCTGGAACAGACAGTCGCACCGCCTGAGGGACAGGCCGCCAAGGAAATCCTGTTTACGTTCAAGAGCGGAAACCTGTATGCGATTACACCCAGGTGGCCCGGCGGAAAGCTAACATTGAAGGATATTTCGCCGGATACCGACATGAAGGTAGTCTTTTTGGAAACAGGAGAAAACCTGCCTTGGAAGATGGATGGCGGCGATCTGGTCATAACTACCCCCGAGTTCGATACGAACAGGATCAAGAGTCAATACGCGTATGTGTTCCGCCTGCATGGCATACAACTGCCAGACAAATAATCAGAAGCCCGGCACGAATTATCCATCAACTGTCGTCGTTGGCTTCTTGAGCGTGGTTATTGTCTCAATGCACCGGAGCACCGCATAATTTGGCCACCACATTTCTCAACTCAACGCCGTGCAGAGGGTATTTCTTCTGTTCATAATCCGTGTTGAAATGTACGGCGCCGTTTTTGTCAACGAGCACAATGTGGGGGATGCCACTAACACCAAAACGCCTGGCCATTCTGTTGTTCCATCCCAAACCGTCATAGTACTGCTGCCAGGTTATCCCCTTGTCCTGCATATAATTTTCCAACCTGGATTTATCTTTGTCCAGACTGATACCAATGATTTCAAATCCCCGATCATGATACTCCCTGTAGGTCTCGACCAGATCCGGCATGGCCCTTAGGCACGGGCCGCACCAGGTCGCCCAAAAATCCACGAGCACAACCTTGCCCTTGAGATTCGCCAGGTTGACCTGGTCGCCGCTGAGACTGGCAAATTCCAGGCTGGGAAATGCATGTCCTTCGGCGATAGTATTCTCATCGGGGGCCGGTTTTACGCTGACGGCCGCCGGGGCCTTTGCCTGAGCTGCCGGCGGAGTTGGTTCTTTAGTGATAGCAGCTACAGGTTGGGTATCGCTCGCGGCTTCCTTCTTTTTGCATCCGGCGCCCGCGTACAATACCAATCCCAGCATCAGCGACAGACAGAAAGTTCGAAGATGATTCGTTTTCATAATTCATTCTCCATTATACGGATTCTTATGGATTTTATGTTGTCCGGCAATATGAATCTATAATGTTAAACGGCTTGAATTGAAAGGATATAATCAAATGGACAGGCGTAAGGGTGCCCGATGCCCGGCAGGATTGTGGAAAGCTCTGGAACAATCGACGCATTCCTGTTATCATTTCGCCTTGATACCAAGTGGAAACTCGATGATTTACGGTCGATTTGCTTCCAACGAGGAGACAATATGGATTGGACGCGTCGGAAATTTCTAAAGGCCGCAGGTGTTGGGGCGGCGACGTTAGGTATGCCTGCATCTTTGCTTGCAGCCGGCAAAAGAAAACCCAACGTGCTGTTCCTTGCTGTCGATGACTTACGCCCGCAGCTTGGTTGTTACGGTCACGAGCAGATGATTTCACCCAACATCGATCGGCTCGCTTCGGAAGGTGTCACTTTCCTGCGCTCATATTGCCAGGTGCCGGTTTGCGGGGCCTCGCGCGCAAGCCTCTTGACCGGGACAAGGCCGGCTAGGGACAGGTTCCTCGGTTACGCCACCTGGGCCGAGAAGGACCTGCCGGGCGCACTTAGCGTTGCCGAGCATTTCAGGAACAATGGATACCATACGATCTCGAACGGCAAGATATTCCACCACCGGGCCGATTGCAGGAATAGCTGGAGCGAAGACCCCTGGCATCCGAAAGGCAATTGGCGCAATTACCTGCTGGAGGAGAACCAGAAGCTGAATCTCCGCAAACCCAAGGGATCCGGCCCTGCGTACGAGTGCGCGGACGTTCCCGACAATGCCTACTTCGATGGGATGGTGGCCGACAAGGGGATTTCCGATCTTCGCCGGCTGAAACGCGAGGATAAGCCGTTCTTCCTGGCGCTTGGATTCTTGAAACCGCACCTGCCTTTCAATGCCCCGAAGAAATATTGGGACATGTACAAGGCGCAGGAGATCGACCTTGCGGACAATCCGTTCAGACCCAAAGGCGCGCCCGATGCCGCCCTGCACAATTGGGGCGAGCTGCGGAACTATCACGGCATCCCGCCGAAAGGCCCTTTGTCCGAGGAACTGGCGCGCAAGCTCGTGCACGGCTACTATGCCTGCGTAAGCTACACCGATGCCCAGATCGGCAGAGTCGTAGCCGAGCTTGACAGACTGGGATTACGGGAGAACACGGTCGTGGTGCTCTGGGGCGACCACGGCTGGAATCTCGGCGAGCACGGCTTGTGGTGCAAGCACTGTAATTTTGAAACATCTTTGCATTCACCGCTGATCGTGACTGCTCCAGACATTGCAGGAGGCGGAAAGAGCAATGCCCTGACCGAGTACCTGGATATTTATCCCTCACTTTGTGAGCTATGCAATCTGCCGCAACCCGACCATCTGCAGGGCAGGAGTTTTGTGCCGCTTCTGAAAAACCCGAACCTGCCGTGGAAAGAGGCCGTATTTAGCAGATACTTTAAGGGCGATTCGGTCAAGACTGACCGCTATCGCTATACTGAGTGGCACGGCAAAGACGGCAAGGTTTACGCCCGAATGCTGTACGATCATAAGGTTGACCCGGTGGAGAACGTGAATATTTCCGAACTGCCCCGGAATACGGAATTGGTTAAGAAAATGAGCAACATGCTCCGGGAACTAAGAAAATAATGCAGCCGTTTACTCTTTTGATAAAACCATCAGGCTCGGAATGTAATGTCGATTGCACGTACTGTTTCTATAAGGCCCGGGCGCCCGAGGTCGGCGAGGGCCGCCAGCGCATGAGCGAAGAAGTGCTCGAAAAACTCGTCAAGGACTACATGGAACTGCGTTTTGGATTGGCGGGTTTTGCATGGCAGGGGGGCGAGCCGACGTTGATGGGGCTGGACTTCTACGAAAAGGCCGTCGAGCTGCAAAAAAAATACGGCGCCTCCGGCCAGGAGGTCGGCAATTCCATACAGACCAACGCAATTCTGTTCAATGAAAAATGGTGCCAGTTCATGCACGAAAACAAGTTCCTTGCCGGCATCAGTATCGACGGGCCGAAAGAGTTTCACGACTATTACCGTCTCGACCATTCAGGCGGCGGGACATTCGACCGAGTGATGCAGGCAATCGAAAACTGCAAGAAGTATAAAGTCGAGTTTAATACTCTTACATTGCTGAATGCAAAGAACGCCGACCATACGGATGAGGTGTTCGACTTTCTTGTCGAACTCGGCGTAAAGTTTCTTCAGTTCATCCCCTGCGTTGAGGTCGATCCTGCGACGGGCAAAATCGCCGACTTTTCAATCACACCTAAGCAATACGGCGAGTTCTTGTGCAGACTCTTTGACCGCTGGTACGAACACGGCCCACTGGATATGAGCATTCGCGACTTCGATTCGCTACTGTCGTATTACGTCACGGGCAGACACACTATCTGCACCTTCGACAAGCAATGCAGTCAGTACATTGTCATCGAACATACGGGAGACGTTTTTCCCTGTGATTTCTTCGTCGAGCCGAAATGGCGGCTGGGCAATATCTTCGAGACGCCGATAGAGAAATTGGCGGCCAGCTCGAAAAAGCGAACTTTCGCACGGGCCAAGCGCAACCTCTGCAACAAGTGCCTCGTCTGTCGGCACCTGGCAGTCTGTCGTGGCGGTTGCATGAAAGACCGGGCGCCGTTCGACAAAGACAACTTCGGCAAAGAAAGCTATTACTGCGAGGCATACAAGATGTTCTTCGATCATGCGACGCCGAGGTTCATGCAGTTGGCCGCTGAGGTGAATGCCCGCCGGGCCGCACAGGGCCAGCCGATTGGGTAACAGATTCGAACTTTGGAAAGGATAGATTATGGAATCCATCAAACGCAGAACCTTCCTCAGCAGCTCTGTCGCGGCGGCAGGCGCTCTCGTGCTCGGTCCCGATTCGTCTAAGGCTGCCGAGACTACCGGGACGTCCCGCCGGCCCAACCCTATTGCCGTCTCGACTTATTCCTTCTGGCGCTTCAAAAAGGGCCTGAAGCTCCCAATCGAAACCTGTATCGACGAAGCGGCCCGGATGGGATTTGACGGCGTGGACCTTCTGCTTATCCAGATGGAGAGCGAGGAAAACAGCTACCTGCAGAAGCTCAAACGCCACGCCCTCATCAACGGCCTGGATCTTTGCTGCATGTCCACCCACCAGGGCTACGTCTATCCCGACAAGGCCAAGCGTCAGGAGAACATCGATCTGACACTCAGGCAGATCGAGACCGCCTACAGGCTTGGCGTTCCCATCGTCCGCCTCAACACGGGCAGATGGGGCACAAGCGGGAACTTCGACGATTTGATGGCCAATCGCGGCATCGAGCCGACCCTGCCCGGCTACACCGAAGAGGATGCCTTCAAGTGGGTCATCGACAGTATCGAAAAGTGTCTGCCCAAGGCCGAGGAGTGCGGCGTGATTCTCGGGCTTGAAAACCACTGGGGGCTGGCGCGCACCCCGGAAGGATTGCTTAGAATCGTCAATACGATTGACTCGCCCTGGCTGGAAGTCCTGCTCGATACGGGCAATTTCCTCGAAGATCCTTATGACAAGCTGGAAATGTGCGCCCCGCAGACGGTTTTCATGCAGGCCAAAACCTACTACGGCGGCGGACTCTGGTACGAACTCGATCTGGATTACCCGCGCATCGCCCGGATAATGCGAAAGCACGACTTCAAAGGCTACGTCTCGCTCGAATTCGAAGGGCACGAAGACTACAAAACTGCCATCCCCAGGAGCCTCGCCCGATTGCGAGAAGCATTCAGTTGACAACCTGCCAAACCGCTGATTTCCCGGATTACACAGATACACAATCGCCGAAGGCTTAGGGTGGTTCCACCCGCCTATGGCTCCGGTTCCACCTCTGGCCCGGGTTCAGGCAACAGCAAATATGCAATGGCGTTACGGAATATCTGCAGGCCCTCGGCCGTGAGGTTCAGCTCGCCGTACGCCGTGGTCATCACCTTCTGTGTTTCGGGATCGACGAACTGAATCTCCTGCGTGCCGGCACAGAACAGCATGCGTCTGCCACCTGCGTACTGGCCCGCGCCCTCGAAGAATTCCACACCAACGTCCCACTCGGCGATCCAACCCATCTCGAACGTGAGTGGCTTGGCAATGAGACGGCCATAGCCCATATTGGTCGTATCGATGAACGAGGTGATTCCTGATGCAACGTTCGGGTCGATCATCGGCACGAAATTGACCGAATCGTCCGGATTCTCCGGATCCAGTGCGATTAGCGGCACGTGTCTGAAGATCGGATGATCCGGCTCGACTGCTTCGAGATAGACAGACGCAGTGTCATTTGTCGCCGTGTTGGAAATGACCCATTCCCACCGATTTCTGCGAGCAAAGTAGGCATTCATCTGCAGCAATGGAGTCGTGAGCGAATTCCATAGCGTCGGCTCGTCGCCGTCATCATAGAAGGCACTATTCGTCAGACGGCTGAAGATGACCAGGTCCGCCGCATCGAGTTTGGCTATCTTGTCCGGATCGAGTTCTCGCCAATAGTACGGACGGACATCAACAAAATGCCCTTCGGAAAGGAGGAAGGTCTCGAGGTTATGATCGTCCCGAATACCGTCTTCGTTCAAGTCTTTGTCTTGAGTGACCAGGATAATGTTGGCGCCGCCAAGCAGGTAAGAGATTGCTTTGCGAAGCATCTGCCGGCCCTTGGCCGTAAGATTGAACTCTCCCTGGGGTGTGTCGCCGATCTCTTGCGTGCCGGCACAGAACAACATGCGTTTGCCCCCGGCGAACTGACCGGCGCCTTCGTAGAACTCCACGCCAGAATCCCACTCGGCGATCCAGGCCATGTTCAGCCACAAGGTCTTGGCGATCAGACGACCGTTGCCCATATCCGTCGTGTCGATGAACGACGTGATTCCGGTACCCACGAGCGGATCAATGACATGAACAATATTAGCAGGATCGTTTGGATCAGTTTCATCGAGCGCCATCAGCGTTATACCTCTGAAGACGGGGTGGTTTGGATCCACCGCCTCGGCGAAAATGTCCGGAGTGTCGTTTGTAACCGTCCTGGAATCGACCCAACTCCACCTATTGTTGCGCGCAAAGTAGGCATTCATGAGCAGCAGCGGGGTTTTCACGGAGTTCCATTGGGTCGGCTCGTTGCCATAATCGTAAATGCCGCTGTTGGTCAGGCGACTGACGATAATCAAATCGGCCGCATTCAGGTCGGCGATCTTTTGGGCATTGAGAATCATCCAGTTGTTACGCCGCACGTCCACGGAATGACCCTCGGCTATGAGCCAGTCGATCAGTTCTTGATCGTCCTCAACGCGATCAAGATCCACGTCCACGTTCTCCGTAATTACGATGATTTCAGCCGCTTGCACGATACCGACCTGCAACAAAAGCAATGCTGTCAGAATTAGTACGAATCTCTTAAACATGATTCCTCTCCTTTCAAAAGTATTACTATAGGTAGGTTTGTATCACCGCCTTTGACAGTTTCAATCTTACATTTTCTCTCCCTTACTATTGCTCAGGACACTGCCCCCAAAGATTCCGGACAAATCTCTAATACACCTTCTTGAAAACCATCCTCCTTTTAGGCCCGCCTCCACTGTGGAAACTACCCTGGCGGTAAATTACCCCTTGCGTGACGACAAGGTTGCCTTGCTTGTCCAAATGTCCCAGGTAGACGTTTCTTTTGTCCTGATAGTCTTTGATATCCATAAATATTTTTTCAGGGGTCAGGAACCACCTGCCCGGCATACTCGTTCCGCCCTTTGTCGATGCCGATTCTCGGCTTTTCACGAATATGCACTCCCCTGTGGGCTGGATATCAATTGTCTGAAAGTCGCCTCGTGTAGTGGTTTGCCACCGACCCAGAAAGGCAGTCTTTGGTACCGATTCGACGAGGATTCTCTCGACCTCCACCAGCTCGCCAATGCCCAGGTCTTTGACAACAGCGCTTATCCTGTCTGCCGTCTGCCTTGCCAGCCTTGTACTTGTCTCATCGTGCTCTACTCTGTACTTGAGCGGAATATTTCCGGGATGCGTAAGGCGCCACAAGATGTGCTGGTCAAGGTCGTTCGGCTCGACTGCACCCGTGCCGATGGGTTTTGAGCCCCCATCGGGTCGCTTGGTATTCCCCGTACCCTTATAAAACGTGCTTATCGTGCCCTCCCTGATGAAGAACGTGGATTCGCCTGAACCAACATCCCATGTGATCGGTTCCAGACTGACTTCGGCTTCCATTTGGAAGTTGGCCTCTCTTATCAGCGAGATAATCTTCGTGTGCAAGTCCTCGG
Source organism: Planctomycetes bacterium B3_Pla (assembly GCA_005223045.1). Classification (GTDB taxonomy): domain Bacteria; phylum Planctomycetota; class Phycisphaerae; order Sedimentisphaerales; family Anaerobacaceae; genus SG8-4. The sequence goes on along the minus strand of NJBM01000002.1, from coordinate 85,807 downwards.
CCGAACTGCGCGTCGCAGCAATATGATGAAGATCAATTCGTATAGGCAGGTTAGTCTTGTTCTGTAATCGCTCCCGCACAAAGTCCAACGCTTCTCTCCCGGACAGCAATCCTGATGACTTGAGACGCCAGAGACCCCAGTACTCTTCGAATGGTTTCAAGGAATCGAGCATATGAACACCCTGATCGAGCACGTCCAAATGAAGCCAGGTATTGAGGACCTTCACAGGTTTCTTGTCAAAAGGATGCCTGGGTGTGATACCCATCACCTTCCTGAGATTCGACACTTCGATCATGCGCTTTGCTTCAAGTTCCGTCTTTGCCAGCAGCAGCGAATAGCGCATTTCGACAGGTCCAGTTCTCGCTTCAATCTTGCGGGAGACCTCTTCAATTTGCTGATTGAACAGCTTGATCTGTGTGTAGCTGAGTGTGACCTTGTGGGTGAGTTCCAGGGTTTCTTCCAGGGTGAGTTGGCGGAGCTTCGCCTGGTGCTCTCTCGCCACTCGAATCAGCTCCGCCAGCTCTGGATCGTCCACGTTCTGCACGAGATCCAGGACGCTTGGTGTATTGCTCTGGGCTATCGCAGCGGCCGCAAAACCCAGGCATAAGAGAAACAACGACTTCTTAATCCATTTCGTTTTCATAATGGTAACCTCCAAAAGATTGTGCCATGATTCCGCTGACATGCTCGACCGACTCGTCCGGACGTAGGATTTCAGCGAGAATTGAGCGTTTGTTCTGATTTTCGATAACCTCATCACCATCATTGGCGGCTAAGGCTTGTCCCGTAATACTGTTTGCTGCCATAGCGTCATAAGGCAGCAGTTTGCCCGCGTGTTCGACGGCACGGGCCATCCGCTCTTCCATACCCAACCGCCTGAACAGATGAGCGGCATCCAGCCATGCGACCAGGTCACTCGGTACGATTACGCCTTCAGGTTCTCCGCGAGGAGTCCCAGGGACGGCGGTCACCCGCGGTGCGATATCCAAGCTCCTGGGCAACTTACGTGGCACCGACAGGCGACCGCCAATAAACGCAATACCTGCGATCAGGACCGCGGCGGCCGCAAATTCCGCCCTCCGCCAGGCCGAACGTCGCCGCCGAAGGCGAACGAACTCGGCCGTCGAGTCGCGGAGCGCCTGTTGCTTAAACGCCTCTCGCGGTTGATCGCCCGACAAATATTGCCTTAGATGTGTGTCTATATCTCTATCTTTCATATTGTTACCCCATACAATGCATCAGTCCAAAGTTCGTATTTGTTCGTACTCACGGGCAAAGCCGGCCCTGGCCCGCCGCAGCAGCGATTCGATTGCCTCGATGCTTGCACTATTATCTGCGGCGATCTCCTTCATGCTAAGCCCCCGGAGGTATTTCGCCTCCAGCACCATGCGATAACGCGAGGGCAACCGGGCGAGCGCCTCATGCACCCGCAAATCAGGTTCTTCCTGCCTGACCGTCTCAGAACTCCTCTTCGCAGAGGACTCCTCGTGCCGTTTCCTGCGCTGTTCACTTGTTCGGATCGCCATTTGCCGGTTCTTTACAATCCCGAACAGCCATGCTCGAAAGGTTGCCCGGCTGGGATCGAAACGATGGATCCGCCGAGCCGCAGTAACGAAAGCTTGCTGGGTCAGCTCCTCGGCCAAGTCATGTCGGGCTCCCGCCAGCGCGACGCAGAATCGGTAAACTGCGTCAAAGTGCCGCTCGAATAACTGCCGCCATGCCTGCTCGCTGCCGTCCTGCGCTGCGCGTATCACAAACGTCTCGGAATCGGTGTCCATTAGTCGATTGCTCGTCTATCGGCATACCATTGACGATCACGTCTCTACAACTACTTCTCACCCCGTCCGTCAAATCCGTCGCCAATGCCGGAAAAAGCATTGAAAATTTTATCTCATATTATCATTTTGCGACGACGATTTCTATTTTACATTTGGGGATGGCAACAGGCGGCGCCCATCGAGGGAACGCCGGGATTGTATTTTCTCCAAAACGATGGATGAGTCTATCGACTTCGACGGTCTGTTGTTTTAAGATATATGAAAAATCGATGGGGGGGGGTAATCCGTCGTTAAACAAGAGATCAGCAGTTCCGAGGCACAATGAAATTGTAGATATTCTGGCAAAGAAGATATGTAAGGACCTTGGGGTGCCGCCGGCAAAGCGGTAGGGTGTGATGAATCGCACCAATTTTGTGAGCACAGATACGCGCCCGTTTGCAAACTCGATAGAATGAATCGACATCATCTAAATGGTGCGAAAAATCGCACCCTACATGTCAATGGTGCGATTCATCGCACCCTACATGATCTGCCTTTACGCCGTACACAACACGACCAAACAATCCGTGTAAATCCGTGTCTAAAAAATATTTTTAAAATTCCCTTGACAGATAATGTGATACTATATAAGATGTATAATTAACAATATATATGAATGTTTAATATCGAAAACAATCGAAAATCGTCAATCGAAAATCTCAAATCAGGAGGTACTCCTTATGTCAACCGAAGCTCAAATCAACGCTAATCGACAAAACGCTCAAAAATCCACCGGGCCGCGTACCGCCGAGGGCAAGGCTGCGGCAGCGCAAAATGCGCTCAAGCACGGGCTTTTTTCAGCCGCCGACGTTGTCTTCGACGAGAGCCGGGAAGACTACGACCTGCTGAAAGAGAAAATGCTGGCCGAGATGCGCCCCGCCGGCTACATGGAATTGATATTAGCCGAGCGGATTGTCAGCCTCTCATGGCGGCTAAGACGTGCTGAGCGTATGCACAACGAGACCATCGAGGTGTTTTTAAGACGCGAGGTAACCGGCCCGGCGATCGGATGCCCCAAGAGGATTTATCATAAGTGCTACAAAATGTCTTTGCCCCAGGACATTGTTAGATTCTATCACGAGGATAAGGGCCTGGGCTGTATCGCTATAGACGATTTCGCACAAGGGTCCTCGAACGTCTGCTGGCGTATGAACAGCGGATCGAGCAAAGCTTAGACAAAACAATGACCAAGCTAAAGAAGCTCCAACTGATGCGCAAAATGGAGATTCACGAGGCTGCCAAACAGAAAAATGCCGACGAGGTCCATACGGCTATGGATAATGCCGCCGATTGTCAGCAACAAAGTAACGTTTGCGCAAAACAAAGCCAATTCTCTCCGTCCCAAATAGGCGTAACATCTTTAGTACAGGATGTTTATCAAAAGATATCCCGCCCCGGGCACGGGCAAAACAAAGCCAATCAAACCCAATTTCAAGCCCCTCCGCAAGCAGCGGGAGGCAGAAAAGCGAGCCGGCAAGCCCCTTCCGGCCCCGGGTTGCCGGTAAGATAGGTTGTTGAAGCTACCCGGCATCCTCTTTGGGGGCGCCGGACGATAGGAAAAGAGTCGTTGATGGCACATGCCCGTCAACGACAAGGCTGTTTTTTTGCGCTAAAAGTGATTGACAAATTCGACAGGATGTCATTACATTTCAACAACTTAAACCATAGTCACCTGCCGCTCGGCCGGCTAAAGCAGCGGCCTTCGAGAAAGGAATCGTCTCATGGGCACAACCGTCGTTGGATTTGCATTGCTGTTGTTAGGCGCCGTTTGCGGGGGATCGTTCGGATTGCCGAGCAAGTTTGTCAGGAAAGGCACGCCCTGGGAAACTCTCTGGGGTCCGTTTTTTTTCTTTGTGACAATTCTGATCCCGACGTGCGTATTTCCTTTTATCGCGGACGGCCTGTTCGCCACCTGCGCCGAAGCCGGAACCGGGGGGATCTTGATGCCTGTGCTTTTCGGATTTCTCTGGGGACTCGGCTCGATGACGCTCGGCATAAGTTTCGGGCTGATCGGCCTGTCACTGGCATACGCGCTGAACTACGGTGCGCAGATCGCCGTGGGGGGGATGGGGCCGTTCATAATCCATCACAGTGACCAGCTTACGACCGCGCACGGTTTCACATTCATGGCTGGGGTCGCGGTTTGCATTCTCGGAGTGATCGTATGCGGCCGGGCTGCGACTCTCAGGAGTAAGAGCCAGGCAGGCGACGGCGACAGCCAGACCATCTTTACCGGCGGAAAGCTCATCAAGGATCTGCTTGCGGCGGTCGTGTCGATTTTTGCCTGCGCATTCGGACTTATCGTACGCCCCCGAACTGCTACTCTTGAGAGAAAGAGCCAAACGCGTGAGGGTGGGGACCAAACTGTTCTGGCGGGCGATAAGCTCATGAAGGGGCTGATCGTTGCGATCCTCTCCGGCGTGCTTTGCGCCTGTTACGGCATCGCAGTCAGCTTCGGCGGTGACGTCACAAACATCTCGGTAGGCCAATACGGCAATCCCGGCTGGCGAGCTGCATTCGTGTTGGCAGCTCTGGTTCTGTGGGGCGGATCGCTCTCTGCCTGCGGCTATTGTGTCTACAAATTCTGCGTCAACAAGACGTGGAGCACGCTGGCCCAGCCCGGCATAGGAAAGATCCTCTTCATTGCACTTATCATGGCGTGCCTGCATGACGGGGCAATATTGTTCTTCGGCGTTGGTGTGCCCAAGCTTGGGGCGCAGACGTTCGGCGCGGCCATCGCATATCCGGTGTTCATGTCGTTCGCGATTATTGTCGGCAACGTCAACGGCTTTCTGACAAAGGAATGGAAAGGCGCCAGCAAGCAGAGCATATACTGGATAATCACAGGCATAATTATTCTGATCGTTGGCGTCAGCGTCTTTGCCAAAGGCAGTGCCATGAAGGGCCAATACGATGAGAGTCACCCGGTATCGACTGAGGGCTCTTAGTCACGGCTTGAGAACAACGCGGAGGGCCTGGCCCGACTGCATTAGATCGAAGGCCTGGAAGATGTCGTCCAGGGGAAGGATGTGAGTTGCGATCTTCTCGGCCGGGATTTGACCGGCGCTTATCATTGCGACGGCACTCGCGACATGAACCGGCGTCGAGTCGCTGGAGCCGACGACACGTATCTCGTTGTAATGAATCTTTCTGCTGTCGAGCGACAACATGCTGTTGCTCGCGGGCAGTGATGCGAAAAGACAAACCGTGCCTTGCTTTCGCACGAGATCGAGCGCCTGCTCCTGAGGCTCTTTTGCAGGAGCGGCGACAATGACAACATCGGCGCCCATGCCGCCGGTGAAGTCGAGAACAGCCTCGCGCAGATCCTGTGCATTGGGATTGACCAGCAGGTCGAAGCCGAAGGTTTGGGTCTGGTCGAGACGGGCCGGATTCGTCTCTGCGACTATAATTTTTGCCGCTCCTAAGTGACGAGCGACGCAGGCGTTTATTATACCCATGGGACCGGCGCCTGTGACAAGTACGGTGTCGCCTTCGTTGATGTTGCAGTTGCCGCAGGCGTTTACAGCACAGCTCACCGGTTCTGCAAGGGCGGCATGTTCGGCTTTGACGCCTTCGGGAACCATGACAACGTGTCCGTTCTTCAGGGCTTGCGAAGGGATAGTGACATATTCAGCCATCCCTCCGTTGTAGCTGAAACCCATAGGCGACAGATCAAGACAGAGATTGTTGAGGCCCCTGGAGCAGTAGAAGCACGCTCCGCAAGAGACGGACGTTGCCATTACAATCCTCCGGCCCTCTTTAAAGTCTTCCGCCTTTTCTCCGACAGTCTCGATGATCGCCGTAAATTCATGGCCCATTATCTTGGGGGCCTTGATGCGTGGATTTCCGTGAAGGTATGTTTTCAGATCGGTTCCGCAAACCGTGCAGGCGTCAACCTTTGCGCGAATTTCATCTTCGCCGCATTGCGGTATCGGGACCGACCGGACGCGAATGTCACCTGGGGCGTGATATTCAATAGCCTTCATCGTTTCCATCGGTGGATGCTCCCGGTTGGGGGGGGGAAGCCTCAGGTCAGTGCATTTCCCGGCCGCCGGTTACGTTTATGGCTTGTCCCGTCATATAGTCGGCGCCCTTCGAGGCGAGAAAGCAAGTGACCGCCACCACGTCTTCGACCTGGGCGAGCCTTCGGAGGGGGACTTTCGCCGTGAACTTTTCCACGATCTGTTCTACAGGCATCTTGAGGTTCTTCACATATCCCGATGAAACGCTGTCCCATACGCCCGTGTCTTTCGTTATTCCGGGGCATACACAGTTGACATTTATGGCCGAATCGGCCAGTTCATAAGCGAGCGACTGGGTCAGGCCGATTATAGCGGCCTTCGCTGCCGAGTAATGCGACATAAGTGCCGAGCCGGTCTTGCCGGATTTCGAGGAGAAGTTGATTATCTTGCCGGAGCCGTTTTTCTTCATAATCGATACGACTTCCCTGATAAAGAGAAACGTTCCCTTGCAATTTACGGCAAAGACCCGGTCCCAGGTATTCTCGTCGATGTCCTCGACATTGCCCTGGGCGACGATGCCCGCGACGTTGACGAGAATGTCGATTCTCCCGCCAAACTCGCTCAGTGCCGCCTGGACGACTTTTGTCACTTGGCGGTGATCCGTAACGTCACCGGCTAATCCTTTACAGAGCTTACCGTCGGGATCGATTTCGCCGCAGCATTGATCTATTTGTGCCTGGTCAAGGTCGGTGATGAAAACTCTTGCGCCTTGCTCGCAAAAACGCTGTGCAATACCTTTGCCTATGGAGCCGGCAGCACCGGTGACAAGAGCTACCTTGTTTTCAAATTCCAATTCACGTCTCCTTACGCAAGCTGTAAGGTCGAGTGGGGATTGCCCCGTCCTGGCGACTATTCAAGAGTCGGATAGACGATCTTGCCCTCGAGCTGAGCGATGCCGCCTTCTTTCTCATAGACGCCGTAGAAAATCGAGCACGAGTCCAGCCAGACAATGATCCGATGCATGTCCTCTTCGGGAAGTTCGACATCATAGTGTCCCTCTCGCAGCAGCTTGTACAGCTTTGAGGCGCGGGCGCCGAACTTGCCCGGTATAGTCCGATGACGGCCCCCGTAATCCCAGAAGCCGTACTCCGGCGCGAGGCTGTGATAAGATGCAAACCATCTCTGTCTGCCCTGGTTGCCTTTCGCGATGACCTCTCTATCCAGTCTCGGCGCCTCGTCCGGATTCTCGGCATGACACTGCACGCAATGTCTGTCGAGAACAGGCTGGACCAGCCGCGGATAGCTGAAAGGATTCGTGCCGTCAACATCACCCTTGAGCCGTGAAGGCCTCCGGCGCATCGCCAGCGGAGTTCTCTCGGAAGATTCCGGGACACGGTGTCTGGGTTCGTGACAGCCCTGGCAGACAAGCCGCTCGCCCGGCTGCAAATATGTTGCCGAACGCATCGACTGGACCGCCAGTCCGTTTTCATCCAAAGCCTGGAAGAACAACTCTTTCCTCGCCGGGACTGTGAAATGTGCGCTGCCGTCTTCTTCCACGGGCGCCGTACCGAGAACGTAGCGGGTCAGGACAACCGAATCACCGGCGCTTGGCTCCCTCAGACTCGTCTCATGCGGCGGGGCGCCGGATGGAACAGTCATGGGCAGGATTTGATATACTCGAAGCGATTTGATCTTGATGTCCTCCGCCCAGGGTGTGGCGGTATCATAGACATTGACCAGTGCAAGCGTGGCCTCGGCCGGCCGGCCCGCGGCGACGCGCACGGATTCGTCGGGTATGACGGGCGGCTTTAGCCTGGGACGCAGCGGCATAGGACTCTGGGACGCAATTTCAGCATCGCGATAGATCAGCTCTTTATTGCCGAAAACGTCGAGCAGATAAATGCCGTATCGACCGGGACGAGGTTCCTTTCCCTGAAGCCCCATCCGCCGCGGCATCGTTGGATCGTAAGCACAGAGATAATATTTCTCGCTTAGCGGCCAGGGTGTTCCGTAAACTTGCGCCCCGCCCTGAGTCTCCGGGAAAGCCACCTCCGGCGTGAGCCGTTTCACCGGGGCCATTATGTCATCGTCCTCCACGTGCGGATCGAAGATGACTAACGAGCCAAATGCCTGCCCGTGGTGCGGAGCGCCGGTGGCGATGAATCTGTGTGAGCCGGGGATGGCGCGAACGTCAAGCTCCATGTCGGCACGCAACTCGCGTGGTGCAAAATTGCCGTGTACGGCCCTGGCGTCCCGGCCGTCCGGCGTCGTAATCCACGGAAGATGTGCCGTGCAGCCGTGGCGGTCCACGTAGTCCCACCGCGTATAGATGATCCTGCCGTCGTTGGTGACGCTGGGATGCCACTCATTCGTCTCGTGCATACTTAGGCAGCGAACGTCACTGCCGTCAGGGTTCATGTCATGAAGCGTATAGGTCGGGCACACTCTGCCGCACCGTAGATACCCGCCCCGGCGCTCGCTAATAAACGCGACTCGCCCGTTCGGCAGCCAGCAGGGATCGAAGTCATTCCACGTACCGTCGGTAAGCTGCTCAAGCCCCGATCCGTCCACGTTGACTTTGAATACATGGTAACACCGCTGCTCGTTCCAATGCCCGCGGCTGGGGTCTGTGTGGTGCCTGTGATCGCGGTCGCCCTTGCACTCGACATAAGCGAACACGATGGTCTTGCCGTCATAAGAAAGGTCGGGCGAAAGGAAGGAGCCGTCAGTGAGTCTCCGGCCTTTGAGCCTGCCTCGCTGGACGACCGAATCGGCCAAGACGTCCCGCACCTGCGGATTTTCGCCGAACGGATCGGACAGTACGTGTATTCCCCCTCCGGGCAGAATGTTAATCCCATAATACTGATCGCACATGTGGTTGAACGTTGCCCGATGACGTTCGATGAATAGTATCTTGTCGAAATCGAGCAGCGGGTTGGACAGTGCAATCCTGCGGCGCAGCCGGCAGGCTTTCTTGAAAAGCTCAAGCCGCTGTTCTGTCTCTGTCACGGCGACATCTGCACAAGCATCCTGCAGTTTCTTCAACTCGGCTGCCATCGGCGTAGAAGCCGCGCGTCCCAGATCATCCAGCAGGGCCGCGGTACGCCTCAAAACGACATCAAGAGGGTCACGGTCCGAATCGAGAATCAGCGCTTCGGGATGATAAACTTGATCGGCATACTTCGCTGTCGGCCCGCGATTGGCGATGTTGTGTCCGAGAATCTGGTATTGCATCTCCAGTTCCGTTTTGGGTGGGCCAATGACCATGCCCGGCGAGTCGGCGGCAATGAACTTAACGCCGGCTGTGAGCAAACGCAGCTCCGCGATTGAGGTCCACGCTCTGCCGTTGACCTCCGAAAGCGCCCTCAGCTTGACGTAACGCCCCTTAGCTGGGACCGGCAGCTTGACGATGTTTTCGCCTCTTCTTTTGGCGAACGTTCCTTTGCTGAGAGGCCTTGAGAAGTCTTTGGAATTGTCGCCGATAAAGAACTCGAAGTCCTTGATTGTGCCGTTGCTGCCGTCTGTTCGAGGCAGGTATGCAAACCCTGAGATTTCCCGGCTCCGGCCTAAGTCCAGCACAATATCATGTGGATGGCCTGTTTCGCCCGCGCCAAAAGGCGTGTGCCATATCGTCCGGGGATCGCCGTCCATTGCCTTGTACGACTCATAGCCCGGCGCCTCGCTGTCGGTCGCGGTCTTGACCGCTACGACCTCCGTTTTGCCGACGGCCTGTGCATGTAACATAATGACGGTTAGAAACGCAAGTAGTAGGGTGGGATACTTCTTAGCCATGTTCTCAGCTCACTTTCTGCGCATCGCATATCGAACGAGTCTTTACCGGCCCGCCAGGCGCATTCGGCCAACGCCGCCGCACCTGCAACAATTCCTGCTATCCGGGCCAAAACCATTATACACAGCAATCGCGGTCACTTCAAGTAATGCCTCCTGATTCCCTGTTAACCTGATCTCCCACCCCCTGTTATCCTGATTTCCCGATTCTCTGACTTCTAAATTCTCAATTCTTCTGCTCTCCGCTGCCCGCGAAACGCTATTTTTTGCTGTCGTTCCCGCTTTTTTGCCCGATTTGCCATCTTATCTCACTTTTTTCAAATTTTCCCATTTTTTGTATCAACATTTGGTCGTTCAGAAACGCCTTTATGAATAGAAAGGAAGAATGTGTGCGCTACGCGCCAGGCGGGCCAGTTGATTTGGATCCGTTCTTGGCCAAATGTGTTTTTATCTGGGCAGGGACAACGGGTATAATATGAAAGAGCACGCTTGAGCGAGCGATAAAAGGCGCCAAGTAAAGACGCGAGTTTTTAGTGTGGCAGATGGGTTTTGCAAAGGAAATGTACCGGATACTTGTAATACTCCTTGTTAGATTATAGTTTATTTGGCGAGATAATATGACAGAACTGAAGAACAACCATATAGGTGCTTTCCAAGGACATCGAATTGAGACGATTACCCTTGAACGTGAGGTTTATTGGCTGGCTGCAGTTTTTGCCGCTAGCTCTACACTCCATCGATTGGCCCCTGATGAAGATGACAATGAACTTGACAAGCTTCGGTTACATTTTGAGATCAGCGAAGCATCTCGGTTGCTTATAAGTGTCGCAGTAATGCTCCGAAATTTAATGGATGCCCAAAGTTCTGAGATGTTGGAGTTGTCTATCAGAAAGATGGATATGATCGTTGGTCACTACACAATCGGAAAGAAGAGAAGGAAGAAAGATCTTACTTTTCGAGAAGCCTGCAATAAGCTGATCCATGCCCTTCATATCAATTTCGACATGGCAGGCATGAACAAGAAGAAGCTGTGCTATCTCCGGCCCAAGGTTTATCTTTATGGCGATTTTAGGGATGAGGATTGGCGAGCAGTTGTAGATGTCACGAAATTCATCAAAATAGCATATCGGCTTTCATAAAGCCGAAGGGTTATGGCCGTTTACTATTTTAGGCGGCGTTCGTGACCAGATGGCCTTGCGAAGAAGAAAAAGCAAACCGAAGCTGCAAACGAACAGAAGCGGAAGAACTGAATAAGGAAGCGTAAATACGTAGACGGCCCTATTTTCCCATTTCATTTGGAGGCTGAAGGATAAACATGGCACGTAAGGTTAATGCAACAATTCTTTTTGCGGATATAATGGACTCGATGGAGATTGCAAACTATTGGGATACAATAAAGTACAACAATTTCCTAAATGAGTTTCGGCGTTTGATGCAGATTGGCATTTCTATATGGAGTAAAGGTATCAAGCAGGCTAAGCTTGCAGGGGATGAACTTGTGGTTTTTTATTGCTCAAAGGATGTTGCAGAGGACATTGCAAATTCAATTGCTCTTGCGAACACGTTGAAGCTTATGTGGTATACAAGCAAAACTAATCGTAAGAGGGTGAACGAAGGCAAGAAAATATTAGATTTAGGAATTGGCATAAACACAGGATATGTGACCTATGAATATAGACTAGTACTTAACGATTTAAAGAGATATATTCAGAAAAGGAAAACTTTTGAAGGATTGCCAATTAGTCTGGCCAAGAGAATTGAAAGTTTTTCACGGAAGGGTAAATATTCACGAATCATGCTTGGGCACCAAACAATAGCCGAACTGAATAAGATTTATCATTGGTATGAATATGAGCCTATGGGTCTGCAACGATTCAAAGGAATGTCACAAGAAGTACCGATTTTTGAGTTGAAGACTTGTTATACTGTTGACGCAGAGGTTTTTGGGAAAAGCAAGGAATTTGATTGGGAAATCAAGCAGTTGGAACGCATTAGGGTTTCTGACCCATCAAACATCTGGTTACTCATGACCCTTATAGATATTTATGGCTACAGAAAGAATTATAAGAAGGTTGTGAAGTTTTGCAGGGAGGCTCTTGCTATTGAAGATGGCGTATCAAGCATACACGATGAATTGGGAGACGCCTTAGAAGAGCAAAGAAAGTACAAGGAAGCATTGACAGAGTTTGACAAAGCAATAAGCTTGCGATGGGATTCTTGGTCCTCCTATAGAGGTAAGAGTGCGTGTTTGATTTTTCTTGGCCAATATGATGAATGTATCAAGACCTGTGCATATGCGATTAGTAATATTCCGGCTTATCTTACAAAACATTCTGGGCATGCTCTCTACTATAATATGGCAGTTGCATACGCACGAAAAGGGGATAAGCGTAAGGCATTGACAAGTATAAAAAAGGCACTTAAGCTTCGCAGAAGGGAAACATTGGACGCACTGAGAAAAGATAGGGATAAGGACTTTTGCAGTCTTTACACAAATCCAGAGTTCAAGCGCATTCGCGCAGGGAAGCAAAATACTACATCCGCTGAGAAAAAAAGACCCAGAAAGTGACATGATCACTCGGGATAATCTGGCGACACCAAACATGTCTAAGTGGGTAGAGTATGGTCATCGGGTTGCTGCAAAAGCTGCCGGTTTTTCCTTAATCTTGCTGATACTTGATTCCAACCGCCTTACTATTGATTATTGATTATTTTTCTGTGCTCCGAGGTGAATGGGATTTGTTGATGGTGTGCTGACTTAGGCAAGCTCAGCCAAGCCGAGCATGCCGTTCGTTTCAGTGGGGGCAAGGTTGAATCTTCGGGGTGGACTTGGTATTCTATTTGGGTAAGGCACAGACTAAGCGTACGTCGATAGAACTAAAGTTCACGGAACGAAAAGGGGCGGACGATGCATGATTCTTCTGAAGGCAAACCGACTTGTGTGGCCATTGGGGTTCTTGCGTGTTTTCTTGCCGGCAGCGTGGCGGTTCGGCTAAATGCGGCTGAGGTGAAGTCGCGTTCGGTCTCGCCGCTTGCGGAGCAGCGTTGGGATGTTCGGCGCCCCCTTCATGAGCGGTACTGGTGGCTGGATGAGATTCGCACCGCTGCGCAGGCTCTTTCTACGGCACGGGACGGCAGGGCGGCCCAATGGCCTGATATGATCGTTGCAGCCGGGACAGGCACGCTGCCGGCGCCAAAAGTCGCTACGGCTATCAGGGCTGACGGCAGGCTCGATGAGGCTGCCTGGCGCAGCGCTACCAGCTTCCCGGTCGGGCCGATATTCGCCGACTGGCGGCAGGGGCCGTTTATGCTGCAAGTCAGCGCCTGCTGTGACGAAACCAAGCTTTATCTTGCTATCGAATCGCCGCGAGACCTCTCGGGTATTGGGACAGCTTTCGGTGCCGGGGCGCTCTTTGATGTCGATGGCAGCCCTTATAAGATTAGGGAGCGGACGGGAGAGATACAAGGCGGGGCCGTAAGGAAGGATGCCGCCGGGCAGATAATCGAGCTGGCTTTGCCTTTGCCCGAGGACAAGACAAAGCTGGTGTTCTATCCGGAGCTTGTCTATAAGCGGGTCGGTAGGGTCGGCTCGGAGTTGCGGTATTTCGGGCTGGACACGCACAAGAAGGGGGTCTGGCTCGATCCGATTATGATTAACCTGAAACCGGCTGCGATTATGATACGGCTCAGGGATACATCGCATTCGGCGGGGCAGGCCCAGTTGTCGTACTCGATCAAACGCCCGGGGCGGCAAATCCGGAAGCGGAAGATTCCGCTCACGGCGACGGGGGATTCCGGCATATACCGTTACCGATGCGCGTTTACAATTGAAGGCGGCAGCTATGATATGGACGGATTCTTCTATATCGAACCGGTTGCCCAAACGCTCGCTGCTGCGCGGCAAATCCTGTCACGAACGGCCGAGCAAGGGGCGGCAAAGACGAACACTGATCCGCTTGGCGAGGCGGCGGAAGAACTCGAGCGGGTGCTTGGCAAAGTCACTTTCTCCGACAAGACTCGGTGGCGGCGGCTTTATTGCCGGGCCCGCCAATTAAGGGCCGAAGCTCATCGCGGCATGTTGGATGCGCCGCTTTTGTTCGTCAAGCGGCATCCGTACTATGCCGGGCACATTTACGACGATTATCTGACCTGGCATCCCGGCGGGGGGATATATGTGATCGACAATCCCGCCGCTGCGATGGCCGACCATGCAGTTCGTGCCGTCATCGACGCCGGCACCGCCGAGACACTCGGCGGCGGCGTGTACCGTGATCCCGATCTGTCGTGGGATGCGGATCGCCTGGTCTTCGCGCATAAAGACGTAAAAAACGGCGACACGAGCCTGTATGAAATCGGCATCGACGGGCGCGGGCTGCATCGGCTGACCAATCCTAAGTACGAGTGTACGACTCCGCCGCCAGTCAGGGCGTTGGGGACGGGCCACCACGATATTACTCCGGCGTACTTGCCGGACGGGCGGGTTGTGTTTACCTCGACCAGGCCCGCCGGGCGCGTGCCGTGCTTCAACTCGGAGGTTGACATGCTGCACGTGATGAACGCCGATGGCGGCAACATCCGCTGCCTGTCGGTGAACAACGTCAACGAGTTCGACCCGGCGCCGCTGCCCGACGGCAGGATCCTGTACGGGCGTTGGGAGTACGTGGACAAGACGGCTTTGTATATGCAGAGCCTGTGGACGATGTTCCCGGACGGCACGCAGGAGACGGCGTTGTTTGCAAATAATGTCGCTAAGCCGACGGCTGTTCTCGATGCCAGGCCCGTGCCGGGGACGAGTCTGATTGCGGCTTCGCTGACGCCGCACAACGGCCAGGCTGTGGGGGCCATTGCAATAGTCGATCCGCGCCGGGGCAAGAACGAAGTTGCTGCCGTGACGAACTTTACGCCGGAATACCCCGTGAGGATGGACCAGGGACTGCGCGACGGCCCCTGCGATCCGTGGCCTTTGTCTGAGAACGATATCATCTTCTCCAACAACGCTATCGGCGGGCACGGCATTATCGAACTGGTTGACCGCGAGGGGCATCGTGAGTTGGTGCACGCCGAGCCGGATATTTCCTGCTTCGCGCCCATGCTGGTTAAGCCGCGCCGACGACCTATGGTTGTTGCCGGTACGACCGACGCCGGCGGCAAGGGGCGGTTTCTTGTCAATAATATTTACCACGGACTAAAAGGAGTGCGCCCGGGCCAAATCAAGTGGCTGCGAATCGTCGAGGAGACAACGCGAATCAGCGGCATACCGGGCGGAGGGCGCTGGTGGAATCAGGCCTTTCTGGTCAGTTGGCAGGGGGCGTACGTGGTCAAGAACATTCTGGGCGTCGTGCCCGTTCACGAGGATGGCTCCGCTTATTTTGAGGTGCCGGCAGGGCGGGCGGTGTATTTCCAGGCACTGGACGAGCAGGGCCGGGAGATTCAGCGCATGCGTACCTTTGTGCAGGCCGCTCCGGGGGTAACGCGGTCGTGCGTCGGCTGCCACGAAAACAAGATGACCGCGCCGCCGAATGCCCGGCCGCCGCTCGCTCAAAGGCGACCGCCGGCAGAACCTGTCGCCGAGTCGTGGGGCAGCGGATATATCGATTATCCCACGATGATTCAGCCGATTCTGGACAAACATTGTGTCGCATGTCACGGGGGAGAGGATGGCATTGCGGTGGGAATCGACCTTTCCGGCGGCTGGACCTGGGCCTTCAACATCAGCTACGAGACACTGCTGAAGAACAATCTCGTCGGCTTCATCCGCTGTCATAACAGCGATACGACGTCTTCCGACATACTGGAGCCCCGCACAATCGGATCGGGGGCGGCCCGGCTGACCGAGCTGCTGCTCAGCGGCCACGAGGATCGCATCGCCAGGCTCACGAAAAAGCAGCGAGACTTGATCTTAGCCTGGATGGATACCAACAGCAATTATTACGGCACGTGGAACTGGACCGAATACGCCACCTGTGAGGCGATCCTGGCCGCAGGTTCGGCACTGACGACGGAGATGAAGCAGGCTGGCTGCACGGACTGTCACGAGGCCGCCGTCGGCAACGACTGGGTAAACCTGGGAGACCCTCAACGCAGCCGAATCCTCCGGGCGCCTTTGAAAGAAACCGAAGCCGGCAACGGCTTGGCCTGGTGCCGGCAGCGTAAGGCCCAGAAGGGCCGGCTGCTTCTTGTTACTCAGAAACATATACCGCCCGACGTCTTCCGCCCGCCGACCTGGCCTACGAGAGACCCGCAGGGCACGGCGCACGTTTCCTTCGAGTCCGATCAGAATCCGCACTATCGCAAGATGCTCGGCATTATTCGCAATGCTCGTTTTCAGGCGCTCAACCACGCGCGTGTGGATATGCCCGGCGGAAAGGTCAATCCGGGGATATGTCGGCAGATCGTGCCGGTGCCGCTGCCGGAGAAGATACCTGCGTTGAATGCAGAAACGGCCACCGATGGTTTGGTGAGGTTGTCGTGGGAAAGATCGGCCAATGCAATCGGCCTTTCGTTCGATGTGTATCGCGGCGACGAGCTCGATTTCGAGCCGGCGAAGGCAATGCTGCTGGCAAGCACGACGATGTTCAGCTTCGAGGATGCCAACGCCCCGGCCGGCCAGCATTATTACGCACTGGTGGCAGCCTCGCAGGATGAACGCAGCAGGCCCGTCTATGCCGCTGTGGATGTACCGGCGTCCGTTCCTCCGGCGGCGCCGACGAACGTCAAAGCTGTTCCGCAGCCGGGACAGGTGAAACTCATCTGGGAGGCTCCGCTCGGGTCCGGAGCTAAGTTTAACGTTTATCGCTCGGATGTGTCCGGAAGCACGCTGCGGAAACTAAACTCCCAACCGGTACTCGGCCATGAATTCGTGGACGTCGGGCTGCCGGGCGACGTGGATTACATTTATGTGGTGCGATCAGTAGATCGGCGAGGTCGAGAAAGTCAGGATAGTCCCCGGCTAACCGCAAGCGCTCTGCCGGAGCGAAGAGAGCCGGTTTTTGTAGCTGCGCTCAAAGAGAACTTGAATGCGAATTTCCTGGAAAATGACGTTTTGAAGGGAACTGTGCGTGGCTCGGCAGCCATTCGTGACGGATCGTTGGAGCTTCGCGGCAACGCTTTTGTGACTTATCCGTATAAAAGTGAATTCGACCTGCGTGCTCGGCTGTCCGTCGAATGTTGGGTGTATCTGGACAGCGCGGATCAGATGCCCGTGATTGTCAGTTGCGGCCGCTGGCAGGACAGAGGCTGGTTCCTGCAAAAACTGGGACAGACCTGGCGGTGGCACCTGGGAGGTGTAGATTGCGACGGCGGCACAATCCCGGTCAGGAAATGGGTACATCTGATTGGCACCTACGACGGCAACAATGCACAACTGTTCCAGGACGGCAAACAGGTTGGCTCCGTACAATGTTACCCGAACGATACTCCCTGGCAAGGGCCGTTATTCATCGGACAATACGGCGCAGGTCCGGGATCGCAATACCAGGTGCACGGCCGAATCGCCGGAGTGAAAATCTACCGGCGTGCCCTCCGACCCGATGAGGTAGCAAAGAGCTTTAACGCGGCAAGACCCTGATCCCGGATTTGCCGAGCATTGGTTGACAAAGCTGTATGGAGGCCATTCAAGCCGGTCTTGACTGCCCGATACGGCAGCTCGACAAATAATAGCAAGGTGAATGGACGGGGATCACAATCCACCGATTACAAACCAATCCTCAGTCAGCGAATTATCCTTCAGCCAGTTTTCGTTCAGCAACGCCATATCGGCATCATCGACTTTACAGTCCCCATTGAGATCCCCTAACAAGGGTACGTATTCCAGCAGCGACTGGGCGGCTTGGCAACTGTCGTTATACACGTTGATCGTGACGGTATCTGAGCCCGAGTATTCGCCGTCGGAGACCAGCAGCTCCAGTACATACTCGCCCACGGCCGACAGGGTAACACTCGTATCCTCGGAATTGCCGTTCTCAATAACAGCCGTCCCTTCATTCGGTTCACTAACCACCGACCACTGCACAGTGGTGGCTTCTTCATCGATAACGGTCGCATCCAGATTGCCCGTTCTGGAACCGTCCTGAAGCCAGGTCGCAATATCGGCGCCGGCTTCCACTCTCGGAGGCAGATTATCTACTTCAAAACTGAAGATAGGACCGATGACCGGAAAGGCATTACTAATCAGATAAGTATCCACGGCCCAGTAGTATCGCTTCTTTGACTGGGTTTGCACTACTACTGAAGTGACGTCCTGTTTGCCGACAAGCTGAATGGCGGCCGGATCGGTAAAATATAGAAGCGCATCCAGGTCGTCGGTAAAGTAAACATCGACCGTTACCGGCTCATCCGGCAAAACCCGATCGAGCATAGTCCAGCTTAGCACTACCTCGCCGGGCGGTATTGTAGCGCCGTCGGCCGGAATCGGATCAAGCAGTGCCGTAGCCGACAACGTTGTCTTGCCTTCGTTCGTAACGTTATAATCCAGGTTGAACTTGCCCTGGTCTTTATAGGCAGTAATCCGGCCGTCGTTTATGAAGGTTTGGACTTTTTCTTTATCATTGCCGTTAAGGACCAGCGTGCCTGTGGTAATATCAATTGAGCCTGACTCGGAGGTCAGGCGGAGTTCGGATGCATAGATAGTGCCGCCGAGGAGGTTCACCGTCCCGGTCCCGGTCCTGCCTGGCACTACCAGGTTATCATTTAGCTCGATGGTGCCGCCCGTCATGTTGAGCGTCCCGGTGCCGGCCCAGCCGATTTGCAGCGATCCGGTGGAAAATAAACCGCCGCTCATATTCAGAATGCCGTGGCCGGATTGATTATCCACACCGACGTAAGCCCCGGCTGCGGTAAGCGATCCGCCGCTGATATCCAGGTTTGTGGTGAATCCGGAATTGCCGACCCTCAGTGTTTCGCATTCTGCGATAATACCGTCCTCGATCTCGCAATGCGTGTCCTCCGGATTGTCGATTGAAACCGGATCGATACTGGTCGGGATAGTATCGGTGTTCCAGTTGGTTGCCGTGCTCCAGAGCTGGTCGAGACCGCCGGCGTCCCAGTATATAATCGCCGAGGCATTGTCGAATAGAACCAGCGGCAGCACAAGCGAAATCAAACATGTCGTTTTCTTAAACATTGTGTTCCTCCTTCAAGAAAGAGAGTTAATATAAAGAAGACTAATGTGGGTTTTCCCATATTCATTTCACGGAAACACTCCTGCAGGCTCCAAGTCTCATAGTACCGGAATTTCATCTCAATTTCAACAATATTCTGGCAGGTTTAACACGCCGTTCTTCAAAAACAAGAATCTGCGCCGATATATGACCGTCATCGCCTTTCGGGCGTGTTCTTTAGCGATGGTTTTATGCCGTTGATGACTGGTATGTCTTCGCGGCCGCACAGACAGTTCCTCAGATGCCCGGCCATCAGTTTCGGACTGTTTCTAAACGAATCTATGGTGCTGCCTGCTAAGTGTGCCGTGATGGTGGCATTCTGAAGCCGGATGAATGGGTGGTCCGTCGGCAGCGGCTCCTCATCGAACACATCGAGCGCCGCCCCGGCGATCCTCTTTTCCTCCAGGGCCTTTATTAAAGCACGCTCATCCACAAGCCCGCTGCGGGCGGTGTTCACCAGAACAGCGGTCGGCTTCATCATCGCCAATTCCTTTTCGCCGATCAGATGAAAACTCTCCTTCGTGAGTCTTGCATGCATGGAGACTATGTCCGAGTTCTTCATCAGAAACTCCAGATCGACCAGTTCCGCCGGGGCCGGGTTGCCGGTACAATACGGATCGAACGCGATGATTTTGCTTTCAAATGCATTCAAATAGCCTGCAACCAAACGCCCGACGGCACCGTAACCAACCAGGCCGACAGTCTTTCCACAGAGTTCCGGTATGGCGTCGCTGTTCGGAAACGATCTTTGCCAGTTGTTACTTTTGAGGCTCGCATG
The DNA here is from genome assembly GCA_005223045.1 of Planctomycetes bacterium B3_Pla. GTDB lineage: Bacteria > Planctomycetota > Phycisphaerae > Sedimentisphaerales > Anaerobacaceae > SG8-4. The sequence goes on along the minus strand of NJBM01000002.1, from coordinate 66,303 downwards.
GGAGCGGGCGATGTTCCTGATCTCGGCGAGAATCATCCCAATCGTGCACTCGGCCACCGCCCGTGCATTTCTGCCGGGCGTGTTCATCACCGATATGTTTCTCTGCGTCGCGAATTCAACATCAATGTTTTCCGCGCCGCCCCGCAGTACGCCAATCAGTTTAAGATTCTCCGCCTTTTCGATGAAGGGCCTGCTGATCGGCACAAACTGAACTACAACAATATCGAACGACTGGAGGTTTTGCGTAATGCTTTTGGGCAGCTCGACCGCTTCGGGGCCGCCGGACTCTATTGCGAGATTGTCCTGCTGAAGGTCAATCAGGCTGTCGTGTCCCCAATGCCTGACCTCAACATCAACGCCAATTTCCTTCAACTCGGACAGGCCGTCCCGCATGAAATCGGCCGGAATGTATGTGTCACTGATCGCAAGTAATCTCATCGGGTCTTTCCTGATGCTTTACACCCTGTTGTTGGCGTACAGGAGCCTGATCTTTTCTTCGACGACCTTTGCCAGCTCCTCCCTGATGGGTCCGAACAACTCCTGAGTCGGCGGATCCTGCCTTTCGTGCGAGCCGGCCGATCTCTCCAGACCCCGCGCCATTGCTATTCGGCTGTCCGCATAGATGTTCAGCTTGCAGATGCCGTTCTTTACCGCTTCCTGAATCTGGTCGTTCGGCGTGCCGGAGCCGCCGTGAAGCACCAGCGGGACGGAACTAACCTGGTCTATTTCCTTTAGCTTTTCGATATTCAGGTTGGGCAGGGAGCGATAGACTCCGTGCGAGGTCCCAATCGAAATCGCAAGGGCGTCCACACCGGTCGATGCGATGAACCTTTCCACTTCGTCAGGCTCGGTCAACACAGATTCGGCATTTGCCGTCTCCTGTAAATCCAGCCCTCCGACAAATCCCAGTTCACCTTCGACGCTAATGCCTTTGGGATGGGCCATCTCCACCGTGGCCCTGGTAATTTCGGCATTTTCGGCAAAAGGCAGTGCCGAGCCGTCGATCATGACCGATGTAAAACCGGCTTCAAGACCCTTTTCTATCGTTTCTATATCCGTTGCATGGTCAAGTCCAAGTGCTACCGGGATGTCGTGGAAATCGGCGACCGCCCTGACCAGACCGGGGATGTATCTCCATCCGTTGCCGTCGAGGTCCTGCCCTACAAGGCACATGAGCACGACCGGCGACCGCATTCTTTGGCACGTCTCCAGGATTGTCCTTACCATCACATCTTCCACGCAGTCAAAGGCAGGCACGGCGTACCCGCCTTTTCTTGCATCGGCGAGAACTTCCTTGAGGGTCGTTAGCATCTGTTTCCTTTCAATCACTATCTCACGAGCATTCCACCGGACTTTCCTGGTCAAGCGCACATTGCGGACGGCGGCGATTATAATCCATCAGCCGCACATCCACAACAGCCCGCGCCTCGCCGACAGCAAAAGAATCTCCCTGCGGTCTCGCTGAGGATGAAGGATGGATTCCGTGTGCCTCTTGCAATTGGAGAGATTTGTGCTAACATCCTTGCACAAAGGGTACTGTTACGACCAAAGGAAAACCAAACTGAGGAGCATCGCTATGGGAACGAAGGTTTCGCGTCGGCGTTTTCTTGCCTCTGCCACCACCGGCATGGCTCTGTTGAGTTTGCAAACCGGCTACGCCAGTACACAAGCCAAGGCTTCCAAACGCAGGTTCGGCCCGTTTCGATTCGGCATCCAGGCCCACGGCCTTCGCAAGTTCCCCATCGACCGGGCCATTCAAATCATCCATGACGATCTGCAATTGCACTGGGTTGAGTTCTCCCGCAAGCACCTTCCAGTCGAAGCTACCGGCGATGAGGTTAGGCGCGTTCGCGGACTGTTGGAGCAGAACGATATTACCTGCAACGCTCTGGGAGTGCACAAATTCACAGCCGATCACAATGCTAACCGTCGCGTTTTCGAGTTTGCCAGGTCGATGAATGTCCGCAACATCAGCGCTAATCCGTCCCGCGACTCGTTTGACAATCTCGACAAGCTGGTGACCGAGTACGGCATTCGCATCGCCATCCACAATCACGGACCAGGCGCGCCGTATGACAAGATTTCCGATGTTACTGAGGCCGTCAAGGGCCGCCATCCCAATATCGGCGCCTGCGTGGATACGGGCCACTTCATTCGCTCGGCCGAGGATCCTGTCGAGGCCATCTACAAACTCAAAGGACGCATGTTCGGCCTGCACGTCAAGGACGTAGCCGAGCAGGCCAAGAAGACGCACGACGTCATCATCGGCAAGGGCTTTCTTGATGTTGTCGCCATGTTCAAGGCGCTCAAGGATGTCGGCTTCCCCCTCGACGGCGCGTTGTCGCTGGAGTTCGAGGGCAATCCGGACGATCCTATCGGCGAAATCAAAGAGTGCCTTGCCGTTGCGGCCGAAGCCGCACAGAAAGTCAAATCCGCATGACCTGGCCCGGCAGGGTCAGGTCCCAGCCCTTGCGGTACCGCCGCCGGATGAGCTCATCGGCCTCGGGGGCGTTTGTAGCCTTCAGTGCTTTCGCGTCCCACTCGATCTTCTTGCCGAGGCGAACGGCCAGGTTGCCCAGCAGCACCATCTCGGTAAACGGGCCTGCGTAGTCGAAACTCGACAGCGCTTTGGGGCCTCCCTTGCACGCCTCCAACCACTCCACGTCTTCGTTGGGAACTCGGCGGATGGTTTGCGGCACCTCGGCAAACTGCTCGATTCGATGGCCGGGTGTGACAAGCCTCCAGTCGGTCCCGCCCCCGCTTCTCTTAAACGCCATCATTCCATCGTCGCCGACAAGAATCATGTCCCAGCGCTTCGGGTCATCGAGGCCGGAAGGCGCCCTCCTTTTCCTGTTGCGGCCTCTTGTCTCGGCTGCCTGCCCGGCTGTGCCCGATTTTCTCGCCTCTTCAGTGGCTTCTTTAAGCAGGTCATACGGCGCATTCTGTTTGCCGTTTTTGCTGCCGTCGTACCAAACAAACTTAACTCTGGGCTGCTCGACCGCGGCCTTGGGGCCAACCGCGCCGCCGAGTTTGCCCCCGCCGACTGACTCGCGTGCGGCGAACTGGTAGGTGATCGTGGACCAGTCAGGACCGGTTTCGCTGGTCTTTCCGCCAGATTCGGCTTCGACGGACAGCGGAGCGCCAAGATCCAGCGCCCAGTACGGCATGTCCATTATATGGCAGGCCATATCGCCGAGCGCGCCGGTGCCGAAATCCCACCAGCCGCGCCACTTGAACGGCACATAGCATTTGTTGTACTTGCGCATAGGCGCCGGGCCGAGCCACAAGTCCCAGTCCAGGTCGGCGGGCTTTGGCTCGCCCGCGAGGCTTTTTCGCTCGTCCAGTGCCTTCTGCCCCTGAGGCCAGATAGGGCGGTTCGTCCAGGTATGTACCTCACGCACCGGACCGATGATGCCGGCGCGCACCAGCTCGACGCCTCTTCGGATCGGCTCTCCGGCGTGCGCCTGATTGCCCATCTGTGTTTGCACGTTGTAGTACCTGGCAGCCCGCGCCATCAGGCGCGCCTCGTAAATCGAGCGGGTCAGCGGCTTCTGGCAGTACACGTGCTTGCCCAGGGACATAGCCATCAGCGACGCAACCGCGTGTGTATGGTCGGGCGTGCTCACCGTCACTGCGTCGATGCCCTTTTCCTTTTCGAGCATGATGCGGAAGTCTTTGTAGCGTTTCACATCCGGGAAGTTCCGGAATGTCTCATTGGCTCGACTGCCGTCGACGTCGCAGAGCGCCACAAACGTGCCGCCGGCCTGGGTCACGCCCGTGACCTCGCTTCTTCCTTTGCCGCCGACGCCGATGCCGGCTACGTAGAAGCGGTCATTGGCGCCCCAGACACGCCTGGGGATATATGTGAACGCGAAAGAGGATGCCGCTGCGGCCAGAAAATCGCGCCGACTGATTTGCTGTTTGTACATTTTAGATCCTTTCTATCATTGACATCTTCAAACTACCACCGCGGCGGCAAATTCACGGGATGTATCAGAGTCAACCTCTCAGTTCCACCAGACAGTCCGAACAGAACAATTGGCCTGAATCGATCCTGACTAAGTTGCCCTCGCCACTCTTTTCGCTGCCGCAACATTCACACGTTGCAGTCTCTGCCGGGACACCTGCGGCCCGACTCGCCTCTTTGGCTTCGGCCTCGGCCCTGGCTCGTTTCTCGGCTTCAACTCTGAGTCTCTGTTCAAGTTTGGCCCTTGCCCGGGCTTCTTGTACGGCCTTTTCCTGGGCTTTGAGTCTGGCTGCCGCTTCGGACCTGGCCCTTGCTTCGGCCCTGCCGGTCTCTTGCGCCTGGGTTTGGGCCTCCTGCTGTGCTTTCGATCTGGCTTTGGTTTCGGTCTTTAGCTTCTCTTGCAACTCGGCATTTGCCTGGGCGTAGGCTTTCGCCTGTGCCTCCGCTTTCGCTCTCGCCTCGGCTTGCCTCTTCAGTTCTTGTTCAGCGTTGCTGATAGCCGGGGCGTGCAGCCGGGCTTGCTCCTTAGCCTCCGCTTTAGCCGCCGCGACAGCTTTGGCGGCTTCGGCCTCGATTCTGGTTCGTTCCTCCATCGCGACCCGAAGCCTCTCTTCTGTCTTTGCCCTTGCCTTGGTTTGTGCCTTCAGCTCTTGCTCAGTCTTGCTCAAAGCTGTGGCGTACGATTCGGCCTTTTTCTCTTTCTCTGCCTTAATCGCCGAGATGGCCTCCTCAGTTTCACCCGTTACTCTTGCTCTTTCTTTGCTCTCGGCACGAAGCCTTTCCTCAGCCTTCGCTCTTGCCTTTGCTTCCTCTGTGGCTTTTTCCTGGGCTTCGAGTCGGGCCGCTGTCTCAGACTCTGCCTTTGTTTGCGCTCGTGTGATTTCCTTAACCTGTTCCTTGAGCTTCTCCTCTGCTTGCCGCAAGGCCTCAGAATATGACTCGACCTTCTCTTTTGCCTTTGCTTTTGCTGCCGAGACGGCCTCTGCGGCTTCGGCTTCAACTCTGGTTCGTTCCTCGGCGAAAGCCTTAAGTCTCTCTTCAACCTTCGCCCTTGCCACAGCTTCCTGGCTGGCCTTCTCCTGGGCTTCGAGTCGTGCCGCCGCCTCGGATTCGGCCCTTGCCTGGGCTTTGGCTCTTTCCTCTGCTTGTGCTTGTACTTCCAGTTGGGCTTTGGATCTGCTCTCGGTTTCAGCCCTTAGCTTTTCTTCGGCTGCACGCGTTGCCTGGATTTGGGCTTTAAGTTTTGCTTCGGCCTCGACCTTTGCCTCGGCTTGTCTCTTCAATTCCTGCTCGGCTTTGCTGATAGCCGGGGCGTGCAGCCGGATCTTCTCGTCGGCCTCCGCTTTAGCAGCCGTGATGGCCCTTGCAGCTTCTGCCTCGATTCTGCTTCGCTGCTCCGTTTCAGCCCGAAGCCTTTCTTCTGTCTTTGCCCTTGCTTCGGCCTCTACTCTGGCCCTCTGTTCGGCTTCCAGCCGGCCGGCCGCTTCGGCTTCGGATTGTGCCTCGGCCCTTGCTCTTTGTTCGGCCTGCGCTTTCAGTTGGTCCTCCACTTTTCGCACAGCCGTAGTGTATGATTCTATCTTCTCTTTGGCGTCTGCCTTGGCTGCTGAGATGGCTTCGGCCGCATCGGCTTCAATCCTGGCGCGTTCGGCTCTTTGAGCCCTGAGTTTCTCTTCGATTTTGGCCCTTTCTCTGGCCTCCCGCTTTGCACTTTCCTGGGCTTCGAGACGGGCAGCAGCTTCGGATTCCGCTTTTGTTTCGGCCCTGGTCCTTTCCTGCGCTTGGGCCTGAGCTTCCTTCTGCACTCTCGATCTGGCTGCGGTTTCGGCCTTGAGTTTTTCCTCCGCCTCCCTCACGGCAGCGGCATACAATTCGACATTCGCCTGCATCTCTGCTTTGGCGGCCGAAATAGCCTCTGTGGCCTTAGCCTCTATCCTGGCCCGTTCTTTGGATTCGGTCCTGAGCATTTCTTCGGCTTTGATCCTTGCTTTGGCCTCCTGGCCGGCCCTCTCCTGAGCTTCAAGCAGGCTCGTCGCGTCAGACTCGGCCTTGGCCTGAGCCTTGGCTCTTTGTTCGACTTCGGTTTTTAGTTTCTCCCCGGCTTCCCGCACGGCGGCGGCATAGGATTTTATTCTTTGTTCTGCGTCTGCTTTGGCTGCCGAGATGGCCTCGGCTGTTTCAGACTCGATTTTTGTCCGCCCGGCTCTTTCTGCCCTGAGCCTCTCCTCAAGCCTGGCTCTCATCGGGGCTTCCTGCTTGGCACTCTCCTGGGCTTCGAGCCTGACCTCGGTTTCGGCCTGGAGCTTTTCTTCTAATGTTGCTCTCGTCTGGGCTTGCGCCTGAGCAATCGCCTCGGCTTTGCGCCTTTCCTCAACTTGCGCCTTGAGCTTTTCCTCGGCTTCCCTTGCCGCCTGGGCGTAAGATTCAACTTTTTGTTCGGTCTCTTCCTTGGCCGACATGACTGCCTGGGCAGCTTCACGCTCAACTCTGGCTCGCTGCTCGGATTCGGCCCGAAGCCTCTCCTCTGCCTTGGCCCTTGCCTGGGCCTCCGCGCCGGCCTTCTGTTCTGCTTGTGCTCTATATTTTTCCTCGGCCTCGGCCCGGGCCTTCGCTTTGGCGACATCCTCGGCTTGGGCTTTCAGTCGTCTCTCGGCTTTGGCAACCGCCTTGCGATAGAACTCGGCCTTCTCCTGCGACTCGATGCTGGAATGCGTCTCGGCGTCCGCTTTCTCCTGGGCTCTGGTTCTGGCTTGTGCCTGTATCTGTGCCTCCTGCTGAGCCTTGGTTCGGGCTTCGCTCTCGGCCTTCAGTTTTTCTTCAGCCTCCTTTGCGGCAGCGGCCGACAATTTCATCCCCTCTCTGGCCTGAGCGATGGTTGCCGCCGCTTCGGCCTCAATTCTCGTACGTTGCTCGATCTCAGTCCGTAGTCTCTCTTCAATCTCAGCCCGTGTTTCGGCCTCTCGACTGACTCGCTTCTCGGCCTCCAGCCTGGCTGCTGCTTCGGATTCGGCTTGCGTCTCTGCCCGGACCCTTTCCTGTGCCTGCGCCTGAGCTTCCTGTCGAGCACTGGATCTGGCTTGGATTTCAGTTTCCAGCTTCTCTTCCAACTCCGCATTTGCCTGAGCCTGGGCTTTCGCTTTTTCTTCGGCTTCCGTAATTGCCCGGGTCCGGGCTTTGAGTTTATCCTCGGCTTCTCTTACGGCGGCGGCAAACGATTCTGCCTTCTCTTGTGCCTTTGCGATTTCAGCTTCGACCCTGGCTCGTTCCGCCGCTTCGGCTTTGAGTTTATCCTCGGCCTCTCTTATAACGGCAGCGAACGACTCTGCCTTCTCTTGTACCTTTGTGATCTCAGCTTCGACCCTGGCTCGTTCCGTCGCTTCGGCGTTGAGTTTCTCCTCGGCCTCTCTTATAGCGGCGGCAAACGACTCTGCCTTCTCTTGTGCCTTTGCGATTTCGGTTTCGACCCTGGCTCGTTCCGCCGCTTCGGCTTTGAGTTTCTCTTCGGTCCTGACCCTTGCTTCGGCCTGTTGTCCGGCGCTTTGCTGGGCTTCGATCCGGGCGGCGGCTTCGGATTCCGCTCTTGCCTCTGCCCGGGACCTCTCCTGCGCCTGAGCCTGAGCTTCCCGCTGAGCCTGAGACCTGGCCTGCGTTTCTGCCTTCAATTGCTTTTCTACGGCAGCCTTTGCCTCGGTTTGCGACTGAGCTATCGCTTCGGCGTTTGCGCGTATCTCGGCTTGCGCCTGTAGCTTGTTCTCAAGTTCCTTGACAGCCGCGGCGTATGATTCTGCCTCTGCTTTGACGTCCGCTATCGCTTCGGCTGCTTCGGTCTCAACCCTGGCTCGCTGCTCTGCTTCAGTCGCCAGCCTCTGTTCGATTCCGGCCCTTGCCTCGGCTTCTTGCGCGGCCTTCTCCTGGGCTTCGATCCTGGCTGCTGCCTCGGTCTCAACCTTCGCTTGCGCCTTAACTCTTTCCTGCGCCTGGACCTGAACCTCCTGCTGAGCCTGGGACCTGACTTCAGTCTCAGTTCTTAGTTTCTCTTCTGCTGCGACCAGCGCCTGGCTCTGGGCTTGAGTTCTTGCTTCGGTCTTGGCTCTTTCTTCGGCCAGCGCTCTGAGCTTCTGCTGCATATCTTCAAGAGCGGCGGCATACAATTGCACCTTTTCTTCCGTCTCTGCCTTTGACGCTGAGATGGCCTCATCCGCCTCGGTCTCGATTCTTGCTCGTTGCTCGACTTCGACCCTGAGCCTTTCCTCGATTCTGGCTCTGGCTTTTGTTTCTTGCCTGAGGTCCTGTTCCGCCTGCTTCCTGTACTTTGCTTCGGCCTCGGTTTTGGCGCCGGCCCTGGCAATCTCTCTTGCTTGAGTCTCCAGCCTCTTTTCCGCTTTTGAAACAGCTTTGCGGTAATGCTCGGCCCTCTCCTTAGCCTTCTTGCTGGATCGCGTTTCAGCTTCGGCTATTTCTTGCGCTTTGGCCCTTGCTTGTGCGTGGGCCTGAGCGTCCTGCTGGGCACGGGATTTCGCTTCCGTCTCGGCCCTTAGTTTTTCTTCCGCCCCTTTTATTGCGGCCGTGTATGATTCGATTTCTTCCTGGGCCTTTGCCTTGGCTGCCGAAAGAGCCTCGGCGGCTTCTGTCTCGATCCTGGCATGTTCCTCGGATGCGGCTCTGAATTTCTCTTCGACTCTTGCCCTGGCCTTGGCCTCTTGCCTGGCAGTTTGCTCGGCTTGCAGGCGGGCCGCCGCTTCGGATTCGGCGTGACCTTCGGCCCTGACCCTTTCTTCGGCTTGCGCTTGTAGCTTCTGCTCCGCTTCTTGTATAGCCGCGGCAAACGCCTGGTCCTTTTCCTGGGCCTCTGCTCGTGCTGCTGAGATTGCCTCGGCTGCCTCGGTTTCGATTCTTTCTCGCTGCCGGGATTCGGCTTTGAGTTGTTCTTCGATTCCGGCCCTTGCTTCGGCCTCCTGCCTGGCGCGTTTTTCGGCATCGAGTCGAGCCGATGCTTCGGATTCCAATTGCGCTTCGACCCTCACTCTTCCTTCGGTTTGAGCCTTCAGCGCCTCCTGGGCTTCTCGTACCGCCTCGGTATATTCCTGAATCCTTTCATCTGCCTCCGCCTTTACAGCCGAAAGAGACTCTGCGGCTTCGGCCTCGATTCTTGCTCGCTGCTCGCTCTCGGCCCGGAGCTTCTCTTCAACCGTGGCCCTTACTTCGGCTTCTTGCCTGGCGCTTTTTTCGGCATCGAGCCGAGCCGATGCTTCGGATTCCAATTGCGCTTCGACCCTCACCCTCCCTTCGGTTTGAGCCTTCAGTTCCTCCTGGGCTTTTCGTACCGCCTCGGCGTATTCCTGAATATTTTCATCTGCCTCCGCCTTTACAGCCGAAAGAGATTCTGCGGCTTCTGCCTCTATTCTCGCTCGCTGCTCGCTCTCGGCACGGAGCTTCTCTTCGACACTGGCCCTTGCTTTGGCTTCCTGTCCGGCGCTCTTCTGAGCTTCACGCCGGGCGGCTGTTTCGGCTTCGGTCTTTGCCTGGGCTGTGGTTATTTCTTCGGCTTGTGCCCTCAGTTTCTCCTGCGCTTCTCGCACGGCCGCGGCGTAGGATTCGATTTGTGCTTCTGCATCCGCCTTGGCTGCCGAAACGGTCTCCGCCGCCTCGGTCTGGATTCTTGCCCGCTGCTCGGCTTCGGCCCTGAGTTTCTCTTGAAGTCTTGCCTTTGCTTCGGCCTCTTGCCCGGCCCTTTGCTCCGCTTGGTCTCTTTGTCTGGCCTCAATCTCGGTCCTTGCTTTGGCTTTTGCAATTTCCCGGGCCTGGGCCTCCAGCCTCTTCTCCGCCTTAGCCACTGCCTTGCGATAATTCTCGGCCTTCTCCCGTGCCTCCATTCTCGCCTGCATTTCGGAGTTCGCTTTCTTTTCTGCCCTGGCCACCTCTTGTGACAAGGTCTGAACTTCCTGCAGGGTCCGGGATTTCGCTTCCGCCTCGGCCCTTAACATCTCCTCAGCCTCTTTGGCAGCGGCGGCATACGATTCAATCCTTGCTTCTGCCGCCGAGACGGCCTCCGTGGCTTCGGCCTCGACTCTGGTTCGCTCTGCCGATTCGGCATCGAGCCTCTCCTGAGCTTTGACTCTTGCCTCCGCTTCCTGTCTGGCCCTTTCCTCGGCTTCGAGCCTGCTCGCCACTTCGGTTTCGGCTTCGGCCTGAGCTTTGGCCCTGGCTTGGGCTTGCGCCTTTGCCTTCTCCTCTGCCTGCCCGATAGCCCTGGCGTACGATTCGGCCTTTTGCTCGGCATCGGCTCTGGCCGCCGCGACAGTCTCTGCGGCTTCGGCCTCCACTCTCGCTCGTTCTTTTGTTTCGATCCCGAGTCTTTCTTCGACCCTGGCCCTCGCTTCGGCATCCTGCCTTGCTTTTTCCTGGGACTCAAGTCGGGCCGCTTCTTCTGATTCGGTCTTAGCCTGAGCTCTGGCCGTCTCTTCGGCCTGTGTCTTCAACTCTTGCCGTACTTCTTCTATCTCTGCGGCATAAGCCTGGGCTTGTTCTTGCGATTCTGCTTTCGCCGCTGTCGCAGCTTCCATTGCTTCAGTTTCGATTTTCGCTCGTTCCTGCGATTCGGCTCTGAGTTTCTCTTCGAGTTTGGCCCTCGCTTCGGCATCCTGCCTGGCTTTTTCCTGGGCCTCAAGTCGAGCCGCAGCTTCGGATTCGGTCTTAGCCTGGGCTCTGGCCGTCTCTTCGGCCTGTGTATTCAACTTCTGCCGTACTTCTTCTATCTCTGCGGCATAAGCCTGGGCTTGTTCTTGCGATTCTGCTTTCGCCGCTGCCGCAGCCTCCGCTGCTTCGGTGTCAATTTTCGCTCGTTCCTGCGATTCGGCTCTGAGTTTCTCTTCGAGTTTGGCTCTTGCTTCGGCCTCATGAGCGGACCTTTGCTCGGCCTGATCCCTGGACCTTGCCTCAACATCGGCTCTGGTCTTGGCTTTGGCAATCTCCTGAGCTTGAGCCTCCAGTCTTTTTTCCGCCTTAGCAACTGCTTTGCGGTAGTCCTCGATCCTCTCTCGGGCTTCGGCACCCGACCGTGATTCATCCTCAACTCTCTTTTGGGCCTTGGCTTTTTCTTCTGCCTGGGTTTGAGCTTCCTGCCGGGCCTGTGTTTTCGCTTCCGTCTCGGTCCTTAGTTTTTCCTCCGCTTCTTTGATAGCAGCGGCATGAGCTTCGGTCTTCGCTTCTGCTTCGGCCGCAAACCTTGCTCGTTCCTCTCTCGCCGCTCTGAGTTTCTCTTCAACCGTGGCCCTTGCTTCTGCTTCCTCTTGGCTCTTCTGCTGAGCTTGAAGCCGGGATGCGGATTCGGATTGGGCCTGTGCTCTGGCCGTGACGGTTTTTTCAGTTTGTGCTTTTAGCTTCTCCTCGATGTCTCTCAAAGCTGCCGCGTATGCCTCGGCCTTTTTTTCCGCCTCCGCCCGGGCCGCCGGGATGGCCTCGGCAGCCTCTGCTTTGACTCTGGCTCGCTCTTCGGCTTCAGCTCTGAGCCTCTCTTCGAGTCTGGCCCTGGCATCGACTTCAGTTCTCGCTCTCTCCTCCGCCTCAAGCCGGGCCGCCGCCTCGGATTCGGCTTTTGCTTGAGCCTTGATCTTTTGTTCGGCCTGAGCCTGTGCTTCCTGCCGGGCCTGAGACTTGGCTTCAATTTCCGCCTTTAACTTCTCCTCGGCATCGCTCATAGCCGCAGCGTGAGATTCGGCTTTTTCTTCGGCTTCTGCCCCGGCTTGTGAGAGATCCTCTGCCGCCTGTGCCTCCGCCCTGGCTCGCTCTTGGGCTTCGGCCTTGAGTTTTTGCTCAAGCTCGGCCCTCGCCTGGGCCAGCTTCTTGGCCTCCTGCTCGACCTCGAGCCGGGCGACGGATTCGGATTCGGCGTGAGTTTCAGCGTTGAGGGTCTTCCTGGATTGCGCTTTTAGCTTTTCTTCGGCTTCTCTTATTGCCGCGGCGTACAATTTTGTCTGTTCTTCGGCCTCCGCTTTGGCGGCCGCCAGAGCCTCGGCAGACTCGGTCTCGATTTTCGCTCTTTGGCGGGCTTCGGATACGAATTTCTCCTCAGCTTCGGCTCTCAGTCTGGATTCGGCATTGAGCCTCTCTTCAGCTTTGGCTATCGCCTCGGCGTGAGCCTGCTTGTCAGCCTTTATCCTGGCTTTTACATCGGCTTCGGCGTTTGCCTTTGCCCTGGCTTCGGCTTTTGCTCTTTCTTTGGCTTCGGCGTCGGCCCTTTCTTCGGCTTCGGCTCGTGTTTTGGATTCCGCCCTGAGCCTTTCTTCGGCTTTGGCGATTGCTGCTATATAGGCCGCTCTTTCAGTCTTTATTCTGGTTTCGGCCTCGGCCTTTTCTTTGGAGGTGGCTTTGGCTATTGCTTTGGCTTCTGCTTTGGCCGTTGCTGCGGCTTTTGCCTTGGCCTTTTTGTCGGCTTTGGCTTTTGCCTTGGCTCTTTTCTTATTGACGCAGGGCACCATGGGATGGTGCGGCCAGTGTTTCTCTCCGCAGATGCTGCACGTCGGCACGAATTTCTTGTCGCCGGACCCGGCCACTCCTCGATATGTCTCAGGGCCCTGTTGTCCGCTTCGCTGAGATGTCTTCTCATCAATACCCATTCACGCAACCCGTATTTTCATCAAGCTCTGTGGGACAGCGACAGCCAAGTAATGACCCTGCTCCAAGTGACCATACTACCAGCTTTATCTCGATTTTTCAAGGGCATAAACTTCCCAAGAGAGTGTACGCAATAATATACTGTCAGTAAAGTCAATTTTGAAGTGCCATTTTCGCCAAGCCTCAGGAAATTTTTATCCGCGGTTCCCGACATCGACACGCTCTCTTGACATCCGGTGTGAAATGTCTAAAATTCAATCATATCACGAAGTACGCGTAAGGAAGATTCAGTGCCGAATGATAAGGAGGCGATGAAAATGGGCTCGAAAAAAGCAGCAGTGGCAGACACTCTCAACCTTGAAAAATCTATCAAGATATTTGAAACTCCGTTTAGTGAGGTCTGCGACCTGCTCGGCCTGGATTGTGCCGAGCCAAAGGGCTTTCTGGAGGTTGGAAACTGTATCTTCTTGTTCGATTCGCAAAACGAGTACGTGCTCAGCGGTGCGGTAGTCATGGGGAATACGTACGGCTTCTTTGGCGTCGAAATAGGGGCGAACTGGCTCGATACTGCCGGCAAACTCGAGTCGCAGGGATTCAGGCAGGCCGGCGACCTCGAACGCTTCACGAAACCGGGCTCGGATTTTTCCATTAGCATCTACTTGTATCCCGACGACTGTCCTGATGCATCCCTGTCAAAGGTACGGGACTATTCCATCTGTGCCAGGTACGGCAGCGCCCTTTGACATGAACGGTTCTTGCAATAAAGTCCGGCACTGATAGAATCCGGGGAATAAGTCTCGAGCTAATTCGATCCTGTGAATATTTATTCCTTCACGTTTGGTCTGAAATATCCGGAGCATCGCTTATGACTGAGATTTCGCAATTTAGGTTTCCTACCGACATACGCTTTGGCGCCGGTTCGCGCTCGATACTGGCTGGATTTGCCAAAAAGTACGAGGTGCGTCGGCCTTTGCTGGTTACAGACTCGGGATTGCCGCAGACCGAGGCGTATGCTCTGGTCGCCGAGCAGATGAATCAGACCTGGCCCGGAGTGTATGTTGAGTTCACCGGCGTTCATCCGAATCCAACGGATAAGGACGTTGATGATGCCCTCGATTCATACATTCAAGGCGGCTGCGATGGCGTTGTAGGGCTGGGGGGCGGCAGCGCCCTCGATGCCGCCAAGGCCTTACGGCTGAAGGTGGCTTTTCCGGACACGCCTCTGATGGAAATGCCGTTTGATGAGCTGCCGGCGATTTTGACCCCAATGTGTGCGATTCCGACCACGGCCGGGACCGGCAGCGAGGTAGGCCGAAGCAGTGTCATTACGATACAACAACTGGGGCGAAAGGCGATATTCGGCGGTCAGCCGCTGATGCCAGAGCTGACGATTCTGGACCCGGAGCTGACAGTCGGGCTGCCGGCGCACCTGACAGCCTCGACCGGAATGGATGCCATGACTCATGCCGCCGAGGCGCTTGTCTGTCCGGTCTTTCATCCGATGTGCGATGCGATAGCACTCGAGGCCATGCGCATTGTCTGGAACTATCTGCCGAAGGCTTATTCCGACGGAGCAGACCTTCAGGCTCGCGGAATGATGCAGGTTGCCGCCGCTATGGGTGCGATAGCTTTTCAAAAGGACCTGGGAGCGGCGCATTCTCTTTCACATCCGTTGTCCAGTGAATTTGGCATTCAGCATGGTCTTGCAAATGCCGTCTGTCTCGTGCCGGTGATGAAATATAACAAAGAGGTCTCGGCGGCTCAATATGCCAGGGCGGCACAATGCTTTGGCGTCAATACCTTCGGCATGTCCGAGCTTGAAGCGGCGGACAAGGCTATTGAGGCAATTGCGGCTCTCAAGGAACGTATCGGGATACCAAAATCGCTGGCAGACCTCGACGTCAAAGAGGACCAGCTTCCGTTATTGGCTAAGAAGGCCTTTGAAGATCCCTGCCACCTGTCGAATCCTCGGCCCTGCACGGAGCAGGATTTGCTTATGCTCTATAAAGAAGCTTTTACACAATAGCAGGTTAGGGCAACCACACAGGGTTGCCCCTACCGTGGAGGAATTGTAATGCCCAATGGTTTTACAGGAACCATTCTTCGAGTCAACTTGACCACCAGCGCAATCGAAAAGCAACAGTTTGACGAACAATTTTATCGCATGTACATGGGCGGGGGAGCTTTCGGCACGTACTTTCTGCTGAAGGAAACTGCCGCCGAGACGGATGCTTTAGCTGAAGAAAACGTGTTGACTGTTGCGCCGGGCGTCACTACCGGCGCTGCGGTCAGTGGTGTGAGCCGCTGCTGCGTGACCGCTCTGTCGCCGGCTACGGGCGCCGTTGGTGACAGCCAGACGGGGGGAAGCATCGGGCCTATGATAAAACGGGCCGGTTACGATGCTATCGTTGTTGCCGGAAAGTCAAGGACGCCGGCTTACCTGCTGGTCGATGGCTCAGATGTAAAAATCAAGGATGCGAGCCATCTGAAAGGACGAAGCGTTCTTGATGTACATGACGCTCTTATGCAGGAGCTTGGCGGCGGCAAGCTGAGCGTGCTGCAATGTGGGCCCGCCGGCGAAAACCTGGTGCGATTCGCGTGCCTTGTAGCTGACTTGAACGATGTGGCTGGTAGGACGGGTATGGGTGCCGTGTTTGGAAGCAAGAATCTGCGTGCGATTGTCGTCAAAGGCGGCAACAAAATCAGCTTTGCCGATCCGATTGGACTAAAGAAGCTGGGCCGTCTGGCGGCCGAGCGCCTGCCCGATTCCGGATTTCCCACCACTTTAAGCAAGTACGGGACACCGGGGGTTGTGGGTTTTCAGGCTGAGGCGGGCAATTTAGCTACGCATAACTACTCTCGCAGTTTTCACGAGGGCTACAAAGAACTCGATGGAGTTGCCTTTGAGCCAGCGATAGGGGCGGGCCACACGACATGTTTCGGCTGCGTTGTCGGATGTCGAAGGAAAGTGAAGGTCGAAAAGCCCTACAAGGTGACCGACAGACTCGGCGGTCCTGAGTTTGAGACCCTCGGGCTCCTGGGCTCCAACCTGGACATTACCGATCCTGCGGCTGTGGCTAAAGCCAATGAACTGTGCAACAACTACGGCATCGACACCATAACAATGGGCGGACTGGCGGCCTACCTTTTTGAATGCGCGGAGAAAGGCTTGATTGCGCCGGAAGGAACGGATGGCAAATCGCTTGGCTTCGGCGACCCGGAAGCCCTGTTCTGGCTCATCGAACGCGTTGCCGGGCGACAGGGAATCGGGGATATATTGGCCGATGGATTCGAGTCTGCCGTAAAGAAATTCGGCCCGGCAACGGCTGCTTACGCGATACACGTAAAGAACAACGGCCTGGCTGTTCACATGGCACAGGTCAAGCCGAGCCAGGCGCTTATGTACGCGGCATGTCCAATCGGGCCGGACCACATGTCGTCGGAGCATGACTGGCTCTTAGCCAGCGATTCCGAGGCGTGTAAAGGCTTAGGGATATTCACGGGCGCCGATCAGTCGGCAATTCGCACGGCTGCGGATTCCTTCGGACCGGACAAGGTGCGCATGACTGTGTACTCACAATATTTCTACAGCCTGCTCGACACATTGTCTCTGTGCATGTTCTGCTGGGGACCCGGCAACCTCTTCAACTACAGTGAGCTTACCGACCTGCTCGGCGCGACGACCGGCTGGGAATGCACGCTTTGGGAATTGATGAAAGTCGGTGAACGCCGCGTGAACATGATGCGGCAGCTTAACGCTAAAAGAGGTTTTACCCGCGAGCATGATTGCCTGCCGGCCAGGCTCGGCAAGGCGCTGCCCGATGGCCCGGCGAAAGGTAAACATGTTGACACAAAAGCCTTCGCGAAGATGCTGGATCAGTATTATGATTTGATGGGCTGGGACAGTAAGACCGGCAATCCCACAGCCGCCAAATTGCTCGAACTTGGTCTCGAATGGACCATTTGATATATTCATGTGCAGGAATCGGGTGAAACTGATGCACTTGCATGGAAAACATACACGCAGTAATGAGGACCCGGCCATGGATAAGACTGGATTGACGCGGAGAGATATTTTGAAAATGGCCGGCGCCGGGGCGAGCGGCTTCCTGATACCGTCGATATTACGTCCATGTTTTGCCAGGCCGGGCAAACGCCGTAAGAAAGTCCGGTTTGGGATCTGCGCAGATGTACACAAAGATATTATACATGATGCCGACAAGAGGCTGAAAATATTCATTGATACAATGAATAAACAAAAGGTGGATTTCATCGTGCAGTTGGGCGATTTTTGCCGGCCGTATCCGGCAAACCTGGATTTCCTGGCGATTTGGAAGCAATTCGCCGGACCAGGCTACCACGTCCTGGGTAATCATGACATGGATGGAGGTTTCACGCGGGAGCAAACACTCAAGTTTTGGGGGACAAAGAAAAAGTACTATTCCTTCGACACGGATGGGTTCCATTTCGTAGTCCTGGACGGCAACGATGTGAAGAAAGAGAATCGAGCGCCCGGCTACCCAAGATTCATCGGCGCCGAGCAGTTGGATTGGCTAAAGGCCGACTTGGAAAGCACCGACAATTTCACCTTCCTTTTCTCCCATCAAAGTCTGGAGAACGCCCAGAGTATTGAAAACAACGCCGAGGTCCGGGCGGCCCTGGAAGACGCCAACAAAGCCGCCGGCTTTCAGAAAGTCGTCGCATCCTTCAGCGGTCATCACCATATCGACTTTGTCAAGACCATCGACAACATCCACTACATACAGATAAACAGTATGTCATATAAATGGGTGGGTGAGAAATATCGGCATGCACGATTCAGCCCGGAAATCGAAAAAGCCCATCCATGGGTTAGTTATACCGTACCATACAAAGATCTGTTGTTTGCCATTGTCACCCTTGCTTCCGACGGCATCCTGAAAATAGATGGCACGAAAAGCCAATTTATCCCCCCGATGCCGTCTGAACTTGGCTGCCCGACGGATTCACTTGATCCGGGGGAGGATGAAAATGATGCGGTGAGAATCTCGGACCGAGAATTGTTCTTTTCAACGGCTCGATAACCGTCCGGCAGCATAAACAAAATCACGTGTATTGCGAGTCTGAGGATGAACTTGTGCGTATTCGGCCACTCGTCTTTCATCAACGGCCGGCCGCAGGCAGGACGAGCCTGTTGATCCAGTTTACGAACTCGCACTGCCGGATCGAATCGGAAAGAACGTCGTCGTCAATGGCGAGCTGCCAGCGCAGGTCTTTTCGGTCCGGCTCTTTGGCAAGCGCCTCCATACGATCCACAAGCTCCATCAGGTCTTCGTGGCCGCAAAAAAATCCGGCGGCAACAAGTTTCTTCTCCCGGGCAACAGTTAGCCTTGCGATTTCGTGGAGGTTGTATTCGCAATGGTACTGCGTAGCCCAGAAAGTCCCTTTTTTGTGAGTGACCGCGAGGGCCTGAGCGCAGGCAAAACTGTTGCCGGCCAGCAAAGTGCCGCCCGGTGGAATCTTGGTGACCATATCATCGTGGCTCACAAAGCCCTCGAATACACGAGGCTTGCCGGCAAACATCGGGTGATTGTGTGCCTCGGAGGTCAGGTAGATTTTTCGGCCCATTCCCATTTCGCGTCCTTTGGGATTTGGCCGGACCTCTCCGCCGGCAGCTACGGCGGCCATCTGGATTCCCCAGCAGCTTCCGAAGCTCGGTACTCCCACCTCATAGGCGTCTCTTGCAAGGTCTATCTGGCCTGAGACACTGGGATTGTCCGTATCGTTAATGGAAAGATTGCAGCCGGTCCAGATGATGCCGGAGTATGCGCCAAGGTCTCTTGCCGGGGGCATCACCACACCGGGATCGGAGGGAAGCAGAACGTCATAAACGGCGTCGGGCAGATGCTGCAGGAGCATGTCCGCGTAAAGCTTCCACGCAAGTTTCATGCCCGCCGCTTGGAGGTCGTCTCTGCTCTGTTTGGGATAGCCGTCGATTATCAGGAACCGCAAAGGATTTGTCATCGTGTTGTTTTCTTGCTATCGGTGGTTCAATGTTTCCAGAATGGTTGGCAGTTCCCGGAAGTCGCTGCAGACGGTGTCGGCTTTGGTGTTGGAGTTTGTGCGGTCTTTGACAACTGTACAGAGGATTGACCGGGCGCCGGCCGCATGTGGACCTTCGACGTCTTTCTTCTCGCGGTCCCCGATGTGCACCATTTCGCCTAATTCGACGCCGAGAGCCGACGCTGCGGTCTCGAACATAATAGGATTGGGTTTGGCGCAACCAACCTCGTCGGAGAAAACAAAAGCATCGAAGAACTGTAGAATATCGTAGTGGGCCAGCAGCTTACGGAGGGCACGGCCCGGGCTGAATATCGCATCGGAGATTACGCCCATCCGGTATTGTCCGTGCAGGTCCCGCAAAACTTCGGCTGCGCCGGCCGCCAGATCGGGACGGACCGCCAATTCCATCTCTTCATGAAGTCTAATAAGCTCGTCGAACTCAGGCTCCGGCAATTCTCGTCCCAAGCCGTTGAGCAGAACCGATAGCCGCTCCCGAACGGTCCAGGTGACGTTCTGCCCGTACCATACCTGCCGGAACGCCGCATCAACCGTATTGTATGCCAAATCAATCGACTCGGTGGAGATTGGTTCGTGTCGCTCCAAGTATTGGCCGACAAGGTTGCGTCGCTCAACCGGCTTGGGCGCAAGCCCCTGCGCAGCGCGCTTCGGCTCATCCGAATCGTCGATCAGGACAGTATCCCACAAATCAAATGTAATCGCTTGTATTGTTGCTCCGGACATCAAGCATCATCCTATATGGTAAATCGCTCGTCGCTCGTCGAGGTACGAGATACGAGATAGTACGGTGGGGTAGATTATCCGTCAATATCTTTTCCGGACACTACAATTGCTCGATGCGGTTGTCTGCTTCGGTGCGGCACGATTGACATGGCTCATGTACCCTGTATAACTCGTCTCAGCCTCAGCGATGGCTTCCATGACCGGTCGATAGTTGATTTCCTTCATTTGGCCTTTTCTATCGTCTTCCTGGCAGTTCAGCACATAGCACTCACGCAAGGCCGTAAAAGCGAATTGCGTTCGTCCGGAACAGTTTGCTTCTTTCTTTAACGGATCGATTTCGTACGATCTTGCGCAGCAGTCCGGTCCATACGCGCAGCGGCGCTCCACGCGTACAGACGGGCCAATCGCTGCCGAAAACCACACGGTCCGGCCCGAAGGCGTCCAGACAATGTCTGACGACAGGCGCCAGGACTTCGGTGGTTGCCCGGCCCTTCGGCACGCGGGCAATGATTCCGCTGATCTTGCAGATAACATTCGTTCGGCTTGCCAATGTATCAACATCGCGCTTCCACTGATCGGCGTGATGCTGTGGTTTTCGGCCCCAATCCAGATTACCTGCGAATGCCAGCGGATCGGCGTTGCCGCAGTGGTCCAGAATAAATCTCGTATCGCCGCATCGCTCGACCAGCTTTGCAGCCTGTCCGATCAATCCGGGCGGCACCAGCAGATCGAAGCTCATGTCAAGGCTGCCGAGCAGTCGCAGGTTTTGAATTAACTGATCGTCCTCCAACTGTTTTTGGTTGTTCAGGCCGTGCCGCACGCCCTTGATGTAAGGATTGCCCTTAAATTGCAGGATATAATCCTTGAAACTACTCTCCAGAACGAATCCGCCAATCACGGCTGCGCAGGTGGGATTGTTTTTGTCGGCGCATATCTTGACGACGTGTTCGGCCTCGGCCAGCTTCTGCTCGCGAGCAACGGCTACCTCCATGTAGATTGCCTTTGCGATCCTTAGGCCCTCCGTCGCTTTTTGATAGTCGGCCATCGTGTAATCCCGCGTCAGTTCTCCCCCGGCCTTGAGCCACGGCAATCGAAACCGGCTCAGATTCCACAAATGCTGATGTGTGTCCACGATCCCAAGAGCATCTACTCCGTCCTGCGGCTCTGCTCGCAAAACGCCCTCAAACCCGGTTGCTGCCACAACCGAACGAAAAAGAAATTGCCTGCGATTCATCGATCATCCCTTCTGCTGAGATCTCGTCGGATGAGTGCAGTGCATTTCAGTACCTTTATGGTTGCTCAAAAAGGTTTCTTCAATTCTGCACATACAATACCTGCTGTCAATGTCAGTTATCGGAGACTTTCGACGTGATTGCAGATGATTTCTTGGGCCGACTTAAAACGAACAAACTCGCGGCAAATGTTCCGGCCAACACAAAAACTCCGATGACCAGCTCTAACATGGCGGAATCCACTCCGAGCAGGTGGAGCAGACCGACGGTCGCTATGACCGGTAACGCCAGCAACAAGCCGGGGATGTATGAACGCATATAACTGCCGAACGTAAGATGCATGATTTTCCGATAGCAGAAGGTCTGTATCAACAGGGCGGCGACATTAGCCAAGGCGATAGCCGCAGCCGCACCCGGCAATCCGTAATGAATGACCGCCGGATATATCAGGGCCACCACCATCCCCGCGCGAAGAGCGACAAAAGCACGGAGCAGGTTGGGCCGGCCAATTGCCATGTATGTCGTCGCCAGCACTATCCCTTCTGTTCGAGTCATAATCTGCAGGCTCAGCACGGCACAGGGGATGGCTACTGCAGCATACTGCGGCCCCCAGGCCAGCCGCAGCAGGATCTTTGCGAAGCAGGCCACAAACGCTACCAAAGGAATGCCGAACATGGCCACACCTTGCGTTATCTTCAAGACCGCTCGACTAAGGAAAGCCTGGTCATCCTGTCTGCCGGCAAGGCCGGGCAGCATCACTGGCTGAATTATCCTGGCAAAGAAAAGAATTGGCACGTTCACGAGCTGAACGGCCATGGAGTACATACCTACCTGCCCGTCGGTAATGAAATCAACCCGGCCGAGCACGAGAAACGGCGCTGCATAGGCGATCAGTGTCATAATAGGCAAGCCGAACATGCCGCGGGCGAATTTCCACAACTCGGCCAAACATATCCTGTCAATACCGAGTTTCGGCCCGAAGGGCGCCAATACGTATGACAACAGGCATAACACACCCTGCTCTGCAACGTAGCCTATAACCAGGGCCCACACATTTCTTGTCACGAGCGCCAGGCTTATAGTTATGATCGTGCCTAATACCGCACCGCCCTGGATCAGGAGTATTGCCCGCCCAAATCGATATTCTTTTTCAAGCACGTGCGCGCGGGGGCTGATAAAGCCCCTGAACACTGCGGCCAGGCATGTGAACTGCACCAGTCTCACGAGTTCCGGTTTGCCGTAAGCCGAACATATCAATGGGGCCGCAAGGGCCGTAAATGTGCTTAGCCCCAAGCCTCGCACGGACTGAAACCACCAGGCTACGTTAAGATATTCATGGTCGGCGCCGCGCTTGTTCTGGATGATTGACTGCTTCACACCCACCTCGGTGAAAGCCTCAAAAATAGCGACGAGCGGTAAAATGATAGCGAGGATCCCAAGGTCTTCAGGCGCCAAAATCCGCGTCAGGATCATGTAGCGCACAAATCTCAAAATTCGCTCGGCGCCCGTTCCAACGGCGAGCTTCATTACCGCACGTGCGCTCTTGGCTTTAAGGTTGTCGCCTTGCAGTAATCCGGTTAGACTCGAAACTGTGCTCATTATTTCGTATTGCGTCATGCGTCGTGCGTATTGCGTCCGCCGAAAGGCGTCCCATAGGGAGTGCGTGATACGCAATACGACATACGCAATACGAACTGATTCAGACTTAGTCCTGTTCTTGCCTTATCCGTTGAGGGTCCATCCGGGGCGGTACTCGCGGCTCAACAGGGCGTTGGCTTCTGCGCTGTTTGTGACGCGGCCGGTGGCGCCGTCGTAATCCAGCTTTTTGCCGACGCGGTACGCGACGAGACCCAGATGCATCATCTCGATCGCATTGCCGCCATATTCGAAATCACAATGCGTCTTCAGGTCGCCCTTGCAAGCGTCGACCCATTCTCTCTGGAAGTGGCCGAGCGGCGGAATCAATTCATCCTTCGACCGCTTGTTGTAGTACGTCAGGTCCGCATTGTCGCCGAACGGCAGCAGAATCCGCGAATCGTAATCGCACACGATGTAACCCTTGGTGCCCTTGAACATCGCACCATGTCCGATCTTGTTCAGATCGACGTAACCCTTAGGCGATCTCGGCATCATGCCGCCCTGGTACCAGTGGACGCGAACAGGCCCGCGCCAGTCGTTCTTCGGGATGTCGAAAGATGTGTGCAGTTCCACGGGTGTAACTTCAGGATTGTACTTCTCACCTTCGCCTTCGGCCGTTGTGGGCAGACCCGCATCAATCGCGTTCCAAACGAGGTCGATGGTGTGGCTGCCCATATCGCCGACCTGGCCGGTGCCGTAATCCCAGTACATATTCCACGACAGGCAGTTCATGCCGGGACCGCCTTTGAAGTATTCCGGATTATACGGATGGAACGACGACGGCCCGATCCACAGGTCGTAGTGCAGCGTCCTGGGCGGCGTGCCCTTGGCCGGGGGGTAACCCTTCCTGCGAATCTGGCGGTTGCCCCATGCGTAGCAATCCGTCAGCTCGCCGATAGCTCCGTCTTTCACCAGCTCTCGCACGCGCTCGAAGTTAGGCTTGGCGTGGCGCTGCGTGCCGACCTGTGTGGCTATCTTGTCCTTTTGCTTGAGGTAGTTCGCCCGGACAATGCGTGTTTCTTCAACGGTGTGGGCCAGCGGCTTCTCCATGTAGCAGTGCAGGCCGCGATTGAGCGTCCAGTTGGAGATGAAGCCGTGCGTGTGGTCCGTCGTGCAGCAGATCACGGCGTCCAGACCCTTGTGGTCGAGACACTTGCGCCAATCGACGTAGCGCCTGGCCTTGGGGAATTTCTTCGAGGCCGAGTCGAGGTGGGTTTCGTCCACATCGCACAGGGCGACGACGTTCTCGCTGGATATCGCGTCGAAATGGGCGTGGGCCCGGCCCCATGTCCCGATCATGGCGACATTGAGCTTGTTGCCGGCAGCGTTGGCCCCGGAGAGCGTGCCGCTCGGCAAGATAACCAATCCGATTCCGGCCGCTGCGGTGGATTTGAGGAACTGGCGTCGTTTCATGATTTTGGTCTCCATTATTAGTTCTTAGTTCGTAGTTGATAGTTCGTAGACAACGAACAACGAACTACCAACTCATAACTCATGGTTTACACATTCGCATAAGCCGATGCAAGAAAAAAGCCGGCATATCGAGCAAAATTGCGTATTGCGTATATCGTATTGCGTCGTGCGTATTGAGAAAAACTCCCAACGCCTGTTCGCAATACGCATCACGCATCACGCACGACGAATTAAGCCTCAAGCAATCGCAATCCGTGCCCGAATTCAGGGGCTTGGCGGCGGGCCGTAGAGGTGCGCACCTCTACGTGCTGCCTGAATGGCTTCCGACGTGTCCTGCGCGGCGCCCGGATCGCCTTGAGCGCGCATCCAGCGGTCGAGTTCGGCACTGAGCCGGGCCTTGACGGCAGAGACTGACGTCTCGTCGGCCAGGTTCGTCATTTCGTAAGGGTCTTCGGCGGTGTGATACAACTGCTCGGCGGGTCGGTGCATGTATCGCTTGACAAGGTCGTACGTATCACGGTCCGCCCAGGCGTCCCGGACCCAGGTAGCCCAGTAGGGATTGTTCAGTTTGCCTTGCCCGGACCAGCCCATCAGGTGTTTTTCGATATAGATTTCGTCGGGACGGAGGTTGCGGATGTAGCGGTGCCGCCCGTCGCTGACCGTCCGAATCGGGTAGGGGGGGCCTTCCGGAATGTTGTTGTGCATGCCGTAAACGAACTTTCGATGGGTGGATTTCCTGCCCAGCAGTACAGGCAGAAAGCTCGTACCATCGTAAGCGTGCCGAGATGCGTCGCCGCCGGCGGTATCGAGAAGCGTCGGCAGGACGTCGGCGTATTGAACCATAGCGTCGGTGCGCTTTGACGGCGTGATTTTGCCCGGCCAGCGGGCGATCAACGCTGTGTGCAGACCCGTGTCCCAATTAGTCCACTTGCAGCCGGGGAATTGGCTGCCCTGTTCCGACGTAAAGAGAACAAGCGTGTTGCCGGCTCGGCCGGATTCATCCAACACCTTGAGTATCTCGCCGACCTGCTGGTCCATGTAGGTGATTTCAGCTAAGTAGTGCGAGAAGTCTTGCCGCGTACGAGGCGTATCGGCGATGTTGGGCGGCAATTTAAGCTTTTTCGGAGGGTATCTGGACGCATCGCCCATGACCCACGGCACATGAGGCTCGACTAATGCAATCGCAAGACAGAAGGGCTGGTCTTTGTTCTCCGTCATGAAGCGACGAATGTGCTGTGTATCGTGCGGCCTGGTTGGGTCGCGAACGCAGCTTGGATCAAAGCCTCCAACCTTCTCGAAGGGAAACGCTTTGGCGGGCTGAACGTGCACCTTGCCTGCAAGGCCGACACGATATCCCAGAGGTTTCAAGTGATGGGGCATGCTGGTCACATCAGGTCGGCTTGCCGAATGGTTCCACGCGCAGCCGTTGCGCATTGGGTACTGTCCCGTGTACAGCTCGGCCCGGCACGGTTGGCACATCGCCGAACCGAGATATGCCCGGTTGAAGACAAGCCCGTCCGCGGCCAGCCGGTCGATGTTTGGTGTTCGTGCGTTCTGCCCGCCGTAAACAGGCAGATCGTTGTGCGTGCAGTCGTCGCCGATTATCAGAAGGATGTTCGGCCCGGCTTGCCGCGATGATTCCGCAGCGGTCAGTATTCCATCGTCGATCACGGCGGATGCCGCGGCCAAACCTGCGAATCCCAGGAAACTTCGTCTGCTCAACATGTTCGTGATCCTCATCATGGTTTTGACCGTAGTCACTGATCCTCAAGTCCGCCATAATATCGAATATATATTATGGAAGCAACAACGTTTGGAGTTGTGTTCATGCCAAGGTTGATTCTGATCGGGAGAATTGCTATAAGGTCTTGCTGTTGAATTCCATTTATCTTGTATTTCTTACCGGAGAACTCTACAATGGTCGGGAAAGGAGATGGAACAATGGCAATTGACAAAATTGTGCTCTCGAAGTATTTGTTCCAGCAGGGACAGAATGAGCTAAGCAAAAACACGCCTGTCTCTTGTGGCCTGGCGGTTTCGCTCTTTCAGGACTCCGTAGAATTGCTGGCCAGGACTATCGCAGGCAAATGTGGCGCAAAAGTCAGGAAGTCCACTCCTTTTCCTGAATTGTGGGAACTAATGCAGAATGCGGCAGGCAACACGTATAAAAAGGCATTGCCGTTGAGGTACAAGATGTCGAAGCTAAATGAAATCCGCGATAGCTTTAAGCACAGCGGGAATTTGCCTGACGTCTCTCAGTCGCACGGATTCTGCGACGATGCCGAAGAATTCCTTCGAGAAGCCACCCGCCGGTTCTTCGACAAGGATTTTGACACAATCTCATTGGCCGACCTTATTGAAGACTCGCAAGTCAGGCAGGTCATCAAAGAAGCGGAAACATCAATGAGGCGAGGTGACTTCGAGAAATGTCTGAAAGAATGTGCCAAAGCAGATCGGATAGCATCCGGGACGGTTATAAGGATAGCCCCGGAATTGCCGGGCAGTTTTAGGCATTTTAGCTCTCTGTTTGACCGCCCTAAATCCAGTTTTGCAGGTTCCTGGGTTCACATGCTGGATTCATACCTTCGAGGGCTAAGGCACTTCTCGGTCGCCGTCGCACTGAAGCTCAATCTGCCCGACCACATAAAATTCCACTCTATGATCCCGGACGCGGTGAGATCCGCCGACGGGAGTTGGCAATTCAATATCAAACGCCCGGCAACAAAGAGCGATGCAGACTTCTGCCTGAAATATGTTACCCGTTATGCACTTGCGGTGCAGGACCAATTCGAGGATCTCGTTAATTTGCCGTCGGCCGAAACGCAGTGACGGTCAAAGTCATGGAAGAAAAGGTAAGAGAGACGATTGACGAGATACGAGGGACGAGTGACGAGGATCGTCCATCATCCATCGTCAGTCGTCTATCGGGATGCATCCCACCCTACATGCCGCCAAATTCTGTTGACCCGCATAACGAAAAAACCTATAATAATGATGGTCGGGTGGATGGCCTGATGTAGGATAAGGAGCAAGGTCATGGAGGAAAAGGTAAGAGAGACGATTGAAGAGATCATGGGCGAGCTTGAGTGCCCGAAGCAGTTCAAGTGCGCCGAGGCTGGATTTGACGAACTCTGCAAGGCCAGGCGTATCGGGCTCGAGAGTTATCTCGAATGTCTCGAATCTGACTCAAAGCAATGCAGGTTTGCCGCACCTTTCCGTGACACCTATCTCTGCCAGTGCCCCGTCCGGGGATATGTCTTCGAGAGGCTAAAGAAATGAAAGTAAAAAGTAAAAAGGAAAAAGTAAAAAGACGACATACTCGATACGACATACGCAATACGCAATACGACATACGAGATAATGCCTTTACATTGATCGAGCTATTAGTAGTGATTGCGATCATCGCGCTGCTGTTGGCGATACTGATGCCTTCACTGCAGAAGGCCCGACATCAGGCCCGCCGGACCGCCTGTGCGGCCCACCTGAAATCCTGCGGCTACGCGGCCGTTCTTTACTCCAACGACAACGAGGGCCAATTCCCGTATTGCCACATGGAAGTTTCGCCCGGTTCCGGCAGCTACGCCGTCTGGGTCAGCGGCCGGCAAAATGATCCCGAGACCGAAGGCTTCATGGCTCACGGCCTGCTCTACTATCACAAAATGATAAAGGAGCCTGAACTGTTCTATTGTCCCGGCAACAACAACCCTACGCTCCAGTTCGGAAAGCTCCCGCCGAATCCTTCCAACAGGGGCGGCGGCTGGCCGAGCAGGGGCCGTATCCCCGATGATTTAGGCCCCAACCAATCCTGGGTCCAGACAACGTATCACTACCGCTCGCTGTGGGACGAAAAGAAATGGCGTGCACTAAACTCCGTCCGGGACGCCGGCGGCATGGCCTTCATGGCCGACATGTTCTCCGATCCCAGGCGGGGCGTACAATACCATCACAAGGACGGCTACAACGCCGCTTACGCAGACGGACACAGCGAATTCATAAAAGACCTGCGGCACCAAATACAGGAATTCGGAGGCGGATCAACATATCACGTAGATCACAGCCGGCAGGAGTTTGTCTGGAAAAAGTTCTTCGACAAGTTCACCAAGTACGAGCCGCACCAAAGGTACTGACCCAGCGCAGCCTTTGGCCGCAACCAAAAAACTTCGAACCACGGATTAACGCGGATGTAGGGTGTGCTGTAGCACACCATTTTTACTCAGAAGGGGTTGAGCATCTCTTTGACCTGTTTGGTGCCCCAGACGATCAGCTCATCGACGAACGAGTTCTCGGGCACGTCAATGCAATGGACCAGGGACCGCGCGAAATCTTCCGCCGAAGGATATCCATCCAGCCAGTCATCATCGATGCCGGCGGCCTTGCAGAAGTTCGTGCGGGCGGCGCCGGGGACGAATGAAGTGGCCTTGCCTCCCCACTCGGCCATCTCCAGGTGAAGACACCGGGTAAAGCCGACCATGCCCGCCTTGGCGGCGGTATAAACCGACCAGCTCGGCCAGGAATAGTGTGCGCAGCCGCTCGATACATTGATGATGTGGCCGGCGCCATGTTTTTTCATCTCGCGGACGACCTCCCGGCATCCTTTGATGACCGAGATTATGTTCACGTCCAGCACCTGCTGAATGTCCTCGTCGCTCATCTGCTCGACCTCGGCGATTCGTATCCCCGCGCCGTGGTTGTTCACGAGAACGTCGATACGTCCGAAGCGCGCCTTGACCTCGGCTATGAGCTTTAGCCAGTCGTCGGTGCTGACAGCATCGGCGCGGACGGCAAGCAAATTGTCGTGGGCCAGCTTCTTGCCGGCCTGTGCCAGACGTTTCTGATTACGGCCAGTAATTGTTACCAGCGCGCCCATCTCAAGGAGCATCCGTGCGGTCTCGAAGCCAAAACCGGATGTGCCCCCCGTTATAATGACTACTCGGTCTTTCACATAGTTTTTCATGCTCGTCCTTTCTCCAGAGGAAAGTACCTGTCAATCCCGATGAGAGTCAATCGGGATTCATTGGAAGCGTCTCACGTCGCCGGCTGATCCGACCGGACACGCGGTCACAATAGCAGAAGCGGCCGGACTCGTCAATCCCGATGAGAGTAGATCGGGAAGCTGTAGATCCGCAGCCGGGTCGGTGATGGTGACGCAAGGATGTGAGGTTCTCGCTTGATTCTCAGCTTCATCGATCCTGGAGACTCTAACCAATCTCACGGTGAACACAGAGCCAATTCTCCGTAAACTGCCATATCGAAGGCCAAACACCGCCCGCCAAACACGTTCCTGCGCAAAATGTTTTTTACTTTTTTCAGAATTTTGCAACAAATTTGCCCGTTCAGACACACTTAATAGTAGGTGGTTTCTATACTCGTTAAACGGCGAGATATTAGCCGGAACCTGGAGCGGTAATTTTTCTGACAAAACCTGACGAAAGTGAAGAATTGGGGCCTTTCTTGTCAAAAAAAACCAGTTTCTTGAGAAAAACTGTAACATTTGGCGTTCCGGAACGTCTTGTTAAGTAAAGAAAGGTCTGCCGGGTGACAATGAAAGATATTGTCGAACAAAGCGTTTTCGTCGTTGATAATGAGTTGAAGGTGCTTGAGGTCGTTGGCGAAACGCTGGGAAGCCTCGGCATTGAGGTGACTTGTTTTGTCCATCCAGCCAAGTGCCTTGAGCGATTGTCCTCACAAAAGTGCGACTTGCTTATTGCCGATCTGAAAATGCCTGAAATGGACGGCATTGAATTAGTGGCAAGTGTTAAACGTATGGCTCCCTGGGTGCCCGTTCTGATCATTACCGGCTACGGTGACGTTCGTACGGCTGTCAGGGCCATCAAGGCCGGAGCTGTAGATTTCATCGAAAAACCCCTGGACAAGCAGAATCTGGTCAGGACGGTCAAAGCGATACTGCAAGAGAACGTTCTGCCTAATGCCAGCGTGGGCAAGCCGCTAACCGTAATCGAGGCAAAGATCCTCAAACTGGTCATTGACGGCAAGAGCAACAGGGACATAGCCGAATTGCTTAAGCGCTCCGTCAGGACTATTGAAGTGCATCGTGCTCACATGATGGACAAACTCGGCGTCAAGAGCCTGCTCGATCTGGTCAAACGGGCTGTGACGCTGGGACTGATCGATCTGCCGGCGAACCATGAGCCGGGCGAGACGATGCAGGACCCTGAACCGGGCTGATCCCAAGCCCGGATTTTTGCAAAAATTACGTAGTCACCACAATAGATTTCGTCGCGGTGAAAATGTTAAAATAATAGCAACCAGTTTTTTACTATTTCCACAGCCCCTCCTTTCTCTCGCGTCCTTACGTCGAGCCAGGCAGGGGCTTTTTTTTTAACATCCACCGACAGCCCCACCCCCACGAACAAATATTGGCGCCGACATCAAATTCAGCCGTCGGTCGGCTCTCACAGGAACTAAGAGGCCGCCAACAATGTCGTTGCCGACTTCACAGCACTCACGAGTAATTCTTTTAGCTCTGTTAAGATTATTTGCAACTATTCCTGCTAAAGTGCAACTTAACATTTGGAACGATTTGTGATCTATGGCAACATTGTGATGACTCTGGTTAGGTGAAACACGATGGAGATTGGCGTGGACAGAGGACTTATCAAGAGACTAATTGCTCGCGACGAGAAGGCCTACGAAGCATTGCTTGATGAGTATGAAGCCCCCATTTATCGTTTCTTTTACTATTCTCAGGGCAATCATCAAATCGCACAGGATCAATGTGGCGAGACTTTTGCCAGATTCGTTGCTGCGGTCGCAA
Source organism: Planctomycetes bacterium B3_Pla (assembly GCA_005223045.1). GTDB lineage: Bacteria > Planctomycetota > Phycisphaerae > Sedimentisphaerales > Anaerobacaceae > SG8-4. The sequence goes on along the minus strand of NJBM01000002.1, from coordinate 35,882 downwards.
ACTTCAAATCCGACAACTCACACAGCTTAAAGGCGTTCATATTTGGGATTGCAAGAAACGTGTTGTTGGAAACTTTTCGCAAGAATAGGCTGATTCAGGAAGATGTCGGTTTACTTGAAGAGGTACCGAGCGACAGGCCCTCTGTTTTTCAGCAGGTTTCATCGCCTGATGAACTCGAGTATGTTCTGAGCACAATCCGACAATTCAAAGAGCCGGAACGGCAGATTTTACTATTGCGATTCATTGAAGGCTTAAAACTCGATGAAATAGCCGGCGTCATGAAGATGCCGCTAAATTCCGTCAAGAGCCACGTTCACAGAAGCAGAAAAAAACTATGTGAGATACTGTCAAGAGGCACTTCCTCTGGATAGGAGGTTCAAGGCCATGAACAACAGAAAAGACAAAGAAGAAAACGAAGCATTGATTCGAGAGTTTGCAGAATCATCGAAGGAACTCAAAACACCTGAAGGATTGAGAGGCTCAAATCGCGAGTATATCAGGGATGCTTTGTGTTCTGTAAACGCTGAGAAAAGAAAAATTTCGGGCTGGTTAAGAAAACGAATATCCGTTCCTTTTCCGGTTGCAGCAGGCTTTCTGCTTATTTTCTGCCTCCAGCTTACTCTTGGTTCTTTCAATCTAACAACTTATTTCAGAACGTCCGCACGCACCGTATCTGACAAAACAGATTCTACAGGCCTGGTAGAAAAACCGTTACAACTCCACTACTCCGAACGCAATGTCTATGTCGCCGGAATGGGGTTCGTGGAAAAGTCGAAAAACTACGCTCATTTTAAGGAGAATGATTATGAAAGCAACCAATAAACATAGTATTCGCAAAGCGAGACTAATACTGTCTGTTTTTGCGACTCTCGGCCTGACAACGGCCTGCCTTGCCTCACTATCAACAGAAGACAAGATTCACAAGTATTATGCCGTGGACATACATCTCTTTTCCATGGATCCAAACCAGCCATTGGATAGCTACAAGTTCAATGGTGGTGGTAGTGCCAGCGGAGGAGGAAGCGTGAACTTGGGAGGTGGAGGAAAGTCACGGTACTTTCGGGTTGATGTCGCCGCCAAGAGTAGGAAGGGCCGCTTCATAGCTAATGTTAACATTGTACCCGGCCAAAATGATACTGATACCAAAGAAGCTTCTTTCGAGGTTGACTTTACGGATTTGAAACCGAGAAGCTTTGAGCTGGCCAGGGACGATGATGGCCGTGTATACATGTTGAACCTTACGCCCGGGATAGCTGTTGTCGATAACCGTCCGAAAAGAGCTGATGACACTGCATTTGAATTCAGTAGATGGTCATTACACGATTCGATGGTTATTTTCAATGACAGCGTCTATGCAGGAAAGCTGGGTGTTAGTGGAGGCCCCTTGGCTTTTGTAAGCTATCCCGGCTTTGCAAAGGTCGAATTTGCACTTGAGCCATTCCGTGGCGCAAAGCGCCTGGGAACGCTCAAAGATGGTAAGATCCAGATACGATCTGAAGACGGACAATCGCTGGACATATATGGAGTTAAGAATGGGGTCCATCGGATACAATTGCCGGGCGGTCCTTACGAAGTTTGGGTTCGCTGGCAGGATCTGCCGGGAGAAGCTAAATTTGAGGTTCCTCCAAAGGAAGAGTGGATACGCATGGTAAAAGCCAGATTTGCAGAAATGGGTAATACCCCGCCCACCGATGAGGAATTAGATAAAGGATATGAGAGAGTGAAACACGAGAGACACCTGCCTCTAAGCAGCGGAGTGCGTTCAATTGAGCAAAGCGACAGAATCGACGAGTAAGTTCATACGTTTTTCAAACGAAAAAGGGCAAGCAGCTTGAGGAAAAAGCTGTTTGCCCTCCCTCTTTCTCGGTACCGATTGATAGCCGGCCAGAGACAACTCTTCACAGCGGCCAACAAGTTTGTTTAGGACGGTGGGGCAAATCCTGGCAGGAAGAGTCGAGATATTTGGGCAAATCAGTCTTGTCCGAGATCAATAAGCCGGTTATACTTTCTCATTGAAAATCGTGTCAAGATAAGTAAGGAGGCACTTGAAATGACGTCGAATAAAATGTCCAACTCTAATCAATCTCCAAATTCCGGCCGACTCACAAGGCGTGGCGTATCGAGGCGCAGTTTGCTCGCCGCCGGGCTTGCTGTGCCGATCATCGTCCCGCGACATGTACTGGGGGGACCCGGCAATCAAGCGCCAAGCGATAAGCTTGCGATTGCCGCGGTCGGCGTGGGCGGCATGGGCCAAGGCTACCTCGAAAGCTGCCGGGCCGAGAAGATCGTCGCCCTGTGCGACCTCGACCACAACCTCTCGGGCAAGGTCTTTAAGCGATTCCCCGGCGCCAGACGCTACCACGACTATAGAAAGATGTTCGACAAAGAAGCCGACAACTTCGACGTATTGATCATCGCCACGCCCGACCACACGCACGCGATACTCCTGATGGCGGCGATCAAGCTCAACAAGCACATCTATTGCGCCAAGCCGATTACGCACAGTATCGCAGAGGCAAGAAAGGTGCGCCAGGCGGTGCTCGGCGCTAAGCACCTGGTGACCAAGTCGAGTGTGCAGTCCTCCGGCACAAGCCCGGCACGAAGCGTGACCGAGTTGCTGCAATCCGGAGCTATCGGCCCGGTCCGGGAGCTGCATATATGGTGTGACCACCCGGCGTATCCGTGCTCGCTGGTCAGACCCACGCAAGAGCAATCCCCGCCGCCCGGCATGGACTGGGACCGCTGGATCGGCCCGGCGCCGTACAGGCCCTACCACTCGGCCTATCATCCCTGCAACTGGCGTCCCTGGTGGGACTTCGGCTCCGGGACCGTCGGCGATATGGCCTGCCACACGCTCCACGCATACTTCAGGGAATTGCAGCTCGGCGCACCGGCTACGGTCTATTCCCGAAGCTCGATCCGCCACAAAGGTTTCTTTCAGTTCGTCTCGACGCCGGAATGTCAGAGCCATGCGAACGTGGTCACATGGGAATTTCCAGCCCGAGGTGAGATGCCCCCGCTAAGCGTCCACTGGTACGACGGCGGCATGAAGCCGCACAGGCCGCTCGAACTCGACCCGAGCTTGCAGTTGCCGAGCAGCGGGCTTCTTTTCGTAGGAGAGCAGGGCAAGATGATATCGGGTTATTCCGGCGGCAATCCCTTCGGCAAAAGCCGTGGTATCGCCGGCGGTTTGCTGCTGCCCGAGAAGAAATTCCGCGACTTCCAGCAGCCGGCCCAGACAATGAACAGGTGCAACGAACACTATCGCGAATGGACGCAGGCGTGCAAGACAGGCGGAACTACCGTTTGCCCCATCGACTTCGGCTGCGAGATGACCGAGATGGCGCTGCTCGGCGCGCTGGCGCTGCGAACAAAGCGAGTGCTCGCTTGGGACGCCAAGGCCATGCGCGTGACCAATCACAAAGAAGCGAACAAATTCATCGATCCGGAATACCGCAAAGGCTGGTCGCTTTAGCGGCAGTTGCGGGAGGCCGGCAAACGCAGAGTCAATCGGAAAAGTCATCCGGAAAGGAGCAGTTCAGATGTTCACGCCACAGGCGGCAACCAGGCAAGGTATTGGCATTACACTAATCGGCATCCTTGTCGCAGCAACTACGGCATTCGCTGTCGGTCGGGAATTCTCCTGGCCCCAGTTTCACGGGCCTAACCGCGACAACATTTCGGTTGAAACGGGCCTCTTGAAAAAATGGCCCGATGAGAGCCTGACCCTCATTTGGACTGCAAACGGACTGGGGCATGGTTTCTCCTCCCTGTCGATTGCGGCCGGGAGAATCTACACAGCCGGCAACATCGAAAAGGACACGGTCATCACCGCGCTGGATTTGAACGGCAAAGTGTTGTGGCGCGCCGGCAACGGTGCTGCCTGGACCAAAGATTACCCCGGCACACGCAGCACGCCGACGATTGACGAGGGCCGCGTGTATCACCAAAGCCCGCTGGGCAACATCGTCTGCCTGAAAGCCAAAACCGGTGAGATAGTCTGGGAGGCGAACATTCTCAAGAAGGTCGGAAGCAAAAACAGCAAGTGGGCGCTGGCCGAGTCATTGTTGATCGACGGCGATCACGTAATCTCTTGCCCCGGAGGGCCTGAAACCTGCATGGTCGCGCTGGACAAGAATACCGGATCGGTCGTCTGGAAGGCGCCGAGCACGGACGAGCTGGCGGGCTATTCCTCTCCGATCCTTGCCGAGCATCAGGGCCTGCGAATAATCATAACGCTGACCGCCAAAGCAATAATAGGGGTAAATGCCGACAGCGGCGAATTGCTCTGGCACATCGAGCACGAATCATACGCCGACGAAAACATCATGGCCCCCATCTTTCACGAAGGCTGCGTATTCATCAGCACGTTGGCGGCCGGCTCTGTCAAGTGGAGAATCAATGTCGAGGATGGAAAAGCTTCGCTCCAGGAATTATGGCGCACCAAGGAAATGGACAACCACCACGGCGGCGTCATCCTGCTCGACGGAAATCTCTATGGAACGAGCACGGTCACTAACAGTAAGCTGTGGATTTGTCTGGACTGGCAGACCGGGCGGAACAAATCCATGAGCAAGGGTGTGGGCAAAGGTTCGCTTACATACGCCGACGGCTTGCTGTACACATTGAGCATAGACCGCGTGATGGGACTTGTCCGACCGACCCCGACGGGCCTTGAGCTGGTCAGTTCGTTCGAGATTCCCGAAGGCGGCAAAGGCAAGAGCTGGGCCCACCCGGTTGTCTGCGGCAGGCGTCTGTACATCCGCCACGGGGAGTTCCTTTATACGTACAATGTGCGATAGGCAGGGGGCGATGTTTCGCACCAATCATCTTTGAGACATCTACTTCTTCAGATGGTAGAACATTCCGACCAGGCCGAGTCCGAGAAGGACTCCACCTATCAAGCCAAACAGATTAGCATCGAGGCCTTCGGCGAGCAGAACCGGACCGAGAAATAAGAGTCCCGGCGTGCCGAACTTCACGAATTTTCCAAGTTCTTTCATCATGGCTTATGATGTCCTCTGGTTCTTGATTTGCGTCCCGCGCTACACGGTGTTGTTCTTGCCCGGTATGATGAAATGGTCGGGGACGGGGAAGTGCGAGCACAGCAGCAGGGCTTCTTTGCCGACCTCCTGAATGGCCGACTCATTGTCGATGTTCTCTGCGACGGTGTTGATAAAACCTGCAATTTGCCCGGCCTGCTCCTCTTTCATGCCGCGAGTGGTCATCGCAGGGGTGCCGATACGCAGGCCGCTCGGATTGGCCGGCGGGGCAGGATCGTTTGGTATGCTGTTGTAATTGGTTACGATCCGGGCCCTGTCCAATGCTTTTGCGAGTTTCTTGCCGGGGATGTTCTTGTTTCGCAGGTCGATCAGGATCAAGTGGTTGTCGGTTCCGCCGGAGGTGAGATTGAAGCCGTATTCGAGGAGTTTTTCCGCTAAGGCTTTTGCGTTTTTGATTATCTGCTTTGCGTAGGCGGCGAACTCCGGCGTGTCGGCCTCGGCCATCGCCACGGCTACGGCGGTCATCGTGTGCATGTGCGGGCCGCCCTGCAAGCCGGGGAAGACCGCCCTGTCCACGCTCTTTGCGTGCTCGGCTTTGCACAGCAGGATTCCGCCGCGAGGGCCTCGCAGCGTTTTGTGAGTAGTGCTCGATACTATGTCGGCGTGTGGAACCGGACTCTGGTGTATGCCGGCTACGACAAGGCCCGCGATGTGGGCTATGTCGCTGATGTGATATGCGCCGACTTCTTTGGCGATACGCCCGAACGCTTCAAAGTCGATCTCTCTCGGATACGCGGTAGCACCGGATATGATCAGTTTCGGCCTGTGCTCTTTGGCAAGCTTCTCGACCTGGTCATAGTCAATTCTGCCTGTGTCGGGGTTGACCGGGTACGGAACGGACTTGAAGAATTTGCTCGAGAATGAGACGTTGGCGCCGTGGGTAAGATGTCCGCCGTCAACGTGCGACATTCCCATAATGGTATCGCCGGGATTTATCAACGCTGCGTAGGCGGCCAGGTTCGCGACCGAGCCGGAATAGGGCTGAACGTTCGCATGGTCGGCTTTGAACAGTTTCTTGGCCCGCTCCCGCGCCATTTTCTCTATCAGGTCGGTCACCTGCTGGCCTTCATAGTATCGCCGGCCCGGATAGCCCTCGGCGTATTTGTTGGTCAGGCAGCCTCCGCTGGCCAGCATCACAGCCCTGGAGACATAATTCTCAGACGGGATGAGGCGAATTGCCCCGCTCTGGCGCGCTCCTTCCTGGCGCACAAGCTCGTAAATCTGCGGGTCATATTGCTCAAGTGCATTTATCATGTCAATTTCTCCGTAAACGGCCTTTGCTTGAAGGTTATCCAAGGCTTTTCAAACGCAGAATGAAACGTTCGCGGCCTTTATAGCACAGCGGTGCTTTTCAGGCAACTATTTAATTGTTGACAAAAATTAGCCGAAGACTACCATAGGCCAATTTGAGCTTATATAGAAACACCGACCGGATAAGAACGTATGCCGCAAGAAGATAGCCAGGCGTCGGCGAAGGCCAGGGCTTTTTTTGAGAAAGCCGGAAAAGTCGCCGAGACGAACAATTTCGACTACGCTATCGATATGTACCTGCAGGGTCTGCGCTATGCCCCGGATGCGCTGATGGAAGGTCATCTGCCGCTGTGCGAGCTGGCCCTGCACCGGCAGGGAAAGAACGGCAAGAAACCATCGGTTGTAGAAAAAGTAAAGCACCTGCGAGGCAAAACGCCGCTCGATCAAATGCTCAATGCCGAATACCTTTTCGCCAAGAATCCCAACCATCTGCCGTATGCCGAGGCGATGCTCAAAGCCGCCGTGGCCGGCGGATATGAAAAGACAGCGGGTTGGATCGCGAACCTGATCTTCCAGACCGCAAATGCGGCCGCAAAGCCCTCCGCAGAGACGTACCTGCTGTTGAAGGAGGCCTATACGAGCCTCGGCCAATTTGACAAGGCCATTGCCGCCCTGCATCGAGCTTCCAGGCTCAAGCCAAGCGACAAAGAGCTGGCCGATGAGTTCACGAACCTTACTGCCGAGTTGACTATGGTCAGGGGCAAGTATGACGGGGAGGGCGATTTTAGACAATCCATCAAGGACCGCGAGACCCAGGAGAAACTGCAAGCCCAGGCCGGGGTGGTCAAGACCGAAGATTACCGCGCAAATGCGGTCGAAGATGCGAGAAGGAAAATAGCTGAGGATCCGACCCTGCCGGCAAACATATTCGAATTGGCCGACGCTCTGTCCGACCTCGAAGAGGAAAAGGCCGAGAATGACGCCATCTCGCTGCTGGAGAACACGTACGAGACGAGCAAAGATTACAGTTTTGCGCGGCGGGCGGGCGAACTCAGGATCAAGCAGCTCAGGAGAAAGATAAAAGAGGCAAAAGCCGCTCTTGAGGCAGATCCCGATGATGAGCAGGCCAGGGCTCTGCTCGAACAACTCTTGGAACAATTGCAAACTTTGGAACTGGAACATTACCGGCTTTGTGTGCAGAACTACCCAACCGAACTGAGAGTCAAATTCGAGTATGCTCTTCGTCTGGTGGACAGCGAACAGTACAACGAGGCCATACCGCTGTTGCAGGAGGCCCAGAGAGACCCTCGGCGAAAGATTGCGGCAATGAACAAGGTAGGCTTGTGCTTTGCCATGAAGGGCTGGCTTGACGATGCAATTGACGTGTACAACAAGGCAATAAATTCTTACGAAATAAAAGATAATGCGGTCGCTAAAGAATTGCGGTATAATCTGGGTCGCGCTTACGAGCAGCAGGGTGATGCCGACAAGGCATTGGACGTTTATCGCAGAATCGCCCAGTTCGACTTCGCGTACAAAGACGTCAGCGAACGAGTAGACAGATTGAGAGGCGAAAGAGATAAGCCGGCCTCTCAGTGAATAAATGTTAAAACACAAAGATAGTTTGTTAGGAGATTACAGTGGCACAATCGTTACAGGCTAAGAAGAGAGCGAAGCAAAACGTCAAGAGCAGGACGACCAACCGCGCGCGCAAGAGCCGGGTGAAGACGCAAATCAAGCATTTTGAAGCGGCCGTGGACAGCGGTGACGTGGAGGCGGTAACAGAGCAGTTGAGGCTCGTCACCAAGAAATTGGACAAAACCGCTTCGACAAGCACGATGCACAAGAAGACCGCATCCCGAAAGAAGTCACGTCTTGCCAGGCAACTCAACGACCTCAAGGCAAAGAAGAGCTAATCACCGCAAGCTCGACCCTTTTGTCAACTTTGTATTGCCCAAAGACAAAGGGGCTTATACCTGATGTTCCGGTATAAGCCCCAAATTGAGCAAGATCCTTCATATCAAACATGCAACCTTGATCGCCGCACAAATATCGGCTCACTGCTGCGGCGCCGGCTCAGGCAGGTACAGACGAATATCGTCGAAGAACATCGTACCTGAACCGCTGGCTTGCAGATTGTTCTTGTCGCCGAAGCCTATAGCAATCGTGTTGACATCCGTCAGGTCCACGCCTTGGTCTGCAAACGCTTGCAGGGGGATCCTCCATTCGGTCCAGACATCCATCCGCGTTACCTCGGGATCATCGTGGTACACGACCGCAGGCGTGCCGGTGCTGTTGGCTACGGCAACGTACATCCGCGTTGCGACGTTAATCCAGTCGCCCTTGAACCAAATCCCGAGCGTGTCAACATCTCGCTCCGTCCAGTTGCGCGGATAGTCCAACGTCTTCGTGGCCTCGGCGTATTTCTGGTCGACGTCGTAGAAATATGGCATCGACTGCGCGCCGGAGTGGACGATGTTAGTCTCAACGTAATGCTCACCGGCTGTGAAATCCGGGTCCGGATAGCCTGCCGTCGAACCGTTTGTCTCTACTCCGAATCCGTCAATCCACGAATTCCATATCTCGTCCGGCGTGTAATCGTTGTAGTCCTCGAAGTCTTCGACGACGAAGAAATTGGCCGTCGTGAAGGGCCATACATTGCCCTTCCATGGACTGGCCGGATGGAGGTTGTTGGCCTCGTCGATCCGCCAGAAGTATGCGGTGTCCCACTCAAGCAATCCGGGATCGAACTTCTCAGCGCCAAGGTCACCTGTGCCCTTGTACTCGGGCGAGGATGTATCGGCGTTGCGCACGGCATCTTTGTCCGTGCCGAAGTAAACCTGGTGTGAGCCGGCATTGTCGCCCGGGACCCACTTTAGAATCTGCGTGTGCTTGACGTCCACGGCGCCATAAGGCGGCGTTGGGCTGCCGACGCCTCCTTCAGTTGTGAAGCTCCAGACCTCGCCTTTGTGCGTGGCCGGACCCTCGAACTCATCCACGCGCCAATAGTAAATCTTCGCCGATTCGAGGGTGCCTGGATTGTAGGCGTTCAATCCCGTGGGCGGTGCTCCGGCCGCATTGCCGACGGTATCGTAGTCGTCGCCGAAATACACGTAGTGCAGTTTCCCGCCGAAACCGGGCTCCCAGCCAAGATTCTGATTCGGGTCCACAGCTTCGGCTCCGTCGGACGGCTCGGGGTTCCAGGCGATTTTGGGAGTAACGGTGAAACTCCATACGTGGCCCGTCCAAGGACTATTCGGATCCGCATCATTTACCTCGTCGATTCGCCAGTAATAAGTTGTGCCCGAGACAAGACCGTCCGGAAACGGAAATCCCGGAAAACCGACGACATAATTAGTTGAGCTTTGGTTGCCTCGGAACGTCTCGCCGGCGCCGGCCTCCACCTCGTCGAGGTTGTCGCCGAAATACACATCGTGCGAGACTGCCTTCGGTCCGGCGGTCCACTCTAAGCTCACCCAGGTCTGGCTGAGTACGGCGCCGTCAGCCGGGATCGGATCGCTGGCCGGGAAGTCCTGCGCTTTGATCACCGGGTACAATACCTCCTGTGGAACGACCTCTCTCGGCGTTGAGGCACTCTGCCAGTAGAGTTGCCATTCTGCTTCGCCGCCGCCCTCAAAGCCCTCACATACTATCGGATACCTCTGGCCCGCAACGAGTTCTATCGGATCGCTGCTGTCCTCAGCACGATTGTGGGTTGTCCAGTTTTCGATTATCAGCTCACCATTGAGCCACACTCGTATACCGTCATCGCTGCCGGTTATGAATGTGTAGGCTTCGGTATGCTGCGCCTCAATCTCACCGGTCCATCTGATTGCGAAATTGTCGCTTCCTAATCCCGGCGGCGGGTGGATTTCGAGGTCCGGGGTAAGACCGTCCGGATGACTGGCCGTGAATCCCGGATTCCAGTAGCAGTATATTTGCGGATCTATCCGGCTGAACACCAGATCGCGGAAGGCCTCCTCGCGAGCGGGAGGCGCAGAGCCGGACCAACGGAAATACTCCCCTCGTAAACCGGTGCCCTGGGCCCCGGCATGACCAACAAGGCTTAGAACCAAAACAAAAGCAAATAAGTACATTAGTTTCTTACACATGGCGCGTCTCCTTCAAAAACTGCCTATAATTTCACGCCGCACACCGCGCGCAGCTTCACCCGCTCAGGTTCGTTTCGAGACAAATCTTGTGATTGAATCCCATTTGGACAATCTCCTCCAAAAGGCTTCTTGGATACCGGCATTATAACATTTGCCCGGTCCTTTGCAAGAAAAAAGCCGGCCACGTCAGTGCCTGAAATCTCAAAAAACAGGAGTTAGCCACAGATTTCACAGATTTCGCAGATTTTAGGGCAACAGAGGGTGGGGAGGATTAAAAGGACAAAGGAAAAACAGCCACAGACGCCGTTCTGAGCCCATTCGTTTGCGCTCAGGATAGACTCCGTCGAAGGTGGGCACGGATTTTAAGTCGTATTGCGTACTGCGTGTTGCGTAAGGTGTAAAGACAGACAATGTAGGGTGCGATGAATCGCACCATTTACATGGTCCCAAATGATCGGTGCGATTTATCGCACCCTACCTGCTTTTTCCTTTGAACTTTTGCCTTTTGCCTTGTTTCTCCTGTCTCCTGTCTCCTGTCTCCGAAATACGACATACGCAATAAGCAATACGACATACGAGAACTTTCCTCTTGCACATCCGCCTGCCGCAGCATAGACTCCCTTTGAACGACGAGAGGCTTGCGATGTCAAACGGAAACCATATAAGACCCCTAATAAAAAGGAGAACTGGCCGAAGTCGTTTCCAAGGGATTACTTATGGACTTTGGGCAAAGGGGTGTTATACTGACACTCGGAGAGGTCAGGAGTTTTATACGGAAACCATATATACATAGTTAGCTGCCACAGCCCAAAATGGGCAGAAAGGAGAAGGGCATGAAAAGCACAATGAGAAAGCTTCTTGTAAGTGGGGCGGTCTTGGTCTTGTTGTTTGGTGGGGTACAGCAGGCAAAGGCGGACTTTGTTTTCGTAGATCAAGTACAGTTATTTCCATACACCTGGGGGATCGCCTTCGACGGATCGACGTGGCACATCGGACAGTTCATTTCGACAGGGTGGGTCAACCTTGACACCAATTTCGTAATACAGGGCAGCGTAGGTGTTTCGGGTACCGGAGCAAAGCGCGGCTTGGCGTATGACAGTCTTACGGATACGATGTTTGCCGTTCGACGCGATACCGGAACGATCTACGAAATTGGCCTCGATGGCACAGTGATCCAACAGTTCAACACAGGCTTTCCATTTTCATTGAATGGTGTGGCCACTGATCCCACAGACGGTACGCTTTGGTTGGCCTATTTCAGCGGGCTAATCGAACATAGGGCGCGCACCGGGTCTTTGATAAGTTCGTTTAGTGGGGGGGGCAGTTGGACCGGCATCGCCTTCGACCATGCGACCGACACACTCCTCGCACTCGACACCACAGACCGACTGTTTGAGTTCCGCAAGGACGGTACCTTGCTTGGTCAACAGGATCTTGCAGTTGCTGGCAATAACGGTCTCGGTTTAGAGTACCTTGCCGACAGCGGGAAACTTTACGTCACTTCACAAGATGGCGTGTTAAGCATTTTCGAGGATTCAAGTCTTGCCTCCTTCAAGGTAGACATCGACATCAAACCGGGCAGTTACCCGAACAGCATCAACCCCAATGCGGGTGGTGTCATCTCCGTCGCCATCCTGACAACCGCGGATTTCGACGCAAGTACCGTCGACCCTGAGACTGTACAGCTCGAGGGCGCCGGTGCGCGGGGCAAAGGAAAGAGCGGCAGGTATGGTTCAATGGAGGACGTTGACGGTGATGGTGACCTGGACCTGGTTGTCCAGATAGAAAATGTTATCGAGTGGGACCCTGATGCCACGGAGGCCACCCTGACGGGCGAGACCAACGACGGCATCGCCATCCAGGGCACGGACTCGGTGAACATCGTGCCGCCGGAGTAATAACGCCCAGCCGATTTGACGGGCTGTGAGCATCCACTTGCAGCCCTTTTTTTATTGTTTCTGCCTTTACCCGCCTTCGGCGGGATTTGAATTTCTCTGTACTGCAAAGGTGCATTATCTTGTTTTCTTAGCAAGTATTCTCATGCTGTCAGCTTTGCGACATCCGCATCTCGGAGCTTCAGAGCGGCGGTCATGATCCGCTGTCCCCTGGCCGTGACGCGGTAGTAGCGAGTGTGGCTGAGAAATCAGGGGACACCTTCACTTATTTCTCCCTCTCATTGTAGGGAATTGGCAAATCCGGAATTAAAGGTGTACGCCTGCCCCATAGGGGGCACATTTTTCGATGAGTTGTGCTTGATAATGATAGGTTTTGATAGTCTGTAGGATGGGAAGGTTTCCTGCCCATGCGGTTCGGGTCACGTTACATTGACAGCATGGGCAAACGAGTTGCCCATCCTACCCGCTTTGGGACGCAGACATCGGCTGGAATTAAGTATGCTGGCCCCGGAATTGCCCTATCTAAATGGGCTTGGAACAGCCCTTAGAGCAAAGCAACCGGGGCCTGTGCCGAGTCAATCAGTACAGGCCCCGAACTAATGCAAATCTATCAGCGTAGGGGCAATCCCGTGTGGTTGCCCTTGCCTATAATCGCCACGGACGTTAGGGCGGCCACATAGGGCCGCCCCTACCCTACCGAACCAGCCGAATGTCATCGAAGTACATCGTCCCTGTGCCGCCCGCTGCTGGACTGTTCTTTGTGCCAAAGCCGATGGTAATGGTATTGACATTGGTAAGGTCCACGCCTGCGAGCGCTGTCAGGTCGATGACCCACTCGGTCCATCCGGTCGTCTGCGTCACGGCAGGATCATCATGATATACCACCACGCTGCCGTTTAGAGCGACATACATACGCTCGGCGGCATTGGCCGAATCGCCACGGAACCACAGCGATAATGCCGCAACGCCATCCTCGGTCCAATCACGCGGGTAAACCAGCGTCAAGGTTGCTTCAGAGGTCTTGTTGGCGTTGTCGTAGCGGTATATCATCGACTGAGCACCGCTGTGAACAATAGTCTGCTCGGCATAAGGCGGAAGGTCGTTGCCGATGAGAGCACCGTTTGTCGAGGTTCCAAAGCCGTCTATCCACTTGTCGAATATCCTGTTGCTCGCCGGGTCGGGGGGATCAAGGTCATTGTAGGACTCAAAATCATCCACGACGAGGAAATTGCCCGTCGCGAAGCTCCAGACGTTGCCTGGCCACGGACTGTCGGGATTGGCGCTATTGACTTCATCGATCCGCCAGTAGTAGGTCGTCTCCAGCTCAAGTTTGCCGGGGTCATAGCTCTCGTCTCCAAGGGTCCTGGTCCCCTTGTGCTCGGGTGAGGTTTTGGTTGCAGCCTTCACGGCATCCGCATCTGTGCCGAAGTACACTTCGTGCGAGGCGGCAAGAACTCCCGCATTCCAGTTGAGAATCGGTGTCGGCTTTATGTCCACAGCGCCGTTAGATGGATTCGGACTGCCAACAGCGCCCTCGCTTGTAAAGCTCCATACGTCGCCCTTATGCGTGCCGGCGACGTCAAACTCATCGACGCGCCAGTAGTAGGTCTTGGCCACTTCAAGCGGGCCGGGCGTGTAGGTCACTGCTCCCTGGGGTGCTCCTCCGGCGGCATTATTCACATCGTCAAAATTGTCACCGAAGTAAACGGTGTGCAATTTGGCGCCGTAACCCGCCGCCCAGCCAAGCTCCACGTTCAGATCGACGGACTCGGCGCCGTCAGCCGGATCAGGGTAATAAGCAGTCCTGGGCGGGATCGAGAAGCTCCAAACGTCACCTCTCCACGGACTGTTGGGATCTGCCTCGTTGACCTCGTCGATGCGCCAGTAATAAGTTGTGCCGGGGACAAGACCGTCCGGATAAGGGAATCCGGGGAAGCCAACAAGGAGAGTAGTGCCGGCCTGGTTGCCTCGAAATGCCTCGCCGGTGCCGTCATTCACATCGTCAAAATTGTCGCCCAAATAAACATCGTGGGAGATTGCAAAGTCTCCCGCGGACCAGCTTAGGTTCGCCCATGTGTCGAGATTGAGCGCGCCATCCTCCGGGCTGGGGCCAAACGCATAAGGCCACGCTTCGCCTTTCATAGCACTAAGGACCTCGACAGGCGACAGAGCATGGCTGTAAATGCGGACCTCGTCGAGCAATCCCTCGAATACCCTGCTCCCATCGTAGTTCACCCCGATGAAGACTGCGGCATCGATATTCGGGCCTATTGAGAACGGCTTGGGGCCTACTTCATCGACGCCGTTGAGATAAACTCTCAGATCGGTTCCGTCGAACGTCCAGGTCAGGTGCACCCATTCGTTCTTCGGCATGATGGAGAACTCCATCGACCCGGCAGGTTGGTGCGAAACGCCCACCCTGTCGGTATAAGTGCTGTTGGTATGGGCTCCCCACAGTTCGACCTGGAACATCATCGTAGTTGCGCCCCAGCCGTTCGACTTGGTGAGAAAATGCTGAAAGGTACCCGTTCCATCCCAATATGCCCAGAGGGCAAGACTGAATTGGCCCATCCCATCTGTCGGATCGAAGACGCCGCAATCGACACCGAGGCATTTTTCCGGGCCGAATGCAAGCGCTGCTCCGGAGCCTTCCGCGCCGCCTCCCCATTCCGGGGCCCCAAGCAGCGTCCCATTATGGCCGTTGCCGGAACTGTCATTGGCTGCGTCGCCGGAACCCTCTTCAAACCTCCACCAGCCAACGAGGTCTGCCTTAACCGGACCTGTCACAACCAGGCCTAACACCAATGCGGCAGAAAATGAACAAATCAGTTTCTTGTACATGGCACTTCTCCTTCAAGAACTGCTTATGATTTCACGCTGCACACTGCGCGCAGCTTCCCCGGCTCAACCTTATAATATGAAGAATCTTCTGATTGAACGCCATTTGGATTAGCTCCTCCAAGTAGCTTCCCGGATACCGGCATTATAACATCTGCCCGGTCCTTTGCAAGAGAAAAACCAGCCGAAGCGGTATAATGGCTGAAGTAGCCAGCCTGTCCTTCAGGTACCCTGATGAGCTGACGGCTCGTTTTGTCTTTCGGTCAAAACGAGTAGTTTCCGCCGCCGTCGGTGTTGCCCTCGGTGTTGTTGTAGTCGGAAACGTTGCCGGAAGCGCGGTTATTCGAGAAGAAATTGCCAGCGGAATTGAAATAGATGCCGTTGGGCGAATTGGTCACCAGGTTCTCCTCAATGGCGTTGCCCGGATGTTCCACGTATATGTTATACTGTTCGTTATCCCTCAGCGTATTGTTTCTGACCAAGGATCCCATTCTGACAAAAATGCCGCTATGTTGGTTCTTGCGAGCGGTGTTGCCTGTTACCGTGCATCCGTCAAGGACCTGGATGCCCACCCAATTTCCCTGGCACGTGTTTCCGGTCACAGTGCTGCCCCCGCTGCCCTCGCAGAGAATACCTTGATTCCCGTTGTCGCAGCAGGTATTGCCGGTTACCGTGCAATTGCTGTACGTAGTGATGCCTCTATCGTGATTACCGTAGCAAGTATTGCCGGTCACGGTGCAGCTCTGGCCAATGTGAATGCCGTAGGAGTTATTTTCCACAACCGTGCAATCCTTGACCAGGTGTCCTGAACCGCGGAGGGCGATTCCGCAACCGTTAGCTACTGCGCGGATACCGATAACTCTGTGGCCTGTGCCGCTGTCTTCATAAATGCCGCCGCCTTGCCGATAGCTCCCCATGAAGCCTTGCACTGTTCCGTTGCGTATCTCCACGTTCCTGCGTCTGTTCATGTAGATGCCGTAGCTGGTCCCCGAACCTGGTCCGATCATGCTGAATCCGGCCAGGTCAATGGTTACGTTATCGGCGTACACGAGGATGCCGTTAGCGTCAGAGGTGAGGTTGCCGGTCAGGTAATAAGAGCCGGCGGCGGAGATGGTATATGGCAGCGATGAGATAGGCGTCCGCGGCTCCAAATCATTAAGTGTCTTCTTCACAGGAGCGAGCGGCGCCACCAGTTCAAGGCCGCCTCCGCCTGCCGTCACCGAGAAAACCGCCAAACCGGCTAATGAAAGCAGACTCATCACAATTCTTGTTCTTTTGCGTTTCGTTTCCATTTTACAACCTCCCAATAAGAGTTGGCAAAGTGAATTGAACCGTTATTTCAGTGAGCAGGAGGTTCCTGCCGTTGAGGTTAGCCCCCGCAGAATCCTGCATAGAGAACTGCATCTTATGCACCTTTCTCATAAGAACGCAAGAAGACACGCTTTTTATCATCTTAGCATTTTATCCACCGTATTTCAAGAAAAACCATTTTGGAATCGACTCAACTACAGGGGGCCGAGATTGTTGAGCCCTGTCCAAGATGAAACGAGGGTATCTGTCACGTCATTTCGAGCGAAATCCCGATCAGAATCGGGACGTAGCCGAGAAATCTTTTTGACTCTTTTCTTTCTTCCTAAAAGAGCCGTGCCGGTTACAATGCCGGTGTGAAAACTTTTATGTCTATATTCGGAATTACCAGCAAGGGATTCTGTTACGTGTTATCTTAGAAAGTTGAACGAATGCCTGAAATTTTCAAAAAACAAATAATCAAGCTGCTCAAGCACACCGACTACGAGCCGTTGAAATTGGCGCAGTTGGCAAAGGCACTGGGCGTGGATTCAGACGACTATCCACAGTTCAAAGATGCATTCGACCAGTTGCGAGACGCCGGGCACGTAGTAATCGGTGCGCGGAATCTGGTTAGTCTGCCTTCTCTGGCGGGCCAAATTGTCGGCACGTTCAGGGCCAATCCCAGAGGATTCGGCTTTATCACGCCGCTCGAGCCTAACTCACACGGCGACCTGTTTATACCGCCGAGTGCGACTGCCGATGCGATGACAGGCGATGTCGTTATGGCAAAGGTCAAAAGGGGAGGCAAACGCGGCGGTGAAATGCGCTACTCCGGCGAGATAATCGAAATCCTCGAAAGAGCACAAAACAAGTTCGTCGGGACCTTAGTGAAACATCCGGAAGCATGGCTCGTCGAGCCTGACGGCAAGAGTTTCTTCGATCCTATTTCAGTTGACGACGTGGGAGCAAAAGGGGCCAAAGAGAAAGATAAAGTTGTGGTCGAGATACTCTCCTACCCGACGGAAAAATATCTGGCGCGCGGAGTAATCGTCGAGGTGCTCGGCAAAGCGGGACGATACGCGACCGAGATAAAGTCGATAATTCACCAGTATCATCTGCCGGGCGAGTTCGACGCCGAATGCATCGAGCAGGCGCGCCGGTCAGCCGGAAAATTCAATCCTGATAAAGTGCGCCGGCGACAGGACATCACGGACAAAGTAATTATTACGATAGATCCGCCGGATGCGAAGGATTTCGACGATGCGATAAGCATCGAGAAAGACTCCAAAGGCAACCGGGTGCTGGGTGTCCACATTGCCGACGTCAGTAACTTTGTCACGCCCGATTCTCCGCTCGACGTCGAGGCTAAAAATCGAGGAAACAGCGCCTATCTCCCCGGCAAGACAATTCCGATGCTGCCGGAGATTTTAAGCAACGGAATTTGCAGTCTCCAGCCGAATCAGAAACGCTTTGCCAAAAGCGCGTACATAACTTACGACGAGAAGGGCGACATCGTCTCTCGCAGCTTTGCCAATAGTGTTATAAACTCGACTCAGCGTCTGACATACATGCAGGCCGACAGGATTTTGAAGGGCCATACAAAAGGCGCCAACCGCGAAGTGATTGAGCTGCTAAAGAACATGGAGACTCTCAGCCGGGCAATTGAAGTGCGACGAAGAAAGAACGGGATGCTGCACTTAGACCTGCCTGAGACCGAATTGGTATTGGACAAATCAGGCCGGGTTGTGGACGTTCATCCCGCCGACGACAGCTATCCTCACACGATGATCGAGATGTTCATGGTCGAGGCGAACGATGCCGTCGCTTCGCTGCTCGACAGGCTCGATGTTCCGTTCATGCGAAGGATTCATCCTGACCCCGATACCTTCAGCATGAAGAATCTGGCCAGGCTCGTTAAAGCATTCGGCTTCACGCTGCCGCGAAATCCCGACCGCAAGGTCATGCAGGGCCTGTTGGTTGCCGTAAAGGGCGCCGATTGTTCTTACGCTGTTAATTTGGCGGTCTTGCGCAGCTTCGAGAAGGCTCAATACGCACCTTTGAACATAGGCCATTTTGCGCTGGCTTCGAGACACTACTGCCACTTCACCAGCCCGATACGCCGATACGCCGACCTGACGGTCCACCGCGTTCTGGAATGCTATCTGAACAATGAATCGGCCCCGAAGGAACAAGAGCAGAACCTGGCGGAGGTCGGCAAGCACATCACCTTCACCGAGCAGCGGGCCGAGGACGCCGAAAGGGAACTGACAGCCGTGCTGACATTGCAGATGCTGGCTAAGAAAATCGGCGAGGAACTCGACTGCGTTGTCACCGGTATAGCGAGCTTCGGCATATTCGTGCAATCGAAGAAGTACGGCACAGAAGGCCTGATCCGGATGGATGACCTGGGGTCCGACAAGTGGAGATACAACGAAAAGACGCAGTGCATCGTCGGCGAGCGATCAGGGCACAGCATCCGCCTGGGCCGGGCAATGAAAGCGCACATAGTCTCAGTAAATATCCCCGCCCGCCAGTTGAACGTCGCCCCTGCTGAGCCGTTAGTCAAGGCTCCCGGTACAAAGAGCGAACGCAAAAGTGGAAAGAGGCCCAAAAAGAGAAGCACTGCGCGACGGTCGAAGAGGAAAAAGTGAAAGGGCTGAAATGGAATTCGGAGTGAGAGAGAAACAATAACACCCCTGAGCAGTATAAGTTTCAGCAAGCAGGGCTCAGTGATTCTTTCAGCCTTTACAATTGCTCAGGTTGCGGGAGTGAACTTGCCGACACGTCGCCAGTTTTCTTCCCCTTGTAAACGACCACCGTCCTGGCAGCCATGTCCCCTACTCGCTGCCAATTCTCACTTAGGGCAATGAGAAGAACGCCCACCATGAAATTGAAGAATCCATCAACAAACTTGAGAAGATTCCTGATTAGGGCCCTCCCAAATCCGCAGGGCCGCAGGTCTGTGCCGAGGACTCTTATTCCTAAGATCCACTTGCCGGGAGTGAGGCCCCGCCCCCCTTCAAGAAAGCTGAACAGCAGGAGGCACACGAGCACCCAGAAGATACCAAAAAATACGAGGCCGAATCCTGCCAGTGGGAAAAAGGGTCTTGAAACAAACATTTTTTCTATGTCAAAGAAAGATAACATCAGTAAAAGATATCCGGCCAGTACGGGCCCTCCGAGGAAGAGTGCGTCGATAATTTGGGCTGCTGCGCGGCGCCCAAGCGATGCAAAAAGCATCGTACGAGATTCGATCCTGTACTGGCACTCCCTGTGCTTTCGCATCAGGACCGATAGTATGAGGGCCAGAATCAAAGGCATGCAGTACGTGAGTCCGTGAGGTATGAACATCACGGAAGCAAAGGTGCCGGAAAAGGGGAAGCCTCGCCCATAGCGGTTCTCGGCGATAATCTGTGTTCCTTCGACCACAAGTAAACGAACTGAGCCGGGAAATGATTGTATCAGGACGGCAAATCCACCTGACTGTGGCAGGGGATATGCTCCCATATCCTCAACCATTGGGACGTCGTGAGAGAAAAAGTCTTTCCAGCGGCCATCTGATATCTTCAAGCCGACAATTTCTTGTCGAAAACCCGGCGACCTAAGACAAAGGACCGCCGGTTTTCCGTCTATCAAGAAACTTTGCCATGTTTTACCGACTTGCGAGACGGCCTGCCACACATCGTCGGCTTGCTCTACGGCATAAGATTGCCTGACGCTGTAATAGAGTGTATCACCGGACCGCAGGAAAAAGTGCAGTTTCCCCCGGTCCGACAGCACTTGAAGATTTCTTTTAATGTCAGTCGGAGTCTTCTTGGTCTTGAGGGCGATTGAGCGTTCCTTTTGCCATCTATCTTCATTAAACACCATCAGCGAAAAACCTTCCGGCGTTGCCTGCACGGTAGCAGGTTGTCCATCGTGAAGAAACGGTCGCGAAATATCGCCAAGCTGTCTGCTTTCTGAGACGACGATCAGATCATCGTCCTTATAATGACCCACCGCAGAGGAGGAAATTATCCAGAGCCTGTCGTCACCGGCAAGCAGCCACGGCTCTCTTATGGGCAATGCACAAACAGTTACCGGCCCTTTCTCACTGCTAAGGTCGATCCTTTTGAGCGGTGTGGGATCGTCGGTTGCCCGGCTTGTCGCCAGGGTCTTCTCCGAGTACCAGATTGCATTGTCCCAATAGGTACCGTATTCCGGCTGTGACATTTTCATCGAAATCATCGGAAAGACGATAAGGGGCATAGCTACCATCATTACCACAAAAGGAACCATGAACTGCGCGATAAAGAACATTACCCCCAAGATACCGGCCGTAATGGTAAACTTTCGCTTGTGGGCTTCCGAAAGATAACCTCTCGTATGCCCATCAGTGGGCACACTTTTCACATCTATCTCTGACATCTCCTTTCTCCTAAATATATCACAACTCAGTCTATATAAAACTCATGGCGTTGTCAACATAATACCGGATAGTACCGAAAGAGCAGAAGAGCGAAAGATTTCCGACAAATTTTCGCATCCCTTGACTTTTTCGATCAATGCTGCAATACTGACTCGCTGAACATTGAACGCAGCGGCCATGATAAAGAAGCTGGCCAACATGTAGCGTCAGTAAAGAAGACAGACACAGAAAAGTACACAAATGAAAAAACAACATGCTTTTACTGCGATCATCGAGCATGAGGGGGACGGATACACCGCGCTTTGCCCCGAACTCGATATTGCCAGTCAGGGCGATTCTGTGGAAAGAGCAAGGAAGAATTTGACCGAAGCGATAGAATTGTTCTTTGAGGCTGCATCGGAAACTGAAATACAGAAGCGCCTCCACGAGGTATAGGAGAGAATAAATGAGAGCATCTGAGATGCGTAAGGGTCAGACCGTTACGATTGACGGCAAGTTGTATGCGATTGTTGACTACCAGCACGTCAAATTAGGTAAAGGCGGCGCGGTTTTCCAGACAAAACTGAAAAGTCTGATCGATGGGTCAATACAAAACATCCGCCTGCGCGCAGAGGAACAGGTCGAAGAGGCATATCTTGACAAAAGAACCTACGAATACCTGTATTCCTCCGGCAACGAACACATCCTTATGGATACGACGACCTACGACCAGATTACCCTTGACGATGATGCGTTCGGCGACGGCCCGAAATACCTCAAGTCCAACAGCCAACTGCAGGTCAGCATGTACGAGGGCAAGCCTGTGATAGTCACTCTGCCTAATACGGTGGACCTTGAGGTGACCGACACGCCGCCGGAAATCAAAGGCGCTACGGCAACAAACCAAAACAAGCCGGCGACACTTGAAACCGGGCTTGTAGTGCAGGTGCCGCCCTTTGTCAAGATGGGCGAGATGATCCGCGTCGATACGCGTACCGGCGAATATGTGACGCGAGTGAAATAACAGCACTTTTATTGTCATTCCCGCGCAAGCGGGAATCCATATCATAACGACTGTGGATCCCTGCTTTCGCAGGGATGACAGGAAGACACAATGGCATTCGAGAAAGTAAGCAAGGTGCTTGTAAAGATTTTCGGCTCTCGCAATGAGCGGCTCGTAAAGTCCTATTCGACAATCGCTCGGCAGGCCGGTGAGTTTGAAGAGCAAACAAAGAAACTCGACGACGCAGCTCTTAAGGCAAAGACCGCCGAGTTCAAGGCGGCGATAAAAGGCGGAACCAGACCCGAGGAGATTCTGCCTGAAGCTTTTGCGGTTGTGCGAGAAACGGCGAGGCGAAACGTCGAGATGCGGCACTTCGACGTGCAGCTCATAGGCGGCAACGTGCTCTACGAGGGAAAAATCGCCGAGATGGCCACCGGCGAAGGCAAGACCCTCGTCGCAACGCTGGCAGCATACCTTGTTCATCTGACCGGAAGGAAGGTCCACGTCGTTACGGTCAACGATTACCTGGCCAAGCGAGACGCAGAATGGATGGCGCCGGTTTACGAGGCGCTGGGGCTGACCGTCGGCGCGATTCAGGCGGACATGGACAGCGCCGGCGACGAAAGAAAAGCCCAGTATGGCTGTGACATTACCTACGGCACAAACAACGAGTTCGGATTCGATTACCTCCGCGACAATATGAAAACGTCGCTCGAACAGATGGTTCAGGGGCCGCTCGAATACGCCGTGATCGACGAGGTTGACTCAATTCTGGTCGATGAAGCCAGAACTCCTTTGATTATATCGGGCCCGGCGTTTGATGACGTCACCCGGTACGGCAAGGGTGACCAGGTGGCGAGAAAGCTGATAGGCCTTCAGAGCGGGTATGACCGCACAAAGAAACAGATCGACGCCGCCGAGCGGACCATTGCCAATGCCCAGGGCGAACTGAGCGACGCGAAAAGGGACAAAGACAACAAGCGCAAAGAAAAGGCTGAGAAGGCAATCGAGAAGAGCCAGGCCGAACTCGAAGACGCACAACTGAAGCTGGAAGCGGCAACACAGTACTACGAAGTCGAGTACGACAGGAAAGCAGTGCACCTGACGCACGAAGGCGTCGGGGCGGCACAGGATATAGCAGGTGTGGGATCGTTTTTCACCGGCTCGAACATGGAATGGCCCCATCTTCTGGAGCAGAGCCTGCGGGCCCACGTCACGTTCGAGCGGGAAAAAGACTACGTCGTCATGGACGGCAAGGTCATCATCGTTGATGAATTTACCGGCCGGCTTATGCACGGCAGGCAGTGGTCCGACGGACTGCATCAGGCGGTCGAGGCAAAAGAAGCCGTCAAGGTGAAGGAAGAGAGCCAGACGCTGGCCACTATCACTTTGCAGAACTTCTTCAAGCTCTACGACCAGATAGCGGGCATGACGGGTACCGCCGCCACCGAAGCCGAAGAGTTCATGAACATCTACAAGCTGGACGTCCTCGCTATGCCGACCAATGAGCCTTGCATCAGGGACGACCGCGAGGACGCAATATACAAGTCGATGCGCGAAAAGTTCGATGCGATAGTCGAGGAGATAAACGAAATCAGCCTGGCGGGCAGACCCCTGCTTATCGGCACGATCAGCATCGAAAAGAGCGAAGCGCTTTCGGCGGCGCTCAAGAAAAGATTCGGCCTCGACCATGAGGTCCTCAACGCCAAACAGCACGCCAGAGAAGCCGACATTGTCATCAAGGCCGGCCATCAGCACAAAACCCGAGACGGTTCTATGCGCGGTAATGTCACGATTGCAACCAACATGGCTGGCCGAGGCACCGACATCAAGCTCGGCCCAGGCGTCGCTGAGATCGGCGGGCTGCACATACTCGGCACCGAACGGCACGAGGCCCGACGAATCGACAATCAGCTCCGGGGCCGCTCCGGCAGACAGGGCGACAAAGGCTCCAGCCAGTTCTTCCTGAGCTTCGACGACGATCTGATGCGAGTCTTCGCGCCGGAATGGACCGTCAAGGCGCTTTCCTGGATCGGCTGGGAAGAGGGACAGCCGATCTACCACAAGAGGATAAGCAAGGGTATTGAAAAGGCGCAAAAGAAGGTCGAAGAGCGAAACTTCGACGTGCGCAAGAGCCTGCTCGAATATGACGAGGTGATGGACTACCAGCGAAAGATCTTCTACTCCCGCAGGCGCCATATTTTGGCCGGGCAGAAGCTGAAAAATGTCATCGCAGAGATGATCGACTTGTCCATAGCAAAGAATTGCGATGCGATACTCGACAAGGACTACCCGCGCAAGTGCATCATCGAATGGGCGCGAACGAATTTTGGGGTGGACCTAAAGCCCTCGGATGTCACCGACATGAAGGTGGAGGAAATTGAGGAGATAATAAAACACAAAACCAAGGGTGACGTCGCTAATAATATCTCCCTTTCTATGGGGGAATACCTTGAAGATTATAGCGACCCTCGGAGCTGGGATGTCGGCGGCCTGTGCAAGTGGGCGATGAGTGCGTTTCAGGTCAGCCTTAGTCCCGGCAAAGTCAAGCACCAGTCGCCGGAAGAGATCGAGGAGCAGTTGACATCCGCCGCCGCCGAGCAGATCGACAAGAAAGACTGCACGCAGTTGATCGAGTTTCTGAAAGAAGATTTTGCCGTCCGGACATTCGCCGAATGGGCGCGCGCCAAGTTCGACATAAAGCTGGACGTTGCCGAATTGGCGGATATCAAGGCATCGCAGATCCGTCAGCAGCTTGGCGAGAAAAGCGCCGCCAAATACAAGCAAAGGGAGATCGAGTACCCGGTCGAATTTGCGATGAATATGGTTTACGGGCCTCAGGGCGCCAATGTTTATGCCTTCGAGACGCTCGCCGATTGGGCCAACAAGAAGTATAACGCCGGTCTGTCGGCCGAAAAGATACAGGATGCCAAGCCTCGTGCGCTGCGCAGGCAACTGCTCGAATTGAGCCGGAGCTTTAGCGACGGCGAGCTGGACCGGGAGCTTTCCGGCAAGATCGCCGGCTCCAGCCGCGCCGAATTAGTGAGCTGGGCCAACGAGAGATTCGCAGCCTCATTGACCGAAGACGACCTGCCCGGCGACGGCTCGGAACTCAAAGAGCACCTGTCGGAGGTCGCTACAGAATTCCTGCGCTCCGAGCTTACCGACCTCGAAAAATACGTTCTGCTCCAGGTTTACGACGGCACGTGGAAGGACCATCTCTATTCGATGGACCATCTGAAAAGCAGCATCTGGATGCGCGGCTGGGCCGAGAAGGATCCCAAGACCGAGTACAAGCGCGAAGGCTCGCGAATGTTCGAGGAAATGCTTGATACCATCGAGGACCGGGTTACGGACATTATCTTCAAGATCCGTCTCGAAGCGGGCGCCAGGGCCAGGAGCGTGTGGAACGTGAGCCAGACCTCGCACGATGAGGTCGGCCAGTTCGCGATGGCCGAGCAACAGCGGGCCGCCGCCCAGGCCCCGCAGGGCGAGGTAAAGGTAAAGCAGATAAAGATCGATACCCCCAAGGTAGGCCGCAACGAACCATGCCCCTGCGGCAGCGGAAAAAAATACAAAAAGTGCTGCGGCAAGAACGCGTAGAAACAGTCCTGACCAGACCTAAAGCGCACTGACGGCCAGATGCAATGGCCCTACCGCCCGCAAGAGAGCCGACCTGTTTTTCCACCGAGAACACTTTCTTTTAGGCTACCCCCGTTTTTACGCCAATAATTAGGTATGGAAGCCGAAAAATACGTAGTTACCACAATAGACGTCGCGCTTATCAATCGTGTAGAATGTGTTAGATTCAGGGATGAGTGGCGAGAGAAGTTTGCCGTGTATGTATAAAGCTCCCCCTCACGAATTGCCAGTTGTATGCAGAGCAACCGCCGGCGCAGCCGCAATCCCGCAAGCGGCTCGTCAGTGCGCCTGTGTGCCAAGAGTTTGCTCAAACAATAATATCTTACTGCGAAAAAGCGAACAGAAGGGGGAAAGGAGGTGCATGAGCAGCAGTATTCGGACAAGCAAATGGACACGGTTTGCGCCCAAGGATTGAGAAGAATTGAATGTTGTTAGCTGCGGACGGTCCGCAGCTAAGAAGAAAAGCACAGAGAATTCTTAGGAGAAGTAACCATGAAACGTTTATTGACAATTTGCGCAGTGGTTTTAGCAATATCTACCATGACCAAGGCTGCTATCTGGCATGTACCGGGTGACTTCGCAACCATTCAGGAGGCTATCGATTCTGGCGATGTAATGGATGGTGATACTATTATCGTCGGTCCGGGCAGCCACGCAGGAGCAACAGTTACCAAAGCTGTCGAAATCAAGGGTGAATATGGTGCTGTGATAAACAGCGGGCCTGCGTATTCCATCTTTGTAACTGGGTTCTATTTCCGAGACGGTGCCGGCAATGGCGCGACAATCAGCAACTTGTCATTTGAGATAGTGGGTTTAGCCATTTACAGCCGGGATACCGATGATGTTACCGTTGTTCAGTGCACGTTCACCAGCCCGGTGCAGGGCATAACCAATTGGAACGGTAATGGTTGGAATATCAGTCACAACGTCATCAATGGATTACGAACCTTAGATGGTGGTGGCATTGGAATTTTTGTCGGCACTCGGGAGTTCGAGGGAGCAACAGCAAATAACAATCTCATAGCTCACAACAAGGTTACAGGGCAGGTCGTAGTTCCCCAGGACGAAATTGATAGATACAACGATCTAGAACCGTATCCGGTGAACGGCTACACCGTGGCGGGCATCGACCTGTATTCTGATCGTCGCTACGGCCCCGCTGGACCAATCACTGGAAACCGCATCCTCAAGAACAAGGTTTCCATATCCAGCAACAATCCTCGTAACCACCCGGCTGACGGCATTGGGCTCACGGACTTTGGACTCAACCAAGAGTCACCCGTGGCTGACATCGTAAATAACAAGGTTGGATTCAACGATGTGCGCGGTGTGACAGGCACATCAAGCACACCGATCTCGCTGTGGCCGGACCCGGTGGCGGTGGCGGACAACAACGTGATCTCTCGAAATCTGGGCGATGATGCCAATAACCGCGGCGGGGGAGCCCACCCAAAGGCGCTCTTCGATTGATTCAATCCCCAGCTTTTTGTGTAGAACGGCGGGGTTAGTAAAGTCCCGCCGGAGTAATAAAGGCCAGCAGAAAGGAGGAACTGCCTATGGAGAAGTGTTGTAGGTAATCAAACGGACTGGATTTGCGCCAAAGGATTGAGAAAGCTGAGTATTGTTCGCTGCAGGTCGTCTGCAGCGAGAAAGGAAATTGTTAGAGAGTACTCTTGAAGGAGAAAGAAAATGAACACGAAAATTCAGAAAGTAATCTTGATGGGGCTATGTTGCTTCATCGCTGTTAGTGTGGGTGCTCCAATTGACTATACTAAAATACAGGACGGGACGATACTTGACTCCGCGGGGAATCCGATTACCGTGGGTTATGACCAATGGGGCTATAACTACCAAGCCCATATCTTCAACGGGTACTATTGGAATTTCCAGCGTCCGAATCCTCCGGTGACTGAAGGCGATGTAGTACTTCAGATGAAATGGAACGATGCTTGGTTAGCCAACACTAGCAGGGACGGAGATAACCTGCTTGACAGGCACTATGGCTTCGATGAATACATCGGCTCCGGGGCGTGGTTGACGAACCACATGGTAAGCACCAACGATGACGGGGTTGTGTGGACCTACTTCGTCAAGATAATCGCTGTTACTGACACCGACACCCCCATAGACGGTATATGGTATAACGCTGATGGCATAGAAATCGGCCCAGTGATTTGGGGCTCTTTTGCCATAATTCAAGAAGTTGGTTCGGAAACCGACCCAAGCTCACACGGCCTTCAGTATGTAAGTCCGGGTAATGCCGGTCTCGGCAACTTGTAAGAAAAAGAAGCTGAGAAACCAGTAATCAAATGTTGAGACGTAAGGCAGCGGGGCTGCTTTAGTCCCGCTGCCCACCGGTAATACGGAGTTCGTATTCCAGACTTCCGGTGTGAACTTCCACAGCAGCAGTTACGCTTGGCTTGTGGTCAGCGGGAAAGACAAGGCGAAGTTCCAAGGAATAGGGACGATGAATGGCTCAGGAGAATACAAATTCCGAATCTGGGACGGAGACGGCGACCCTGATACTTTCCGGACCAAAATCTGGACGGAAAACGGCGGTGAGGTCGTAGTCTATGATAACGGTCGGCGGAAAGGAGGAGCTGCCTATGGAGAAATGTTGTAGGTAATCAAATGGACGGAATTTGCGCCAATGGATTGAGAAAGCTGAGTATTGTTCGCAGCGACAAAAGAAATTGTTAGAGAGTATTTTTGAAGGAGAAGTGAGATGAAAAGGTTAATACTAAGTTGCGTTGTGGCATTGTTACTGGCGTCGCCTGCCCTTGCATGGCAAGAGAGCACCGGCGGCGTTTGGTGGTACATTGATGCGTCATACGGAGGCTACCATAACAGTGTACCGCTTGTCATTGAGATCGATGGTAATCCGGATACTGGGCAACTATTCGCTATCGGCGGGTCAATCACCATAACCGGGGAAATATCTGCGTATGCGGCCATGTGTGGCTGGGATAATGAAGCGTACACGGAATGGGGTTTGGACGTCTCTGGTCCAAGCGGTACTGACTCTGATACCGATTGGGACTACGTTTACAGCTACGAGATTTGTGCTGAGATTAATAATACCGCGCCACCTACGACAGCTACGATAACATACCCTTTGACAGCCCCCGGCGTGCATACAGTGTATATGTACTCGGATGCTCAGGTTGCTTATGCTGGCTCGGACGTGGCCGATGATTTTGTCGATGCTGAGCTCATGTTCGTCGTGTACGACCCGACTGGCGGGTTCGTGACCGGCGGCGGATGGATTTACTCACCGGCAGGCGCCTTCAAGCCTGATCCATCACTGGCCGGCAAGGCCAGCTTCGGTTTTGTCTCCAAGTACAAGAAGGGCGCTACTGTGCCGACCGGGAATACCGAGTTCCAATTCAAGGCAGGTGACTTAAACTTCCACAGCAGCAGTTACGACTGGTTGCTGGTCACCGGGTCAAACTATGCCAGGTTCAAAGGAACAGGGACAATAAACGGTTCCGGAGAATACAAATTCATGATCTGGGCCGGAGATGACAATCCCGACACTTTCCGGATCAAAATTTGGGAAGAAAACGGCGGTGAGGTTGTAGTCTATGACAATGGTTTTGATCAGGCGATTGGCGGCGGTTCGATTATAATCCATACGAAGTAAACTTTGTGACGTCTTAGCAGAATATCCGTAGGGCTGTGAGTTCAATGCTTGCGGCCCTTTTTTGTTCGTGTGAGTTCAGGCTAAAAGTTCAGAGATTCGGGCGGCAGAGCCGATGATAGAGTAATGGGGGGATTCTCGTATGGCGAGGAAAGTGTGCCGACAAGAGGCGATAGATGGCAGACGGACGAAAGAAATTTAGGTTCTTGCCGCTGATTATTATCGGGGCCGGGCTCGTTGGGGTGGCCTATCTGGGGCGCACGCCTTATAAGGTTGTTGAGACAATACATGAGCTATTAGTCGAGAATAAGCAACTCAAGCAGGCGATAACCAACCTGACGGGTGAGGACCAGATTGGGTACGCTAAGGTAATCAGCCAGGAGATGAAAGACGGGGAGCTTCTTACGACTATAAGATTCGTTGAGACCGCACGAGACGATAAGCTAAAGAAGATTTTAGAGAAAGAGTACACAATCGCGGGCGATATCGTTCACTTCGACGCCCTGATTGTGAAGTTCGGCAGCAAAATGGTCATGGACGGCAAAACGAGGTCGCTGTATCTCTGGAGAAGGGTTTACGGCGAGAAAATGACACCTGCAGAGGCTTTTGCGATAGAAGAGCCTGGCGCCGAGCCGCAAAGATATAGCGATTTGCTGGCAGCGTTGCCGATAGAGCAAAAGCACATGTTCTGGTCCAATATCTGGGACCTGGCTAACGACACTGAGAAGCTCGCTAAGTACGATATCGACGCAATCTACGGCAACGCCGTCTATTGGAAGCTCAGGGAAGGGCTTATTTACATCTTCAAAATCAATTCGACCGGGCAGGTTTATCCCGAAGTCGTGCCGGACATATAGCGGGCGTCCGTCAACTCAACTCCAGGCCACCATTTCACGCACCCCCGGATTCTCACAGTTGAAACTGAGCCGGTTTCTTGATTGACGCCGGCTGCGGTGTTGGTTATTTTATGGGCCGAGAGTTTGTTTCTGGTGATTAAGGAATTTTCGATAATGAAGGGAAGCAATCGTTTCGATATCGTCGTGGTCGGCGGCGGGATTGTCGGGCTGGCTTCGGCCTATAAAATCGCGCTGAAACATCCTGATATTCGCATCGCCGTGCTGGAGAAGGAAAAGACGTTAGCCGCACACCAGACCGGCCACAACTCCGGCGTTATTCACTCGGGGCTGTACTATCAACCAGGCTCGACCAAGGCCAAAACCTGCGCCAAAGGGCGCAAAGAACTCATAACCTTTGCCAAAAAGCATAAGATCCCCCACGAGATTTGCGGCAAAATTGTCGTGGCGACTCATGAAAAGGAACTTGCCAATCTCGATAGAATCTTCCAAAACGGTCTGGAAAATGACATAGAAGAGCTTGAAAAGATCGGGCCCGACCAGATCAAAGAGATTGAGCCTTGCTGCAAGGGCATTGCAGGCATCCGGGTGCCTACCGCGGGGATCATTGATTTTGCAGCAGTCGCAGAGAAATTAGCAGATCTCATATTAAAGAAGAATGACGGCAACAAAATCCTGACTTCGCTGGAAGTAACGGGTTTTGACAGGCACGATTTCTATACGAAAGTCACAACAAACCAGGAATCTTTCGATGTCAGGTATATTATCAACTGCGCGGGTCTTCAGTGCGACAGAGTCGCAGGAATGGATGGCGTCGAGCCAAATATGAAAATAGTCCCCTTCCGAGGCGACTATTATGAGCTTACGGACGAGGCGAAAGAGAAGGTCAAAGGGCTGATATATCCCGTGCCGGACCCGGCCCTTCCCTTTCTCGGAGTCCATTTTACGCGTATGATCGATGGCAGGATCGAATGCGGTCCGAACGCGGTCTTTTCCTTCAAGAGGGAAGGCTACGGCAAGACCGACTTTAGCCTTAAAGATTCGTGGGATTCTCTATCCTACCCGGGCCTGTGGGTAATGCTCTTGAAGTACTGGAAACACGGATTGGGCGAATACGCCAGGGCTTTTTCCAGGAAGCTGTTTCTTCGGCAATTGCAGAGACTCGTTCCGTCGCTGCAGGACGCCGACATAAAACCCTGCCGGGCGGGAGTGCGTGCCCAGGCGCTCGAACGAAACGGCAAGCTGATTGATGACTTTAGAATAGAAAGACGAGCGAGTTCGATACACGTTTTGAATGCCCCATCACCGGCAGCAACGGCGGCATTAGCCATCGGCGATCGCATAAATAAAATAGCCACAAAGCATTTTAGGCTCAACGATTAGAATCCGATTCGCGGCAATCTCAGTTACAGGAAGGATGGAACATGGTAGATTTGAAAGACAAGGACTATGTAGCCATAGTGCAGTGCCATATCGTCAAGGAACGCTGTTCCGGCTACAATTGCGAGAGAGCGTTCAATAAACGCCTCGGCGGTTTCTCCGCGTACCCTGGGGACAAGGCATATCGCACGCTCTATCTGACGTGCGGCGGCTGCTGCGGCCGGGCGGTGCAACGTAAGCTGAGCAACCTGACCCGCCGGATCAAGAAGCAGGAAGGGATCGAAAAAGACCGCATAGTCGTGCAATTGGCTTCGTGCCTGACCAAAGACAATTTTCATTCTTCACCCTGCCCGCATCTCGATTATCTCAAGAGCCTGATAGTAAAGCTCGGCCTGGACATCTGCGAGGACTCATACATAGATGAAAAGTCCGAGAAACGACGCAAAGCAGGTCTGTACAGTGCAGGTAATTAGTAAGTCAAAATGCCAGACCTTCTATGTCATTCCAGCGAAAGCGGGAATCCATGATATTGCGGCGATTCTGGATTCCGCCGCAAGGCGTCCCTTACGGGACTGTTTTCACAGGAATGACAAGCTGCGACTTGATGTGCCATATTGGAACTTCAAGATTATGTGGTCGCACATTATGACCATGTTTCGTCAAGAGTAGTCTTATGGTCAAATACCGGGCTGACAGTTTGTTCGCGGAAATGGATTCCAGCTTTCGCGGGAATGACACTGAGGCGGTTTGCGGTCATATTATTCGCGTGGCGTTCGAGTCGGCGGCGGATACGGAGTTTGATTATCTTGTGCCGGATGAGATTTGGCCGGTCCGCGCGGGGCAGAGGATTGAAGCGCCGTTTGGCAGAGGCAACAAACTGCAAAAGGGCTTCTGTGTCGAGTCGGATGTTCCCAGAGAGAAGGCATTTGGCAGCGCAGACCGGGGCATTCGGCTAAAGGCAATCTCAGGCGTGGTTGATAAAGAACCGTTGGTGGATGCCGATCTGATGGAATTGGCCTGGTGGATAAGCGGTTATTATGTCTGCCCGCTCGGACAGGTTCTGGCGGCGATCGTGCCATCGGCTGTGAAAAAAGGCGCAGGCGTCAAGACGCAAAAATATGCCTACTTGGCAATTGACGCTGGCGAAGCTCAAAAGACCATTGACGAACTGAAGGGCAAAAAACAAAGACAGATTGTCAGTGTCCTGCGAGAACGAGAGGCCTTCGACCGTGATTCGGCTATGGAGTTACAGCAGGTCACAGAGGCGGCAGGCTGCGGCGCCGTGCCTTTGAAAAGGCTGGCTGAGAGGCAAATCATTAAAATCGGCCGGAGAACAATATTGAAATCTCTGCCGGCGATACCAAAAGCAATGGCGCCGTCAACAGGCGGACACATACTTCTCAACGCCGACCAGCAAAAGGCGCTCGATTCCATAAAAGCCTGGATCGCCTCGAATAAATTCGGCGTCAGCCTCCTGCACGGCGTCACCGACAGCGGCAAAACCGAGCTTTATATCAGGGCCATCCAGGCAGCCCATGTAAAAGGCAAGAGTGCTATCGTGCTGCTTCCGGAAATTGCCCTTACGGCCCAGACCGTTCAGAGATTCAGCGAGCGGTTTGAGAAAATCGCCGTCATGCACTCAGGCCTGACCGCCGCGCAGCGAAATGTGCAGTGGCAGAAGATAAAGTCAGGCGACGCCGAAGTGGTAATCGGCGCTCGCTCTGCGGTCTTTGCTCCGCTGTCGAATCTCGGCCTGATTGTTGTCGATGAAGAGCACGAACCCAGCTACAAGCAGGATACTGCGCCGCGGTACAACGGCAGAGACGTGGCGATAAAGAGAGCCCAATTGGCCGGCGCACATTGCATCCTCGGCAGCGCCACGCCGTCACTGGAAATGCTATCCAACTGTCAGGACAAGCAACACTTTAACTTGTTGTCACTGCCCAGGCGGGTGATGGACTTGCCGATGCCCCGAATGAGGCTCGTTGATCTGACCCAGGTAGATATAACGCAAAAGGGCATAAACCTGGTAAGCGAGCCGCTGGCTAACCACCTCAAAGAGACCCTTGCACGAAAGGAGCAGGCGATACTGCTGCTGAACAGGCGGGGCTACAGTAACTTCGTATTCTGCCCGTCATGCAGGCACACGCTGCACTGCCGCAACTGCGACGTTACGCTGACCTTTCATAAGTCGAAGACGCCTCGCTACGAACGAATGCGAACGGTCACCGGAAAGCACATGAATTATGGCTACGCGATCTGCCATTATTGCCTGGCGCAGACGCTTGTGCCGGAAAAATGCCCGCTCTGCGGCAAGGGATTCGCGATGATCGGGCTCGGCTCGCAACGGCTCGAAGAGGAAGTGGCCCGGAAATTTCCTGAGGCCCGCGTCTGCCGAATTGACAGCGATTCGATGGCGAGCAGAGACTACTACCGGCTCCTGAGAGACTTCGGCGAAGGGCGGATCGACATATTGGCCGGCACGCAAATGCTGGCAAAGGGACTGCATTTTCCAAACGTGACGTTAGTCGGCATTATCAGCGCCGATACGTGCCTTTATCTGCCGGATTTCAGGGCGAATGAACGGACTTTTCAATTGATTTCTCAGGTAGCCGGTCGGGCAGGACGCTCGGAGAAAAAGGGCACGGTCTTCGTCCAGACGTTTTTAGCCAACCAGCCTGCGATCCGGTTTGCCGTCGCCGGGGACTTCGAGGGCTTCGTCCAACAGGAATTGAAGCACCGCCGGGCCTGCAACTTACCGCCTTTCTGGCGCCTGGCCGTGATAGTCATGCGGGATATGAAGTTTGACAAGCTCGAGGCCGCGTGCAAGCAGATGCGGCAGAGAATAGACGGAATCATAAGACGAGACGGCCTTGAAGCGACCGTTCGCGGGCCGATGCCGGCGGTAATAAGCCGAGTCCAGCGTTTCCACAGGATGCAGATAATAATTCAGGCGCCGCAGGCCGCTACCATCCAGCGACTGTTCACCAGCCTGCGGGGCGAGAAGCCTGTCCGCCCGGCGGTCAAGGTCGCTATCGACATCGATCCGGTAAATTTATTATAGTTTGCAATCCGGCGGCGAATGTAGTATATTCACCGTACTGTTTGGCCGGGGAGTAGCTCAGTTTGGCCAGAGCGTCCCTTAGGGAAGGTCGCAAGTTCCGATGTGAGGCATCCTGTGCGGAAAATCCTGTCTCCCCGAGTCTGCAAATCGTAGGTGTTGAACAAGGGTGCACAGGTTGGATGCGACCCCTCTTGTTTCTTCGTTCGCTCAAGAGAGGAAACCAGAAAGATGGGAATAATTGAAAATGCCAAAGAAGCAGTAAAACTTGTCCAACAAATAGACAACGTAGAATTATATCGCAAAATTCTCGACCTCCACTCCGAGGCAATGGAGTTGACTGAACAGCTTAAGAAAAAGGATGAAATGATTACTCAACTTCGAAATGCTTTGGAATTGAAGGGTAAGTTGGTCTGCAAAGACTCTGCATACTATCTTGAAGATGAGAAGGGAAGAACCGACGGCCCTTTTTGTACTAAATGTTTTGATGTCGATAAAGTTAAGTGTAGGCTTGTTGCCGATAATAGAGAGCCACAAGTAATCTGCCCAAATTGCAAAGTCTCATTTAGCTCTAAACCTCTATATCATTATTTGAGACCCGATGTTGAAGCAGATCGCAAAAAATTATTAGAGAGCATTCGACATGAAAATATGAGGCGGGAGTTCTGAAATCGTCAATCGAGCCCGAGTGGAATAAGGAATTGCTACTTAAAGAGATTATATCGGTGTATTACGTTTATATTCTTCAAAGCCTTAAGACAGGCAAACTCTACATCGGGCATACTGATAATCTGGCTCGTCGGCTTCAGGAGCATAATACTGGACGGGGCGGGAAGTACACTCGACAGAATAGTCCGTGGAAGTTGGTGTACAGCGAACATCGTTCTGACCGATCTTCTGCAGCAAGGCGGGAACAATACCTCAAGAGCACCAGAGGATCCCAGGAAAAGAAGAAATTAGCAGGTGTCTTTGTGTGAAATGCAATCTGAACACAACGGCGAATTTATCGAAATGAAGGTTGACTGTAGTTCAGGAGTTGTTATAGTATATTTTGATTATTGTTGGCCGGGGAGTAGCTCAGTTTGGCCAGAGCGCTGCGTTCGGGACGCAGAGGTCGCAAGTTCAAATCTTGTCTCCCCGAATGAGATAAGTTCATAGATTCATTTTGACGGACTACTCGGGTTGCGCCCAGAGGGAGTTGATGATGTGGACGGTGCGATCGACGAGCACGTCTCCGCCTTCCGGGCCGACAAGGCTGCTGTGGACAACGGCGCTGTAGTGGCCTCCCCGAACCGCCTTTTCAGTAGGCAGATAAGTTCCAGGCCCGGCTAATTGCACGACAAATGTCTGAACCGCTTTGCTGCGGGCTTTCATTCGAATCCCGTAGTCGGTGAACAGCTCGAACGAATTTGTACATACGGCAACATCTCCGATCCGCACGACGTGCAATTCCATCTCGTATGTCG